>NZ_BMRE01000002.1 GCF_014648475.1 Lentzea flava | reverse complement strand
CGGTGGCGGTGGGATTTGAACCCACGGAGGCTTTCACCTCACACGCTTTCGAGGCGTGCTCCTTCGGCCGCTCGGACACGCCACCGGTAAGAACAATACACAGTCGGATCCAGCGGGTTAACGCTGGGTCCGGAAGAAGCGTTCCAGCAGGTCAGCGCACTCTTCCTCGAGCACACCGCCGTGCACCTCCGGCCGGTGGTTGAGCCGGCGGTCCCGAACGACGTCCCACAACGACCCCACAGCGCCCGTTTTGGGCTCCCAGGCGCCGAAGACGAGACGAGAAACACGTGCGAGCACCAGGGCTCCGGCGCACATCGTGCAGGGTTCGAGGGTGACCGCGAGGGTGCAGCCGTCGAGCCGCCAGCCGTCGCCGTACTTGGTCGCCGCCTCGCGCAGGGCCAGGATCTCGGCGTGCGCGGTCGGGTCGCCGAGTGCCTCGCGGGCGTTGCAGGCCGACGCGAGCACCTCACCGGAGGGCGCGAACACGACCGCGCCGATCGGGACGTCGGGGCCCGAGCCGGCGGCGGCGTTCAGGGCCGCGCGGACGAGGTCGGAGTCGTTCACGCCTGGATCGTGTCGAGCAGCTTCGTGAACTCGTCGATGAAGCCGATGCGCTGGGCGATCATCTGGAGCTGCTCGTCCGGGTAGAGGTCGACCTGGTCGACGATGATCTGGAGCTCGTGCGAGGGCATGCCGAGATCGGCCAGCACACCCAGGTCACCCTCCGGCCAGAGCTCGGTGTCCTCCTCGTCCGGCGGTTCGACGCGCAGGAGGTCGAGGACGTCGGCCGCGATGTCGTAGTCGAGGGCGGCGGCCGCGTCGGAGAGCAGCAGCGACACGCCGCCGGGCACCGGTCGCAGGATGATGAAGAACTCGTCGTCGACGGCCAGCAGGCCGAACACGGCGCCGGTCGACCTGAGCTGACGCAGCTGTGTGATCGCCGCGTCCAGCTCCGACAGCGCGGAGCTGTCCATCCTGCTGCACCGCCAGCGGCCGTCCTCCCGGACGACCGCGACCGCGAAGCCGTTGACCGGCTCCTGCTGTGTCATGTGCACACCGTAGGGCCCAGACGACCTTCCCGGTAGCCGAGGTGGTGGCACCATCGGTAGATGAGCACAAACACGCCGGACCCCCGTCTCGCCGGACTGCTCGAAGGGGCGCGCTCGCTGCAGCCCCGCACGGTGGCGTTGCGCAGGCAGATCCACCGCCACCCCGAACAGGGGCTTCAGCTCCCCAAGACCCAGGCGGCGATCCTGCACGCGCTGGACGGGCTGCCGCTCAAGGTCACGAAGGGCGTGTCGACCACCTCGGTGGTGGCGGTGCTCGAGGGTGATCGGCCGGGGCCCACGGTGCTGCTGCGCGGCGACATGGACGGCCTGCCGCTGCAGGAGGACACCGGGCTGCCCTTCGCGTCCGAAGTGGACGGCAACATGCACGCGTGCGGGCACGACACGCACGTGGCGATGCTGGCGTCGTCCGCCCGGCTGCTCGCCGACCGGCGGGACGCGTTGCGGGGCAAGGTGCTGTTCATGTTCCAGCCCGGTGAGGAGGGCTACCACGGCGCCCGGTACATGATCGAGGAAGGCCTGCTCGACGACGGTGTGGAGAAGGCGTTCGCCCTGCACATCACGTCCAAGATGAAGTCGGGCGTGGTGACGTGCCGGCCCGGCCCGATCATGGCGTCCGCGGACACGTTCCACATCCACGTGAAGGGCCGCGGCGGGCACGGCGCGATGCCGCACAACGCCCTCGACCCGGTGCCGGCCGCCGCGGCGATGGTCGGCGCGATCCAGACCATGCTCGGGCGCCGGATCAGCGTGCACGAGCCGGCCGTGGTGACGGTCGCGCAGATCAAGGCCGGCACGACGACGAACATCATCCCCGAGGTCGCGACCCTCGACGGGACGATCAGGACGTTGTCCGAGGCCACGCGCAAGCAGGTGCACAAGGAGCTCAAGCAGCTCGTGAAGCACACGGCCGCCGCGTACGGCTGCCACGCCGAGGTCAGCATCGTGCCGGGGTATCCGGTGACGGTGAACGACGACCAGGTCGGTCAGCACGTGGTGGACCTCGTCGCGCAGACGATGGGGCCGACGTGGAGCGAGCCGATGCAGGACCCGCTGATGGGTGCGGAGGACTTCTCCTACGTGCTGCAGCGGGTGCCGGGCGCGCTGGCGTTCCTCGGGGCCTGCCCGCGCGGGATCGACGTCGACGAGGCGCCGCCCAACCACTCGAACCGGGTGCTGTTCGACGAGGCCGCGATGGAGCACGGGGTGGCTGCCTACGCGGCGTTCGCGCTGGACGCCCTCCGGTAGTTCCGCGCACGTGTCGCACGGAATGATGGGCGCCGTGCGAGACGTGTGCGTGATCGGACTGGGACTGATCGGCGGCTCCGTGCTGCGGGCCGCCAAGGCTGCCGGGCGCACGGTGTGGGGTGCGACCGCGAGCAAGGACGACGCGGACAAGGCACGCGCTGAGGGCTTCGACATCACGAGCGTGGACGAGGCCCTCAGCCGCGACCCGGAGGCACTGGTCGTGCTCGCCGTGCCGTTGCCCGCCCTCCCGGATCTCCTCCGCAAGATCCCCGCCGGCACCCGCCTCACGGACGTCACCAGCGTCAAAGGCCCCGTTCACGACGCCGTGCACCGGTACGCACCCCAGGTCCGCTTCGTCGGCGGCCACCCGATGGCCGGTACCAGCAGGAGCGGCTGGGACGCGGGCAGCGCGACGCTCTTCCAGGGCGCGGCCTGGGTCGTCACGCCGGAGGAGGCGGACGACCACCTCAACGACGTCATGCAGTTCGCGCTCGACCTCGGCGCCCACGTCGTGCCGACCACGCCCGAGGAGCACGACGAGGCCGTCGCGCGGATCAGCCACCTCCCCCACGTCATGGCGGCGATCCTGGCCGCGGTGGGCGCGGACGGCGGACCGCTCGCGATGGCGCTCGCGGCGGGCAGCTTCGGCGACGGCACGCGGGTCGCGGGCAGCAGGCCGGAGCTGGTGCGCGCGATGTGCGAGGGAAACCGGGACGCGCTGCTGATGGCCGTCGACGACGCGCTCGGCAGGCTCGGGGCGGCGCGCGGGTCGCTGGCGTCGACCGGTGGGCTCGCCAAGACCATCGAGGCGGGGCACGAGGGCCGGAAAGCGCTGGTCAACCAGCCGCAGCGGACCGCGATCACCATCGACCTGACGAAGCCGGGAGCGCTGGCCGCGCTCCGAAATCTCGGGTCGCGGGGCGGACGGGTGGTTGGGCTGAACGGCAGCACCGCCACAGCGGAAACGTCGTAGGGTCGCCGGGTGGATCGACGGACGCTCGCCGGTGGGCTCGGTGGCCTCGCGCTCGTCGTCGCTGCCGTCGTGGCGCTCCGCGCGGGCGACGGACCGGACACGTTGAAGCGTGAGATCGACGACGGCGTCGAGGTCGTGCAGCAGCAGGAGCCAGCGAAACCCGCCAACCCGAGAGCTCAGGCGCTGGACGCCGACGCGCTGCAGATCGCGTGGAACGGCTCGGCGTCGGCCTACGAGGTCCGCTGGAACGGCACCGAGCAGCTCGTTCCGGGGCCAGAGGTCGAGATCGGCGGGCTGAGTCCCGAGGAGCGGGTCGAGGTCGAGATCCGGGCGGTGAGCGCGACCGGCAAGCGGTCGGAGCCGCTCAGGATCTCCGCGACGCCCAAGGACCTCTACAACGACAGGTGGGACGACCAGCTCGTCGGCCAGGTGGACAGGTTCGACGGGCCGGAGGCGCTGGATCCGCGGAAGTGGCGGGTCGAGGCAGAGCCGGAGTGTCTGGGGCTCAGGCCGTTCGGGCCCGGCAAGCGCATCGACGTCGACTGCCCGATGGCCGCGTTCCAGTCGAACACGCCCATCAGGTTCGGAGTGCCGGCGAGCGACGGCGCGATCGGCAGGGCGATCATCAGCGTCGGCGGAGCCGTCGAGTCGAGTCACGTGCGGCTCACGCTGCTGCCCGACCCGTGGCAGTACCTCCGGGAGACCGACAGCCAGCCGCGCGGGGCGGTCAGCCTCGACGTCACGACGCAGGGCACGCGGATCATCGCGGACCCGGACCTGCCTCGCACCGGCAAGGAGGTCCAGCTCGGCGACGCGCCGCTGACCGGGCTCGTGGCGGGCGTGCGGCACCGGTGGGAGATGCGGGTGCTGCCCGACGCCGTCGTCGCGCTGCGCGACGGGGTTGTGGTCGCCTACGAGCCGGTGGCCATCAAGGAACCGCTGGTCCACCCGCGGATCCGCATCGACGGCGGCGGGTTCCTCGACACGTTCGGCGTCGGCGGCGTGCCGGAACGCGTCCTGCCCACCGAGGTCCTCTCGCTCGTGCAGGACGCCGAGGTCCCGCAGGACGCGGCCGCGGCCAAGATCGTCGCGCTCGAACCGGGCAACCAGGTCAGGATCACCGACGTTCCCGCAGGCGTCAGGAAGATCGCCGCCGCCGACCCCGCGCAGCTCGTGATCATCCGCAAGCCCGAGAGCCGCCCCGGCACCCTGCCGAAGCTCGCGGACCGGCCGGGCGGCATCAGGACCGGCGCGCCGCGGCTGCACGTCATGCACGAGGACGGCACCAAGCACCCGCAGCCGATCCCGCGACGCGGCCGCATCCTCGTCACTGCCGAGATCAACGCCATCGGGCACCGCGGCATCGAGCTCGAACTCGACGGCAGGCGGATCGTCGCCCTGCCCACCGACGAGCAGGGGCCCGGCGTCCCCGGCAGGCATGAGTTCTGGCTCGACGCGACGAAGCCGGCGCCGGGGTCGCACGCTCGGCTCAAGCTGAGCGTCCTTCCGGCGGACCATGCCGAACCCGTTACCACCGAAACCGTGTTCGAGCTGGGCACAACGCCTTAGCGTGACCGCATGAAGCGGGTCGCCTTCGCTGTCGCAGGGCTCGCGTTGGTGGTGGGCGTGATCTTGTTGCGCGACACCGACGGGGGCAACTCGACCTTGCCCACGGCTCCCCCGCCGCCGACGAAGCTCAAGCCGTACGAGGCGGAGCAGGTGCTCGTGCCGGCCCCACAAGGACGTCCCGGCACACCCACGAACGTCGTCGCGCGCGGCGGCCACCACAAGATCCAGCTGACCTGGTCCGGTGACGCTCCCGGCTACGAGGTGCGGTGGGGCGATCGGACCAAGCTCGTCACGAGGCCCGGCACCCAGCTGGACGGCCTGGAGAACGAGCGCGAGCAGCAGATCGAGATCCGCGCGGTCGACTCGTTCGGCCAGCGCTCCCAGCCGGCGACCACGAAGGCGACACCCCGCGCGGACAACGCCCCGTACACGTTCGTCGATCGCTTCGACCAGGCGGACGAGCCCGACCTGCAGCGCTGGCGCCTCACCAAGCGCACCGACTGCGCCCGCGCGACGTCAGGAGACGGAGAGGACCACGACCGGCTGATCATCAGCAGCAGCTGCGGCACCCGCGCGGTCACGCTGAGGTCCCGCACGCCGTTCGTCCGCACCGACGACGACAGCCGCCTGGTGGTCGAGACCGACGCCCCCGGCACCGGCGGCAAGCTGCTGCTGGACCTCGTGCCGGGCCCGGTCAGCGTCCAGGGCGACCCGGTCCTGCCGAACGCCATCCGCGCGACCGTCTCCACCGACGTCTCCGGCAACTCCGTCGTCGAGCTCGTCCCGAACGGCACGACGGCCAAGGCCATCCCGCCCGCGCTGCCGGGTGTGACCGTGCGCTGGGAGATCGTGCTGACCAGGAACGGCACGCACGTCACCCGTGACGGTGAAGTCGTCGCCACCAGCCCGTTCGTGCCGGAGTGGCGCGAGGCGACGGCATTGGTCGGCGTCGCTGCACTCGCGGGCGACCGGATCCGCGCCGGCGTCGACCTCATCGGCTACCGGACCGCCAAGGCCGACGCGCCGCCCGCCGTCCCCACGCCCCAGGTGCGCGTGGACGGTCCGGCGAGCAGCGCGTTGCCGATCCCTGACGTCACCTCGGGGCAGCTGCGCATCGCGTTGATCCCGTCGCGCGAAAGCGAGCCGGTGACGGCCGTGAAGATCAACGGCGTCGAGGTGCCGCTGAGGCCGGCCATCCCGGGAACGCCGTGGAAACCGGGCGCGGAGTACCCGGCCGTCGCCGACCTGCCCAAGGAAGCCTTCACCGACAACCTCAACGTCGCGCTCGTGACGCAGGAACGCGTCCAGGTCACGCACACCGACGTCGAGCTCACCGGCCCCAGGAGCGCTCCCCAGCGCCAGCCGGGAACACCGCTCGTCGACGCGAAACCGGTGCTCGCCGACCCCGTTCCCGAGGTCCTCGACGCGAGCGGCCAGCCCATCGAGAACGGCGCGGCGTTCACCAGGGGACGCGTGGTCATCGAGGTCCGCATCAACGCCCTCGACACGGCCGTCGCGGGCCTGGCCGGGTTCGAGGTGCGGCTCGACGGCAACCACGTCGCGACCGTCCCCACCACGACCGACGGACCGGGCGCCGCGGGCCGGTGGCGGATTTCACTGAACACGGCCTCGCTGGCGGAGGGCCCGCACGCGATCGAGGTCAAAGCCTTCAGCACCGATCCAGAAGTGCACCCCGAAACGGGTTACGTTCCCTTCTTGTTGAAGCCCTGATTGCCGCAAGATGGACGTATGGCCCGCGCACTGATCCTCGACGCAGCCCGCACGCCGTTCGGCAGGTACCGGGGAGGTCTCTCCGGCATCAGGGTGGACGACCTCGCGGCGCTGCCCATCGTCGACCTGCTGCGCCGCTATCCCGGCCTCGACCTCGCGCGCATCGACGACGTGCTGCTGGGCGACGCGAACGGCGCGGGCGAGGACAACCGCAACGTCGCCCGCATGGCCGCCCTGCTGGCGGGCCTGCCGGTGTCCGTGCCGGGCGTGACGCTGAACCGCCTCTGCGCGTCCGGTGGCGAGTCGATCATCCAGGGCGCGCGGGCGCTGGCAGCCGGTGACGCCGACCTGATCGTCGCGGGCGGCGTGGAGGGCATGTCGCGCGCTCCGTTCGTGACGGCACGCCCGGACAAGGCCTTCCCTGACCGCATGGAGACCGTGTCGACGGCCCTCGGCTGGCGGTTGGTCAACCCGCGGATGCCCAAGCACTACACGGTGCCGTTGGGGCTGGCTGCCGAGAACGTCGCCCACGAACTGGGCATCACGCGTTCCGAGATGGACAACTTCGCTCTGAGGTCACACCGCCGCGCCGCTGCTGCGTGGGACGCCGGTGTGCACGAGGGCTTCGCTTTCGCCGTGCAGCTGCCGGACGGCACCGCGGTGCGTCGCGACGAGAACGTCCGCGCGGACACGAGCATCGAGAAGCTCGCGAAGCTGAAGCCGGCGTTCTCGGAGAACGGCTCGGTGACCGCGGGCAACGCTTCTCCGTTGAACGACGGCGCTTTGGCCGCGTTGATGGGCACCGAGGCGATGGCGGCGGAGCTGGGTGTCGAGCCGCTAGCGGAGGTGCTGGGCAGCGCGACGACCGGCGAGGAGCCGCACCGCTTCACGATCGCGCCGGTGTCGGCGATCCGGAAGTTGTTGAAGCGGCTGCATCTCGACGCGCACCAGGTCGATCTGTGGGAGATCAACGAGGCCTTTGCGGCGATGGCGTTGTCGGTGCTGCATCACCTGCCGGAAATCGACCGGGAGAAGGTCAACGTTCACGGTGGGGCGATCGCGTACGGGCATCCGCTCGGGGCCTCGATGCCGCGCGTGATCATCGACGTGGCGCGGCATCTGCGTGCGCGTGGTGGTGGCGTTGGGATCGCGGCCGCGTGTGTGGGCGTCGGGCAGGGCGTGGCGGTCGCGGTTCGCGTCTAGCTGTACCTGGTCACGACGCGTTGCTGGCTGGACGGCGCGGTGCGATCTGCATTCGGAGTTGTTAAGGCAGCTTCTGTGCGATCAGGTCGGCAGCCTTCGTTGCACGCTCGCAGGCGCCGGCCCTGTCTCCGGATCCAGCCCTCATGTTGGCGGTGACCGCTACAGAAGACGTCTCACTGACGGCGATCAAGATGGAGCAGTTGTCCTTGGAGCCGTCCTGGCCCTCCACCTTCACCCCGGTGAACTTGCCGACCTTGACGTCGGATTCCTTGTCTCCGTTGATGTTGAGGTCCTTCACGCCCGTGTCGATGTTGATGCCTGCGTTGAGGCCTCCGTTGCCGGGGATGATCCAGTCGCAGGTGTTGAAACCGACGATCATTGACGCCTCGCCCGGCAGCTTGAGTCCGAAGCTGAAAGCCTCCGACTCAGTGAGCAGGTCGCACGGCCTGAGCGACTTCAACTCGGAGGCATCGTCCGAGTTGCTCGTTGGTGTGCTGCTGCCGGTGGTCGGCGTCGGGTTTGCATTGCCAGGCGTGCCTGTGCAACCCGCGGTCAACGCAGAGAGTCCGATCAAGGTGGAGATGACGATGCGCTTCATGACTTCCCGTCGTACTTCTTGAGCGGATCGGCGCCGACCCTTGCCGCCGTCACTGCTTCTTCGGACGCAGAAGCCCCCGATTGCGCTCTGCGGTCGCTCGTGAGCTTACAGTCGTGCACCCATTTGGAGGTGTGTTGAGAGCTGTGAGCGCGTCTAGTCCTTCGGGTGCAGAATGTCGCGGGCCTGCTCGGCGGCCCGCACGATGCTCTCCGACACGAAGTCGAGGAACCGCGCGATGTTCTCCAGTCGCGTGGCGGCCGGGGTGCCGGACCCGAGCACGCTGACGCCCCCGCGCGCGGCCTCGGCGAGCTTGCTGGTGCCGGCCGCGCTGGCGATCATCGACTGGTACCAGATGTCGCCCTCGTCGACGACGTAGCGCTCGCGGCGGCCCTCCTGCACCCTGCCGATCAGGCCCTGACTCTCCAGGTAGGCCATCGCCTTCGAGACGGACGCCGGGCTGACCTGCAGGTGGCCCACCAGTTCTGACGCGGTGAGGCTGCCGGAGTCGGTGGCGTAGAGGCTGGCGAGCGCCCTCGCCGTCATCTTCGGCAGGCCCTGTGCCATGAAGATGCCGGCGAACGTCTCCTCGAACTCGCGCACCGCCTCGGGATCGCGGCCGTCGGCGCGTTCGGGTACCCGGCGCCCTCTCGGTGCGGCCTGCTTGCGGCGCTGAGCCCTGCGTTCGGTGGCGAGGTGGGCGAGGTCGGCCTTGTAGCCGGCGGGGCCGCCGTTGCGCATCACCTCGCGCGTGATCGTCGAGGTGGGCCGGTTCAGGCCTCGCGCTATCTCTGCGTAGGCCAGGCCGTCGGCGAGGCCGATCGCGATCTGGCGGCGTTCCTGCTGGGTGAGTCGACCTCCTGGCATGCCGCGACCATAGCGTTCAGCCTCATTCCATTGCAACGCTCTTGGCTGACCGTTGCGTTAGATCCACACCCGATTGCAACACTTTTGACACTCTGAACTGCGGATATATTGATCGAACGCAACAAGGTTGTTGGTGACTTCCGTGAACGCAACGTAGCTTTTCGCTCATCAGAAACAACGAGCCACAGGAGCCAGAGATGCAGAAGTTCGCCACCCCCGCCCCGATCACCGCCGTTCTCGACATCCCCGCGGGCCTCGTCCAGTTCATCGCCGCCGACCGCTCCGACACCACCGTCGAGGTCCGTCCCTCGAACACCTCGAAAAGCCGCGACGTGAAGGCCGCCGAGCAGACCGAGGTCGAGTTCGCCGACGGTGTCCTGCGGATCAGGAGCAAGGCCGGGAACCAGATCCTCGGCCCGTCCGGCTCCGTCGAGGTCACCGTGCAGCTGCCCACCGGTTCCGGTGTCGAGGCCAAGGCGGCCGCCGCGGAGTTCCGCGGTGTCGGCAGGCTCGGTGACATCGCCTTCGAGGCGGCGCAGAGCGACATCAAGATCGACGAGGCCGAGGGCCTGCGGGTGAGCACGCAGGCCGGTGACGTGACCGTCGGCAGCCTCAGCGGTTCCGCGGAGATCAGCACGCAGAAGGGCGACATCACCATCGGCGTCGCCGCCGGTCTCTCCGCCTCGCTGGATGCGGGCACCTCCTACGGGCGCATCCAGAACTCGCTGAAGAACGACGGCACCACCGACCTGACGATCCGCGCCACCACCTCGTACGGCGACATCACCGCTCGCAGCCTCTGACCTTTCCGAACACTGGGGAGAAAACGTTGAGCACCACCGAGAACTACCAGGCAGCAGAGAAGCTCCTCCGCCGCTCGGCCACCCCGGGCGAGCTGGTCGTCGGCGACAAGGTCCGTCCACAGTGGATCGAGGGCGGCGCCCGCTTCTGGTACCAGGTCCGCGACGGCGCCGATCGCCGGTTCGTCCTGGTCGACCCGGCGGCGGGCACCCGTCAGCCGGGCTTCGACCCCACCCCGTTCCTGCCGGCGCCTGGCAACCCGCTGGAGGTGTCCTCCCCCGACGGCAAGGTCGCGGTGTCCCGGCGCGGGGAGGACCTGTGGGCGCGTTCCGGTGAGCGCGAGTGGGCGCTGACCACCGACGGCGCGGAGAACCACGGCTACGGCTACGGCCCGGACTCCGGCAGCTACGGCACGCTGATGCGCAAGTTCGGCCTGCCGCACATGCCGCCGGCGGTCGCCTGGTCGCCCGACTCCACGAAGGTGATGGCCCACCGGACCGACCAGCGCGACACCCGCGAGACCCACCTGATCGAGTCCCGACCGGCCGACGGCAGCGCACCGCGGGTGCACACGCAGCGGTACGCCTACCCCGGCGACGAGCACATGCCGTTGGCCGAGCTGGTCGTCTTCGACGTCGCGGAAGGCACGATGGTCCGCGCCCGGACGTCACCGCTGCTCATGCCGGAGTTTTCCCCGATCATGCTCGGCTGGGCGTGGTGGGCGCAGGACAGCTCGGCCGTGTACTTCATCAGCAGGCCGCGCGACCAGCACTCCCTGACCCTGCACCGGATGGACGCCCGCACCGGCGAGGTCAGGGTGGTGCTGAGCGAGACCGGGTCCAACCGCATGAGCCCCAACCAGTGGATGTACGGCGCCCCGATCGTGCGCGTGCTGGCCGGCGAGGTGCTGTGGTTCTCGCAGCGCGACGGCTGGGGCCACCTCTACCGCTACGACCTGCAGACCGGTGAACTGCTCAACCAGGTCACGTCCGGTCAGTGGCTGGTGCGCGAGATCCTGCACGTCGACGAGGCTTCCCGGGTCGTGTACTTCACCGCGTCGGGTCTGGTCCAGGAGGACCCGTACCGCCGCACGGTGTGCCGCGTTTCGTTGGACGGCAGCGGTTTCGCCCTGGTCACCGACGACAAGCTGGACCACGTCGTCACCGTGTCGGAGAACAAGGCGTACTTCGTCGACTCGGCGTCCACTGTGGACACACCGCCGGTGACGACGGTCCGCGACTGGACCGGCCGCGTGCTGGTCTCGTTGGAACGCGCCGACATCACCCGCCTCGTCGAGACCGGCTGGACCGCACCGGAACGCTTCTGCGTCAAGGCGGCGGACGGCGAGACCGACATCTACGGCGTGCTGTACAAGCCGCGCGGGTTCGACCCGTCCGGCAGCTATGCCGTGGTGGACAACGTTTATCCCGGTCCGCAGGTCACGCGCGTCGACCCGTGCTTCGACCCCGGCGGCATGGGGCTGGACGCGGAACCGTTGGCAGCACTGGGTTTCGTGGTGGTCGCCCTGGACGGCCGCGGCACTCCTGGCCGCAGCAAGGCTTTCCTCGACCACTCGTACGGCCGCCTTGCCGACGCGGGCAGCCTGGAGGACCACGTCGCGGCCCTGCACCAGCTGGCGGAGACGCGTCCGTGGATGGATCTCGACCGCGTGGGCGTGATGGGCCATTCGGGCGGTGGCTTCGCGGCGGGACGGGCGATGCTGGCCTTCCCCGAGACCTTCAAGGCCGGTGTGGCGCTGTCCGGTTCGCACGACGCCCGGTGCATCGGGCTGGGCTGGGCGGAGTCGTGCGACGGCGCGGGCAACCGCGAGGCGTGGGTGCGCGCGTCCAACACCGAGATCGCGGACCGGTTGGAGGGCAAGCTGCTGCTGGTGCACGGCGAGCTGGACGACACGGCGCACCCGGACCACACGCTGCGGCTGGCCGACGCGTTGATCGCCGCGGGCAAGGACTTCGAGCTGCTCATCGTGCCGGGGGCCGAGCACCTGTTCATCGACAGGCTGGCCTACGTGCGGACGCGCTGCTGGGACTTCCTGGTGCGCACGCTGATGGGCGTGGAGCCGCCGGCCTACCGGCCCGCGCCGATCGTGATCGACCCGGAGGTGCTGGGAGAGATGGTCTAGCGACCGGCCCTCACGTCAGGACCGCCGACCACGCCTTGGCCGAGATGGGCAGGTGCGTGGTCGGCGCCGTGCTAGATCCGCTTCGAGATCAACGGGTAGTCGACGACGAGGCCGTTCTGGTCGACCTTGATGTCCTGCTCGAACCCACCGCTGCGGAACCGCACGACCGACTCCTCGGCGCCCACCGAGATCGTCTTGTAGGTCTGCGTCACGACCTTCACCGACAGGTCGGGCAGCGAGACCCACACGACCGGGAGGTCGTACTCGCCTTCCTCGCGGTGCAGGTTGAGGCGCCTGATCGGGATGGTGTTGAACAGGACCGCGAACTGGACGTCGACGTCGAGGGCGTCGTTGAACGTCTCGCGCTTGGCGCCCTGGCCGTGGTCGACGAGCCAGGCGCCGTCCTCGGTCCTCGACAGGGAGCACTGGCGCTCCTCGAGCACCGTCGCCGTGCGCAGCAGCAGGCGGGTGACCTGGCCGCTCTCGCCGACGGAGACCTCGAAGGAGGCGTTGAACTGCTCGTCGGGGCCCGCGGCCACCATGCGGCCGGAGGCGCGCAGGCGCTGGTCGCTCGACAGCAGCAGCCGCACCTGCTCCAGGCGTGGCTCGTGCAGGCCCTGCCAGGTGATCATCTCCGGCCTGCGGGAAGAAGGAGAGCGGGTCTCCCCGTTCGGGGTCGCCCGCCCTGCGTCAGTGGCGTTGAAGGAGTTCACTCTCCACCCGGAAGGATGTCTTTGATCTTCTCGGCGACCGAGTCGACCTGCTCTTCGTGACCGAACTTGCCTGCGACGAAATCAGCCGCAGCGTCCACGCCCTTGTCGACCTGCTCGTGGTGCTGCTCGGCGAGGTCCATGGCCTTGTTCTTGATCTCGTCGAAGTTCATGTGGTGCTCCTCCGCTCCTGACGCAGGGTACCCGAGACGACCCCGCGTGGTGATAGCCGCGATCACGCTAACTCCGCCTGGACAAGTCGGCTCGGCGACAACGATGATGGCCCCGCCGCCGCCTGGTCGGCCGCCGTCGCGGCCAGAACCAGGAGGACAAGCCACATGACACGGCTCCTGCGTGGAGTTATGTCCGCTGTACTGCTGTTGCCGCTCGTCGCAGTCCCTTCGGCCCACGCCACGGCCGACGTGCAGGGGAAGGCGAAGTTCACGGTGACGACCACGGCCACGAACGTCGCGGCCCGCAGCGACCGGCGCCCGGTCGCGGGTGGGGTGTACGACCGCAAGGTAGGGAAGACCTTCATCTCGTGGGCCGGCCAGTACGAGGACAGCTACGTCCAGACGTACGACCACCGCAAGGCCACCTGGTCCGCGCCCAACCGGGTCGCGGACGGGGACAAGGACTCGCACAACTACCCGACCATGGTGCAGGCGAAGGACGGGCACCTGCTGATCTTCCGCGGCATGCACAACGTCGAGCTGCGCATGTCCCGTTCGCCCCAGCCCAACTCGGCGGACGGCGTCTGGGAAGAGACGCTGATCTCGAAGAACGCGGCCACGTACCCGATGCCGTTCGTGACACGTGACGGCACGATCTACGTCTTCTACCGCGAGACGACCCGCGACCTCGACCACACGACGCCCACGGACACGCGTCCGATGCTCTACGTGGTGTCCAAGGACAACGGCAGGACGTGGAAGACCTCCACGGAACTGACCGGTGACCGGTTCGCGATCGGCTCGACCTCCCGCGCCGACAACATGAACGAGATCTACATCGGTCAGCTGCGGCAGGAGGACAACGGCCGCGTGCGGATCGTCTACACGCTCGCGGGTGGTGGCCCGGAAGGACACCTGCACGACCGGTACCACCGCAACATCTACTACACGTGGTTCGACCCGCGGAACCTGCACTTCTACTCCGCCTCGGGCCGCGATCTGGGCACCCAGATCGACGACGCCGACCAGGAGCAGCACCTGAAGGTCGCGGAGACCCCGCTGACGCTGCCGAACAACGTGAAGTCGCCGGACTACATCCAGCTCGTCGGCACGACGCTGGGCAAGCCGTTCCTGCTGTGGTTCATGGGCGACCCCGCCAACGGGCCGCTGCGCAACTACCTGTCCACCTGGAACGGTCGCGCGTGGGAGACCAAGGAGGTCGCACGGGGCCTGCGCACCCGTGAGATGGAACCGGTCGACCCGTTCACCTGGCGGGTGTACGCCACCGAGGACGGAAAGCCGAACGTGAACACCTACCTGGTGCGGTTCGGCTGCACGTGGACGCCGGAGACCGTGATCCCGACGGCGAAGCCGGTGCAGCGCGTCGAGGTCGTGGAGAACTTCCGCGATCCCGCACGGGCGATCTTCTCCGGCGCGTCTTCACAACGAGACGTCGCGATCGCCGACGGCGACATCAGCGTGGCCGGCATCAGCCGCCGATGAGGCGCTGAACGGCAAACGCCCCCAGGGCCGGCGCGGACCCTGGGGGCGTTCGTCTTGGGGGTGCTGATTACTCAGCAGCACCGGCCTTCTTGCGGCGCACCACGAACAGCGCACCGACACCGGCGCCGACGAGCACGAGACCACCGACGAGCGGCCACAGGATCGACGCACCGGTCGAAGCCAGGTCGTCAGTGCTGCCACCCGGAGCCGGAGCGGCCGGGGTGGTCGTGGTGGTCGGAGTCGTGGTCTCCGTCGTGGTCGTGGTGGTCGTCGTCGTGGTCGTCGTGGTCGGCACGGCGCCGGCCTTCCAGCTGGCCTTGGCTTCCTTCTCTACCTCGGCCTTCTGCGGCTGCGCGACGACGAGCGACTGCGCGACGTCGTCCGACTTCTCGTTGTGCGCGACGAAGAGCCTGCCCACCGCGATGTCGGCATTGGCCGAGAGCTTGAAGGCGGCCTGGCCGTCCGGCGTGCCCTCCGGCACGTTCACGTAGAACTTGGAGATGTTCTCGACACCCTTGACCGAGAGCACGTCGGACTTCTGCTGCACCTCGAGCGGCTTGCCGTCCTCGCCGACGACGGTCACACCCTTGGGCAGGTTCCCGGTCAGCTTGACCTCGGTGGCAGTGGTCTTGACCTCGAACGGGCCGAGCTTCTGGCCCGGCTTGCCCTCGACTGACTCCGGACTGATCGTCAGCGTCGGCTTCGGCGCGGCCTCCGGCGTGGCCTTCTCGACGAACTTCTTGTAGAGCTCGATGACCTGGGGGTCGTTCTTCTCGTTGCCGACGTCGAGGCCGAAGTTGTCCGAGAAGTGCCAGAGCGCGGCCTGCGTGGCGGCGATGACGTCTTCCTTGTCCAGGTCGTTGATCTTGAACTCTTCCTTGACGTCCTTCACCGACTTGTTCGGGTAGGACCGGTTCAGGATCCAGAGCACCTTGCCAGGGTTGTCACCCTTGAACTTGGTGTCCTTGCCGGGGTGCTTGTCCCAGTCCACTTCCTTGAGAACATCTTTGTCCTCAAGCGGGGTCGGCAGCTCAACGCAGTAGGCGAGGACGTTGGAGCGGTCCTTGTCGTCCTCGATGCGGAGCTTGATCACCGAGGTGGTCTCCTGCTTGAACTTCGGCTTTGGGTCGGCAGACTTCAGCCACACGTCGTGGCCACGCTCCTGACCACCGCGGTCCGGCGTGATCTTGACGTCGGCGTAGGCCGGGAGGGCCGAGAACGACAGGGCGGCAGAGGCGCCGAGCAGCGCCGCGCCGATCCTCAACCGGGAAGCCATGGGTCTCCTTGCTCGCTGAAGTTAGCCCGAACGCGGTGGGAAGACAGTTCGCCCGTCGGGACGGTCGGCACGTCGAGATCGACACTGAACCGACAGGAAGCGAGCGGACACTATCCGATCGAGTTACACCCGATGGAGTGAGGTATGGGGGCTACTACAAACCTTGTGTGACCAGCGAAAATCTACTCAGGGTGTCCACAGTGGATAGGTCCACGATGGATTCGATTTGTCAGGTGACGATAGATTCGTTGCCGAACAGTTATCAATTGCCGCGTCCCGCTACGGATGGCGGGCACGCGCGGTTCATCGATCACGCCACCATTTCGGTAACTTCCACCGGTCGAATGTCGCCGGGACGCAGAGAAGTGCCGCGCAGGCACATCTCGAGGGCTTCGGGGCGCCGACCTGTGAGGATCCACCGCGTCAGCCCTGCCAGCTGGTACGCGATCAGCGGCGGCACGGCGTCGCCGACGTGCCGGTAGGCGTTGCCCAGAATGGACACGTCGAACCTGAACTGCCGCGGAAAGCCCTGCAGCAGCGCCATCTCGCGGACCGTGCAGAGGCGGTGCTGCTCGGGGTGGGCATAACGGCCGTTGCCGACGTGGCCGCATTCGCGTTTGATCGTCCGCGCGGGTTCGTCCCACCACATCCGGCCGTACACGTCCGGGTGAGAACCCCAGTTCTGTTGTTCGACGATCTTGCGTTGTGCCGGATTCAACAACTCCGCGGTCTCCGGAGACCGCAGCAGATCCGCCCAGGAACCGCCGTTCGCAGGAATTGCCCGCATTCTTTCCAGGCTGCGGTCCTGAGAAAACGTCGGCGAGACGTGAATGGGGTCCTCCGGGTGCGCCTGGCCGGCCTCGACCGGGGGCAGCTTGCCGATCGCGCGGCGGACCGTGATGGCGGACGGGCGGACGACCCTGCCCTCCCAGAGGTCGTCCATCGTGAGCAACGGCAGGCCCGCGTCGACGGCCACCATCAGCGTTCGTTCCCGCAGCTGCGGCAGGCCGAACTTGGACAGCATGTGCGTGCCGCCCGCGACCGAGTAACCGATTCGGGTGAGTTCCTGCGCCAGGCTGTCGAAGTGGTGACGCTGCTTGCCCTTGACGAGCTCGCGGGCGTTCTCGACGAGCACGACCTTCGGCCGCAGCTCCTCCGCGTAGACCGCGATCCGGCCGACCAGCGAGTTCCGCGGGTCGTCGCGCACGTGGTTCTGCGCGGTGATGCGGCTGAAGCCCGAGCACGGCGGGCACGCCAGCAGCACGTCGAGCTGACCTCTGCGGAGCCCCCACACCTCCCGCAACGCCGCCGGGGACACCTTCGAGAGGTCGACCTCCAGCGGGTCGACGCCGATGTTCGCGCGGTACGTGTCGTTGCAGCGCAACGAACCCAGGCGCGAGGACGGCTTGCCGATCTGCGCGTCGGCGGCACCCACGACCCGGAAGTCGCGGTGGGCGTGGAAGCCGTAGCTCATGCCACCCGCACCCGAGAAGATGTCGGCCACCGAGAAGGACACCACGAGATCGTACGGGCGAGGCTCCGAGGAGCCTTCCCTGACATCCCGTACCTTTCCGCCCTATGGAGCTGCCGCGTGCCTGGCAACGGCCTGACCCGTTGCGCGGACTCGACAGGATTTCCTGGACCGAGGTCTACGACGGCCGGGGTGGCGCCGGTCGCGTGCCCCGTCTCCTGCGCTCCCTGATGGACCCCAGCGCGGACGTCCGCCTCGACGCTCTCTCCTCTTTGGCCGATCGACTGCTGACCGACGACACGGTCTCCGAGGCCTCGTTCTGCGCCGTGCCGTACCTGGTGGAGCTGGGGGCCTCGTACAAGGTCGCCGCCGATGTACGCGATCGGGTGATCTTCCTGCTCGCCGCCATGGCGTTGGCGGGCAAGGGCTTCACCGAGGACGGCCGGCGCACGCACCGCCGGTGGAACGCTCTCGGCCGGGAACTCCCCCGCACCGCGCCGGACTGGCTGACCCAGACCCGGCACGCCGTCTCCCAGGGCGCGCCGAAGATCTTCGAGGCGCTCGCGTCCGAACGGGTGGCGTGCCTCGTGGCCCTGGCGTGCGCGGTGCCGGAGAAGCTGCCCGCGTTCGTCGTGGGCCTGATGCAGGACATGATCGAGCTGCCGGGCGAGGAGATGCTCGCCGACGCCGCCGAGATCGCCGTGGCGCTGCTGAAGCGGTCGCCCGAGTTGATCGGGATGGACCTGCCCCGGCCGAAGGTGCTCGGCGAGGGGCTGGTGCGTCCTGCGCACCAGCCACGTGAGGTCGCCGCCGCCCTGATGGGCTACCGGTTCGCCCTCATCTCCGCGTACGGCGACGAGGGCGCCTGGTAATGCACCTCTAGGCGATCACGGCCTCTTCGATGAACTCCTGCTCGACCTGGGTCTCGTCCTCGACGGCGATCGCGGGCTCCAGGGCACCGAGGCCCGTCCCCCACTCCTGGTCCGCCAGCGCGAACGCCGCGACCGTCAGCGCTGCCACGGGCGCACCGACGGGCATGTTCTCGCGGTGCAGGTCGAGGTCCAGGCGGCCGCCGATCGGCGACGGGCTCAGGCGCAGCGTCGCGTGCGCGGGCTCGTCCGGGTGCGCCAGGCGGCACGCCCAGCCGGTGAAGATCACGCGACGCTCGTCGACCTGGGTCGGCTGCACGGCGCGCACGTTGGCGCCCACCGCGCCGGAGCGGATGTTGTCCGCTGCCTGCAGGACGAGCTCCTCGAACTGCATCGAGGAGATGCCGAGGTCCCAGCCGGCGACCAGGGCGACCTGGACGAGAGCGAGCGGCAGGGTCGGGACGGCGTCCTCGAAGCACACCATCGCACCGCCGTAGCGGGTGTTGATCTCGGTCGGCAGGAAGCCGTCCTCGGTCGCGATGCCGTCCAGCGTGAACGTGCCGCGGTAGCCGACGGTCTCGCGCAGGTGCTCGCCGACGCGGCGGGCCAGGTTGCGCATCTCGTCGCGGATCCACACGGGCGGGTCGTAGTAGGACGCGCAGCCCGCGTAGAGGAACTTGGCCTGGCCCTGGCGGCGCGGCACGACCATCTCGATCGGGCGCAGCACCGCGGTGCCGTCGGGGAACACGATGCCGTGCACGCTCACCGGAATGCCTTCCAGGAACGGCATCACGCGCACCTGCTCGCACTTGGGCGCGAGCACCTCGAAGGCCTCCTTTGCCTCCTCGTACGACCGCACGCGGCGCACGAAGTTGGCACCACCGTTGATCGCGGGGCCGTCACCCGACCAGACGACGCCGGCGCCGCGGTCCAGGATCTCCGAGGCGCCCCAGAGACGTTCGAAGTCGAGGTCGAACACCATCGCGGGCGCGCGGCGAGCGGACAGCTCGTCCCAGAGCGCGTCGATGGTGGTCTTGTTCTCGAGCTCGACCCACTTGCGCTGGCGCGCGTTGAGCACGGGACGGCCCTGGAACGTGTCGATCTCGTTGTACGGGGTGCTGATCACGAGGGCTTCGGCCTTCGGGTCGAAGTCCTTGAGGATCGCGCGCACCTCGGCGCTCGGCTTGGTCAGCAGCTTGCCGAGGCGGCGCTGCTCGACCGCGACGAACCCGCCCTTGATGCCCAGAGACACCCAGCGGGCGATCTCCGAATCATGCAGCGGGGCATGGTCGTCGGTATCGAGCACGAGCGTATGGCGAGCACCGAGCGCATGAAGCTCATGCGCACGCTTCGCCAAACGCGTGCCACCGGCCAGCACGACCAACCGGTCACCGAACAACCCGCCCAAGCGCTCGTTGAGCGCTGCGAAGACATGATCCATCGCCGAGAACCCGCTTTGAGAAGAAGCAGAAGGATGCGACCGGCGATCGCCGGGTGACGCGTAGCGTAGAGCCACCCGGTATGTGTGTCGAAGCACGGTCCGGCAACAGCCGGATGAATCTTGCGACGGGCCCGCTTTCGCGGGCCTCACGGCAAGTGGATCAGTCGTTGATCTGCGTGCGCCCTAGGCGCGCGCCGCGTCCCGGAGGACCTGGTCAACGCGGTTGAGGAAGCTGCGCTTGGGGTTGATCGCGGGAAGCGGAGCGGTGAGCTCGGCTGACTGAGGCGCGGGTGCGACTCCCACGATCTCAGCCACGTTGCGCAGGAACTCCTGCCGCTTGAACTCGTGCACGGCGACGTCGTGCAGGAGTCCGGCGATGCTTGTGTGCACAGCGCGATGGGGGTAACTCACTCGTGTGTTATCGGCGCAACCCCGGTCGACCTTTAGGGTCAACTTGTGCGAGTTCTGGTGACCGGTGCGACGGGGTACGTGGGCCGTGCCGTGGTGCGTGAGCTGCAGGTTCACGGGCATGAACCCGTTTCGTCGCGTCAACGGCTCTCCGAGCCGTTCGGGTCGATCGACGCCGACGCCGTCATCCACCTGGCCGGTCTCGGCCGCGTGCGGGAGTCTTTCGAAGATCCGCTCTCGTACTACGCGGTGAACGTCGGCGGCACGCTCAACCTGCTGCAGGCGTTGGAGGGTCAGCGATTCCTGCTCGCGTCGACTGCGGGCGTGTACCGGCCCTCGGATCTTCCGCTGACCGAGGAATCTCCTCGGGAACCGTCGTCCCCCTACGCCGCTTCCAAGGCCGCCGCCGAGGACCTGGTGGCGTGGGCGGCGCGGTCAGGACGGATCGGGGCGACCACTCTGCGTCTGTTCAACGTCGCTGGAGGTGGTGACACCGACACCACTCGGGTGATCACGCGTGCCGTGGCCGCGGCCGCCGGTGCCGTGCCGGGGATGGAGGTCTACGGCGACGGGACGGCCGTGCGCGACTTCGTGAACGTGCGGGACGTCGCGTCCGCGTTCGTCGTGGCGCTGGAGGCCTGCGCGGTCGGCGAGTCGGCGGTCTACAACGTCGGGGCCACGCCGGCGTCCGTCCGGGACGTCCTCGGTGCCGTGGAGGAGGTCTCCGGGCGGTCCGTGGACGTGACGTGGCGACCGGCGCATCCCGGTGAGGTGCGGTTCCAGCGGGCCGACGTGTCACGGCTGCAGGCGCTGGGGTGGAAGCCCTGCCACTCGTCGCTGCACGAGATCGTCAGCGACCAGTGGCTCGCTTCGGCACCGGCACCCGATCGAGGTCCCTCGCGATGACGATCTCGCCGTCGAACTCCACCGCCGCCTCGGCGTGGAACTCGGCCGGGTTCTCGTAGCGCTGGGAGAAGTGGGTGAGGACGAGCTTGCGGACCCTGCAGTCCCGCGCGACGCGGGCGGCCTGCTGCGCGGTGAGGTGGCCGTGGTCGCCCGCGAGCTTCGTGTCGCGGGCCAGGTAGGTCGACTCGATGACGAGCAGGTCGGCCTGGTCCGCGAGCTCGTAGACGTTGTCGCAGAGCCTGGTGTCCATGACGAAGGCGAACCTCTGGCCCTTGCGCGGCTCGCTGACGTCTTCGAGCCTGACGCCGTTGAACACGCCGTCCTGCTGGAGCGCGCGGACCTGCGGGCCGTGGATGCCGTGCTCCTTGAGCTTGTCGGGGAGCATGCGGTGGCCGTCGGGTTCGACCAGGCGGTAGCCGAAGCTGTCGATGCCGTGGTCGAGCCGGTACGCCTCCAGCCTGCCGAACTTGCCCTCGGCGACGAGGCCGTCCTCCGCCACGGGCTCTTCCTTGACGTCCGCGGCGTCGTAGAAGGCGCTGGCGTAGCGGAGGCGTTCGAAGAAGTGGGCGCCGGACCGCGGGAAGTGGGCGTGGACGGTGTGCGGCACCCGGTCGAGGCTGAGCCGCTGCACGATGCCCGGCACGCCCAGGCAGTGGTCGCCGTGGAAGTGGGTGATGCAGATCCGCGTGATGTCGCTCGCAGCCGCGCCCGACCGCAGCAGCTGCCGCTGCGACCCGTCGCCGGGGTCGAAGAGGAAGCCCTCGCCGTCCCACCTCAGCAGATAGCCGTTGTGGTTGCGCTGGCGCGTGGGAACCTGGCTGGCCGTTCCCAGGACGATCAGTTCCCGGACTGTCACCCCCTGACGTTAACGTCTGTCCCATGCAGAGCGTGGAAGTGGCGGCGTCGTGGCCCGCCTCGAACGTCGCGGTGGCCGTGGTCTCGTCGGGCGCTGTGGTGGGCTCGTTGGGCGATCAGCAGCGCGTGTTCCCGCTCGCGTCGGTGACGAAGCTGCTGACGTCCTACGCGGTCCTGGTGGCCGTCGAGGAGGGCGCGGTCGAGTGGGACCAGCCGGCCGGGCCTCCCGGTGCCACCGTGCGGCACCTGATCGCGCACACCGCCGGGTACGCGTTCGACAAGCCGGAGGTGCAGGCCGCGCCGGGGACTCGCCGGATCTACTCGAACGCGGGCTTCGACGTGCTGGCCTCGTTCGTGGGCGACGCCTGCGAGATGCCGTTCGCCACGTATTTGCACGAGGCCGTTTTCGCGCCGCTGGGAATGAATTCCTCGGCATTGGTCGGCTCGGCGGGCGCCGGTGCCGAATCCTGCGCCGCCGACCTGGCGTTGTTCGCCGCCGAGTTGTTGTCGCCGAAACTGGTTTCCGCGGAGCTGGTGCGCGAGGCGACTTCGGTGGTGTTTCCCGGCCTGAACGGCGTTCTGCCCGGTTACGGCATGCAGAAGCCGAACGACTGGGGTCTCGGTTTCGAAATCCGTGATGGCAAGTCACCGCACTGGACTGGACTTTCCTTCTCGCCCAGGACGTTCGGCCACTTCGGGCAGTCCGGCACGTTCCTGTGGGTCGACCCGGACATTTCCGCGGCCTGCGTCGCGTTGACGGATCTGCGTTTCGGACCGTGGGCGGTCGAGGCGTGGACGCCGTTCTCCGACGGCGTCCGCGCCGAACTGGTCAGTCGGCGAGCCTGAGGGCCAGCTGCCGGAGGATCTCCTTCACGTCGGCGTCCTCGCAGTCGTTCTCGTACGCCTGCGCGACACCGCGGAAGGCGTAGAGCAGCCCCGCGGTGAACCACCCGAACTGCGACAACACCTGGTCCATCGCCTGCTTGAGCGCCTGCGCGCCGGCCTCGTTCAGGTCGCCGTCGACCTTGACCTCGTAGCTGAACACGCCCTCCTGCAACGTCTTGAGGGCAGTGCGCAGGTAGTCGTTGGACTCGTCGGCGTCGTAGGTGAGCGTCAGGACGCCGAGCGCCCGCTGCATGATCTCCCGCTGCTCCACGCGGCCACTCTGCCCGGTCGCGTCACCGCGCGACACCCCAACGCACCCACGCGGGGTCCTCGGGCTCCAGCTGCCGTTCGAAAGCCTCGGCGATGCTGTCGACGTCCCACTCGTCGTTTTCCAGGACAGGTCCCTTCGGGCTCGTCTGCCCCATGACGTGCAACGCCCCGTTGGCAAACCGGATGAGCTGCCCGGTGATCTTCGCCGCGTGGTCGCTGAGCAGGTACGTGACGAGCGGCGCGATCGTCTCCGGCGGCCCACTCGGTACGGCCTTGGTGTCGGCGACCGACATCCGCGTCGACGCGATCGGGCACACGGCGTTGACCCGGATCCCCTTCTCCTGCAGCTCGGCGGCCGCACCAGCCGTGATGCTCGCGATCGCCCCCTTGGACGCGCTGTAGGCCACGGCCGCCGGCTGCCCGACCATCGCGACCGACCCGAGGTTGACGATCGACCCGCGCCGCATGCTCTGCACGGCCGCGTTGGTGCAGTAGAGCGTGCCGAGGACGTTGATCTCGATGAGCTCGCGCATCCTCGCGGGGTCGTCCTGCCCGAGCTCGGCCTGGTAGCGGATGCCGGCGTTGTTGACGAGCCCGTCGATCCGCCCGAACGCCGCCGTGCAGGTGTCGACCGCGGCCTGCGCCTGCTCGGGATCCTGCACCGGCCCAGGGCTGACGACGGCCTTGCCACCCTGGAGGGTGATGAGATCGGCAACCTGCTTGGCGAGCCGCTCGTCGACGTCGTTGATCACCACTGCAGCCCCGTTGTGGGCTGCGTGGGTGGCGAACGCCCGACCCAAACCCTGCCCGGCACCGGTGACCACCACGGCCTTACCCGCCAGAATCGCCATCCTTCGAGTGTGGCGATTCAGACCGTGTGAGCGGTCCGTCGCGTCGGCGAATGGCCTCTGTCCGCGCCGAACGGCGTACGTGGTGCGACGACCGGTCATGCAGATTTCTTCATATGTTTCCGCAGATCAACCACTGTGGAATCGTTTGCCGCCCGCCTCCGTCAGCAGTAGAAAACGGTGGCTTGCTCACATTGCCCCTCTAACAACCGGCCACCCGCGTCACCCGACCGAGTGGTCTCGATCAGCCTGCCTCAGTGACCAGGCGGCCAGAGCATGGCGTCCGCATCATCAAGTGCTACTCGGACGAGTACGTCGAAGGTTTTGATCCGGTCTCTGCCGCAGACCTGACCGAAATCAACCACTGGCTGGCTGAGCGCCAAGCTCACTAGCGCCGCGTACCTCGTTCCTCGAAGTAGTCACGACGGCCATGGCTCATCGTCGTCGCTTCTTCTTGCGGCTGCCGGAGCCGGGCACAGTCTCAGTCTTCGACCTAGCGGGAGGTTCGGGGTATGCCTCGATGTAGTACTGCCCTTCCATGAACCTCAAGAAGCTCTTGACCACCGAGCGATACAGGAAATACAGGAACCCGATGGAGGCCACAGCGAGAATCACGACGTTCCAGGGGTTCACGACGCCGTCCACGACGTAGAACTGTTTCTGCAGCTTCTTCGATCCGCTGATCAGGGACATCACCATCCCGGTCAGCATGAAGGACGGCATGAGCAGGAAGGCCGCCACCGGGATCATGCCGTAGGGCCGGTAGTCGGTGCGGTAGTGGACGCCGGTGCGGCGTTGAGTGCGGGAGAGTGCGTTGGTCCTCCGGGCACTGCTTTTCCTGCGCCACTCGTCCTCGGCGAGTTCGTTCTCGTCGACTTGTGCGCCAGCTGATCGAACTTCGACCGCACGGAGCACGGTGCGTGCGACCCGATCGGTGACCGGCACGAGCAGTTCGCGCGCGGTGCCGACGATGTGCAACGCGGGCCCGGGAGTCACGTCGAACTCGCGTGCGTTCGCCTGCGGCGTGCCGGAGTACACCAGCACCTGGCAGACCGTCTCCCGTTCGACGTTGACCAGCTCGATCGACCGAAGCGCCTGCCACGGCACCGCGATCACGTCACGTGACCGCTTCCGGCGGGACGTCAGGCTGTCCAGTACCAGCCGATCTTCCCGGACACACAGACGTGCCTTGAGACCTCGGGTTGGGAACGGGATTTCCAGCCGCGACGCGAGCAAGCCAGCGGTGACGGGCCTGGTGGTGACGAGCACGACCGCTTCGCCCAGCGTCCAGCACACCACGCCCAGCCCGGCCGCGACGACCAACGCGATCGGCCTGCCTCGATCAACCGTGATCTGCAGGCCCTCGAACACGGCGCTGAACAGACCTGGGAACGTGGCCCAGCGACTCCAGATCCGCCACATCGGCATGCGACGGCGATGCCACCACAGCCCGGTGACCGTGACCGCCCAGAACGCGATGCCCCCGGTTGCCATGTCGCGAACTCCGAGCGGCTGCACCGAACTCCGAGCGGCGAGGACGTTCTCCCATTCCGCGAGTCGTGCTGCCACCACCAGCGTGAGAACGGCGCCGAACACGATCAGCAGCAGCCCGGCCGTCCTGCGAACGAACGGTTCGATCACAGGTCGCCTTCCAGGCGTTTGAACGGGCCCGTTTTGCCGACGTTGCCGCGTTGCTCCTCCCAGTAGCGGCGCCAGGCTTCGTCTTTCTCCTCCTGCTTGACCTGACCGTCCGCCTCGCGATGCGTCTGGTCGCTCCACTCCTGAACCACCGCGTTACCGAGAATCTTGGGATACTTCGGAACACCCGTGGGCCCAACTTCGCGTTCGAGCATGTCGTTTGCGTTGTCCAGGCGAGGATCGTCTGTGCCCATGCGTTCGCGCAGGTTGCCAGTGCGGGTGCCGACCAGCGAGTCGATCGCTTCCTTCCTGTCACCTTTGAGCTTCTCGCCCTGCTCGCCGAGTTCTCTCAACAGCCTGGCGTCGTCGGCGTCGAGCTTGCCGGCCTGCGCCTTCTTCGCTGCGTTCAACGCCTTGTTCGCGTGTTTCACCGCGTCTCGGTTGTAGTTGGTGACGGTCTTCTCGAGGTTCTTCGTCGTGCCCTTGAGCAAGTTGCGCGAGTTCTTGGCCTCGTCGGCAACCTTGTCAAGCTGCTTGACGACCTTGCTGATCTTCTTCGCGTTCTTGCCCGCGGTGATCGCGCCCTGGGCGACCGTGTCAGCGATGAACGCCGCCTCCGAAGCACCGAACGTGACGGGTGCGAGCGCGGTGGCGGCAGCGAACTTGATGATCGTGTTGGAGATGAAGGTCGCGATGGCGTCCCGGATCGCGCCACGAACCACACCCACTGCGGACGCGGCCACAGTCATCGCCTGTGCGGCGGAAGTGGCATGGCTGGCGCCCCCTGCCACGACGTTCGAGAAGTCCTGCACAGCCTTGCGATAGCCGTCGATCGCCGTGCCCTGTGCGCCGGACAGCGCACCGAGCGTGTTCATGTACTTGTCCGCGGTCTCCTGCATGCGCTTGGCGATGTTGTTCCACGTCGTGGCGATCGCGTTGACGGCGTCCGGGTCACCCGCCACGAAGTCGAGCGCCTCCTTGATGAACGCGATGTGCTCGATGAGCCAGCCGATGCCCGCGGACAAAAGGCTGCCGAGCGGATTGGTCACGAACCCGAGCAGATCCATACCGAAGCCGGCAAGGTCGCCAAGGGCGGCGGTCCAGTCGCCCTTGGCCGTGTCGTAGATCAGGTTCGCGGAGCTGCTGAAGATGCCGGCCGCATCCCAGGCCTGGGTGGGACTGTCGAAGTTGGAGAACCCGGCCAGGTCTTCTGCTTTGAACTCCTCGGTCGCCTTGAGCGGGTTCAGCTCGCCGATGTTCTGGGGCTTGTCGTCACTCACGGCTTCGCTCCGTCAAGGTCCTCCCGCAGTTTCTGAAACATCTGCGCCATGGCTTCTTCCTGATCGGCGTAGGTCTTGCGCATGTCGCCGAACCGCTCGATCAGTGCGTCGCCCGCCTTCTTGACCGCGTCGACGTATTCGCTCGCTTCCTCGGTCCAGTTGTTCATCAGAAGGGCGAAGAGCTGACCCGCCAGACCCCAGGCTTCGAGGTTCCCCACAGTGTTCGCCCCTGCCGCCTTGGCGTCCGGAAGTCCCGCGATGAGCGCCTTGAGCTCACGTTCGTGAACCACGAGGGCTTGAAGATCCACCTGGTAGCCGTCGGACATCACCAACCACTGTCCTTCTTGAGGATGCCGCGCTGGTCGAAGTCGGTGTCGTCGTCCTCAACCGGCCGACGCGCGGGCCGGGGCGGAGGAGCGGGCTGCGTTGCCGCCGCGTCCTGCTGTTCGTCGTTGAGGACGAACTGACGCTGCGGCGCAGGCTCGATGGCCTCGTCCTCGGGCACGTCGATCGTTGGGATCTGTTCCTGGACGAAACGCATCGCGTCGCTGTTGTCGCCGATGACCGGTGCCATGATCGTGGCAATCTGTCCGACGGCCTGCGCCTGGGCGCGCTTCGCCGTGGACATCACCACAGCGGCCAAACGATCCTTCGGCAGATCGTCGGCCTTCGCACCGAACGACAGGCTCAACAACGCGCCGCCCGCACTGACGCTCACGGTCACCGCACCGTCGGAGCTGGTCGCGGTGCCGGTCAGGCTCGCGATCTGCGCCTTGGCTTCCTCTGCGCGTTCCAGTAGCGCGGCCGTGCGCTGCTCGTAGTCGTCGAGTAGCTGGTGTGGATCGGTCATCGAGCCCCTCACAACGAGATCAATGTGTCAGCGGCGTGCCGCAGCCAACCGGTGACCCACCGGTGCTCGCCGCACAGCGAACTGCGTCTGCGTCATTGGTTCCAGAGTGTGCCCGCGACATCAGCGGCCGTCTTGCTGATCGTCTCGGCAACGAAGCTGATGCTCTTGCCAACGCCCGTGGACGTACCCTCGCCCGCGTCTTCAGCCATGACTTTCCGCGCTCCTTCGTCCCTCACCCCGTAGGCGATGATGCAGAGCAGCGGTTCCACTGTCAGGCGAAGTCGTCACTCTGAGAGGCGGGCGGTTTCACTCAGTAGTCGAGGGCCGGTATGGAGCGGCCAAGCTCGCGCTGTTGGGCCACAGCTCGATCACCGTGATGAGCGACACATACTCGACGGAGCTGCCGAAAGTCGCGAGAAGCGCGACCGAGGCGATTGCGGGACCTCGTCAGCAGGAGGACCGGGGGCCGATGGGCACACAACGGCTCGTGCTCACGTCGGCAACGACCGAATAAACCCGAGAAACAAAACAAACCCGCTGCTAGCAACGGGTTTGATCTGGCGCGCTCGACAGGATTCGAACCTGTAACCTTCTGATCCGTAGTCAGATGCTCTATCCGTTGAGCTACGAGCGCAGGTCTTCAATTATAACCGATCCCCTAGAGGCTCGGCCTTGCGGAGGCTCCGGGATTTGAACCCGGGATGGGGGGTTACCCCAAACCGCATTAGCAGTGCGGCGCCATAGACCAGACTAGGCGAAGCCTCCCGGGACCATCCTTGGCCACGACGCATAGGTTACACAGGTCCCCAACCGAGTTGCAAAACGCCCCCCTCTAAGCACCGAACGCGCTGGTCAGGGCACGTGCGGAGGCCTTGAGAGGGGCGTTAAACGCCTGTTCACCGCGGCGGGAGTGACCTAGATCATCCCGAGGCGAGTTCCAGGAACGGTTGGAGGGACTCGGGATTGCGGAGGGCGCCTCGGCTGACGGCCTTCTCCGGGTCGACGCCGGCGAGGATCTTCTTCACCGGGACCTCGCACTTCTTGCCGTTCAGGGTCCTCGGGATCTCGGCCACCGCCACGAAGCGGTTCGGGACGTGGCGCGGGGACAACGACGAGCGCAATTCCTGGCGCAGCAACGGTTCCACGTCGGACAGCGAAACGCCGTCGAGGACGACGAAGCAGAGCAGTTCGCCCTCGGTGACGCCGGACGTGTCGATCACCAGGGAGTCGACGACGCCCGGGATCGACTCGACGACGCGGTAGAACTCCGAGGTGCCCATGCGGACGCCGCCTCGGTTCAGGGTCGAGTCGGAGCGGCCGTAGATCACCGCCGAGCCGCGCGGGGTGATGCGGATCCAGTCGCCGTGGCGCCAGATTCCCGGGTACGTGTCGAAGTACGCGTCGCGCAGGCGGGAGCCGTCCTCGTCGCCCCAGAAGAAGACCGGCATGGACGGCATGGGCTTGGTGATCACCAGTTCGCCCACCTCGTCCTCCAGCGGGGTGCCGGCCTCGTCGAACGCGTAGACGGCGGCGCCGAGGGCTCGGCAGGAGAGTTCGCCCAGCCACACCGGGCGGTCCGGGGAGGCCGCCACGAAGGCCGTGCAGAGGTCGGTGCCGCCGGAGACCGAGGCGATCTGGACGTCCTTGCCGACGGCGGAGGCGATCCAGCGGAAGCCCTCTGGCGTCAGGGGGGCGCCGGTCGAGCCGACCACGCGCAGGGCCGTCAGGTCGTAGCGGGAGGACGGGTCGAGGCCCTCCTTCAGGCACGACTGGACGTACGGGGCGGAGGTGCCGAAGTAGGTCACGCGGTGTTGTTCGGCCAAGTGCCACAACGTGTTCAGCGACGGGTAGGCCGGGCTGCCGTCGAACAGGACGATCGTCGTGCCCACCAGCAAGCCGCCGACCAGGTAGTTCCACATCATCCAGCCGGTGGTGGTGAACCAGAAGAAGCGGTCGCCGGGGCCGAGGTCGCTGTGCAGGGCCAGCATCTTCAGGTGCTCGACCACGATGCCGCCGTGGCCCTGGACGATGCCCTTGGGCAGGCCCGTGGTGCCGGACGAGTAGAGCACCCACAGCGGGTGGTCGAACGGCACCGGCGTGAACTCCAGCGGCGCGCCCTCGTTCGCGGAGACCAGGTCCGAGAACGACAGGGTGTCCGGCAAGGTCGCGCCGTTGTCCAGGTAGTCGATCAGGACGGTGGCGCGCAGCGACGGGATCTGGGAGCGGATCTCCTCGACGACCGGGCGGCAGTCGAAGGACCGTCCGTTGTAGACGTAGCCCGACACGGCGACGAACACCACGGGCGAGATCTGGGTGAAGCGGTCGGCCACGGCTCGCGCGCCGAAGTCCGGGGAGCAGGACGACCACGTGGCGCCCAGCGAGGCGGCCGCCAGGAAGGCGATCAAGGCCTCGGGGGCGTTCGGGACGAGGGCCACCACCCGGTCGCCCTGCGAGACGCCCAGAGAGACCAGGGCGGCCCGGAAAGCGGCCACTCGGGAACGCAGGGCGCCGAAGGACAGCGACGTGGCGAAGCCGTCCTCGCGGTGGAAGATCACGGCGAGGTCGTCGTCGGCGCCGCGGCGCAGGGCGTGCTCGGCGTAGTTCAGCGTGGAGCCAGGGAACCACCGGGCGCCCGGCATGTCCGTGGAACCCAGCACGCGCTCAGGGGCGGTGTGGAACCGGACGTCGAAGTACGAAGCTATGGCGCCCCAGAACCCCTCGAGGTCGGAGACGGACCACTCCCACAGCGACTCGTAGTCGGGGAAGTCGTGGCCCCGCTCGGAGCGCAGCCACGAGCGAAAGGCGGTCATCCCGTTGTCCCTCGTGGGGTCGGGGCGCCACAGCAGTTCGACGTCGGTGTCGGTCATGCCCCATGTCTAGTTGAGGCGCAACCGAACGTCCATGTGTGATTGGCGGACAGGCCGTCCACCAACAGTGTGGAACTACCCCGCCGCCAGCAGCTCGTCGACCGCGCTGGTCAACCGAGACGCGTCGGCGGGGGCCAGGACGAGCCAGCCGTCGGACTTGCGCAGCAGGTAACGGCCCTCGCGGGTGTCCAGCCAGGACACCGAACGACCGGTCGGGCGCGGCACGCCGTCGCGGTTGCGGGCGGTGAGGCCGAGTTCGCCGCCGCCGATCCGGGACGTCACGATGCGCAGCAGCGTGTGCGCCTCCGGTTCACGGATGCCCACGTCGCGCAGCACGTCCAGGAACGACTGCTTGCCCTCCTGCTCGCCCGCCTTGCCCGCGCGCACGTAGTCGTCCCACCGCACGTTCACGGAACGACCCGTGCCTGGTGCGAGGCCTGGCAACGATGACACCGTGGCCGAAGCCAGCGCGTTGGGGCGGAACGCGTACAGGTGCACGTCGTTGTTCACGCGCGCGGCGAACGCCCCGCTCCAGCCCGCGCACGCGATGCCGCGAGCCAGTTCGGTTCCCTTGAAGTACGCGATCTCCAGCGCCCGGTCGAACTCGCCGAGGCCGCTGACCAGCGCGCGCAGGTCCGGGTCCGGACGGTGCACGGTGCCGAGACCGCGGGCGTAGAGCGTCTGGGAGCTCTCCTCGACGAGGCGCTGCCGCGCCGCTCGGGTGGCGCCCACGTGGGGCGTGCCGAGCGGCACGACGCGGTCCTCGCCGTGCACGGCCTGCCACAACAGGAAGAACTCCTGCGAGCTCACCGTGAACTGGCGTTCGCTCACTGACCGATCACCGGCGGGGCCGCCTTGCGGTCCAGGCCGAAGACGTTGTCGTCCTCTTCCAGATAACTCGCGCTCTTGTGCTCGCGCTCGTCGTCACGCCCCTGGGCCGCCGCGGGAGCACCGGCCATCGGCGCGCCGCCCATCGCGAGCGGGTTCTGGAACGCCCTGGTCTGGCCACCGGTCGCCGACGACGCCGCTGCCGCCGCGGCACCCGCGCCGGCCCGCTCGTTGACACCGGCCGAGAGGCCGCCGCCACCGCTGCCGCCGCCACCGCTGCCGCCGGCACCACCGCCACCGCCGGGCCCGCCCTGGCCGGAGTTCGAGTTGAAGCGGCCGGGCATCATGCCGCCGGTGAAGCCACCGCCACCACCACCACCGCCGCGGACGCCGGCACCACCGCCGTAGCTGCGCGAAGAGGTGTTCGTGGTGCCACGGTTCGTGCTGCCGGTCGTGGTCGTGACCGGACCGCCGGCGCCACCTCCGGCACCGGTGTCCGGCGTGGGGGTGCGGCCGCCGGTGTCACCACCGCCGAGCGTCGGCGGGTTCGGGTTGACCGGGTTCACCGGAGGCGTGAACTGCGCGGGCACCGTCTGGTCGACGGCGGCCGAGTTGCGCTGGAACGCCGCCATCACGTCCGCCGCGAGGCGGTGCTGGGCGTCGTTGGCCGCGAGGGTGTCGACCGTGCTGGTACCGAGGTTCTCGAAGCCCTGGAAGTCGGTGGACGTGGAGGTCCGGCGCAGCGTGGCGGCGTGGTCCGTCTCGATGCCGAAGAGGCTCGCGGCCGAGTCCATCGTGTTCAGCCGGTCGCGCAGGAGCGGTCGCGGCATCTCCGGGTCCACCACCACCGGCACCGGCGGTTCCGGCGCCTTCGGAGGCGGCGGCATCGCGGCGCGGGCGGCCTCGACGTTGTTGGTCTCGGTCGTGATCGCCGCGGCGACCTTGTGCGCGTAGTTCGCGGTGTCGTCGGCCCAGTTGGTGACCTCGGTCAGACCGTCACGGGCGAGCCTCGCCGACTCGCTGTCCCAGCCGACGGTGGAGTCCTCGACCGCCTTGAGCAGGCTCGCCCGCACACCGGCGATGTCCTCGCCGATCTTCTGCCAGTTCGTCGCGGCGGCCTGGGCACCGGCGAGGTTCACGCCGGTGTGCACCATCTCGTAGAGCTTCTCGTGCGAGTAGGTCATCCAGTCGACCGGCTCGTGCAGGGCGCTGCGGTCGTACCCGTTGTTGCCGTTGCCGTTCCCGTTGCCCTTGTTGTCGTGCGATCCCTGACTCACCAGGACCCCCCGGCGTTCTTCATGGCCTTCTCGGCCTCTTCGTCGGTGGCGCGGATGGAGTCGCGGTTCTTGCTCAGCGCGATGCTGATGTCGTCGAGGACCTTGAACAGGTCCAGCAACGCCTTCGCCGCGCCGGAGTCCTCACCGACGGCGAGGTCCGCGAACCGCGCGCTGATCGCCTTGGCGACCGGGTTCTCGCCCAGCTGCAACGGAGTGGCGAGCTGGTTGCTCGCGCGCTTCCACAGGTCCAGGACCTGGTCGCGTGCGGCGTTGACCGCCTTGATCAACGCGTCCGCGGCGTCGACGTCGAGCGTCAGCTTCCCGCTGTCCGCCGCCTGGTCGAGCTTCGCCGCGGCGTGGCTCGCCGTCGCCTTGTCCGCCAGCATCTGCTGCTGGAGAGCAGGTTTCACCGCCGCCAGCTGTTCCGCGGTGATCGGCGTCGTCGTCGCCGTCGAAACCGCGGGTGTCTCAGTGCCTGTCCCAGTGCCTTCAGCCATCCCTCAAACCCCCTGCACTGCTTACTCGTCACCGCAGCACCGAGTGTTACTCACAGCTACACCCAGTCAGCCGTCCGAAGCATCCCTTAGATGTACCTGGAGTACGGTTCGGTTCCAATCCGCCGTAAAGACCCTTACCTCATGTGTGCGTCGAACCAGTTCAGCGCACGAGCCCAGGCTTCGTCACTGGAAACGTCGAAACGGACCACATCCGACGCGGTTTCCGAGCTGATCACCGCATCCCGGAGCTTGCTCACCTCTTCGGAATCGTCGTCGCGGAAGATGCCCAGCCACGGACAGGTGAGGTCGCCGGCCACGTCCACCAGCGCGGGCAGACCGTCCGACAGCGGCTCCAGGATTCCCGGTGCCTGGACGGTGACCGCTGCCCCGATCGTGCGACTCGCCGCCACCACCATCGCGACCGTGCCGCCGATGTCGAACCCGACGACGCCCATGCGGTCAGGACTCACGCCCTGCTGCCCCAGCCACACGAACGCGACGTCGGTGTCCTCCAGCAGACGATCTCCCGACAGCTTGCTGACCTGGTCCCTGATGTCGTCGCCGTGCACGCGGTCGAAGTCGTAGAGGTGCGGCGCGATGATGAGCCAGCCCTCCGCGGCCAGACTGCTGACGAGCGTCCGCACCCCCGCGGTCATGCCGCGGGCCTCGTGCAGCACCACCAGCCCGCCGCGGACGGCGGACTCTGGTTCGCCGATCGTCACCCGCAGCTCACGGCCGTCGGTGAGGGAAAGCGTCTCGGTGCGGGTAATGGTCATGTTTTCCACCCTTGCACGCCGGGGTGAACTCCAGTCAACGTGACCAATCGGACGGAGCAATGCGAGGATCGGCGGTATGACCGTGCGAACCCGTGCTGACCTGGCGTCCCTGCCGTCCTACGTGCCCGGCAGGACCATCCCCGGCGCCATCAAGCTCGCGAGCAACGAGGTGTCCGCCGGACCGCTCCCCAGCGTCGTCAAAGCGATCGCCGAGGCGGCCACCGGCATCAACAGGTACCCGGACTCTGGCTGCACCGAACTCACCGGCCGGCTCGCCGACAAGCTCGGCGTTCCCGCCGACCACCTGGCGCTCGGCTGCGGCTCGGTGACCCTGTGCCAGCAGCTCGTCCAGGCGACCTGCACCGAGAACGACGAGGTGCTGTTCGCGTGGCGGTCGTTCGAGGCCTACCCGATCGTGACGCACGTCGCGGGCGCCAAGCAGATCCGCGTGCCGCTCACCGAGGGCCACGTGCACGACCTGGACGCGATGGCCGCGGCGATCACGCCGAACACGCGCATGGTGTTCGTCTGCAACCCGAACAACCCGACGGGCACCGCACTGCGCACCGAGGAGATCGAGGCGTTCATCGCGAAGGTGCCGAACGACGTCCTCGTGGTGATCGACGAGGCCTACAAGGAGTTCGTCGACGACGCGCACATCCCGGACGGCGTCGAGCTGGCCAAGCAGCAGTGGGCCGCCGGTCGCGACAACGTGGCGGTGCTGCGGACGTTCTCCAAGGCGTACGGCCTCGCGGGCCTGCGGATCGGGTACGCCGTCGCGCAGCCGCACGTCGCCGAGGCGCTGCGGAAGGTCTACGTGCCGTTCTCCGTCAACGCCCTCGCACAGGTCGCCGCGATGGCCTCGCTGGACGCAGAGGACGAGCTGATGGTCCGCTGCCGCGCGATCGTCGCCGAGCGCACGCGGGTCCGCGGCGAGCTCCTCGCGATGGGCTACGAGGTGCCGGAGACGCAGGCGAACTTCGTGTGGCTGCCGCTGGGCGAGCGCACCGCCGCGTTCAACGAGCACTGCCTGGCGCACAAGGTCGTCGTGCGCGCGTTCGTGGGCGAGGGCGCCCGCGTGACGATCGGCGAGCCGGAGGAGAACGACGCCTTCCTGGCCGCCGCCCGCGCGTTCACTTCATGAGCAGCTGAACGATCGCCGCGACTCCCACCACCACGATGACGCCGCGCAACACGGCGGGTGGGAGTTTGCGGCCGATCTTGGCCCCGATCTGTCCGCCGACGACGGACCCGACGGCCAGCAGCACCACGGCGAGCCACGCCACGTCGGCGATGAAGATGAACATGACGCCCGCGACGAGGTTCACGAACGCGGTCAGCAGGTTCTTCAGCGCGTTCATCCGCTGCAGGTGCTCGTTGACGAGCACGCCCATGATCCCCATGACCAGCACGCCCTGCGCGGCCCCGAAGTAGCCGCCGTAGATGCCCGCGGCGAACACCCCGATCCACAACAGCACGCCACCGTCGTTGTGCCCTCTGCGGTGGGAGAGCTTGCGGTTGAGCCACGGCTGGATCACCACGAGGACCAGCGCGATCACGATCAGCACCGGCACGATCGCCGTGAACGCCTTGGCGGGCAGCGTCACCAGCAGGACCGCGCCGACGATCCCACCCAGGATCGACGCGGGCAGCAGCCGTGCGATCCGGCTCCTCTGCCCCTTCAGCTCCTCGCGGTAACCCCACGCGCCGGACAGCGAGCCGGGCACGAGGCCCAGGCTGTTGGAGACGTTCGCGACCACGGGCGGATAACCGACGGCGAGCAACACGGGGAACGTCACGAGCGTGCCGCTGCCGACGACGGTGTTGATGCCGCCTGCGAACACACCCGCGATCACCACCGCGATTGCTTCCCAGACCGTCATGTCCACCCCCGTACCCGATGGTTAGCGACGCTAACACTCCACTGGGGACAGCGAGATGTGGCGCTCATGACAACAGGGCGGCACTCAGCGTGAGTGCCGCCCTGTTGGGTGGAATTTCAGTTAGACGGTCTGGCGACGGCGGCCGACCACGCTGGCGCCGAGGCCGAAGGCCACGAGCAGCGCGCCGACGACACCGAGGCCGAGCACGGACGCACCGGTCTTGGCCAGCGCGTCAGCGGTACCGCCACCACCGGCGCCACTGGCGCCACCAGCAGCTGCCGGAGCGGGCGGCGGGGTGTTGGCGCCACCACCGGTCACGGGCTGCACATCCGGCACGACGATGAAGTCGGTGCCCCAGTCGCTGCCGGCGTAGACGCGAACCCAGCCGCCGTACTCGCCCTCGAACTTCCACGGCCCGTCGATCTTGGCCACCCAGTCGCCGGCGGGAACGCGGTCGAAGCGGTAGTGGCCCTTGTCGTCCGAGACCGTCTCGGCCACCTCGGCGCCCGTCTCGCGGTCGCGCAGCACGATCCGGGTGTTGCCGATGGCCTCACCCTCGTCGACCGTCCAGTTGGTGTTGCGGTCGTAGTAGAGGTCGCCGTTCAGCGAACCGAACCCACCGGGAACGCTCGCGGTGTCGTGAGCCTCGGCGGCATCGGTGTTCCAGCCGGCGTACGGCGCGAAGCCGCAGGACGCGATGACCCTGCCGTAGACGAAAGCAGCCTGCGGCACAGCCTCGGTGGCGATGAACGTCTTGGTCTCACCGGCACCGATGGTGACGCCCTTGCCGGGCGGGATCAGGTCGCCCCAGCCGGAGAGGTCGGCACCACCGGGACGGCCGCCCAGCTGGTTCTCGTCGCCGATCCGGTTGCACCACGCGTAGATGTTGCTCAGCGCCTGGTCGCCGGAGTTGGTCAGCGTGATCGTCATCACGGCCTTGTCACCGACCTGGTAGACGTCCTTGTCGAGCGTCAGCGTCGCGCTCAGCGACTCGTTGTACGGACGCTCCGCGCGTGCGACCAGCTCGACCGCCGCGCCCGGCTGGACGCGGGGCTTGGAGCCCGAGTTGTCGACGTGCACGACCCAGCCGTCGGCGAGGGTGTAGCCGACGTAGTAGTCGCCGGACGGGATGTCCTTGAACGAGAAGCGGCCGTCAGCGTCCGCGGTGGTCTTGAAGTAGCCGTACGGCGCGCCGCCGTTGGCCTCGACCACGGCACCCGCGGCGGCCTCGCCCGCGTCCTGCTGCCCGTTGCGGTTCTTGTCGGTGTAGACGACGCCGTTGATGCTGCCCTTGGTCTGCACCACGGCGACCTCGCCGCGGTAGCCGCTCTGGTGCACGTCAGGCCGGCCGTCGTAGTCGATGGAGCCCCAGAGAACCAGCTTGCCGTCGCGGTACTCGCGGATCGTGCCCGTGGCCTCGAACGTGCGGGACTCACCGGGAGCGAGCCGGATGCCGGCGCCGCGGTAGGCGAAGTCGCCCCACGCGTCTTCCGGCGTGTTCACGTCGAGGATCGGGAAGCCCAGCTTCACGTGCTCCGCCGACGCGCCGCCGACGTTGGTGACGGTCAGCCAGAAGCGCACGGTCTCGTGCGACTCGTAGCTCGACTTCTCGAACCACAGGGTGCCGCGCGGGCTCGGCTTGGCGTCGCCCGGCTTGAGGAAGAGCGTGAACTGCGAGCCGGACTCGGTGACCCACGCCTCGAAGCCCGCGGTGCCGTCGGACAGGAGCCAGGCGGGGTCGATCGTGACCCAGTACTTGCCGACGGCGAGGCCGGTGAACTCCGCCCAGCCGCCGGCGTCAGTCGTGCGCTCGGCGATGACGGCGCCGGTCTGCTTGTCCTTGAAGGCGACCTTGAGACCGGCGATCTCGTCGCCGGGGTCGACGGACCAGTTGCCGTTCTTGTCGTGCGCGGCCCTGATCTTGTAGTTGCCGACACCCGCGGTCTCACCGGGCTTCTCCGGCTTCGGCTGCTCGGACGTGGTGGGCGGTGGCGTGCTCTGCGACGTCGAGGAAGGCGCGGACGACTCGGTGCTGCTGGGCGGCGAGTCGGTGGTCGACGTCGGCGTCGAGTCCGAAGTGGACGGTGGCGTGCTCGGCTCGCTCGTCGGCGTCTGCTCGACGCTCGTCGTCGACGTCGGCGCTTCCGGGTCCTCCTGCGCGAGCGCACCCGTGGTGGCTCCGCCGAACGCCAGAACGGCAGCGGTGGTCAGGGCCCCGATTCTCAGCAGGGCGCGGGCGATCGATCTCTCTGGCAAGGAATCCCCCAGATCTCAAGGATGTGGCCAAATCCGGTTGTCACGCAGTCTTGCGACGGCCGATCACAGGGCAGGGCTCATCGCTCTCTCGGACGTTGAAGTCCCCCAAGAACCCACCAGGTGTCGGCCCGCAGACGTCAAGCCCCCGCACGCGTCCGCTGATCGAGGGCAAGCTACCGCAGCGAATCGCGTTCTGAAAAGGCGTTTCCAACATCAACATTCCACTGTGGACCGCGGGTGTGAAGTTGGACTCAAGGTGTAACGCGCGGAGTGGTCTCCTTGTTGCGACCGGCCGCGCGAGCACCGAGGTCGAACGCGATGAGCAGCACGGCGAGCCCGGCGAGTCCGAGCACGCTGGCACCCGTCTTGGCGAGCGCACCTCTGGTGCCGCCACTGCTGACGTCACCGCCGGGCGAACTCAGCTCCGGCACCACGAAGGAGAAGCACCGTGCCGGACGGCCCGCGCTGGCGTCGACGTAGTTGCCGTCCTCGTACGGGAACTTCCACGGCCCCTCGACGAACGCCCAGTGGTCACCGGGCGGGATCTGGTCAAGGTGCACGAAGCCCTCGGCATCCGAGATCATCTCGGCGATCATGGCGCCGTTCTCGCGGTGGGTTTTCAGCACAACTCTGGTGTTGGGGATGCCCTCGCCGGGGTCGACCTGGAGGTTGCTGTTCCGGTCGTGTGCGAGCGGGCTGCCTGCCTCACCGGGAACGCTGGCCCAGTCGTACGCCGGCGCCACGTCGCCGTGACGTGCGGCGCCCGGTGCGAAGGACAGCTCGCGATGCCCCTGTTCTTCCACCTCGCCGCCTCGGGCACCTTCTCGGTGACGACGAGCGTCTTCGTCTCACGGGCGTTGAGCGTCACGCCCGCGCTGTACGGGCGCAGATCAGCCCAGCTGTCCACCATCGGCTCCTGGCCGAAGTGGTCGCCGCCGGCCGCTTCGCACGTGGCGATGATGCCCTTGAGCGCATAGTCGGCCCTGTTCGTCAGGCTGATGGCGATCTTGGCTTCCTCGCCGACCGCGTAGACCGTCTTGTCGAGCACCATCGTGGCCTTGAGAGCTTCGGCGTACGGGTGCTCCGCACGCGCGGTGACCTCTGCCGGCCTTCCCGGTTCCACGCGAACGAACTGGAGCGGAGCCGCCTGGTGGACGATCCACCCGTCGGCCAGCTGGTAGTGGAGCCACCAGGGATGTTCTTGAACGTGAACCGGCCGTTGGCGTCCGTCGTCGTCTTGACGTACCCGTAGGGCACGCCACCGTTCGCCTCCACCACGGTGTCCGCGGCTTCCTCGCCGGGATCTTGCTGCTCGTTGTGGTTGCGATCGACGTAGACGACGCCGTTGAGGTCGCCGTAGGTCTGCACGATCTCGGCTTGGGCGTAGAAGCCGGCTCCACGGCCACCGAGGCGCTGCACCGGCCCCGACACACCGCGGTCCAGATCCAGGTCCACGCCCTGCCCGCCGCGGGTGTTGCGACCTGCGCGCCGCTGTTCAGGTTCAGCAGCACGACTTCGACGCCGCTCGCGACCTCGCTCCCATCGATGCGCTGGTCGGAGTTCCGGTCCTCGCCGAGCACCATCGTGTAACCGCCGCCGGTGCCGCCCTTCACCACCGCCACGACGTCAACGCCCCCGCACGCGCCGTTCAGACGCCCGGAAAGTACCGCAGGGGAACGGCGTTCACGGAACCGCCGAAAGGGCCCGAAAAGCGTTCAAGATTTTCTTCTTTTCGAGGCAACCCGCACCCCGCGAAAAGCGTGAGCACAGCGGGGACGAGTGTGTCCGTTGGTGGCATGCTGGGCCCTGTGACGCCTGAGGACCTCGCCCACCTGCGCCGGGCGCGCGACCTGATGGACCGCGAGTATGCCAAGCCGCTCGATGTGCCGGCGATGGCCCGCGCCGCCCTGATGTCGCCGTCGCACTTCGCCCGCCAGTTCCGCGCGGCCTACGGCGAGACCCCGTACGGCTACCTGATGACCAGGCGGATCGAGCGCGCGAAGGCGTTGCTGCGCCTGGGCACCCTGTCCGTCACCGAGGTGTGCGTGGAGGTCGGCTGCACGTCGCTCGGCTCGCTTCACCGAACTGGTGGGCGAGACCCCCTCCGCCTACCGCGCAAGGGCGCACGACTCGCTGGCCGCGGTACCGGGATGCCACCTCAAGGGCCTCACGAGACCGAGCAGGTTTCGAGAAGCGTCGCGGTCCCGCCCTACCTAGGGTCTCGTCCCATGAAGCTCTCGCACACCTTCCTCTTCGTCCACGACCAGGACGCGGCGCTGAAGTTCTACCGCGACGTCATCGGCCTGGAGGTCCGCACCGACGAGACCGTGGAGAACGACTACCGCTGGCTCACCGTGGGCCCGGCCGACCAGCCGGACATCGAGATCGGCCTGTCCCGCATCGGCCCACCCATCCCGCCGACCGACTACGAGGCGCTGAACGCGTTGCTGGCCAAGGGATCCCTGCAGGGCATCATCTTCACCGTCGACGACGTGGACGCGAAGTTCGACCAGGTCCGCGCGGCAGGCGCCGAGGTGCTGCAGGAACCGATCGACCAGTTCTACGGCGTCCGCGACTGCGCGTTCCGCGACCCGTCAGGCAACATGATCCGCTTCTCGTCCGCGCGTTCCGCACAGCGCTAAGAGCAAACCTCGCCGCCGAGCTGACATAACCGCAAGCCACGCGGAGTCCGGGGGCGCACCCCGGCTGGGGTCCAGGGCGAGCCCCCCGCCAGGACCGAGGCGGAGCCCCCGGCTGAGGTCCGGGGCAAAGCCCCCGGCTGAGGTCCGGGGCAAAGCCTCCGGCTGGAGTCCGGGGCGAAGTCCCCGGCTGAGGTCCGGGGCAAAGCCCCCGGCTGAGGTCCGGGGCAAAGCCTCCGGCTGGAGTCCGGGGCGAAGTCCCCGGCTGAGGTCCGGGGCAAAGCCTCCGGCTGTGGTCGGGGGCGAAGCCTCCGACCAGGCCTGGAGGCGGAGCCTCCGGCCGGGGTCCGGGGCGGAGCCCCGGCTGGGGTCTGGGGGCTCGGCCCCCAGAAGACACCTGGAGCGAGGCATAGGTCGACGCTCTCCGTCGACACACCTCTCCCCTCGCGGAAGCGGAGGGATTTGAACCCCCGGACGGTTGCCCGTCTCCCGCTTTCAAGGCGGGTGCATTCGGCCGCTCTGCCACGCTTCCCCGACGCCGGTGGCGTCAGCCGAGAAGCCTAGCCGTTCGACTCCCGCAGGTGTGTCATGACCCGGTCGAACACCTTCGCCAGGACCTCGCCCTCCTCGGGCGACAGCAGGTCGACGATGTGGGCGCGGACGCCGCGGAGGTGGGTTGGGGCCGCCTCCACCAGCTGGGCCATGCCCTTTGGCGTCAGTTCGGCCAGGACGCCTCTGCCGTCTTCGGTGCACTCGCGCCTCAGGACCAGGCCGGCCTTTTCCATGCGGGCTACCTGGTGGGAGACGCGGGACTTCGAGGAGGCCACGTCTTCGGCCAGCTGGGTCATGCGCATGCGGTGGTTGGGCTGTTCGGACAGGCGCACGAGGATCTCGTAGTCGGCCAGTGACACGCCATGGGTGTCTTGCAGCTCTCGGTGCAGGCGGTCCATGAGCATGGAGGAACCGTTCACGTAGGTGCGCCACGCTCGCATCTCGCCCTCGTCGAGCCAGCGCGGCTCCTGCTCACTAGGTGTCACGAGAACAAGGCTAAACCCGCGCATGACGATCGAGTCATTCCTCTGGCAAACGGCGCGTGCGGGAGGCAGACTGCTGCGCCGTACACGCGCGTTAACCACGCCTTTGCTGGAGAGGCTCTCACCCATGAGTTCGTTCAGACGGCTGTCCGTTCTGGCGATCACCGCTGCCGCGGCCACTGTCATCACCGCCACCGGGCCCGCCCAGGCCGACTCCCAGGCGCTGCGGGGCCGGGGCGCGGTCGACGTGCGCCTGATCGGGATCAACGACCTGCACGGCAACCTCGAGCCGCCGACCGGGTCGTCCGGGCGGGTGGTGCTGGCCGACGGGACGACCGTCGACGCCGGTGGTGCCGCTTACAACGCGACGCACATCAAGAACCTCCGGAACGAGGTCAAGAACTCGGTCGTCGTCGGGCAGGGTGACCTGATCGGTGCGTCGCCGCTCACGTCGGCGTTGTTCCACGACGAGCCGACGATCGAGGTGCTCAACAACGTCGGCATGGAGACGACCGCGGCGGGCAACCACGAGTTCGACGAGGGCTACCAGGAGCTGCTGCGCATGCAGCGCGGTGGCTGCCACCCGAAGGACGGTTGCCAGTTCCGGGACAGCTACCCCGGCGCGAAGTTCCCGATCCTCGGGGCCAACGTCACGAAGACCAAGACCGGGCTGCCGGCGTTGCCGCCGTTCTGGGTGGAGATCCGCGACGGGATGCCGATCGGGTTCATCGGCATGCCGCTCAAGGACGTGCCGATCCTGGTCGACCCGAACGGCATCAAGGAGATCCAGTTCGGCGACGAGGTCAAGGCCGCCAACAAGTACGCCAACTTCCTCGACGCCATCGGCGTGAAGGCGATCGTCCTGCTCGTGCACCAGGGCGACCAGGTCACCTCGCCCGGTGGCGGGCCCAACGCGTGCAACGTGGCCGCGCAGAACCCCGGCAGCTACATCGCGACGAACGTCAGCCCGAAGATCGACGCGGTCTTCTCCGGCCACAGCCACCAGCACTACAACTGCGTGGTCAAGGACCCGGCGGGCAACCCGCGGCCGTTCATCGAGGGTCTGGCGTTCGGGCGTGAGCTCAGCGTCGTCGACCTGAAGATCGACCGGCGGACGCGCGACGTCATCCGCAGCGAGACCAAGGCCGACAACAAGATCGTCACCCGGACGGTCGCGCCGGACCCGGACGTCCAGGCCGTCATCGACCTGGCCAAGCAGAAGTCGGCGCCGCTCGCGAACAAGCCGGTCGGCGTGATCAGCACGAACATCCCGCGGCAGGCGGTTCCCTCCGGCGAGTCGCCGCTGGGCAACCTGATCGCCGACTCGCAGCTCGCGGCCACCAAGGACGGGACCAACGGCGCGGTGCTCGCGCTGATGAACCCCGGTGGCGTGCGCGCGGATCTCACCTACGCCAGTTCACCCGCGGGTGAGGGCGACGGCGTGGTCACCTACGGCGAGGCGTTCACGGTGCAGCCCTTCGGCAACACCCTGGCGACGGTCACGCTGACCGGTGCGCAGCTCAAGAACGTGCTGGAGCAGCAGTTCACCGCGGCCAGGACGTTCGTGCTGCAGCCGTCGGCAGGCCTGAAGTACACCTGGTCGTTGTCCGCGCCGTTCGGTTCGAAGGTCTCCGGCATCACGCTCAACGGAGTTCCTCTCGACCCCGCCGCGAGCTACCGCGTGACGATCAACAGCTTCCTCCAGGGCGGTGGTGACGGCTTCAGCGAGTTCACCAAGGGCACGAACGTCGTCGGTGGTGGCATCGACCTGGACGCGTTCACCGCCTACCTCGACGCGAACAAGGGCGTCGGCGCCCCGGCGACCGATCGCATCACACAGGTGTCGTAACCGCAGACCGCACGTGAGGGCCATCTCGGCGACAAAGTCGTCGAGATGGCCTTTTTCGTGTGTCGAACTGCTCCATTTGATCTAGGGTGAGGGTCGATGTCCTGGTTGCGTCGGCTCCTGCTGCTCGCCGGTCTGGTGACCGGCGCCTGGCTGCTGGGCAGCGCAGGTGAGGCGCACGCCGACGTCAAAATCGAGATCGACCAGCTGAAGATCGAGGTCGGGCTGCCCGTCGCCGACGTCGGGCTCAAGATCGAGACCGGGCTCGTCCCGCAGCAGCCGCAAGCACCCGCGCCGCCGACACCGAACCCGCGCACCGAGGCGCCGGCACCGCAGCCTGTGGTGCCGCAGACGCCGCCTCAGCCGGTCGTGGAAGCGCCCGTGCAGGCCGAGGCGCCCCAGCAGCAGGCCACGCCACCGCCGTCGGCCACGCGGCCAGCGAACCCCGTTCCCGCCCAGCCGCAGCCGCAGCCGCAGGCCGAGCAGCCGATCACCGGCACGCTCCCGCAGAGCGGCGCCGGGCAGGCGAACGGCAACCAGATCCCGGCGGGCACGCTGACGTACGCGCTGCGCCCGCCCGCCACCACGACGTCTCTCGTCAGCACCGAACAGCAGGACGTGCCGCGCATCGTGCGCGCGGAGGAACCGACGTTCTCCCCTGATTGATCCCGTGCCACGCCTCCACGGCCATGCACAGGGATCAGTCATTCCACTCCAGGGAGAACAGTCATGCGCAAGAACCTCAACCGGACCATGTCCGCTGCCCTCCTGACGGGCGGCATCATGGTCGCGACCGCCGGGTTCGCCCAGGCCATTCCGCTGCCGATCAACGTCGACGACGAGGTGCGCGTCGGCAACCTGGTGAGCGTCCCGGTCAAGATCTGCGGCAACGCCGTCAACGTCCTCGGCCAGAGCGACGCCACCTGCGACAGCGCCCCGAAGGCCGCCGACCAGCGCACGATGGCCGACAAGGCGCTCGTCTCCGCGCCGGTCACGGTCTGCGGCAACTCCGTCGGCGTCGCCGGCGGCGGCAACGGCAGCTGCGGTGAGACCAAGCCCGAGCCGCCCAACGGCACCGTCGAGGCGCCGGTGACGGTCTGCGGCACCAGCGCGGCCGTGCTCGGCACCGCGAGCGGCGACTGCGGCAAGTCCGAGGGCCCCGGCGAGGAGCCTCCTGGTGAGGAGCCGCCGGGCGAGCAGCCCCCCGGCCAGAACCCGCCCGGCCAGAACCCGCCCGGCACCACGCCGCCCGGACAGACCCCGCCCGACAACGGCGGCAACCCCGGCGGTGGCAACAACGGCGGCGACAACAACTCCGGTGGCGGCCACACCGGCGACGACTCGGGTGCCGGCGTCCCGCAGACGGGCAACAAGGCGTCGAACCAGGCGTCGCCGATCCCGAACCTGTCGAGGACCGGTGCGGATCCGCTCGAGTTCCTGCTCGTGGGTCTCGGCCTGATGACCGCGGGCGTCATGGCCCGTCGTGGCGCGCGCCGCGTCACCAAGGCCTGATCTCCGCCTTCCCCACCAATCGCCCGGCGAGCTCGTTCTCGCCGGGCGATTGCTGTCTGCACAGTCGATCTCCGCAGGTCACCCGTCTGACTTCACCAATTCAGGTTGCGGGTGAGGTGTTGAGATATGGGGTGATCAAGCGCATGCTCGGTAACGAGCTGGCAACCGGAAGGTGACTCGACTAGACCACCGGATGCCACGCCCAGAAGGGGTAGGTGGTGCCGTGCAGGTAACTCCTCGCTGTGGCGAAACGCGGTCTGTTGCATCCCCGCGAGTGGATCGGACGTGACCGGTCCGGTCGCGACTGCGTAGCAACCTCGAACGGGGTATCGGGTGCCCAGGCGCCATCGGCGTCGCTCGGCGCACTTCGACGCTGTTGAGCTCGACATCGGTTTCGTCTCATGGCGTCACCGGTCGGGCGCCACGCCAACCACCGTTGGCCGTAGTCGCTACAACCAAATGGGAAAGCCTCGGTGCGGTGCCCCGACGTCGGGCTCCGCACCGAGGCGTGTTTGGTGCTTTATCGTTTGCGGCACCCATGGGATCCTTGGCAGGAGGATTGCGGTGCAGTTCAACGAAGGCGCGGAACTCGACCTTTCTCAGGTTTCGGACCAGCGGGGCGTGGGCGGCCGCGTCGCCGGTGTCGGCGGCGGCCTCGGCGTGGTCGGTCTCATCATCTACTTCCTGGTCCAGCAGTTCACCGGCATCCAGCTGCCCGCGGGCGGCCTGGAGGGCCTGGGTTCCAACACCCAGGTCGAGTCCGGCCAGCTGGCCGAGAAGTGCAAGACCGGCGCCGACGCGAACCGCGACAGCGACTGCCGGGTCGTCGCCACGATCAACTCGATCCAGGCCTTCTGGAGCGACCAGTTCGCCCGCTCCGGCCGCACCTACCAGGTCACCAAGACCAACTTCTTCCGCAACAGCGTGAACACCCGCTGCGGCAACGCCACCTCGGCCGTGGGCCCGTTCTACTGCCCCGCCGACTCCCAGGTGTACATCGACCTGGACTTCTTCAACGAGCTGCGCACCAAGTTCGGCGCGACCGGCGGCCCGTTCGTCGAGGCCTACGTGCTGGCCCACGAGTACGGCCACCACGTCCAGAACCTGCTCGGCACCTCCGACCGCGTCAGCTCCCGCACCGGCCCCACCTCCGACTCGGTGCGGCTCGAGCTGCAGGCCGACTGCTACGCGGGCGCGTGGGGCAAGGCCGCGACGACGACCCCGTCGGCCAACGGCAAGCCCCTCATCACGAACATCACCCAGGAGGACGTGAACGCCGCCCTGGACGCGGCGGCGCGCATCGGTGACGACTTCATCCAGCGCGAGCTCGGCGGCGGCCGCGTCGACACGACGAAGTTCAGCCACGGCAGCTCGGCGCAGCGGCAGAAGTGGTTCACGACGGGGCTGCAGACCGGCGACCCCGCCCGCTGCAACACGTTCGACACGAACAACCTGGGCTGAAAGGCGTCACCCGGACGCGGGTGACCTGCTCGGAACGGCCGCGCGGGCGGGCCGGATGTGCTGAACTGACGATCATGGGCATGGTCCGTCTGGTCGCACTTCTGGCCGCCACCGCGGCGCTCGGCGCCTGCACCGCGCCGCCGGAGCCGCCGAGGGGCTCACCGGGCCCGCGGCTCGACCCGCAGGCGATCGCCTACGACAACCTCGACTTCAACCTGTCGAGGCCGGAGGTCTTCGACAACACGTGCGAGACGCTGCCGCCGAACCTCCAGTCGCTGCTCGGGCTGCAGAAGAAGCCGACCACCGGTGTCGCCGGTGGCTGCAACGCGCAGGAGGAGTGGGGCAGCCTGTCCATCACGCTCTTCAGCCCCGGCGCCACGCGGAAGTCCAAGGCGCAGCACTTCGTCGACGTCTGGAACGGCGACCGCGGTGCCGGACACTACTTCCAGCGGTGGATCCTGCTGGACCGGTACTACGCGACCACGGTGATCAGCGGTGAGGTGAACGAGCGCTGCACGATCACCGTGGACACCGGCTCCGACCGTCCGTTCCAGGTCGACGCCTCGATGGACCTGAACGAGAGCATCGCGTTGCGGCAGCAGGACGTCGACCAGCCGATCGACAGGGCCATGCGGGACTTCTGCCCCAAGGCCAAGGAGGCCGCGGAGAAGGTGCTGCCGCTGATCGACGAGAACGGCGGCAGCAGGGCGAGCTGAGGTCAGCCTGCGTCGCGGCGCTGGAGGCGGAACAGGGACAACGCGAGCAGGCCCAGCCAGAGGACCGCCGAGGAAATGGTCTGCGGCAACCCCGCTCCGAGTCCCGCCAGGTGCCAGGCGGGTTCGAGCGGGTAGATCAGGCCGAAGACCTCCGGCAGGCTGAGCCGGGCGACGGCGAGCATCGGCACCACGATGAAGAACACCGTCAGCGCGCCGCCGGTGTTCGGCACGAGCAGCGAGACGATCAACGCGGTGAGCAGCACCAGCGCGGTGGCCAGCATGGTCACGCCGAGCACCCAGCCGGGCCGCATGCCGAGCAGGTAGTTGTGGTTGTTCCCGTCCGCGGCGATCTTGATCAGGATCGGGAACAGGATGAACGTGAAGAGCGTGCACACCAGCCACACGCCCGCGAGAACCGTGCCCTGCGCCAGGAAGTAGCGCATGCGGGAGGGCTGCACGAGCAACGTCGGCTGCACGCTCTTGTACTGCCACTCGCCCGCGACCAGCTTGATCACGGTCGCGAAGACCAGCAGCAGGCCCAGCTGCACCACGATCAGCAGCGGCCCGATCTGCTTGCCCGCGCTCGCCAGGTTCGTCTGCGGCAACGTGAACAGCACCATCAGGCCGACCAGGAAGATCGGCGAGAAGGCCAGCACGAGCTTGTCCGACCGGGTGCCGACGAGCTTGCGCGCCTCGACCGCCACCAGCCGCCAGAACGGTGAGCGCTGGGCCGCACAGGCCGCCCATGCGCCGTGCGCCACCACGGGAGGCGGAACGGTCTGCTGCGGCGGATAGCCGTGGATCATGCCGGTCGTCCTCCCCCGGTCAGGCGGAAGAACAGGTCTTCCAGGTTCATCTGCTCCTCGCGCAGGCCCAGCAACGGAATGCCGGCGGCGAAGGTGACGTCCGAGACCCGCTCGACGGGCGCGTGCGCGGCGATGAACCCGTCCGGCGCCGGCTGGATCGCGATGCCACCCCGCTGGAGGGCCTCGGCCAGGCGGTTCATGTCCTTGGCGCGCACCAGGGACCGGGAGGACGTGGTCAGGCTCGCCAGCGGACCGTCGGCGACGATGCGGCCGTTGCCGATCACCAGCACGCGGTCGGCCGTCTGGTCCACTTCGGACAGGACGTGGCTCGACAGCAACACGGTGCCGCCACGGGCGGCGTGCCCGCGCAGCAGGTTGCGCACCGCGCGGATGCCCTCGGGGTCGAGGCCGTTGATCGGCTCGTCCAGGATCAGCAACGGCGGGTTGGTGAGCAGCGCGTGCGCGATGCCCAGCCGCTGACGCATGCCGAGGCTGTACTTGCCGATCTTGCGGGTGGCCGCGTCGGCCAGGCCCACCGTCTCCAGCACCTCGTCCGCGCGACGGCTCGGCACCCCGGCGAGCATGGCGGCCGTGCGCAGGTGGCCGCGGCCGCTGCGGCCGGGGTGGACGGCGGCCGCGTCGAGCAGCACGCCGGCCACGTGCGACGGGTTCGGCCACGCGGTGAACGGACGGCCGGCGACCATCGCCTGGCCCCTGTCCGGCATCGTCAGCCCGGTGATCATCCGCAGGGTCGTCGACTTGCCGGCGCCGTTGGGGCCCAGGAAGGCCGTCACGGTGCCCGGCTGGAGCTCGAAGCCCACCTGATCAACGACCGTGCGGCCCCCATAGGCCTTGGTCAGACCCCACGCACTGAGCACCAGGTCACCGTAACGGCGGCGACTGCCCCGCGTGGGCTGAACGATCTCGAACCGCCCGTTCGAGATCGTTCAGCGCGAGCGGTCACGCGATGGCGTCGTGCGAGTGGTCGTCGTGCACATCGGCCTTCATCAGAGCAGCGGACGAACGGACCTGCGCCCGCTCGTCTCGCGGCGGCACGCCGTTGACGTCCTCGGTGGACACACCGTAGGTGGCCGTCACGAACGCGATGGCGCCCGCGTTGCGGCCCAGTGCCACGCGGTCGATGTTGCCGAGGTTGTCGCACTTCGAGTGGTAGCACGGGTCGTAGGCCACCCCCGCGGTGCCGCCCCACTTGGCCGCCTGGGCCGCGGTCTTGACGCCCTCGGCACCGGTGAACAGGCCACCGGCCGGGATGCCCTGCAGGATGAACTCGCCGTAGTCGGAGCGACCGGTGAAGTCGGTGCCCTCGGTCGGGACGCCCTTGGCCGCGAAGTAGTCGGCGAAGGCCTTCTCGATCTGCGCCGAGCCGTACGGGCCCGCCGGGGAGCCGACGCCGTCGGAGTTGTCGCCGTCGTAGATGAAGTACGCGGCGTTCGGCGACGCGACCATGTCGAAGTTCAGGTACAGCGCGATGTCCAGCTGCTCCTCGAACGACAGCGAACGGACGTACTCGCGCGAACCGATCAGGCCGCGCTCCTCCGCACCCCACCAGGCGAAGCGGATCGCGTTGTCGATCTTCGGACGGGATCCCAGCTGCAGCGCGGTTTCCAGGAGCGCCGCGGAACCGGAGCCGTTGTCGTTGATGCCGGGGCCGACCTCGACGCTGTCCAGGTGCGAGCCCGCCATCACGACGTTGTTCGTGCGGCCCGTCCTGGTCTGCGCGATGACGTTGCGCTGGGTGCGCTTCTCCAGGTGGTAGCGCATGTCGACGGTGATGGCCGAACCGGCCTTCGTCGCGAGCGTCGTGCCGTCGGCCTGGGAGACACCGCCGGTCGGGATCCTGCCGGGGTTGGTCAGCGTCACGCCGGAGAGCGGGCCCGCGACGTTGTTCGAGACCAGCACGGCGACGGCGCCGGCGGCGAAGGCGTTGAGGTGCTTCTGTTCGAACGTGCACCCGCCGCGGCGGATCAGCGCGACGGAGCCGGTGAAGTCCTGGCCGGCGAAGTCGGACGCCTCGCAGCCGGTGTTGCCGTCCTCAGGGACGACGCGCAGCGGGCCGGTCACGCCGCCGACCGGGGTCTGCGGTGAGGCGGTCATGACGAGCGCCTCGTAGCTCACCCCGTCCACGCGGGCGAACTTGGCGTCGGGGACCTGGATGTCGAAGTCGAAGGTCGGCGTCGAGACGATGAAGCCCTCGTCGCGGAGCTTGCCGGCGACGTAGTCGACGCTCGCGTCGTAGCCGGGGGTCAGGGCGGCGCGGGTGCCGCCGTTGCGGTCACCGATGCGCTGCAACGCGATCAGGTGCCGGTTGACACCCTCGACGGTGACCTTCTTCGCGAGCTTCTTGGCGAGTGCCGGGCCTTCCGGCTCGGCGGCGGAGGCGGTGGCGGTCGGGGCGGCGACGAGTGCGGAGATGGCGAGCACCGTCGCCAGCTTGGATCTGCCGGACATGAACGATCCCCTTCGTTCGAGAGTCGGCTGAACCCTCACAAAAAGGAGACCTGGGCCACAACCGTCGCCCGTCGGGTGTTCAGCCGGTGAGCAGCTGAACACACTCCGCGAGGCCCTCGACCGCGACCTTCCACTCCGGGCGCACGAAGTTCGCGGCGTCCAAGCGCAGTCGCACGTGCTCAAGTCGCTCGCCGCGGGGTGCGACCGCGAGCGTGCCGTCCTGGACGTAGCCGAGCTTCTCGCTGACCCGGTTCGACGCGCGGTTGCCGACCCACGCCGCCGAACGTGCGATCCGGGCGCCCAGGTGGTCGAACGCGAACTGCAGCACGGCAGCCCGCACCTCGGTGCCGAAGCCGTGGCCGTGGAACTTCTGGCCGATCCACGACCCGGTCTCGACCTCGCGCAGCACCGCGAAGTCCTGGGCACGGACGTCCTGCGCGCCGATGACCTCGCCCTCGTGCCGGATCAGGAACGTCACCGACCAGTCGTTCGCCGTCAGCTTCGCGCGCTGGCCCCAGAAGAACTGGAGCATGGCGCGGCCGTCGTCCTTGGCGATCCAGTCGGTCCACGGCACGGTGAACGGCATCTCCGCCGGGTCGTGGACGCCTCCCTTCGCCACCTCGACGAGCTCGAACAGCCCTTCGTCGTCGTCGGGGCGCAGTCCGAGGCGCGGGGTGCGGAGAACGAGGTGTCGCAGAGGCCAGGCGTCCATGTTCCGATGGTGCCTGCCCCGTCGAACGGATTACGGTCGACTGTATGCGTGCCATCACTGTTCGCGAACCCGGCGGCCCTGACGTGCTCGAGTGGACGGAGGTCGCAGACCCGGTGCCCGGCAAGGGCGAGGTGCTGATCGACGTCGCCGCGAGTGCCGTCAACCGCGCGGATCTCCTGCAGCGCCAAGGTTTCTACCCGCCGCCGCCCGGAGCGTCGGACATCATCGGCCTGGAGTGCTCCGGCACCATCGCCGCGCTCGGCGAGGGCGTGACCGGCTGGAACGTCGGTGACGAGGTGTGCGCGCTGCTCGCCGGTGGCGGTTACGCGGAGAAGGTCGCCGTTCCGGCGCAACAGGTGCTGCCGCTGCCGAAGGGCGTTGACGTCGTCACGGCGGCCGCGTTGCCCGAGGTGGCGTGCACGGTGTGGTCGAACGTCGTGATGGACGGCAGGCTCAAGACCGGCGAGACGTTCCTCGTCCACGGCGGCGCGGGCGGCATCGGCACGCACGCGATCCAGGTCGCCAAGGCGCTCGGCGCGACCGTCGCGGCCACCGCCGGGTCCGACGAGCGGCTGCGCAGGTGCGCGGAGCTCGGCGCGGACATCACCGTCAACTACAAGACCCAGGACTTCGTGGCCGAGGTCAAGCAGGCCGACGTGGTCCTCGACAACATGGGCGCCGCCTACCTGCCCCGCAACGTCGACGTCCTCGCGCCCGACGGCCGGTTGATGATCATCGGCATGCAGGGCGGGGTGAAGGGCGAGCTGCCCATCGGCAAGCTCCTCACCAAGCGGGCGATGGTCATGGCGACCGGCCTGCGCGGCCGCAGCGTCGACAGCAAGGGCGCGATCGTGGCGCAGGTCCGCGAGCACCTGTGGCCGTTGATCGAGAGCGGTGCGGTGAAGCCGATCGTCGGCGAGATCGTGCCGATGTCGGACGCGGCGGAGGCGCACCGGCTGCTGGAGGAGGGCGACGTCTTCGGAAAGGTCCTGCTCAGGCGAGAGCGGTAGCCGCGGCGAGCGAGGTCCGGGGAGCCGTGCGGAACTCCAGCCTGAACTCCTCGGACCACCGCGTCAGCACGGCCTGCTCGTCCGGCCGGTCGACGTCGTCGACCAGCACCGTCGCTCCCGGCGCCAGTACCGCGCGCAGCACGGGCAAGGCCGGATAACGCGAGTCGCCGAGCCCAGGGCCGTCGATGAGCAGCAGGTCCACCAGTCCGAACCGGTCGATGTACGCGAGCACCTCGTCGTGGACCTGCTGCGGCGCGTACCACTGGCCGTGCCGCGACAACGCCGCCGGATGCCGGGACAGCGGCGCGTGCACGACGCGCGCGACCGATCCCAGCCCTTCACGTCGCAGCTGCGAGGCGACGAAGGCGGCCGTGCGTTCGTCGTGCTCGATCGACAACAGGTGCCCGAACCCGCGCTGGGACAGCAACCTGGCCAGCAGGACCGAGGAGGAGCCGCAGCCCAGCTCCACCAGCACGGTGCGGGCGCCCAGCACGATCTCGTCCATCACCGCGACCAGGGCCGCCGGTCTGAGGTCGCCGGGGGACCACGGCAGGTACTCCGTGTTCAGCGAGGCGATGCGCTGCAGGGCCGAGAGATCGGCGAGCTCGCGAGCAAGCGAGTCGTCCAAGCAAGATCTCCCAAGTCCCTCAGCCCAGCTCGGCCACCGCCCTCACCAGGTCGTCCACCTCGACCGCGTTCGTGTAGTGCGCGAGCCCGACGCGGATGGCGCCGCCGACCTCGCCGACACCCAGCACCGAGAACACCCCGTGCTGACCGGGGTCGGCGAACGCGCAGACACCCCGTGACGCGAGGTGTTCCACGCCGTCCTCCGCCTTGACCCCGGCGATCGTGAACGCCAGCGCGGGAACCCTGCGCATGGCGTCGCCGATCACCATCACGTGTCGCAGCGAACGCAGTTCGTTGATGAGATTAGCGAGCAGCCCGGCCTGGTACGCCTTCACGGATCCCAAAGATGTGACCAGACGCTCACGGCGCGTGCCCGTGGCCGCGTCGTCGAGGTCCGCGAGGTACTCCACGGACGCGACGAGCCCGGCGAGCATCGGGTAGGCGTGCGGGCCCAGTTCGAGCCGCTCGGGACCGCGGGCCGCGGGGTCGACCGAGCACGACGGCAGCCGCTCGAGCACCGACGGGTCGCGGAACACCAGCGCACCCACCGGCGGACCACCCCACTGACCTGCGGAAAGAGCCACGACGTCGGCACCCATGCCAACGATGTCCAACGGCACGAAGGGCGCGGCCGAGGACGCGTCCACGACCATCAACGACCCGTGCGCGCGAGCCACCGCGGAGATCTTCCCCAGGTCGGGGCGGGTGCCGACCACGCCGGAGGCCGCGGTGATCGCGATGAGCTTCGTGCGGTCCGTGACCAGGTCGTCGTACTGCCAGCTCGGCAGCTCGCAGGTCTCGATGTCTATCTCTGCCCATTTGACCGCGCTGCCGGTGCGCTGGGTGGCGCGCAGCCACGGCGCGATGTTCGCCGGGTGGTCCAGCCGGGAGACGAGCACCTCGTCGCCCATGAACCAGTCGTCGGTCATCGCGTCCGCGAGACGTTGCAGCAGCACCGCGGACGACGGACCGAGCACCACACCGGCCGGATCACCGCCGACGAGGTCGGCGACGGCCCTGCGGGCAGCGTCCACGATGGCTTCTGCCCGTTGCGAGGCAGGGAAAATACCGCCTGGTCCGGAGACCGGGGCGCGCAGCGCGGTGGAGACGGCGGTGGCGACCTGTTCGGGCACCTGCATGCCGGCCGGTGCGTCGAGGTGGACCCAGCCGTCGCCGAGCGCGGGGAAGAGCCCTCGTACCCGTGCGACGTCGAACGCCATGCCACACACCGTACGTATGAAGGCAAACACGGTGTCGGCCAGCCCCCACCCGGATAACCTCCGCTCACCGGAGAAGGCCAGGATGGAGACCATGAACAAGGAGCAGCCAGTCGTCATCGTCGGCGGCCAGGACGGCGACATCACCGACATGGTCGAGCAGCCGGCGAAGGTCATGCGGATCGGCACGATGATCAAGCAGCTGCTTGAGGAGGTGCGGGCGGCACCTCTGGACGAGGCCAGCCGCAACCGCCTCAAGGAGATCCACAAGCGGTCGATCGACGAGCTCGAGGACGGCCTCGCGCCGGAGCTGCGCGAGGAGCTGGAGCGCCTCTCGCTGCCGTTCACGGAGGAGGGCACCCCGTCGGACGCCGAGCTGCGGATCGCGCAGGCTCAGCTCGTCGGCTGGCTGGAGGGCCTGTTCCACGGCATCCAGACGGCCCTGTTCGCGCAGCAGATGGCCGCGCGGGCACAGCTGGAGCAGATGCGCGGCCGCGCCCTGCCCGCGGGCGGCGGCGTCGACGGCCACGACGGCGGCGCCACCGGCAAAGGCACCGGTCAGTACCTCTAGCCGTCCCCCCGTGGAGTGGTTCTACGATGCGCTGACCTTTCCTGGAGAGGAGCCAGCGTGCTCGAGCAGGTGCGCCGCGGCCTGGCGGCCAAGCAGTTACGCCACAAGCTGCGTGTCAAGGCGATCGAAATCGTGAGCGATGCGATGGCCCCGATGCGGGCGCAGATCGCCGACCTGCAGCGCCAGGTGGACGAGCTGCGCGTGGAGATTCGCCACCAGGGCGACCGCGCCGTGGACCAGACCCGCCAGCTCGAGGTCCGCACACGCAGGGATCTCGTGTTCGCGGGCGAGCAGGAGGCCGCGCTGCAGAGTGCGACGTTCGTGCGCGAGCACATGCCGCACGCTCCGCAGTTCGGTCACCCCCACGAGACCCTCGAGCACGCGTTGTCGCTCGCGCCAGAGGGCGGGCTCGCGCTGGAGTTCGGCGTCTACACCGGCACCACGCTGAAGATCATCGCCACCGCCCGCGAGGGCAAGGACGTCTACGGCTTCGACTCGTTCGAGGGGCTGCCGGAGAACTGGCGCAACGGCTTCCCGGCCGGCGCGTTCAACGTCGACGGCCTGCCGGAGGTGCCCGGTGCCGAGCTGGTCGTCGGCTGGTTCGACGAGACGCTGCCCGGCTTTCTGGAGACCCACGAGGGCCCGGTCACGTTCCTGCACGTCGACTGCGACCTCTACTCGTCGACGAAGACCGTGCTGGAGCTGGTCGGGCCGCGGCTGGTCGAGGGCAGCGTCATCCTGTTCGACGAGTACTTCAACTTCCCCGGCTGGCAGGAGCACGAGCACAAGGCCTGGACCGAGTACGTCGAGCAGACCGGGATCGAGTTCAGCTACGAGTCGTTCACCTACGACAACGAGCAGGTGACCATGAAAGTGACCAAGATCCCCGCTCGGTGACCACCCCGTGACGTACCGGCGTCCAGGTCGTTCAACCGGCGCCGGTACGCTCAGTCCTCGTGCAAGCCACCAGTACGCTCGACCACCCCGAGGCGCCGCCTGCCGTCAAGTCGCGCAGCTTCAAGCGCGCGTTCGCCGATGTGCGGGAGGCGTGGGACCACCGCGAACTGTGGGGTCACCTCGGCTGGCAGGACATCAAGCAGCGCTACCGCCGCTCGGTCATCGGTCCGTTGTGGATCACCATCTCGATGGGCACGACAGCCCTGGCGCTCGGCCTGCTGTACTCGGTGCTGTTCGACACGAACGTCCCCACGTTCCTGCCGTACGTGACGGTCGGCTTCATCGTCTGGAACTTCATCCTCGGCTGCATCACCGAGGGCACCGACGTGTTCATCGCGAACGAGGGGCTCATCAAGCACCTGCCCGCGCCGATCACGGTGCACGTGATGCGCATGGTGTGGCGCCAGGTGCTGTTCTTCGCGCACAACCTCGTGGTCTACGTGGTGGTGCTCGCCATCTTCTTCACGTCGCTCGATCACCAGTACCAGATCAGCGAGAACGGCCCGACCCACCCCGGCATCAGCTGGACGATCGTCCTCGCTGTTCCCGGCTTCATGCTGCTCGCGGTGAACGCGGTGTGGATCGCCCTGCTGTTCGGCGTCATCAGCACCCGCTTCCGCGACATCCCGCCGGTCGTGAACAGCTTCATCAACCTGGTGTTCTTCATGACGCCGATCGTGTGGGACGCCGGCGTGCTGCAGCGGGTCACCGGTGGCGGCCAGAACGACTGGCGCATGCTGATCGCCGAGCTCAACCCGGTGTACCACTTCGTCGAGGTGGTCAGGGCCCCGCTGCTCGGCCACGCGATCGACTGGCACCACTGGGTGGTCGTCGGCTCCTTCACCGTCGTCGGCTGGCTCGCCGCGCTCGTCATCCTGCGCAACTACCGCGCCCGCGTTTCCTACTGGGTCTGAGAAGGAGGCCGAGACAACCATGGTCAGCATCGACGTCTGGAACGCATCGGTCGACTTCCCGATCTTCGACGCGAAGTCGAGGTCGCTGAAGAAGCTCGCACTCGGCAAGGTCGGCGGCAAGATCGGCTCAGAGGGCCGCGTCCCGATCATCGAGGCGCTGCACGACATCACGCTGTCGCTCAAGGACGGCGACCGGGTCGGCCTGGTGGGCCACAACGGTGCCGGCAAGTCCACGCTGCTGCGCCTGCTGGCGGGCATCTACGAGCCCACGCGCGGCCACTCGCGCATCGTCGGCAAGGTGGCGCCGGTCTTCGACCTCGGCGTCGGCATGGACCCGGAGATCTCCGGCTACGAGAACATCATGATCCGGGGCCTGTTCCTCGGCATGACCCGCAAGCAGATGGAGTCCCGCGTCGACGACATCGCGGAGTTCACCGAGCTCGGTGACTACCTGCAGATGCCGCTGCGCACCTACTCGACCGGCATGCGCGTCCGGCTGGCGCTGGGCGTGGTCACCTCGATCAACCCCGAGATCCTCCTGCTCGACGAGGGCATCGGCGCGGTCGACGCGGCGTTCATGGCGAAGGCCCGCGACCGGCTCAAGGACCTGGTGGCCCGCTCCGGCCTGCTGGTGTTCGCGAACCACTCCGACGAGTTCCTGGCGGAGTTCTGCGACACGGCTATCTGGATGGACGAGGGCCATGTGAAGATGCACGGCGGCTTGCGTGAGGTGCTGACCGCGTACAAGGGCTTCGACCCGTTCGAGCGGATGCACCAGCACGACGAGACCCCGGTTCTCAGCGGAAACGGCGGCGAATAGAGAAGTGAACCTCCAGGCACTGCCCAAGGGCTCCGTCGTCGCGGTGGTGGTCACCCGCCACCGCCGCGAGCTGCTGGCCTCCTCGCTCAAGGCGCTCGCGACCCAGACCCGTGTCCCCGACCACCTCGTAGTCGTCGACAACGGCCCTGACCAGCCGGTCGACGACCTCGTCGAGCAGTGCCCGCTTCCCACGACCTACCTGCCGTCGCACCGCAACCTCGGCGGCGCGGGCGGCTTCGCGCTGGGCATCCTGCACGCGCTCTCACTGGGCGCCGACTGGGTGTGGCTGGCCGACGACGACGGCCGTCCCGCCGACGAGAACGTGCTGGCCGTGCTGCTCGAAGAGGCCGACCGCCGCAACCTCGCGGAGATCTCTCCGGTCGTCACGAACATCGACAGCCCGGACAAGCTCGCGTTCCCGTTGCGCCGCGGCCTGACGTGGAAGCGGTCCGCTGCCGAGCTCGGCACGACCTTCCTGCCGGGCATCGCCTCGCTGTTCAACGGCGCGCTGTTCCGCGCGTCCACGCTGGACGTCGTCGGCGTGCCGGACTACCGCCTGTTCTTCCGCGGCGACGAGGTGGAGATCCACCGCCGCCTCGTCCGCTCCGGCCTGCCGTTCGGCACGTCGCTGCGAGTCGCCTACGTCCACCCGGACGGTTCCGACGAGTTCAAGCCGATGCTGGGCGGCAAGTTCCACGCCCAGGACCCGGAGAACCCGATCAAGCGCTACTACACCTACCGCAACCGCGGGTACCTGCTGTCGCAGCCGGGCATGCGCAAGCTGGGCGCGCTGGAGGTGTTCCGGTTCGGCCTGTACTTCCTCGCGGTGAAGCGGGACCCGAAGGCGTTCGTCGAGTGGGTCAAGCTCGTGCGCCTCGGTCAGCGGGAGCGCTTCTTCCGCAAGTGATCTGCTGAGGGCGGAATCGCTCCCCGCGAAACCGCCCTCTGCACATCGTCTGGACGCGGTTTGCTGAACGGCATGAGCCGACTTGTGCTGTTCCTCGCCGCAAACCCGAACCCGATCACTCTCACCGTCACCGAACAGACGCGGGACGATCTCGCGCCACGGCTGACCCAGATCGTCCGCAACGGCCACACTCAACCGATCGCGGGCCCGGACGGCCGTGAGTACGTCGTGAACTTCTCCAACGTCGTGGTGGCGCACTTCGAGTAACCGCTCGCGCACGAGAGGTGATCGGAGTAAGACGTGATGGGTGATCTCCCGACGCAGACTTCTCTCCCTGGCAGGAGCGAGCGCCTTGCTCGCGGCGTGCGGATCGAACACCGGCAGGGGCGGCAACGGCCAGGCCCTGCGGCAGTGGTACCACGCCTACGGCGAGCCCGGCGTGCAGCAGGCGGTGGAGAGATACGCCAAGTCGTACCCCAAGACCCCGGTCGACGTGCAGTGGAACCCCGGCGACTACGACTCCAAGCTCGCGACGAGCCTGCTGTCCGACGGCGGACCGGACGTCTTCGAGTCCACCCTGCAGATCAGCTCGGTCCGTTCGGGTCAGGTCGTGCCGCTCGACGACGTCTTCGGCGACGCCAGGAGCGACTTCTCCGAGCCGATTCTCGCCACGCACACGGTTGACGGGAAGGTCTACGGCGTCCCGCAGGCGGTGGACATGCAGATGCTGTTCTACCGCAAGAGCATGTTCGCCCAGGCGGGAGTCCAGCCACCGTCCACTGTGGACGAGCTGATCGACGCGGCTCGACGCCTGACCCGTGACGGGGTCAAGGGCCTCTTCGCCGGCAACGACGGTGGCGGCGGCGTGCTGGCCGGCCCCGCGCTGTGGTCGGCGGGACTCGACTACGTCCGCGACCACCAGGTCGGGTTCGACGATCCTGTTGCGGCCCAGGCGATCGGCAAGCTGCGCGAGCTCTACACCAGCGACAGCCTGCTCCTCGGCGCGGTGAAGGACTGGGCGGAGCCCGACGCGTTCACCCAGGGCCTCGTCGCGATGCAGTGGACGGGCCTGTGGGCCGTTCCCGCCGTGCAGAAGGCGCTGGGCGACGACTTCGGCGTGCTGCCGTTCCCGAAGCTCACCTCCGCCGGCAGTCCGAGCGTGCCGGTCGGCGCGTTCGGCGCGATGGTCAACGCCAAGTCGAAGCGGATCGACGAGGCGAAGGAGTTCGTGCGCTGGCTGTGGATCGAGCGGACCGACTACCAGGAGGACTTCAACCTCGGCTACGGCTTCCACATCCCGCCGCGCAAGAGCATCTCCGCCAAGGCGTCGAAGCTGACCTCCGGCGCGGCCGCCGACGCCGTGAAGTTCGTGCGGGACAACGCGAAGGCGTCCAACCCACCGGACTGGACGTCGGTGATGCGGACCGCGTTCAACGACGCGGTGTCGCGCGTGGTCCGTGACGGTGCTCGCGCGGACGAGGAACTCCGCGGCGCGGCGGCGAAGGTGCGGGACGAGCTGAAGCGCCTGTACGGATGAGGAACGGACGCGCGTTCTGGCTGTTCGTCGGCCCGTTCGCCATCGGGCTGCTCGTGTTCGTGTACGTGCCGATCGTGTGGAGCCTGCTGCTGTCGTTCTTCGACGCCCGCAACACGGTGACGCCCACGTCGTTCGTCGGGCTCCGGAACTACGCGGACATGCTGACGGACAAGCCCTTCCTGTCGAGCCTGGGCACGTTCAGCGTGTTCGCGGCGTTCATCGTGCCGCTGACGTTCGTGCTGGCCCTGGCACTTGCGTTGCTGGTCAACCAGATCAGCTTCATGCAGGCCTTCTTCCGCTCGGTGTTCTTCCTGCCGACGGCGTGCTCGTACGTCGTGGCGTCGCTGGTGTGGAAGCTCTCGATCTTCAACGGCGTTCGCTTCGGCCTCGCGAACACGGTGCTGGCCTGGTTCGGCGCGGAGCCGATCGCGTGGACGGTGTCGACGTCCCCGCCCTGGTACTGGCTCGTGCTCGTGACGCTGCGGCTGTGGCTGCAACTCGGGTTCTACATGATCCTCTTCATCGCGGGCCTGCAACGAATCCCGCACCACCTCTACGAGGCGGCGTGGATAGACGGGGCCTCCCGCGGCTGGCAGACGCTGCGGCACATCACGTTGCCACAACTGCAAACCACGTCGGTGGCCGTCGTGCTGTTGCTGCTGGTGGCGGCCTACCAGGCTTTCGACGAGTTCTACAACGTCCTGGGAACAGACCGCGGCTACCCACCGTTCGCGCGACCGCCGTTGATCTACCTCTACTACACGGCCCTGGGCTCCGGCGGACAGGACTTCGGGCACGGCAGCGCGGGCGCGGTGATCCTCACTCTGCTGATCGCGGGCGTGACTTTGTTGCAGGGACGGGTGATCACGCGATGAAGGCCGTCCGGTACCTGGCGCTGTCAGTGGCCGCGGTGGTGTTCCTGATCCCGTTCTACCTGGTGCTGCGCAACGGTCTGGCGAGCGAGCAGGAGATCACCGCGCCGTCGTGGACGTTCTGGCCGCGCTCGATCCGCTGGGAGAACTTCGCTTTGTTGTTCAGCGATCCCGCGGTGCCGCTGGTGCGCAGCATGGTCAACTCCCTTGTGGTCGCCGTGCTGCAGACGGTGGGACAGTTGCTGCTGTGTGGGCTGGCGGGGTACGGGCTCGCGCGGATTCCTTATCGGTACGCGAATGTGGTGCTGTACCTCGTCGTTGCCACGCTGATGATCCCGGCGGCTGTGACGTTCGTGCCGACGTTCGTGGTGGTGTCTTCGCTGGGCTGGGTCTCGGATCTGCGCGGGCTGGTGATCCCTGGGCTGTTCAGCGGGTTCACCACCTTTTTGTTCCGGCAGTACTTCCTCGGTTTCCCGCGGGAGCTGGAGGAGGCGGCACGGATCGACGGGCTCGGGCACTGGGGGACGTACTGGCGGATCGTGGTGCCGAATTCGCGCGGGTTCTTCGCGGCGCTCGGGGTCATCGCGTTCGTGACGTCGTGGAACCAGTTCCTGTGGCCGTTGGTGATCGCGCAGGATCAGGACGCTTGGACGGTGCAGGTGGCGCTGTCGACGTTCCTGACGGCGCAGTCGATCAACGTGAGTCAGCTGTTCCTGGCGGCTGCCGTGTCGATCGCGCCGTTGGTGGTGGTGTTCGTGGGGATGCAGCGGTTCCTGGTGCGAGGGGTGACGGAGACCGGGATCAAGGGCTGACGTCACTCAACCGGTGGCACCACAGGCTCTGCCCACGCGGCGTATCCGAAGATCGGACGTACCTCCACTCGGCCAACGCGACCCCGCCTACATCGGCGACAACATGACCGACAGGGCCGGCTGGTACAACATCGGCAACACCACCATCACCACCTAACCCCACACACCAAAGCCCGCCTCAGCCATCTGGATGGGGCGGGCTTCAAGGGACATCGACCAAGTCCGGCGAGTTCGGGCTCAGCACAGATCGACGAAGTCGGTCGGCGGCTCCCAGGCGTTGCCGGGCGGGTCGGTGCGATCGACGAGCAGGTACTGCCGCGCCATCGCCAGGAACCAGGCACCCGCGAACAGCTCGGGATCGCGGGGCCAGTACTCGTTCCAGATCGCGGTCTTCTCGTCTCGCCAGAAGCCGAAGACGTTCTCGTCCCACGGCGCGTCGGTCCTGGAGGCCAGGTAGCCGATGTACTCGTCGCGCTGGACCAGTGTGAGGCCCTCTTCGTCGCGGTTCGCCTCGGCTACGAGGAGGGCTGCGGCTGTGTGGTCGATGTGGTCGCCCTCGTGGTGGCCGAGGGTGCTCAGCGTTCTGATGTAGGCGGGTTGGGCCGTGTCGAGGATGCCGCGGATCATGGTGCCGATCGAGGCTCGGGTGTAGCCGGGGCGGCCGTCGATCGGGTGGGCTACGAAGTCCGGGACGTTCCAGAGGCGGTACAGGTCGCCGCAGTTGTCCTCGGGGCCCGAGGCGGCGTGGATGAACGTGAAGACCAGCCTGACGTTCGTGCCGTCCAGGCGGTTGGTGGCTACCGAGTGGTCGCCGAACGCCATCTCTTCGAAGGTCCAGGAGTTGGGCGATCTGGCCGCGCGGGCGTAGGCGGTTCTTGCGCCGTTGATGCGCATGTCGGCGTAGCCCATGCCGCCGTGGCTCTTGCCCGGCCGCAGCGGTACGTCACCTGCGGTCATGAAGACGACCCAGACGTTGTAGCCCGCCTGGATGTCCGAGGCGATGTCCGGGTTCATGAAGAGCAGATCGTCGTCGGGGTGGGCGACGAAGCTCACAGTTGTTGTTTGGCTCACCATGAATTAACGGTTGCACAGTTGCACACGTCTCGTTAGGCAAACCTGGAGACACCCGAGGAGTGGCCCCGTCGCATGGCAACAGGGCCACCCCTCGGGTGGTGGGTCAGCTCAGTTCTCGAACACCTTGCGCCACGCCTCGACCGAGGTCAGCTCGGGCAGGGCGTCGCGGTAGATCTTCTGCATCCGCGGCCACTCGGCGGCGAGGCGGCGGTAGTTGCGAGCGGCGCGCTTGCCCAGCTCGCGGAACTCCTTCGGGTCGCGCTTGCGGAACGCGACGCCGCTGCCGTCCGCGTTGGACACCGTGGCGCTGTCCAGGTTGCCCAGAAGGAACCAGCGGGCGTTCGCGGCCGGCACGTTGATCTGCGGGCGGTCCACCGTGGACGGCTGCGGGGCGCGCAGGTTGTGCACCAGGGCCTTGCCCGCCTCGGTGGCGATGGTGACCGGGTTCGTCGGAGGGGTCAGCATCTGCTCGGCGCGGACCATGTCGAACGTCGGGGCCGGGAACTCCCGCGCCGACGGCAGGACCTGGGCGTCCGTGTAGCGCTTGCGCAGTTCGCGGATCTCCGGCAGGGCCGTGCGCAGCGAGTCGAACAGGCGCGACGGGCCCGCGAGGAAGTCCTCGACTGCCTTCTGCTGGATCGCGACGGTCGAGTACTCCATCGACAGCAGGTGCCGCAGCGACAGCTTCATGCCCTGCTTCATCAGGGTCTTCCGCACGTCGTACGGGCTGTGCAGGGCCGCCATGATCAGGCGGTTGCGGGTGTGGAAGTACGCCTGCCAGTCGGTGGCGTCGTTCTTGTCCGTCCACGGCATGTGCCACACGGCCGAACCCGGCAGCGACACCGTCGGGAAGCCGCGCTCCAGCGCGCGCAGCGAGTACTCCGCGTCGTCCCACTTGATGAAGAGCGGCAGCGGGTAGCCGGTGCGCTCGACGACCTCACGCGGGAAGAGGCACATCCACCAGCCGTTGTAGGTGGAGTTGATGCGGGCGTGCAGTTCCTCGGTCTCGCGCAGCGACTCGGCGCCGAAGTCGTGGTCGGTGACCGCGCCCGGTGCCTCGCGCCAGTAGCACGTGGCCAGGTCGACGACCTCGCCCATGCTGTGCAGACGCGCGCGGGCCTGCAGGTTCAGCATGTGGCTGCCGACGATGACCGGCTGGGCGGCGGCGCGGGCGAACGCGTTCGAGCGCAGCACCGCGTCCGGCTCCAGGCGGATGTCGTCGTCCATCAGCATGATCTGGGCGACGTCGGTGTGCTCGATCGCCTCGTACAGGCCGCGGGTGAAGCCGCCGGAGCCGCCGAGGTTGTCCTGCTCGATGACCTCGAGCTTGTCCCCCAGCAGCTTGGCCGCCTCGGCGAAGCCCTCGGTCGCGCGGACCTTCACGGCGCCCTGGTCGGCGACGAAGACCTTCTGCACGACGTTGAGGACCGTCGGGTCCTCGCCGAGCGCGCGCAACGCGATCACGGCGTCGACCGGGCGCATGGTCGTCATGCCGATGGCGAGCTTCTGCTCGGGGAGCTCCTGCTCGGTGGTCCACGCCGCCTCGTCGATCTCCAGCGTGGAGTCATCGGTGAAGACGTCGAACCAGATCCAGCCGCCGTCCTCGAACGGAGCCAGGTTGATCTTCAGCGACACCTCGGTCCACGCCTTGGGGCTGCGGATCATCGTGCCTTCGAGGTGGATGACGTCACCGCTCGGCTTGGAGCGGTAGACGTCGATGCGCCCGGAGCCGCGCACGGACATGCGCAGGACGACGTCCTCGATGACCGTCCAGCGCTTCCAGTAGCTGGCGGGGAACGCGTTGAAGTACGACGCGAACGACACCTTCGCCGACTTCGGGACCGTGACCGCGCGCCTGCTCGAGACGTGGCTGTGCACGTTCTCGGGCTCGTCGAGGTACAGCGGCCGAACGTCGAGCGGGTCCTCGTCGCGCGGCATGATCACGCGCTGGAGCACCTTGTTCGGGTCGATCGTCTTGGCAGCGGCGGCCTTGGCCTGCTCGGTCACGTGCTTCCTCCGACGAACCGACCTGGCATTGCCGGTTCGAGTCAGCTGTCTTCGATGGCTGCGGCCACTGAGAGAGGTGGCACGACGTCAGGGCGCCCATAGTACCCGTGAGCGCCGAAAGCCCGCCTGACCGGCTGAGACGCAGGTCAGGCGGGCTGAAGGATCAGTCCAGCGAACCGTCGAGGGACTTGCCCTCAGTCAGGTGCGGCGCGATCTTGTTGTCGAACACGCTGAGCGCGGACCCGATCGCCATGTGCATGTCGAGGTACTTGTAGGTGCCCAGGCGGCCGCCGAAGATGACGTTCTTCTCGGAGGCTTCCTTCTTGGCGAGCTCACGGTAGCGCTCGAGCTTCTCCCGGTCCTCGGACGTGTTGATCGGGTAGTACGGCTCGTCGTCCTTCTCCGCGGACCGGGAGTACTCGCGGACGATGACCGTCTTGTCCGTCGGGTAGTCGCGCTCCGGGTGGAAGTGCCGGAACTCGTGGATGCGGGTGTACGGGACGTCCGCGTCGTTGTAGTTCATGACCGGCGTGCCCTGGAAGTCGCCGATCGGCAGGACTTCCTGCTCGAAGTCGAGCGTGCGCCAGCCGAGCCAGCCCTCCGAGTAGTCGAAGTAGCGGTCCAGCGGGCCCGTGTAGACGATCGGCGTGCCGGCGGGGATCTCGTCACGCACGTCGAAGAAGTCCGTGGACAGCTTCACGTCGATGTTCGGGTGGTCCGCCATCTTCTCGAGCCACGCGGTGTAGCCGTCGACCGGCAGACCCTCGTAGGTGTCGTTGAAGTAGCGGTTGTCGAAGTTGTAGCGCACCGGCAGGCGGCTGATGACCGCCGCGGGCAGCTCCTTCGGGTCGGTCTGCCACTGCTTCGCGGTGTAGTGCTTGATGAACGCCTCGTAGAGGGGACGGCCGATCAGCGAGATCGCCTTCTCCTCGAGGTTCTGCGCGTCCTTGGTGTCGATCTCGGCGGCCTGCTCGGCCACCCACTTCTTCGCGTCCTCCGGCGACATGTAGCGGCCGACGAACTGCGAGAGGAGACCGAGGCCCATCGGGAACTGGTAGGCCTGCCCGCCGTGCATCGCGAACACGCGGTGCTGGTAGTTGGTGAACTCGGTGAACTGGTTCACGTACTCCCACACGCGCTTGTTGGACGTGTGGAACAGGTGCGCGCCGTAGCGGTGCACCTCGATCCCTGTCTCGGGCTCGGCCTCCGAGTAGGCGTTACCGCCGATGTGGTCACGACGCTCCAGCACCAGCACCCGCTTGTTCAGCTGGGACGCGGTGCGCTCGGCGACCGTGAGGCCGAAGAATCCGGAACCGACGACGATCAGGTCATAACCTGCGAAGCTCACGGCAAGCGAGGTTACCTGCATGCCGAGAGTGACCGGAATTCAGGGCCGCGCTCGGAGAAGTTGTTCTTCGGCGCTCGTCACTCGCTTGTCCAGCTCGGCACGCACCGCTTCCAGCTCACAACGCAGCAAAGCGATCTCTTCGACCGTCGTGCGCACCTCTTCTTCGAGGTGACCCACTTCACTCGACAGCTGCAGCACGACGAAGAGCAGCGTGAACGCGGCGGCGGCGAAGAGGAAGTTGGCCGCGAGCTGGATACCGGTGAGGTTCGACAACCACGTCGGAAGGCCGGGGATCGCACCCAAACAGACCACGCCGATACCGACGAACAGCCACATTCCCGCGTACTTCTCGCGAAGCTTGCGGCGTCGCATCATTTCGATCACGACGATCAGCACGAGCGCCGCGACCACAATCGCCAGCAATCGGAACGCAGACACGGGAGTCTCCTAAGCGGCTTCGAAGGAGCCGGTCTTGGGCTTGCGGCGAACCAGCGCGAGCGTCAGCGCGAGGGTGGCCCGCAGCAGGTAGACGGCGGACTTCACCGGGGACGTGCTCGGCGTGCCGCCGGCGCGCACCCGCATCTCCACGGGCACCTGCGTGATCTTCAGGTCGGCCCGCGCCGCCATGACGAGCGCCTCCAGCGTGTCACCGAGGTATTCCGCCGGGTAGTGGGAGGCGAACAGGCGCACCGCGCGCGGCCCCGACGCCTTGAACCCCGACGTGACGTCGGTGAGCTTCGTGCCGGAGATCGCCGAGATCACCACGGCGAAGAGCTTCATGGCCCAGCGACGCGGGCCTCGGGCCTTGTAGTCGCCCTTGCCGGCGAACCGGGCGCCGATGACGATGTCCGCGTGGTCCAGCTCGCGCAGCAGCTCCGGCACGTGCGCCGGGTTGTGCTGGCCGTCGGAGTCCACCTGGACCACGACGTCGAACCCGTTGCGGACGGCGTAGCGGAACCCGGTGCGCATCGCGCCGCCGACACCCAGGTTGACGGCCAGGCGCGCCACCTGAGCCCCGCTCTCACGCGCGCGCAACGACGTCTGGTCCGTGGACCCGTCGTCCACCACGAGGATCCCGACGTCAGGCAGAGCGGCTTTCACCTCGGCGATGACTTTGTCGATGTTGTGCTCTTCGTTGAGAGCAGGCAGAACGATCAGCACTCGCCGCAGGTCGACCGAGTCAGACACGGGCGTCAGCCTAACCACCCGTCCGAGCGTCACGAGCATCAGCCCGCAGTACGAGCGCCAGTGCGACGAACACACCCGCGGTCGGCGCGATCACCAGACCGAGCACGGTGCGCACCACCATGTCGGCGGGCGTCAACGCGAGCACACCCATGCTCAGCGCGGCCACGACCGTCCACAGCGCGAGCACCCGACCACCCTGCGCACGGGCCACCAGCACGGCCGCCTGCAGCATCACGGCCCCCAGCAGCACCGAGGACCACACGAGCCCCGCGACCGCCCAGCCGGCGACGACGTACTCCGCGCCGAACAGCAACCGCACGGCCCACGGTCCGACCAGCCAGCCGACGGCCGCGCCGAGGGCGGCCAGACCGAACGCCGCGAGCAAACCCTTGGTCAGCAAGGCGATCAACTTCCGGTGACCGTCCTCCTGATGCGACAGTCGCACCACCGTCGGCACCGCCATCGCCTGCACCGGCGACAGCAGCAGCAGCGGCACGCGGGCGACGGTGAGCGCCACGAACAACCCGCCCAGCGCCTTCAGGTCGGCCTCGGTGGCGAAGAACTTCGCCACCGCCGGGTAGCCGGTCAGCACGGACGCCGTCAGGCCGGCGCTCAGCATCAGCAGCAGCAACCGGCGCGTCACCACGCCCCACGGCTCGGCGTGACCGGTGAACTCGACCAGTCTGCGCGCGGGCAACGCGAACGGCAGGAACGCGAACGAGCCCGCCGCCACCGCCACCGCGAGCGGCACGACACCGCTCCAGCCGAGCACGGCGAACGCACCCACCAGCACGATGCGCACCGCGGCCTCGGTCACCACCAGACCACCGAACGGCTTCGCCTGGTGCGAGCCGATGAGCAGACCGCGGACGCCGAACTGGACCGCGAATCCCAGCGAGGAGGCCAGCGCGACGACGGCGAGCGCGCTGTACGCGCCGTACTGCCGTTCGCTGATCGCGGGAATCGCCATGACCAGACCGAAAAGACCGACGACCACAGCGGCGACCACGACCGTGCGGACGACGGTCGGTCCGGCCCTGCGGCCCGCCACGTCGGCCTCGGCGGCCAGGCGCGACAGCTCCTGTTCGACCGGGCTGAGCGCGCTGCCGACGCCGAACACGATTCCCCAGAACGCCAGGAAGATCGCGTTGTCGGCGGGTTCGAGCAGCCGGGCGGTGACGAGCAGGATCGGATAGCCCAGTCCCGCCGCGATGAGGACCGCGATGCCGACGGTCCCGAGGGAACGGCCCGCGGTCCTCTCGGTCACTTCCCCGCCGCCTTCTTCGCCGCCATCAGCAGACCGCGCACCACGCCCGCGCCGAACACCGCGGCGAACAGCGGCAGCAGCTTGGCCACGGCGAACGACTGGTCCCTGGTCGCGCCCATCCTGCGCACTACGACACCCGCTGCCGCCGAACCGCCGAGGCCGAGCAGGATGCCCGTCTTCGGGAACTTGGCGAGCACGAAGAGTCCGACCAGACCGAGCACGCCGGCACCCGCGGCCGCCGTGCGGACGGGACCGGGCGAGTCGAGGTAGCTGTCGACGAACGTCGTGCCGCGGAAGTACGCGTGCTTCACGAACTTCTGCAGCGAGTCACGGCTGTTGTACTGCGCGGCGAACCCCGGGCTGAGCCAGATCCGGTGCTCGTCGGCGATCGAGCGCAGCATGCGGGTGTCGTCGCTCGCGAGCTTCGGGTCGTCGTAGAGCGACTCGAACGACGTGGCGGCGCGCAGCAACGTGGCGCGCGGCGCGAGGAAGATGCCGGTGCCCTTGGGGTAGGAGTCGAACTCGTCGGCACCGAACGACACCAGACGCGGGTTCGCGACGTACTTCCGCCAGCCCACGGTCACGAGACCGGTCATGAAGCCCGCGTACGGGTTTCCGGTCGTGTCGGTGTTGATGTGGCCGTTCCACACGAGACGGTCGGGGTGCTGCGCGAACTGCTCGCGCAGGTACACGAACGAGTCCGGCTCCATGATCACGCGGCTGTCGAGCAGCAGCACGAACTCGCCGTGCGCCGCCTCGAGTCCCGCCATGCGAGCGGCGAACCGGCCGCCGTTGCACTGCGAGATCACGGTGATGCCGTCGAGCTCGGCGAGGCGCTTCGGGGTGTCGTCCGTGCTGCCGTCGTCGACCACGACGATCTCGGCGGGCCAGTCCGCGTTGCGCAGTGCCGTCTGCAGCGCGCCGATCGAACGGCCGATCCACTCCGGCTCGTTGTACACCGGGATCACGATGCTGAGGCTGGGAGCGCTCGTCATTTCGCCAGTATCCCGAAGGGACACCACCCGGCGGCGGCGCCCCCTTCGTTGGTCAGGAGGTCCCGTTGAGGACGCTCGCGTCGATTTCGTAGATGGACACGGGGCCCGAGGTGAACACCTTTTCCAGTCCTGGCAGGCCGTCGAGGTGCTCGAAACCCTTGGGGAACGAGAAGGTGTTGGTGTCGACCCAGTCCTCTGGCGACGTCGCCGCACCGATGAGCGGTGCGCTCGTGTCGACGTACACCCAGCGGATGTTGAGGTCCTTCAACGACTTCCGGACCTCCGGGTTGGACGGGAAGGTGTTGAGGCTCTTCAGCAGCCGGTAGGTGTGCGGGAGTTTCGCGTTGCCGAGCGACGAGATGTTGACGATGGGGATGCCCTCGTCGACGTAGAGGAAGGTCGAGCCGTCGTTCGCGGAGTTGAGCACCCGCTCGCCCGGCTTGATCTTGTCGCCGAGCCAGGCGATGGCCTTGCCGTCGTCGACGCCCACGCGCACGAAGTTCGGGCGCGCGTAGCGGTTCGCGATGTAGTCGGCCTCGATGCGCGCGTAGTTCACGGCCGGCCACGCCAGGTAGACCAGGCCCATCACGAACGAGAGGCCGAGCGCCGCGAACCGGACGCGGCGGCGGAACACCGGTGCGCGGTTGCCGAGCCACAGCGCGACGCGGGAGGCGATCAGCACCACGCCGACGGCGCCGAGGACCGGCGCGAACAGCGAGATGTGCGACCAGATGCGCAGGTTCGAGTGGTAGAAGAGGCCGGTGATGATCGACTCCCAGCCCTTGCCCGGGCTGGTCCAGTAGGCGATCTCGATGATCACCCACGCGAGCCACGCGGCGAAGACACCGAGTCCCTTGCGGGCGTACAGCACGGCGGCGGCGCCGACCAGCGTGATGACCGCGGCCGCGAGCTGCGGGTGGGCGCGGTGCTCCATCACGAAGCCCCAGTAGACCATTCCCAGCGAGCTGCCGAGCGCGTCGGCGAACGGGATGGGAGGGCTGTCCGCGGGGGCGTTCGGTGCACCGCCGGAGACGCCGAAGAGCTGGACGAGCAGCGGCAGGCCGATCACGACCGCGATGCCGCCCGCCGCCGCGATCCTGGGGAGCTGGCCGAGGATCCGGCGCAGTCCGCCCCTGGTGAAGGCCTCGCCGATCCACCACGCGATCAGGCTGACGCCGACCGTGGCCATGGCGCTCGGGTGGATCGCGAGGATGCCGAGGCAGCTGAACGCGACCGCGACGACCGGGCCCCAGCCCTTGCGCGGGACGGTGAGCAGCACGGCGAGCACGCCCGGCGCGAGCACGAGCGTCGCCGCGTTCGGCAGGACGCCGCCCTCGTGGATGAGCGAGAACACCGGCCGGTACAGGCCGGACGCGACGATCGACGCGATGCCGCCCGCGATCATCGCGCCGCCGCGGCCGATGCCGGCGCGGCGAGCGGCGACGAAACCGAGCGAGGCGACCGAGACGGCCCAGCCGAACGCGAGCACCGCGATGGTGACCGCGTTGATGCCGACGGCCGCGGACCCGGTCAGCGCGCTCGACACCGACATGAGCAGGTGCAGGCCCGCCGGGTAGAACGAGATGGCCTCGCCCGTGAGCACATCGCTCGGCATGAGCTGCCACGGAGCGCCGTGGCCCGTGCGCTCGATGTACGACGTGATCACGTAATGCATGATCATGTCGTGCTCTTGGCTGATGGTGCTGAGCGTGTCGATGCCCGCCATCCAGATGGCGCCACCGAGGCCCATGCCGCACAGCACGAGCAGCAGCCCGAGGACCTCGCCCATGCCGAGCCGGAACCGCCTGCGCGGCTTCTCCGAGGCGGCGGCACGTGCCCTGATCAGGCGCCACACCCCGACCGCTGCCAGCGCGAACGTCACCACGCCGAGCGCGGGAACGCCGTACGGCAGGCCGATCAGGGCGCAGACGATGGCGGTGACCATCGCCACGCCGACGGAGGCGACGGTCGGGACCGCCGCGTACCACAGCGGGCGGCGCACGCCGAGCGCCAGCAGCAGCGACATGCCCGGCAGCACGACGACAGCTGTGCCCACCAGGATGGCGAGCACGTCACGCACGATCACGACCGTCTCCCCTTCGACGTTCGTCAGGCGCTGACCGCGGAGGCGGACCGGACGGCGGCGACGGCGCGGTGCGACGGCAGGATCGAGTCGCGCTCGCGGTCGGCGTCGATCTTGCCGTCGATGAGGTCGAGGAACCTGTCGAGCTGCGTCGCGAGCGGTTCACGCGCCGTCACGAGCTCGGGGATCTCGATGATCGCCTGCTGGCGGTAGCCGCGGCCGTCCGGCGTGGCGGCGTCCTGCGAGACGTGGTGGTAGATCGTCACGGTCTTGGTGAGCAGGTCCACCTCGATCAGGCGGTCGAGCTCGGAGATCGACAGCGTGCGGATCTTGCGCTGGCCGATGCGCGACGCCGACACGGACGCCATGGCGCCGGACGGGAAGTGCAGCAGCGTGTTGACCACGTCCTCCGCGCCGGAGACCGATGACGGGTGGAACTGGCCGACACCTGCGGAGACGTGCTTGGGCTCGACGCCCGCCATGCAGCGGATCGCCAGGTCGACGTCGTGGACCAGCAGGTCCCACGCCACGCCGGTGCGGATGCGCGGCGCGTACGGCGAGTGGCGGACCGCGGAGACGTAGACCGGCTCGGAGATGAGCTCCAGCGCGGTCATCACGGCCGGGTTGTAGCGCTCCAGCAGGCCGCACATGATCGGCAGGCCGCGCTCCTTGGAGAGCCCCAGCACCTCCTCGGTCTGCGCGAGGTCGGCGCACACCGGCTTCTCGACCAGCAGCGGCTTGCCCTGGTTGAGGACCTCGAGCGCGAGGCCGTAGTGCGACTCGGTGGCCGAGGCGATCACGACGGCATCGACGTCGGAGAGGTCGCCGAGCTCCGGCGACCACGAGGTCTCGTAGTTCGCGGCGGCCTTGCGGCCGACCTCCTCGCGCGGGTCGATGATCCGGGCGAGCTCACAGCGCTCGGACTGGTTCAGCACGCGGGCGTGCAGCGACCCCATGGAGCCGACGCCGACGAGCGCGATCTTGGGCAGGCTGCTCATGCTCCCAGCACCTCGCGCACCGTCGTGATGATCGTGTCGATGTCCGCGTCCGTCAGCTTCGGGTGCACCGGCAGCGACAGGGCCTGGCGGGCGACGCGCTCGGCGACCGGGACGTCGGAGATGACGACCTTCGGGTTGTCGCGGTAGCAGTCGTAGTCGAAGACCGTCTTCGGGTAGTACGTGCCGTTGCCGATGCCCTTCTCGGTGAGCTTCGCGGCGAACTCGTCGCGGCTCACGGGGGCGTCGTCGGTGATCAGCACGGTGTACTGGTGCCACACGTGGGTGCGGCCCGGCAGGACCTGCGGCAGCTGGAGGCCCTTGATGCCGGCCAGGCCCTTGTTCAGCGCGTCGGCGTTCGCCTGGCGGGCCTTGGTGATCTGGTCCAGGTTCTCGAGCTGCGGGATGCCGATCGCCGCGTGGACGTCGGTCATCCGGTAGTTGTGGCCCGCCATCTCGTACTGGTAGCGGGCGCGCATGCCCTGGTTGCGCAGGACGCGGAGGCGGTCGGCGATCTTGTCGTCCGACGTCGTGATGACGCCGCCCTCGGCCGTGGTGATGTTCTTGGTCGCGTAGAGCGAGAAGCAGCCGATGCCGAAGCTGCCGGCCGGGCGGCCCTCGAACGTGGCGCCGACGGCCTGCGCGGAGTCCTCGACCAGCGCGAGGCCGTGCTCCTGCGCGAGCGGGACGAGCTTGCCCATGTCCGCGGTCTGCCCGTACAGGTGCACCGGCATGAGCACCTTGGTGTTCGGGGTGACGGCGGCGGCGACCTTCTCGGCGTCGATGTTGAAGTCGTCGTCGCGGATGTCGGCGAACCGGGCGGTGGCTCCCGCCTCCAGGATCGCGTTCAGCGTCGCGACGAACGTGAATGGCGAGGTGATGACCTCGTCGCCGGGCTGAAGGTCGAGCACCTGCAGTGACGCCACCAGCGCGGTGGTGCCGTTGTTGACGGCGACCGCGTGCGGCACGCCCGCGACACCCGCGAAGGCGTCCTCGAAGCGCTTGACCATCGGGCCCTGCGCGATCGCACCGGACCGGAGCACCTGCAGCACGAGCTCCTCGGCCGCGGCAACGTCAACGACAGTAATCGGGATCATTCAGCGTCTCTCGCCTTCGGGGAACCACGCCGGCGGACCCGGCGAAGTGCGCTCTAGCAGCGGCGCGGGGCACTACGGTACCCGTACGGGTGTTGACAGCTGATCCCGGCCATGCGGGGCTGAGTACGGTCTTCCGCGCACGGTGATGGAGACGCCGCAACGGCCTTCGCGGTTGCCTCGCAAGGCCGGTGGCACGCGCCACCCGCAGGTCGGTCAGAACCACCTCTCGAGGACGAGCGCGACGCCGTCCTCGTGGTGCGGTGCGGTGACCTCGTCGGCCGCGTCGAGCGCAGACTGGTGCGCGTTCGCCATCGCGACGCCGTGGCCGGCCCAGCGGAGCATCTCGACGTCGTTGTGCATGTCACCGAACGCGATCACCTCGGACTGCGCCACGCCGAACCGTTCGGCCACGTCGGCGAGCCCGCTCGCCTTGGTCACGCCGGGCACCGCCAGTTCGATCAGGCCGTTGTTGGTCGAGTACGTCAGGTCGACCTGGCCTTCGAGCAGCGGGCCGATCGCCTCCGCCATCGCGTCACCGGTCATGTCCGGGTTGCCGACCAGCAGCTTCATCGCCGGCTTGCCCAGCGTCTCGGCGCGGGTCAGGCCCACGTTCGGGCCCTCCGGCCACGGGTGGACGTAGCTCTGCTCGGCGACGAACGTGGTGTCGTCGAACCCGGTGCCGACCCGTTCGACGGCGTAGGTGCAGCCGGGCAGCGCGCTGTCGATCTCCATCGCGATGTCGTGCATGAGCACCGGGTCGAGCGTTCGCGCCCAGACGATCTCGTCGCGGCCGATGTCGTAGAGCGCCGCGCCGTTCGCGCACACGGCGAGCCCGTCGATGCCCGCCTGCGCGGCGACGCCCGGCACCCACCGCGGCGGGCGGCCCGTGGCGAGGATGAACGGCACCCCGGCGGCGAGCACCCGCCTGACCACGGCTCGAGTGCGTTCACTGATCGACGAGTGGTCGGCGAGCAGGGTTCCGTCGACGTCGGAGGCCACCAGGCGAGGTTGTTCCACAGGTGCCATGTTGCCTGGTCCAAGTTCGTGAGCAGCTGAACAGCTGGTTACCGTACGAGAGTGCGCGCAGGAATCGTCATCCTCCCCGAACACCGCTGGTGGATCGCCGAAGCCAAGTGGCGCGCCGCCGAGGAGTACGGCTTCCACCACGCGTGGACCTACGACCACCTCGGCTGGCGGTCACTGGTCGACGGTCCGTGGTTCGGCGCGGTTCCGACCCTCACAGCCGCGGCGCTGGTGACCTCGCGCATCAGACTCGGGACGTTCGTGGCGAGCCCGAACTTCCGCCACCCGGTGCCGTTCGCGCGGGAGCTGCTGACGCTCGACGACGTGTCCGACGGCCGCTTCACGCTCGGCGTCGGCGCAGGTGGCGAGGGGTACGACACGGCGGTGATGGGCGGCAGGGCGCCGTTGCCGCGTGATCGCACCGCGCGGTTCGGCGAGTTCGTTGAGCTGCTCGACCAGCTGCTGGTCAAGGACCGCACGTCGTGGCACGGCGAGTTCTTCACGGCGGAGGACGCCCGCAGCGCACCGGGCTGCGTGCAGCGGCCGCGGATGCCGTTCGTGGTGGCGGCGAACGGGCCGAAGGCGATGAAGGTGGCCGCGCAGTTCGGCCAGGGCTGGGTCACCACGGGGCCACCCGCCGACGACCACGAGGCGTGGTGGCGCGGTGTCGCCGAGTTGTCGGAACAGTTCACCGAGACGTTGCTCACAACGGGCAGGGTCGCGCGGGTCAACCGGTACCTGAACCTCGACTCGGCGCCGGTGTACTCGCTGTCCAGCGTCGAGTGCTTCACCGACGCCGTCGGGCGGGCGGCTGAGCTGGGCTTCACCGACGTGGTGGCGCACTGGCCGCGGCACGACGGCATCTACGCGGGCAGTGAGAGCGTCATCGAGGAGATCGCGGCGGACGTCCTGCCCGTGCTCGGCCGGTAGATTCCCGGCCCGTGGCGCATGTCGTGGTGGTCGGTGGCGGGATCGTCGGTCTCGCCGTGGCTCGTGAGCTGGCGTCTCGCGGCTCGCGGGTGACGGTGCTGGAGAAGGAACGCCGCTGGGGAGCGCACCAGTCCGGCCACAACAGCAACGTCGTGCACGCCGGGCTCTACTACAAGCCGGGTTCGTTGAAGGCCCGCATGTCCGTGGCGGGCAACGCGTCGATGGTCGCGTTCGCGCGTGAGCACGGCGTTCCGGTCGAGGTGTGCGGCAAGCTCGTCGTCGCCTGTTCCGCCGATGAACTGCCACGGCTGCACGACCTGGCCGCGCGAGCGGAGGCGAACGGCGTGCCCGCGAAGCTGATCTCCGCGACCGAAGCGCTGGAGCACGAGCCGCACGTGTCGTGCGTCGCCGCGTTGCGGGTCGAGTCCACCGCGATCATCGACTTCCCCGCCGTGTGCGAGGCGCTGGTGGGCGAACTGGCCGAGCACGACCTGCGCCTGCAGTCCCCGGTCATGGCGATCAGGGCCGTCACCGGCGGGGTCGAGGTGCTGACGCCGCAGGGCGTGGTGCGGGCGGACGCGCTGGTGAACTGCGCCGGTCTGCACAGCGACCGGGTGGCGCGCATGGCGGGGCTGACCCCGCGGGCGACGATCGTGCCGTTCCGCGGCGAGTACTACGAGATGACGCGCACGGAACTGGTGCGCGGGCTGATCTACCCGGTGCCGGACCCGACGCTGCCGTTCCTCGGCGTGCACCTGACGCGGATGCTCGACGGGAGCGTCCACGCGGGACCGAACGCCGTGCTGGCGTTGCGGCGTGAGGGATACCGCTGGCGCGACTTCTCGTTCGCGGACGTGACGGACGTCGCGAAGTTCCCCGGAACGTGGAAACTCGCCCGCAGGTACGCGAAGACCGGGCTGGAGGAGGTGCTGCGGTCGCTGTCCCGCAAGCGGTTCGCGGCGTCGCTCGCCCGGCTCGTGCCCGAGGTGACCGAGGCGGACATCGTGCGCGCGGAAGCCGGTGTGCGGGCTCAGGCGATGCTGCCGGACGGGTCGCTGGTAGACGATTTCCTGGTCGAGAGCGCACCGCGGCAGGTTCACGTGCTGAACGCGCCCTCTCCTGCGGCAACAGGGTCTCTGGAGATCGCGAAACACGTGGCGGACCTGACGCGGTCCGTGATCGAATAGCCGCTTCGGTATTCTCTGCCGGGTGATTTCCTTCATCCTCGGCACCACCGCGGAACTGATCAAGATCGCACCCGTCTTCCACGCGATCTCCGAGCGCGGGACGAAGCCGCAGATCTGGTTCACCGCGCAGCACGTCGACCACGTCGCGGAGACGCTGGCCGACCTGCAGCTGCCCGAACCCAGCGTGTGGCTGGTGCCGAAGGAGCAGGCACAGCACATCGAGCGTCCGGCGCAGGTGCCCGGCTGGGCCGCCACCGTCATGAAGAACGCGTGGTCGCGCCGGCACGAGCTCAAGGCGATCCTGAAGGACGACGGCCGCCCGCCCCTGGTGCTGGTGCACGGCGACACGTTCACCACGCCGTACGGCGCGTTCATCGGCAAGCGGATCCTGCGCGCTCGCGTCGGCCACATCGAGGCCGGTGCGCGCTCGGGCAGCCTGCTCTCGCCGCTGCCGGAGGAGCTCAACCGCAAGCTCGCCGCGAAGATCGTCGACCTGCACTTCGCGCCGACGGCCAAGGAGGTCAACAACCTCCGCAACGCCCGCGGCGCGGTCATCAACACCGGCGCGAACACGGCGATCGACGCGATGCGCCTCGCCATCGACGCCGAGCCGACGTTCGAGCTGCCGGAGGAGTTCGGTCTCGCGACGCTGCACCGCTTCGAGCTGGTGTCCCGCCGGGACAAGTACACCGAGGCGCTGGAGCTGCTGAAGAAGGCGTCCGAGCGGATGCCGATCCTGTACCTCGCGGGCCCGCCGGAGCAGGAGCGCATCAAGCAGTACGGCCTCGGCCACCTCTTCGACGGCGAGCGCCTGATCATCAAGCCGAAGCTGCGCTACCTCGCGTTCCTGCCGATCATGGCGCGCGCGAAGTTCGTCGTCACCGACTCCGGTGGCCTGCAGGCCGAGTGCAACTACCTCGGCGTGCCGTGCGCCATCCACCGCGAGCGCACCGAGGACAACCACGGCGGCAACACCACGCTGCTGCTGACCGGCATGGACGGCGGCAAGCTGCAGGGCTTCCTGGACGACTACGAGTCGTACCGCCGTCCGTCCAAGATGGACGACTTCCACCCCAGCAAGATCGTGGTCGACACGCTGTCGAACATGGGCTTCTGCTGAGTTCTCGCGCAAAAAACGGGCCCCGCGGTCGCGGGGCCCGTTTTCGTTGTGTCAGAAGGCTTCTACGCCTGGACCGTGACGAGCCTGGTGAACTCGGCCAGCAGGTCGTAGCCGTCCCAGCGCTCGGAGAACGTGAGCGCCGAGCCGAACGGCACGATCCTGTCGATGCCCCTGCCCGCGAGTTCGTGCGCGAGATCTTCCAGCTCCTGCTGGGAGAAGCCGAAGACCGACAGCGTCTGGTCCTTGCGCTCCACCAGGTTCACGAGCGCGTCCAGCGACGGCAGCGTGGCGAGCGGGAACGTGCCGACACCGAGCCATTCGCGCGGCACCTCGCCGGGCGAGGTGAGCTCCAGCGTGGCGACGGCGTTGCCGTCGAACCGGATCGAGGTGGCGTGCCCGTCCGCCGCGACCCCGTACGCCGACACCCGCTTCTGCACGGCCATCGCCGGTTCGACGACGAGTTCCTTCTGCGCCACAACGTCGATGAGCAGGCGGCGGAACTCCTCGCGCCCGGCCTCGGCGCCCTTCTCGTCGCCGACCCAGAACAACGCGCGCGGCGAGGCGCACGCGGCCTGGTCGAACCAGTACGAGTCGTTGTAGAAGCCGACGGCGACATCACGGCGCTGCTCCGGCGTCGCCGCTTCCCAGCCCGCCACGGAGATCGCCGCGAACGAGGCCCGGTCGGGGAACGTGACGTCCCGCGCGTGCGGCGCGAGCGGCATCTTGCGGACCTCGGTCACCGCGCGGTCGCCGCCCCAGATGACGCGCAGGTCGCAGGCGGCTGACAGCGCTGCGGTGATCTTGTCGTCGCGGTCGTAGGTGACCATGACCTGCGTCTGCGCCACCGCCGGGTGCGCGTCCGCGAGTGCCGCGTTCAGCGCCTCGACCACGGCCTCGGCCGCGCCAGCCGACCGCGGCGAGATCCGCACGACGTTCCTGTTGCCCGCGAGCGCGGACAGCGCCCACGAGTAGACGAAGATCGTGTCGACGTTGGCGGGCGGCACGTGGAACACCATGCCGCGCGGGAACCGCAGGACACCGGGGTTCGTCTCGACCGCCCGCAGCACCTTCGCGATCTCACCGCGCCGCAGGAAGAAGCCCAGCGAGGCGAGCTCGGGGTAGCGGCGGGCGGTGGCGGGCGCGAGCAGCTTGCGCGCGAACGACACCAGGAAGTCGACGATCCGCTCGTCGCCGACCTTCAGCCTGCCGCCCTCGGGCTCTGCAGAGAGTCCGGCGAGCAGGTCGTCGACGTTCGTGTCCGGTCCGGCGGGGAAACGGCGCTTCATGCCACAGCTCCAGAAAAGGTGTCCGAGCAGCCGCGGGCCTCTGCGCGCGGCAAGCGGCCGAGCACGGAGAACCGCTTGCCGGGCCAGTCGCCGTCGTCGATCCCGTGCACCACACCGAGGTCCTCGGTCAGCAGCACGTGGCCGGGGTAGCTGCGCGGCAGCGTGCTGATCACCTCGATGACGCCGGGCTCGCCGACCGGCTGCTCCTCCCAGGTGTCCGGGTTGCGGATGATGACCTCCGCGAAGTCCGGGCAGTACAGGGAGTTGCCGGAGGGACCCTCCAGGAAGACCGTGCCGATCTGCTCGATCATCCCGTAGTAGTTGTGGATCTGGGTGAGACCGGTGTCCTCGGCGAACCGGCGGCGGAACTCGCTGTTGTCGACGGCGATGTCGATCAGCTTCTTCCAGCCACCGGAGTGGATCAGGATGCCGTTGGAGAGGTCGAGCTTGTGCTCCTTGGCGACCTCGTAGAGGTACTGCCACACCATGAAGGTGAAGCCGAAGATCAGGAACGGCTCGCCGCCGTGCTTCTCCAGGAAGCCCTTCACGGCCTCGACGTCCGGCTGGTCGTTCTCGTCGAGCGCGTAGACGTGCGCACGGCCGAAGTTCGCCATGCCGAGCACGCCCGCGCCGCGGGCCGAGAACGAGCGGCGGTTCTTGATGATGCTGATCGTGTCGATCATCAGCATCGGCAGGCGCTTGCCGCCGAGCACCTCGCGCAGGGTCGCGCCGAGCATGCGCGGCTGCACCGCGGCGGCCTCTTTGTCGAGGTAGATCCGGGACGCGCCGGCGCCCGTGGTGCCCGACGACGTGAGGACCTTGAACACCTCGTCGTCCGGGATGCTCTTCAGGTCGTGGGTCTTGAACATGCGCACGGGCAGCCACGGCAGATCGGCCAGCCGGTCGAACTTGCGGCCCCTCTCGATGCCGAGCGAGGCCAGAATGCGGTCGTACTGCACCGAGTGCGCCCGGTGGTGCTCGGTCAGCTCGGTCAGTTCGGTCAGCAGCGCCGACTCTCGTTCGACCTGGCTGCGACCGAAAACACTGTCGCTCATACCTGTGCCTCCAGGGACCGGTAGTCGATCTTCCCGCTGGGCAGCAACGGAAAACCGTCGCTCGGCCGCACGTCGAAGCCCGTGACGTGCAGGTGCAGGGTCTCGGACAGCAGCTTCGCCGCCGCCTTGCAGGTGTCGGAGTCCGCCTGGTCGAGCCAGACGACGACCTTGTCGCCCGCGGGCACTGCGACGGCGGCACCGTGCGCCTTCACGATCTGCTCGAGGTCGTCGAGGCTCACGCGGTTGCCGAAGATCTTGCCGATGCGCTTGATCCTGCCCGTGATGAACAGGAAGCCGTCCTCGTCGAGGTGGCCGAGGTCGCCGGTGACGAGCTCGCCGCCGACCACGTCGCCCAGCGCCAGCTCCGCCTCGGACTCGGCGTAGCCCATCATCACGTTCGGGCCGCGGTACACGACCTCGCCGGTGACGCCAGGCTCGGTGATCTCGGTGCCGTCCTCGGCGCGGATCGTGAACGTCCCGCCGGGCAGCGCGGGGCCGACCGACCCGAGCTTCTCGGGAAGCCGCTCGGACGGCAGCGTGGCCATCCTGGGTGCGGCCTCGGTCTGGCCGTACATCACGAACATCCGGCCGCCGACGGCGGTCATCTTCTCGTGGAACTCGGTGATCAGCTCGGGCCGCAGCTTGCCGCCGGCCTGCGTCAGCGTGCGCAGCGTCGGGTACTTGGCCGGGTCGAACCGCAGCCGCCGGAGCATCTCGTAGTGGTAGGGCACGCCGGCGAGCGACGTGGCGCCGTACCGCGTCACGGCGTCCCAGAAGCCGCGGCCGACGACGCCGGACCCTTCCAGCAGCACCGTCGCGCCGCGGACCAGGTGGCTGTTCAGCACCGACATGCCGTAGCTGTAGTGCAGCGGCAGCGTCGTCGGCGCGATCTCGTTCTCGTCGATCCCCAGCACCTCGGCGATGGCCTCGGCGTTGGCCTCGATCGCGGCACGGGAGAGCCGGACGAACTTCGGGTTGCCTGTCGAGCCGCTCGTCGGCAGCAGCACCGCCAGGTCCTCGTGCGGCACGACGCCCTCGGCGTCCTCGCGCACCCAGTCGCCGGAGTAGCCGGGCGCGGGGTCGGCGTCCTGGATGCCGAGCACGGCGGCGGGCCGGAAGCGGGCGATCAACCCGTCCAGCACCTCGCGGTCCTGCGCCGGGTCGAGCAACGCGACCGGGCGGTTCGCCACCAGCGCGGCGAGGTAGCTGAGCACGCCGGGCACGTCGGGTGAGATGCGCGCGAACAGCACGCCGGGTGGCAGGTCGGCGAGCGCCTTGGCCCGCTCCTGCACCCGTGCCTCGAGGTCCGCGCCGCCGATGACCTCGCCGGTCGTGGCGTCGAGCAACCGGGCGCCTGCGTGCAGCAGCTTCACAGCACCAGTCCTCCGTCGATCCCGAGCACCTGGCCGGTCACGAACGACGCGTCGTCACCCGCCAGGAACGCGATCACCTTCGCGACCTCGTCCGCCGTGCCGAGGCGGCGCAGTGCGGTGTCGTCCTTGATCTTCGCGAGCACCTCGTCGGACTGCTCGGCGATGAGATCGGTCTGGATCACACCGGGCGCGACCGCGTTGACCCGGATGCCGCTGCGGCCGAGCTCCTTCGCCGCGGACTTGGCGAACGCGCTGAGCGCGGCCTTCGAGGCGGCGTACACGGCCTGACCTGCGTTGCCGCGCTCGCCCACGATCGAGCCGAGCAGCACGATCGAGCCGCTGCGCTTGCGCATCATGGCGCGGGCGGCGGCCTGGACGCAGGCGATGGTGCCCGCGACGTTCGTGCCCAGCGTCGTGGCGACGTGCTCGTCGGTGAGCATGCCGATCAGCCCGCCCTCCAGCACTCCAGCGCTGGCGACGAGCACGTCGATGCGGCCGTGCTCCTTGGCGATCGCCTTGAAGACGTCCTTCACCGCGGCCGAGTCCGAGACGTCGAGCGCCACGCCGTGCGCGTCGATCTCCTGCGCCCTCTTGGCGGCCGTCTCCGCGTCCCTGCCCGTCAGAACGACGGTCGCACCGGCCTCGCGCAGAGCCCGCGCGGTCGCGAAGCCGATGCCCCGCGTGCCGCCGGTGACGACCGCGACCTTGCCGGTGAAATCACTCACTGACGCCGAGACCCTTGAGCATGTCGACGGCGACCTTGAAGCTGCTCATGTCGATGACCTGCTCGGTCTCGAACTGCACGTCGAACTCGTCCTCGATGGCCGCGATCAGCGCCATGTGGCCGACCGAGTCCCACGCCTCGATGTCGCGGTACTTGAGACTTTCGACGTCGACGTCGTCGTCCAGCTGCAGGGCGTCGACGAAAACAGCGCGAAGGCGGTCGTTCATGTTCTCTCTTCCGAATCGGTGCGTGGACGGCGTCAGTGCTGCTCGGCGCGCTGGGTCCACGCCTTCAGCAAGGTGGTGAGCTCCTCCGGCAGACCGGCGGGAACCTCCTGCTCCTTCCCCGTGAGGAAACCCGTGAGCGCGGCGATTGATTCCTCGCTGCACCCGCGGCGCTGCAGGCCGATGACGTTGACGCCGGTCGTGCGGGCGGGGTTGCCCAGCGTGATCGTGAACGCACCCACCTCCTTGCGGATGGCGGAGCCGAGGCCGACCATCGCGCCGGGCCCGATCTGCACGCCCTGGTGCACGACGGTGCCGAGGCCGATGTTGCTGCCCGACCACACGTGGCAGTGCCCGGCGATCTGGACGGCACTCGTGATGACGACGTTGTTGTCGACCACGCAGTCGTGGGCGATGTGCGCGCGGCCCATGACGTAGTTGTCGTTGCCGACCCTGGTGGCGTCCGTGACGCCCTGGTTGATCGTGACGAACTCGCGGATGCGGTTGCGGTCGCCGATCACCACACCGGGGCCCTCGACCTCGCCGTCCCAGCCCGCGACGTGCGGTGCGCTGAGGTACTCGGCCGGCCCGCCGATGCTCACGTGCGGCCCGATGAAGTTGCCGTCGCCGATCCGGCACGGACCGGCGATCACCGTGTAGGGGCCGATGACGTTGTCGTCGCCGAGCTCGACCTCCGCACCGATGATCGCGGTCTCGTGAATGCGGTTCGCCACCTGGTCCGTCCTGCCCGTCGGTTGCCGTGTAACCCACGCCACCAGCGGATTCGCCGGGCGCGGACGGGTAGCCACTGTACCGGACCGGCTGGTAGGGCCAGTTGGGCCGCCTACACCGGCTTGAGCACTTCCTGGCCGCCCATGAACGGCCGCATGGCCTCCGGGACGGTGACGGAGCCGTCGGCGTTCTGGTGGTTCTCCAGGATCGCGACGATCCACCGCGTGGTCGCCAGCGTGCCGTTCAGCGTGGCGGCGATCTGCGACTTGCCGTTCTCGTCGCGGTAGCGCACGTTGAGCCGGCGCGCCTGGAACGTGGTGCAGTTCGACGTCGAGGTCAGCTCGCGGTACTTCTGCTGCGTCGGCACCCACGCCTCGCAGTCGAACTTGCGGTGGGCCGACATGCCGAGGTCGCCGGTGGCCGTGTCGATGACGCGGTAGGGCACCTCGATCTTGGCGAGCATCTCCTCCTCCCACGCGAGCAGCCTGGCGTGCTCCGCCTCGGCGTCCTCGGGCTTCACGTAGGAGAACATCTCGACCTTGTTGAACTGGTGCACGCGGATGATGCCGCGGGTGTCCTTGCCGTACGACCCTGCCTCGCGCCGGTAGCACGACGACCAGCCCGCGTACCGCTTCTCGCCGTCGAGGATCTCGTCGGCGTGGTAGCCCGCGAGCGGCACCTCCGACGTGCCGACGAGGTACAGGTCGTCGTTCGGCAGGTGGTAGATCTCGCTCGAGTGCGCGCCGAGGAACCCGGTGCCCGCCATGATCTCCGGCCGGACCAGCGTCGGCGTGATCATGAGCTGGAACCCGTTGGCCGTGGCCTGCTGCGCGGCCATGTTGAGCAGCGCGAGCTCGAGCTGCGCGCCGACGCCCTTGAGGAAGTAGAACCGGCTGCCGCCGACCTTGGCGCCGCGCTCCATGTCGATCGCGCCGAGTTTGGTGCCCAGGTCGAGGTGGTCGAGCGGCTCGAAGTCGAACGTGCGCGGCTCACCCACCGTCTTGAGCACGACGAAGTCGTCCTCGCCGCCGACCGGCGCGTCCGGGTGCACCAGGTTCGGGATCTTGGCGAGGAGCTCGTTGACCTCCTCGGCGGTGGCGTTCTGCTCGGCCTCGGCGGCCTTGACCTCGGCGGCCAGGTCCTTCGCCTTGGCGAGCAGGGCGTTGCGCTCGTCGCCCTTGGCCTTGCCGACCTCCTTGCCGAGCACCTTCTGCTCGGCACGCAGGGTGTCCGCGCGGGAGATGGCGGTCCGCCGGCGCTCGTCAGCGGACAGCAGGGAGTCGACGACGCCCTCGTCCTCGCCGCGGGCGCGCTGCGAAGCGCGCACGATCTCCGGGTTCTCGCGCAACACCTTGAGGTCAATCACCCTGAAAAGGGTAGTCCCCGCCCGTTCCACCTCTCATCCGGATATCCGGATGCGGCGGTGCGGGCGGGGACTGCGCGTCTCGGACGGGCTAGCTGATGGCGACCGCCACCACGAGACCGAGGGCGACGTGCGCGGAAGCGACGACGGCCGAGGCGGGCGCGAACCGGTCCGACTCGATGATCGCGCCGATGTCGAGCCGGGTCACGAACTCCAGCAGGCGCACCGCGGCGACCTGCACGACGATGCCGACCAGGCCGTAGACCAGCGCGGACAGCAGGCCCTCGTCGAGCTTGCCGACCGAGCTGGTGATGGCGATGACGACGATGAACGCCATCGACAGCAGGCCGGAGGCGGTCACGATGACCGCGTTCGGGGCGCCGTTGCGGACGAGGGCGGACAGCTTGCCCGGCGTCGTCCAGTCGATCGCGTAGAAGCCGAACACCATGAGGACGAGACCGACGACGGCGTACAGCGCGATCGCGCCGATGTTCCGGCCCAGGGTCGCGCCGAAGCCGGGATCCAACGCGAGCAGCGTGGTCGTCATTAGCTGTTCCCTTTCGGAGTCTTACTCAACAATTCGATGCGGCACGAACGCCGCGCCATCGTCGGTCACGAGACCGACCGTTTCCCGGATGCCGAGGCCTGCCGACGTGTCGCCGACGACCCAGGCGCCCAATGCGGGGCGGTAGCCGTCGAAGTCCGGAAGCGGATCGAACAGCTGGTACACGAAACCTTCTTTGCCGTACACACCACCGGTCTGCGTCTCGTAACCGGGGGCGACGATCTGGATGTTCGACCCCTCGCGGCCGAGCAGCGGTTTGCGCACGTACTCGGTGAGCATGCCGGGGTCGTTCAGGTAGGCCGGGAGCAGGTTGGGGTGGCCCGGGTACATCTCCCACAGGATCGCGAGCAGCGCCTTGTTGGAGAGCAGCATCTTCCACAGCGGCTCGATCCACAGGGTTCCGGGCAGCGACTCGACGGCGTGCCGGCCGAACTGCTCCTCGACCACCCACTCCCACGGGTAGAGCTTGAACACCGTGCTCATCGGGGCCTCTTCGAGGTCGACGAACCGGTTGAGCAGCGTGTCCCAGCCGATGTCCTCCATCGAGATGCCCACCGTGTTGAGGCCCGCCTCGGCGGCCGTCTCCTGCAGGCAGGCCGCGGTGAGGTGGTCCTCGCCGGACGGGTCGGCGCTCGACCAGCTGAAGTGCAGCTCACCGGAGGGCAGCTTGGCGCCGATCTCGGCCCAGCGCTCGACCAGGCGCTCGTGCAGCGAGTTCCACTGGTCGTCGTCCGGGAAGACGTCGGTCTTCCAGTACCACTGGATGTAGGCGGCCTCGAGCAACGACGTGGGAGTGTCGGCGTTGTACTCGAGCAGCTTCGCCGGGCCCGACCCGTCGTAGCGCAGGTCGAAGCGTCCGTAGACGTGCGGGTCGCGGCGGCGCCACGACTCGGCGATGTGCGGCCAGACCCACTCGGGGATGCCGAAGTCGCGGTAGCGCTCGGTCAGCACCACGTTGTCGACCGCGTCGAGGCACATGGAGTGGAGCAGCTCGACGTCGGCTTCCAGCGAGAGGATCTCGCTCATCTCGAACACGTAGTGCACCGACTCGTCCCAGTAGGGCCGGTCGGAGCCGTTCGCGTACTTGGCGGGCAGGCCGAAGACCAACCCCTGGTCCGACACCGTGCGCTGCCAGTTCGGCCGCGGTTGCGAGGTTTCACGACGCAACTTCGGTCAGCCTCCGCTGCTCGACGAGCCGCTGCTGATGCCGAAGCCACCGCGCTGCACCGTCGTGCCGGACTTGGTGGTGACGTTCGCGCCCTTGGGGATGGTGTAGCTGCCGCCCGTCACCTTCTGACCGACCACGCCCGTGCCGCCGTAGTTGTAGCGGTACGAGTTGCTGCCGATGTAGATGAAGCCACCGCTCGAGTACCCGCCGTGACTGCGGTAGTACGAGTCGCTGCAGTAGTCGTCGTCGACGATGACGTTGTTCTGGTCCGTGCACTGCGCCTGGACGTTCTTCGGGCTGGCGGCGGCGTACCAGATCGCGACCAGCGCGACGACGCCCAGCGTGACGCCACCACCGATGAGCAGGCGCTTGCGCGTCTTGCGGCGCTTCTCGAACGCGGCGGACTCGGCGGCGAACCGCTCCTGCTGAGCCTTCAGCGCGGCGGCACGAGCCCGTTGCTCGGCGACCGTCGGCTGACGCGGCTTCGTCACACCGGCCTGCTGCTGGCGGACGCTGCCCTTGCCCTTCTTCACGGGCGGCTGCGGCTGCGGCGCCGGCTGGTACGGCGGCGGCTGTTGCGGCTGGCCGGGCTGCCCTGGCTCGGGCGCCGGCCGGCCAGGTCCTGGCTGGTTGTTGTCAGTCATCACCACTCCCGCGGGCAAGGTACCGAGCGAAGCAGCCGAAACACGGCCGATTGAGTGACGAGTGTCCTAATAGCAACACTCGACCCAACCCGGCGCACAGCCGTCTCACACAGCACGGGCATCATGGATGAGATGTCTCCGAGCGCCGGTTGGTTGAGTCGATCAGGTCACATCCGCGACACGCGGCTTGTGATGGTCGGCGCTTTCGTCGGAGCGTTCGCCCTGCTGATGTTGTCCGCCTTCACGTCCGTGCTGGCAGGAGGCCCGCTCAGCACCAAGCGCGAGCTCGTCAACGCGGCCTACCAGGCGAACGCCGGCGAGTGCCTGAACTGGGACAAGGCAGACCTCTCCGACGCGCAGAAGGTCGACTGCGGCGCCGCCCACCGCTTCGAGGTCACCGGCACGGCGGACATCACTGCGCAGTACCCCAAGGAAGCGCCGTTCCCGAACGCGGAGGCCTGGGAGAAGATCGCGCAGGAGCACTGCACGCAGGCGGCCAAGACGTACATGTCCGACAAGCTCGACCCGGAGGGCAAGTACGGCGTCAGCACGCTGAACCCCGACGAGCACCGCTGGTCGAGCGGCTACCGCCAGCTCCGCTGCGGCCTGCAGGTCACCGCACCGTCCGGAGCGGCCCTGCCGTCGTACGGCAGCGCCAAGACCCAGGACCAGTCGAACGTCTACGACCCCGGCATCTGCGTGGCGCTGGGCGAGAACAACACGGTCGGCGACCCGGTCGACTGCGCCCAGCCGCACGCGTTCGAGATCATCGGCGTCGTCCAGCACCCCGAGGGCGAGTTCCTGCCGACCGACAAGCAGGACGCGATCATGTCGGAGAAGTGCGCGGCCATCGCCAACGAGTACACCGGCGGCGCCGACCTGAAGGCCAAGGGCCTGCTCGTCACCTGGGACACCCGCTCGGAGAAGAGCTGGGCCGTCGGCTCCCGCAAGGCCAACTGCAAGATCGGCGCCGTCCCCCAGGGCAACAACCTGGTGGCGTGGAAGGACAGCGTCCGCAACCCCAACGGCGCCCCGCTGACCACGTCGAACCCGCCCCAGACCACCGCGGTGAAGCCCCAGGACGAGCCGACCGGCGCCCCGCTGCACTCGGACACCAGCAAGCCGTCCGAGTCGGGCAAGCCCACGGAGTCCGGCAAGCCGGACAAGCCGTCGTCGAGCGAGCCCACGACGACCACCGAGAAGCGATGACCGTGGAGATGACCAGGGCTCGTTTCGACGAGCTGGTCGAAGAAGCCCTGGACATGATCCCGCCCGAGTTCATGTACGCCATGAACAACGTGGTGGTGCTGGTCGAGGACCGCAACCCCGAGGAGCCCTCACTGCTCGGGCTGTACCAGGGGATCGCGCTGACCGAGCGCAACACGGACTACGGCGGCGCGCTGCCGGACCACATCTTCATCTACCGCGAGGCGATCCTCGACATCTGCGAGTCGGAGGACGACGTCGTGGAGGAAGTGATCATCACCGTGGTGCACGAGATCGCGCACCACTTCGGGGTGGACGACGCGAAGCTGCACGAGCTGGGCTGGGGCTAAGCCACCTCGACGCCCGCCCACGAGCGGCACACCCAGCCGTCGCCCTCGCTCTCCAGCACCACGACCCCGGTGTTCGGCAGCAGGTTCTCCGCCAGCTCCACCGGCACGTTGTCCGCGAGCGCTAACGCACCCATGCGGCCCGCGCCGCCGTGCGTCACGACCATGACCGTGCCGTCCTGGCGGATGGAGCGGATGGAGTCGATGGCGCCGAGGAACCGGTCCAGCACCTGCTGCCCGGTCTCGCCGCCGCCGGGGAACGCCACGTGCAGGGCGCCCTCCGCCCACTGCATCACGGTGTCGAGGTAGGTCTTGTAGGCCTCGGTGTCGTTGCGGCCTTCGAGGGAGCCGACCTGGATCTCGTGGATGCCGGGGAGGATCTGCACCGGCAGGCCGAAGCGTTCGGCGGTGGGGGCGGCGGTTTGCTGGGCGCGCAGGCCGATGCTCGCGTAGACGGCGGTGATCTCCTCGCCGGCGAGGGTGTCGGCCAGTTCGCGGGCCTGCTTGTGGCCGAGCTCGGTGAGCGGAGGACCCGGCATGGCCGTGTCCAGCTTGCGTTCGATGTTCGACGCCGTCTCGCCGTGCCTGACCAGCAGCAACCTCACCCGCGCTCGCCCTTTCTGACAGCATCGACCCAAGCGGCGGCTGCGGCGAACTCGTCGTTGTGAGCCTCAACGGGCTCGTGGTCGGCCTTCGGGAAGGACCCGAGGAACCGGATCTCGCGCGAGTGTCGGTGCAGCGCGGCCAGCGCGTCACCGATCCTCGGTTCTGCGATGTGCCCCTCGACGTCGATGTAGAAGCGGTACTCCCCCAGTTTGCCCTTGGTGGGGCGCGATTCGAGGCCGGTGAGATTGATCCCACGCAACGCCAGCTCGGTGAGCAGCTCGGACAGGACGCCCACGCGGTTCGGGGTGGTCACGACGACGCTGGTGCGGTCTGCCCCGGTCGGCTCAGGCAGTGCACCCGGTCGGCGCAGCAGCAGGAAGCGGGTGCGGGCGTCGGCGACATCCAGGACGTTCGTCGCGTACTCGTCGAGTTCGTAGTGGTGCACGGCGACGGGGGCGGTCACGGCGGCGTCGAACTCGCCTCGTTCCACGGCGGCAGCGGCGGCAGCGGTGGACGACGTGGCGATCGAGGTGACGCCGGGCAGCGAGTCGGCGATCCACTCGCGGACCTGGGCCAGGGCGTGCGGGTGCGAGGCGATCGTCCTGATCTCGGTCGTGCCCGGACGGACCAGGACGCTGAAGCGGACGTCGAGCACCGTCTCGGCCACCGCGACGACCGGCTCGTCGCGCACCAGGGCGTCGAGCGTCGCGGGCACGGCGCCCTCGACCGAGTTCTCGATGGGCACGCACGCGAACTCGGTTTCGCCCTTGCGCACCGAGGCGATGGCGAGCTGAATCGTGTCCACCGGGACGAGTTCGGAGCCGAAGCGGAGAGCGGCCTGCTCGGTGAAGGTCCCTTGTGGTCCGAAGTACGCAATGCGCTGCATCGCGTCAGCGTAGAGGCGCACATCACGCGTGTGTCAGCGGCCAAACCCGGGTTCCGTCAGGACCGTTCGAACTGGAATGCTTGGGGCGTGCCCGCTCTAGCGCCTGAACTCGTGTTGTGCGCGGTCGACGAACCGATGGCGAACGCCTGGCTCGCCGTCGCGGACGGACGCCTCGGAGTGCGGGTGCATCGCGGGTCGGTGCTCGACATCAACGCGCAGGCGATAGTCAGCCCCGCCAACTCCCAGGGCTGGATGCGCGGCGGCATCGACGCCGTCTACGCCACGGCGTTCCCCCAGGTCGAGAACAACGTCCGCAGTGCGGTGCTCGCCCTGCACGGCGGTGAGCTGCCCGTCGGCGAGGCGCAGATCGTCGCTACGGGCGAGACCGAGCCGGCGTGGCTCATCAGCGCGCCGACGATGCGGGTGCCCGGTGAGCGGCTGCCGGTCGACACCGTCCACCCCTACCTGGCCGCACGAGCCGTGCTGAGGCTGTGGCTCGAAGGACGCCTGGAGGACGGCACGCCGGTGCGCGACGCCGTCCGCACCATCGCGATGCCGGGGCTCGGCACCGGGGTGGGAGGCGTCGCGCCGTCCACGTGCGCGCATCAGGTCGCGGCCGCGTGGGACGAGGCGTTCAACCCGCTCCATGTGTAGAAACCTGTGCACAACCCTGTGGACAAGGGTGTGGACACCTGTGGACTACTGGCGAGGTGCGACCCATCGTTCCAGGTCAACCTCGTCTGTGATGGGGATGCCGTAATCCCCAACCGCGGGGATCTCCGGCTTCAGCTTCCGGGCCTCGCGCACCGCGTCCGGTCTCAACGCCGCCAGCTTGAAGCCGCGGCGCTGGTAGAAGCGCAACGCGTCGAGGTTGTCGTTGGTGGTCGTCAGCCGCACCCGGCTGCAGCCCAGGGTGCGCGCTTGGCGGACCGCAGCGTCGACCAGCGCGGTGCCGACGCCGCGGCCCCGCCGCAGCGCGTCGATCGTCACGATCTCGAGCTGGTGGTTCGCGACCGCGTAGGTCAGCAGACCGAGGACGTGGCCCTGCTTCTCCACGAGGAAGCCCGGCAGACTGGCCGGGAAGAACACCTCGCCGTGCGCGACAGCCGTGTGCGCTCCCCATAGCTCGAGTACCAATCGGGCAACAACTATGCGATCAGCTTCCTCGATCGGTCGTACCGAGCCTTCTGCCATGACAAGAACTGTGCCAATACGAGTCACGCTCAGGAACAGCCATTCGACGTACGGTGGATTCGTGCCAGTGCGAGTTTTGTTGGTCGACGATCACGAGGTCGTGCGCAGAGGACTGCGCGAGATGCTCGACGACGAGGCGGACATCTCCGTCATCGCCGAAGCCGGCTCGGTCGACGAGGCGGTGACCAGAGCTCAGAAGACGCAGCCCGATGTGGCCGTCGTGGACGTTCAGCTTCCCGACGGCAGTGGCGTTGACCTGTGCCGGTCGTTGCGCGACCTGGGCATCCGGTGTCTCGTGCTGACCGCGTTCGACGACGAGGAGGCGCTGATCGGGGCCATCATGGCCGGTGCGTCCGGCTATCTGCTCAAGCAGGTTCGCGGTCAGGACGTCGTCACGGCCGTGCGCGAGGTCGCGGCTGGACGGTCCCTTCTGGACCCCGCGACGACGGCGCGCGTGCTCGAACGGATGCGCAATCCGGCCCCCGTCGGCCTCACCGATCAGGAACAGCGCGTGCTGGAGCTCATCGGTGAGGGCCTGACAAACCGCCAAATCGGTGAACGGCTCTTCCTCGCGGAGAAGACCGTGAAGAACTACGTGACGTCCGTGCTCGCCAAACTCGGCATGGAACGACGGACGCAAGCCGCCGCCTGGGTGGCTAAACGGGGACGGACCAGGTGAGCGTCGTCCCGTTCGGCGAACTCACGACGCGGAAATCGCCACTCGCGGACTTCGCCCGTTCGGCGAGATGCCGCAATCCGCGCTGAGTCACACCGGACGGGATGCCGCACCCGTTGTCCGCGACGCGCAGCAGCAGATGCTTCTCATCGCGCCGTACGTCGATCTGCACGTTCGTCGCGCCTGAGTGCCGTACGACGTTGGACAACGCCTCGCGCAACGCCGCCCGCGCGTCGTCGGCGTGCCTGCGCGGCACGTTCGCCAGGTCGCCCGCCACATGAAGGCGCGGCGAAAATCCGAGCAGCTCGCCTGCCGTGCGGACCTCGGCGTTGATCGAGTCGAGCAGGTCGGCGGAGTCGGCGGGGTCGGTGTTGCGCAGCTTGCGGACGGTCGCACGGACCTCGGCGATCGTCTCGTCGACGAGCTCGACGGCTTCGTCGATCCTGGCGCGCTGGGAGGCGTCGAGCTTCTTGCCCAGGCGCCGTTCCAGCAGGCTGAGCTGCACACCTGCCCCGTAGAGCCGCTGGATGATCACGTCGTGCAGGTCGCGGGCGATCCGCTCGCGCTCCTCGTAGACGGCGACGCGCTGCCGTGCCGTGAAGCCCTCGGCGAGCACGACCGCGAGCCCGGCCTGAGCGGCGAACGCCGTCAGCACGTCCACGGTCTCCTGCGTGAACGGCGGCTTGTCCCGCCTGCGGTAGACGGCCAGCGCGCCGATCTTGCGGTCCGACGTGCCGAACGGCGCCACGGCGAACGGCCCGTAGTTCCGCAACGCCTGCGGAACGTACGGGGCGGTGCGCGGGTCGCTCGTCACGTCGTCGGCCATCACCGGGACGCCCGTGCGCGCTGCCTTCGCGGCGGCGCTGCGCGGGCTCAACGCGGCGGTGATCGGTTCGCCGCTGGACGCCTCGACGGTGAGCGTGCCGTCGTCGGCCGTGGCGAGCATGGCGAGCCCGAGGTCGGCGTCCGCGATCTCCGCGGCCGCCTCCACCACGAGCCTCAGCACGTTCTCCGGGTCTTCCAGCGCCGCCGACGTGATCTCGGTGGACGCGACGAGCACGCGCCGCGCCAGGGAGGGGTCCATGGTCCTCAACGGTATGCGGGCGTGCCGAGGTCCAGCACCAGGTCCGCCCTCGCCGCCTCGTCCGGGCGGTGCGTGATGTGCAAGATCGTCCGCTTGTCGTTCCTGAGCTGCTCCAGCAACCGTTGCGCTGTCGGCTCGTCCAGATGCGCGGTGGGCTCGTCGAGCAGCACCACGTCGGCGTCGTGCAGCAACGCCCTTGCCAGCGCAAGCCGTTGCGCCTCGCCGCCCGACACCTGGTCGGGCCGGATCACGGTGTCCAGCCGGTCCGCCCATTCCGGCAGGCAGGCCTTGCGCAACGCCTCGCGCAGCTCCTCGTCGTCGTGGGGGCCCGACATGCGCAGGTTCTCCCGCACGGTCGTGCTGACCAGCATCGGCTCCTGCGGGCACCAGGTCGCGCGCGGCAGTTCCGCGATGCCGCGCTCCGGCTGCAGGAACCCCAGCAGCAGCGCGAACAGCGTCGACTTGCCGCTGCCCGACGGTCCGACGATCGCCACGTGCGTCCCCGGCTCGATGTTGAGGTGCAGGTCGCGCAACGTCGGCTCGGTCGCACCTGGCCAGCGGACGTCGACGTTGTCCAGCCGGATCCGCCTGCCCCGCGGCGCTTCCGGACGTTCTGGAGCGTCGAACTGCAGCCGCGCGCTCGCCTCCTGCAGCGCCTTCCGCTGCTGAGCTGCCAACGGCAGCGCGGCCAGCGGCTCGGCGAGTGCGAGCGGGACCAGCCCCAGCACGGGGTTGCCGGTCGTGGCGCAGATCAGGGCCGCCAGACCGGTCGCGAGCAGCACGATCGCCGTGGCAGCGCCCGTGCCAAACGCTTGCTTGCGGGTCTCCCCGGCGAGTTCGACGTCCTCGGCGTGGAGCTGCGCGAGCAGTCGGTGGTGGGCGTTGTGCGCGATGAGGTCCGGTGCGGCCGCAAGGGCGTTGATCGTGTCCTGGGCGACCTTCCTGCGGCCACGCGCGAGCTTCGTGCTGGCCCGGCGTTCCGTCCAGACGGCAACCGCCGGGGCGGTCAGACCGGCCGCGAGGAGCAGGCCACCCAGCGTCAGAGCTGCCACAGGATCGATGAACGCGAACAGGACCGTGGTCGCTATACCCGCGCCGATGGCCACGACCGGCGGCACGAGGACGCGCGGCACCAGGTCGCGGACAGTGTCGGTGTCCTCGACGAGCCGCTGCAGGCCGTCGCGGCGCTGGGTGCGGACCAGCCGCAACCACAGCTCGGCGCGCAGATCGGTCGCGAGCTTGAACGCCTCGTGGTGCGTGACCAGGCGTTCGACGTACCGCAGCACGCCCTTGCTCAGCGCGAACGTCCGCACGCCCACGACCAGCACGGTCAGCGTGAGGATCGGCGGCTGCTGGGAGGCCCGGAAGATCAGGTGCGCGGCCAGCGCGGTCAGCGCGATGCCGGCCAGGGTGGCGAGCACGCCGAGCCCAGCGCCCTTCCACGGGATCGGGAGCCGCTTCGGACGTTCCTGCTGCGTCTCCTCGGTGACGACCTTGGCGATCGTCTCCTCCTCGTCCGACGCCTTGTCGCGGTGCGAGGCGAGGACGACGGCGGCCGTGGCACTTGCTCTCTTGATCGCTTTGTCGACTTTGCGACTTGTCACCGGGTCGAGGTGCGCGGTCGGCTCGTCGAGCAACAGAACCGTGGCGCCGTGGCGGACCCTCAGCAAAGCGCGCGCGACCGCGACGCGTTGGCGTTCACCGGTAGAGAGGTCGGTGATGCGGCGGTCGAGCAGATGCTCAGCCACGACCTCACGCGCAACTTCTTCGATGTCGTCGGCGCCGGGAACGGTGAGCTCCAGCTCGGCGCGCGGTGTGGCGGCGGCGAACGCGGGCTTCTGCGGCACGTAGGCGATGTCGCCCGCGACGAACGCGGTGCCGTCCGTCGGCTCCAGGAAGCCGAGCAGCACCTGGAACGTCGTCGACTTGCCCGCACCGCTCGCGCCTTCGAGCCGGTAGATCTCGCCCGGCCGCACGTCGAACGTGAGCCCGTCCGGAGCGAACCCGCCCCTGCGCAGGACGCGCAGGTTGTCGACGTGAACGGACCCGCCGGGGACCCGCGGTCGAGTCCTGTCCTCGTGGTCGACCACCTCGGCGACGCGGCGCACGGCCTCCAGGCCGTCCTCGCTGGCGTGGTGAGCGGCACCGGCCGCACGCAGGGGCAGGTAGCACTCTGGCGCCAGGATCAGCACCACCAGCGCAGTCATCAACGTCATGTCGCCGTGCACCAGCCGGACGCCCACGCCGACCGCGATCAACGCGACAGACAACGACGCGGCGATCTCCAGGACGAGGGCGCTCAGGAACGCGATCTTGAGCGTGCCCATCGTGGCCTTGCGGTGCTGTTCGCCGATCTGGCGGACGGCGGTCGCCTGCTGCTTCGCGCGACCGAACACGGTCAGGACCGGGAGCGCCCTGAGCAGTTCGAGGAGTTGCGCCGACAGCAGCTCGGTGACGTCGGCGGCCTTCTTGACGCGCTTCTCGGTGTACCAGCCGATCAGCGCGGCGAAGAGCGGGATGAGCGGCACGGTGACCGCGATCAGGATCGCCGACGGCCAGTCGGTGAAGAGGATCCACGCGCCGACCAGCGGCGGCACGACCACCGCGGTGACCAGCGCGGGCAGGTAGCGGGTGAAGTAGGCGTCGAGCGCGTCCAGTCCCTTGGTCGCGAGCACCGACAGCTCGGCCGTGCCGCGTTCGGCGATCCAGCCGGGACCGCGCTCGAACGACCTGGCGAGCAGCTGCGTGCGCAGTTCCTCCTTGGCACCGGCGGCGGCGCGGGCGGCTGCCGACTCCGTGGCCCACGAGAGACCGGCACGGGCGACCACGGCGACGGCGAGCAGCGGCAGCAGATCGGTGTTGCCGGTGATCACACCGGCCAGCGCGACCGCCTGGGCGACCAGCGCGAGCGAGTTGAGGAACGCCAGCGCGCCCACCCCGACGAGGGCGCGCCTGGCGTTCTTCGAGAGCTGGGGCAGTGCACCCAGCGGGCCTCGGTTCACGTCAGTGCACCGGGATGTGCCGCACGCCGATGCGCTTGCGGAACACCCAGTAGGTCCAGCCCTGGTAGATCAGCACGGCGGGCGTGCCGAACGCCGCCACCCACGTCATGACGGTCAGCGTGTACGGGCTCGACGCCGCACCCGCGACGGTGAGCGAGTACGCCGGGTCCAAAGTGGACGGCAGCACGTTCGGGTAGAGCGAGGCGAACAGCACCGTGACGGTCGCGGCGACGGCGAGCCCCATGAACGCGAACGCCTGTCCTTCGCGACCCGCCCAGAGCCGCCACAGCGCGAGTCCCGCGAACAGGACCACCGGCAGCGCCCAGAACCCCGCGACGTAGAGCAGCAGCGCCACCAGCGGCAGCAACGCGACCGGCGCCATCGTCAACGCCATCCGGCGTGCCCGTTCGCGGATCTCGCCCTCGGTCTTGAGCGACACGAAGATCGCGCCGTGCACCAGTGCGTAGCCCGCGATCGCCAGCGCGCCGAGCAACGACTGCAGCGTGATCGCCGCGAACGGCGAGCCGACCCGGTCACCGTTGGCGTCGATCGGCAGTCCGATCACGGTGGTCGCGATGACCAGCCCGACGCCGAGCGCGGCGACCCACGAGCCCACGAAGATCACGGTGTCCCAGACCTTGCGCCAGCGCTCCGAGTCCACCTTGCCGCGGTACTCGAACGCGACGCCGCGGCCGATCAGCGCCAGCAGGAACAGCGTTAGAGGCAGGTACGCGGCACTGAAGAGCGCCGCATACCAGCCGGGGAACGCCGCGAACGTGGCACCGCCCGCGACGAGGAGCCACACCTCGTTGCCGTCCCACACCGGCCCGATGGTGTTGATCATGACCCGGCGCTCGGTGTTGTCGCGCCCGAGGAAGGGCAGCAGCATGCCGACGCCGAAGTCGAATCCTTCGAGGAACAGGTAGCCCAGCCACAGCAGGGCGATCACGCAGAACCAGAGCGTTTCCACAGCTTCTCCCCTAGTACGCGAACGCCAGCGCGCCGTCGTCGGTTTTCGCGGGAATGACCCCGGCGACACCACCGCGGACGTACTTGCGGATCAGGTAGACCTCGACGCAGGCCAGCGCCCCGTAGGTCAGCGTGAGCGCGATCAGCGAGGTGAGGATCTCGCCAGGTGCGCTGTTCGAGACCGCCTGCGCGGTGAACATCCAGACACCGTCCACACCGGACGGGTTCGGCACCACCACGAACGGCTGCCGCCCCATCTCGGTGAAGATCCAGCCGAAGCTGTTGGCGAGGAACGGCGTCGCGATGCCGGCGAGCGCGGTGATCGGGAACCACTTGCCCCTGGGCACGCGACCGCCGCGGGTCAGCCACAGCATCACGAGGCCCAGTCCCGCCGAGATCGCGCCGAAGCCGATCATCAGCCGGAAGCCCCAGTACGTCACGGGAAGCGCCGGCACGTAGTCGATCGGCTTGCCGCTCAGCTCACCGAGCCGTTCGTCGACCGGGTAGTTCGTGCCGTACTTCTCCTGGTACATCGGGACCAGGTCCTGGATGCCCTTGACCTCGCTGGTGAAGTCGTTGTTGGCGAGGAAGCTCAGCAGCGCCGGCACCGTGATGCTCTTGACGTTCTCGCAGTCGGGCCTGCGGACGTCACCGATCGCGAAGATCGAGAACGCGGCGGGCTCCTCGGTGTGGCACAGGGCCTCCGCCGCGGCCATCTTCATCGGCTGCTGCTGGAACATCAGCTTGCCCTGCACGTCGCCGCTGATCGCGAGCACCGCGAACGCCACGACGCCGACCCAGGTGCCGAGCTTGAGCGAGCTGCGCCAGACACCCTCCTCGTCCGACTTCTTCCACAGGTGCCAGGCGCCGATGCCCACGAGGAACGTGGCGGCGACCGCGAACGCACCCGCGATGGTGTGCGGGAAGGCGGCGAGCGTCGTGTTGTTGGTCAGCACGGCCCAGATCGAGGTGAGGCGAGGACGCCCGTCCTCCAGCACGATGCCGACCGGGTGCTGCATCCACGAGTTGGCGGCGAGGATGAAGTACGCGCTGGCCATCGTGGCGAGCGAGAACGCCCAGGCACACGCGAGGTGGACCTTCTTCGGCAGCTTGTCCCAGCCGAAGATCCACAGGCCGAGGAACGTCGACTCGACGAAGAAGGCGACGAGGCCCTCCATCGCGAGCGGGGCACCGAACACGTCACCCACGAACCGCGAGTAGGCGCTCCAGGCCATGCCGAACTGGAACTCCTGCACGATGCCCGTGACGACACCCATGGCGAAGTTGATCAGGAGGAGCTTCCCCCAGAACTTCGTCATCTTGTAGTAGCGCTCGTTGCCCGTGCGCACCCACGCGGTCTGCATCGCCGCCACGAGCAGCGACAGGCCGATCGTCAGCGGCACCATCAGGAAGTGATAGACGGTGGTGATGCCGAACTGCCACCGCGCGAGTTCGAGTACGTCCACGTCAACGAGCGTATGTCCGGATCATGGCCCCGATCAGGTACGACGGTCCTGTCCGGACTCGGGACCAAGGTCCCGTGCGCGAAGTCACCCCGGACGGGTGACAAGCGTCGGTTACGATGGTTGCGCCAGAGGGGAGTAGTTCCCACCGGAGTTCGCAGCCGGTGGCGTGGTGATCGACATACTGATCCGCCTTCGAGCGGATCCGGTCCCACACCCGACTTGTACGGGCGAACGAGACCTCCGGCCGGGCTGCAGCACGCCCGGTCGGGGTCTGTTGCGCCTCCGTCCGGGCTCGTATTCGGACGTGGAGGACCTCTTGGCCACCTCATTGCTCGCGTTCATCACCGCGTTCGCGGTGGTGTTCCTCGTCGAGCTCCCCGACAAGACCATGGTCGCGACCCTGGTGCTGACCACGCGCTACCGCGCCTGGCCGGTGTTCACGGGCGTCGTCGCGGCCTTCGCCGCGCAGAGCGTGGTGGCGGCGGCCTTCGGGTCGGCCCTGACGTTGCTGCCGGACCGCGTCGTGTCCGGCGTGGTCGCGGCGCTCTTCGGGGTGGGTGCGTTCCTGCTGTTGCGCGAGGGGTTCTCGCGCGACGACGACTCCGCGGACGAGGCCGGGGCGCGCTCGGACGTGCCGTTCTGGCGGGCGGCCCTGACGTCGTTCGGCGTGCTGTTCGCGGCGGAGTGGGGCGATGCCTCGCAGCTCGCGACCGCCGGGATCACCGCCAGGTACGGGGCGCCGTTGATGGTCGGGCTCGGGGCCTGGCTCGCCCTGGTCTCCGTCGCCGCCCTGGCCGTGCTGGTGGGCCGGAAGCTCGCGGGACGGTTGCCGACGCACTGGATCCAGCGGGTGGCCGGGGTGATCTTCGCGGTGTTCTCGCTGGTGGCGTTGTGGCAGGTGTTCTGATCACCAGACCGGGCGCAGGCCCGGCTGGTCGTCGCCGTGGACGTGCTGCAGGTACGCGGTGAGGCCGGTCTTGATGGTGGCGAGGGTGTCGGGCCCGATCGCCTCGCCCATCTCCTGCTCCAGGTCCGACCACAGGGTGTCCGCGAGCTTGAGGTAGTCGCGGCCCTTGGTGGTCAGCGTGACGTACTGCGCCCGCTTGTCCGTGGGGTGCGGTTCCCTGATGACGTAGCCCCACTCGTCGAGCTCGTTGACGATCTTCGCGGCCGCCTGCTTGGTGACGCCGAGGTGCTGTCCGAGCTCGACTGTGGTGACGCGGTTGTCCTTGAGGAACCGGAAGACGTAGCCGTGCGCCGGGCGCAGCGGTTCGAGGCCGATCTGCTTGAGACGGTCGTGGAACTGGTCGCCGATCGCCCGGTACGACATGGCCAGCAGCATCGTCACCGGTTCCATTTTCGATCCCCTTGTAGACAACCTGGTTGACCTTATTCTATGTTTGGACAACCTGGTTGACTACTTTGGAGGTTGTCTTGCTGGTTACGGGGGATTCCGCCGCTTCCCACTCGTTCGGCGGGTTCGAGTTCAGATCACTGGCCGTGCCGTCGCGCGGCAGCTCCGAGATCGCGCTGTGGACCGTCGACGTGCCGGAAGGAGGCGACGGGACGCCGCACTCCGCCTCGAAGGAGGAGGTGTTCTACGTGCTGTCCGGGTCGGTGACGATCCAGGGGCAGACGGCAGGGCCCGGCGACGTGATCGTGGTGCCCGCCAACACCGAGCTGTCGCTGACCGGCGGACCCGCGCGGGTCCTCGTCGCCACCTCGGTCGGCATCAAGGGCACGCTGGCCGACGGGCAGACGATCACGCCGCCCTGGTCGCTCTAGTTCGCGGGCGAGCCCTCTTCCGGGGGCTCGGCCTCGGTGTCCGGGACCTCCTCGCGGAGCTCTCGGGCGATCTTCTTGGCCTCGTCGATGAGGTGCTGCGACTCGTCGAGGCGTGCTTCGTCCGGTGCGGTCACGGGCATGGGATCGGCGGATTCGGCGATCGCCAAACTCAGGCCAGCAGGCTCCGGACGTGGGCGGCGAGGCGCTGGGCGATCTCGGTGTCCCACTCGTCGTCCGCGGCGGGCTGAGGGGTCTCGCCCGCGACGACGCGTTCGCCGAGCAGGCGCCGCTCGGCGGGCGTGAAGTCGGTGATGGCGCGGCGGAGCAGGGGCAGGGCGTCGTCGAACGCGTCGCCGCGCAGGCCCGTCAGCCACTCGTCGATGAGGCCGAAGAGGCGGGGATCGGCGGCCAGGAGTGTTGCCGAGCCCCGCAGGAAGCCAGCCACGAACGCCGTGGCGACCGATCTGTGCAGGCGGGCTGCCACGTCGTCGCTGGTCAGCTCGCCCGCTTCCCAGAGCAGGCGGGTGGCCCTGCCCGTCGGGAGGCCGTGAGCCTCTGCCTTGACGAGGGCGTGGAGGGCTCGCCACCAGGTCTGCTGGTGGTCGTCGTCGGCCGCGAGGCGGGTGGCCTCGTGGGCGCCGTCGATCGTGGCGAGCGCGTGCTCCGCGGTCTCGTCGTCGACGTTGCGGCAGGCGAGCGGCAGGCCCACCGCGCCTCGGGTGAGGAGGCCGTGCAGGGCCACGCGCAGGAGTTCGGGGTCGGTGCCGCGGACCGAGCCGTAGCGGACCGTCCTGGCCAGGTCCGGGAGAGCTGCGAGGAGTTCCAGGGCGTCGGTGGCCATGGCCGCGCACCGGTCGAGGGCGTTGCGGGACTCGATCACCGCGTTCGGGAGTTCGCAGCCGACCGCCTTGCCGAGGGTGGCCGCGGCGTCGGCCACCCGCTTGGCGTCCTGGGCCGCCTGGGTGAGGACGTTCTCGGCTGCCGTGTGGACGGTGGTGCCGTGGCGGGCGGCCACCGCCACGGACACCGCGAAGATCGGGTCCCAGCGCAGCTGCCACATCTCGGCGAACGTGCCCAGCGAGTTGGAGCGGTCCGGCTTGCCCCACGGGACGCCGAGAACCTCCAGCCGTTGCAGGAGTTTCGAGCGCTCCCGGTCCGTGTCCTTGCGCAGGTCCAGTTTGAGCTGCTTGGGCTGGACGTCCGTGGGGAGGCGGAGTTTTCGTTGCAGGCGTTGGAGATCCGCGGCGAGCGGGGAACGCGGAACCGCCTCGCCGACCTCGCCGAGGCGTTCACCGACGACGAGCTTGCGGTGCACGAGCTGGAGCAGGACCTCGTCGCCGCCGCAGAGGACCGCCAGCGCCGCCTCGTTCACCTCGCTGAGGCCCGCGGACGGACGTTCCCGCAGTGCCGCAAGGGTTTCAGCCAGACGAACGGCTTCCACGGCGCTCGCGGTCGACGCCGGGAGGTCTTCTTCGCGCAGGACGGCAGCGGCCTTCGCGAACCAGCGCGGGACCACGTCGGCCTGGTGCTGCCAGAGGTGCGCGTACCAGCCGGGTGAGTCGACGCCGGCGCCGTAGCCCGATTCCGCCGCCAGCTGGCCGTGGCTCCACGGGACCCAGGTGCCGGAGATCTTGCGGCGGCGCAGTCCCTTGAGCAGTGCGGTGTCGGCGGCGACCGTCGGTTTGGCGAGCAACGCCGGGACGTGCCAGGCACCGCAGACCACCGCGATCGGGCCGTCGGTTTCCTTGCGCGCCTTGCGGATCGTCTGGCGCATGAACGCCTCTCGCCGCAGCGTTCGTTCGCCCACCTCCGACTCGAACTCGGTGCGCACGGCCACCATGGCTTCGGCGATGGCGCCGGCGAGGTCGATCGGATCACTGGCGCTGTGCTCGACGACGTCCTCCCACCAGCGTTCCGGGTCGTCGAAGCCGGCGGCCTCGGCGAGCAGGCCGATGGGGTCGACGTTGCCGCTGGGGCCGTCGTCACCGATCGAGGCCGCCGCCGGGAGGTCGAAGAAACGTGCTGTGACGCCGTTTTCGGCGGCGTACCGGAGGGCCTGCCATTCCGGGGAGAACTCGGCGAACGGCCAGAAGGCGGCGTTCTCCGGCTCCGCCTCGTCGTGCAGCAGGATCGCGACCGGCGGGGTGAGGGCGTGGACGTGGTCGAGGAGGGCGTCGGCCTCCGGCGGCCCCTCGATCAGGACGAGTTCCGGCCGGATCTGCTCGAGCGCTCGCTTGACCATCCGGGCGGAGCCGGGGCCGTGGTGCCGGATGCCGAGCAGAACCGGCTCAGTCACCGCTGACGTCCAGGCAGGCCCGGTAGAGGTCGCGCCACTCGGCGCGCTCCTTCAGCACCGTCTCCAGGTACTCCTGCCACACGGTCGCGTCGGACACCCGGTCCTTGATGATCGATCCGATGAGCCCCGACGCCAGCTCGTCCGCGCCCAGCGTGCCGTCGCCGAAGTGGCCCGCGAGCGCCATGCCGCCCGCGATGACCGAGATCGCCTCCGCCGTGGACAGGCTGCCGCTCGGCTTCTTCAGCTGCGTGCGACCGTCCACAGTGGAACCGTTGCGCAGCTCGCGGAAGATCCGCACGACCCGGCGCACCTCGTCCAGCGCGGGCGGCTCTGCGGGCAGCTGGAGCGCCTTGCCGAGCTGCTGCGCCCGTGTCACGACGATCTCGACCTCCGCGTCCTCGGTCGCGGGCGGCGGCAGCACGACGGTGTTGAACCGCCGCGCGAGCGCCGACGACATCTGGTTGACGCCGCGGTCGCGGTCGTTGGCCGTGGCGATGACCGTGAAGCCCGGAACCGCCTGGACCTGGGTGTTCAGCTCGGGGACCGGCAGCGACTTCTCGCTCAGGATGGTGATGAACGAGTCCTGCACCTCGGACGGCATGCGGGTCAGCTCCTCGACCCGGACGACAGCGCCCTGCTGCATGGCCCTGAGCACCGGGCTCGGCACGAGTGCCCGCTCGCTCGGGCCTTCCGCGATCAGCCGGGCGTAGTTCCAGCCGTAGCGGACCTGGTCCTCGCTCGTGCCGGCCGTGCCCTGGACGACGAGCGTGGAGTCGCCGCTGATGGCCGCGGCGAGGTGTTCGGACAGCCACGACTTCGCGGTGCCGGGGACACCGACGAGCAGCAGCGCGCGGTCGGTGACCAGCGTGCCCACGGCGACTTCCACGAGCCTGCGCGCACCGACGTACTTCGGCGTGATCACCGTGCCGTCGGGCAGCGTGCCGCCGAGGACGTAGGTGACGACGGCCTGCGGGGACAGGTTCCAGTTGGGCGGCCGCTGACGGTCGTCCTGGGCCGCGACGGCTGCCAGCTCGGCGGCGTACTGCTGTTCGGCCGTCGGCCTGAGCACGGCGGTCACTGGGCCTCCTGGATGCGTTGCCTTGGTTCGGAAGTCTGCCCGGTCATCGGGGGACGTCGGCAGGTGGGGCGAACGACTCGCGCAGCCGGATGCGCAGCCGCAGCACCTCCAGCTCCAGCGAGTTCTCCGGCCAGCGGCGCGTCAACCCCTCCCAGTTGGCGCCGAGCAGGTCGGCGTCACCGCGCGCCAGCAGCACGGCCGGCGGACGCCCCGACCGCCACCGCGGGTCGGGCAGCGCCGCGTACCGGTGCAGGAGGGCTCGGGTGGTTTCGGCCGACCACGGCGCCGGAAGCTGCGCACAGGCGTGGTCGAGCAGGTCGTAGTGCCAGTTCACGGACACGGCGACGACCGCCTGCTCGGCCACGCTCGCGGGCAGCGCGGCCAGCATCTCGAGCTGTTCCATGCCGGTGAGCGTCTCGGCGGCGGCCACGGCCCACGGCCGGGGATCGGTGGCGGCGGCGAGCTGGTCGGCGATGCCCCGCAGGAGCGCACCGGCCCAGGGACCGCGGCGGAGGACCTTCGCGGCACCCCTGTCGTCGGTCTGCAGCCGCGTGGTCCAGTAGCTCGGCGGAACGCTGGCCGCCGCGCCCCGGATGCGACCGGCCACACCCCTCTCGGTGCCGTCGTGCATGAGGTCGCGCTGCTCGTCGACGTCGGCCTGGGTGGTCCAGAGCTCGTCGGTCTGGACGTCGAACCCGTCGTCGGTGAGCCACAGCCCCCGGCCGAGGCGGTCGGCCGCTCTCGCCGCGAGGGCTGACGCCGGAAGCTTGCGGAGCAGGCGCAGCGCCTCGTCGTGGACGGCGGCGGCCCGGTCGTCCAGCGCCGCTTCGAGAAGCTCCTCGTCGGCGGGGCTCAGCGCCGTTTCCAGGGCGCTGATCAGGACCTGGCGGTCGGCGGAGCGCCGGGAGCTCTCGAACTCCGCGGCGATGAAGGCCTTCGTCGCCTCCGGTTCGGACCTGCGCTTGCGGCGCAGCGCCCGGACCCGTTGCGCGCTGGGGAGGTCGAGGACCTCCTCGAGCGGAATCTCGTCGACCACAGGCGCGGCACCCGACGCCCAGGCCCACCCCTCGCGGGTGTTCGCGAGCCAGCGGCCGCGGGTGCCGAGGACCTCGATGACGGCGGCGCGGAGGCCGGGGCGGGCGGTGCCGAGGGCGAGCAGGGCGGGGAGCACGCGGTGGTCGGCCACCACGTTGTTGGCCTTGGCGAGCGCGCACCACTCGGTGAGGAGGACCTCGTCGTCGACGCTCATGATCGCTTCCAGCACCGCTCGCGCGGCCGGGCGCGGGAGGTTCGCTGGTTCCGGCGGGGCCTGCGGAAGCGGCTCGGCGGTGACCTCCCGCGGCAGGGTCGCGCCGAACGCGGCCACGCCCAGGGCGGCGCAGTCGGCGAGCAGGGCGTCCGGGGAGCCGCCGCCTCGGGTCGTGCCGATGAGGAGGTCCTGGACGGTCTTGGACCACTCGGCCTTCACGCCGCCACCTCCCCGAGGCCGCAAGGCCGGTGCGGCGGTGGATGAACGGCCTGTCGGCGAACGGGGCGCTCAGCGGGCCGTGGCGGCGTTGGCGTCACGAGACCACCTCCAGGGTGCCGTCGACCGCCACCGCGCCCAGGCGGAGAGCGTGGCCGTCCCACAGGCCCCACGCGTCGAACGGGGCGCCGCCCGTCAGCGCCAGGGCCATGTCCAGGCCGCCGTCGTCGCGCACCGGGAGGCCGTGACCGGAGGTGTCGGCGAGCACCGTGCCGTGGAGGCGGACCGAGGCGCAGCCGAGCGGGACCAGGCGCAGCCACGGGTCGGCCATCAGCATCGGTTCCAGGGTGGCGAGGGAGGCGCGCCACGTCGGCGGGGCCGGGACCGGGTCCGGGGTGCGGGAGCCCTCCAGCTCGCCCAGGGCCACCCGGTCCGAGCCCGGATAGGGGTGGACCAGGGCCGAGGACTCCTGGCCGTGCGGCAGCAGCGGGACCGGGGCGCCCACGGCGGAGTGGCGGATGGCCACGACCCAGCGGCCGGTCTGGCGGCCCCAGCACCACTGGCGGACCGTGCGGACGCGGCCGTCGTCGGTTTCCAGGCGCAGCAGGGCCACCCAGCGGTCGGTGATGCCGGGAGAGGCCTTGACGGTCTCCTCCGGGATCGTCACGCCCAGCCTGGAGCGCGGCTGCACGTGGCAGAGCAGGTGGAGTCCGCCCAGGCGGTCGGCCACGTCGGAGGTCCACCGGGGGCCGGAACGGGCGACGATCTCCTGGATCTCGGCGACGGCGGCGGCGACGCCGGGGACCTGGGCGTCGATCATGCGGGCCGTGAAGGCCTGCCACCACGAGGCAGGGCGGCCGGGCAGCGAGGCCACGCCGGCGGAGGCCACGTCCAGCAGCCAGTCGCGGAGGCCCTCGATGCCCGACGACATCGCCGCCGCTCTGCGATCCGCCGTCTTCTCGCGGGCGCGGGCCCGGCGTGCCACGGCTTCCGGCGACGAGTCGAGCTCGCGGGTGGCGCGGCGAGCCGTCCACTCCTCCACCCAGGCGGGCGGCAGCGCGTCCGGGATGTCGAGCTCCTGCAGGCCCACCGCGTGTTTGCACGGGAAGCGGCGGGACGGGCACGTGCACTTCGCGGAGCCGGCCGCCAGGTCGACGCACACGCGGTACGGGGTGGAGCCCGACCCCGTGTAGACGCCCCACAGCACCGGCAGGGCCTTGCCCAGGCCCTGCCAGCGCGTCGGAACGGCTCTTGTCCTCACGTCGACCAAAGTAGCGAGGACCCCTGACAGAAAATCAGGCCGGACCGCGACGGGCCCAGGTCCACGCGTACGCCGGGTCCTCACAGGCCTCCGCGGCCTCGCCGAGCTCCAGCGGGCGGAACGTGTCGACCATGACCGCGGTCTCGTCGAAGTAGTCCACGCCGAGCGACGCCTCGACGGCACCCGGCTGCGGGCCGTGCGTGCAGCCGGAGGGGTGCAACGACATCGAGCCGATGCCGATGCCGGAGCCCTTGCGGGCCTCGTAGTTGCCGCCCACGTAGAACATCAGCTCGTCCGAGTCGACGTTCGCGTGGTTGTACGGCACGGGCACGGCCAGCGGGTGGTAGTCGACCTTGCGCGGGCAGAACGAGCACACCACGAAGTTCGGGCCCTCGAAGGTCTGGTGCACGGGCGGCGGCTGGTGCACGCGGCCGGTGATCGGCTCGAAGTCGCGGATGTTGAACGCCCACGGGTACAGGCACCCGTCCCAGCCGACCACGTCGAACGGGTGGTTGGCGTAGGTGAAGCGGGTCAGCCCGGCGCGGTGCCGCACGAGCACGTCGACGTCCTCGCCGTCGACCAGCAACGGCTCGGAAGGCCCGCGGATGTCCCGCTCGCAGTACGGCGAGTGCTCCAGGAACTGCCCCTTCGCGGACAGGTAGCGGCGAGGCGGCCCGATGTGCCCCGTCGCCTCCAGCACGAGCAACGACATCGGCGACGAAGGCACCACGCGGTACGTGCACGAGGTCGGGATCACGACGTAGTCGCCGTCGCCGACGGTAAGAGCCCCGTAGATCGTCTCGATCACGCCGGAACCGGCCTGCACGTACAGCAGCTCGTCACCGAAAGCGTTGCGGTACAACGGCGACGGAGCGTTGGCCACGACGAAACCGATGGTCACGTCCGGGTTCCCGAACAGCTTGCGCCGTCCGGTCACCGCGTCGACCTCGTCGGAAGCCCAGGTCAGATCGGTCGTCTTGAAGTGCCGCGGCTTCAGCGGCAGGTTCGGCGCGACGGATCCGCGCTCGTCCTTCACCGTCTCCGCGTTCACGATCGCCGTGGGCAGGTACCGGTGGTAGAGCAGGGCCGAATCGGCCGAGAACCCCTCGACTCCCATCAGCTCTTCCGCGTAGAGCCCACCGTCCGGTTTGCGGAACTGGGTGTGGCGCTTTCGGGGGATCTCCCCGACCTGGCGGTAGTAGGCCATGACGTGTCTCCGGGCGTTCGACTATCGGACATCTTTGTTCAGTTGGCGGTACACGGCTAGCGTGTCAGCCGTGTCAAGCGCTGTCGAACTCCGTGCGCCCGGTCCGCGCGGTACTCCGCCCCTGCTCGCGAGGCTTGTGGACGATGCCGCGCTCTTCCCTCCGGGGAACGCGTCGATGCCCGACGCGGTGCGTGGCCACCTGGACGGACGAGTCGGCGAGTGGTCCGGTGTCATGGGCCTCTTCCTGTGCCCGGCGTCCAGACTCGCCGAGCTGATCACCGAACTGATCAAGGTCAAGCCGCCGAAGCCGATCGCGCTGAGTCTCGTGATCGACACAGGTCTCGGCGGGGTGCCGAAAGCCGTGTCCATCGTCGAGAGCAGAAGCGAGCTCCTGGCGCTGCGCATGGTCGAGATGCCCGCACCGTCCGATGTGGACGAGGTGTGGCTAGAGCGCGTGTCGGAGTTCGTGCCGGAGGACGTCATCCGCGTCGTGGAGCCCCGTCGCGGCGGCTCCGAGTGGCTCGACGGCGTCCGCAGGGTCATCGAGCACGGCAGCTGGCCCAAGCTCCGCTGCGGTGGCCTGAGCCAGGAGAACTTCCCCAGCGTCGACGAGGTCGCGGACTTCCTGTCCGTCGTCAGCGGTGGCGGCGTCGCGTTCAAGGCGACCGCGGGCCTGCACAAGGCCGTCCGCCACACCGACGAGCAGGGCTTCACCCACCACGGCTTCCTGAACCTCCTCGTCGCCACGGCACGCTCCCTCAGCGGCCGTGACGTCCGCGAGGCGCTCGCGAGCACCGACGCCGAGGCGCTCACCGCCGAGGCCAAGGCGCTCAGCGACCAGGCCGCGCACGCCGTCCGCGGCGTCTTCGCGAGCTACGGCTCGTGCTCCCTCGCCGAACCGATCGCCGACCTCGAGGAGCTTGGACTGCTGTGAGCTGGATCAGCGACCCGAACTTCACCGAAGACCAGCCGTTCGGATCGCAGACCCTCCCCTACGGCGTCGTCGACGGGGGCGTGGCCGTCCGCGTCGGCGACCAGGCGTTGCTCCTGAAGAGCCTCGCGCTGGGCAAGTGCAGCGAGCTCGTCCAGGGCGACTCGCTGGACCCGCTGCTGAAGGCGGGCCGGCCGGCCTGGAGCGCGCTGCGCGCCAAGCTCAAGGAGATCGTCACGGCGACCTCCGCACCGAAGGGTGCCGAGCTCACGGGCATCGAGTCCGCGAAGCTGCCTTTCACCGTCGGCGACTACGTGGACTTCTACTCGAGCAGGCACCACGCGGAGAACGTCGGCCGGATGTTCCGCCCGGACGGCGACCCGCTCACCCCGAACTGGACGCACCTGCCGATCGGCTACCACGGCCGCGCGGGCACGGTGTACGTCTCCGGCACGGACATCGTCCGCCCGAACGGCCAGAAGCGCGGCAGCGAGGGCCCGAAGTTCGGCCCCTCCGAGCGGCTCGACATCGAGGCGGAGGTCGGGTTCGTCTGCGGCGGCCCGCCCGCGGCCAACGTGTCCACGAGCAGGGCAGCCGAGCACGTCTTCGGCGTCGCGCTGGTCAACGACTGGTCCGCGCGCGACATCCAGGCGTGGGAGTACCAGCCGCTCGGCCCGTTCCTCGCCAAGTCGTTCGCCACGTCGATCAGCGCGTGGATCACCCCGCTCGAAGCGTTCTCAGTTGCACGCGTCCCGACGCCGCCGCTGCCGAACAAACTGCACGACTACCTGACCACCGACCAGCCGTGGGGCCTGGACATCACGATCACGGTCGAGCTGAACGACACGATCGTCGCGCGGCCTCCGTTCCGCGAGATGTCGTGGTCATTTGTGCAACAGCTGGCGCACATGACGGTGAACGGGGCTACCGTGCGCCCAGGTGATCTGTTCGCTTCCGGCACGGTCTCCGGACCGGAGAAGGACGAGCGCGGCTCGTTCCTCGAACTCAGCTGGGGCGGCAAGGAACCGTTCAAGCTCGACGACGGCTCCACGAGGTCCTTCCTGGAGGACGGCGACACGGTCAGGCTGACCGCGACGGCTCCCGGTGAAGGCGGCTCGGTGGTGGGTCTAGCCGAGGTGGTGGGCACAGTTCGGAGTGCGTGATGGTCGGAGCGACGAAGGAGAGCTCGCTGACCCTGGAACGGGGTCTGGCGCTGCTCCAGGCGGTCGCTGAGGCGGAGTCCGAGGCCCCGTCGATCTCGGAGCTCGCCACGGCCATCGGCGCGTCCAGGGCCGCCGTGTACCGGCTCCTCGTCCCCCTCCAGGCGCGCGGTCTCGTGCGCAGGGAGGGGTCGAAGGTCCGGCTCGGCCTGGGCGTGCTGAGACTCGCCTCCAACGTCCTCCCCCAGCTCCGGATGGCGGCGAACCCGGCTCTGCGCGAGCTCGCGGAGAAGGTCGGCGCCACCGCGCACCTGACCGTCGCGGACGGCAGCGAGGCCCAGGCCGTCGCCGTCGTCGAACCGTCGTGGACCGCTTTCCACGTGGCGTACCGGGTGGGTTCCCGCCACCCGGTGCACCGCGGGGCGGCGGGCAAGGCGATCTCGCAGCCCGTGGAGAGCTGGGTGGTCTCCGCCGGCGAGCTGCAGCCCAACGCGTACGGCGTCGCGGCACCCGTCCGCGGCGTTCCCGGCCTCCGCGCCTCCGTGGGCGTCGTGGCGCTGGAGAGGCTTGACGCGGACATCGTCGGCCCACACGTCGTGCGTGCGGCCGAAGAAGTGGCGGCAGCGCTCAAATGACGGAAGAGCGGTTGAGGCGCTGGCGGTTGCTGCTCGGCCCGAGCGCGGAAGACGTGGCTCAGCTGGGCGATGACGACCAACGGCGTGATGGCGCGCTCACGGGGCTCTACGGCGGCGGCAGCGAACGCGGTGCCGGTCTCGGCGCCAGCTCCCCGCAGCTGCACCGGTGGCTCGGCGACGTCCGCAAGTACTTCCCCACCTCGGTCGTCCAGGTGATGCAACGGGACGCGGTCGAGAAGCTCGGTCTCAAGCAACTCCTGCTCGAACCCGAACTGCTGCAGTCGGTCGAGCCGGACGTGAACCTCGTCGGCACCCTGCTGCAACTCTCCCGCGCCATCCCCGCCCGCACCCGCGACACCGCGAAAGCCGTGGTGCGCAAGGTGGTCGAGGACATCGAGAAGCGCCTGAAGGACCGGCTCGTCGAGGCCGTCCGCGGTGCCGTCGACCGCTCACGGCGCACGCACCGGCCGCAGCTGCAGGACGTCGACTGGGCCACCACGATCAAGGCCAACCTCAAGAACTACCAGCCGCAGCACAAGACCGTCGTCGTCGAGGACCTGATCGGGCACCTCAGGCGCAGCCGGACCGCGGCGATGCGCGACGTGATCCTGCTCGTCGACCAGTCCGGTTCGATGGCGGACTCGTTGGTGCACGCGGCGGTTCTCGGTTCGGCGCTCGCGAGCATCCGCTCGATCTCGACCAGGCTCGTCGTGTTCGACACCGAGGTCGCGGACCTGACCGACCAGCTCAGCGACCCGGTCGACCTGCTCTTCAGCGCCCAGCTCGGCGGCGGCACGGACATCAACCGCGCGGTCGCCTACGCGCAGACGCAGGTCCGCAGGCCCACCGACACGGTCATCGCGATCATCAGCGACCTCTACGAGGGCGGGTCGGAGGCCGAGCTGCAGCGCCGCGTCCGCGAGCTGGTCGCGAGCGGCGTCACGGTCGTGAACCTGTTGGCGCTCAGCGACTCCGGCACGCCCGCCTACGACCACGAGCTCGCGGCGAAGCTGTCCGCCCTCGGCGCACCCGCGTTCGCCTGCACGCCGGACAAGTTCCCCGAACTGATGGCGGCGGCGCTGCGCAAGGACGACCTCACGCAGTGGGCGGAGTCCGAGGGCATCGCCACGGGCCGTTAGCGCTCCACGACCCGTCCACGCGTGAGGAACGCGAGCCCGCGCGTCATCGCCACGACGCGCCCGCGCTCGTCCGGTCCCGCGATCCACACCCGGCCGGTGTGCCGGATCAGCACGCGCGCCCTCTCCGGCAGCTCGGGCAGCCGCAGGTTGTTCTCCGAGCCGTCGACCCTCAGGTACGCCTGGCGCCCGATCCGCCGGCCGGGCACGAAGCTCACCGACACCGGCCGCCACGGGAACCGCTCGATCAGCTGCAGGGTGCCGCGGCGCGTGAAGAAGTGCCGCAGTCCCGGCGCGGCCAGCTCCAGCACCACCGGCACGGACAGCACGGTGAGCCACAGCCAGCCGATCATGAGCACGACGCCGAACACGGCGACGGCGAAGAAGATGTGCCCGACAGCGCGACGATCCGCCCGCACCAGGCAGGTGTCGCTCCAGTTCTGGATGATCATCTCTGCACACGCGCCGGGATGAGCTGCGGCACCCCGCGGAACGTGACCACCGTGTTCCCTGCCGAGTCCGGCGGCACGAACCACACACGGCGATGCCGCGCGATCCGGCCGCGGAGAAGAGGACCGACGCGCAACGTCAGCAAAAGCGGCGGCGAAGACAGCACGACCAGACGCCCTCCTTCCCACTGCACATGGGCGAAATGCCACGGTTCACCTTCCGGTAAACGCACCGGACGGCGACGCGTCACCACCCACAGCACGGCCGCGGCGAAGAACAGCAGCACCAGCGCCACCGGTGAGGACCACGACCACACGAGTACCAGCACGAACTGGAGGGCGAAGGCCGCACCGGCCAGAACGGTCCACATCAGGGCGCGACGGCTCGCCCGGTCGACACAGTGCCGGGTCCACCGATCGTCGAGCGCCGTCACCTCGGTGGACGGCTTGTTGGGCACGACCACCTGTCCACCGTACAGGTGACACTTCCGTCAGCTGATGTTGTGAACGTGAGCTCACAGTGTTCAGGCAGTCGTCGCCTTGCGGCGGCTGCGTTGGCCCGCACCGGTGATCCGGGCCTTTCCATGGCGATACCGCTACCCACATCGTGAGACCGAAACCGGTTCCATCGAGCGTGTTGACCCAACCGGTCTTGTCGCAGCCTGCGCCGCAACTCGGCTATGCCGACACGGGCGATCCGGCAGGCCAGGCGCCGGGCTGCGCAGCATCCCGATCGCGTTGAGATCGTCCAGCACCGACGTGCGGAAGCCGTGGACGAGGCGGGTGATGAGCTTGTGGAGGCCCGTCCCGACGCGCGTTCGCGACCTGGGCGTGCAGCGCGCAATACGAATCTGGGTCTTGCGCCACCGGTTCGATGGAGTCCGGCCCGGTACGCCCGGCGGCCTGCGGTTGCAGAGTGCTTGGGCCAGATCCCGCGTCGCCCCAGCTCCTCGATTCCACCAACTTCGCCACGGACACTTCCTCGCCGAGATTCAGTCCACCGATCCAAAACGCCGGAATACCAGAACTTCAAGGGAAGATCACTTAACTCGCAGCCAAATGGCCAGTAACTGCCCGAACCGTGCAAAAGGTGAGCTAAATACCATTTGAGTGCACCCAAATCCTCAGTCCACCAGAGCGTCGGCATCGAGACCGTACGCGCGCAGTGCCACTGCGGTGGCAGCTTCGACGTCTCGGGCCAGAAAAGCTTCTCGCAAAGCTTCTTTGGATTGTTGGCCGAGTTGGGCATAATCGGGCACACGAATCTTCTTGAGATACTGCGACTGGAACCGAAGCGTGTTGCCACGCATGCGGATCGAGTACGCCTCGACGAAGGCTTGCGCCACCCGCGACAGCAGGATTCCGCCGAGTACCTGCATGTCCCAATGCGAGGACACAATGTAGTACAGGTTGTGATGAGGGTAGCAACCTTCGTTCTCCAGGACAGGATTGAGCGAGATCTGCATGTCCTGAACAAGTAGCTTCGCACTCGAAAGAAGGTCGTGATTTACTTTGTCGACAGTGCGGTGCCAGTTCTGCGGGTTGACTTTCGCAGTATAGCGCTTGGCAAGGCGGGAGCGATGCCCAGCAAGGTAATTGGCGAGACCAGGATAGCTAGCAAGGTCAACCAGAACACCGCTCCGACTCCATGGATTGACCAAGTACCTCCTGCCCCACACGAAGTCACCGGATCTCGTGTCTCGCGCCATCGCGAGGCGCAGCAAGCGATCGCTTTCTATTCCATCCAATGCTGGGTCATCCTCGTTCAGGATATAGACGTTGTCCGCCCCCGTCGTGATTCCTATGCCAACCCGAGTACCTGTTTCAAGATTGTGCAGTGGAGCGAAGTTGTCATTGAGATACTTGACCAGGGATACGCGAGCAGGACTGCCAATTGGCCACATCTCATCGCCGGGAAACCACTGCGGAAGTCGAAATGCGCGGTATCCGCATCCCACTGTCGTCCTGTCGTTGGACTGGAGTGTCCAAGCCGTCAGCTCGTGCGCCGAAGGCTCAGCGAACCGTCTATTAGTCTCAGCCACGACCGCCGAGCGTTGCGCTCCACGACTCAAGACCGTAATAGCCGGGTATGCCGCAACGGGTGTCTCAAAAACATCGACATTACGCACACTCAACACGGCATCGACACTGTAGCTTTGAGCGACGAATTCCCTCAGCGCCGTACCGTACTGGTTACGCATCCAGCGATCGGGGCAGATGAAAGCCAGCCGCCCACCAGGTTTGAGCGACCGCAGAGCACACTCGTAGAAGCCGACGTACACGTCTACCCTTCCCGACATCGTCGGCCATCGCGATCTATACGCTCTACAAAGACCTTCGTCAATATCATCGAACCGAATATAAGGAGGGTTTCCCACGATCACGTCGAAGTCGGGTCGCACGCCTTCGGCGATCAAATCAGAATTAGCCTGGGCCGACAACAGGTAGTCACCGTGACAGACCCAACTCTGGGCCAGCACATTCGCCGTGCTATAAGACACCCCGAATCTCAACAGCACGGCAATCACCGCTTCCCGGCACCGCTCGACGTTGGATAGCTGCACGTCGCAAGCCTGGACCAACAGAATTGCGCGGTCATCGATGACGTGTCCGCGGGCAACCGCACTTGCCATCAACCGCTCCACCGCCGGGACCAGGAACGCACCCTGCCCACACGCCGGCTCCATCAACCGCAACTCGGTAAGATCTCGATCAACGGTATATCCAGCGAGGTCAAGCATCACTTCAGCGACCCATCGCCGAGTGAAAACTTCCCCGTACTCTATCTGAGCGGCTGACCGAATGGCCGTTATCACCGGCTTCTTCGCAGCGGGCAGACTTACCGAATGCGCCACGTAGCTCTGCACGGTCATGCTCCTCACTTGAATGGGGCAGATGACATGAGGCCATCTCGTCGCGGAGAGATTCGTCCGCGGCAGAATCCATGAGAGCACACAGCACCGACAGGAAGTTCCGCCCAACATCTCAGTAGAAGATCAACCTCAGGAGGACGCAAAAGAGTTTCACAAATGCCTATGGCACAAAAAGGAAGCCATAGCCAACATGCAAACTAACACCGATCACACAAAAACTCACCCACCGTCACTGGCTCGCGGTCGACGGTCGCGCCAACACGGCTGGACCCGAGCTCGCAGAAGTTCACCCGATTGCGCAAGCTGTGGCAGCAGAACCCACCGGACGATCAGTCACACATGCTGCGAACCAAGGTCAGGCGAAGAGTGAGGCTTGATCACCCTGCCCGAGAATGAGGTCGCCATTCACCCCGGCCTTGTACCCGAGCCCGGCAGAAAATTTCCGGACAGCGAGCCGGAAGTTTCTATGACCAACTTCATCCGCGACATCACGATAGCTGAATTGCCGTTTTCGAGGATCAGCAGTGATCATTATCCACACTGCCTGGTAGAGGTCCTCCCGGACAAGCTCTCGACCCATGATCGCCAAGCGTTCGACATAAGAGATTCCGCCAGGCTCGCGCGGTGTGAATAGGGAACGCTGAGGGTAGTGAGAGTTTGTGCGACGGGAACTCGCTTCGTGGATCGACGGCTCGTCCTCGGTCACGAAGACATACGCCAGCCAAGGTTGCGTGGGTCCCAGCAATTTGTTTTTGCAGGCATACCGGACATCGATGGCGTTTCCGATCGCTTCTTCAGCACGGTTGTTTGCGTTGTTTCCAAGGCTTCCCACCTGACTCTTCAGCTCGACGAGACCCACGATGTGGTCGCCGTGAATGACTGCGAGGTCCCAGCTCTTAGTGGGACGGAACCAGCCGGGAAGTACCCTCTTGGCAGTGCTGGTGAAGATCATACTTGCAGGAAAACCAGCAGCTACGAACTCCCCGAGAAGGAGGTCTTGCAGAGCGTTTAGATGTCTCCCGCCCGTCACTGAGTCCCTGGTGCCGCCTTGCGTGCGCTTGGCGTCCTGTTGCTGCTTGTCCTTCTGCGCCCAGAACGCGAGCAACGCGCGCTCCACCGGATCGTGCGGTGACGCCTCCACCTCAGCGCCCCGTCTTGGTGCAGCGCTTCTTTTCGGCTGCGACTGCCGCCATCACGACATTCACCCTGCCTACGATCTCGGCGGCGAACGTCGCCGCGCAGGCATTCGCCATCGGTTCGTCGTAGGAAACTCCCCCGTCAGGATCCCGCTTGGTGGTCAGGAACCAGCCACCTTGGTAGACCTTGTGGTTGAAGAACCGCTGAATCATGGTTTGGTAGCGCTGGCTGTAGGTCAGGCCTTCAAAAACCCGGTCCGGTGGGAACAACGTTCTCGCTGGACGCAGTGGCCGCTCGGTTTCTGTGGACTCCTGCAGGATGAAGACATAACCGAGCCATGCCGACATCTGCCCGAAAGGCTCGAACTCCTGCTGGGCAGCGTGAACATCGGTCGCCGACCCGAGAGCTTCCTCGAAGCGGTTGTTGTAATTCTTTCCCACGCTGCCGACTTGAGACTTGAACTCTATGGCAGCGACAAGGTTTCCCTCGTAGATCACTACGAGATCCCACTGCTTGGCGACCCGGTAGTGACCAGGCAACGTCGGTGTACCGACGTAGATCGACGATTCAGGCACACCTGCTTCGACGAAGAGCTGCTTCACCACACGTTCGAAGCCGCCGATGTGACCGCCGGCCCGCGCTGCTCCGCCTGCGGCACCTCCGTCGGGGAGACGAGCCGTCTGCTCGTCTCGTTTGAACCAGAACTCCTCCACGGCCGCTTGGATCTGGTCACCACTGATCGTTGCCACGTACGCCCCCCACCTCGATCCGGGCGGCTTACTCTAGATCATCAGGGGTGAGCTTGTAAGCCGTCAAAGCAGCAACGGTCGCTGCTTCCACGTCGCGGGCGCGGAACGCGATCTTGAGGGCCTCCTTCGTCTCATCGCCGACGTCATCGGGGTTGGGTACCCGGATCTTCTTCAAGTACTGCGATTGGAAACGCAACGTGTTTCCTCGCATGCGAACGCTGTAAGCCTCGATGAAGGCTTGTGCCAATCGCGACAGGAGCAGACCGCCAAGGACCTCCAGGTCCCACTTCTCGGAGACCACGAAGTACAGGTTGTGGTGCGGATAGCAGCCTTGGTTTTCCAGAACAGGATTGATGGAGGTCCTCATGTCCTGGATCAACAGCTTCTGCTGGTGGATGAGGCTGTGGTTGACCTTGTCGATCGTGCGATGCCAACTACTCGGATTCGCTTTGGCCGTGTGACGCTTCACCAGTTGATCTCGGTGCTTCTCGAAGTAACCAGCCAGGCCTGAATACTTGTCCAGATCGACCAATGTGCCATCCGGAGCCCATGGATTCACCAGGTATCTGCCGCCCCACTGGAAGGTTCCTGAGCGGGTGTCTGACACCATGGCCAATCGCAGCAGCCGATCCTGTTCAACGGCGGCAGCGTCCGAGTCGCCTTCCTTGACCACATAGACCTTGTCTGCACCGGTGGCAACACCGATCCCAACGCGCGTACCTGTGTGCGGGTCGTGCAGTGGACCGAAGTTGTCGTTGAGGTGTTCGATCAGCGCAACACGAGCCGGGCTTCCTGATGGCCACATCTCATCACCAGAGAACCAATGCGGAAGCCGGAATGCCCGGTAGCCGACGCCCTCAGCCGCAGTCTCACTGCCGGCGGTCCAGGTCGCCAGTTCACGAGCCGAAGCGGCAGTGAACTGGCTGGTGGCCTCCGCTACGACCGCCCGGCCTTGTTCCCGCCGACTCAACACCGTGACTGCGGGGTATGCGGAGACTGCGGACTCGAAGGCGTCGACGTCGTGCATTGTCCAAACGACATCGACGCTGTAGTCACGAGCGACGAGCTGGCGAAGGGAGGCTCCGTACTGGTTACGCATCCACCTGTCCGCGCAAATGAATGCGAGTCGACCACCAGGCTTGAGAGATCGCAGCGCCCTCTCGTAGAAGCCGACGTAGATGTCGGCCCGGCCCGACATCGTCGGCCACCGCGACCGGTACTGCGCGCTGACCTCGTCGTCCATCTCTTCGATCCGGATGTATGGAGGGTTGCCGATCACCACGTCGACATCGGGCTGGACACCGGGATTGATCAAGTCTGCACCGGCCTGAGCCGACAGGAGGTAGTCAGAAGCTCGGACCCAGTGCCGTGCCAACACGACAGAGACCTCTCGACTCACCCCTCGGTCTTGTAGGAGTGCGAAGATCGCTTCGCGACAATGAGCCACGTGCTGCGGCTGAAGATCAAAAGCAGCGATCGCGGTCTTCAGTCCCTCATCGACGGAGCGTCCAGTGGCAGCGATGCTGGCGAGCAATCGCTCGACTGCCGGCAACAGGAACGCACCCGCTCCGCAGGCAGGCTCCACCAAACGCAGCTCTGCGAGATCGCGATCGCTGGTGTAGCCAGCGAGATCCAGCATCACTTCCACGACCCATCGACGAGTGAAAACCTCGCCGTACTCGACAGGGCTGGGCGCAGGTGTTCTGACCAGTGTCACGCGCTGCACTGTACGGCGCGCTGGCCAAGCCGCAATCTGCGCGACGCGCTGTCGCCAGCACGACATTCCCTGATCGAGCCAGTGATCAACAGACGCTCATGAGGCACCAGTCAGCGGATCGCCGAAGATCCTTACGGCTGATCTGTACCTCCGTCTCGTTTGGGAGGCGATCGTGGAAGTATCGGTCACGTGAACTCCGCGGGCTCTGCCAATGGGCCGCGCAGCGAGCGCTGATCTCACGGAACGCGCGAGCGCGTTCTCACGCAGTGCGGACAGCTCGATCGCGCGAGCCGCGTAGCGACGCGCCGTGACAGGATCACCGCTGTCCAGGTTCTATGACCAGATCCGTCACCACCTCGGCCGCCTTGATCGGATCGCGCCAGGTGACCATTCCAGGTAAGGCCGAATCAAGTTCATCTGTTCGTACTGCCCATGCTCTAGGTCAAATAGGCAGTTCCAGGTGTGCCCGCTTACCTATGTGGTGACACTTCCCTTCCCGAGCGAAGCTAAGTTAGGCTTGCCTAACCTTCGAGGAGGTGGAGCGGTGACCGACACCCAGACCAAGCGCCCACCGGCGCCGCACGCCGCCGAGCGCGCCAGGACGATCACCGCTCGCGGTGGTCACGCCGCACTGCTTCCTCAGGCTGGTTCCCGCACCAGCCCGCTGTTCCACCACGTGCACCCGTGCGGGACGACGATCTTGCTGCTGCCGGATGAACATCCGCTGGTCGGGCAGCTGTGGCAGACGCCGCGGGCCGAGGTGACGGCGATGCTGGAGATCGCCGACCAGGCTCCGGTGCCGTTGCGCGAGCCCGTCCGCGGCCTGCTGTGGCTCACCGGGTGGGTCGCCGCGCTGGAGGGTCAGGAGGCGCGGGACGAGATCCTCGCGGTCGCCGACGTGCGGCCGGACCACCGGCTGCTGGACGCGGGCCACGGCGCTTCCGTGCTGAGGCTCACACCCGCGTCGATGGTGATCGCGGACGCCGAGGGCACGTCGTCGATCCGGCCGGAGCAGTTCGCGAGCGCGACGCCGGACCCGTTCTGCCGCAACGAGGACCACTGGCTGCGGCACCTGGAGGCCGCGCACCGCGACGTCGTCGGCCAGCTCGCCCGGCACCTGCCGGAGGAACTGCAGGGCGGCCACGTGCGGCCGCTCGGGCTCGACCGGTTCGGGTTGCGGCTGCGCGTCGAGGCCGAGTGCGACGATCACGACGTGCGGATCGCGTTCTCCAAGCCGGTCAGCACTGCGCAGGAGCTCGCCGCCGAGCTGCGACGACTGATGGGCTGCCCGTTCCTGTCCCAGAGGTAGCCTCGCGCGGGTGACCTTGATTCCCGCCGACGAGAAGCGCGGTTACCAGCTCGAACTGCTGATCGTCTTCAGCATGACGCTCGGGTTGTCCGGCCTGCGCAGCCTCGTGCGGCTGATCGACAGCCTGCTGCAGCCGACGCCGCTCAACCAGCAGTCGGTGGCGATCAACGTCCCGCAGGCGCGCGCCGACCTGCTGGACCTCGTGGCTCAGCTGCTCGGCGTGCTGCAGCTCGCCGCGTGGGGCGGCATCGGCCTGTACCTGTTGTGGCGCACCGGGATCAAGCTCCGGGTGATCGGCCTCGGCGGGACGCGCAAGCTCGCGGACGCGCTGGGCGCGCTGGGGCTGGCCGCGATCATCGGCATTCCTGGTCTCGCGTTCTACTTCGCCGCGTGGGCGCTCGGGCTGAACCTCGCCGTGCAGCCGTCCACTTTGGACAACGCGTGGTGGATGAACGTGGCACTGATCCTCGCGGCCGCCGGCAACGCGTGGGCGGAGGAGGTGCTCGTCATCGGGTACCTGATCACGCGGCTGCAGCAGCTGGGGTGGCGGCAGTACACGTCGCTGGTCGCCGCGGCTGTGCTGCGCGGGTCGTACCACCTCTACCAGGGCTTCGGCGGGTTCGTCGGCAACCTGATCATGGGCTTGGTGTTCGGGTTCTACTGGCAGCGGACCAAGCGGTTGTGGCCGTTGGTGATCGCTCACACGATCCTCGACGTCGTCGCGTTCATCGGTTACACAATGTTGCGCGGCAAAGTGAGCTGGTTGCCTTAATGATTCGAGGGTAGTGTCCGCTATTCCACACCATTTGTTGCGATTTTGGGCCTGAGAGCGGCGATTTGTGCTGTTCAGGGTTACGCTCGACCGGTGACTGCGCACACGATCGCTGAGACCGAAGCACTCCCGGACGCCGCGCCCCGCGTGGACAGCGAGGTCGGCCCGCTGCGCACGGTGCTGCTGCACCGGCCGGGCAACGAGCTCAAGAGGCTCACCCCGCGCAACAACGACCAGCTGCTGTTCGACGGCGTGCCGTGGGTCGATCGCGCGCAGGAGGAGCACGACGCGTTCGCCGCGACGCTCACCGCCCGCGGTGTCGAGGTCCTGCTGCTGGCCGACGTGCTGGTCCAGGCGCTGGAGGACAACCGCGCGCGCATCGCGGGCATCCACAGCGCCGTCAACGAACGCCGCCTCGGCATCGACCTGGCCGACGCGCTGCGCAGCCACCTCACCTCGCTGCCCGCTCCGCAGCTGGCGCAGGTGCTCATGACCGGCATGACGTTCGAGGAGCTGCCCGCCGCCGAGGGCGCCTCGCTGGTGCGCAAGATGCACCACCCGATCGACTTCGCCGTCGACCCGCTGCCGAACCTGCTCTTCACCCGCGACTCGTCGGTGTGGGTCGGCGACCGGGTGGCCATCACGTCGCTCGCGCTGCCCGCCCGCGACCGCGAGACGACGCTGACCGACCTGATCTACGCCTACCACCCGCGGTTCCGCCGCACGGGCCGCGCGTACGGCGCCCACTCGGCACCGCTGGAGGGCGGCGACGTGCTGCTGCTGGCGCCGGGCGTGATCGCCATCGGCGTCGGCGAGCGCACCACCCCGGCGGGCGCGGAGTCGTTCGCCCGCTCCGCGCTCGCGGACGGCCTCGCGCACACAGTGCTGGCGGTGCCGATCGCGCAGGAACGCGCCACGATGCACCTCGACACCGTCTGCACGATGGTCGACCGCGACGCCGTGGTGATGTACCCGGCGATCAGGCACAACCTGTCCGCGTACCCGATGCGGCTCGACGGTGACGGCGGCGTGCGCGTCGACGGCCCGGTGCCGTTCCTGGAGGCGGCGGCCGAGGCGATGGGCATCGAGAAGCTGCGCGTGATCGACACGGGCCTCGACCCGGTCACCGCCGAGCGCGAGCAGTGGGACGACGGCAACAACACGCTGGCGGTCGGCCCCGGCCTCGTCGTCGCGTACGAGCGCAACGTCGAGACGAACGAGCGCCTGGAGGCGGCCGGCATCGAGGTGCTGCGGATCGCCGGTTCGGAACTGGGCTCCGGCCGCGGCGGCCCGCGGTGCATGTCGTGCCCGATTGATCGCGCACCATTGGTGTGATCGTTAGGAATGCCTAACCTTTGTTTGGTTCACCTTTCCAAACAAAGGTTAGCTTTTCCTGGAATGCGGAGATCATCGCTTTGAGCTAACGTACTCCGCATGGCATCGAACGTGAAGAAGATTATCTCCAAGAAGTCGAAGTTCCACGAGCTCCTGCAGGCTCAGGTCGGCAACGAGTTCTCCGCTTCGCAGCAGTACATCGCGCTCGCCGTGTGGTTCGACAACGAGGACCTCCCGCGCCTCGCGTCGCACTTCTACAAGCAGGCTCTCGAAGAGCGCAACCACGCGATGATGATCGTCCAGTTCCTCATGGACAACGACATCCCGGTCGCCATTCCCGGCACCGACGCCCCGATCAACGACTTCAAGGCGCCGCGCGACCTCGTCGAGCTGGCCCTGCGCCAGGAGCAGCAGGTCACCGACCAGATCGTGGCGCTCGCCAAGGCCGCCCGCGAGGAGGGCGACTACATCGGCGAGCAGTTCATGCAGTGGTTCCTCAAGGAGCAGGTCGAGGAGGTCTCCTCGATGAAGACGCTGCTCACCATCATGGACCGCGCCGACGGCAACATGTTCTACGTCGAAACGTTCCTGACCCGCGAAACCGTGGGCGACAGCGGCGGCGACTCCGGCGCTCCCACCGCCGCCGGTGGCACGCTCTGAGCTTTTCCTTCGCACGCTCGGGTGCCTGGTTTCGCAAAGTCCGCCTCACCGTCACGGGTGGGGCGGGCTTTTTCGGTTGAGCCGCGCCGCCTGCCGCGTGAGGTATTCCCGTTCGGCGAGGTTCGCCGCTTTCTTCGCCGCCTCGGCGTAGAGCCGCGCCGCCGTTTGCTCGTCGCCGTCGCGTTCGTGGAGGTATGCGGCCACGGCCGTGTAGCGCGGCAATGAGTCGTCGAGTTCTCCGAGTGCTTTCAGCCCGGCGCGCGGCCCGTCCGCCTCGCCCACGGCCACCGCGCGGTTGAGCCGCACGACGGGGCTGTCGGTCAGCGCGGCCAGCTCGTCGTACCACTCGACGATCTGCACCCAGTCCGTTTCCGCGGCCTCTGGCGCGTCACAGTGCAGGGCCGCGATGGCCGCCTGGGCCTGGAACTCGCCGAGCCGGTCCTGCGCGAGCGCCGCCTGCAGGATCTCGACGCCCTCGGCGATCATCGCCGTGTCCCACCTGCTGCGGTCCTGGTCGGCGAGCGCGACCAGGCTGCCGTCGTCGGCGGTCCGGCTGGCCCGCCTGGCGTGGTGCAGGAGCATGAGCGCGAGCAGACCAGCGACCTCGGGGTGATCAATCGCGGCCGCGAGCTGCCGGGTGAGCCGGATGGCCTCGGCGGCGAGGTCGACGTCGCCGGAGTAGCCCTCGTTGAAGACGAGGTAGAGCACGCGCAGCACGGTGGCCACGTCACCGGGCTGGTCGAACCGCACGCCGCTGACCGTCTTCTTGGCCCGGCTGATGCGCTGGGCCATGGTCGCCTCCGGCACCAGGTAGGCCTGCGCGATCTGCCGAGTGGTGAGACCACCGACGGCCCTGAGCGTGAGTGCGACCGCCGACGAGGGCGTGAGAGAGGGATGCGCGCACAGGAAGTAGAGCTGCAACGTGTCGTCGACGTCCGAGGCGGGCCCCGGCTCGGGTTCAGCGTCGACGAGGTCCTCACGCCGTCTCCGCGCCGACTCGGCCCGCGTCGCGTCGATGAACTTGCGCCAGGCCACCGTGACCAGCCAGCCCTTCGGATCCCGCGGCGGATCGGCGGGCCACACCCGAACCGCCTCGAGCAGCGCGTCCTGGACGGCGTCCTCGGCCGCCGCGAAGTCGGCTCCGCGGCGGACGAGGATCCCGATCACACCAGGGGTGAGGCTCCTCAGCAGTGCCTCGTCCATGTCACTCCGTGATCGTCGGCGCGTTGCCGTAGAACGGACGCAGCTCGAGCCATTCGTGGATCGGCTTGCCGTCCTTGCCCGGCGCCGCCGACAGCTCCCCTGCCAGCTCGACCGCGCGCTCGTAGCTGTCGACGTCGATCACCATCCACCCGGCGATGAGATCCTTGGTCTCGGCGAACGGCCCGTCGGTGACCGGCGGCTTGCCCTCACCGTCGTACCGGACCCACGTGCCCTCCGGCGCGAGCGCCTGCTCGCCGACGTACTCGCCGGTCGCCTGCAGCTTGGCCGCGAAGTCGCGCATGTACTGCAGGTGGGCGGTGATCTCGTCCTGGGACCACTGGTCCATCGGCACGTCGTTCACCGCCGCCGGTGCGCCGCGGTAGTGCTTGAGCAGCAGGTACTTGGCCATCTCCGGTGTCTCCCTCTGTGCTGTCGCGACCCATCTTGGCCGCTTTCACGCAGGGGACGGAGCCGTTCGCCGCTTCTCGACATCGCGTCTCGACATTTTTCGGCTAGACACCTGGGCAGTCGCTGGCGTTGAGGCGCTTCCGGACAGTCGTGACCGTGGCGCCGTCGGTCTCGAAGACGTACGTCCACCTGGGCGTCCCGGTCATCTCCACGCGCAGCTCGGTACCGCTCTGCGTCGCGGCCGGGTAGGCGGCCTTCACCTCGGCCACCGTCGAGCCGACCCCGATGCCGCGCTGGGTCTTGGCGATGCTCGGGAGGGTGAGCCGCACGATGCCCCTGGCCGGCGAGATGATCACGGCGTTGTTGTCGGGCACCGACGTCGTCGCGTAGGCAACGCACTTGCCCTCCGGATCGGCCGGGGTGCTCGGCTCGACCAGCGACTTCGTCTTCAGCGCGTCCGCCTCGCTCATACCGAGCACGAGCGCGCCGACCCCAGCCGTTTCCGACGGCGGTGGAGACGGGGGGACGCTCGTGCGCGGCTTGGTCGGGCTTCCCGTGGTGGTGCTGTTCGGGGGATTCGGCGGCGGGTTCACGGTCACGACCGAGGTCACGATCACCGTGCTGATCGACGGCGGGGGCGGGGACGAGGAGGACGTGGACGGCAGGCTCGTCGCCAGCACGTCGGCCGAAGTGGTGTCCGTCGACGGCGGCAGCTGGGTCAGCCCGATTCCCGCACCGACCAGCGTCACCACGGCGAGGGCGGTGGCCATCGCGGAACGGCGTCGTCTCCGGCGGTCCGCACCGCGAAGCACGGCGTCGGTCGCGTCCGGACTCACGTGCACGTCCAGGCGATCGTCGCTGAAGAGCCTGCGCAGCTCGTCGTCGAGGTCGTCGGCCACCGGTCAGTCCTTTCCCAGGCGGGTCCGCAGACTCGCCATCGCCTTGCTGCTCTGGCTCTTCACGGTGCCGCACGAGATGCCGAGCGTGTCCGCGATCTCGGCTTCGGAGAGGTTCTCGTAGTAGCGCAGCACGATCACCGCGCGCTGCCGTGGCGGCAGTTCGCGCAGTGCCTGCCAGAGCGGTTCGTTTTCGAGCCTGCTCAGCTCGGGAGCCACGGCACCGGTGTCGGGGAGGTCGGCGACGAGGTTCTCCCGGCGACGACGGCGCCAGATGCTGATGTGCGTGTTGGCCATGGCCCTGCGGACGTACGCGAGCGGGTCGTCACCCTTGCGCTGCACCGCCACCCAGCGCGACCCGACCTTCTCCAGCACGGACTGCACGAGGTCGGCCGCGTCGTGCGGGTTACCTGTCAGAGCGTGTCCGTAACGCAGAAGTCCGGGCATCGACACACGCACGAACTCCGCGAAATCCCCCACGGCTTCCGCTCTTCCTCCGCCGCGTTCGGCGGCCGACTCCAGTCTCAGCACCGCCGTCACGGCACGCCCCCTCCCCGAAGCGCCTACTGGCTTCGGGAAGTCCACGCCCTGGGGCGCCGGACGGTTGCCTCACTCAATCACAGAACGGCAACGGCTTCCGGTAGAACGAACGAACCGTCCTGCTGACACGGGAAGTCGTGGACCTCGACGACGGCGCTCACCGGGATCGGCCCGTACACGTGCGGGAACCACAGCGGCGAGTCGGCCACCGCCTCCCACCTGACCGGCACGTCGAACAGCTTCGGGTCGATCACGAGCAGCAGCAGGTCGCTCTGCCCGCGGAAGAACTTGCTCGCCGTCACGTGCACGACGCCCCGGTCGGAGCAGTGCACGAACTCCTCGCCCGCGGGCGCGATCGAGCCGGCCGGCTGGGCAGCAGCCCAGCCGGCCTTCGTGATGATGTGCAGGAGCACTTATCCACAGCTCCTTGTGGACAACCCTGTGGACAAGGTCACCGGAGCGTGATCTGACGGCCGCGCAGGCCGTCACGGGCCCGGCGCTCGGCGTCGGTCAGCGGCTCGTCGGAGGCCAGCGCCTCCAGCAAGCGTTTGCCCAGCGCCTCCGTCGGCTCAGCCCACTCGCGGGCGTGCATCTCGCGGTCGAGGTCCCACACCGGGACGAGGAGGCCGTGCGCGCGGAACGAACCGGCGTAGCGCGAGCCCTCGCCGAGGTCCAGCTCACCGCGGGCGGCCAGGCGCGCCATCGCGGGCAGCAGCTTCTCCTCCGGCTCCGGGCGGACCCAGCGCAGGTGCGCCTTGTCGCCAGCGTCCACCCAGTACGCGGCCTTCACACCGGCGGCTTCGAGGCGCTCGGTCGGCAGGATCGCCGCGTTCGCGCGCTCGAGCGACAGCGCCACCTCGCCGGTCGGCTCGGTGCCCTCCGGCATCCACCAGAGGAAGTCGGTGTGCAGCTCGGGCGTGATCTCGGCCTCGGGGTCGAGCAGGTCCTGCAGGCGGCCGGGGTTCTCGCCGTTGTCAGGGCCGACGACCGGCAGCACGTCACCGGTCTTGGCCTGCTGCGCCCACTGCAGCGCACGGGCCAGGTCGCGGCTGATGTCACCGGAGCGCGTCTGCACCTGAAGGCCGACGAACGGCACGTCGTCGCCCCGGATCAGACCGGCGGCCGCCATCGGCAGCACCGTGGCCAGCGTGACCTCGCGACCCTCCTTGACCGGCAGCTTCGCGATCGCCGACGGCACGAACTCGCGCAGCGCGATCAGCTCGCACTCGGCGGCCAGACCCTCGAACGGGCGGGACACGATCACGTCCGTCGCGCCGCCGGGAGCACCGTGGCAGGCCTTGTAGCGCTTGCCGGACCCGCACGGGCAGGGCTGCTTCGGGTTGATCCCGTCCTTCGGTGCGTCCTTGACCGCAGTCCGCTTGGCCACCTCGGCCCTCCTCGTGTTCAGGCTTGTCAGGTCGCCAAGTTAGCCGTCAGCAGGCGGCGCGTGTTCGCCGGGGCGTTCGTCGCGAGGTAGCGGACCCCCAGGTCACGGCACAGCGCGACGTCCTCCGGGCTGTCCACCGTCCACACGTACGTCTCGTGCCCCGCGCGCCTGGCCCGATCGACGTAATCGGGGTCGTTGCGCAGCACGTGCACGCCTGGTCCGGTGTAGTCGGCGAACGACGGCAGCGCACCGGTGCGGTAGCGGACGAGCCGGTCGAGCAGCAGGACCGTGCGGATGTCCGGCGCCTGCTCGCGGAACACCTTCACGGCGGTCGGAGAGAACGACATCATCACGATCTGGCTGTCGAGCCTGTGCCTCTTGAGCGCCTCGACGAGCTTGCGTTCGATCTCGTTGCGGTACCGGACCGGGTGCTTGGTCTCGATGAAGAGCTGCACGTTCGTGCCCTTGACCAGCTCGAGCAGCTGGTCGAGCACGAGCAGCTCGGCCGGCTGACCGTGGCGGTGCCAGCTGCCGTAGTCGTGCTTCTTCAGCTGTTCCAGCGTGAGCGCGCTGACCGTGCCACGGCCGTTGGACGTGCGGCTGAGCGTGCGGTCGTGCACACACACGATCTCGCCGTCCTTCGACAGCCGGATGTCGCACTCCAGCCCGTCCGCACCCTCCTTCAACGCGAGCTCGTAGGCGCCGATGGTGTGCTCGGGACGGTCGGTGGACGCGCCACGGTGCGCGACGACGGAAGGTAGCTGCACAAGTACGAACGATAGTTCCTGCGCAACAATTTGAGTCATCAATCAAATGGACGTGGACGAAACCGGGATCGCGACTTACCGTCCCGCCTTGTGACGTTCGACCAGCGCGATCCCGCGTTCATCGCCGACCCGTACCCGGCCTTCGCCGCCCTGCGCGAAGCCGGTGAGGTGCATCACCACGAGCAGATGGGCGTTGCCGTCGCCGTCTCGCACGCCGCGTGCTCGGCCGTGCTGAGGCACCGGTCGCTCGGCCGGATCTGGTCGGACGTGAAGCCGGTCGAGCAGTTCATGGCGTTCAACCTGCTGCACCGCAACTCGCTGCTGGAGAACGAGCCGCCCACGCACACCCGCCTGCGCCGCCTGGTCGCCGCCGCGTTCGGCCGCGGCCACGTCGAGCGCCTCCGCCCGTGGGTAGCCGAACTGGCCGACCGGCTGGTGGACGAGCTCGTCGCGAAGATCGGCGACCAGGGCCAGGCCGACCTGCTCGCCCACGTCGCCGCACCGCTGCCGGTCGAGGTGATCGCCGAGCTGCTCGGCGTCCCCGGCCAGGACCGCTACCTGCTGCAACCGTGGTCGAACGCCATCGTGAAGATGTACGAGTACGGCCTGCCGCTTGAACAACAGCAGGCAGCCGAACGCGCGGCCGCGGAGTTCGTCGCCTACCTGCGCGAGCTGGTCGCGTTGCGCCGCAAGAACCCCGGCTCGGACCTGGTCTCCGACCTGGTCGCCGTCACCGACACCGACGGAGCCAGGCTCACCGAGGACGAGCTCGTCGCCACCGCCGTGCTGCTGCTGATGGCCGGCCACGAGGCCACGGTCAACGTCATCGGCAACGGCGTGTTCGCCCTGATGAAGCACCGTTCGCAGTGGGAACGCCTCTCGCCGGAGATGATGCCGACGGCCGTCGAGGAGCTCATCCGCTACGACTCGCCGTTGCAGCTCTTCGAACGCACCGCCACCGAACGCGTGGAGATCGCCGGCCACGTCGTCGAGCCCGGCGAGAAGATCGCCGCGCTGCTCGGTGCGGCCGCGCGCGACCCGCTGGTCTTCGAGAACCCCGACACCCTGGACGTCGGCCGCGAGAAGAACCAGCACCTCGGGTTCGGCATGGGCATCCACTACTGCCTGGGTGCTCCGCTGGCCCGGATCGAGGTGGAGGCGGCGCTGTCGTCCTTGCACCGCAAGCTCCCCGGCGCGGTGCTGGCCGCGGAACCCGACCGCCGCGCGGAGTTCGTGATCCGCGGACTGCACTCCCTGCCACTTGCTGACGGAGAGTGATCGTCCGACCCGAGCACTTCGGGCCAGAACATAGGCCTTGAATGAGTCAGGACCGGCGCGGACCACCCAACCCCGTGCCTACTCTCATGATTCGGCCCCGCTCGACCGTTGCCTTGCACCAACTCTCCCGCCCGGCCGCCAACCCGTCCATTGGACGTCGGCGCACGGTGCGGGGGCCGCAGCGGACGTCCCGGCGCACTGGAGAACCCCATGCGCAGACGTTTGATGATCGCGGGCGCCGCGGCGTCCGCCTTCGTGCTCGGCCTGCTCGGTCCGGCAGGCGTCGCCGGAGCGGCTGTCGGCCCGGTCGGGACCGCCGCCGGGTTCGAGGACGACGACGCCAACCTGATCCCCGAGTCCCCGATCAACTTCGACTGGAACAGCTTCTCGCCTGCCAGCTGGACCGGCACGGCCGGCACCAGAACCGCGAACAAGACCACCGCGGGCTGGGCTTTCACCGGCCTGGAGGACCGGCAGGCGACCACCTCCGACTCCGGCTTCGCCGGTGGCACCAAACAGGACGACAGCTGTGCATCCGTCATCACGGCGAAAGCGTCCAACAAGGACGACCTCAAGCGCGTTTACGTCGCGAGCAAAACCGTCAACAACAACGTGTTCCTGACGCTCGCATGGGTCCGCATTCCGCAGAACACCACCTCGCCGAGCGCGCACGTGGCGTTCGAGTTCAACAAGGGCACCACGGCCTGCGCCGGTTCGTCCGGCCTGGTGCAGCGGTCCGCCGGTGACATGCTGATCGTCTACGACTTCGAGGGCGGCGGCACCCCGGTGCTGAAGCTGTCCCGCTGGATCACCTCCGGCGCGTGTGAGGTCGGCAGCAACACGCCGCCGTGCTGGGGCACGGCGACCACGCTGGCGCAAGGGGTGGCCGAGGCGAAGGTCAACACCGCAGCGTCCGCGTTGGACACGGTGGCCCCGTCGAACGAGACGCTCGGCCTGCACGAGTTCGGTGAGGCGGGCATCAACCTGACCGCGGCCGGTGTCTTCGCGCCCGGCGTGTGCGAGGGCTTCGGCAAGGCCTACGCCGTCAGCCGCAGCTCCGGTCAGTCGTCGACCGCGCAGATGAAGGACCTGGTCGGGCCGGGCAACGTCAACATCCGCAACTGCGGCTCCGTCGCCGTCACCAAGCTCGGCAGCGACGGCGGCAGCCAGGCAGGCGCCGTCTTCACGCTGTACAACGGCACCGGCACCGGCGGCACGGTCGTCGGCACCTGCACCGTGCAGGCCAACGGCTCGTGCACTCCGGCGTTCACCGACCTTCCGGTCGGCACCTACACCCTGGACGAGACGACGATTCCCGCCGGCTACGACAAGGATCCGAAGCTGCCGGACACGTTCGGCATCGCGGCCGGTGAGAACAAGACGGTGACGTACACCGACGTGGCACGTCCGGCGACCGTGAACGTGACGAAGAAGGACGACACCGGCGCACCTGTCGCGGGCGCGGTCTTCACGCTGTCCAACGCGAACGGCAGCTCGTCCTGCACGACCGATGCCGCAGGTATCTGCCAGCCGCCGTTCACGAACCTGGCGCCGGGCACCTACACGATCGACGAAACCACCGTACCGACCGGCTATGCGAAGGCTGCCGGCCTCCCTGCGCAGATCACGCTCGTGCGCGGTGAGACCAGGAACCTCGAGTACACGAACCCGAGGACCTTCAAGGTGATCGTGCTCGTCTGCCGTGAAGCCGACAGCAAGCTCTACCCGAGCCCGGTCACGATCGACGGCCAGGCCTCCGGCAGCACGTTGTCGTCCGCTCAGGCGACCACAGCCGGTTTGAACGAGGCGGCGTTGTGCGGCATCTCGACCGGACAGCGCGGCGGGTTGCTGACCGGCAACCGCCCAGCCGACCCGATCAGCATCAACTAACCCCGCGGATAGCGCTTGGGGAGCTTGAAACCGCGCTCCTTCAACACCTTCCGCAACCGATCCGGGTAATCGGTGATCAGGCCATCGATCCCGGTGTCGATCATCTCGTGCATCCGTGACTCCTCGTCCACGGTCCACGGGATGACCGCGAGGCCCTGTCCGTGGGCATCGGTGACCAGTTCCTTCGTGGTCATCGTGTGCACCGGGGACAGGGCCTTCGCGCCGAAACTGCGCACCGCCTTCGCGACGCTGCCGCCGAAGTCGTCGAGGTTCAGGCCGCCCGTCCACGGCGAGCCGGGACGCAGGAACTCCGGCTGCGTCAGCGCCACCAGCGGGATCCGCGGCTCGACCTCGCGCACCCGCATCAGCGTGCCCCAGTCGAACGACTGGATCGTCACGTTGGGCAAGAAGCCGGAGCGGCGGATCTCGCGGACCGCGCGTTGCACGAACTGCTCGCGCGGTGCGGTCTCGTGCGGGGCCGCGGCCTCGACCTTGGTCTCGATGTTGAAGCGGATGCCCCACGCGTGGTGCCTGCGCGCCAGGTCGAAGAGCTCGGCCAGCGTGGGCATCCTGGCACCCGGCGAGAGCTCCTGGTCCGGGTACTGCGACCACCGCGTGCTGCCGCAGTCCAGGGTGCGGACCTGCGCGAACGTCAGGTCCTTCACGTACTTGCCCGCGTAGGGGAAGTCGGGGTCGCCGGGGAACGCGGGCTTGGTGTCGAGGCACTTCGCCGGGTTCGTCTTCCGGTCGTGCGTGATGACCTCGCGCCCGTCCCTGGTGATCTGGAGGTCGAGCTCCAGCGTCGTGACACCGAGTTCGAGGGCCTTGCCGAACGCCTTGAGCGTGCTCTCCACCGTGAGGCCGATGCCGCCGCGGTGGGCCTGCAGGTCGAAGTCCCGGTGATGAGCCTGGGCGACCCCTGGTGTGGCCATTGCGATCACCAGAGCCCCGATGAGCGTCCGCATTCACCCAACCTGGCACTCACGCGAGACGCCGGGAAGGTCCGTGAGGGCGAACGTCGGCTGAACAGATCAGCGCGGCGAGCCGGACGCGCGGAACGACCGCAGCGGCGGCTCGGGGGCGTCCTTCACCTCGAGCACCCGCATCAACCGCACGGACGCGGCGTCCACCGGCAGCAGCAGCGTGGTGATCCTCCGGACGACCAGCGCCGTCGTCACCGCGACGCCCGCCAGCACCAGGTCGCCGAACGCGTGCAGCAGCACTCCGTCGGCGAGCGCCTGGGTGCTGTCCCGGAACGACCACAGGACCGTGATCACGAACATCAGCCCCGACCCCGCCCAGAAGCCCCACCACCAGCGCAGGAGCTTCGACGGCCGGGGACGTTCGGTGGCGGACCCGTGTGCCACCGCGTGTTCGAGCTCGGCGAGCACCGCGCCGGGAACGACGAGGTTCATCCCCGGCACGATCAGCCCGATCAGGGCTTCGGAGTCCGAACGGGACGGCCCATAGCCCACGATGGTCGCGGCCACGTTCCGCGCGCGCCGCACCCAGAGCAGCGTGAGCACCAGCGACAGCAGACACCCGGTGATCGTGATCGCCGAGGACGACACCACCATTGCGTCCGACGCGCTGACCACCCCGGCGGAGAGCGCGCCGAAGCGGCTCAACGCGACCAGGACGTACCGCCAGACCTCGGAGAACGCGGCCCACACCGCCACGAAAGCGAGCAGCCAGAGCGAGTTCTGCGCCGTCCTGCCGAGCCTGCGCACGCCGTCGACCGAGTCGGCCTGCTCGACGGTGCCGGGCACCGCCGTCGGCCACCGCCACGCGAGCAACGGGAAACCCCAGCGCGGCGGGACCGGGTAGGTCGGCGGACCGCTGTAGGACAACCGCTGCGACCGGCGCGAGGGCTGCGGGTACGCACCGGGTGGCGGCGTCGCCACCCAGTCCACGCGCATCGGCTGCAACGGCTGCACGGTCAGATGACCTCGGGTTCCATGCCGTCGACGCCACCCTCGAGCGGACGGCCGTGGGCGTCCCAGTGCTGCATGCCGCCCTCGACGTTGACGGCGTCCCAGCCGTTCTCGTTGAGGTACTGGGTCACGCGGGCGGAGCGGCCACCGGCGCGGCACACGACGTAGAGCTGCACGTCGTTCGGCACCTCGTCGAGCCGGGCACCGATCTCGCTCATGGGGATGTGCAGCGCGCCGGGCGCATGGCCCGCGTCCCACTCGTCCTGCTCGCGCACGTCCAGCAGGACGGCGTCTTCCGGCAGCACGGCGGGAACGTCGGCGATCTCCACGCTTGGAACAGTCACGCCCTAGATGTTGCCATGCCGGAGGTTGCACGGACGTGAACCTCCGGCATGGCGCACCCTCAGCCCACCTCCGCGATGGCGGGCCCGAGCCTCGAGAACTGCTCCTCGCTGAGCGGCAGCGTGGCGCGACCGGCTCCGACGCGTTGCAGAACGCCCGGCTTGTCCGGATCAGGACGCACGTCCGGGCTGCCGAAGTTGCGCAGTTCGAGCCGCACGTACAGACCGTCCTTCCGGTACACCTCCAGCACCTGCTTGAGCGACTGGAACGGCTCGAACGGCCGAACACCGTGCAGCTGCATGACCGTGCCGTCGGCGAGGGACAGCCGTCTGGCCGGTTCACAGTCGCCGGTCGACCAGAGGTTGTCGTTCGCGTGCCACTGCGGGGTACCGGGGAACCTGCCGGCGGAGATGCTGAGGCTGCCGGTCCCGCCGGAGTCGGTCAGGTCGAACTCGATGGCGTCCTTGATGGAGTTGCCCGGCGCGTTGCTGACGGTCACCTCCGGCAGCTCCCGCCGCACCAGGTCGATCAACCCGTCGACGGTCTTGGCGGACAACACCTCCGTGCCGAGTCCCCACACCTCCAAGGGCTCCTTCGTGTTGCACAACGGAATCTGCAACACCGCGCGACCGGCGGGTGGAGGCGCGCTCGTCGCCGGCGACCACGTCCCGTACGGGATCTGCGGCGGGGTCTCGACCCTGGGCCAGCCCGTCGCGTGCTCCACCGTGGCGGGACCGTGGTCCGGCTGGTCGGCCGGCGTCGGGTCCGGCGCGGCGTGGTTCAGCGTCGTCGCACCGATGCCGATGCCGGCGACCACCGCGAACACGCCCAGCACGGCACCCGCGCGCTGGGCGAACACCCGGCGCCGGCCGCGCTTGAGCACCTGGTCCAAGGTCGTCGTGGGAGGCGGAGCGGAGACGTCGAGAGCTCCGCGCAGCTCGTCTTCGATGTTCATCAAGCACACTCCGAAGTGACCGGCTCGCCGTACGCCTCGCGGAGCGTCGCCAAACCCCTGGCTGTCTGACTCTTCACGTTGCCGATCGAGCAGCCCAGCTCAGCGGCCGTCTGCTCGATCGACAGGTCGTGCACGAACCGCAGCACGAGCGCCGCCCGCTGCTTCGGCGGCACCTGCCGCAACGCCGCGTGCAGCCGGGCGTCGGGATCGTCGAAACGACCGCCGACCCCGTGTTCGGGCAGGTCGGCGACCGGGTCCTCGCGACGACGGCGCCTGCTGTCGAGGAACAGCCGCGTCACGATGGTGCGCACGTAGGCCACCGCCGTGTCGCGCCTGATGCTCGGCCACTTCGCGTACGCCTTCACGAATGCGTTCTGCGCGAGCTCTTCCGCTTCCGACCAGTCACCGCACATCGCGTAGGCCGTGCGGCGCGCCCAGTCGAACCTGCTCGTGAAGAACTCCGAGAACTCTTCGTCTCGTCGCACTCCGGTCCCCCTGCTTTCGCTGCGTTCGCGTTGAATACGCGGCCAGCACCAGCAGGGTTGCACGCACGAAAAACGGGCCGCCCCCAGGGGGACGGCCCGTCTTCGAAGGTGGAACTGCTAGTGCGCGATGGCCTTTTCGGCGCCCGCACCGGTGAGGGAGCGGACCTCCATCTCGGCCTGCTTGACCGGGTCGGCCTTCTCCTTGGAGAGGATCGTGCCGACGTAGCCGAGCAGGAACGCGACCGGGATCGACACGATGCCGGGGTTCGACAGCGGGAAGAGCGCGAAGTCGGCGTTCTTGAACATCGAGGTCGGCTGGCCGGAGACCGCGGGCGACAGGACGATCAGGGTGATCGTCACGATCAGACCGCCGTAGATGCTCCACAGCGCGCCCGAGGTGTTGAACCGCTTCCAGAACAGCGAGTAGAGGATCGTCGGCAGGTTGGCCGAGGCCGCGACCGCGAACGCCAGCGCCACGAGGAACGCGATGTTCTGGCCGTTGGCGATGATGCCGCCACCGATGGACACGAGACCGATGACGATCGCGGTGATGCGGGCGACCTTGACCTCGGAGTCCTTGTCCTCCTCCTTGCCCTTCTTGATGATGTTGGCGTAGATGTCGTGCGCGAACGACGCCGACGCCGTGATCGTCAGGCCTGCCACGACCGCGAGGATCGTCGCGAACGCGACCGCCGCGATCAGGCCGAGCAGGATCGGGCCCCCGAGCTCCAGCGCGAGCAGCGGAGCGGCGGAGTTGGCCTTGCCGGGCGCCTTGTTGATCGCGTCCGGGCCGACCAGCGCACCGGCGCCGTAGCCGAGGACCAGCGTGAACAGGTAGAAGATGCCGATCAGCCAGATCGCCCACACGACCGAGCGACGGGCTTCCTTCGCCGTCGGCACGGTGTAGAAGCGCATCAGGATGTGCGGCAGACCCGCGGTGCCGAGCACCAGCGCGAGAGCCAGCGACAGGAAGTCGAGCTTCGTGGTGCCGTTCTTGCCGTAGGCGAGACCGGGGCCGAGCAGCTTCTCGCCTGCCTTCGGCGCGTTCTCGACGGCGGCGCCGAGCAGCGACGACAGGTTGAACTTGTACATGCCGAGCACCCAGAGGGTCATGATGCCCGCGCCGGCGATCAGCAGGACCGCCTTGATGATCTGCACCCAGGTGGTGCCCTTCATGCCGCCGATGAGGACGTAGGCGATCATCAGGGCGCCGACCACGGCGATGACGAGGGACTGGCCGCCCGTGCCCGTGATGCCGAGCAGCAGGGCGACGAGACCACCGGCACCGGCCATCTGGGCCAGCAGGTAGAAGAACGAGACGGCCATCGTCGACGTGGCGGCGGCTGCGCGGACCGGACGCTGGCGCATCCGGAAGCTCAGCACGTCGCCCATCGTGTACTTGCCGGTGTTGCGCAGCAGCTCGGCGACCAGCAGCAGCGCGACGAGCCACGCCACCAGGAAGCCGATCGAGTACAGGAAGCCGTCGTAACCGTTGAGGGCGATGGCGCCCGCGATGCCGAGGAACGACGCGGCGGAGAGGTAGTCACCCGCGATCGCGATGCCGTTCTGCGGGCCGGTGAAGGCACGACCGGCGGCGAGGTAGTCGGCAGCGGTCTTGGTGTTGCGGCTCGCCCTGATGACCACGAACAGCGTGATCAGGACGAAGACACCGAAGATGCTGATGTTGAGGATCGGGCTGGACTCGTTCACTTGCCGTCTCCCTCGAGCTCACCGCGGAGCTTCTCCGCCAACGGGTCGAGGTGCTTGTTGGCGTGCCGCACGTAGAGCGTCGTGATCACGAAGGTGGACACGAACTGCAGCAGGCCGAAGATCAGCCCGACGTTGATGTTGCCGATCACCTTGGTCGACATGAACCCGTGCGCGTAGTCCGCGAGGAGCACGTACAGCAGGTACCACGCGAGGAACAGTCCGGAGACGGGGAACACGAACTTGCGCAGACGATGCTTCAGCTGCGCGAAGTCATCACTTGCTTGGACGTCGACCCACTTCTGCGCATCGGGGGCCGACTCGCTCGGGGTGTGCTCAACAGTGCTCACAGTCCCCTCCTCGCGGTACTCGTCGTAGGTGTCAGCAACGTGACGGGCACGTAGCGCCTCCAGGTGCGGTCCTGTTCTTGGTGGAGAACCGTATGGAGACTTGAGTCACTCAGGTAAGGCCCCGTTCGTGCCCATGCGCCCAGCAGTCGGGTGATGCGACGAACGGTCAGTATGCGTAGACGAACAGCACTCTGCGTGACCAGATTCACCGTTCACCGATTCGAGTGACCAATTTTCACCCATTTGAAACAGTGAACACTCAGCGTGTTCGACTAGCTCCCCTGCGCTTGTCCTCGGCCATCCTCGCCTTCTCCTCGGCGGTGCCGAAGCGTGCGATGTCGCGGTCCCGGATGAAGCCCAGCGGGTCGGGCGCGTGCAGCCTGAGCAGGATCTGGTTGACGTCCGCGGGGGCACGCCTGCGGGTCGCCTTGCTGACGACGATCATGGTCATGAACGCGATCGGGACCGTGATCAGCGCTGGTTGCGTGAACACGGCGGGGGCCCAGCGCCCGGTGTAGGAGCTGACCACACTGATCACCTGAGCGCTGATCACCATGCCGCCGCCGACGACGAGACCGCACACGGCACCGACCCACGTGAGGCCGCGCCACCAGATCCCGAGCACGAGCAGCGGGCAGAACGTCGACGCCGCGAGAGCGAACGACATGGCCACGGTCAGTGACGCATCGGACCGCGGGAGCAGCAGAGCAAGACCGATTGCGACGAGTCCGGTGAACACGGTTGCCCACCGGAAGTCACGAACCTTGCCCGGCATGATGTCCGTGGAGACCACCCCGGCGACCGACACCACGAGCCCCGACGAGGTCGACAGGAACGCCGCGAACGCACCGGCCGCGACGATCGCGCCGAGGATCTGGCCGCCCAGGTTCGGCACCATCGTCTCCGGCAGCATCAGCACCGCCGCGTCGGTCTTGCCGTTCACCAGCAGCTGCGGCAGGTAGAGCCGGGACAGCACGCCGAGCACGGTCGGGAAGATGTAGAAGAGGCCGAGCAGGTAGAGCACGTGCAGCGCCGTCCGGCGGGCCGCCTTGCCGTCCGGGTTGGTGTAGAAGCGCACCAGGACGTGCGGCAGGCCCATCGTGCCGAGGAACGTCGCGAAGATCAGCGAGTACGTCTTGAGCAGGTCGGAGATGCCGCCGGTCTGCGGCCGCGTCCAGTCGTGGTTGTTCGTCGGCGAACCCTCGACCACCGGAACCGGGCTGCCGGCCGGGAACTCCATGACCGTGCCGGGGCTGAGCTCGTAGACGCCGCGGCTCCAGTAGACGGCACCGTCGGCCGCCCGGCCGTCGATCTCTCCGTGCACCGTCAGCTTGAGCGGCTCGTCGACCCGGAGCTTGATCACCTGCTCGGCCACGGTGATCGACTCGGCCTTGGGGAACCTGATCACGCCGTCGTCGCTGATCGGCTGCGTGCCCCGGTCCGGCGAGGCGAGGAACACCACGAACAGCACGAACGTCGGCGCGGCGATCGCGAAGAGCTTGCCCCAGTACTGGAACGCCTGCACCAGCGTGATGGCGCGCATGCCGCCGCCCAGCACGTTGATCACCACGATGACCGTGACGATCAGACCGCCGCACCACGGCGGCAGACCGGTGATCGTCGTCAGCGTGAGACCCGCGGACTGCAGCTGCGGCACCAGGTACAGCACGCCGATGCACACCACGAAGAACGTGCTGAAGTGGCGCACGTTCACCGAACCCAGCCTGGCCTCGGCGAAGTCGGGCAACGTGTAGGCGCCCGACCTCCGCAGCGGCGCCGCCACGAAGAGCAGCAGCGCGAGGTATCCGGCGGTGAAGCCGATCGGGTACCAGAGCGCGTCGATGCCGTCCTTGAGCACGAGCCCGGCCACGCCGAGGAACGACGCCGCGGACAGGTACTCGCCGGAGATCGCGGCGGCGTTGCGGGTGGCGGGAATGGCCCGGCGCGCCACCAGGAAGTCCGGCGTGGTGTTGGCCTTGCGCGACCCGACGTAACCGAGCAGGAACGTCACGGCGGCGACGGCGACGATGGCGCTGAGGCTCCAGATGGTGGCGTTCACGTCAGCGGTCGACCATGTTCACGAAGTCGCGCTCGTGCCGTTCGGCCTGCCTGCGGAACACCCACCCGACGCCGTAGAGGATCGGGAAGGGCGCGAGACCGAGCACGAGCCACGGGATCGGGATGCCGAGGATCTTCAGATCCCCGATCTGCGGGAACAGGAAGAAGGTGATCGGCAGCAGGCACATTCCGATCAGGACCGCGAACGCGAGCCCGAACGCGGAGCGGAGCTGCTGCTTGATGAGGTCGCGCACCAGCTTCTCACCGACGCTGGTCTGCTCCTCCAGCTCGATGATCGTGCGCAGCGCCTTGCCGCGGGACTTCGTCGAGTCCGCGAGCACGACCCTGCGCCTGCGTGGTTTGCGGGCCTGCTCACCGAGCCAGGCCTCGCGGGCGGCCTGCTCGGGCTTTCCCGCGTCGTGCCTGCTCACCAGCCGCTCTTCGGCGGTCGCACGATCCGTTCCTTGAGCTCCTTGGTGTGCCGGCGGCTGACCGGGAGCTCCTTGGCGTTCTCGCCGGTGCCGATGACCACCGCGTAGCCGTTCGCCGTCATCCGCAGCTCACTCACCAACGGCAGCGCGACGAGGTACGACCGGTGGATGCGCACGAACCCGGCGTTGGCCCAGCGTTCCTCGAGCTGGGCGAGCGGGATGCGCACCAGGTGGCTGCCGTCCTGGGTGTGCAGACGGGCGTAGTCGCCCTGCGCCTCGACGTACCGCACGGACGCGCGCGGCACGAGCTTGATGGTGCCGCCGAGCTCGACGGGGATGACCTCGTCGTCACTCGGTTCGGCGGCCTGGGCCATCGGCGCGGCGTTCGAGGCGGGCGGTGGCACGGCCGTGCGGCCCACGCGGTCCGCGACCCGGGAGATGGCCTTGAGGACGCGTTCCTCGTTGATCGGCTTGTTGATGAAGTCGAGCGCGCCGACGTCGAACGCCGTGACGAGCGCGTCGCGTTCCTCCACGCCCGTCACGAAGACGAGGGCGGGCGGATACCGGAACGCGCTGAGCACCCGTGCGAGATCCATGCCGGACAACCCGGGCATGTTGATGTCGGCGAACACCGCGTCGACCGGCGGCATGCCGGCCTTGGTCCTCGCCATGACCTCCTGCTCGTAGTCGCCCCTCAGGATGCGCAGGGCCTCGGCGGCGTCGAACGCCGTGAGGACGCGCCGGATGTGGGGGCTGCTCTCGAGCAGGAACTTGATCTCGCTCAGGCCGGGAGCCTCGTCATCGACTGCGAGGACGAGGAGACCGGCGTTGTCATGGGTACTCACTGTGTCGGGCATCTTGCCCATCAATGTGCGGTCATGTCTACGTCAGGGCTTGACTCGACACGCCATGCGAAACCGAACTGATGCTCACAGCCCGAATCGGGACCAGCGAGCACGTTCCTCGAGGCTCGCGAGCACCTGCGTCACGAGATCGCCCGATCGGGTGGACGCGGCCGCGAGCCCGAGCTTGGCCAGCAACGGCTTCTTCGGCTCGGCGACGGTCAGCTCGGCGTCCGGGAACCGCTTGGCGATGACACTGCGGATCGTGCCGATGCCGTCGACCAGACCGAGCTGCTGGGCCTTGGTGCCGGTCCAGATCTCGCCGCTGAAGAGGTCTTCCTCGGCCTTGAGCTTGCTGCCGCGGCGTTCGGTGACCCACGCCTTGAACTGCTCGTGCAGATCGGCGTGCAGGCCCTTGAGCCACTCGACGTCCTCGGGCTTCTCGGCCTGGAACGGGTCGAGCCGCACCTTGTTCTCCCCCGCCGTGTAGACGCGGCGCTCGACGCCGGCCTTGTCCAGCAGGCCGTTGAGCCCGAACCCGGCGCTGACCACACCGATGGACCCGACGAGGCTCGTCCCGTGCGCGTAGATCTCGTCCGCCGCGCACGCCAGCCAGTAGCCACCGGACGCCGCCACGTCCTCGCAGAACGCGAGCACCGGCACGTGCTTCTTGGTGGCGAGCTCGCGGATGCGCTCGGCGATGAGCGCGCTCTGGGTCGGCGCACCGCCGGGCGAGTTGATGAGCAGAGCCACGGCGATCAGCCGCTCGTTGTCGAACGCGCGGTTGATGGCCGTCTCGACGTTCTGGAGGCTGATCGTGTTGCGCGCGACCGGCGAGGACTGCGGGGTGATCACCCCGTGCAACCGCACCGCAGCGACGACCGGCGGCCGCTCACCCCGGTCCATGACCCTCGGGAGACGGGCCGCGATCTTGTCCGTGACGCTCATGTACTCGACAGTACGTGCGTTTCGCGTGCACGCGGGAGCCCAACTGCGCTGTCGGTTGCTCCCGCGTGACGTTGAACACGTGGTGCTAGGTTCGGCTTGTGACGTTCAACCCGATCCGCTGGCTCGAACGGTACGTCGAGTGGTGGGACGACCGGGGCAGGCAGAACGCCGCCGGGCCGACGCCGATGCACATCTACTGGATGTGGGTGAGCTGGAGCGTGTGCGCCGTCGTGCTGATCACGACTTTGGCTGTTGCAGCACGCTGACCTGCGGTGCTGTGGAACTCAGCTCAGCACTTGCAGCTGGAGAAACCCTTCGCGGTGCACTTGATGCAGACACGGACGCGTTCGGGTGCTTGTTGTTCCTGCAATGGATGATGCCCTTAACTCGCGGCCGGCCCTCGTTGCACAAAACGGCCGGCTGTTCATTGGTCAACACCACAATCGGCAGGTTGAGCTTCCGGGTTGAGGATGGTTGCGAACTCAACTTCAGGCCCGGGGAGTCAGGCGCGGATCGCGGGCTGCTCGTTCGTCATCGGCTCGTCGGTGAGCTGCGATCCCAGGTTCAGGTTCGGCAGAACGTTCCGCGCGAACTTCGGCACCTTCAGGATCACCTTGGTGCCCGCGTTGGGCGCCGTCTCCACGACCAGCGCGTACTCGGCGCCGAACACCGTGCGCATGCGGTCGTTGATGTTGCCGATGCCGACGTGCGCACCCGTCTGGTGCGCGTCCTTGATGTCGTCCAGCCGGTCCGGGTCCATGCCGACGCCGTCGTCCTCGACGCTGATCAGCGCCTCGTTGCCGTTGTCCTCGGCGGTGATCGTGAGCATGCCGCCGCCGGGCTTCTTGGCCAGGCCGTGCCTGACCGCGTTCTCCACCAGCGGCTGGAGCACCAGGAACGGCAGCACGACCTGCAGGACCTCGGGGGCGATGCGCAGGCGCACGTTCAGGCGGGAGCCGTAGCGGGCCTGCTCGATCGTCAGGTAGCGGTGGATGTTCGTGAGCTCGTCGGCCAGCGTCGTGAAGAGGCCGTCGGTGCGGAACGAGTAGCGCGTGAACTCGGCGAACTCCTGCAGCAGTTCGCGGGCGTGGCCCGGATCCGTGCGGATCAGCGAGGAAATGGTGTTCAGCGCGTTGTAGACGAAGTGCGGCGAGATCTGGGCTCGCAGAGCCTTCACCTCGGCCTGGGCGAGGGCCTGGCGCTGCTTCTGGACGACCTCGAGCTCGAGCTGCGTTGAGACGAAGCGGGCGGTTTCCTCGGCCATGCGGATCTGGCGCTTGGAGGCGACACCCGAGACGACGATCAGGGTTCCCGCCACGTCGCCCTCGACAACCAGCGGCACGACCACGACGCTGTGCAGGGAGCAGGGCCCCTGGAGCTCGCAGCCGAGTTTGCGGTGGTCGACGTGTTCCTTGTGGCAGTTGTTGATGGCACGGGCGACCGTGTCGCGGAGGTACTCGTAGTGGTCGTTCGCGCCGCCGTCCCAGGACAGGACGGTGCCCTCCTCGTCGGTGATGGCGACCGCGACGCACCGCAGCATCTCGCGCAGGTGAGGGGTCGCCTTGTCGGCGGCCTCCTGGGTCAGGCCCGCGCGAAGGTCGCTCGACGCCTTGGACATGCGGTCGAGCATGTCCATCACAGCATCCTCCACGGAGGTGCTGACTCGTCGAGCGCGGCACAGCATCACGAAGAGGCCCAGAACGGCCAGGGTCGCGATGACACCGAGCACGGCGCGCTCGGTCAACAGGTCGCCCACAAGGCACATGCTGTGCTGTGGGGCGCCCCTATAGCAAGAGGCGCGCCCGGCGTACCCCCGTACGGTCCACCGATCCGGGTAGACATCCGATGACTTTGGGGAGAGGGTGTGCGCGTGAAAGTGGCCCTGTTCGCGACCTGCCTGACCGACACGTTCTTCCCGTCGACGGCACGTGCCGTCGTACGTCTGCTGGAACGGCTCGGCTGCTCGGTGGAGTTCCCGCTCGACCAGACGTGCTGCGGTCAGATGCACTTCAACACCGGATACCGCGAGCAGGCGAAGCCTCTGGCGCGCAAGTACACCGACGTCTTCCAGGGCTACGACTACGTCGTTGCGCCATCCGGGTCATGCGCGGGCATGGTCCGGGAGATCCATCCCACGCTCGGTACGGCTCCGCCCCGGACGTTCGAGCTCGCCGAGTTCCTCGTGGACGTGCTGGGCGTGACGGACGTGGGTGCGTGGTTCCCCCACCGGGTCACCTACCACCCCACGTGTCACTCGCTGCGCATGCTGGGCGTCGGCGACAAGCCGTTGGCGCTGCTCAGGGCGGTCAAGGGACTCGATCTGGTGGAACTTCCGGATTCGACGCACTGCTGCGGCTTCGGCGGCACGTTCGCGGTGAAGAACGCCGAGACGTCAACGGCGATGCTCGCCGACAAGATGCGGTGCGTGCTCGACACCGGCGCCGAGGTGCTGAGTGCCGGTGACAACTCCTGCCTCATGCACATCGGCGGTGGCCTGTCGCGGCTGCGCGCGGGCGTCCGGCCGGTGCACCTGGCGGAGATCCTGGCTTCGACGGAGGAGGACCCGTGGCGCGCAACCCCGTGACGTGGCTGGGCAGCCCGACGTTCCCCAAGGCGGCCAAGGCGGCGTTGAACGACACCCAGCTGCGGCAGAACCTGCGCAAGGCGACGGGGACCATCCGGGAGAGGCGCGCCGCTGCCGTCACCGAGATGACCGATTGGGAACAGCTCAGGGTCGCCGGCGAGCAGATCAAGAACGACGTGCTGGCGCGCCTCGACACGCTCCTCGTCGAGCTGGAGGAGTCCGTCACGGCACGAGGCGGCGTCGTGCACTGGGCACGCGACGCCGAAGAGGCGAACCTGATCGTGCTCGGCCTCTGCCGTGAGGAGAACGCGAACGAGGTCGTCAAGGTCAAGTCCATGGCCACCGCCGAGATCGGGCTCAACGAGGCCCTCGAAGCCGGTGGCGTGCACGCGATCGAGACCGACCTCGCCGAGCTGATCGTGCAGCTGGGTAACGACCGGCCGTCGCACATCCTGGTGCCCGCGATCCACCGCAACCGCTCGGAGATCCGCGAGATCTTCCAGCGGCGCATGGGGGTCGAGGTCTCCGACGAACCGGCGGACCTCGCCGAGGCGGCACGCGTCTACCTGCGCGAGAAGTTCCTCACCACGAAGGTGGCCATCTCGGGAGCCAACTTCGCCGTCGCCGACACCGGGTCGATCGTGGTGCTGGAGTCCGAGGGCAACGGCCGGATGTGCCTGACGCTGCCGGAAACCCTGATCACCGTGATGGGCATCGAGAAGCTCGTGCCGACGTGGCAGGACCTCGAGGTCTTCCTGCAGCTGCTGCCCCGCTCGTCCACAGCGGAACGGATGAACCCGTACACGAGCGTGTGGACCGGTGTGACGCCCGGCGACGGCCCGCAGAAGTTCCACCTCGTGCTGATCGACAACGGCCGCACGGCGACGTTGCGGGATTCCGTTGGGCGCCAGGCACTCCGGTGCATCCGGTGTTCGGCGTGCCTCAACGTCTGCCCGGTCTACGAGCGCACCGGCGGCCAGTCGTACGGTTCGGTCTACCCCGGACCGATCGGCGCGATCCTGACGCCGCAGCTGGTCGGCGACATGCACGACCCGCAGGCGGCCTCTCTTCCTTACGCCTCTTCACTGTGCGGCGCGTGCTTCGAGGTCTGCCCGGTGCGGATCGACATCCCGTCGGTCCTCACGCACCTGCGCGCGGAAGCCGTGGAGGCGAAGGGACGCACGGCCGAATCCGTCGCGATGGCCGCGGCCGCGTGGATCTTCGCGGAGGCCTCGCGGTACGAGAAAGCGCAGAAAGCCGGTTCCCTGGCCCGGTTCCTGGCGAAGGACGGGCGGATCACGTCGTTGCCGTGGCCGGGTTCGAAGTGGACGTCCTCACGCGACGTGCCCGCACCACCGGCCGAGTCGTTCCGCGCCTGGTGGAGGAAGAACCGTGGCTAGCGCACGAGAAGAGATCCTGGCTCGCATCAGGAACGCGAAGGTCCCGGCGGCGCAGCCCGTCGTCCGCGGCTACCACCGGGAAGGCCCCGGCGGCGTCGAGCTGTTCGCCGAACGGGTCGCCGACTACCGCGCGGTCGTGCACGTCGTGTCGAACGTGCCCGAAGCGCTGACGTCGTTGCGGGGCAAGCGGATCGTGGCACCGGCGGGTGTACCGGAAGAGTGGCTGATCGAGGGCGTCACGTGGCTGCGCGAGCCGTTGTCGATCGAGGAGCTCGACCAGGCGGACGGCGTGCTGACCGGGTGCGCGGTGGCGATCGCCGACACCGGCACGATCGTCCTCGACGGTGGTGAGGCCCAGGGACGCCGTGCGCTCACGCTGCTGCCCGACTACCACGTGTGCGTGGTGCGTGCGGACCAGATCGCAGCGTCGGTGCCGGAGGCTCTTCAGCGGCTGGAGCCGACGCGGCCGCTGACGTTCATCAGCGGCCCGTCGGCGACGAGCGACATCGAGCTCAGCCGGGTGGAGGGCGTCCACGGCCCGCGCACCCTGGAGGTGCTCGTCGTCGATCAGCAGTGACCGCTGCCGCTGCCGATGCCGACCTCGTCGTAGTACCAGGTGCGGGCGACGACGTAGATGCACTTGTTCTTGCCGTACACCTTCACGGGACCCGCGTAGTACTGGAACTTCCCGCCGTCCTCGTCGATGTTGTAGCCGGGGCGGTTGTTGTCCTCGCGCCAGTCCTCGTTCATCAGCGTGATCGAGGCTTCGTGCTTGAACTGCGAGTAGTAGGCCGTCTTGACGTTGACGGCGCAGTTGTAGCCCGTGCTGCCGTTGTAGTAGAGCCGGATCGTGCTCAGGTGGTTGCCCACCTCGGACTTCACCTTGTAGGTGTCGATCAGCGAGCCGGAGCACCCGTACTCGGCGGCGTTGGCGTTCATCGGCGCGACGACGAGGGCCGCGGCAGCGGCCGCGACGACAGCGGCAGCCTTCCTCAGACGTGTCATGCGGCTGAGGCTGAACGAGGCCGGTTAAGCGGTGGTTATTTGAGCAGGCGGGACAACCGGCGGTCGGCCAGCGGCTTGCCGCCCGTCTGGCACGTCGGGCAGTACTGGAACGCCTTGTCCGCGAACGACACCTCACGAACGGTGTCGCCGCAGACGGGGCAAGGCAGTCCGGTGCGCGCGTGGACCCGCAGGCCGGACCGCTTCTCGCCCTTGAGCCGGGCGGCGTCCTGACCCACGGACCGCGCCACCGCGTCGGTCAACGTGCTGATCATGGCTTCGTGCAGCCGGTCCAGCTGTTCGGAGTCGAGCTTGCCCGCCGTCGCGTACGGCGAGAGCCGGGCCATGTGCATGATCTCGTCCGAGTACGCGTTGCCGATGCCCGCGATCAGGCTCTGCTCGGTGAGCGCCGTCTTCAACCGCTCGGTGCGCTTGGCCAGCAGGTCCTCGAGCTGCGTGCGGGTGATGCCCAACGCGTCGGGGCCCAGCCTGGCGACGCTCGCGATGGTCTTCGGGTCGCGCACGATCCAGGCCGCGAGCCCCTTCTTGGTGCCGGCTTCCGTCAGGTCGAACCCCGGCCCCTGACCGGGCGGACCCAGGTGCACCCGCAACGCCAGCGGACCGCGGCCCTGCTTGGGCGGTGGAGCGGACAGGGTGTCGGCCCAGCGCAGCCACCCGGCCCTGGCGAGGTGAACGACCAGGTGCAGGCCGTCCGCGACCTCCAGGTCGAGGTGCTTGCCGTGCCGGTGGGCGGCCACGACCTCCTGGCCGTGCAGCGCGGTCCACGGCGGGTCGAACGTCTTGAGCACCTGCAGTGACGCCACGTCGACGCGGTGCACGGTTCGGCCCACCGCGTTCTCACGCAGGTGGTGGACCAGTGCTTCTACCTCGGGTAGCTCGGGCACCGGTCCAGTGTCGCATCAGTCGACGGGTTGCAGCGGGCCCTCGACGTCGGGCAGCGAGTGCATCTCGATCGTGCGGGCAACGCGATTGGCCTCCTGGCGCACCGCGAGCGGGCCCCTGACCTGGCCGACCCACCGCTCGGGAGGCAGCTCGTCCGCGGTGGCCTTGCTCTCCGCGACCAGCGTGTGCGGCCGGCGCAACGCCCAGCGGACCGGGAAGAACGCGAACAGGAAGACCAACGCGAGGATCAGCCACGCGGGCACGACCACCTGTTCCGGCGTCCACGCGATCAGCACGACCGTCATCACGACCAGCATCCCTGCCATCATGATGCCCGGCAGGACGCCACCGCTGACGTCGTGCTCGAAGTCGTCGGACTCCACCGGGTTGCGCCACTCGATGCGGCTGTGGACCGTCCACATCCGCCCGTCGGCACCGCGCACCAGCCGCGTCATGAACCCGTCTCCCACGCTCGTTCGGTCTTGGGAAAACCGTACCGAACGCGAGGTGAGCCTTGTGGGTGAACTCCGCCGCCCTTGATCGTCACCGTCAGTCCTGAGCCGGCGGCGGCTTCGGGTAGAGCGTGATCGTGGTGGCCGTGGTCTGCGGCGTCGAGCAGGGGCTGGAGGACGACGGCGTCTCGGACGTCGAGGGCGCCGTGTTCAGCGACTTCACCTCGCGCACGGTGGTGGACACGGTCGTGACCACCTCGCTGGAGTTCGACGACGACGCGACGACCGGCATCGCCCGCTCGGCCGGCGGTTCCCTGCGCTGGTCGCTGACCGGCGGCGGCGCGTAGGACGTCGTCTTGCGCACGGTCTCCTGACGCTGACCACCACCGGGGTTGACCACGTTCTCGCGCGGCTGCTCCCGCTGCTGCTCGCCCTGGGGCGGCGGCGCGACCACGAGCTCCTGGTCGTGGCTCGAGCTGGACGACCCCGACGTGACCATGGCGATCACCGGGTTCTGGTCCGGCTGCAGCACCGCGACACCGGCCCCGCCGTTGAACACCGCGGCCATCGTCCCGATCAGGCCGACGGTCGCCACGCTCGCGGCGGCGACGGCCAGCTTCGCCTTGCTGATCAGCACCTTCCCGGCGAACGCGAGGCCGAGCGTGGACGGCACGATCAGGAACGCCGCGTTGGCGCGCAGGGTCGCGCAGACCTCGTTCAGCTCGGTGTAGAGCTGTGCACAGGAAGAACAGGTGTCCAGGTGGGCCCGGATCCGGCGTTCCTCCACGCCCTGGACCCCGCCGGCGGTGAACGTGCCGAGCTTCGACCTGATCGCCGCGCACGACGAACGCCCGTCGTCCGCGGCCAGGTGCGCCTGCAGGTACGCAGCACGCAGACCCTCACGCGCGCGCCGCGCCAACGCCGACATGGCATTGGGCGAGAGACCGAAGTGCGGTGCCACGGAGGCGGGCCGTTCGCCCTCCACCTCGACGCGCCACAACACGACCCGCCAGCGTTCAGGCAGGCTGGAGAAAGCCCTGGTGATGAGGTTGTGCTCGACCCGCCGGTTCGCGTTGTCACCCACGGGTTCGACGCGGCGGCCCAGCTCCTCGTCCTCGACCGGGACGTCACGACGCCGCCCGCTCCACTCCCACGCGACGCGGCGAGCCACCGTCAGCAGGTAGGTGCGGACGTGGTCGGTGGGACCGCTGCCACGCCGGATCGCCTGCAGCATGCGGAAGAACGCCTCGGCGGTGAGATCGTCGGCCTCGGCCGCCTCGCGGACGTGCCTGAGTGAGAAACGGCGGATCGCGTCCGCGTGCCGGGAGAACAGTTCGCCGTAGGCCGAGTCGTCTCCGTCGCGCACCCTGGCGAGCAGGTCCCGGTCGACCTCGTTCTCGTCGACCATCACGTGGTTCAACATGCCACAAGGGGCCAGAACTGCTCCTGGTCGAGAACAGGTCGATATACAAGACCATCCGATAGTCGTGGGCTGATCAGCGCAACGCATCCGGTGACGAGACGGTCACAGGTGGGCGTCGGACCGTCGGACGAAGAAGATCGAGCGACTATCGTCACGACCGTGGTGGACTGGCGGGAACGCGCTTCGGCTCTGGTGCCGGAACTTCGTGCTGTCGCCGAGACCGAGGAGTGGTCCTGCCACGTCTTCTTCTCGGAGCTCTCCCAGCTGACGATGGAAGCCCACCGCGAGCAGAACGACGACGTGCTGCGCCGCGCGTACGGCTTCGCGCACTGGTGCTTCCACCAGCCGGAGCAGTTCCTGGAGAACGCCGCGCTGGTCAGCTTCTACGAGCACGTGTTCGACGACTGGGACCTCCGCGAGGAGGTCGCGGCCTGGCTGCCGTGCGACGTGCTGCCCAAGGTGCGGGCGCTGTGGGAGTGGCGGTGGCCCAAGGAGCAGTTGACCGAGGTAGATCAACTGTTGGCCGGATTACAGCCCCCCGGTCGAGACGCGGTTTGAGGCTGTTGTATAGTTCTTCTCGTAGCAAGGCAGTGCGGATGTAGCGCAGTTGGTAGCGCATCACCTTGCCAAGGTGAGGGTCGCGAGTTCGAGTCTCGTCATCCGCTCGGCTTCACTCAGGACGGCCTATGCCCACCAAGGGCGTGGGCCGTTCTTCGTTTCGCCATGATGTTGGGGGGACGACCCCCCAAACCCCCCGCGTGAAGAACATCCGCGCGCCCATCGCTTGCCGAACCTCGCAGCCGCACCAGGCACCGAACCCCGCGGCCCCATCGCGTGCCGGACCCGCAGTCCCATCGAGTGTCAGACCCGCAATCCCATCGTGTGCCGGACCCCGCAGGCGCACCAGGCACCCAACCCCGCAGCCCCGCATGGACTCGGCGAGCACCTCATCGCTCGGGAAACTCGCGGGCTGCACGAGCTGGCCCCGATCTTCGGCACCGACACGGGGAGGCAGCACGACGGTCACGGGACGACTGTTCCATCCCGGCACGTGGTTCTCGGGGTGATCGCCAGGCCCGTCCGTGGAAAGGTGGTCGGTGTCCGCTCGAACCGTTCGGTTCGGGCTCGTGTGAGAAGGACTTGGAGACCATGGCAGTCACCCAATCGGCAAGCGCGCACTGGGAAGGCTCTCTCATCGAGGGCAAGGGCAACGTCAACCTCGACACCTCCAAGAGCGGCAGCTTCGACATCGACTGGAAGGCGCGCGCCGAGGAGGCGGGCGGCAAGACCAGCCCCGAGGAGCTCATCGCGGCGGCGCACTCGTCGTGCTACTCGATGGCGCTCTCGCACGGTCTCACCGGTGCGGGCACGCCGCCCACCTCGATCGACACCAACGCCAAGGTCACCTTCGTGGCGGGCCAGGGCATCACGGCCATCCACCTGACCGTGCGCGCCAACGTGCCGGGGCTGACGCAGGAGGCCTTCGTCGAGGCGGCCGAGGGCGCCAAGAAGAACTGCCCGGTGTCCAAGGCGCTCGCGGCCGTCGAGAACATCACCCTCGACGCTGCGCTCGTCTGAACCGCAGCTCCGCAGGCCCGTGGCTGATCAGGTGCCTGCGATAGCGCACGGGCTGCTCGGCCACCTCGTACGAGCGGTCGAGCAGCTCTTCGGCCACGATCCGGCCTTCCAGTCGCGCCAGCTGGGCGCCCAGGCAGTAGTGCGGGCCGTGCCCGAAGCCCAGGTGTCCCGGCACTGACGGCCTGCCGGGGTCGAAGTCCTCGGTGAACACGCGCGGGTCGCGGTTGCCCGCCGCGTAGTCGAGGAACAGGTGCTCGCCTTCGGCGATCTTGGTCCCGGCCATGGTCACCGGGCACGTCGCCGTGCGGAAGAAGCCGATGAACGGCGAGTCGAGCCGCACCACCTCCTCCACCACGCCGCCCAGCCGGCGTTCGCGGCGGTCGAGGCGCAGCAGCATGCTGGACAGCATGTTCGTGGTCGAGTCGGTGCCGGCCACGACCACCGCCAGGCACAGCGAGAGCCGTTCCTGTTCGGACAGCTGGCCGCCCTTGAACGCGTCCGAGCGCCCGAAGTAGGCGCAGAACTCGTTCATGCCCGTGAAGTACGACCCGAGGACCCGTTCGCTGACCTCCTCGCCGCTGGTCAGCTCCAGCACGGGTGCCACGAACTCGCGGAACAGCGGGAAGTCCTTCTCCGGCACGCCGAGCACGTCACCGACGACGCCCAGCGCGAACGGCGCGGCGAACTCGCTCACGAAGTCGGCTTCCTCCGGCAGGGCGTCGAGCAGCGCCCGTGCCCGTTCCCTAATTGGGTCAGCCATTCGGCGCACGGCCGTTGGAGTGAATTTCTGATTCGCCGCGGCACGAATTCGGGCGTGCCTGGACCCGTCCGCCGCGTTCAGCGATGACATCAATTCCAGCAATCGCCGCTGCTCCGGCGGCAGCAGTGCCGCTACGGCCGCGACCTGCGGTCCTGTCATGTTCCGGGAGGAGAACGTCACCGGATCAGACAGCACGGCACGCAGCTCTGCGTAGGCGGTCACCCGCTGGGCGTTGATTCTCGGGTCGAATTCCATTGCGATATCTTGGCGCGGTTCCAGCCTTTGTCGGGGGCTGACGACAGGACGAAAAACGTGATCATCCGGCTGCTCGGACCGCTCGAACTCACGGGCCCGAACGGAGCAGTTCAGCTCAGCAGCGCGGGACAGCGGACCCTCGTGGCTCGTCTCGCCCTCAAGCCAGGCGAGACGGTCCCGAAGAGCGCACTCGTGGACGCGCTCTGGTCGGACGAGGTGCCCGCGACCGCCACGAAGACGCTCCACAGCCTCCTCGCCCGTCTGCGCAACCAGATCCGGGACGCCGGGCTCGGCGAGCTGATCACGACCCGCGAACCGGGCTACGTGCTCAACGCGTCCGCCGACACCGTCGACGTCGCACGGTTCGAGGCGCTCGTCGCAGCAGCACGAGCGAGCAACGACCCGGTGGAGTCCGCACGGCAGCTGCGTGAGGCGCTCGCGTTGTGGACAGGTGATCCGCTGGCGGACTGCCGGCCGGGTGAGTGGACGCGGCAGGAGTCCGCGCGGCTCACCGAGCTGCGGATGGACGCGACAGAGGCGCTGATGGACGCGTCGCTCGCCCTCGGGGAGCACGCCGCGGTGGCGCCGCTGGTGAACTCGCTGGTCGAGCAGCACCCGTTCCGCGAACGGCTGTGGGAACAGCTGATGATCGCGCTCTACCGCTGCGGGCGGCAGGCGGAGTCGCTGGCCGCGTTCCACCGGGCCAGGGGTGTGCTCGTCGACGAGCTGGGCATCGAGCCCGGCACCCGGCTGCGCGACCTCGAACAGGCGGTGCTGTCCGGCGATCCGCGCCTCGACCTGCCCGAACGCGTTCCGGTGGTGGTGCGCGGAAATCTGCCGGCCGACCGGTCGAGCTTCGTGGACCGCCCGGAGACCGAGCACGTCGCCGACCTGATCAGGCAACACCGGCTGGTGACGCTCGTCGGTGTGGGCGGGGTGGGCAAGACCCGGCTCGCGGTGCACGTGGCGCGGGGTGAGCAGCCGCCGGACGGGGTGTGGCTGGTCGAGCTGGCCGCGTTGCGCGACAGGGCGCTGGTGCCGCACACGGTGGCCGAGGCGCTGGGCGTCGTGGACCAGACCGGGCGCGGGCAGCTGAGCGTTCTCACCGAGTTCCTGGCCGACCGGGATGCGTTGCTGGTGCTGGACAACTGCGAACACGTCGTGGACCACTGCGCGGTGTTGGTCGACACGCTGCTGCGGGTCGCGCCAAAGCTGCGTGTCATCGCCACGTCCCGGCGCGCGCTCCGGGTCTATGGCGAGCAGGTGATGTCCGTAGCGCCGTTGTCCGTGCCGTATCCGGCGGCGACCTTGTTCGCCCAACGGGCCAACGCCGCGGTGCCCGGCTCGTTCGTCATCACGGAGGCGAACGAGCAGGCCGTCACGGACCTGTGCCGGCGGCTGGACGGCATCCCGCTGGCGATCGAGATGGCGGCGCTGCGGGTGCGGGCCCTGACCCCGGCGCAGCTGCTGGAACGGCTCGACGACCGGTTCAGGGTGCTCACCGACGACGGACGAACCGCGTTGCCCCAGCACCAGACCCTCCTCGCGACCATGGACTGGAGCTTCGACCTCTGCTCGCCGCGCGAACAGCTGCTGTGGGCGCGGGCCTCGGTCTTCGCGGGCAGCTTCGACCTCGCCGCGGCCGAGGCGGTGTGCTCGGACGACGCGCTGACCGCGGATTACATGTTCGACGCGGTGGACGGCCTGGTCGACAAGTCCGTTCTGCAACGCGAGGAACACGCGGGCGTGGCGCGCTATCGGTTGCTGGAGACCATGCGCCAGTACGGGCAGACGCGGTTGCGTGCGAGCGATGAGGAGTCACGGCTGCGCTTGAGGCATCGCGACTGGTACGCCGGGATCGCCGAGCAAGGCGAGCGCGCCTGGTTCACACCGCGGCAGGCCGCGACCGTCGGGTGGATGACCGCCGAGAGCGGCAACATCCGCGCGGCGCTGGAGTACTCGCTGACAACGCCGGGTGAGGCCGACACGGGCCTGCGGCTGGCGGCGACGCTGTGGTTCTACTGGGTCGGCTGCGGCCGCTTCGCCGAGGGACGGCACTGGCTGAACTGGGCGCTGTCGCTGGAGACCGAGCCGTCGCGGGCGCGCTGCAAGGCGTTGTGGGTCACGGGGTACGTGGCGACGTTGCAGGGCAACACGTCCGCGGTGCCCGCGCTGCTGGAGTCGTGCCGCGCGGAGGCCTCGCTGCTGGACGACGAGGACGCCGACGTCTACGCGACCTACGTGCAGGGCGCGGCGGCGGTGTTCGACGACGACCTGCCCACGGGTGCTTCGCTGCTGGCGGAGGCCGATCGGCGGCACTCGGAGCTGGGTCACCTGGACAGCAACGTGATCATGGCGCGGGTCGCGTTGGCGATCACCGTGGCCTTCGGCGGGGAACTCGATCGGGCGGCTGCTCTGTGCACCGAGGCGCGGTCCGTGTGTGAGGAGAACGGCGAGCTCTGGGCGCGCGCGTACGCGTTGTACGTCCTGGCATTCGTCGCGATGGGACGCGGTGACGTCGTGGAGGCCCGTGAGCTGGCCACTTCTTCGTTGCGCATCAAGGAGAAGTTCGACGACCTGCTGGGCATAGCGGTGTCCGTGGAGCTGCTGGCGCTGATCTCGGTGGTCACGGGCTCCGCCGCGCACGCCGCGTTGCTGCTGGGTGGCGCGGACCGGGTGTGGCAGTCGGTCGGACTGCCCCTGTTCGGGTCGGCGAACTTCGCGGCCTCACACGACCAGTGCGTGGCGTTGTGCCTGCAGGCGTTGGGTGACGAGACCTATGCCGCCGAGTTCGCACGTGGGTCGGCGATGACCGTCGCGCAGGTGGTGGCGGCGGCGCAGTCGTGACGCAGGCGCGGTGCAACCGGGCGCGAGGACGCTGCTTGGCATGAGGACCACCGTGCGCACACCCGATGCGAACACGATCGAGGAAACCCTCAAGCTCGCGGCGCGGGCACCGTCGTTCGGCATCGTTCCACCCTGGCGGTGGCGCAAGGGCAACGAATGCCTCGAACTGCTGACAACACGCGACGACCAGACGGCGTTGCTCGCGTGTGGCGCTGTTCTGCACCACGTGCGCGTCGCTCTCTCGGCGATGGGCTGGGACTGCCACGTGCTGCGGTCCACGGGCCCCGACGGCCAGATCGCGTCGGTGCACCCGCGCTGGGAGCTCGATCCGTTCTCGTGCGAGGTGGCCCCGGCGGCGGCGATCTCGCTGCGGCGGGCGGATCCCCGGCCGTACCTGGCCGACGAGGTGCCGGACTCGGCGCTGACGTGGCTGCTGCACGCGGCCCGCGCCGAGAACTGCGACCTGGAGCTCGTGGCACGGCGCAACGGCGTGCTGCTCCGGCTGATCGGCCACGACTGGCTGCGGATGGGCGAGGCCGTCAGCGCCGTGCTGCTGGCGTCGACCGTGTGGGGTCTGGCGTCGCAGCCGGTGCTGCACGAGGGGGAGGTGCTCGTGCGCGTCGGCTGGCAGTCGCCCAACGCCGAACCGTTGCCCCAGTCAGCACGCTAGGTCTTCCCCTGGCAGGGACCATGTGTGCGTGGACCGCGACAGAACGCTCGCGCACCTGAGCGACGACGACTGGCTGAGACCCGACTCGTCGTCCACCCAGCTGTACCGCGACCTGTGCGCGTTGCGCCAGCTCCCGGTGCGAGAGCTGACCCCCACGTCGCTGCACCTGCTGGTCACGCATCAGGTGGGCCTGGACGTGACCGTGCTGCTGGCGCTGGAACACGTCGAGTCGGAGCCGCTGCGGTCGTTCGCGCTCTACCCCGGCGACCTGCTCGCCGCTCTACTGAGAGTAGATCCCTCGTTCTGGACCGATCACCCCGAGTTGCTGGCGCGGATGACGGTCCTGCTGGACCGCCTGCGCACGTTGCCGGAGGGCGACTGGCAGCTGCTGGTGTCCGCGGCCGAGCAGTTTCCCGGTTAGGCGCGCGTTAGGCGTCTCTTTGCCGCCGGGTGAGTTGCTGGTGCCATGGCAAAGACTCTCGCGGCCGCCGGCCTCACGCTGGCTTCTCTCGCCGCCACCGCAGTGTTCTTCTCCCCCGTGGCTTCTGCCGAGACGTGCAAGGCCTCCTACTACGACGGTGGCGGCACCACCGCCAGCGGTGAGCGCTTCGACCCCAACAAGCTCACCGCCGCGCACAAGACGTTGCCGTTCGGCACCAAGGTCAAGGTGAAGAACCGCTCCAACAACAAGACCGTGACCGTGCGGATCAACGACCGCGGCCCGTACGTGACCGGCCGCTGCATCGACCTGACCCCGAGGGCCTTCAAGGCCATCGCGCCGTTGTCACAGGGCGTGGTCGGCGTGACGGTCACCAGGGTTTAGTTGAGTAGAAAACAATCGTTTCGCTTGACCCGATCGAGTGAACGAGATAGGCAATCCGGGTGTTGGCGGCGATGAGTGGGCCGGGTCGGCTCGCAACCGGTGCGCTCCTGGGTGCTGTCGTCGCTGCGTTTTACGTGCTCGCACCGCATGTCGGATCGCTCGCATCGGGCGATCCGACCCAGCCCGGCGACGACAAACCGGCCCGTGTCTCACTCATCAACACGCCTTCGTTGATGCCCACGCCGACCGAAGTACCGTCACTGACAGTGTCGTCCAGCCCGTCGTCGTCCGCGCCGTCTTCTTCTTCCAAGACAACGACTACGACCACCACCACGACGACCGTCGTCACGACGACCACGACTCAGCCGCCGAAGCCCACCACCACGACGACCACGCGGCCGCGGCCCACCACCACGACCACGACCACGCGGCCGTGCGGAATCATCTTCTGCTGATGCGCAGTTTCAGCCGGTGATCGTGAACTCCACGATGTCGCCCGACTCGACGCGGTCGATCGGCAACCCGTCGACGGGCCGTGCCGCGAAGTCGACTCCGAACGGCCGGGACTTGATCACCACGACCTTCCTGATGCCGTAGTGCTTGAGCACGTCGACGCTGCGCTGGTCGGGGAAGTTCTTGGTCGCCTCTGAGATCTCCTGGTACTGCGGGGGGAAGTTGCCGGAGTTGCCGTTCGCCAGCTTCGGGAAGCCCTCGGTCGACCAGAGCAGGTAGGTGAACTCGCTGGTCTCGTCGATCGGCAGCATCAGCAGCGGCTCGCGCGTCTCCGCGAAGACCCGCCGCACGTCCGGCGGGATGCCGGGGTTCTCGACGTGCGGCCAGCGCGGAATGCCCTCCAGCAACGCCGCCAGCGCGGGCACCAGCAGGTAGATCGCGATGAGCTGCAGCGCGACCTGCGTCCGGTCGACCAGCAGCCTGCCGAACTCGGTGACCGCACCCGCCGCGAGCAGAGCGAGCGGCAGAATCGCCCAGAGCATCAACCGCCCTGGCGTCCGCATGGCGTTCCAGCCGGGCAGGTGGTCCCACAGGAACTGGTAGAGGGCGCCGTCGAGGAAGTTCACCCCGAGCGCCAGCACGACCGAAACGACCACCACCGACGCGAGCAGCGCCCGCACCCGGACCCGCCACGCGCTGACGAACAGGCCGATCACGGCGAGCAGCACCACGACCAGACCGGGGAACAGCAGCTTCTCGCCGATGCCGGGTTCGGGGATCGCGCTGTGGTCGTTGAAGATCGTCTCAACCCAGAGCCACGTCTCGTACGGAGTGGTCCACAACCCGTTGACGGGCGGCGAGAACACCTGGATCTCCCGCCAGGTGCGCTTGAACCCGTACGTGTCGAGCACCCGCATGTACGGCACGATCAGGAACCACATGACCACGAGGAACGCTGCGGCACCGTACGCGTTCGCGGCCACCACCCGGAGCCCGCGGCGCCAGGCCGTAGCCGCGATCACCAGCCCGACCACGCCCATCAGGTAGACGAAGGGCAGCCCGATCGCGAACCCGATCGACACCTGCCAGGCGGCGATCAACCACCCGGCGAAGATCCACCCCGGCCTGGCCTCGGTCCGCCCGCGGAACGAGTACCCGTGACCGCGGGCGAGCGCCCACAGCGCGAGCGCGATGCCACCGGTCGACACCACGTTGAGGTGGTGCAGGTGAGCGAGCCGCCACGGCGCCCACGCGAAGACCACACCGGCCAGCGCGGCACCCTGCCAGCTGCTGCCCAGCTGCTTGGCCAGCAGGTAGCACCCGGTGAACGCCAGCGCGAAGGCCAGCACGAACGCGACGTTGTACCGGAAGACCGCGGCGTACTGGCCGTCCCCGAAGAGGCTGAGCGGCAGGTACCCGAGCAGCGAGTCGGTGAAGGCGAAGTTGTCGACCGCCGGGTAGAACTGGTTGGCGGTCCAGAGGTCGCCGCCCTCGGTCGCGAAGTGGTGCAGCCAGGCCAGTTCCCACGTCTGCAGGAGCGGGTCGCCCAGCCCACCGGTGATCAGCGACCTCGGGTTCAGCACGATCCGGAAGTTGAAGACCAGCGAGATCAGCAGGCCGAAGTAGAACGCGACCGCGCCCTCCGAGCGGAACAGCCGTCCGGCTCTGCCGGCCACCGTGGTCCAGCGGACTCGCTGCGTGTCCTTGCTCGGTCCGGAAACAGCGTCCGGCGCCGAAATCGCCCCCACGAGCTGGCCCTTCTGTGCGTTCAGCCGGTCATCCCCCGAAATGGCCCAAGCCGATCGGGCACTCAGGTGACTGTACTTCGCGCGTGAAAGGAGTTGGTCAGGGTTGGCCGGAGACGTTCAGTCCTGCGGGGCAGCTCACTCCCGTGCCACCGAGCCCGCAATACCCGTACGGATTCTTGGCGTCGCTCAGGTACTGCTGGTGGTAGTCCTCCGCGTAGTAGAACTCCTCGAGCGGCTCCAGCTCCGTGGTGATCGCGCCATGACCACTGCCGAAGAGCGCCTGCTGGTAGACCGCCCGCGACGCCTCCGCGGTGACGCGCTGCCCTTCGTCGGCGTAGTAGATGCCCGAGCGGTACTGGGTTCCGACGTCCGCGCCCTGCCGCATGCCGGAGGTCGGGTCGTGGCCTTCCCAGAACACCCGGAGAAGTGCCTGGTAGGGCAGCACGACGGGGTCGAAGACGACCAGCACGGCCTCGGCGTGGCCGGTCCGGCCCGAACACACCTCTTCGTAGGTGGGGTTGGGCGTGCTGCCCGCCGTGTAGCCGACGGCGGTCGTCCACACGCCGGGGGTTTGCCAGAACAACCGCTCCGGGCCCCAGAAGCACCCCATGGCCACGACCGCCGTGCGCAACGCCGAGGGGAACGGCGGTGTGATGGGGCGGTCGGTGAACACGGCGTGGAACGAGGGTACCGTCTGCGGCGTCGAACGCCCCGGCAACGCGTCGTGCGGGGCAATCAGCTTCGTCTTGCTGCGACCGAACAACGCCATTGCTCCAATCTAAGGGTGTCGTGTGCCACAAGGCGGTCACAACTTGCCAGGTCGGCGCGATGGCAAACAGTCAGCTTCGGCACAATGTTGCGGTCTGACGGTTATCTGGAAGGGGGGTGCCAGGCGTGACCTGGCAAGAAGAGCTGCAGAAGCTTGACCTGGAGCTGGCCTCGGGTCGGATCTCTGCGGACGACTACCGCCGCCGCCGGGACGAGGTGCTGGCCGGTTCCGCGTCGGCCCCGGCACCGCCGCAGCAGCAGGGCCCCTTCGCGCCGCCGTTCCGCTGGCAGGCCACCCCTCCGCAGCAGGGGCAGCCGCCGGCCAACCCGGACGCGACCCAGGTCGTCGGCACCGGTCAGGCAGCACCGACCCCGGACGCGACGCAGGTCGTGAACACCCAGCAGAAGGGTGACGCCGACCGCACGCAGTTCGTCCGGCCGGTCACCGGGCCGAACCCGCAGCAGGGCGGCTGGCAGTCCCAGGCGCCGATCTCCGCGCCGCCGCCGTGGACCACCGGCGACGGCGGTTTCGGTCCGGTCGGCGATCCGTCGCCCGGCTGGATCGCCCAGGGTCCCGAGGCGTTCGACGACGCGGGCGAGCGCAGCGGCAAGGGCAAGATCTTCGCCATCATCGGCGTGGTCCTCGTGCTGGCGCTGATCGGCGGTGGCATCTGGTGGTTCACCAGCAGACCGAGCAGTGGTGGCGGCGGCGAGACGACGGCGCAGACCACCTCGCAGACGCCCACGAGCAAGCCGAAGCCGAAGGACGACCTGGAGATCGCCGAGCTGCCCGGCACCCAGGAGGACCAGTCCGGCATCAAGACGTTCGACGACGTCGTCGCGCAGAAGCTCCTCACGGACGAGGAGAACGCCGCGTACACCACGGCCGGTGCCTCGAAGGTCCGCGTGGGCGTGTCGAAGCTGCCGAACGGTGACGTCGTGCAGGTCATCACCGTGCAGGCGACCGACGCCGCCGCGGCGGCCACCGCCGTCGAGGCGCTCAGCGCCCTGCAGGTCAAGTTCGGCATGAAGCCGTACTCCGGCGTCTCTCCCGCCAGCGTGTCGACGCACCAGGTCGACGTCGCCGGCGACAAGAAGGGCTCTGTGCGCGCGCACTACGTGCACAAGAACACGATCGTGCGCGTGCAGGTCGCGGGCAAGGACCAGGCTGCGATCAGCAAGGACTTCGACACCGTCCTCGCCGCGCAGCTCAGTGCGCTGCCCACGGGCGCGTGATCTCGACGGGCGACCCTCGGGTGGTCGCCTGCACGGTGGCAACACGTGCCCAGCACCCCGCAGCGCGGGTGCTGGGCACGTCCTACCTGAGGCACCACCCCGAGCACGAGTTCGTCGTCGTCGATCTCGAGGACCCGCCGGACTGGCTGGGGTTCTCCGACGACGAGTACCTCGACCTGGCGACGGCACACGACGTTGAGGAACTCGCCGAGGTCGTGACGCCGAGAGCGGTGCGGGGTCTGCTCGCCAAGTACGACGTCGTGGTGAAGCTGCCGCCGCGCGCCCTCGTGCTGGCTCCGCTCGCGGTCGTCGCCACCAGGGGTTTCGTCGACCTGTCCGGCTCCGCGCTGGCGCACTGGAACCTCCACGAGCGGTCGGTGGAGGGCGCGAGCCTGATCAGGTTCGACGACTACGACCCGCGCACGCCGTGGGTGCCCGCGCCGAACTGCGAGCGCGTGTTGTTCTCCGAGCGGCCCGAGCTGAAGAAGATCTACGACGACTACGCGGCTCTCGTCGAACCGAACGACGTCCCGTACCGCTTCGGGTCCCTTTCGGACGGAACACCGATCACCGCACCGATGCGCACGCTCTTCCGCGAGGCGCTGACGCCGTCGAACCCGCTCAACCCCACCGTCGACAGGCCTCCGCACGCGTTCGACGGCGAGCGCTTCCAGGAGTGGCTGCGGCTCCCCGCGACCCCCGTCGAACGCGTCAACGGGTTCAACCGGCTCCTGCTGGCCGTGTGGCGATCACGCGTCGACCTGCAGACCGCGTTCCCGCAGCCGTTCGGCCCCGGTTTCCGCCAGTGGTGCCATCTGCACGGCCGGCACGAGGGCGTGCCGGAGTGGGCACTGCCCGGCGACCCGATCGAGCCCGCCCCGCCCGCTGACGAGTTCGGCGTCAACGTCGCCGGCTACCACACGGCCGAGCTGGGCATCGGCGAGATGGGCCGCGTGATGTTGCGGGTGCTGGCCGCGTCGAACGTCCCGCACGTGTCCGTGGTCGAGGAGCACTCGATCACCACGACCGTCCGAACCGGACTCGAAGCACCGGACTCCGTTGGCGCGCCCCGTTTTCCGGTCAGCCTGATCACCGTGAACGGCGATTTCACCGACCCGCTGCTGGCAGCGCACCCCGAGGTGGGGCACGACCGCTACCGGATCGGGTTGTGGGCGTGGGAGCTCGAGGAGTTCCCCGCGTCGATGCACCACGGGTTCGCCCACGTGGACGAGATCTGGACGGTCAGCGAGTTCTCCCGGCGCGCCATCGCCGCACACTCGCCGGTGCCCGTGCACGCGATCCCCGTTCCGGTGCCCGATCCCGGTGAGCCGCGCCGCGAACCGGCCGACCGCACGCGGTTCTTCTTCGCGTTCGACTACAACAGCACGGCCGGCCGGAAGAACCCGTACGGACTGGTCACCGCTTTCCAGACGGCGTTCGAGGGGCGTGCCGACGTCGAGCTGGTGATCAAGTCGACGAACTCCCACTCGAACATCTCCGCCGCGGAACGCCTGCGGCTCCAGGTCGCGGGCGACGAGCGGATCACCCTCGTGGAGCGCTACCTCTCCGTCGAGGAGCTCGCCGACCTGTACGCCACCAGCCATGCGTACGTGTCGCTGCACCGCGGTGAGGGCTTCGGTCTCACCGTCGCCGAGGCGATGATCCGCGCCATCCCGGTGATCTCGACGGACTACTCGGGCACGGCGGAGTTCGTCACCGAGGAGACCGGCTGGCTGATTCCGCACACCACGACGCCCGTCGGTCCCGGCTGGGCTCCGTACCCGGCCGACTGCCACTGGGCCGATCCGGATCTGGACGCCGCCGCGCGCGCCATGCGAGAGGTCGCGGACAACCCGGAGGAGGCCCGCCGACGCGGCGCGACCGCCCGAGCTCATCTCCTGCGGACCCGCACGGTCGAGGCCGCCGCACGGTGGACGACCGAACGCCTGACAGCGGCCCACGAGGCGTGGCGGGCCCGGCGCCAGGAACACGTGCCGGAGCCTCCGTCGCTGGCGAGACGTGTGGCGCGCCGGATCGTCAGGACTGTTCGAATCCCCTGATCCACCTCCTTGACCTGCACTAGAATTCGTGCACACCTCTCTCTGCACTCCCTGGACGGCTGATGTCGGAAGCACGCCTGGCGGACGCACTCGCGCGCCTGGATCAGAACAAGGAACTGCGGCTCCCACTGCGGTCCCGTGACCTGCTCGGCAGGCTCGCGCTGCGTTTCCTCTGGCGGCGCCAGGTGAAGTGGCAGATCGAGACGAACATCGCGAGCCGCGACGCTCTCACGGCGTTGAGCGAGATCGTGCACAACCAGCAGCAGGTGCCGAGGGCCGAGCTGGCGCACGAGGTCCAGCAGCTGCAGCGCGCGGACCAGAACATCACGGCCGGGCTGAACCAGCGCCTCTACGCGGCGATGGGCAGCATCCGCACCGAGCTCGGCGACCTGCGCCTGCAGCTCGTCGACACCGGTCTGCACGCAGAGAAGGTGGACCAGCGCCTCGACGCGATCGAGTCCCAGCTCGCCGAGCTCACCGCGGCCGCCCGCGACGCCCGCCTCCGCAACGCCCAGGTCGACCTCGTGCTCGACCGGTTCCGCAGGTCGGAGGGCACCGAGGTCGAGGTCACGGTGCCCGCCAGGGCGAACGGCGTGGAACTGGCCGTCGCGGAGCTGCTCGACGGCCCGGTCGAACATGTGCGCACCGCACGCGCGGCCCATCTGCCGGTGGTGGAAGGCCGCGGCACGGTGTTCGACGCCGCGCCGTCGCGAGGCGAGTGGTTCGAGGTGCTGCGCGAGGCTGGCATTTCCGTGCTCGGCGCGTCGGCGAACCCCTCGGTGGTGAAGCACAACGCGGAGCTCGGCTTCCACGTCGAGGAGGCGGATCCGCTGGACGCGCTCACCCGCGTCGACAAGCGCTCTCTCGGCGCGGTCACGGCGTTCCGCTTCGTCGAGCGGCTGTCGGTGGAGGCGTTGTCGCAGTTCGTGTCGCTGGCCGCGGAGTCGTTGCGGCCGGGCGGCGTGCTGCTGGTCGAGAGCCCGGTCGCCGGTCCCGAGTTCCACGTCGACCCGTTCGCGCTGCGGCCGGTGCACCCCACCTACCTGCGTTTCCTCGCCGAGACGGCCGGTTTCGCCGAGGTGTCCGTCGAGCAGCGGGAACACCCGCTCGGCGCACGTTTCACGCTGACCGCGCGGATGTGACCGTGCGCTACAGCATGTGGAGCCCGTTGCCGCCCGACCGCAGCGGGATCGCCGACTACACGCACGAGCTCCTCGCCGAGATGGACGACGTCGAGCCCGTCGGCCGCACGAGTCCGCGAGCGCGGTCGACGGGGCTGGCGTGCTACCAGATGGGCAACCACGCGGGCGCGCACTCGTGGATCTACGACCAGGCGCTCAAGGTGCCCGGCGTCGTCGTCCTGCACGAGATGTCGTTGCTGGACTTCAACCTCGGCTACTGCCGCGGGCTCACCCCCGAGTTCTACAAGGAGCTGAAGGACGCGCACGGCCCGATCTGGGGCGACCCGAACGACCCGGCGCTGCTGCACGGGCTGCCCGCGGTCGAGGTCGACGGGGTGAAGTCGCTCGACAGCCGCACCATGACGCTGGAACACCGGGTCGTGACGGCGAGCCGCGGTGTGATCGTGCACGACCCGCATTCGGCCGAGCTGCTCCGTGAGCGCTTCCCCGGCAAGCCCGTCTTCGTCGTGCCGCACGGCGCGCCGCTGCGCGACGACACCGACCGCGACGACATCCGGTCGCGCTTCGGCTGGACCGACGAGCACGTGGTGTTCGGTGTCTTCGGCGGGTTCAACCGGATCAAGCGCATCCTGGTGACCGTGCTCGCGTTCGCCGAGGTGCGCAGGCGCTGGCCGAACGCGCGGCTGCTCATCGCGGGCCACGTCGACTACCCGGACGTGCACGCCGACGTCGTCAGCACGATCGCGCAGTTCGGTCTCGAGGACTCGGTGCACCTGGAGCTCAGCCCGCCGAAGAAGGTGTTCGAGGACCTGATCACCGCGACCGACGTCGTGGTCAACCTCCGCTGGCCGACGATGGGCGAGACCAGCGGCGTGATGATGCGGGCGTTCGGCGCGGGCCGCATGGTGATCACGAGCGATCTGCCCCAGCACCGCCACCTCGACGAGGCCTTCTGCCCGCGCATCCCGATCGAGCCCGCCCGCGAGGCGGAGGCGCTGGCCGCCCTGCTGGAGAAGGTGGTCGAGAACCCGGCCGCGGCGCGGGCGGCGGGCAAGCTGGCGCACGACTGGGTCGCCGCGCACGCGACGTGGCCGATCGCCGCCGAGGGCTACCGGAAGGCGCTCGACAGCGTCGCCGCGGGCGAGCGGCCTGCCGACGTCGCGCTCCCCGGCGTGAACCTGTTCGCCGACCTGCGCGCGACGACCGGTCTCTCCGAGTCGTTCCGCCGCGCGGGCCTGGCGATGCGCCGGGCAGGCGTGCCGATGACGTACACGGAGTTCAACTCCCGCGCGCCGGTCCGCACGGTCCAGGTGCCGCGCGAGATGCTGGAGCTGCGCGGCGGCAAGGACTACCCGCTCGACCTGTGGATGGTGAACCTCAACGAGTTCCAGCTCATCCCGGAGACGGCGCTCGACCGGTACACGATCGCGCTGTGGGCGTGGGAGATGCCGGAGATCCTCGACTACACCCTTCAGCAGCTGCCGCGCGTCGACGAGCTGTGGGTCGTGTCGTCCTACGTGGCCGAAGCGTTCCGCACGGCGACCGACGTGCCGATCACGGTGGTGCCGAACGTGGTCACCGAGATCTCGCCGGTACCCGACCGGGCCAGGTTCGGCCTGGACGAGGACGCCTTCGTGGTGCTGTTCACCTTCAGCGCCTCGTCGAGCGACGCGCGGAAGAACCCGTGGGGCGTGATCGAGGCGTTCAAGCGGGCCTTCGCACCGCACGAGCGCGGCACCACCGCCCAGCTCGTGATCAAGGTCGTCGACCTCGACATCTTCCCGTTGATGGCCGCGGCGCTGCAGGACGCGGTCGCGAGCGTCAACGGAGTGCTGATCACGGGCGACCTGACCCGCGCCGAGATGGACTCGCTGCTCGCGAGCTGCGACGTGTACGCGTCGCTGCACCGCTCCGAGGGCTTCGGCATGGGCATGGCCGAGGCCATGTCGATCGGCAAACCGGTGGTGGCCACCGGTTACAGCGGCAACACCGACTTCATGCCGCCCGGATCGGCTGGCGTGGTCGGGTACCAGATCCGCCCGATCACCATGGCCGACCACCGCTACGACGAGCGCTTCGCGGACTGGTACCGCCCCGGCCTGCTGTGGGCCGAGCCGAACGTGGCCCAGGCCGCCGGATGGCTGCGCCGCCTGGCGGACAGCCCGTCGCTGCGCGCCCAGATGGGTGCGGCCGCGAAGCAGGCGATCTGGGAGCGGTGCAGCTACGAGGCGGTCGGCAAGGTCATCCGCGACCGCATCGAGGCTATTTACGAGGAGCGTTCTCCAGCTCGATGAGCCGTGCCTCGAGCGCGGCGATCCGCTGCCGGGCTCGCGCGGTCTCCCGTTCGGCGTGCTGTGCGGCCTTGCGCAGCGCGTCGAACTCGGCCAGCTCGTGCTCGTGCGCCCGTTCGGCTTCCTGCACGGCCTCTTCCAGCCGGCGGATGTACGCGATCTCGGCCATCCTGGCCGCCCGCTGTTCGGCGACCTCGGCCCGGACGTACTTGTCGAACACGTTCGCGGGCACCGCGAGCAGTTCGAGCGCCTCCGCGTCGCCGGCCTGCGCGTAGAACCTGTTCAGCCCGTCGAACAACGCGCACCGGTAGCCGGCCTCGGTCATCAGCGGGTCCCACTCGTGGTGCGCGGGCTTGGTGGAACCGGGCTCGGTCGCCTCGACGACCACCACGCGCGGCCGGTGCCGGTCCCAGTCGGCGCCCTCGATGACGCCGCGCTCCTCGCCCTCCACGTCGATCTTGAGGAAGTCGATGTCGCCGGGGTGCTCGTCGAGCACGTCGGCGAGCGTGCGGACCTCGACCTCGATCTCGACGATCTCCAGAGTCGACTCGGCCTGGTACGTGCTCGCGAGAACGCTGTCGAGCGTCGACCACCCGGACCGGTTCACGACGTGGTGCAGCACCGCCGAACCGGGCTTGGCCCCGAGCGCGACCGCCAGCGTCACGTCACCGGGCCGCGCCTTGCGCAACGCCTCCGCCTGGGCGGGGATCGGCTCGATGTTGATGCCGCGCCAGCCGAGGTCGTAGAAGTGCTTGGTGACCGAGTCCTCGACCGGATCAGACGCGCCGACGTCCACGTAACGGCCGGTCGTCCTGCCGTGGAAGAGCCGGGCGAGGAGGACGTCCTCCGCGTTCTGCGCGTACGAGATCACGGTGCAGACAATATCGGTCTGCCCGGTGCGGCAACCCGCGATCGCGGCGCTGCGTCTCTACCATCGACAGCTGAGGGAGCCCCGGGAGGACTCGATGGCACCAGTGGTGATATTAGTCACATTGGCCGGATTGGCGTTCCTGACGCGAACCGTAATGGCCGTCCTGGCCGTTTCCTCCAACAAGGACGCCAGTGATTACCCTAAGCCACAGACGTCCACCAATTGAGATACTCGTTCGGACTACGGCTTACGGACGAACGTTGACTTACCGTACGATCCTTTCGGGTCGTATGACTGAACGGTCACCCAATGGGGACCTCACAGGGGTAGGTGCGCCATGGACCACGCACTGAGCAAGGTCATCGAGCTGCGCGAGAGCGGTTTTCAGTTCCTCCACCTGAGGGACGACGCCGGGCAGCTCGACCGCATCATGGCGTTCAAGCAGCGCAGAGGCTTCATCGACTCGATCCTGTTCTGGTCCGAGACGGAGGCGCGCGCGGGTCGTCTGCCCGCCGTCCGCGACTCGGCTCGACCGGCCCAGGCCGTCTGGATCTACGAGGGCCCGCTCATCGAGGCCGTGGACCGGCTGCTGGACCTGCCGGAGCCCGGTGCGCGCAACGCACCCACGTTGATGAAGGCGACCGCTTCCGATCTGGCCGTCGTCACGACGTTGCCATTTAAGTTGAAGCTTCCACCGGGCGCGATCGCCTAACTTTTGTCAGTCGTTTTCGAAGTCGCCGCGCTTGATGGCGCCGATGAACGCTGCCCAATCGGGCGCGGCGACGACCGATTCTGTCCGGTTTTTGGAGTCGCGCACGCGCGCGACTGAGCCATTCAGCGCAATCTCGACGCAGGCACCGTCGCTGCCGCCTCCACTGCGACTGCTCTTACGCCACATATCTACCTCTCGGCAGCCAACCTCTCGATCCACGCGGCGGACTGTTCGGGGGTCAACGCCAGCTTCGAGAGGTGTTTGAAGACAAGGTTAGCGGTCTTCAGTCGCTCGGGATCCTCGATGTTGATCGAGCCTGCCATGTGCTCGATGTAGAGCACCTGCGGGTCCCCGGCGAACGGGAGATCCAGGAGGATGAACGGCCCGAACTGCCCGTCGTGCAACCCCGCCGACTCCAAGAGCACCTGGATCTTCACGTTCGGCAGCCGACCCGTTCTGACGAGATGCACCAGTTGCTCACGATCAGCGTTCCTGAGGGCGGCCTCGGCGATGATCGCGTGGTACTGCAGCGGCTTGTCGCCCACCAGCCGCTGCTGTCGGCGTTGCCGGACGGCGATGTCGTTCTCCGTCCACTTCTTGGACCGCGGACTCGTCGTCCCCGCGAAGACGGCTCGCATGTACCGCACGGTCTGCAGTTGTCCAGGGATGAACCCGAGCTGGAACTCCCGGACACGTGAGGCATCGTGCTCAAGGCTGAGGTAGCCCTGCTTCAAGATCCCGTAGGCGCGCCACCAGCCCTTCTCCTTGGCCAGCTCCCACATCTCGATGTACGGCGCTTCCTCGTCGCCGATGACGCCGTAGAGGTCGAGCATCGCTCGCAATGCGTGGATGTCCGGCACCTGGCCGTTTTCGATGCGGCTGATCTTGGGGACGTTGTAGCGCAGCCGCTCGGCGACCTGTTGCTGGCTCATACCCGCACGTTCACGCAGCAGTTGCAGCGCCTCTCCCAGGCGCTGCTGCCGGAACGTGGGTTCAGCCACGGTCCAAACGGTACGGGCATGATCCGCAGTTTGAGATTCTCACTTCGCAGGTGCAGTGAGGACCGTCGTTCGCATGGACCACTTCCACCGCATCGAGTACCACCGGCGGTTGCCTGGCGGCGGGCTGAGGCTCGAGCATGCCGAGGAGGTTGTGGATCATGGTTGGTACATAAGAAAAGGCGACGAGTGGCGGTGCCGGTACACCGTCGAGTGCGCCCACGACTTCATGGCTCGCGCCGGAACGAAGGCGGGTCTTTACGCGATATCGGTGTGGCGCGGCGAGGAGCGCGTCTGCACGGTCGCGGTGGACTGGCGTCCCACCAACGGATGAAGAAGTTCCCTCGCCTGAGTTACGGAGCTTGATGTAGAGGGGTCGAACACGACACCTTCGCGCCCATGAACCTCAGGAAGACCATCACGGGGGCCGCTATCGCCCTCGGCGGCGCCACCGTCATGCTCGGCCTGGGCGGCACCGCGCACGCGGACGTTGCCAGCACCGCAGTGGAGACGACGCCGGACCTCGGCGGCCAGCTGGGCGACGTGGCCAGCGTGAGCGACCTCGCGTCGGTCAACACGGCGGACGCCGCCGGCAAGATCCAGGCCATCAACGCGCAGGACCTCGACGCGACCGCGATCGTGGAGAACGTGGACGCTGGCGCCAACGGCGTTCCCGCCGCGACGCTGCTCGGCCTGAACGAGCCGCAGGGCCCGCCGCACGGCGAAGCCGCGCTCGACATCTGATCCAACCAGTACTTCCTGGCCGGGGCGGCGCCCGATTCCCTCCCCCTCGAATCGGGCGCCGTTCCACTTTTTAGGAGCGGAACGCCTTGAGCCTCAAGAAGATCGTCGCTTCCGCCGGTCTCGCGGCCGGTGCGCTCGCCGCGATGGCGGGCACTGCGAGCGCGAGCCCGCTTCCCCAGGTCGACGACTCGATCAAGCAGGTCTCCGACCTCGCCGGCAGCGCGGGCATCAGCACGCTGCACAACACCGGTGGCGGCGTGTCGATGGTCCACGACGGCACCGAAGTGATCGGCGGCTAGCGACCCACCGCGTAGCCCTGCGTGCCGCGCGGGTTCGCACCGGCGCGCAGGAGTCCGTCCGCTGCGTCCCTCGCCACGGCCGACATCCGGCCGAGAGTCCACTCGCCGGCGTCCACGACCTGGTGGCCCTTGCGCCGCAACGCTTCCAGGACGTCCGCGCCGGCGCGTGACTCGATGACGAGTTCGCCAGGGGTCCAGGCGCGCGGGTAGAACGAGCTCGGGAACGCGTTCGAGTGCCACATCGGCGAGTCGATGGCTTCCTGCAGGTTCAGGCCCGCCCTGTGCGCCAGCCAGAAGCCGAGCTGCCACTGGTCCTGCTGGTCGCCGCCGGGCGTGCCGAACGCGAGCGCCGCCTCGCCGTCGCGCAGCGCCATCGAGGGCGACAACGTGATCCGCGGGCGCTTGCCGGGGGCCAGCGAGTTCGGTAAATCCTTGTCCAGCCAGAACATCTGGGCGCGGCTGCCCAGGCAGAAGCCGAGCGACGGGATCGTCGGCGACGACTGCAGCCAGCCGCCGGACGGGGTCGCGGACACCATGTTGCCCCAGCGGTCCACGACGTCGACGTGCACGGTGTCGCCGCGCGTCACGCCGGAGCGGGCCACCGTCGGTTCGCCGATCGCCCCGGTCGGGTCGGACGTCAGCACCGCAGGCCCGCTGATGATGTGCTTGGGCAGCAACGGTTCCCGGCCGTCGGGCGAGCCGGGGCGAAGCTCGTAGGAGGCCGTGTCGTCGATCAGCGCACGGCGTTCGGCAGCGTAGGAACGCGACAGCAAGGTCTCCAGCGGCACGTCACCGGTGTCGCCGTACCAGGCCTCGCGGTCGGCGAAAGCGAGCTTCGCGGCCTCGACGGCGAGGTGCACGGTCTCCGCGGTGGGCTTGCCGTCCACATAGGACAGGTCGTAGCCCTCCAGCAAGCGGAGCTGTTGCGCCAGAACGGGTCCCTGCGTCCACGCACCGGCCTTGACGAGCGACCACGAGCCGAAGTCGACGATCAGCGCGTCTTCGTACGACGCCTCCCACGACGCCATGTCGTCACCGGTCAGCACACCGGCGTGGTCGCGGCCGGAGTCGTCGCGGAAAGCCGTGCGGCAGAACTCGTCGACCTGCGCGGCGACGAAACCCTGCGACCAAGCGCGGCGCGCGGCCTCGATCTGCGCTTCCCGGTTCGAGCCTGCGGCCTCGGCGGCGGCCAGCAGCCACTCCCAGGTGTCGGCCAGCTTCGGGTTGCGGAAGCGGCCACCCCGCACGGGAAGCGATCCGCCGGGCATCCACTGCGCGGCCGACGTCGGCCAGTGGTCGCGGAACAGGTCCGAGACCATCTCGATGGTGTCGACGACGCGGGCCACGAGCGGGAACCCGTCACGGGCGTAGCCGATGGCCTTGTCCAACACGTCGCGCAACGACTTGGTGCCGTAGTCACGCAGAAGAGTGAGCCAGCCGTCCCACGCACCCGGCACCGTCGCGGCGAGCAGGCCGCTGCCGGGAACGAGGTCGAGGCCCAGCGACGTGTAGTGCTCGATGGTGGCACCGGCGGGCGCCACGCCCTGCCCGCACAGCACGCGCGGCGCCGATCCGGCGGCCGCGAAGATGATCGGGACCTCGCCGCCGGGGCCGTTGAGGTGCGGTTCTACGACCTGAAGCACGAATCCGGCGGTGACAGCGGCGTCGAATGCGTTGCCGCCATCCTCCAAGATGGCCATGGCGGCCGACGAGGCCAGCCAGTGGGTCGATCCGACCATGCCGAAGGTGCCGACGAGTTCGGGGCGCGTGGTGAACACCCCATAAAGGTATGCGACGCTAACTAAATTGCGTGACTCCGAGTGACGCACGCCCCACGCCCGAATGGAGCAGTCCAGCGCGTGCCAACGCGTCGGCGTCGAGGTGGTTTCGAGCGTCGACGATGACGTGACCGTCCATCAGCTCGGCGACGCGCGTCCAGTCCAACGTCCGGAACACGGGCCAGTCGGTCAGCAGCACCACGGCCTCGGCACCCTTCACCGCCTGGTACGGGTCGTCGACCAGCAGCATCCCGGCCACCGGCCCGGTCACCTCCGGGTCGAACGCCGTCAGCTCGGCACCGTCGAGCACCAGCTGCTCCGCGACGGCCAGCGCGGGCGAGTCGCGCAGGTCGTTCGTGCCGGCCTTGAACGCGAGCCCGAGCACGCCGATCCGCACCCCGGCCAGCGAACCGCCGCACGCGGCACGAACCTTGTCCACGATCCGCAGCTGCGCCCGGACGTTGGCCTCGATCGTCGACCGGATCAGTCCGAAGTCGACACCGACCGCCTCGGCGATCTGCACCATCGCGTGCGTGTCCTTCGGCAGGCACGAACCGCCCCAGCCCGGCCCCGGCCGCAGGAACGACTGCCCGATCCGCTTGTCGTAGCCCATGCCCTCGGACACCGACTCGATGTCGGCGCCGAGCAGTTCGCACAGCTCGGCGACCGCGTTGACGTACGAGAGCTTCATCGCGAGGAAGCAGTTCGCGGCGTACTTGACCATCTCGGCGCTCGCGGCGTCCATGAGCACGGTCGGCGCACCGAGCTTCGCGAACAGCGCCGCGACCCGCTCGGCCGCGGACGGCGAGTCGGAGCCGACCACGATCCGGTCCGGGTGCAGGAAGTCGCGCACGGCGGTTCCCTCGCGCAGGAACTCCGGGTTCGAAACGACAGCCACGTCCTCACGCCCGAGCAACGCGCGCACGCGTCCCGACGTCCCGACCGGCACCGTCGACTTCGTGACGATGATGGCCCCGTACGGCAGCACGTCGGAGATCTCCGCGGCCACCGACTCGACGGCGCTCAGGTCGGCCGCCCCGCCCGCGCCCATCGGCGTCGGCAGGCAGAAGAACACAACCTCGGCGTCGGCCACCGCCGCGGCGGCCCCGACCACGAACTCCAGCCGACCGGCCGCCTGCCCCTCGACGACGAGCTCGGCGAGCCCCGGTTCGAGGATGTCGACCTGCCCGGCCCGCAGCCGCGCGACCTTGAGCTGGTCGACGTCCGCGCAGACGACGCGGTGTCCGAGCGAGGCGAGGCAGGCTCCCGTGGTCAACCCCACGTAACCAGTGCCCACGACGGCGATCCGGCGAGCGAACATGCGGGTCACCCTGACAGGCTCAGTTGGCGTCCCGGAGAACTCCGTACGACTTTCGATGTAGCTGACCGTGACAGATCTCCTACCAGAGGTCTACCGGCGCGGCCGATGCGTTCGAACACCTTCGAACGGCACAGTTCAGGCATGGGAGTACTGGCTATCGCGACGATCTTCATCGCCCTCGCACTGCTGGCGGCGGTGCCCCTCGTGGCACTGCTGCACTGGTCCGACCGTTGAAGTACAGGTAACGAGCGTTAACCTCCTCGCGAGCAGTTCGCTTTGAGGAGGATGAAGGCATGGAGATCTCGGGTACCGCGGCCATCGTCACCGGTGGCGCGTCCGGTCTCGGCGGCGCGACCGCACGTGCGCTGGCGGCGCGTGGAGCGCAGGTGTTCGCGCTCGACCTGCCCAGCGCCATCGAGAAGGCCGACGTCGTCGAGAACGTCACCTACCTGGCCGCCGACGTGACCTCCGGCGAAGAGGTCCAGGCCGCCGTCGACACGGCCGCAGGCTCCGGCAACCCGTTGCGCATCACGGTGAACTGCGCGGGCATCGGCCCGTCGTCCCGCACCGTCGGCAAGACCGGCCCGCACGACCTCGACCTCTACCGCAAGATCATCGAGGTCAACCTGATCGGCACCTTCAACGTCCTGCGCCTGGCCGCCGCCGCCATGGGCAAGACCGAGGAGCTCGAGCACGGCGCCCGCGGCGTCATCATCAACACCGCCTCGATCGCCGCGTTCGACGGCCAGATCGGCCAGGTCGCCTACGCCTCGTCCAAGGGCGGCGTCGTCGGCATGACCCTCCCGGCCGCCCGCGACCTCTCGTCGGTCGGCATCCGCGTGCTGACCATCGCACCCGGCATCGTCGACACCCCGATGCTCGCCACGGTGTCCGACGAGTTCCGCGCGGGTCTCGCGGCCGGGGTGCCGTTCCCGAAGCGCCTGGCCCAGCCGTCCGAGTACGCGCAGCTCGCGGTCTCGCTGATCGAGCACGACTACCTGAACGGCGAGGTCATCCGCATGGACGGCGCTCTCCGCATGGCCCCTCGCTAGAGGTCGCCCGCGTACGGCAGACGTGACATGGCGTCCGAGGTCATCCACTCGCGCAGGCGGTGGGTGGCCCGGACGTCGTCCTCGTTGTACTCCAGCAACCGCCGCCGCTGCTCGGTGTCGAGCGCGTCGCCGTTCATCCCGACGGCGGCCCGGTACCAGCGCATGGAGTTCTCGCCGCCTGCCTCCGGGTCGCGCCACTGGAAGCCCGCGACCGGAGCGATGATCTTCAGGCCCTTGCCGTGGGCGCACAGGAACTGCTCGCGGACGATGCCGAACAGGTCGACCCAGGAGTCGGACTCGATGAACTCCTTGACCTGGGCGGTCGTCGGGATGCCCGGCTTGCCCGCGAAGCGTTCGGCCGACGCCAGCAGCCAGCGGTTCTCCGCGAGCTCGTTGTAGCAGTAGGCGCGGAACGACAGCCCTCGTGCCTTGGCGCGCAGCCGGATGCCGGTCAGCCACGTCCAGAACTCGGCGAAGCTGCGCGCCTCGTCGTCGCACGGCAGCGCGTCCCACGTGACGAAGGCGCGGTAGCCCTGCTCCTCGTCGATGTCCTTTCCGGACAGCAGGCAGCCCCACATGTACGCGCCGAGATCACCGAAGCTCTCCATGTCGACGTCGACCTCGACGTCCGCGCGCGGCACCTTCATCTCGGGCACCCGGCGCACCAGCGTCAGGTCGCGCAACCACGCCCGCGCCAGCACGACCGCGTCACCGAACGGCATGCCCACCAGCTGGATCGGGCCTTCGGCGTGCGGGTCCAGCTCGGCCAGCGCGTCCACAGTGGACAGACCGATCTTGCGCAGCGCCACCGCGTCCTCGCCGCGCACGACGAGGCTGACGTCCCGCCCCTGCCTGAGGTCGGCGTCGCAGGTCGGCCACCACGGGCACGTCTTGCAGTCGACGATCCGCGACGGCCTGGCCAGCGGGTCCTTCTGGTTCACCGCCGCCAGCGCCACGGCCAGCCGGTCGGAGAACCGCGCGTCGTACTCGGCCAGCGCGGTGCGCCCGCCGGGCCACGTCGGCGCTTCGAGGTCGTGCCACAGCACCACGTCCGCGTCCATGCCGATCACGCCACCGGTCGCCCGGCCGTGCGCCGCGTAGCCGGCGGCCTGCAGCTGGCGCTGTGCGTGGGCCAGCCGGAGCTGGTCACGCGGCTGGGGCCGGACCTTGCGGTGCGGGTCCGTGCGGCTGCCACCGGGCAACGGCATGGTCAACGGACTCGTGCGCGCGCCCTGGCCGGGATCGGTGATCTTGTGCCGCACGACGAGCACCGGCACGTAGCCGGTGGAGTCCTTGACCAGCAGGTCGATGCCACCGCGACGACCACCACGCGGGTCACGCGGCAGCGCGGCGCCCCAGATGTACGGCGCGCCCATCTCCATCGCGGCGAGCGTGACGCGTTCGCGGTCCGCGCTGCGCACGTCCGGCCCGTTCGGCACCTCGAAGAGGTTCGAGCCGACGATCCGGCCGAGGGCGTCCGCCACCGCGCGACGATGGTTCGTCGCGTCCGCTTTCCGTTGTTCCGAAGCCGGATCCGGCGCCGCTTTGGGAGCGTCGCGCATCTCCGGATCGTTTTCGAGGTGCACCCGCCGCCGACAACGAGTGACCACGCCGGCGTCGAGCTGCACCTGGGAAGTCACTGATGCAGGGTATGTCGCGAGTCGACCTCATGTGTCAGCAACCTGGGCAGTAAGTTTCATCTGACGGAGGAGGTGTACCCGAATGGCGCGCAAAACCGGGCATCTGATCACGCCCAAGAGGGCCAAGAACCTGGTCGGAGTGGCGAAGGTGGTCGCCCCGGCGCTCATTCCGGTCCTCGCTCCGGTGCTGGCCCGCGGTGCCGGGATGCTGAGTGAGCAGTACGACCGCTATCGCGCACGCCGTCTCGGCATCGATGTCGCCGACATCGGCAAGTACTCGGGTTACGGCGCCCGATTGCACGCACGGATTGTCGGTTTCTCCGACTCGTTGGAGTCATTGCGCGCTTCCGACGAAGCGTGGGTTTCGAAGACCGAGACCCGGCTCGCCCAGCTCCTCGCCGCCGTTCGTGCCTCCGAACGCATGCCGACGGCCCGGCGCAAAGCCGCGCACCGGGCCGTCGGAACCGATCTGGACGTGCTGGAACAGGAACTGCTCAGGCGCCTGAACGTGCGCTGACCTCCGGAACCTTCCCGGTCACCTCGGCCACGGCCTTCACCGCCGCCTCCTCGACCACCTGACCGGGGTCGAGGTGCGCGGTGACCTCCTCCATCACCTCGGCCACCCGTTCCTCACGCTTGATCATCGGGTCGGACCGCAGGTCACGGGCCAACGACACGCACAGCCCGACCATCACGACCATGAACGGCAAGGCCGCGATGATCGTGAGGTTCTGCAGGCCTGTCAGCGCGTTCGAGCCGCCGACCAGCAACATCACCGCGGCGACGGCACCGGTCAGCACGCCCCAGAAGACGACCACCGGTTTCGTCGGCCTGATCGACCCGCGCTGGGAGAGCGTTCCCATCACGATCGACGCGGCGTCCGCGCCGGACACGAAGAAGATCGCCACCAGCACCATCACGACAACACCGGCGATCGCAGCCAGCGGGAACTGGTCGAGCAGCGCGAAGAGCTGCGACTCCGGCGACGACTGACCCGCCAGGTCGACCCCGGACCGCTGTTCGAAGATCGCCGTCCCGCCCAGGATCGCGAACCACACCAGCGACACCGCGGACGGCACCAGGATCACGCCAGCCACGAACTGCTTGATCGTGCGGCCGCGCGAGATCCGCGCGATGAACATGCCGACGAACGGCGTCCACGAGATCCACCACGCCCAGTAGAAGATCGTCCACCCGGACAGCCACGTCTCCGTCGCGTCACCGCCAGAGGCGGCGGTGCGGCCCGCCATGTTCGCGAGCTCGCGGAAGTAGTCGCCCAGCGCGGTCGGCAGCAGGTTCAGGATGAACACGGTCGGACCGACCACGAACAGGAACAGGGCCAGCACCACGGCCAGCACCATGTTGATGTTCGACAGCCACTGGATCCCGCGAGCGACACCCGAGACGGCGGACGCGACGAACGCCACCGTCAGCACCGCGATGATCGCGACGAGCACGCCCTTGCCGACGTTGCCCGCCCAGCCGGCCGCCTCCAGACCGGACCCGATCTGCAACGCGCCCAGCCCGAGCGACGCCGCCGAGCCGAACAACGTCGCGAAGATCGCCATCACGTCGATGGCGCGGCCCCAGCCGCTGGCCGCGCGGCGACCCAGCAGCGGGGTGAACGCGGCGCTGATCAGCGAAGACCGGCCACGGCGGAAGCTGCCGTACGCGATCGCGATGCCGACGACGGCGTAGATCGCCCACGGGTGCAGCGTCCAGTGGAAGAGGGTGGTGGCCATCGCGGTCTCGAGCGGATCGCCCGAAGTCCCAGGTGGTGGCTTCACGTAGTGCGAGAGCGGCTCGTTGACGCCGTAGAACATCAGACCGATGCCCATACCGGCGCTGAACATCATCGCGACCCACGAGACCGTCTTGAACTCGGGTTTCTCGTCGTCACGGCCGAGCGGGATCTTGCCGTAGCGGCTGAACGCGAGCCACAGGGCGAAGACCACGAACCCGGAGGCCGAGATCACGAAGGCCCATCCCAGATTCTGGATGATCCAGCCGAGCGCCGTCTTCGAGAAGGTGGCGAGACTGGAGGTGCCGACGATTCCCCAGGTCACGAACGCGAGCGTCAGACCTGCAGCAACGCCGAACACGACCCGGTCGGTACGGCCCGGCTGGTCGCATTGGTTGTGCATGCGAACCTAGCTACCCGCTCATAGACCGCGGCAAACTCACCCGATTACCCTCACCTGCGTGAGCACACGGTCGAGTGAGTTGCGCACCCTGCGTGGTGCCGCACTTGCGCTGACCTCGTCCGCGCTCACGATCGCCGCACACGGGCTGGGCGGCGGAGACCTGTCGGAGTTCGTCCACGCGGTGCCGCTCGTCGTGCTGATCGCGTTCGCCGCGGGCAGCCTCGCCGACAAGCGCACCGGGCGGCTCTCGGTCATCGCCGGGCTCGCCACGGCCCAGCTCGCGCAACACGTGCTGCTGACCTGGGTCAACCACGAGCACACGAACACGCTCACTGGCCGGATGTTCGTGGCGCACCTCGTCGCCGCGACGCTGACCGGACTGCTGCTGTTCCACGCGGAGAACGCCCTGTTCAGGCTGTTCGCCGCGGTCACGCGCCTGATCCCCCGCAGGCTCACGCCGTTGCCGGTCACCAAGCCGGTGCGGACGTTCACGAGCACGCCGTACACGCAACGGCAGCACGTGGCGTTGTACACGCGTGCGCACGGGCGACGCGGGCCACCGAACAACTCCTGATCACCCAATCACCCAATCCCCTTGGCAATCAGGAGCCACAACTTCATGTCGACAAATCGATTTGGCGTGCGCACGCTCGCCGTCCTCGGCGTGGCCGGGCTGGCCGTCCTCGGCACCCCGGCCATCGCATCCGCGCACGTCAGCGCCCAGCCCTCGGAGTTCACCCAGGGCGGCCGCGCGACATTCGCGTTCCGCGTCCCGAACGAGCGGGACAACGCGGGCACGATCAAGCTCGAGGTCACCCTCCCGCAGGACACCCCGCTCACCTCGGTGCGCACCAAGCCACTGCCCGGCTGGAAGGCCGAGGCCGTCAAGGGCAAGCTCGACAAGCCCGTGACGGTCGGCGGCAAGGAGATCACCGAGGCGTTCAAGACGATCACCTGGACCGCCGACCCCGGCGTGAAGATCGGGATCAACGAGTACCAGGAGTTCTTCGTCGCGCTGGGCACCCTGCCGGAGGGCAAGGACAAGCTCGAACTCCCGGCCAAGCAGACCTACGAGAACGGCGAGGTCGTCGACTGGAACCAGTCGACCGGCGCCGACGGCAAGGAGCCGGAGCACCCGGCGCCCGCGCTGAAGCTCGCCCCGAAGAAGGCCGCCGCCGACGACCACGGCCACGGCGCGTCCAACACGAGCACCGAGACGCACGAGGCGTCGGCCTCCACGAGTTCCGACCAGACCGCCCGCTACCTCGGTGGCGCCGGCCTGGCCGTCGGCGCGCTCGGCCTGGGCTTCGGTGTCGGCGCCATCCTGCGTTCGCGGCGCAAGGCATGAAGCGCGCGCTCATCGCGTGCCTGATCGCTGGTGCGGCCGTGCTCGTCACGGCCGCCCCCGCGGCGGCGCACAACGCACTGATCAGCAGCGACCCGAAGGACAAGTCCTCGCTGGAGGTCGGACCGTCCACGGTCACGCTGACGTTCGACCAGGACGTGCAGGGCGGCCAGGGCATCAACAAGGTCACGGTCGTCGACGGCGGCGGTGGCCACTACGAACTGCCCGGCGACCCGATGATCAAGGACAACACGGTCACCCAGGCTGTCGGCGCACTGGGCAAGGCAGGGCTGTACAAGATCGGCTACCGCATCCTGTCCGCGGACGGCCACCCCGTCTCCGGTGAGCTGACGTTCACGCTCACGAAAGACGGCACCGGCACACCGCGGGCGGGAGCGGCGAACGACGGCTCGGGCACACCGCGAGGGGAAGCGGCGAACGACGGCTCAGGCGCCGACCCGCACTCGCAGGGCGACCTGCCCATCTGGGTGTGGATCGCCGGCGCCGTGGCGCTGCTCTTCGGCGGCGTGTTCTTCGCCTTGCGCGGCGGAGGCACCAAGGCATGAGTGACGTCCGGACCGCCGCTCCCTCCCACTACCGCGTGCTCGCCGGTCTCGTCCTCGGTGCACTCGCGGGCATCGCGCTCGGCCTCCTGCTGGCACCACCCGTCGTGGTTGCCGGGATCGTGGACGCCGGGGCGGCGGTCCGGTACGGCCTGCCGGTCACCCGAGTCCTGCTGGACGTCTCGGCGACCATCGTCGTCGGGCTGTCGATCCTGCCGAAGCTGCTCGGCTTCGACCGGCCCACGCACACCGAACCGGTGATGCGCCTCGCCCGGCCGGCGGCGGTCGTCGCCGCCGCCGTCTGGGTCGCCACGGCACTGCTGGCGATCGCGCTGCAGGCCGCTGAGCTGCGGCCGGGCAGCGACGTCAGCATCGGCAACGCGATCGAGTACATCGCGAACGTCGGCGCGGGCAAGGGCCTGCTGTTCAGCGCGGCCTGCGCGTTCGTCTACCTGTTCGTCGGCGTGATGGCCGTGCGCAGCGGCGAGTCGGTGCCCGCCGAGCTGCGGATCCTCATCTCGATGTTCGGGCTGCTGCCGATTCCGGTGACCGGGCACGCCTCCAACTGGAAGTACCACGACTACTCGATGGTCTCCATGGAGCTGCACGTGCTGGGCGCCGCCGCGTGGACGGGCGGGCTCGGCGCGGTGATGGCGCTGGTCGCCTACCGCAAGGGGCTGCTGGCGGTCGCACTGCCGAAGTTCTCCAAGGTCGCGACCATCTCGCTGATCGTGGTGTCGGTGACCGGCCTGTTCAACGGGTTGCTGGAGCTGATCCTCAACCCGGTCGTGCCGTTCCCGCAGTCGCTGTTCACGACCGGCTACGGGTTGCTGTTCATCGGCAAGGCGGTGTGTGCGGGACTGATCGCGCTGCTGGGCGCGCACATCCGGTGGCGGTTGCTGCCGAAGATCTCGCAGCACAAGGTCACCGCGATCGTGCAGTGGGCCGTGCTGGAGGTGACCATCATGGGCGTGGCGTTCGGGCTCGCCGTGGTGCTCAGCCGGGCGCCCGTCAGCTGAACCTCATCGCCACGCGCACCAGGTCGGCCACAGCACGCGACCTGCTGTGCGGTGGCCACGCGATCACCGTCGTCACCTTCGGCGCGTCCACCACCGGTACCGCGACCAGGCCTTCGAGCAGACCGGTGCGCACCACCTCGGGCATGACCGCGACGGCACGGCCGAGCGCGATCATCTGGAACAGCTGCGTCAGGTCGTGCACCTCCACGCCGGGGCCGGGGAGGTAGGTGCCGTCGGGCTCCGGCCAGCGCGCGAGTTCTGGCAGGTCGACGACGTCGGCCATCCGCAGCTGCGTCGCTCCCGCCAGTGGATGCGAGCTCGACAGGATCGCGAACTGGCTCTCGGCGTGCAGAGGCTCGACGTCGAGACCCGCTGTCGAGTCGAACGGTTCGTGCAGGATCGCCACGTCGGCACGGCCGTCGAGCAGCGGCTGCGCGGTGTGGGCCTGGCACAGCAGCAGGTCGACGGCGACCGCGCCCGGCTCGGCGGCGTAGGCGTCGAGCAGCTTCGCCAGCAGTTCGCTGGAACCGCCGGCCTTGGCGGCCAGCACCAGCGAAGGCCGGTCGACGTTGCGTGTCCGCCTCTCGGCCGCGGCGACCGCACCGAGGATCGACCGCGCCTCGGCCAGCAGCACCGCGCCCGCCTCGGTGAGCGAGACCTTGCGGCTGGTGCGGGTCAGCAACGCGACGCCGAGCCGGTGTTCGAGCTGGGCGATCGTCCGCGACAACGGTGGCTGGGCGATGCCGAGACGGTCGGCGGCCCGGCCGAAGTGCAGTTCTTCCGCGACCGCGACGAAGTACCGAAGCTCCCGGGTCTCCACACGTGCACGCTATCGATACCGGCCGGGTATCGCTGCCACACCGAAGTGATGTTGGTCCTGAACGCGTGTCCGACCACGATCAACTGCATGAGCGAACAGACGATTGCGCTGGTCACCGGCGCGAACAAGGGCATCGGCTACGAGATCGCGGCCGGTCTCGGGATGACCGTCGGAGTCGGCGCGCGAGATGCCGGACGTGGCGAGGAGGCGGTGGCGAAGCTGCGGGCGAACGGTGTCGACGCGTTCGCCGTGCCGCTGGACGTGACCGACAACGAGAGCGTCAAGGCGGCAGCAGCGCTGTTCGAGGAACGGTTCGGCCGCCTCGACGTGCTGGTCAACAACGCGGCGATCGCCGGAGCCTGGCCGGCCGCGCCGTCCGCCGCCACACCGGAGAGCCTGCGGGAGGTGCTGGAGACCAACGTCGTCGGCGTCGTCCGGGTCACCAACGCGATGCTGCCGCTGCTCACCCGTTCCGCGCGACCGCGGATCGTCAACCTGTCGAGCCACCTCGCGTCCCTGACCTTGCAGACCACGCCAGGAGTGGAGTTCGGCGAGATCAACGGCACCTACACGCCGTCGAAGACGTTCCTGAACGCGCTCACCGTCCAGTACGCCAAGGAGCTCACCAACATCAAGATCAACGCGGCCTGTCCCGGTTATGTGGCGACCGATCTCAACGGCTTCCAGGGGAGGGACACACCCGCGGAGGGAGCCAGGATCGCGATCAGGCTGGCCACCCTGCCCGACGACGGTCCTACCGGAGGCCTGTTCGACCACAGCGGACCAGTCCCCTGGTGATTGTTCAACGTGAAACATTCACAGGGCTCGACGAGTGGTCCGATCGGCGCGACGAGCTGCCCACGAATGGACTAGTCGGTGATCAGTCGAGCCGAAGATTCCTCACGCATGCGCGCCAAGCGGTTCATCGTCCGCTGGCCGCGGCGGTCCAGCTCGCGGCTGTCGATCCAGCCGTTGGCGTAGTAGCGGTAGTCCTGCGCCAGAGCCACGAGCTCCGCGAGGTAGTCGGCCGAACGGCGCCGTCGCTCCTCGTCGAACGACGCCAGCAGCGGTAGCTGGGTGTCGACGACCTCGTCGAGCAACTGCGCGGACCGCAGCGCTCTCTTGGAACGCCACCTCCGAGTAAGGCTCACGCGCCGCACCTCGTCCTTCGCCCCGACCTGCCGCACCTTAGGCGTGGATTTCTCGCCCGTCGATGCTGCATTCGTGGGAGAAGGCTCTGGCGTTACCGGTTCGTGTCCCACACCATCCAAAAGTGGTGCTATAGGACCCAAACGAGATTCGACTAGGCGGCCGTGTCGGCTCCGGTGAAGCGGGCGACGCGGTCGGCCAGCTCGCGGGCCTCTGGGTTGTTGCGGCGCTTCTCGGCTTCCTGGCGCAGCGGCTCCATGCGCTGCTTCGTGCGGACCGACTTGAGGCTTTCCGACAGGTCGACGGCCTGGCGGCCGATCTTGGCGCCGTGGTCGATGTCGCCTTCGAGCAGGTGGTTGATCGCCATCGAGGTCAGGTTGAACGAGCGGCTGCGCGCGTACTCGTCACCGAAGTTGTTGATCGCCTTGGACAGGGCGGGGATCGCGGTCCGCGTGTACTTGGCATCCACAGTCTGTGCCAGCTCCGTGTGCACCGTGCCGATCATGGACGAGAGGTCGATCTCGTTGAAGAACTTGGCCCAGGCCGGGGCTTCCGCGACGTTCGCGCGGGAGAACTCGTCGCGCGCGCGGCCGAGCAGCTTGAGCGCCTGCTCGTCGGAACCCATCTTCGCGTAGGCCCAGGCCTCGTTCGCGCACAGGATGCCCACGGCCAGTTCGGAACCGGAGTTCTGCGCCGCCAGCTGACCCAGCTGGAACACCTTCAGTGCGTCGTCGGGGGCGTTCTGGTGCAGGTAGACGCGGCCCATGCGGTACAGGATGTTCGCCATCAGCGCCTCGTTCTCGCCCTGCTTGGCGAGGTCGAGCGCCTGACCGAAGTGGTTGCGGGCCGAGTCCATCAGGCCCGTGTCGAACGACGTCCAGCCGGCGAGGTTGTGCAGGTCGGCCAGCGCGACGTAGAGGCGCTGCCGAACGACGTCGGTCGAGCTCGCACCGAGCATCTGCTGTCCCCAGGACAGCTGGGCGACCACGGCGTCGCGGCAGGAACCGCCGCCGTACTGGTAGTCGAGGGCTCGCAGAGCACGCGTCGCCGCTTCGACCTGGCGCACATCGGTCATGCCGATGCGTCCCGGAGCCGGAGTCTGTGTGGGGTGAGAAACCCACGACCCGGAGTCCGCTCCGAACACGGCCGCGCCCACTGTCACGGCGGCGGCGTGCGCGAGGAACTTCCGACGCTTCACCGACTCGTCCTCCTCAGGATGGGGTGAGTCCGCGGTTGCGGCCACCCTCACTGCCGTTGTCTCGTCATAGGCGAGACCCATGTATCCACGTGGGACACCCAGGCCAACGGCGATCCGCGTCAGGACGTCATAAGCCATCACCTGGCGTCCCTTGAGGATCTCCGAGACCTCGGACTGCGACTGACCCGTGAGCGCCGCGATCTGGCGCTGGGACACGCCGTGCCGTCGGAGCAGCCGGTAGACCGAGCTGATCTCTCGTCGGGCCAGTGCGTCCCGCATCTCCTGCTGATCCCACACCTCGGCGGGAATCGGAGAGCCCTGGGAACCCATGGTGTTCATCGCGCACCCTCACAGTCCGTTGGGCGTCATCGGCAGACTAGGGGCAGGTCCCCGAGCCCGAGAAGTCCTCTTCGGCGAGGCTGATCGGCCCCACCGAACACCGCTTACCGCTCACCGTAAGACTTCCACCGGTCAGCGCTGTGACGTCCCGTTCCGGCATGAATCATCGCAATCTAGATTCCGGTAAGCGAGTGAGCACGGAGAGGAACGACCAATAGTGGACAGCTCCTCCCCGAGTTCCACCTCCATTGTGGAGACGGGTGACACCGACTCCACATGGCGCGGCACGACGACCGGGCAGCGTCGGACGTGGCAGATCAGCTGCGGCGACGTGGTCGACCGGGACCGCCAGCTCACCGTGAAGGTCGTTCAGGGCCAAGTGGTTCTGGTGGGACCTCCCGGTGAGACGGCAGTCTTGTCCCACGACCAGCTCGTACAGCTCAGGGCTGCGCTACGCGAAGCCGCCGACCAGGCGGAAAGGTGACGGTGACTTCTTCGATGGACGCGATCCTCGGACAGGTTCTTCGCAACGCTGTGTGGGAACGTCTCGACCTGCTCACGGAGCTGGCGAGCCGCGCAGATGCCCCGTCCCTGCTGTCGGTGGCTCGATCCGAGCTCCCTCGGCTGACCGAGGGATGGCGTGCTCTGCTGGCAGCGCACGAGCCGGACGAGAAGGGCAACTGCCCCGAGTGCTCCGGCCGCTGGCGCCAGCAGAAGTCACCTTGCTCGGTGTGGCGCGCCGCGTACGAACACCTGGTTGCGGGCGGACTCGCCCCGCGCCCGGCTCGCCACCTGCGCGAGGCTCCGGTGACCCCTCCTGTCACCAGAACCCGCCGCGCGGTGGCTCGAGCCCACTAACGGGCCTTTGCGACTGACCTGGCGTCCCCCCGACACGACCAGGTCTGCAAACGGCCTACTGACCGGTGGTCCGCGATGGGCGAACCCCCGACCGCGACATCGCGGACCCCGGTCAGCTCAACAACTCCACAGATTCCCGCGGGCCGGTGACGTGCACCTTCCCTCCCCGACCGTTGTCGGTCCGCGGTCACCACGTCGGCCCCTTGCCTGCACCTCCCGCGCAGGCAAGGGGCCGTTTCCACGCTCACGCAAGGGTCCCCCCGTGAAGGGGAACCCTTGCTGCAATTCTTCCAGGCACCACCGACAATTCCAGGCCAAGATCTCGACCTGTCCACAGGTCAGCGGTGGGTGCCGGTCCTCCAGGCCAGGTACGAGGTCAGGCCGGGGAACAGCCGGCCGGAGATCTCGAAGGCCTTGAGCTGCCACGGGAACAGGTGCTCAGCGCGTTCCTTCTCCACGGCGTCGACGATCGCCTTCGCGCACCGCTCCGGCGTCACCGTCGGGATCAGCCTCGCGATCGCCGGAATCCGCTCCTCGGCACCGGGGTTGTTGTTGAAGTACTCGCTGGAGACCTTGCCCGGCACCACTTCGCTCACACCGACGCCGGTGCCTCGCAGGTCGAGCCGCAGCGACGCAGTCAGACCTCGCAACGCCCACCGCGCCGACTGGTAGCCCACGCAACCGGGAATCGGGAGGCGTGACACCGGCGAGTTCACGTTGACGATCCAGCCGGACCGCCTGGAACGCATGGCTCCCAAGTACTCCCTGGTCAGCAGCAACGCCGCCACGTATGGCACAGCGGTCATCGTCTGCAGTTCGTCGGCCGAGGTGTCGTCGAGGAACAACCAGCGGCCGACGCCCGCGTTGTTGACGAGCACGTCAGGCGCTTCGACCTCCTCGGCGAGCGCGCGGATCTGCGCGGCGTCCGCGAGATCGGCCGGGTGGGCGGAGGCCGAGCCACCGAACTCGGTGATCCGCTTGACCTGTAGATCGAGCAGTTCGGCGCTCCGGGCCACAAGGTGGACGTGCGCGCCGTGTGCCGCGAACCGGAACGCGGCCTCCGCGCCGATCCCCTGGGACGCTCCAGTGACCAGAACCCTCTTGCCCGACAGCTGCATCAGACCACCGATCGCACTCGACTCATCAACACCGCCGCCAGCGCCGTCGCCAGCGCGGACGCCGCGAACAACCCGCGGTAGCCACCAAGGTTGGCCAAGATCAAGGCGGTCAGCAAGGGGGCCACGACCTGCGGCAACGCGTTGGCGACGTTCAGCACGCCGAGGTCCTTCGCCCGGTCGGACGCGGCGGGCAGCACCTGGGTGAGCAGGGCGATCGCGACCGCCCAGTACGTGCCGAAACCGATGCCGAGCAGCGGTGAGGCGACCAGAACGGCCGTCCAAGTGGGCCAGATGACCAACAGCAACGCGGCGAGCGCCATGACGGCCGACGCGAGGTACACATACGGCTTGCGGCGCCCAGAACGATCACTTCGTGCGCCGAACAGCACCGCTCCTGCGGCGAGTGCCACCCCGTAGAGCACCATCAGCACCAGCAGACCGTCTTCCGGCGACGGGTGGTGCACCACGTCACCGAGGAAGAACAACAGGTACAGCGTGCCGAACGCGTTGCCCAGGTTGATCATGAAGTGCCCGAGCCACGCCCACGCGAAGTCGGGGTGCTCGCGGGGCGAGATCCAGAACGTCGGCCGCACCGGCTTCACGATCAGCTGCGTGTCCGGTGTCCTCAGCACGAAGAACAACCCGCCGGTCACAACGATCACCGCACACGTCAGGTAACCCGCCGGCAGGCCGCTGACCAGCAACGTCACCACGACCGCACCCAGCACCGTGCCGAGCATCTGACTGATGCCGATCAATCCGCCGACCTGCGCCCGCTGCACGACCGGCACCCGGTCGGGCACGGCGGACGTCAGCGCGGCGAGCATGCCGCCGATCCCCGCCTGCACCAGGCACCAGCCGAGCGTCATGACGAACACCGAGTCCGCACCGGCCAGGACGCCGAGGCCGATCGCCCCGACGACCGAGCCGCCCACCGTCCACGGGTGACGACGGCCGAACCGCGAGGTCGTGCGGTCGGACAGGAACCCGATGAGCGGCACCACCAGCAACGACACCAGGGCGCCGACACCGGTGACAACGCCGAACACGAACTCCTTGCCCGCCTTGTCCAGCAGCTCGGCCTGCTGCGGCAACAGCACCTGGATCGGTGCGTAGATCGCGAGCCACAGTCCGAGGTTCGCGACGAACAGCCACGCCATCCAGCTCCGTCGAACCGGGACGATCGGCTCGGCCAGTGCCTCACTCACCACTGATCACCTTTCTGTACCAGTGGAACGAGTCGCGCGGAGTGCGTCGCTGGGTCTCGTAGTCGACGTGGACCAGCCCGAACCGCTGCGAATAGCCGGCCTCCCACTCGAAGTTGTCGAGCAGGGACCACACGAAGTAGCCGGACACGTCCGCCGCCTGCGCTGCCTTGAGGTGTCCGTCGAGGAAGGAGATCCGGTCGGCGTCCTCGATCTCGTCCGGGAAGCTGCAGCCGCTCTCGGTGACGTACACCGGCGGCAGGTTCGGGTACCGCTCGCGGAGCTGGGTGATCATCTCCGTCAGCCCGGACGGCACGATCGGCCAGCCGAAGCCGGTCCGCGGGTACTCGCCGATCTCCACCAGCTCGAACGGCAGCGGGTTGCCCTCCGACGGCGACTTCAGCCGCGTCGGGTTGTAGTAGTTCACGCCGTAGAAGTCGAGCGGCTGGTGAATCGTCCGCAGGTCACCGTTCTCGATCGGCAGCCGATCCGCGACTGCGTCGGAATATCGGCCCGACAGAAGTGGGTCCGCGTACAACCAGTTGTGGATTTCGCTGTACGCCTCGGCAGCTGCTACGTCGTTCGGAGCAGCCGGCCAGGCGGGCGTGTGGTTGTTCGCGGTGCCGACCTGGTTCGCGTTGAACGACCGGAGCACTTCCACCGCACGACCGTGAGCGAGGTTCAGGTGGTGGGCGGTCGGCAACGCGTCGAAGAGCAACGTCTTGCCCGGCGCGTGCTCACCGATCGCGTAGCCCTGCAACGTCACCATCGCGGGCTCGTTGATCGGGATCCACAGCTTGACCCGGTCGGCGAGACGGTCGGCGACCAGCGCGGTGTAGTCGGCGAACCGGTCGGCGATGTCCCGGTTGAGCCACCCGCCCTCGGCTTCGAGCTCCAGCGGGGTGTCCCAGTGGTAGAGCGTGACCACGGGGGCGATGCCGACGTCGACGAGCGCGTCGACCAGGCGGTCGTAGAAGTCGAGCCCCTCGGCGTTGACAGGTCCCTTGCCCGTCGGCTGGATGCGCGGCCACGCGATGGAGAACCGGTACGCGTTCACGCCGAGCTGTGTCATGAGCGCAACGTCTTCACGCCAGCGGTGGTAATGATCGCAGGCGACGCTGGCGTTGTGGTTGTCGTGCACCGGAGCGAACTCGTCCCACACGGAGGGACCCCGGCCGCCCTCGTTGAACGCGCCTTCGATCTGAAACGCGGACGTCGACACTCCCCAGAGGAAGTCGCTCATCGATCCTCCAAATGTGAAACTTGTTCGGATCGTAGGCGTGTTGACAGGTTCAGGGAAGTGAAAGAGCCGTACAACAGGCAAGATGGAAGCACCCGAACTACTGGGAGTCGCCGTGACGAGCACCACCCCGCTTCGCCGTCAGCCCGTCCAGCAGCGCAGCGCCAAGCGAGTAGAGCGAATGCTCGAGGCCTGCGCGACCCTCATCGACGAGGTGGGCTACGACGGCGTCACCACGACGTTGATCGCGGAGAGAGCGGGTGTGGCGGTCGGCTCGCTGTACCAGTTCTTCCCGGACAAGAGAGCCGTCGTGCAGGCACTGACCCTGCGCAACGTCGACAGGTTCTCCCAGGGCATCACCGAACGGCTCGAGAAGGCGACCCTCGAGCACTGGTGGGACGCCGTGGACACGGTGTTCGACGTCTACGTGACGATGCACCGCGAGATCCCCGCGTTCGGGAAACTGCACTTCGGCGACGTCGTGGACATGCGGCTGCTGGACGATCGCCGCGACAACAACGCCGTCATCTCCGACAAGATCTCCGAGCTGATCTCCGGCAAGTTCGGGATCCCGATGAGCGAGGTCCAGCTGCCGATCGCGATCGCGGTCGAGGCCGCGGACGCCGTGCTGAAGATGGCGTTCCGGAACAGCTCGACCGGCGACCAGGCGATCCTGCTGGAGGCGAAGGTGCTGGTCAGGGGCTACCTGTCGTCGCGCCTCCCGGCCTAGCCGAAGTTGCGGCGCTCACCGCGGTACGTGGGCACGGTCCGTTCGATCCGGTCACCTCGCACCAGGTGCACCTCGTCGAACCGCTCGAACAGCTCGCCCGCCTTGGCGTGCCGCATCCAGACCCGGTCACCGATCTTCAGCTGCTCGGCGGCCTTGCCGGTGACTGGCGTCTGCACCTCGCCCGCGCCTTCGAGGCCGAGCGTCTTCAGCCCCTCCGGCAGGTACGGCGACGGCTGCCGGTCGGGCGTCGGTGTGCCGGACGCGATGTAGCCGCCGGCGAAGAGCGTTGCCGTGCGCTTGTTCGGCTTGCGGACCACCGACAGCGCGAAGAGCGCCGCGGGCACCGGCTTGAACGACTGGTAGGCGTCGAAGAGGGTCGGGCCGAAGAGGCCGGAGCCTGCCGCGAGCTCGGTGACGGACGGGTCGGAGCCGGTCAGTTCGAGGCTGCCGGTGCCGCCGCCGTTGACGAACTCCAGGTCTGCCACCTGCCTGACGGCGGTGATCGCGGCGGTGCGGCGGGCCACCAGCTCGGGGCCGGACTTGGCCTGGATGAGCCGGATTCCGATGGCGCGCAACGGCTGGCCGGGCGGGTTGTCGCCGAGGCCCGCGATCTGGCCCTCGTACGCCATGACGCCGACGAGCTTGAAGCCTCGCCGTTGGGTGATCCTGGCGGCGAGCGCGCGGGCCTGCTGCGGGGTGTGGATCGGCGAACGGCGCGGACCGATGTGGACGCCGGGCAGCGGGCGCCACGAGACGTCCAGTTCGAGGCACACGCGGATGTCGGAGTGCGGGCCGATCGCGGCGTCCACGAAGTCGAGGTGCTCGATCGAGTCGACCATGATGGTGACGCGCTGACGTGCGGTTTCGTTGGCCGCGAGCTTTTGCAGCGCTGCGCGGTCAGCGGTCGGGTAGGCCACCAGCAGGTCGTCGCTGACGTTCTGCTCCGACAACCACAGCGCCTCGGCCAGCGAGTAGCACATGATCCCGGAGTAGCCGGGCCGTTCGAGTGCCCGGCTCACCAGGTCGCGCACGCGGATCGACTTGCTCGCGACCCGGATCGGATGACCGGCAGCGCGGCGGGCGAGGTCCGCCGCGTTGTGGTCGAAGGCGTCCAGGTCGACGATCGCGAACGGAGGATCCAGGTCCTTCGTCGCGACGTCGAGTCGTGTTCTGCGCATGCACTGACGGTACGTCGTCAACCCTTGAAACGTGAAGAGCTTTCACTTACGTTACTCGCAGGTCACACTCTCTCGTGGAGGTCCGTGTGTGGACGAACTGGGCTAGAACGGCTTCGTGCACGCCTACGCGCGTCGTCCACCCGACGAGCACGGACGAGATCGCGGCGGCGGTCGTGTCCGCCGGCCGTGTCCGCGCGCGGGGCAGCGGTCACTCGTTCAACGACATCGCGGTCGCGCCCGAGGTGGCGCTCGACCTGAACCGTTGGACGGGAATCGTGCGCGCGGACACGGAGTCCGGCCTGGTGACCGTCCGCTCCGGCACCCCGCTGCACGTGCTGAACGCCGACCTGCACCGCCTCGGCCTCGCCATGCCGAACCTCGGCGACATCGACGCCCAGACCATCGCGGGCGCCGTCTCGACCTCCACCCACGGCACCGGCGCCAAGCTCGGCGTCCTGGCCACCGCCATCGCCGAACTGGAACTCGTGCTGGCTGACGGATCCGTCGTCACGTGCTCTCGCTCGGAACGCCCCGACCTGTTCAACGCCGCCCGCGTCGGCCTCGGCGCGCTCGGCATCATCAGCACGATCACGCTCCAGTGCGTGCCGTCGTTCGTGCTGCAGGCCTCCGAGGCACCCGGCCGGCTCGACGCCGTGCTGGAGCAGTTCGACGACCTGTGCGCGGTCGAGGACCACGTGGAGTTCCACTGGTTCACGCACTCCGACCGGGTGATCCTCAAGCGCAACAACAGGATTCCCGAGCCGGCGAAGCCGCTCTCCCGCGCACGCCAGCTCTGGGAGTACGAGGTCATGGAGAACGCCGCGTTCGGCGCGGTGTGCAAGGTGGCCAAGACGTTCCCGCGCTACACCCGCAAGCTGAACGAGATCTGCGGCTCGCTGATCTCCGAACGGTCCTATTCGGACTACTCGCACAACGTCTTCGTGACGCCGCGCCGAGTCCGGTTCGTGGAGACCGAGTTCTCCATCCCGCGCGAGACGCTGATGGACGTCATCGCGGAACTCCGCGCGGTCGCGAACAAGCTCGGCGACCGGGACGCGCTGATCGTGCCGTGCGAGGTGCGAGTCGCGCAGGCCGACGACATCTGGCTGTCCACCGCGTCGGGCCGCGACACCGCGTACATCTCGATGCACCAGGCGCTCGGCATGCAGTACAAGGCCTTCTTCGACGCGTACGCGAGCATCGCCGCGTCCGTCGGCGGACGTCCGCACTGGGGCAAGATGCACGACCTGACGGCGACCGAACTCCGTCCGCTGTACCCGCACTTCGACGACTTCCTGCGGGTGCGGGACGAAGTCGATCCTGGCAGGACGTTCACGAACACCTACCTGGACCGGGTGCTCGGCTAGAGAATCGCGCGAACGGCGTCGGCGACCGGCGTCTCGCCGTTCGTGAGCTCCAGCGTCTTGCCGATCGTCTGCGGCGCGTTGAGCAACTCCGCCAGCACGGCAGCGACGTCCGCCCGAGTGACCGACGCCCGCGGCAACCGGGGCGCTGCCAGCGTGACCAGTCCGGTGGGCGGGTCGTTCACCAACGGTCCCGGCCGCAGGATCGTCCAGTCGAGGTCACGGGACCTGAGGTCTTCCTCGGCCAGCTTCTTGGCCTTGAGGTAGACCGCGAACTCCGGATCCACGGACGGGGAGTCGGCGGACTCGATCCCGACGGTCGACACCTGGACGAACCGCCGCACCCCCGCCTCGACCGCGGCCGAGGCGAACAGGGCGGCGGCCCCGTAGTCCACGGTGTCCTTGCGGGCGGCTCCTGAGCCTGGCCCTGCGCCTGCGGCGAAAACCGCGGCGTCCGCGCCGTTCAAATACGCGGCGACCGAGTCCAGGTCGGAGGACTCGAGGTCGCACAGCACCGGAACGGCTCCGGCTTCCTGCACGTCGCTGAAGTGATCGGGGTTGCGGACCAGTGCTGTCGCCGCGTCTCCACGGGTGGCCAGCTGCTGCTCCAGAAGCAGCGCGATCTGCCCGTGTCCGCCGGCTATGACTACTCGCATGCCCCCGACCGTAGATCAGGAGGCGGTGGCGAGCACCTGCTCGTAGACGAGCTCGTTGACCCAGCGGGTGATGGCGGTGTCCTCGGCCGGCACGGTCTCCTGGCGGCCGGAGACGTCGACCGAGAGGTCCTTCTCGTCGTCGGCCAGCAGGACCGAGACGCCGTAGCGGCGGACGCGCGGCAGGCAGTTCGACAGGTAGTCGTGCGAGAACGCGACCGACTCCGGGAGGACGACCGCGGCGTTGCCGTAGCGGGCGAAGGGGACGGCGGACGCGAGCGCGGTGCGCCAGTGGCGGGCGACGGCCAGGACGCCGACGATGCGGACGGCGGCCGGCGGGACGCGGCCTTCCATCTCCGGCCACACCCACGTGGAAACGGTGGTCTTGTCGGCCTCGGGGCCCGCACCCACGCACACGCGCTCGGCGTGGGCGTCGGCCAGGAGCTCGGCCACGACGACGACCTTGCGGCCCATCAGGACCATCTCCGGCAGAACCACGCCGTGCCAGCCGAGGCGGATCGCCGCAGCGGCTGCCAGCTCCTCGACGGACGCGGGCAGTTCCGGAACCGGGAGCGCGGTGGTCGACAGTCCCTGTGCGCTGCCGGGTGCCGCGATCCTTGCTGGGGTGCTGCTCACGCCAGTGCCTCCTCGCCACCCGCGGCGGGCGATCCGCCGCGTTTCGACTCGTGCTCTGGATAAGGCGTACCAGGAAGCGCGCGGCCCGCCCCCGGGTCACCGCACCCCCTGCGATCGACGGCGCCGACCGGTCGGTGACCGGTCGAAGAGCAGCGCGGGGAGTTCGGTCCTACGGTGCTGCCGTCTGGGTGACGTTAATCCGGTTGGACGCACCAAAAGTGCTGCTCAGAGTGGGTGCGCTACGCGTGGGGACGAAAAGCCGGTCAGCGGCACCGGTCACCGCCCGTCGACCGTTCACCGCGCCAGAACGACCACCTACATGATGATCACGGTCTTGCCAGGCCCGTGACCTGCGAAAACGTCAGTCGCCTCGCGCAGCGGCACCCGGCGGCTGATCGGCACGGTCAGGTCTCCCGCCTGAACCATCGACGCGAGGCGCACGAGCGTTTCCCGCGACCCCTTCATGCCGAAGTTCTGGGCCGGATCGCTGGAGACGTAGTTGGTGTTGAAGGCCAACGGCGCGTAGCGCGCGTTCGCCTCGAACGACGAACGGTCGGCGCTGACGAGATCGATCAGAGCGTCGGCCTCGACGAGAGAGTCGCCCCGGCCGATCGGGATCACCCGCTTGCCGGCCGCACGAGCGATCTGGACGGCGAACGAACCCACGCCGCCGTTCGGCCCGATGATCAGCACGGATTGCGCGGAACCCAGCGACTCGACCAACTGCAGGGCGGTCATACCCGCGGTCGGCAATGCGGCGGCAACGGCGGGATCGAGGTCTTCCGGCAACGGAGCCAACGCGTTCCCCGCCGGAACTGTGACGTACTCGGCGTATGTACCGATGCCGACGGGACGGTGGAAGAACGTTCCGAAAATCCTCTCTCCGGAACCAACGACCTCACCCGCCCCGTCAGTTCCGGGAACCAACGGGAACCGGTGTTCCGCGGAACCGCGAAGCATGCCGTCGACGACTTTGCGGTCGAACGGGTTCACGCTCGCCGCGAACAAGCGCACCTTCAACTCGTTCGGACCCGCTTCCGGCTCGGGAAGCTCCACGAGTTCGAGTTCCGCGCCGAAGTCCGCCGCCGCTATCGCCCACATGCCGACCCCCGAACGAGTGACAGACATCACCTGTTGGATCAAGGAATCTGATACTGCCGATCAACGAAAGAACCCCCCTCGCGGATTCCGCGAGAGGGGTTCCCTCTGTCTTTCGATGGGCAAGGGGGGAGTTGAACCCCCACGTCCTTTCGGACACACGGACCTGAACCGTGCGCGTCTGCCATTCCGCCACTTGCCCCTGGAGACGTGGAGAACACTAGCACGCGTCCAAACCAGGTTCCTAATCGCCCCCTGTAGGCCGGGTCGCACCCGGATACGATCGGTACAGGAGCCCGTCCGAGCGGAAGGAGTTGACGTGGGCCTGCAACGCTTCGAGCGCAAGTTGGAAGGTCTTGTCGGCAACACCTTCGCGCGCGTGTTCGGCGGCAACGTCGTGCCCCAAGAGGTGGCACAGGCGCTGCAACGGGAGGGTGAGAGCAACATCCGCGAGCTCGCGGGTGGCAGACTGCTAGCCCCCAACCACTACAAAGTGTTGCTCGGACCTCAGGACCACGAGCGTCTTGCGGGCGATGAGCAGGATGAACTACGCATCACCCAGCTTCTCGCAGAGGGCCTGCGAGAGCACCTGGCCGAGTCCGGATGGGATACCTATGGTGACGTCGTAGTCTCCCTGGAGCGCTCCGAGGCGCTGCACACCGGACAGTTCCGAACCAGCTCGTCCGTCGACCCCGACGTGAAAGCGGCCAGCCGACGGTCAGCACCACCTCGCACCGCAGGAGACCGATCCATGAGCCAGCCACCCGGCTACGGACAAGGACAGGGCCAGCCCGGCCAGGACCCTTATGGTCAGGGCGGCTACGGCCAGCAGGGTTACGACCAGCAGGGCTACGGCCAGCAACAGGGCTATGGCCAGCAGGGGTACGACCAGGGCTACGGCCAGCAGGGCTACGACCAGGGTTACGGCCAGCAGGGCGGCGGCTACGGCGGCGGCCAGCAGGGCTACGACCAGGGCTATGGCCAGCAGGGTTACGACCAGGGTTACGGCGGCGGCCAGCAGGGCGGCGGCTACGACCAGGGTTACGGCCAGCAACAGGGCTACGGCCAGCAGGGCTACGACCAGGGTTATGGCCAGCAGGGCGGTGGCTACGACCAGGGTTACGGCCAGCCGGGCGGGTATGACCAGGGTTACGGCCAGCAGCCGGCCTACGGCCAGCCTGGCGGCTACGACCAGGGCTACAACCAGGGCGGATACGCCCCTCCGGCCACCCAGGGCGCCAACCGCCAGCTCAACGCGACCCTGCACCTCGACGACGGTTCCAACCGCACGTACAACCTCAAGCAGGGTGGAAACGTCGTAGGACGTGGGCAGGAAGCCGACTTCCGCCTCCCGGACACGGGTGTCTCCAGGCGCCACCTGGAAATCTCCTGGGACGGGCAGAATGCGATGCTCGCTGATCTCGGTTCGACGAACGGGACCACGGTGAACGGCACGCCAGTGCAGACTTGGCAACTCGCGGAGGGCGACGTCGTCCGCATCGGCCACTCGTCACTGGTCTTCCGCACCGCGGGCTGAGGTCGACACGGGCGTCGGTAAGCAACTCAAGGCAGGAGCGGTTACAACCGGTGGCCGAGCTGGTGATGCAGCTGACCAGAGCAGGCTTTCTCGTGCTTCTCTGGCTCTTTGTGCTGGCCGCCCTACGTGTGGTCCGCTCTGATCTTTACGCAGCCTCAGGGCTCCGGGCGTCAGGTCTGCCCGGTTTCCGGAGGTCCGAGAAGTCGGCGAGGGGAAGCAAGGCGCCGCGTCAGCTCGTGGTCACCCACGGTGCGCTGACCGGCACCCGCATCTCGCTCGACGGCAGGCCGATCCTGATCGGCCGCGCTGACGACTCCACTCTCGTCCTGGACGACGACTTCGCGTCGACCAGGCACGCGAGGCTGTCCATGCGCGGCACCGACTGGTACGTGGAGGACCTCGGCTCCACGAACGGCACCTACCTAGACCGAGCCAAGGTCACCGCACCCCTGCGAGTACCTCTCGGCACCCCGATCCGCATTGGCAAAACGGTGATCGAGCTGCGCTCATGACCTTGGTTCTTCGATACGCGGCCCGCAGCGACAGGGGCCTGGTTCGCTCCAACAACCAGGACTCCGTGTACGCGGGCCCTCGCCTGCTCGCAGTCGCCGACGGCATGGGTGGCCACGCCGCCGGTGAAGTCGCGAGCAAGGTGGTCATCGCCTCGCTGGCCCACGTCGACGACGACGAGCCTGGCGACGACCTCCTCGGCAAGCTCCGCGACGCGGTCGCGGCCGGCAACGGCGCCATCTCCGAACTGGTCACGAGCGACCCGGACCTGGAGGGCATGGGCACCACGCTCACGGCCATCCTGTTCGCGGGCAACAGGCTCGGACTGGTGCACATCGGCGACTCGCGCGCGTACCTGCTCCGGGAGGGCACGTTCGCGCAGATCACGCACGACGACACGTTCGTCCAGTCGTTGATCGACGAGGGCCGGATCACGCCGGACGAGGCCGCGAGCCACCCGCAGCGCTCGTTGCTGCTGCGCGCCCTCACCGGCCACGACTTCGAGCCGAGCCTCACCGTGCGCGAGGCACGCGCCGGCGACAGGTTCCTGCTCTGCTCGGACGGCCTGTCCGGCGTCGTCTCGCAGGAGACGCTGGACGAGGCGATCCGCATCCCCGACCCGCAGGCCTGTGCGGACCGGATGATCGAGCTCGCGCTCAAGGGCGGCGGCCCCGACAACGTCACGGTGATCGTGGCGGACGTCGAGGACGTCGACTTCGGCGACGACTACCCGATCGTCGGCGGCGCGGCCGGTGATGGCAGCGAGGAGCACAACACCCCGCCGGACTCCGCTGCCTCCAGGGCGAGCGCGCTCACGCAGCAGCGCCCGCCGATGCCGCAGCGCATGGAGGCACCTCCGCCGCCACCGCAGGACCCGAAGCGCAAGAAGCGCAACGCCATCAAGGCGTTCGCGATCATCTTCGTGCTGCTCCTGCTGACCGCCGCCGTGGCGGTCGGCGGCAAGCTGTGGCTGGGCACCCAGTACTACGTCGGCGCCACCGAGGACGGCCAGGTCGCGATCTTCCGCGGCCTCAACGGCACCGTGCTCGGCTTCAAGCTGTCGTCCAAGGTCGAGGACTCGTGCCCGCCCGGATCGACCGGCTGCACGCCGATCACGCTGAAGGACCTGCAGGAAGGTGGTCGCAAGACCATCACCGCGGGCATCCGCAGCGACAACGGGATCGACGGCGCGCGCGCCGCGGTCAGGTTGCTGCGCACCGAACACCTGCTGCCGTTGTGCAAGGACACGTCGTCGACGTCGAGCAACCAGACCAGCCCGACGAGTCCCACGAGCCCGACGAGTCCCACCACCACGACCAGCCAGGCGCCGGCGAACGGTTCGCCGAACCCGGAGACTCCGACGAGCGAGTCGTCGCCCACCACCGGGCAGAAGGTCGGCGTGGAATGCCGGGAGGGTCCGTAGTTGAAGGGCTCGCCCGTCCCCGCCGGGGAAGGCTCACCATCCGCGTCGGTGGCGACCAGCACGTCGCCAGGACTGCGACCGCCGACGCGGCGCGGCACCGAGCTGGTGATGCTGGCGTTCGCGGCAGGACTCGTGACGCTGGCGCTGATCCTGGTGGAGCTCAACCAGGAGCGGTCGCTCAGCCTGAGGATCATCTACCTCGGTCTCGCGTACCTCGGTCTCTTCGCCTGTGCGCACCTCGCGGTGCGCAGGTGGGCGCCGTACGCCGACCCGGCGATCCTGCCGTGCGTCGCGTTGCTCAACGGGCTCGGCCTGGTGGTCATCCACCGGATCGACCTCGCCATGGAGGGCACCGTCTTCCCGGACGGCTCGACGTGGGACCCTGTAGCGTTCAAACAGGTCATCTGGACCGCGATCGGGTTGTTGCTGTTCGCGGCCACGCTGAAGTTCCTGCCGGACCACCGCACGCTCGCGCGGTTCGGCTACACGTTCGGCCTCGCCGGACTGGTCGCGCTGATGCTGCCCGGTGTGCTCCCCGGCTTCATCGCGCCCGAGATCAACGGCGCCAAGATCTGGCTGCGCGTCGGCCCGCTGTCGATCCAGCCGGGTGAGTTCGCCAAGATCCTGCTGATGGTCTTCTTCGCCGCGTTCCTCGTGTCGAAGCGCGATCTCTTCACCACCGCGGGCCGCCGTTTCCTCGGCATGGACCTGCCGCGCGCCCGCGACCTCGGTCCGCTGTTCGCCGCGTGGGGCGTCGCGGTCGCGGTCATGGTGCTGCAGAAAGACCTCGGCTCGTCGCTGCTGTTCTTCGGCATCGTGCTCGTGCTGCTCTACGTCGCCACCGAACGCGCGGCGTGGGTGGTGCTCGGCGTCGGCCTGTTCTCCGGCGGCGCGGTCATCGCCTGGAAGCTCTTCACGCACGTCCAGCAGCGCGTGGCGAACTGGCAGGACCCGATCGCCCGCTACGACGTGCTCGGCGGCGGCTACCAGATCTCGCAGTCGCTGTTCGGGCTCGCGACCGGCGGCATCGGCGGCGCCGGCCTCGGTGCCGGCCGCCCGGAGATGATCCCCGAGGCGAACACCGACTTCATCACCGCCGTGATCGGCGAGGAGCTCGGCTTCGTCGGCTTCGGCGCACTGCTGCTGATCTACATGGTCTTCGCGCTGCGCGGCCTGCGCGGTGCCATCTCGGTGCGCGACAGCTTCGGCAAGCTCCTCGGCGGCGGTCTCGCGTTCGCCGTGTGCTTCCAGGTGTTCATCGTCGTCGGCGGTGTCACCAAGCTGATCCCGATGACGGGTATCACCGCGCCGTTCCTGTCCTACGGCGGTTCGTCGCTTCTCGCGAACTACATCCTGGTCGCGTTGCTACTGCGAATTTCTGCCGCGGCGAGGGCCCCGCAGCGGGCTCCCAAGCCGAAACCGCAACAACCGGCTATCGCCGACCAGCACACTGTGATGGTGGAGCGTCCCAAATGAACACACCGCTCCGCCGTGTCGGCATGGCCATGATGGTGATGATCGTCCTGCTCCTGGGCAACGCGACCTGGGTGCAGGTGATCAACGCCGACGAGTGGCGCAAGAACCCGTACAACAAGCGGGTGCTCCTCGACGAGTACGCCCGCAAGCGCGGCCTGATCACGGTGGCCGACGGCACGGTGATCGCGGACGTCAAGGAGACGACGGACCGTCTCCGGTACCTGCGCACCTACAACAACGGTCCGGTGTACGCGCCGGTGACCGGCTACCTGTCGGTCACCTACGGCACCTCCGGCATGGAGCGCGCGGAGAACGACCTGCTGAACGGCTCGGACGACCGGCTGTTCGCCCGCAGGGTCTCCGCGCTGATCACCGGTCGCGACCCGGTCGGCGGCAACGTCCAGCTCACGCTGGACTCGAAGGTGCAGCAGGTCGCGTACGACCAGCTGACCGCGAAGGGCTTCACCGGCTCCGTCGTCGCGATCAAGCCGTCGACCGGCGAGATCCTCGCGATGGTGAGCACGCCGTCGTACGACCCGAACCGGCTCGCGAGCCACGACGGGAACGAGCAGCAGGCGGCGTGGAAGGAACTCACCGCCAAGGGCAACGGCAACCCGCTGATCAACCGCGCGACGCAGGGTCTCTACCCGCCCGGCTCGACGTACAAGGTCGTCGTGGCGGCCGCGGCACTCGCCGACGGCAAGGGCAAGGACACCCAGTACACCGCGGCGGGCACGATCAACCTGCCCGGCACGTCGAACGCTCCGTTCCCGAACTTCAACGGCCAGCCGTGCGGCCCCGGCCAGACGGTGTCGATGGAGACGGCGCTCGCCAAGTCGTGCAACACGGCGTTCGGTGAGATGGCGGCGCAGGTCGGCAAGTCCAAGCTGACGGCCCAGTCGAACAAGTTCGGCTTCAACGACTCCGACCTGAAGGTGCCGCTGTCGGTCGAGACCTCGACCCTCGGCGCGATCCAGGACGAGGCCGCGCTCTACCAGAGCGGCATCGGCCAGCGCGACGTGCGCGTGACGCCGCTGCAGAACGCGATGATCGCGGCGACGATCGCCAACGGCGGCAAGAGGATGCAGCCGTACCTGGTGTCGAAGGTGCTGGGGCCGGACCTCAAGCCGATCGACGAGACCGACCCCGACGAGCTCGACACCGCCATGACGACGGCGAACGCCGGCGTGCTGCGCGACATGATGATCCAGTCGGAGATCAACACCGGTGGTGAGGGCCGGCTGGCCAACATCCAGGTGGCGTCGAAGACCGGTACCGCCGAGCACGGCGAGAACGTCTCGCAGAACAAGCCGCACGCCTGGTACATCGCGTTCGCGCCGGCGCAGAAGCCGGAGATCGCGATCGCGGTCATCGTTGAGGACGGTGGCGACCGCGGTCTGGGTGCCACCGGTGGCAAGGTCGCCGCGCCGATCGGGCGCGCCGTGATGAACGCGTACCTGGCGGGTCGCTGATGCTGACCACGGGCCAGCTCCTCGCCGACCGCTACCGCCTCACCAGGCGGATCGCGGTCGGTGGCATGGGCGAGGTCTGGGAAGGCGCCGACGAACGGCTCGACCGCCGAGTGGCCGTGAAGGTCCTCAAGGCCGAGCTCTCCGGCGATCCCGAGTTCCTGCACCGCTTTCGCACCGAGGCGCGGATGACCGCGTCGCTCAACCACCCCGGCATCGCGTCGGTGCACGACTACGGCGAGACCGCGTCCGTCACCGACGGACCGGAGGACACCGCGTACCTCGTGATGGAGCTCGTCGAGGGCGAACCGCTCGCGACGATCATCTCGCGGGGCCGGCTTTCGGCGGACGTGACGCTGGATCTGCTGGAGCAGACCGGAAACGCGCTGCAGGCAGCCCACGAACGCGGGCTCGTGCACCGGGACGTGAAGCCGGGCAACATCATGGTCACGCCGTCGGGGAAGGTGAAGATCACCGACTTCGGCATCGCGAAGGCCGTGGACGCGGCACCCGTGACGCGGTCGGGCATGGTGATGGGCACCGCGCACTACATCGCACCCGAGCAAGCTCTTGGTGGCGAGGCCGAACCCGCGAGCGACGTTTACTCGTTGGCGGTGTGTGGTTACGAATGCCTTGCCGGACACCGGCCTTTTCTGTCGGACAACGCGGTGACCGTCGCCATGATGCACATCCGCGACATCGCCCCGCCGCTGCCGCCGGACGTGCCGCCGGGTGCTCGGGCGTTGATCGAGGCCACGCTGGTGAAGGACCCTCGGCAGCGCTACCGGACGGGTGGCGAGTTCGCCGCCGCGGTGAGCGCGGTGCGGGTGGGCCAGCCGTTGCCGACGCCGTCCGGGTTCACCATGCCCCAGATGGCACCACCGCCCCAGATGGCACCGCCTCCGCCGCCACCCCAGGTCTCGCAGCCGCTGCCGGTTCCGCCGCAGATGCCGCACCACGCGACCGGCCCCGGCCGTCCTGGCACCCATCCCGGCATGCGACCGGCGCACCAGACCGGCACGTTCACGCCGATGCCGACACCACCGGGGAGAAACCGGACCGTCGTCTGGGTTATGGTCGCTCTCCTGGTGACCGTGCTGCTGGTGCTCGGCGTGGTCGTCGTCTGGAAGCTGACCATGAAGCCGAACGACGGCAACGGGCAACGTGGCCTGCAGACCACCGCGAGTTCGACGATCCCTCCGGCGAGCGGACAGGCGAAGCCCGACTCCGCCGACCGGATACCGGGCAACGTGCCGAAGCGGATCGACGAGGACGACTACATCGGGCGTTCCGGCGACGAAGTCAGGACCGAGCTGATCGACCACGGCCTGGAGCCCAAGGTGCAGACCGCGCAGGGCACAACGCCGGGCGACCTGAAGAAGTGCCGGGTCACCGCCATCGCGCCGACAGGCGACTTGGCGGCTGGCTCGCAGGTGAAGGTGACATGCGCGCCATGAGCAAGACCAGAACCGAGTTGGGAACACCGTCGACGAGGAGCGGGACGAAGCACCGATGAGCACTCCGCGACTGCTCTCAAACCGCTACGAACTGGGTGAGACCCTCGGGTACGGCGGTATGTCCGAGGTCCACAAGGGGCGGGACGTCCGCCTCGGCAGAGACGTGGCGATCAAGGTGCTGCGCGCAGACCTCGCCCGCGACGCCCAGTTCCAGGAACGCTTCCGGCGCGAGGCGCAGAACTCCGCCGCGCTGAACCACCCCGCGATCGTCGCCGTCTACGACACCGGCGAGACGCAGACCGAGTACGGCCCGCTGCCGTACATCGTCATGGAGTTCGTCGACGGGCGAACGCTGCGCGACATCGTGAAGACGCAGGGTCCGCTGTCGGGCAAGCGCGCGATGGAGGTCATGGCCGACGTCTCGGCCGCACTCGACTTCAGCCACCGGCACGGCATCGTCCACCGCGACGTGAAGCCGGCGAACGTGATGATCACCAAGTCCGGTGCCGTGAAGGTGATGGACTTCGGCATCGCCCGCGCCGTGCACGACGGCCAGGCCGCGGTCACCCAGACCGCCGCGGTGATCGGCACCGCCCAGTACCTCTCGCCGGAGCAGGCGCGCGGCGAGTCCGTCGACGCCCGTTCCGACGTCTACGCCGCCGGCTGCGTGCTGTTCGAGCTGCTCACCGGTGAGCCGCCGTTCACCGGCGACTCCCCCGTCGCCGTTGCGTACCAGCACGTGCGGGAGGACCCGAAGCCGCCGTCGTCGCTGAACCCGAAGGTGTCGCCGCAGCTCGACGCGATCGTGCTGAAGGCGATGGCGAAGGGTCCGGCCAACCGCTACCAGTCGGCCGCGGAGATGCGGGCCGACCTGGTGCGCGTGCTCTCCGGCCAGCGTCCGTCCGCTCCGGCCGTGATGACGGCCGAGGACCGCACCGCCGTGATGAACGAGCAGGCGTCGCGCGCTCCTCGCACCCAGGTGATGTCCGGTGGCGGCGGCAGGCACCGCCCGGCCGCGTTGAAGTCGGAGCCGGAGGACGACTACGACCCGATCGCCGACGAGGAAGAGGAACGGCGCGCCAGGCGCAAGAAGGCCATCATGATCACGCTGGTGGCCATCCTGTGCATCGCCGTGCTCGGCCTGGCCGCGTGGATCACCAGCAACATCATGGACACCGGCAGCAAGACCACCGACAAGGTGTCGGTTCCGTCGATCGTCGGCCGGAGCCCGCTGGAGGCCAAGGAGCTGATCAACAAGGCCGGTCTCGTGCCGCAGCAGCAGGAGGTCGCCTGTGAGCCGGGTGCGAACGGCGCACCGGCCCCGTGCACGGCCGACCAGATCTCCAAGGTGATCAGGACCGACCCGCCGGAGGGCACCCAGGTGCAGAAGGGTGCGCAGGTCACGATCTTCGTCGGCGCGCCTCCCGGTGAGGCCACCGTGCCCGACCTGAAGGGCAAGACCCCTCAGGAGGCGCAGGCGATCATCGACAAGGACCCCGGCGGCTTCAAGCTCCAGCAGAGCGCCGACCCGGTCGAGGTCGACGACACCAAGCTGCAGGGCAAGGTCGCGTCGCAGAACCCGGAGTCCGGCCTGAAGCTGAAGAAGGGCGGCACGATCACCATCACGCTCGGCAAGGCACCGGACAAGCAGAACGTGCCGAACGTCGTGGGCAGTGACGTGAACGACGCCAAGCAGACGCTGGAGGGTTCGGGCTTCAAGGTCAGCATCGAGCAGACCGACAGCACCAAGCCCGAGGGCCAGGTCGTCTCGCAGACCCCGGCGGGCAACAGCAAGGTGACCAAGGACACGGTCGTCACGCTGAAGGTCTCGAAGGGCAACCAGATCGAGATGCCCGACCTGTCCGGCCTGACCCAGAAGGAAGCCGAGAACAAGCTGAAGTCGCTGGGCTGGAACGGAAACCTGAACGTTCAGCAGCAGCAGGTCAACGACCCGTCCCAGGACAAGACGGTGCTCTCGCAGAACCCGACCAAGGGATCGCCGATCACCAAGGGCGCGACGGTGACGATCACCGTCGGCAAGTTCGGGATCGTGACGACCTAGCGCGGTGGTTGTGCAGGGGGCGGCTTCCTTCGTGGGAGCCGCCCCTTTTTGTTACTGGCGAGCGGCCGCGGCGAGCGTGCGCATGCCGTTCTCGAGCTGCGCGACCGTGGCCTCCGGCACCTCGTAGCCGCAGACCTTGAGCCAGTTGGCGAGCATCCGGTGGCCGCCGTCGGTCAGCACCGACTCGGGGTGGAACTGCACGCCCTCGACCGGAAGTTCCTTGTGGCGCATGGCCATCACGATGCCGGTCTCGGTCTTGCCGGTGACCTCGAACTCCGCGGGAATCGTCTCCGGCAGCACCGTCAGCGAGTGGTAGCGCGTCGCGATGAACGGCTTCGGCACGCCGTTCAGCACACCCTTGCCCTCGTGGAAGACGATGCTCGTCTTGCCGTGCAGCAGTTCCGGCGCGCGGTCGACCGTTCCGCCCCACACCACACCGATCGCCTGATGGCCGAGGCACACGCCGAAGACCGGCTTGCCGGTGTCGGCACACCGCTTGATCACGTCGATGCTCGCCCCGGCGCGCTCCGGTGTACCGGGGCCAGGGCTGACGAGCACGCCGTCGACCTTCGCGATCTCGTCGAGGTCCACCTCGTCGTTGCGCCGCACGACGCACTCGGCCCCGAGCTGGGCGAGGTACTGGACCAGGTTGTAGACGAAGCTGTCGTAGTTGTCGACCACGAGCACGCGCATGTACGAAGCCTAGTCGGTCGCGTCGAGTGAGTTAGCTCTCGTCTTCGTTGAGGTTAGGCTACCCTAAAATAGGTGTCATGAGTCGTCCCTTGCGCGTCGCGGTCGTCGGCGCCGGTCCGGCCGGTGTGTACGCCGCCGACATCCTGACCAAGTCCGACGTCGACGTGCAGATCGACCTCTTCGAGAAGCTGCCGGCGCCCTACGGCCTCGTCCGCTACGGCGTGGCCCCCGACCACCCCCGCATCAAGGGCATCGTCGGCGCCCTGCAGAAGGTGCTCGACAAGCCGCAGGTCCGCTTCTTCGGCAACGTCGAGTACGGCGTCGACATCAAGCTCGACGACCTGCGCCAGTTCTACGACGCGGTCGTCTTCTCCACCGGCGCGTCCGCCGACCGCGAGCTGGACATCCCCGGCATCGACCTGCCCGGCAGCTACGGTGCCGCGGACTTCGTGTCCTGGTACGACGGCCACCCGGACGTCCCGCGCACCTGGCCGCTGACCGCCACGTCGGTCGCGGTGCTGGGCGTCGGCAACGTCGCTCTGGACGTGGCGCGAATCCTCGCCAAGACCGCCGACGAGCTCCTGGTGACCGAGATCCCGCAGAACGTGTACGAGGGCCTGGCGTCCTCTCCGGTCACCGACGTCCACGTGTTCGGCCGCCGCGGCCCGGCCCAGGCCAAGTTCACCCCGCTGGAACTGCGCGAACTCGACCACTCGCCGAACGTCGAGGTGATCGTCCACGCGGAGGGCATCGAGTTCGACGAGGCCTCGATGCACGCGATCAGGACCAACAAGCAGGTCGAAATGATCGTGAAGACCCTCCAGGAGTGGGCGATCCGCGACGTCGGCAACCGCCCGCGCCGACTGCACCTGCACTTCCTGGAGGCCCCGGTCGAAGTTCTCGGTTCCGATCGCGTCGAGGGCCTGCGCACCGAGACCCAGGAACTGACCGGCGACGGCACCGTCCGCGGCACCGGCGTCTTCACGGACTGGGACGTCCAGGCCGTGTACCGCGCCGTCGGCTACCTCTCCACGCACCTGACCGACATCCCGTTCGACCACGTCTCAGGCACGATCCCGCACCTCGCGGGCCGCGTGCTGGACCTGGACGAGGTGCCCATCCCCGGCGTCTACGTCACCGGGTGGATCAAGCGCGGCCCGATCGGCCTCATCGGCCACACCAAGGGCGACGCGCTGGAAACCATCACGAGCCTGCTGGAGGACGCGTCGTCCCTCCCCCGCGCCACCTCGGCTGCGCCGGACGCCATCGTGCAGTTCCTCGAGCAGCGCGGCGTGCCGTTCGTGACGAACGAGGGCTGGCGCAAGCTCGACCTGCACGAGATCGCACTGGGCGCCGCCGAGGGCCGCGAGCGCGTGAAGGTCGTGTCGCGCGAGGAGATGACCGCGATCTCGAACGGCTGACCGCCGTTTCCCCGATGAAGCCGCCATCGTGTGTGGGCGCGATGGCGGCTTCACTAATTTCGGTGGCGATCGCTCGGAGACTGGTCCTGTGAACGACGAGCTCCGCGACCGCCTGCTGCGCCTCAACGCCGCCTTCGTGGCCAACGAGGTGCAGCCGGACGTCGCGGTGCGACTCGCGTGCGATCTGCTGGAGGCGGGCGTGGACTCGCCCGCGTTGCGCGAGCTGGCCGGAGAGTCGCCGACCCGCCTCACCGTCCGCCAGGTGCGGCCGCTGGTCGCCGCGGCACTGGCCGAGCTGCGCCTCCCCGTGCTGACCCGGCACCAGGTGGGCTGGGTGCTCGCCCGCGACGTCGCACGTCAGCTGATCAGCGGTGAGTTGCGGCGGGAGCTCGGGGCGAACCGACTGTGGATCATCGGGCAGTGGCACGGCCTCGACGAGCTCAAGACGGAACTCGCACCGGAGGAGATCATCCGGCGGGCCGAGACCCAGCTCGCCGGGTGGTGACGATCGTGGACCCCGTGCTCCGCTCGCGGCTGCTGCGCCTCAACGCCGGTCTGCTCCTCCCCGACCAGGCCGTGTGGCTGGCGTGCGATCTGCTGCTCGCCGGGTACGAGACACCCGCGCTCGTCGAGCTGGCCGGCGAGTCCCCCACCGACCTGCGGGGCTGCGACGCGGAGGCGCTCGCCGACCGGGTGCTCGCGGAGCTCGGCACATCCCGGCTGAGCGAGGAGGAGTCGAACTGGGTCGAGTGTCGCGACCTCGCCCTCGACGTCATCAGCGGCGAGGTGTCACCCGATGACTGGGCTTACCGCCTCGTGCCGCTCCGCGAGCTCGGGGACGCCGACGAGCTCGACGAACTGAGGATGATCGCGATCCACGACCCCGCCGCGGTGGCGGACCGCGTCCTCCGGTTCGCTCACGAGTGCGTGCGGATCGTGGATGCGCGGCTCACTGGGTGGTGACGTTGTTGAACGGCAGCTTCGGCTCCGCCCACGGGAACACCACGAACATCAGCAGCGCCACGACACCGGCCACCAGCACGACCGCCTCGATGATCCGCAGATACAGCGGGCCCGGCAGGTGCCGCCAGATCCAGCCGTACATCAGCCCTCCGTCATCTCTGGCGGCACGAAGCCGTCGGCCACCGGGTAGCTCTTGGTCTCGATGGCGTGCACGATCAGGCGCTGCCGGTCGGAGAAGCGCGGGTGGCAGGTCGTCAGCGTGAGCAGCCGGGCCTGCTTGTCCGGGGGCACCGTGGTGTTGACCTGGTGCGGGATGGGGGCGATGACCTCGCCCTGGGTCGGCACGACGATCTCCTGGCCCACGGTCTTGGCGTAGGCGTCGCCGTGGGTGGTGGACAGCGGGGCCACACCGGCGCAGGCCGGGTCCTTGGACTTCGGGTTCGATGCCCAGCCCGCCACCTCGTTGCTCATCGGCAGCACCCGGTAGACGAACCACTGGGTCTGGGTCTGCACCACGACGGCGTTGCAGGACTGGAGCAGGTCGAGATCGTTGAACGGGGCGCCCTTGCCGACGCGGTGGCCCGCGATGGCGAAGTTGCCGGGTTCGCCCGGTTGGGCGGTGTCCTTGTAGTGGCCGGGGCCGATCTCGAGGTGCTTGTCGGTGGTGCCCTCGACGACCGAGAACTTCCAGTCGTTGCCGAAGATCGGGATGTACATCTTCGCGAAGGCCTTGCCCTCGATGAGGGTCAGCTTGTTCTGGCGGTTCGGGTCCGACGGGGGCGGCGTGACGGTGTTCGAGCCCCATTCGGAGTCGAGCGCGGCCGTGGCCTCCTCCTGCTTCTCCGCGGAGAGCAGGTCGGTCACGTAGACCTCGTACACGACGAACAGCAGCACGACCAGGCCCATCGTGATGAGGGCCTCGCCGAAGCCGCGCACCGCCTTGCGCGCGAAGCTGTCCGGCGGCGGGGCGGGCTTGTCGTCCTCGTCGTCGTAGTAATCGTCATCGTCGTAGTAATCGTCGTCGTAGTCGTCCTCGTCCTCGACGCGCGGGATCACCTCGGTGGGCGGATCGACCGGGCGGGGACGGGGCGGACGCGGAGGCATTCCCCGCGGAGGCTGACCCATGCCCCGCGGAGGAGTTCCCGGCGGCGGGCCCTGCGGCATCCCGCGAGGGGGCGTTCCCGGCGGCGGGCCGGCTGGACGGCGCTGCGGGGCGCCCGGAGGGGGCAGGCTTCCGGAGAAAGCGCTGGTGAACTGGGTCGCGTCGGGGGGCGGCAGCGGGCGCGGCGACGGTGTGGCCCGCACGTGCTGCAGGTCATCACGACGGGGTGCAGGACGCCGTGGAGGCGGCTGCTGCGGTCCCGAGTTCACCTGAGAACCTCCGCGCGGACTGTGAACTGAAAACAACTGCGTCTGCCAGGTGGTTCGCTGACCACCTTCGCTACGTTAACGTGTCTCCCGAGTAGTGCACGTAAACTTGCGTCACTCACGGATATCCACGTCAGGCGAGGACAGCATGCCCAAGTCGAAGGTCCGGAAGAAGGCGGTCTACACCGCACCCACTGACCGCCGCACGCCGGTCAAGGTCAAGGCAGCGGGGCCGTCTCACCCGGTCTACGTCGTTGTCATGCTCGGCTTCATGCTGCTGGGTCTCGCGTGGCTGGTCGTCAACTACATCGCGGCCGAGAAGATCCCGTTCATGCTCGAGCTGGGCGCGTGGAACTTCGCCATCGGCTTCGCGCTGATGATCATCGGTCTGCTGATGACGATGCGCTGGCGCTAGCCACGCAGGCTCACACGAGTCACCGTTCGTACAGGTCGGCCCGGACGTCACACGTCCGGGCCGACCTTTGTTCTCACCGGGTTTACCTGGTTCACCGCAGCGTCACCGAAGCACACGGCTGTAAGTCATCCCCATTGGGGACAAGTCCTGTGGACAACTTTGCGAGAAAATGCACAAGCGTCGGTTTCCCCTCACGCCGTGCCGTTCAGTTGTCCACATTTCATGCGGGACACTCGACGGTGTGACTCGCACCTGGTCCACTCCCGCCCCGCTCGTCGTCGGCGCGTGGGTGCTCGCTGCACTGCTCGCCGTCGCCACGGTCCTCGCCGACGACAACGCGGGCCGTCTCCTCGTCGGACTGGCAACGCTGCTGGTCAGCTACCTCGCGGCGTTCGCGACGATCGCCCGGCCGCGCCTGTCGGCGGACGCGAACGGGATCGCCGTGCGCGGGTTCGCGAACACCACGCACCTGCCGTGGCACGAGGTGAAGGTCAAGCTGCAAACCACCCGCCGGCTCGGCAGGGAGCAGCAGACATTGGAACTCGACGCCGACGACCGTCTCGTGGTGCTCACAAAACTGGACCTCGGCGCCGATCCGGAAGAAGTCGCCGGAGTGCTGCACGCCCTTCGGCCCTGATTGTTCAGCGGCAGGTTCGGAGCGTCTCGGCGGCGATCTCGGACAACGTGTCGAGTTGTGCCGTGCGCAGAGCGAACATCCCGAGGAGCAACAGGATCGCGAGCGTGAAGGCGACGGTCGTGTAGACGTTGCGGGTCTCGCGCGGCGCCTTGACCATGGCGAGCGTCAGCAGGCCGCCGATGACGGACCCGCCGAGGTGCCCGAGCAGCGAGGCGTTGGTGAAGAAGTTCGACACCAGGTTGATCACCACGACCACCACGACCGTGGAGATGTCCCGCTTCTTGCGCCGCCACACCACGAGCAGGGCGCCCATCAGGCCGAAGACCGCGCCCGACGCTCCCGCGAGGTTCTGGCACACCGAGCCGAAGTAGAACGCCGCGGCGCTGCCGCCGAGCAACGACAGGAAGTACACGCCGACGAACCGCAGCCGACCGAGCTCGGGCTCCACGTGGTTGCCCACGATGTAGAGCACGGCCATGTTCAACGCCAAGTGCAGAAGGCCGAAGTGCAGGAATCCCGAGGTCACGAACCGCCAGTACTCACCGGCGGCGGCGAAGGGCGGGATCAGCGACAACGTCTGGAAGAGGTCCGACCGGTCGTTGTCCTGCACGCTTCCCGACTGCACCACGGTGACCAGGTAGGCCAGCACGTTGAGCGCGATGAGGATCGGCGTGATGAGCACCCGCCTGCCGGAGTCCTCCGCACCCACGAGCGTGCGGGCACCGCGGACCGAGCGCTTGCCCTCGTTCACGCAGTCGACGCACTGCATGCCGACGGCGGCATCGCGCAGACATTCCGGGCAGGCCGGACGGTCGCACCTGGTGCAGCGCAGCCGGGTGGGCCGATCGGAATGACGCGCGCAGACCGGGGTTTCCGGCTCCGCTCCGATCGGCCCGTCCGGTGGCACGGGTGCGTTGCTCACGCGCGTTCGATCGTGATCCGCTCGATCTTGATGTCGTTGACGGGACGGTCGGCCGCACCGGTCGTGGTGTTGCCGATCGCGTCGACGACGTCGCGCGACTCCTGGTCGGCGACCTCACCGAAGATCGTGTGCTTGAAGTTCAGCCACGTCGTCGGTGCCACGGTGATGAAGAACTGCGAGCCGTTGGTGTTGGGCCCGGCGTTCGCCATCGCCAGCAGGTAGGGCTTGTTGAACTGCAGTTCCGAGTGGAACTCGTCGGCGAAGCGGTAGCCGGGGCCACCGCGGCCGGTGCCGGTCGGGTCGCCGGTCTGGAGCATGAAGCCGGCGATCACGCGGTGGAAGAGGGTGCCGTCGTAGAACGGGCCCGAGTCCGTGCCGCTCGCGTTCTTCTCGGTGTAGTTCTTCGTGCCCTCGGCGAGCCCGACGAAGTTCGCCACCGTCTTGGGGGCGTGGTCGGGGAACAGGTTGAGCCGGATGTCGCCCTGCGTGGTGTGCAGGGTCGCCGTCACCTTGGTCCCGACGAAGGATTCGTTGCTGTCAGCCACCACCCCATCGTGCCATCCACGGGCGCGGATGTTCAGGAAGGGGCACCATGGGGTATCTGCAGGACATCACCGGACGACAACGTGTGGAGCACAGAATGGACGAGGTGGACGTCATGACCCGTGCCGGCGAGTCCGTTGGCAAGGCTGTCGGCACCGGTCTGAAGGCCGCGCGTCAGGGTGTCGTTCGCGCTGGTCACGCCGCTGAGGTGAAGCTCGCGGAGCGTGGCATCACGGCTGACCAGGTGCGCGGAGCCCTCGTCGAGCGGGCCGACACGCTCATGAGCAAGGCGGAGGACTGGGAGAAGCAGACGCGCCGTTCCCGCAAGCGCCTCGCCAAGAAGAGCGCGAAAACGCGTGCTGAGCTCATGAGCAAGGCCGAAGAAGTGCGCAAGGAAGTGAAGAAGGCGGCCAAGCACGCGCGCAAGGACGCCAAGTCGCGTGCCAAGGAGATCCGCAAGGCCGCGGCCAAGATCGGTGCGGACGCCCCGAAGCGCCGCCGCTGGCCGTGGGTGATGGGCCTTCTGATCGCGGCCGCGGTGGCGGCCTACATCGCCATGACGCGCAGGCCGGAAGAGGTCCACCTGCAGGACGAGGAGCAGGCCCCGATGCCGGAGCCGGTCCTCAACGGGCAGGTGCCGACCCAGAAGGAACCCGTCAAGTAGGTCGCGAATACAGCAGAACGGGTGGTCTTCCAGTTCGGAAGACCACCCGTTCGCGTGTTCGGTTAGCTAGTCGGTCAGACCGCCATCGGCAGCTGGCCGGTCACCGCGCCGAGGTTGTTGAACTGGCTGAACGCCGGCACCTCGGTGGCACCCATGAGGCCGTCCGCGAACGCCAGGTCCAGCGGCAGGGCGCGGGTCCGCGCCTCTTCCTCCTCGCTCGGGTCCAGGTAGGTCACCTCGGTGACGGCCTGGCCCAGCACCTCGACGGGCAGGTTGTAGATCAGCAGGTCACCGGAGACCGGCACGTCCATGATGCGGCCCGACAGGTCGCTGCCCGCGGGAGCGGTGGAGTGCTTGCCACTGGCCACGGCCGCGGTGAAGGTCTCCGCGGTGGCGGTGGCGTTGCCCGCGGCGGCGACCGCGACGCTCACGACCTTGACGATCGCGGGCACCTCGGCACCGATGCTGTTGCCGGCGACCGAACCGTCCTCGGAGGTCGTGGTGTCGTCGCCGCCCGCCATCGCGACGGTCTTGTCGTGAGCGCACACCAGGGCCTGGCCGCCCAGCGAGCCCGCGAGGGACACGACCTGCACGACCGGCGCCGCGTCGCCGCGCACGATGTTGCCCGACACCGAACCGCCGTCGCCGTGGGTCTCGCGCGCACCACCGGCGGCCGAGAAGGTGTCGACGGCGGCGGACGATTCGGCGATACCGGGCGCGGCCGCGGCCACGCCGAAGACCTCGGCCACACCAGCCCAGGCGACCGGGACGATGTTGCCGGACAGCGACCCGTCGGTGCCGTCGGTGCTCTGCTCGCCACCGGCGACGTGGTTCACGACGCCCTCGTGCGAGGCGAACGCGTTGCCGCCGACGGTGCCGGCGATGCCCGCCGGGTTGACGACCGGCTGGGTCACGGCGCCCTCGAGGAGGTTGCCGGAGAGCGAGCCGCGGTTGCCGTTGGAGACGGCGTCGCCACCGGCGACGAAGTTCGCGAGCTGGGTGCCCTCGGCGTCGGCCAGGCCGAGGCCCGACAGCGCGTTGTCTGCCAGCAGGAGCGACGCGACGACCGGCACGTTCGCGACGTTGCTCGCGGCGGTGCTGTTCTCGCGCGTGCCGTCCGGCGTTCCGGCGACGGTGTCCCCACCGACCGTGACGTACTTGACCGAGTCGGGAGCCTTGGCGGTCGCCATGCCGCCCAGGGTGTAGGCCTGGCCGACGGCGTTCGCGGCCGCGATGACCGGCACCTGGGCGATGTTGCCGCCCAGCACCGAGCCCGTGCCCTTGGTCTCCAGCGGTCCACCTGCGGTGACGTGCTGCTCGCTGGTGGCGTGCGAGTGCGCCTGGCCCGCGGCCGAGACGGCGTCGGAGAACAGCTCGGCGAGCAGGGCGACCGGGACGGACGCGATGTTGCCGCCGAGGGTGCTGTCCTCACCGGTGGTCGTGGCGGGGCCGCCCGAGATCATCGTGTTGGTCTCGTCGTACTGCGCGGTCGCGTTGCCGGCACCGGCCACGGCCGTGCTCGACAGACCGTGCGGCAGCGAGACGGGCACCTGCACGACCTGGCCGGATCCGGCGCTCTCCGCGCCACCGGTCCGGATCGGGCCGGGGCTCGCGGTCGACAGCTTGGTCTTCGACCCGCTCGCGTCCGCGTTGCCGCCGACGGTGACGGCGTCACCGCACAGCTCGCAGGGCAGGGCCAGCGTCGGCTGCGCGACCAGACCCGACAGCACGCCGCGGCGGCCCTCGGTGAGGACGTACTCGCCACCGGTGCGCGAGGGCAGCGGGGTACCGACCTCGGCGATGCCGGTGTCGTGCGAGTGCGACGTCGTGTTGCCCACGAGGTTGTAGGAGCCGGCGTTCAGGCCGACCGGGTGGCCGTGCGAGAAGTCGGCGATGCTGCCGCCGCCCGCGCTCTCCGTGCCGTCGGACTTGAGCCCACCGTCGATGCGGCCGATGTCGGTGCTGCAGCCGTCGGTCTCGGCGGTGCCGAGGCCCGCGATCGCGTTGTTGTTGAAGCCGACCGGCAGGGACTGCCGGATCGCGGCGATGATGCCGTTCAGCGTGCCCTTCCGGCCGCTGGTCTCCCAGTCGCCGCCACCGTGGACCGCCATGAGCGCGCTGTTCTGCGTCTTGGCGGTGCCACCGACGCCGATGGCGTTGCCGGTGATCTGGGTGGGCACGTAGCCGGTGATACCGGCGATGATGCCGGTCAGGGTGCCGTTGTCGCCGTTGGTGGTCACGGCGTTCGGGCGGTGGTACCAGTACTCGGACTCGTTCGTCGTCTCGACGTCGCCGAGGACGGCGATGGCGTTGCCCGAGATGTCGATCGGAACCATGCCGTCGACGGGGATGGTGGTGCCGCTCAGCGGGTGCCCGGCGGGGAGCACCTTGAGCGGCGGGACCAGCTTGCCCAGCGGCCCGGTCTTGATCTGCTCGTTGTGGATCGGCGGCGGCGCGACCTCACCGAGCGGGGTGCCGATCTTGTTGTTCGCCGCGTGGATCGGAACGTCCACGCCGGGCCCGCTGAGCAGGCCGGCCGGCGCCGAGCCGTCGACGGAACCGTGCGGCAGCGGCGGGCAGGTCGCGTCGCAGCCGCCGGCGTTCGCGACGCCGGTGCCGAGGGCGATCATTCCTCCGGTAACCAGTGCGGCTTGGATACCGCGCTTGGCCCAGATGCGCATTGCTACTCCTGTTCGGGGATTTCTCGTGCGAAGGGGTCGCAACTGCGCGGTTCGACGGCGCTGGCACAACGCTGACCGAGGGGGCGGCGAAGCTCAGCGGGCTTCCGCGAACCGCGCGCTCGGATCAGTCAGGGGTGCGGCCGGGCTGCTTCCCGACCCGCACCGACATGACGCGGACGACAGACGTCCAGGTCCGGCACGCCAGCTGACCGGCTTCGGTCGTGCGCGTGGCGTGGCAGGTGCCGTTGAGCTCACCCCGGCGAGGAACGACAGGCGAAGAGTCGTTCCGCTGCCCGTTGGTGGCGTTCGACGACGGCAGCGTCGAAGCCGCCTCCGACACGATGACGTCGGAGGCGGCGGTGGGAGGAACCGGTTCGGTGACGAACCGGACGACCGGCGTGCTCGACGCCGGTGATCCCACGTGGACCTCGTCGAGGTCCAGGCGGGAGGCTGCGGATGCGACGACGTCGCCCTGCCGGAGATCGGCGGGCGACGCGAGCGGCAGGTCGGTGGCGAACTCGTGGAGCAGCGCGAGGCCGGTGTCCAACGAGATCGGCAACGCCGGTGCCGGCACGAGACCGCGTCCTGCGTCGAGCACGCGGCCCGGCAGTACGTCGGCCTTCGCCGCGTCGGTGACCGAACTGATCACAGTGGTGGTAGCGGTCTTGGTGACGGTCACGCCGTCCTCGACCACGTCCGCCCACGCGGGTGCGGACGTGATCACCGCTGCGGCGATGGCACCTCCGACGACCAGCAGCGCACGGCGAAGAAGCCGCGAGAGGCGGCTGTCCTTCCCCGTTTGCCGGTCTTCGGCGCGCACGAATCCCTCACTGCAGATCAGTTGACGATCCACAGCATGTACGCCAAATGGCCCAACGTCGCGCCGGAAACGCGTTGATCACCGCAACGAGTGATCAAATTCCTCAGATCTTGAGGTTGGTGATCGCGGTCTCGGCGATGCGACGCGCCTTGATCGACTGCTTCTGGTTGCTCGTCACGACCACCGCGGCATCGCCTTTCGAGACGGCGTAGACGACACCGGTGTCGCCGCTGACGTAGCCTCCGGTCCACCCGGCCGGTGAGCTGGCGGGCTGCGACCCGTCCGGCGCCGCCTCGTTCACGATGAGCTTTGCGACACGCGCATCACCGACGTACACCCGAACGGTCAACTGGATCTCAGTCGCGTTGGCGTAGAAGAAGCACGCCGGGTGAGGCGCGTCCGTTGACAGTTTCACTTTGGGAACGCGCTGCCCGTTCGCCTCGGCCACGAAGTTCGTCGCGAGGTACGGGCAGGCGCCGTCCTTCTCGGGCTGCGGCGCGGGCGGGACCGTCGGAGCCGCGCTGGTCGTGGTGGTGACCTGCTGGGTCGAGGTCGTGGGAACCGGCACGTTCTGGGCGGCATCAGGGCCGCACGCGGCGAGGACGCCGAGCAGGGGCAGCAACAGTGCTCGTTTCATAGGAGCAACAGTCAACCAGACCGCCGATCAGGCGTGAGCGGCAGACTAAGTGACTGGTCAACTTCTTACCCTGCCCGGAAGGACCATTCGCCATGCAGTTTCTGGAGCAAAGACGTGACCAGGCCTTGGCCCTGTTCCGGATCGTGATCGGCCTCTTCTTCCTGATCCACGGCGTGCAGAAGCTCCTCAAGGGAACCTCGCTGCTCTCGTGGCCCGCAGGCCCCGCCAGCCTCATCGAACTGATCGGCGGCGCCCTGGTGCTGATCGGCTTGTGGACCCGATGGGCCGCACTGATCAGTTCCGGCGCCATGGCCTACGCCTACTTCGTGGTGCACCAACCGCGCGGCCTGCTGCCAATCCAGAACGGCGGCGAGCTGGCAGCGGTCTACTGCTGGGCGTTCCTGCTCCTGGTCTTCACAGGCGCCGGCGCCTGGAGCATCGACCAACTCCGCACCGCCTCAAAGAAGAGGTCACTAACGAACGCCTAACCCCAACACATGCGGCAACCACCCCACACACCAGCCGCAAACACACCGAAGCCCTGTTCGCCACAGCAGCGAACAGGGCTTCGGCAATCAAGATCAGGTAGGGCGGCGATGCCGAAGGCAAGCCGACCGGGCGTCCGGGGGCGAAGCCCCCGGCTGGGGTCTGGGGGCTCGGCCCCCAGAAAACACTCGGAACGTAAAAGGCTCGCGCTCTCTGCGAGCACGAGCCATCCATACGTGGAGACGAGGGGAATCGAACCCCTAACCCCCGCCTTGCAAAGGCGGTGCTCTGCCAATTGAGCTACGTCCCCGGGATCTTGGGGCGGCGAACCGCCCACGAGATCAGACCGAGATCAGTCGGTGGGGGCGGTGGCCTCGCGCCACAGGTCCGCGTCAGCCTTGGCCGAACGGTTGCGCTTCACGAAGAACAGGACCGCACCGGCGACGACGACGAGTGCGATGATCTTCTTAGCCACTCTGAACCCCTCCAAAGACTGTTATGCCCCGACCTACCGGACCAGCCTACAGGCTTTTCAGGTCTTCAGCCGGGGCTCCGGAACTCGCATCCGGACAGAAACGATGATGATTCGAGAGAAGTTCGAATCGAGTGGGCCTAGGAGGACTTGAACCTCCGACCTCTTCATTATCAGTGAAGCGCTCTAACCGCCTGAGCTATAGGCCCTCGATCGCGTTACCCCCTTGGGGGCGACGAAGAAGACCTTACAGGATCGTCCTTCGTCGCCCCAAATCGGGGGTCACTCGCGCTCGGAGAGGGTCAACTCCAGGCCGCCGGCCAGGTCCGCGGACACGTTGTAGACGAACGCGCCGACGGTCGCGAGGGCGGTGAAGAGCACGATGTTGACGGCGCCGATGATCGCGGAGACGCCGAACACGCGGCCCGCGCTGATCAGCGGTTCGCCCGGCTCGTTGGCCTGGAGCAGGTCGTTCGCGGTGCTGTTGATCTTGTCCCACACGCCCATGCCGTGCAGCACGCCGTAGAGCACGCCGACCGCCACGAGCCAGACGAAGAACAGCGCGACGCCGAGCACCAGGGCGAGCTTGAGCACCGACCACGGGTCGACGCGCTTCACCTGCAGCGAGGCTCGGCGCGGGCCGCGGCCGGGGCGGCGGGCCGACGGGGTGGCCGCGGCTGGACGGGCGGTGCCGCCCATGTTCACCGACGTGCGGCTGCTGCCCAGGCCCACCGGCACGGCCGAGCCCGTGACCACGGGCTTCTGCACCTTGACGGTGTCCGGGTCGGTGGACGGGAACGCCGGTTCCTGGGGCGGGACGGGCGGCGCGGCCGGAGCCACGTACGCCTCGGTCGAGTCCTGCTGGGCGGCTTCCGTGTCGTTCGTCACGCGCTGCCAGGGCGGCGGTGCGGAGACGACGACCGGCTCCTCCGCCACGGCGGCGACCGGCGCCACCGGTTCGGCAGGAGCAGCGGGCGTCTCGACCGTGACCGTCTTCTCGTCGGCAGAGGCAGCGGCAGGGGCAGCAGCAGGAGCCTCGGCGGAAGCGGGTGCGGCGGCCTCGGCCGCCTTCTCCGCCGCCACGGGCTTGGTCTTGTCCTGCGCGTTGCCACCCGAGGAACCGGAGGCCGCCGGCGCGGCCGAGTCCGACTTCTCCGCGTTGTCCTTCTGCGGAGTCGGCTTGGTGATCACCGCGGTCTTGTCCGCGTCCCGACCTTCGCGGTTCTCGGGTGGAGTCACGAGCTGTCCTTAGCCTCTCGCTAGCAATTCCGACTACTCGGCCGAGTCGGTGGGGGTGACTGCCTGGTCGGCGGCAGAGCCCTCCGCGGCAGACGTCTCACCGTTAGTGACGTCGCTGGGCTCGTCCGCGTTGCGCGCGACGGCGATCAAAGTGGTGCTCTCGCCGAGGTTCATCAGCCGCACGCCCTTCGTCTGCCGTCCAGCCTTGCGCACCTGCTCGGCACGGGTCCTGATGACCCCGCCGCTCGAGGTGATGGCGTAGAGCTCGTCGTCGACGTCGACGATGAGCGCGCCCACCAGCCTGCCACGTCGGCGGTCGTGCTGAATGGTCAGCACACCCTTGCCGCCACGCCCCTGGACCGGGTAGTCCTCGATCGGCGTTCGCTTCGAGTACCCACCGTCCGTCGCGACCAAAACGAACATGCCCTCCTGGACGACGCCCACCGAGAGCAGCTCGTCGTCGGCGTTGAACCGCATGCCCTGCACGCCTGACGTGGCGCGACCCATCGGGCGCAGCACGTCGTCGGTCGCGTGGAAGCGGATCGACTGGCCGTCGGCGGAGACCATGAGCAGGTCGTCGTCGGCCGAGCAGAGCACGGCTCCGACCAGCTCGTCGTCCTCGCGCAGGTTGATGCCGATAAGACCACCCGATCGGTTGGAATCGAAGTCGGACAGCTTCGACTTCTTCACCAGACCCTTGCGGGTGGCGAGCACGAGGTAGGGCGACACCTCGTAGTTCTTGATCTGGATGACCTGCGCGATCTCCTCGTCCGGCTGGAACGCGAGGAGGTTCGCGACGTGCTGGCCGCGCGCGTTGCGGTTGGCCTCGGGCAGCTCGTACGCCTTCGTGCGGTACACGCGGCCCTTGTTCGTGAAGAACAGGATCCAGTCGTGCGTCGAGCACACGAAGAAGTGCTGGACGATGTCGTCCTGCTTGAGCTGCGCACCCTGCACGCCCTTGCCGCCGCGCTTCTGCGCCCGGTAGAGGTCGGTCTTGGTGCGCTTCGCGTAGCCGGTGCGCGTGATCGTGACGACCACGTCCTCGACGGCGATCAGGTCCTCCATGGACACGTCACCGTCGAACGGGATGATCTTCGTGCGGCGGTCGTCGCCGTGCTTCTCCACGATCGCGAGCAGCTCCTCGCGCACGATGGCGCGCTGCCGCTCCGGCTTCTCGAGGATGTCCTTGAGGTCCGCGATCTCGACCTCGATCTCGGCCAGCTGGTCGATGATCTTCTGCCGTTCGAGGGCGGCCAGGCGGCGGAGCTGCATCTCCAGGATCGCGTTGGCCTGGATCTCGTCGACGTCGAGAAGCTCCATCAGGCCGGTGCGCGCGATGTCCGGCGTCTCCGACCGGCGGATCAACGCGATGACGGCGTCGAGCTGGTCGAGCGCCTTCACCAAGCCGCGCAAGATGTGCGCGCGCTCTTCCGCCTTGCGCAGCCGGAACTTCGTCCGCCTGACGATGACCTCGATCTGGTGCTTCACGTAGTGGCGGATCAGCTGGTCGAGGCGCAGCGTGCGCGGCACGCGGTCGACCAGCGCCAGCATGTTCACGCCGAACGAGTACTGCAGCTGGGTGTGCTTGTAGAGGTTGTTCAGCACGACCTTCGCCACCGCGTCGCGCTTGAGCGTGACGACGATGCGCATGCCGATGCGGCGGTTCGACTCGTCCGCGATGTTCGCGATGCCGGTGAGCTTGCCGTCGCGCACCAGCGCGGCGATGTTCTCGACCAGGTTGTCCGGGTTGACCTGGTACGGCAGCTCGGTGACGACGAGGATCGTGCGGCCCTTGGCGTCCTCGTCCACCTCGACGACCGCGCGCATGCGGATCGAGCCGCGGCCCGTCCGGTACGCGTCCTCGATGCCGGAGGTGCCGAGGATCTGGCCGTACGTCGGGAAGTCCGGCCCCTTGATCCGGGCGATCATCGCCTCGAGGGTCTCCTCGTCGGAGGCCTCGGGGTTGTCCAGCGCCCACACCACGCCGTCCGCGACCTCGCGGAGGTTGTGCGGCGGGATGTTGGTCGCCATGCCGACCGCGATGCCGGAGCTGCCGTTGATCAGCAGGTTCGGGATGCGCGACGGCAGCACCTCGGGTTCCTGGATCCGGCCGTCGTAGTTGTCGCGGAAGTCGACGGTCTCTTCCTCGATGTCGGCCAGCATGTGCATGGCCAACGGGGAGAGCCGGCACTCCGTGTACCGCATGGCGGCGGCGGGGTCGTTGCCCGGCGAGCCGAAGTTGCCCTGCCCGTCGATCAACGGGTAGCGCATCGCCCACGGCTGGGCGAGACGCACCAACGCGTCGTAGATCGCCGAGTCACCGTGGGGGTGGTAGTTGCCCATCACGTCGCCGACGACGCGCGCGCACTTGTTGTAGCCGCGGTCGGGACGGAAGCCTGAGTCGAACATCGAGTACAGAACGCGGACGTGCACGGGCTTGAGCCCGTCCCGCACGTCCGGCAGCGCACGACCCACGATGACGGACATCGCGTAGTTGATGTACGAGTTCTGCATCTCCTGCTGGATTTCGACCGGCTCGATGCGGTCGCCCTCCGGGGGCAGGGTCGTCTCGGTCACTGCTTGAACTTCCTTTCGGGCTGCGGCCAATGCCCTTCGCCGCTACCACCACAGGCTGGACATGGAACGTTGATGTCTCTCGGGGTGTGCCCCGTGCCGTTGCAGACGGTGCACTGCTCGAGGTCCATGCGTTCAGATGTCCAGGAACTTGATGCTCTTGGCGTTGCGGGTGATGAACGAACGGCGTGCCTCGACGTCCTCGCCCATGAGCACGCTGAACAGCTCGTCGGCGGTGGCCGCGTCGTCCATGGTGACCTGCCGCAGGATCCGGTTGGCCGGGTCCATCGTGGTCTCCCACAGCTCCTCGGCGTTCATCTCACCGAGACCCTTGTACCGCTGGATGTTGTCGTCCTTGCCGAGCTTCTTGCCGGCCGCGAGGCCGTCCTTGATCAGCGCGTCGCGCTCGCGGTCGGAGTAGGCGTACTCCGGCTCCGCGCGCTGCCACTTGATCTTGTAGAGCGGCGGCTGCGCGAGGTACACGTGGTTGTGCTCGATCAGCGGCTGCATGAAGCGGAACAGCAGCGTGAGCAGCAGCGTGCGGATGTGCTGGCCGTCGACGTCGGCGTCGGCCATCAGCACGATCTTGTGGTAGCGCAGCTTGGAGAGGTCGAACTCGTCGTGGATGCCGGTGCCGAGCGCCGTGATCAGCGACTGGACCTCGTTGTTCTTCAGCACGCGGTCGATGCGCGCCTTCTCGACGTTGATGATCTTGCCGCGGATCGGCAGGATCGCCTGGTACATCGAGTCGCGCCCCTCCTTGGCTGAGCCGCCCGCGGAGTCGCCCTCGACGATGTAGAGCTCGCAGCGCTCCGGCTCGGTCGACCGGCAGTCCTTGAGCTTGCCCGGCAGGCCGCCGATGTCGAGCGCGCCCTTGCGGCGCACCAGCTCGCGGGCCTTGCGGGCGGCGATGCGGGCCTGCGCCGACGACACCGCCTTGGTGACGATCGCCTTCGCCTCGTTGGGGTGGCGCTCGAACCAGTCGGCCAGGTGCTCGTTCGTCGACTTCTGCACGAACGACTTGGCCTCGCTGTTGCCCAGCTTGGTCTTCGTCTGGCCCTCGAACTGGGGCTCCTTGAGCTTCACCGAGATGATCGCCGCGAGACCCTCGCGGATGTCGTCACCGGTGAGGTTCGCGTCCTTCTCCTTGAGGAGCTTCTTCTCGCGCGCGTACTCGTTGACCACGCGGGTCAGCGCGGCGCGGAAGCCCTCCTCGTGGGTACCGCCCTCGTGCGTGTTGATCGTGTTCGCGAACGTGTAGACCGAGGGCGTGTAGCCGGTGTTCCACTGCATCGCGACCTCGACCTGCAGGTCGTCGCCCTGCGCCTCGAAGGAGATCACCTTCTGGTGCACGGCGTCGCGCGTGTGGTTGATGTGGCGGACGAAGTCCTCCAGACCACCCGGGTAGTGGTAGACGCGCTCCTTCACCGCGGCCTTGTGGCCCTCGGCGTCGGCTTCCTCGTCCTCCTCCGAGATCCGCTCGTCGCGCAGGATGATCGTGATCCCCTTGTTGAGGAACGCCATCTCCTGCAGGCGGCGCGCGATCGTCTCGACGTTGTACTCGGTCGTCTCGAAGATCTCCGGGTCGGCCCAGAACGTGACGGTCGTGCCCGTCTCGTCGGTCGGCTCGCCCCTGCGCAGCTCGTGCGCGGGCTTCGAGTTCTCGTAGCGCTGGGTCCAGACGTACCCCTGCCGCTTGATCTCGACCTCGACGGCGGTGGACAGCGCGTTCACCACGGAGATGCCGACGCCGTGCAGACCGCCGGACACCGCGTAGGAGTCGCTGTCGAACTTGCCGCCCGCGTGCAGCACGGTGAGCACGACCTCGACGGTCGGCCTGCCCTCGACCGGGTGGACGTCGATCGGGATGCCGCGACCGTCGTCGATCACCCGGACGCCGCCGTTGGCCAGCAGGGTGACGTCGACAGTCGTCGCGAACCCGGCCATCGCCTCGTCAACCGAGTTGTCCACGACCTCCTGGACCAGGTGGTGCAGACCGCGCTCGCCGGTCGAGCCGATGTACATGCCCGGCCTCTTGCGCACTGCCTCGAGACCCTCGAGGACGGTGATCGAGGACGCGCCGTACTCATTCTTCTTAGCTGACACGGGCCTGGAGTCTCCTCGCTGATGCGGGCAGGGCCCGCACTGTGTTCCCACGCTTCTGGGATGTGGTGACGCTCTCCCGTGATTCTACCGGGCCACCCCGACAGAAAGGGGTCAAGGACACCTTTGATTCGGTCACAGACGCCCTCAAGTCGTCCCGGATGGGTGCGGACGGCTGAAACGGGGGTTCAAATCCGCTGGTGAACGCTCATTGCGCCACAGAACGGCCGCTGAGCCCTTGACAGGACCTCACCCGTAGGTGTCACGCGGACCGCGCCCTGGAACGTGCCTGGGGCCGTGTCGCCAGTTCGGGGCGTCCGGCCCCTTGATCTTGAGCCGTTTCACGACGCCGTGACCGATGCCCGCGGCGATCCTCTTCAGCAGGTCGCGCTGCAGCAGGCGCAGCTGAGTGGCCCACGCCGTCGACGAAGCCTGGACCGTCAGTTCCCCGTCACTGAGCGCGATCGGTTTCGCGTGCTCAGCGACGTCCTCTCCCACTAATTTTGCCCATCGGGCGAAGACCTGGCCACCCTGAAGTTGCTCGACCCAGCCCCGGTCGGCGGCGATCCTCGACGCGATCCGCCCGATCATCTGGGGGTCGCGGTCGTCCGGTCCCGGCCCCGACCAGCGACGCCGGCGCCGGTTGACGGGACGGCCCGTCGACTTGCTGCCGGGGGTGCGTCCGCGGGCCTTCGCACTCGCCTTCGCGGCCTCGAGAGCCGCTCGTGCGAGGTCAGAACCCTTCAGCGGCTCACCCTCAGGTGTGAATGAACCTGTGGACAAGTCCTGATTTGTGACGGAGTTATCCACACCATCCACAGACTTGTCCCCAGATGTGTGGGCGGACACACCCGATCGAGCTACATGTTGGGGATCTGAAGCCTGTGAGTCAGACACGCCGTACCTCCCCGCCCTGCACCTCGAACCTGGCACCGCTCAGCTCGTCGGGAACGTCCTCCGCCACCGCCGCGGTGATCAGCACCTGCTCGGCGGCGGCCGCGACCTTGGCCAGCTGTTGCCGCCGGCCGCGGTCGAGCTCCGCGAAGACATCGTCCAGCACGAGGACCGGTTCGATGCCGTCGACACGCATCAGCTCGTACCCGCCGAGCCTCAGCGCGAGCGCGAACGACCATGACTCTCCGTGACTGGCGTAGCCCTTCGCGGGGAGCTCACCGAGCGTGAGGTCGAGGTCGTCGCGGTGCGGGCCGACGAGGCACACCCCGCGTTCGATCTCCTGCCGCCGCACCCTGTCGAGCTCGGCCAGCAACAGGTCCTCGATGCTCTCCTTGTCCTCCGGCAGCTCGCCGACGCTCGACCGGTAGGAGATGAGCGCCGGACGTGACTCCGGAGCGACCTCCGCGTACGCCGAGGTCACGTGGCCCGCCATGTCGCGGACCAGCTTCATCCGCGCGGCCAGCAGCTCCGCGCCGTGCTTCGCGAGATGCCCGTCCCAGACGTCCAGCGTCGACAGGTCCGCCGATCGGGAGTGCTTCACCGTCTTCAACAACGCGCTGCGCTGCTTCAGGACACGGTCGTAGTCGCTGCGAACGCCGGCGAACCGCGGCGCGCGCAACACCAGCATCTCGTCGAGGAACCGACGCCGATCACTCGGATCGCCACGCACCAGAGAGAGGTCCTCCGGCGCGAACAACACCGTGCGCAGAATCCCGAGCACATCGCGCGGACGCGGCACCGGACCGCGGTTGATCCGCGCCCGGTTCGCCTTGCCCGCCGTGATCTCCAGTTCCACGAGCAGTTCGCGGTCGTCGTTGACCACGGCCGCCCGCACGACAGCGCGCTGAGCACCGTGCCGGATCAGCGGTGCGTCCGTGGCGACGCGGTGCGAACCCAGCGTCGCCACGTATCCGATCGCCTCGACCAGGTTCGTCTTGCCCTGACCGTTGCGCCCGACGAGCACCGACACGCCGGGCTCGAACGCCAGGTCCGCGAGCTCCCACGACCGGAAGTCGCTGACCTGGAGATGTCTGACGTGCACCTGCTAGCCCTGGGTGCTGCCCGAACCGGACGACGGACCGGCGAGGTGCACCGCGTGGCCACCGAACTGGTTGCGCAGCGCGGCGACCGCACGCATCGCGGGCGAGTCCTCCTGCCGCGACTGGAACCTGGCGAACAGCGCGGCCGAGATCACCGGGAGCGGCACCGCGTTGTTGATGCCCTCCTCGACGGTCCACCGGCCCTCACCGGAGTCCTCGACGTAACCGCGGAGATCGTCGAGCTCCGGGTCCGACTGGAGCGCGCGCACCAGCAGGTCGAGAAGCCACGACCGCACAACGGTTCCGCGCTGCCACGCCGAGATGACCGCGGGCACGTTGTCCACGACGTCGGTCTTGTCGAGCAGCTCGAAGCCCTCTGCGTACGCCTGCATCAGGCCGTACTCGATGCCGTTGTGCACCATCTTCGAGTAGTGGCCGGCACCGACCTTGCCCGCGTGCGCGAAGCCCTCCTCGCGCGGACCCTCCGGACGGAGCGCGTCGAAGATCGGCATCGCCTGCTCGACGTGCTTCGCGTCGCCGCCGACCATCAGCGCGTAGCCGTTCTCGAGCCCCCACACGCCACCGGACACACCGCAGTCGAGGTAGCCGATCTCCTTCTCCGCCAGCAGATCCGCGTGGATCTTGTCGTCGGTGAACTTGGAGTTGCCGCCGTCGATCACCAGGTCGCCGGGCTCCAGCAGCTCGGACAGCTCCTTCACCGTGTTCCTGGTGATGTCGCCGGCGGGCACCATGACCCACACCACGCGCGGCGCCTCGAGCTTGGAAACCATGTCCGCCAACGACTCCGAGTCGCTGACCTCCGGGTTGCGGTCGTAGCCGATCACCTCGTGACCGGCCCGACGCACCCGCTCGCGCATGTTGAAACCCATCTTGCCGAGGCCGACGAGTCCGAGCTGCACGGTGTTCTCCCCTAAACGTTTCTCGTTACCCGGTAAGGGTTTTAGCCGGGCAGGCGAACGGGCATCAGGAGGTACAGGTAGCCCGGCGCCACATTCCCATCCTCGTCCACCGGCTTGAGCAGCGCCGGTCGGCTGGGTGTGGTGAACGACAAGTGGACGCGGGGCGTGCGGACCGCTCCGAGACCGTCGAGGAGGTATCCGGGGTTGAACGCGATCGTCACCGGGTCGCCGGTGTACTCGACCGGCAGCTCTTCCTCGGCCGAACCCTCGTCGTCGCCACCGGCGGACAGGCGCAGGCCGCCGTCGACGAACTCGAGCCGGACCTGGGTGCCGCGCTCGGCGACGAGCGACACGCGCTTGATCGCCTGCTGCAGCGCGTCGATGTCGATGATCGCCGCGGCGGAGTGCTCGCTCGGCAGCAGCTGGCGGTACTTCGGGAAGTCCGCGTCGAGCAGACGGGTCGTCGTGCGCTTGCCGGAACCCGACAGACCCAGCAGGCCGTCGTTCGCCGCGAGCGACATCTCGACCTTGCCACCGGACGAGCCGAGCGTCTTGGCCGCGTCGCCGAGCGTGCGGGCGGGGACGAGGACGGCGACCTCGCCGAGGGAGGTGTCCGGCTCCCACGGGAACTCGCGCATCGCGAGCCGGAAGCGGTCGGTCGCGACGAGGGTCAGCTTGCCCTCGCCGATCTCCACGCGGACACCGGTCAGCATCGGGAGCGTGTCGTCCTTGCCGGCCGCGACGGCGACCTGGGCGACGGCCTCGCCGAAGACCTCGCCGGGAAGCTCACCGATGAGCTGCGGCATCGACGGCAGCGCCGGGTAGTCCTCGACCGGCATCGTCGGGAGGCTGAACCGCGCGCTGCCACAGCTGATCATCATGCGAGCGCCGTCGACGGCGATCTCGACGGGGTGGTTCGGCAGCGCCTTGGTGATGTCCGCGAGCAGACGACCCGAGACCAGCGCGCGGCCGCCGTCGGCGATCGTCGCCGGGACGCCGACCTGGGCGGAGACCTCGTAGTCGAAACCGGAGACCGTCAGCGAATCGTCCGACTCCGCGTCGAGCAGCACACCGCCCAGCACGGGGACCGGCGGGCGGGACGGAAGGCTGCGGGCGACCCAGGCGACAGCGTCGGCGAGGCCGTCGCGTTCGACGCGGATCTTCATGAGGCGTCCTTTCCTCGACAGTCGACAAGCCCAACCACGACAACATGCCAGTGGGGGTTAGGGAGCCTCGCCTCGGCCTGACCCGAGGTGCGGAGCAACCACGTTAGAGCGTCCTGGCCCTTCCCGTCACTTCGGGGTTCGGGCACCGATCCCCGGGAGCTGTCCCCCGCTGTTTTGCATTTGAAGTTCTTCTTGGAAGAGATCAACAGCAGTAACAGTAAGGGCTGTGGATTGTGTGGACTGCCGTTAAACGCGCAGGTCGGGACCCCATCGTCCATGTGGACTAAGGGGGGATGGCACCCGGGGACAGATCGGCGCACCCGGGGACAGCCGGTTGTGCACACCTCGCGATCCACAGATCGTCCACAGTTGTCCCCGGGTGCGTCCCCGGGTGCGGGGCAGTTGTACCCGGGTGTTCAACAGGCATCTGTGGCCAGATCGTGGCCCGCGTCTCAAAGTTTTCTGGTTGTCCCCACCCCTTCGAGTGCGGTGGGCGAACAGCAAGCCCGTCCACGCGTCCGGGCACCCTCCGCTCCACCCAGGTTCGAGCGCGCGCGTACGTGCCGTGCGCGCCGGTTCCCGGGTGCGGCGCGTTGCGGGCGAACGAAAAAGGGGCCCTCCGTGTCGGAGGACCCCTTCGTTGCTACCCGGGTCGGATCAGGGAGCGTGGCGAGCGCGCTGCTTGATCCGCGACGTCAGTTCCTGGACCTGGTCGTAGATCCGGCGGCGCTCCGCCATCTCCTTGCGGATCTTCTTGTCCGCGTGCATCACCGTCGTGTGGTCGCGGCCGCCGAACGTCTGCCCGATCTTCGGCAGCGACAGGTCGGTCAGCTCGCGGCACAGGTACATGGAGATCTGTCGCGCCTGCGCGAGCGCCTTCGTCTTGCCGGGGCCGCACAGGTCGTCGATCGTCACGCCGAAGAACTCGGCGGTGACCGCCATGATCGTCGGCGCGGTGATCTCCGGCGCGTGCGAGTCCGGGATCAGGTCGCGCAGGACGATCTCGGCGAGCTGGACGTCGACCGGCTGCCGGTTGAGCGACGCGAACGCCGTGACGCGGATGAGCGCGCCCTCCAGCTCGCGGATGTTGCGCTCGATGCGGGCGGCGATGAACTCCAGCACCTCGGCCGGGGCCGCGAGCCGGTCCTGCGCCGCCTTCTTGCGGAGGATCGCGATCCGGGTCTCGAGCTCCGGCGGCTGGATGTCCGTGATCAGACCCCACTCGAACCGCGTGCGCAGGCGGTCTTCCAGCGTCTCCAGCCGCTTGGGCGGCCGGTCGCTCGACACCACGATCTGCTTGTTCGTGTTGTGGAGCGTGTTGAACGTGTGGAAGAACTCCTCCTGCGTACCTTCCTTGCCCTCCAGGAACTGGATGTCGTCGACGAGCAGCACGTCGATGTCCCGGTAGCGGCGCTGGAAGGCGACCTTGCGGTCGTCGCGCAGCGAGTTGATGAAGTCGTTGGTGAACTCCTCGGTCGACACGTACCGCACGCGCATGCCGGGGAACAGGCGCTGGGCGTAGTGCCCGACGGCGTGCAGCAGGTGCGTCTTGCCGAGGCCGCTCTCACCCCAGATGAAGAGCGGGTTGTACGCGCGGGCCGGCGCTTCGGCCACCGCGACGGCGGCGGCGTGCGCGAAGCGGTTCGAGGCGCCGATGACGAACGTGTCGAAGTTGTACTTCTCGTTCAGCCTCGTCTGCGACGGCGACGGGTTGGCCGGCCTGGTGAACGGGGTGCCGCCGTTGGCCGGCGCGCCCCCGGCGGTGTTCGCCGTGTTGAAGGTCGGCCAGATCTCGGTGACGGCGGCGAGCGCGTCGCCTGCCTCGTCGACCTCGTCGGAGTCGGAACCCTCCGCGGTCGGGTCAGTGGTGACGGCGTCGTCGGTGAGAACCGGAACGTCGCCGTTCGGGATGCCCGGCACCGGCTGGACCGACTGGACCGACTGGACCGGGATGGGAGTGGTCGGCGGGGTCACCGGTTCCGGCGAGTCGACCTTCACCGCGAGCGAGACCGTGCGGCCGAGCCTGCGGGACAGCGCGTCGGTGATCGGGTCGCGCAGTGCGCGTTCGATCGCCTCTTTCGCGAAGTCGCTGGGAGCCGCGAGCAGGGCCGTTCCATCCAGCAACCCGATCGGACGGGTGACCCTCATCCACGCGCGTTGCTGAGGGGACAGGTGGCTCGTGGCGAGCTCCTGCACCACCTCGGCCCACACGAGACCAAGATCGACCTGCTGGTTCGACACCTCCGCGCTCCCCTCCCCTCCACCGGAGCCCATGACTCCACACGTGGACACGGAGAATAGAGGCATCCACAGAGTTATCCACAACTGTGCACTAAACGGTGCGTTGTGTTGCCGGTACGGTGGCGGCTCCCTCGCCAGCTCCGGCATGCGCGAGGGAAGAACGGTAACAAGGCCCGCCACGCCTCACAAGACGTGGCATCGGCCACCCCGATTTGGTCGCCGCACCCGGGCATGCGTACCCTCGTACGAGTCTCCCGCTTGCGACGGGCGCCTTTCGCGCGCCTACGTCCACTGCCGTCGGGGACAACCACATGGCTTTGTCAGCAGTGAAGCACCGGGAGAACCGACCGTGAGCAAGGGTAAGCGCACCTTCCAGCCCAACAACCGCCGCCGCGCGAAGACGCACGGCTTCCGGCTGCGCATGCGCACCCGCGCCGGCCGCGCCATTCTGGCCGCGCGCCGCAGCAAGGGCCGTGCCCGCCTGTCCGCCTGATCGCGGCTGGTAAGCGCAGCGTCGTCGTGCTTCCACCGGCCGCCCGGCTCACCCGCAGCCAGGACTTCGGCCTGGTGGTCCGCCGAGGCCGCCGCGCCGGACGACCCCGGTTGGTCGTCCACGCCTTGACGCCTGACGTGCCCACCTTGGATTCGTCCAAGGTGGGCTTCGTCGTGAGCAAGGCCGTTGGCAACTCGGTGGTCCGCCACCGCGTCTCCCGGCGTCTGCGCCACGTGGTGCGGGCTCAGCTCGAGTCGATGCCGCCGGGAACTCTTGTCGTCGTGCGAGCGTTGGCTCCGGCAGCCGAGGCGTCGAGCTCGGAACTCGCCGCCGACTTCTCCTCCGCTCTGCGCAAGGTGCTGCGATGACCACGTTGCCCGCGAAGGTCGCGCTGCTGCCGGTGCACTTCTACCGGCGCTTCATCTCCCCGCTGCTGCCGCCCACGTGCCGCTTCTACCCCAGCTGCAGTGCGTACGCGGTGGAAGCGCTGACCGTCCACGGTGCGTTGCGAGGAACCTGGCTGACGATCCGCCGGTTGCTGCGCTGCGGACCCTGGCACCCTGGAGGCCTGGACCCCGTTCCGCCGAGGCGGCAGGTCCCCGACGTATCCACCGAGGAGTAGCTCCCGTGCTCAACTTCATCTACTACCCGGTGTCCTTCATCTTGTGGTGTTGGCACTGGGTGTTCGGCAAGGTCTTCGGTGAGTCGAGCGGCTTCGCCTGGGCGCTGGCCGTCATCTTCCTGGTCTTCACCCTCCGCGCCATCCTCTTCAAGCCGTTCGTCGGCCAGGTGCGCTCCATGCGGCGAATGCAGGAGTTCGCCCCGGAGATGCAGAAGATCAAGAAGAAGTACCCGAACGACCGCCAGCGCCAGGCGCAGGAGATGCAGAAGCTGCAGTCCGAGCACGGCGTGAACCCGCTCGGCGGCTGCCTGCCGATGCTGGTGCAGATCCCGGTGTTCATCGGTCTGTTCCACGTGCTGCGCTCGTTCAAGCCCGGTTGGGGCGAGGTCTACTTCTTCGACAAGCAGGGCGTCGACTCGTTCGTCAACGCCAAGCTCTTCGGCACCAACCTCTCGACGTTCATCACGATGCCGTCCGAGCAGCTCGCGCAGTTCGGCACCGAGCGCCTGAACGTCATCCTGGTGTCCGTGCCGCTGATGATCGTGGCGTCGATCGCGACCCACTTCACGGCCCGCCACTCGGTCGCCCGGCAGAACCAGGCCGCGCTGGACAACCCGCAGACGGCCATCATGAACAAGCTGACGCTCTACATCTTCCCGCTGGGCGTCCTCGTCGGTGGCTTCTTCTTCCCCGTCGCGATCCTGCTGTACTGGCTCTCCAACAACGCGTGGACGCTCGGCCAGCAGCACATCGTCTACAAGCGCATCGACGCCGAGGAAGAAGAGAAGAAGGCCACGGCCGCCACCACCCGCCAGGCTCTCGCCCCGAAGCCGGGCGTGAAGCCGGTCAACCCGAAGAAGCCGGCGCCGGGTGCCAAGCCGGCCAACGGAGCCAAGCGCATGCCGACGGCGGGCCCTGGGGGCTCCTCGTCGTCGAGCTCCGCCGACGGCAGCTCCAACACCGAGATTCCCGGCCTGATCCAAGGCCGATCCACCAGCAAGAAGCCGGGCAGCAAGAAGCGCCGCTGATTTCGGGCGTTGGCCCCGGAGAGGAGACATCGTGTCGGAGACCTTGCAGGCGACCGACGTGGAGGCGTCGTCGTCGGACGAGGCCGAGCCGCAGTCGCAGAGCAAGACCGAGGACCTGCTCGTCCAGGAAGGCGACATCGCGGGTGACTACCTCGAGCGTCTGCTGGACCTGCTCGACTACGACGGCGACATCGACCTGGACGTGGAGGGCGGCCGCGCGGTCGTCAGCATCGACGGCGGCGAGGACCTGTCGAAGCTCGTCGGCCCCCGCGGCAACGTTCTCGAATCGCTCCAGGAGCTCACCCGCCTCGCCGTGCAGCAGGAGACGGGCGTCCGTTCCCGTCTGATGCTCGACATCGCGCAGTGGCGTGCGGGCCGTCGTGCGGAGCTGGCCGAGCTCGGTCGCTCCACCGCCGAGAAGGTGCTGGCGTCCGGTGAGCGTGCTCGCCTGCACCCGATGACGCCGTTCGAGCGCAAGGTCGTGCACGACGCCGTCGCCGCCATCGCGGGCGTGCACAGCGAGAGCGAGGGTGAGGAGCCGCAGCGGCGGGTCATCATCTTCCCCAAGCCCTGACGGCTGCTGCTTCACCACACGGCCCCTGGTTCCCGTCGGAACCAGGGGCCGTTTGCTGTCACTGTTCCACGTGAAACCGAGCGGCCCACCAGTCGGCCAGCCACTCCTCCTGCTCCCCCGTGTCCGGCACCGGGAAGCCGCGAGCCTCCGAGATGAGCCGCCACGCCTCGTCCGGCTCGACGCCGTCCATCGCCAGCAACAGGCCGGCCAACAACGACGACCGCCCGATGCCGGCCCAGCAGTGGAACACCACGTGCCCTCCCGCGCGGTAGAGCGCGTAGATCGACGCGACCGGCTCGACGATCTCCGAGCCGAGCGGTGCCGTCCGATCCTCGATCGGTACGCAGACGAACTGCAGTCCCGCTGCGGTCACCACCGCAGCCTGTTCCTCCAACTCGCACTCGACGCGTTCGTCATCGGTCTGAGCGGAGACCAACACGTCAACTCCGAGCCGGCGCAGTCCCCGGACGTAGGGCTCCAGCTGAGCGCCGCCCGGCGGATGAGCCATCGTTGAGACGGTCCCCGGACCCTCGTACGCGACCGTGTAGATGGTTGGACGCAACTTTCCCCCAAGTTTCACGTGAAACGGCGCTCAGGATTTGGCGGAGCGCACGGTCGATCCGTCATGATGGTGCCCTGGCATTCGCCAGCTTTTCCACCGGCCGCCGGAACGCCGCCGCCGCGTGGTTTCACGTGAAACGCTCACGGACGGAGAACATGGCCGGGGAGTTGCCCGACAACGCGAAGCTCGTCTTCGGTGAGCACGTTGACCGTGCCGCCGAGTTCGTCAGGCTCCTGGAGGAGCACGGCGTCGAGCGTGGACTCATCGGTCCTCGCGAAGTCGACAAGATTTGGGATCGGCACGTGCTCAACTCGGCGGTGATCGAGGAGCTGTTCCAACGGAACGAACGCGTCGTCGACGTTGGCTCGGGAGCTGGGCTGCCGGGTGTGCCGCTGGCGATCGCGCGGCCGGACCTGAGGATCACCCTCCTGGAGCCGATGGCGCGCCGCATCGCGTGGCTCGAGGAAGTTGTCGAGCGCCTGGAACTCGACAACGTGACGGTCCTCCGCGGGCGGGCCGAGGAAGGGCCGATCCGCGCTCAGCTGAAGAACTGTGACGTGGTGACTGCCCGAGCCGTGGCTCCGTTGGAGAAGCTCGCGAAGTGGTGCCTACCGCTCCTCAAGGGTGGCGGGCGGATGATCGCGCTCAAGGGCGAGCGCGCGCAGGAGGAACTGGATCGCGACGGGACCGCCGTGGAACGCGCTGGGGGCGTCAACGGCAAGGTCGTCGTCGTGGGAGCGGACGTACTTGAGGTGCCAACGACGGTGTTGATCGTCGAGCGCCAGACGAGGAGGGATCGGTGAGCGTGTACCCGGAGTTCCAGGCAGCCGATGTTCCACGTGAAACCGAGCCCAAACCCAAAGCCAAGCCGACCAACAACGGAGATGACAGCGCCGTGGTGTGGACCCCGATTGCAGAAGAGGCGGCTCGTGCGGCAAGCGTGCTGCACCCCGACGAGTCACTGCTCCCCCGACCCTCGCACCGGCGGGTGCTGACGGTCGCGAACCAGAAGGGCGGCGTCGGCAAGACGACGAGCACGGTGAACCTCGCCGCCGCTCTCGCGATCCACGGGCTCAAGGTGCTCGTGATCGACCTCGACCCGCAGGGCAACGCCAGCACCGCGCTCGCCGTCGAGCACCGCTCTGGCACGCCATCCGTCTACGAGGTGCTCATCGGCGAGATCTCCATCGCCGAGGCCGCTCAGGTCAGCCCGACGTCTCCGAACCTCTACTGCGTGCCCGCGACGATCGACCTCGCCGGCGCCGAGATCGAGCTCGTCTCGATGGTGGCCCGCGAGTCGCGACTCAAGGAGGCGCTCTCCCCCGAGGCGCTCGACCAGCTTCAGCCCGACTACGTCTTCATCGACTGCCCGCCGAGCCTCGGCCTGCTGACCGTCAACGCGATGGTCGCGGCTCAGGAGGTGCTGATCCCGATCCAGTGCGAGTACTACGCGCTGGAGGGTCTGAGCCAGCTGCTGCGCAACATCGAGCTCGTGCAGCAGCACCTGAACCCGGACCTCGGCATCTCCACGATCCTCCTCACGATGTACGACGGCCGCACCAAGCTCGCCGACCAGGTGACCAGCGAGGTGCGCAGTCACTTCGGCGACACGGTCCTGAAGACCGTCATCCCGCGCAGCGTGAAGGTCTCCGAGGCGCCAGGATTCGGTCAGACGGTGTTGACGTACGACCCGGGCTCGCGCGGGTCGATGAGCTACCTCGACGCCGCCAAGGAGATCGCCGTGCGCGGAGCCAAGGAGGAGGGCGCATGACGGAGCAGCGCAAGGGCGGACTCGGGCGCGGCCTGGCCGCATTGATTCCCCAGGGTCCTCCGCCCGGTGCGCCGAGCACCATCCGGCCCGCCGCGGCCGGCAACGGGGCGGCCGCGGCCAAGCCTCAGCCGGTCGGCGAGGTCGCGGGAGCGGTGTACCGCGAGATCGCGGTCACCTCGATCAAGACGAACCCCAAGCAGCCGCGCCAGGTGTTCGACCAGGACGCGATCGACGAGCTGTCGTTCTCCATCAAGGAGTTCGGGCTCATGCAGCCGATCGTCGTGCGCGAGCTGGGAGGCGACTCCTACGAGCTCGTCATGGGCGAGCGGCGCTGGCGGGCCACGCAGCAGGCCGGGCTCAAGACCATCCCGGCGATCGTGCGGCAGACCGCCGACGACGTGATGCTGCGCGACGCGTTGCTGGAGAACATCCACCGCGTCCAGCTCAACCCGCTCGAAGAGGCGGCGGCCTACCAGCAGCTGCTCGAGGAGTTCGGCGTCACGCACGAGCAGCTGGCGGACCGCATCGGTCGCAGCCGTCCGGTTGTCACGAACACGATCCGGCTGCTGAAGCTCCCCCTCCCCGTGCAGAGGCGAGTCGCCGCAGGCGTGCTCAGCGCCGGCCATGCCCGCGCGTTGCTCGGTCTCGACGACGCCGGCATGCAGGAGGACTTGGCGGCCAAGATCGTGGCGGAGGGCCTGTCCGTCCGCGCGACCGAGGAAGCGGTGACGCTCGCCAAGAACGAGAAGCCCAAGAAGGAGAAGGCCGCCCCGCGCAAGCAGATGCACGCGCCGGGTCTGCAGGAGCTCGCCGAGCGCCTCTCGGACAACTTCGACACCCGCGTGAAGGTCGAACTCGGGCAGCGAAAAGGCCGGATCGTCGTTGAATTCGGGTCAGTTGACGATCTTGAACGGATCATCGGACTGATGAGCCCAGAAGCGACAATTCGGACATCGGAGTAAGCCCATAGGATCACCCACGGGCCTTATGTCACGGTGACGATGACGCCCCGCAGCTGAAAAGCTACGGGGCGTCACCTGTGAGCGGAGATCAACGAGCGACAGCGCGCTCGATCAAACCGGCGTAAATCTCGCCCAACGACTGCCCCGCCGCCTCGACGGCCATCGGCAGAAGCGACGTCTCGGTCAGACCCGGCGATACGTTCACTTCGAGGAAGTAGACCGTGCCGTCCTCGGCCACCACCGCGTCGGTCCGCGAGACGTCCCGCAGCCCGAGCAGCCGGTGCGCAGCCACCGCGAGTTCCCCGACCGCCTTGGCCGACGCCGCGTCCAGCCGGGCCGGCGCGTGGAAGTCGGTCAGGCCCGCGGTGTACCGGGCGGTGTAGTCGTACACGCCGCTCTCCGGGACGATCTCGACCGCGGGCAGCGCCGTCGGGCCGTCCGGGCCGTCGACGACCGTCACGGCCACCTCCACCCCGGCGATGAACTGCTCGGCCAGGACGGTGTCTCCGTACGCGAGGCACCCCACCATCGCGGCCGGGAGCTCCGCGGCCTCGCGCACCACCTGGGCGCCGAGAGCCGAGCCACCCTGGTCCGGCTTCAGCATCAGCGGCAGTCCCAGCGTCGAGACCATCGCGTCGAGCACCGGCTGGGCACCCAGCTCGCGGAACGTCGCGTGCGGCAGGACGACCCACTCCGGCGTTGCCAGCCCGGCACGGGCCAGTTCGGCCTTCGCGGTCGGCTTGTCCCACGCCCGGCGGCACGCCCGCGAGTCGGTGCCCACGTACGGGACGCCGAGCATCTCGAGGATCGCCTGCACCGAGCCGTTCTCGCCCTCGCCGCCGTGCAGAGCGACGACGACGGCGTCCGGGCGGTGGTCACGCAGGCGCGTCAGCAACGAGGCGTCGGCGTCCCACTCCTCCACGGTCACGCCCACCGACCGCAGGGCGGCCGACAACCGGCGACCCGAGCGGATCGAGACCTCGCGTTCGTGGGAGAGCCCACCGGACAGCACAGCGACCATGCGGTCAGCCACAGCAAAACTCCAAGGATCAGGCGGTGTCGGGCGACGGGGTCTGCGGACCGGACAGCTGGCGGCCCGGCGTCGCCCCGAAGGTCGCGTGCAGCTGCATCTCTTCCTCGATGACGTTCGCCAGGCGGCGGACGCCTTCCCGGATGCGTTCCGGCGTCGGGTAGCAGTACGAGATCCGCAGCTGGCGTGAGCCGAAGCCGTCCGCGTAGAACCCAGTGCCCGACGCGTACGCCACGCGGGCCGTCACGGCGCGGGGCAGCATCGCCTTCGTGTCGATGCCCTCGGGCACCGTCACCCAGACGTAGAAGCCGCCGTCGGGAATGTTCCACGTGGAACCTTGCGGCATGTGCTGCTCGAGAGCGGAGATCGCCGCGTCCCGGCGCTCCCGGTACGCCTCGCGGTAGGTCTTGATCTGGCCCTTCCAGTCCTGGGTGGCCAGGTAGCGCGACACGATCATCTGGTTCAGCGTCGGCGGGCACAGCGTGGCCGACTCGGCCGCCAGCACCAGCTTCTCGCGGACCGCGTGCGGCGCCAGCACCCAGCCGACCCGCAGGCCTGCGGCGAACGTCTTTGAGAACGACCCGAGGTACACGACGTTGTCCGGGTCCATCGACCGCAGCGCCGGGTACGTCTGACCGTCGAACCCGAGCAGGCCGTACGGGTTGTCCTCCACGACCAGCACGCCGTAGGAGCGGCAGATCTCCAGGATCTCGGCCCGCCGCGACACCGCCAGCGTCACGCCGGCCGGGTTGTGGAAGTTCGGGATCGTGTAGAGGAACTTGACCCTCTGACCAGCGCGTTTGCAGGATTCGAGGGCCTCTCGCAGCAGCGACGGCACGAGCCCGTCCGCGTCCATCGCCACGTGGACGACCTGCGCCTGGTACGCCGTGAACGACCCGAGAGCGCCCACGTAGGAGGGACCCTCGGCGATCACCACGTCACCGGGGTCGCAGAAGATCCGGGTGACCATGTCGAGGCCCATCTGCGAGCCGACGGTCACCACCACGTCGTCCGGGTGGCCGTTGATGCCTTCCAGCGCCATCACGTCGCAGATCTGCTCGCGCAGCAGCGGAACACCGTGCGCCGAGCCGTACTGCAGCGCCACCAGGCCTTCCGAAGCCACGAGCTCACCGATCTCGGCCGACAGCGACTCGAGCGGCAGCGCGGCCAGGTGCGGCATGCCGCCGGCCAGCGATACGACCTCAGGACGTGACGCGACTGCGAAAAGTGCCCGGATCTCCGATGCCGTCATCCCTGCCGTGCGCGCTGCGTAGCGGCGGAGGTGGGGGTCGAGGCTTCTGGCGCCCTGCTTGGCGGGCTGTCCGGGCATCGTCATGTGGGACTCCTGCAATGGGAAATGTCCCGAGCGAGTGTAACCGTCGTCCCGTTCAGGGCACGTACCTTCCGGGTTCCGTCACATTCGCCTACCCTCGTACGGGTCTACTGTGCGTGCTCAGAGGTGGAGGTCGGGGTGTCGCGACGCGTTGTGGGCGTCACGCTGGACAACCTGGAGCATCTCTCCAAGCACAGCAGGACGTGCGTTTTCTGGGAGCTGGCCCCTCACCTGCGTGAACAGGCGGAGGAATACGGTGACACCGAATTCGAGAAGGAAGCCTGGGTCTCCAGCGTCCTGCTCGAATGGGGTTCGTGCGGCCGTCTGATCTACTGCGACGGAATTCCCGCAGGTTCGGTCTTCTACGCACCTCCCGCCGCCGTTCCGCGCAGTGCGGCCTTCCCCACGTCCCCGGTGAGCCCGGACGCGGTCCTCATGACGTCGCTGGAGGTCCTTCCGGAATTCCGAGGGGGAGGACTCGGGCGAGTGCTCGTCCAGGCCGTGGCGAAGGACCTGACGCGTCGTGGCGTGAAGGCCATCGAGGCGTTCGGCGACATGCGCCCGGACGAGGAAGAGCGGAGTTGCGTCACACCCGCTGAGTTCCTCACGAGCGTCGGCTTCAAGACCGTGCGGCCGCACCCGCGCTGGCCCCGGTTGCGCCTGGAGCTGCGCAGCGCCATCACGTGGAAGGAAGACGTCGAGGCCGCCCTCGAACGCCTCCTCAACAGCGTCACGGTCTCGACCGCGGAGCCCAGCTTCCGCCCGGTCTGACCAGCAAGAAGGCCCCCGGCGAACCGGGGGCCTTCTTCGTTCTGCAGATCAGCTCTTCGACATCTCGTAGCGCAGAAGGTCGTTGAACGTGAACGTGCCCGTCGGCTGGTCGTCCTTGCCCAACAGGTAGAGACGCTTCACGGCGACGAGGATGCCCTCGGCCACGATGTCGCGGAAACCTGGCGTCGCCAGCCTGGCTCTGTCCTCGGCATTCGTCAGGTAGCCCACCTCGACGCGGACGGCCGTGCAGCGGGTGAGCCGCAGCAGGTCCCACGACTTCGGGTGCGAGCCGCAGTTCCGCATCGACGTGCGGGCGGTGACCTCGCGCTGGATGAACCCGGCGAGGGCCTCACCCACGGTCGACGAGGTGCCGTTGCCGGTGCCGTAGTGGAACGTCGCCACGCCCTGCGCGTGCGGCGAGGAGTTGCCGTCGCTGTGCAACGACAGGATCAGGTCGGCGCCCGCCTCGTTGGCGAACCGGGCCCGCTCGGCCTCGTCCGGGCAGTTGTTCGGCCCGCGCGTGAGCAGCGCCTCCATGCCGGTGGCGGCCATCTTGCCCTCGAGCCGCCTGGCCAGGTCCAGCATCAGGTCGGCCTCGGACACGCCGTCCACGACCACACCGCGATCCTGGCCGCCGTGGCCGGGGTCGATGACGATGCGCTTGCCCGACAGGCGCGAACCCGCGTTGCGGACCCGCTCCTGCTCGCGCAGCAGCACCGGGCGGCCACCGCGGACCTTCGGCTGGAGCTGACGCAACGCGCGCACGGTGTCCGGACCGCACATGCCGTCCACGATCAGGCCGTAGTCCCGCTGGAAGTTCTTCAGCGCCTGCTCGGTCTGCTGGCCGAACACGCCGTTCGCGCGGCCCGCGTCGTAACCCAGCTCCAGCAGGCGTTCCTGCAGCATCAACACGTCGTCGCCGGTGGTCGGCTGCGACATCAGGTACGCGAGCGGCCGGTCCCCCAACCGGAATGTCGCGTCGCGCAGCGCACGGTACGTCGCCGGGCCGACGATGCCGTCGATGATCAGCCCCCGCTGCTGCTGAAACGCGCGCACGGCGTGCTCGACCTGCTGGTCGAACACCGGCGGCGCCTGTGGGTCGGCCGGCGGAAGCATTCCGAGCCTGGTCAGGGTCGACCGGATCTCGGCAACATCACTTCCGACGTCCCCGCGGCGGAGCAGCTGCATGCACCCTCGCTCGACTAGGGCGCCGAACTTGGTCGGCGCGTCAGTTGGGAAGAAGTCCTTATTGTGCCCTGCTCCGAAGAGTGATCGATGCAGGGCTACTCACAGTCGTACCGAGATCACGTTCCCGGCACGAAACGAACGTGACCCGCCCGTCTTATCGATAGACGGGCGGGTCACGTTGCGCGTTGCAAGCGACTTGTTTAGCCGATGCAAGTTTTTCTCAGCCGATGACGTCCTGCAGGTCGTTGAGCAGCGCGGCCTTGGGCTTCGCGCCGACGATCTGCTTCACCGGACGGCCGCCCTGGAACAGGATCAGGGTCGGCACGGACATGATCTGGTAGTCGCGGGCGATCGACGGGTTGGCGTCGATGTCGACCTTGGCGATGGTGAGCTTCTCGCCGTGCTCGGCCGCGATCTCCTCCAGCACCGGCGCAACCATCTTGCACGGGCCGCACCAGGTCGCCCAGAAGTCGACCAGCACGGGCTTCTCGCTGGTCAGCACGTCGTCCGCGAACGACTTGTCGGTCACCGTGACGGTGGCGCCTGCCATGTTCTCTCCCAACTAGCAGTAGAAACTTCAGTGAGCCGAGCCGTAGCCGCCGCCGACCGCCTCAGCGGCGATCTCGGCCTGCTCCTCGCCGTGCTCGGCGAGCCACCGTTCCGCGTCGATCGCAGCGCTGCAACCGGAGCCGGCGGCGGTGATGGCCTGGCGGTACTCGTGGTCGACGAGGTCGCCGGCAGCGAACACGCCGTCCAAGTTCGTGTACGAGGTCTTGCCCTTGGTGAGGACGTACCCGTTCTCGTCGAGGTCGACCTGGCCCTTGACCAGCGCCGAGCGCGGGTCGTGGCCGATCGCCAGGAAGAAGCCGGTGACGGGCAGCTCCGACTCGGCGCCCGTGACCGTGTCCTTGACCTTGATCGACGACACCGTGCCGTCACCCAGCACGTCGGTGACCTGCGTGTTCAGCTGCCACTTGATCTTCTCGTTGGCGCGGGCGCGCTCGAGCATGACCTTGGAGGCGCGGAACTCCTCGCGGCGGTGGATGATCGTCACGGACTTGGCGAAGCGCGTGAGGAACGTCGCCTCCTCCATCGCCGTGTCACCACCACCGACGACCGCGATGTCGTGGTCGCGGAAGAAGAAGCCGTCGCACGTCGCACAGGCCGACACACCGCGGCCGAGCAGTTCCTGCTCGCCGGGGATGTTCAGGTAGCGGGCAGCGGCACCCATGGCGAGGATGACGGCCTTGGCCTGGTACTCGACGCCGTTGGCGACGACCTTCTTGATCTCGCCGGTCAGCTCGACGGACTCGACGTCCTCTGCCCGCAGCTCAGCACCGAAGCGCTGCGCCTGCTCGCGCATCTGCTCCATGAGCTCGGGGCCCATGATGCCGTCGCGGAAGCCGGGGTAGTTCTCCACCTCGGTCGTCGTCATCAGGGCACCGCCGTACTGCGAACCCTCGAAGACCAGGGGTTCGAGCTGCGCACGGGCGGCGTAGACCGCCGCGGTGTAGCCCGCAGGCCCCGATCCGATGATGATCACGTTGCGCACGCTCACGGCCCCAGCAACTCCTCGATCTCGTCGTCTGACTGGCTCAACGGATCGTAGGTGCAGCTAATTCCGTGACTTGAGCGACTACCGAGGCTTGATGGTGGTGTCCGCGAGGACGCCCTCCGGCTTGTCGGGTCCGCAGGTCTTCGGATCCAGCACGACCAGGCGATACTGCCCGAGACCCGCCGGCAGGATCGCCATCACCGCGTCCCTGCCGTCGAGCGTGATCGGGCTGATGCCGAGCGGGTTGCCCGAGCTCGTGATGCCGCCGCCCTTCAGACAGCCGGCGAGGCGGTCCGGGGTCTCCAGCGGGCCGAAGTTCTGCGCTTTCAGCACGTCACCGACCGCGGAGCCGAGCTCGTCACCCTTCACGGCGAGCGGCGGAGAAGTCACGTTCGTGTTCGTCTTGGGGGTCTCCTGCGCCACCGGCGGGTTGTTCGCCTGCTGCGCGCCGGGAGACACGGCCAGCACGATGCCGAACGCCGCGGCCGCCGCGACCAGCACACCGGCGCCACCGAGGCCGAGCCTGCGGTTGCGGCGCCTGCGGGCCTCGTCCAGCGACACGACCGGAGCCGCGGGACGAGCCTCGGCCGCGAGAGCAGCGTCGATCCGCGCCGCCACGTGGTCGGGCATCGGGATCGGCGGCAACGCGTGCAGGTCCTCCAGCGTGGCGTCCAGCGCCTGCAGGATCTCCCTGGCCTCGGGGTCCGCCTCCACCCTCGGGCGAAGCTGTGCGGCGACCTCAGGGGGCAGCACGCCCGCGTGCAGATCCGCGATGAGGTCTACCGACCACGGCGGACCCATCGGCACGCGCTCCATGCCGGTCATCGGCCCTCCCACTGACGTTGCTCTTGCACATTCACACCGTCAGCTGGGACGTTCGCATCTGCGATTCGGTTCCTGAGGTGCCCGAGAACTTTGGCGAGCTTGGCGCGACCTCGCGCACACCGGCTCTTGACCGTGCCCTCCGCGATGCCCAGGAGCTGCGCCGTTTCGGCGACCGAGTAGCCCTCGACGTCCACGAGCACGATGGGCGCGCGCTGCTCTTCCGGCAGCTCCATCAGCGCTTGCTGCACGATCAGGCTGGTCTCGCGGTCGCTCATCGCGTCACGCGGCGCGACGGGCTCGCCGGGCCCGGCCTCGGGCAGCGGCACTGTCGGTCTTGTTTGTCGTCGCCTCATCCGGTCGAGGCACGCGTTGACCACGATCCGGTGAAGCCAGGTGGTGACCTGTGACTCCGCGCGGAACGACGAGGCCGCGCGGAAGGCCGAGATGAACGCCTCCTGCAGCGCGTCCGCGGCCTCTTCCGGGTCGCGCAGCGTGCGCAACGCCACGGCCCACATCCGGTCGCGGTGCCGTTTCACCAGCTCCGAAAACGCGTAGGGGTCACCTGCGGCGTGGGCCGAGATGAGGTCGGCGTCCGAGCTGGCTGCGGCGGTCACGCTGGGGAGGATAGCGAGCGTGATCACAGATCACCCGGAAGGGCCTGCCGCTTGCAAGGAACGCGGGGGCCCCGCGTTCCCCTGGAGGAAACGCGGGGCCCCCGCGTTCCCGTCGCAGCACGCCTACTGGGCGCGGGTGTAGAGGATCTCGCGGATTTCCGACTGGTTCTTGCCGCCGCCGGTGTTGGTCAGCTGGGTGATCCAGATCAGCACGTGCCCGGTCGGCTCGTGCTCGCTCAGCTGGATCTGGGTCTGCCCGTTGGACAGGTCGCCCTCACCGATGATCTTCGTCTCCTCCAGCGGCGAGTCCAGCGACGACGCCACCCGGATCTGCACGTGGGTCTTCTCGCTCGGTGAGGTGATCGTCACCGAGGCCAGCCGCACCGGCTCCGCGAACGACGCCATCAGCCCGATGCCCGGCTTCAGCGTCGGGAACTGCTGGAAGTAGTTGTCGGTCCGCCAGAACGTGCTCGCGTTGTTGTCGACCGCGCGGCTCGCCTGGTTCGCGTTGTCCGGCTGGTTCGTGACGTCGTAGACGCCGATCTGACCCGGCTGCACCGGTCCGGCCGGTGCGGGCGCGGGTGCGGACTGGCCGTTCGACCCCGGCTGGTTGATCACCACGGTCGGGCCGCCGCCGCGCGAGGGCTCGTCGCTGAAGAACCCGACGATCTGCACGCTCAGCCACACGATCACGGCCAGCGTGGCGACCGCGAGCACGCCGACGCTGATCCACAGCTTCTTCTTCTGCTGCTTGTCCTGCACCGGGCGCTGTGTCGTCCACACGACCTGTTCGTCGTCGTCCCCGGACGACACGGCCGGGATCAGCGAGGTCTCGGCCTCCTCGGCCGCGATCTGGTTGAGGACCTGCAGGATCGCCGCGGACGTGCGGATGCCGCCGACGCTCGTGTCCTCCAGCGACCGCACCGCGACCGACGACAGCTCGTGCGGCAGGTACGGGTGCAGCGCGTTCGGTGCCACGACGGAACCGTCCGGCCCGGTCGGGGCCACCGGCACTTCGCCGGGGCCGCCCGGCAGCGCCCACCGGCCGGTGAGCAGCAGGTACAGGATCGCGCCGAGGCCCTTAACGTCGTCACGTGCGATCGCGTCCGGCCGCGGACCGGGGAACGCGAGGCGCAGGCGGCCGTCCGAGGTGACCCGGATGCGCTGCGGGTGGTCGGCGCCCAGCACCAGACCGGCGTGGTGCGCGCCCTCGATGGCGGCACCGAGCGGTTCGAGCAGGCGGGTCGCGGCACCCGCCGGCAGCGGGCCCTCCGCGATCAGGTCCATCAGGTCGGTGCCCTGGGTCCACTCGGCCACGACCATGCCGAGGATGCCCTCGTCCGGCCGGATGCCGGTGCCCGGCGTGAGCACGTCGATCACCCTGGAGACACCGGGGTGCGTGAACGACGCCGCGTGCATCGCCCGTTCGACCGTCCTGCGGGCACGGGCGGCGGCTGCACCGTCCGCCAGATCACCCAGCAGCACGGTCAGCGCCACGTCCCGGTTGAGCTGACCGTCGCGGGCTCGCCACAGTTCGGCGTTGGACCGGGCGTCCGTTCCGGATTTCGCGAGCAGCCGGTAGCGGCCGTTGCCGATGACGCCGCCGGGGACCAGGGCGGCGTGAACTCCGCTACTCACGGGCACGAGGGTACGGGACGGGGCTCACGACGAGGGGTCACCGCCGCCGCACCAAACGGTTGATCTTGTCGATCGCCGGCTTCATCTCGGGTACCTGGAACGCCGCCAGAAGGCCGTACGAGAGCGGCAAACCGATCAACGTCACCACGATGACCTCGACCCAGCTGGACACGAACACGCTCGGGGATCCGAGCGCCTGCTGCACCAGCCAGTTGACGCCCTTGGCCACCGCGAACGCCAGCGACGACGCCACCACGGTGAGGCAGACGGTCCAGATGGTGAAGCCCGTGCGCAGCCGGCCGAGCCGGATCCGCAGCCACACCTGACCGACGACGGCGCCGAAGACGAAGCTGAGCGCCATGGCGAGCGACACGCCGACGGCGAGCTGGGTGGCGTCGCCGGGCGCGGACACGTTGAGGAACACGTAGAGCAGTGCGATGCGAACCGCCACGATCAACGCCTGGATGTACGTCGGCGTGCGTGCGTCCTTCATCGCGTAGAAGACCCGCAGCTGCAGCAGCGTGATCGCGTACGGCACGAGGCTGAACGCCGAAAGCGACAGCGCCAGGCCGATCCGGGTGCCGGTCACCACGCCGGCCTCGCCGTACGCGAAGGCGGCGAGACCGATGGACACACCGGACACCGTCATCAGAGCGCTGAACGGCATCAGCAGGATCGACGACATGCGGTTGCCGAACAGCAGGTCGCGCACGATCGCGTCGTTGTCGTTGTGCGCGGCGGCCCTGCTCATCTTCGGCATCAGAGCGGTCAGCAGCGAGACGCCCAGCACCCCGTAGGGCACCTGCGAGATGAGCCACTGGTAGTTGAACGCCACCAGCGTGCCCTTGGCGTTGGTCGCCACGTTGGTCAGCACCGTCATGCTGGCGAGGCCGAGCCCGACGTACAGCAGCACCCAGAACGCGAGACCGCCGAACTCCGAGAGCCGGGAGTCCCAGCCGAACTTCCACTTGAACCGGAATCCGGTCTTCTTCAACGCCGGGACCAGCACGGACGCCTGCACGGCCACACCGAGGGCCGTGCCGAGACCGAGCACCAGCAGGTGCACGTCGGTCATCCGGACCGGGTTGAGCGTGAGCTCGCCGGGCAGCATCGCGTAGACCGCGAGCACCACGATGACGACGACGTTGTTCAGGACCGGTGCCCACGTGGGCAGGCCGAACACGTGCCGCGCGTTCAGCACGGCGCTGAGCAACGCCGTCAGACCGTAGAAGACGATCCCCGGCAGCACGAGGTACGCGAACGCCGTGACCAGCTCCGGGTTCGCTTCCTTCGAGTCGGCGATGTAGATGTCGGTAAGCAGCGGCGCGCAGGCCATGGCCAGGACCGTGCCGACACCGAGGATCAGCGTGCCCATGGTGATCAGCCACTGGGCGTACGACTCGCCGCCGTCGCCGTCCTCCTTCTCGGCGCGGACCAGCAGCGGGATCGCCACGCTGGTCAGCACGCCGCCGAGCAGCAGCTCGTTGATCATCGTGGGCAGCGTCGACGCCGCCTGGTAGGAGTCGCCGAGGGTTTCACCGCCGATGACAGCGATCAACAGGACCTTCGAGAGCAGGCCGGTGGCGCGGCTGACGATGGTCGCGATCGCCATCGAGCCGCTGGCCCTGGCTACCGAGGGGCCTTGTTGCTGGGGGGTCTCTGGTTCGGTGGTCGTGGCTGTCTCGCTCACGCGCTCGACTTCTCCGGTGTCACGTTCTCGATGGACGGTGCTTCGCCGCCGCCCTCGCCGTTGCGAGCGCGGACCCGCTTGTAGATGCGCCGTCCGGAGAGCAGGACGAGCGCGATCGCGGCGATCACGGTGACGATCACCGTGATGGTGCCGTAGGCGGACGACGACACCTCCAGCTTGACAGTGTCACCCAGAGCGACGCCCTCGGGAGTGGTCAGCCGGACGTTCACGGGGAACCGGCCGGAGCGCAGCACCTCGACCGGCACCCGCACGACGCGCTCGCCGCGGGCGGGAAGGACCTGGTCAGCGAGGTCGAGCTTGCGGATGCCCGGGGTGTCGGCCAGCACGATCCGCACGGTGACGCGGACGTCGAGCTTGTTCGTGATCGTGACCGGGATCGGGCTGTCGCCGGAGCCGAGCAGGATCGGGCTGGCTGGCGGCGTGACGGCGACCATCCCGGTCAGCGAGTTCAGTTCGGCCTGGCTGATGTAGGAGGCGGACCGGGCGCCCTCCTCGTTCGCCCGCCACGCGCCGGACATCGCTCGCAGCAGCCCGAGCCACAGCGGACCGGCGAGGTCGGCGGGTGACGCGTGCTCGCTGTCCTCCTGCTGCATGGCAGCGACCACGCCGCTCAGCTCGACGCTCTGCCTGGTCACCGAGTCGGCGACGGGGGCGGAGATCTCGCGCGCGCCGGCCTCCGGCGGGTAGGCGATCTTGGCCGTCGTCACCGACGGCGTGGCCTTGGTGAGCTCCTCGAGAGAGGTCTGGGCCGCGTAACCGCTGCCGAGCAACCGCTGGGCGGCGCTCAGGAACTCGGTCATCTCCGAGAGCGGCGCGTTCCACCTGCGCGGTGGCGTGACCACCACGTTGCGGCCGTCGCCCTGCCAGCCGGCGCGGTAGACCAGCACCGAGAGCGCGTTCTGCACCGACACCGGCTGGTTCTCGACCGGCGTGGTCACCCCGGACAGGGTGCGCGGCCGGGACCCGCTGCCCTGCAGCGCGTCCGAGACCATCGAGTCGATCTTCACGGCGGTCACCGGGTGTTGGCCGCCGATGCCGACCGGACCGGTGCCCGGCGCGTCGGCCAGGCCCGTCGGGTCGAGCAGCACCGCCTTCATGCCCGCGTACTTCTGCTCGGGCAGCGGCGTGGCCAGCTCGTCGAACGTCGGCTGGTCCAGCACGCCGTCCTCGGGCCAGACGAAGTCGGGCAGCGGCTGCACGCCCAGGATCTGCTGGATGAGCTTGGGGCCGTCGGTCAGCGCGAGCGTGCGCATGGTGGCGAGCTTCGCCCGGTTCAACGCCACGAGGTCGGCGTCGGCGTACGGCAGCGCGACCACGCAGCGGCCGGTGACGGCGAACTTGAGCCGGTCGAGCCACAGCTTGGCCTCGGCCCTGCCCCTGCCCTCGCCGCCGCCGCGGACCCGGTAGCCGGTGCTCATGGCCTGGACGGTGCGCAGCAGGTCGGGGTCGATCGCCAGGCACATCGAGGTGCTCATGGAGGCGATGGCCTCCTCGTAGGCCTGCAGCAGGCCGTACAGCCGTCCGGTGGCCGAGAGGGACGTGGCCAGCTCGTCGTCGACCAGTTCGGACTGACCCTCGCCGCCGAGCCGGACCAGCCGGGGCCGGTCCGCGACGGGCCACAGCACGGTGAGCTTGGCGGGAGCGCCCGGCTTGCCCTTCGTCTCGCCGCCGGGAACGCCCAGCACGGGCAGCAGCGTCGAGAGCGCCGCGAGCCGCGCCTGGCCGCCGTAGTCCGGCTTGCCGTTGATGTTGGCGAGGATCGGGTAGATGCCCGGCTTGTCGATCGCGAGCGAGGTGGGCTCGGGCCCGCGCAGCGGCACCTCGAGCGTGAAGTCCTTCTGCTGGCCAGGCTCGAGCTCGTCGGCGACCTCGGTGAACTTCGGCTGGACGAACTCGGCGGCCGCGGGTTCGCGCAACGCCTTGCGCAGGTCGTCCTCGGTGTCGAGCGACTCGCCGCGCTCCAGGCGCAGCACGATGTCGGAGACCTTGCGGTCGCCGACGTTGACGATCTTGCCGGTGATCTTGACGGTGGCCGGGGAGTCACTCGTCACGAACCGCGGCGTGAGCTGGCTGATGTCGAGCCGCAGGAACTGGGGCTGCTGCTGGCCCGGCTGGGCCGAGAGGGTTCTGGTCGCCCACACCTGGGTGGCGGGCGCGAAGGGCAGCGCGTCGGCCTGGTCCGGCTGGGACTGCTCGACGGCGCCCGCGGGCGGCGTCACGGTCACCAGGAACGCGGCGACAGCGGCTGTGCAGACGAGCTTCCTCACGCTCACGCCGACTCCGCTCCGTTGCGGCAGCGGTCGGCGAGCAGTTCGGCGGCTCGGCGGACCAGGCGGCGCTCGTCGGCATACGCGAGTCGCTCGTCCAGTTCGCCGAGTGGCACCCACGCCACCTCGGTGACCTCCACGTCTTCGTCGGAAAGCTCTCCCCCCAGCGCTTCGAGGAGGAAGTGGTGAACCGTCTTGTGCACCCTGCGGTCGTCAGCGACGAACCAGTAGTCGATCGACCCCAGCGGGCGCAGCACCCTGCTATGAATACCGGTCTCCTCGGCGACCTCGCGCACCGCGGTCTGTTCCGCGGTCTCGCCGGCCTCGATGTGACCCTTCGGCAAAGACCACAGCAACCGGCCCCGCCGGTCAAGTCTGCCGATCACCGCCGCCCGTTGCTCGCCGTCGAGCACCAGGCCACCCGCCGACGTCTCGTCGACGGTCTTCAGCCTCCGGCCCCGGCGCCTCTTCCGGCGCCCCGGTTTGGGACCACCTCCGGATCGTGCGGCTGACGGGGGCATACGGCCGATCGTACTTACGAACCTTAAGTACGCTGGTTTCTCGTGTCTCGATCGCTCCAGCAGAATGCGGTGGTGGAACAACCCGCCGTCACACCAGTCGTCGCTGAGCTCGCCGCTCGGTTCGCCGCCGAGGGCAAGCGCCTCTACCTCGTAGGTGGCAGTGTGCGCGACGCCGTGCTGGGGCGCCCGACGAACGACTTCGACTTCACCACGGACGCGCGACCTGCGGAGATCCAGAAGCTGCTGAGCGGCTGGGCCGACGCCCAGTGGGACACCGGCATCGCGTTCGGCACGGTCGGCGCGTCGAAGAAGGGCGAGATCCTCGAGATCACGACCTTCCGCGCGGACGTCTACGACGGCGTCACCCGCAACCCCGAGGTGACCTTCGGCGACAGCATCGAAGGCGACCTGGTCCGCCGCGACTTCACGGTCAACGCCATGGCGTTCGACATCGCGGCCCGCGAGTTCGTGGACCCGACCGGAGGCCTGCAGGCGGCTCGCGACGGCGTGCTGGACACACCGGCGACCCCGCAGGAGTCGTTCGGCGACGACCCGTTGCGGATGCTGCGCGCGGCGCGGTTCGTCTCCCAGCTGGGCTTCACCGCGGCGCCGCGGGTGGTCGAGGCGATGCGGTCGATGGCAGGCGAAATCGCCCGCATCACGCCGGAGCGCGTGCAGGTGGAGCTCTCGAAGCTCCTGTGCGGCGCGCACCCGCGCCGCGGCATCGAGCTCATGGTCGAGACCGGGCTGGCCGACATCGTGTTGCCAGAGCTCACGGCCATGAAGCTGGAAATCGACGAACACCATCAACACAAGGACGTCTTCGACCACTCGCTGGTTGTGCTGGAACAGGCAATTGATCTTGAAGATGTTGATCATTCACCCGATCTGGTGTTGAGGATCGCGGCCCTCCTGCACGACATCGGCAAACCGGCGACCAGGAGGTTCGAGCCGGGCGGTGGCGTCTCGTTCCACCACCACGAGGTCGTGGGCGCGAAGATGGTCCGCAAGCGCTTGCGGGCGTTGCGGTACTCGAAGGAGATCACCGAGGACGTCGCCAAGCTCGTCTACCTGCACCTGCGCTTCCACGGCTACGGCAACGGCGAGTGGACCGACTCGGCCGTGCGCCGCTACGTGACCGACGCGGGAGATCTGCTGCCGCGGCTGCACAAGCTCGTCCGTGCCGACTGCACGACGCGCAACAAGCGCAAGGCGAACCTGCTGCGGCGGACGTACGACTCGCTGGAGGAGCGCATCGCGCGCATCGCGGCTGAGGAAGACCTCGCGCGCGTGCGGCCGGACCTCGACGGCAACGAGATCATGAAGCTGCTCGGGTTGCCGCCGGGTCCGCAGGTCGGTGCCGCGTGGAAGTTCCTCAAGGAGCTGCGGCTCGACCGCGGACCGCTGGAGCGCGACGAGGCCGAGGCGGCGCTGCTCGACTGGGCGCGCGAGCAGGGGATCACTCCGCCATCCCGGTGACGCATCGTGAGCGCATGAAATCCCCGCGTTAGCGAACTGACAGCGCCGGGCTGCACCATTGACGTGCGCTAGGGGTGCGCATGGGGGTGGTGCAGATGTTCACGTGGGGACTTTCCGCAGGTCCGGCGGTACACGACCTGGACGTGCTGACCGACGACCAACGGGCGGTGCTGCGGTGTCTCGCGCGCGGTCACGCCGACCACGAGATCGCGCGCGTGCTCGGCATCGGGCAGCAGCGGGTGGCCGACGAGGTGGCCGACATCCTGCGGCGCCTGGATCTACCCGATCGGGTGGCTGCCGTCGTTTTCGCTCACGAGGCCGGGATGCTGCACCTGCCGTTTCCGCGCTAGGAGCAGCAGGTAGGCGGCCAGACCGACCAGGTAGAGGCTCGCGGCGGTGAGGATGAGACCGGGCGAACGCCCGTCCAGGGGGACCACCGTCGCCGTGATGGACACCGCGGTGACCTGCGTGACGTTGAACAGGGTGTCGTAGAGGGCGAACACCCGGCCGCGCACTTCGTCGCCGACGTCGTGCTGCACCGCGGTGTCCACGCAGAGCTTGACGATCTGACCGGCGAAGATGATCACGAAACTGGCCGCGAGGATGGTCGGCAACGTCATCGGCAACCCGAGCCCGACCTGGGCGGACGCGGTGAGGAGCAGCGCGGCGCAGATCGTGGTCCTGACGCCGAACCTGTCGACGATCCGGTCGGTGAGCACACCGGCGAGCAGGATGCCAGCGCCACCGGCGACGGCGACCTCGCCGAGCCCGCCGATGCCCGCCTTGAGGATGCCGACGTCCTCCAGGCTGTAGCGCATCAGCAGCAGCGTGACCATGAGGCTCACACCGAACGCGGCCCGGTGCGCGAGCAGAGCGGCCAGCCCCGCCGTGACGTTCGGGGTGTGCCAGGTGGCCTTCGCGCCGTCCAGCAGACCGCGGGCGACGGCCTTGAACGCGTTGGGCGGCTCGTCGACCTCGTCCGGCCCGAGCACGCCCGCCCTGAACCGGCTGGCGATGAACGCGCTGAGCAGCATGCCCACGACGGCGATGCTGGTGGTCCACGCCGATCCGCCGTCACCGGCGCCGAGGAGCGTGCGGAACCCGATCGCACAGGCCGCGCCGACCACCGCCGTGATCGCGCCCGCCGTCGTGGCCAGCGCGTTCGCCTCGACCAGGTGGTCGGAATCGACGACGTGCGGCAGGGAAGCGCTCAGCCCGGATCCGACGAACCGGCCGATGCCCATGACGACGAGAGCGGAGACGTAGAGCGGCAGCCCGCTCAGCCCCGCGCCGACCGCGAGTGCGGTGAGCAGCACGAACGCCGCGCGCGAGAGGTTCGCGACGACGATGACCTTCTTGCGGTCCCACCGGTCGAGCAACGCACCCGTGAACGGCCCGATGATCGAGTACGGCAGCAGGAGCACGGCGAACCCGGCCGCGATGGCCGCGGGATCGGCCTGCCGCTCGGGGTTGAAGAGCACGGCGCCGGCGAGCCCGGCCTGGAAGAGACCGTCACCCCACTGGGAGGCGAGACGGGTCGCGAGAAGCCTGCGGTACTCGGGGATGCCGAGGAACCGGCGTGATCCCCAGTGGTGCTTCTCCACCGCAAGCGTTGTCACTGTTGCACTCTATGCGCGCGTGGGTGAAAACCACGAAAGCCGGACCTCACGGTCCGGCTCCCCTGGATCGGATGCCAGGTCGCCTCTCGGCGCGATGCACGACGCGGCTCCAGCCGTACGGTATTCCGCGAAGGCGGTTGTCTGTTGAGCCCGGGGGACACAAAGACATCCGACACCTGAGTCTAACCGGGCGCGGCCCTGAGTTGTTCCGGCGATCACGGATGATTTCATGGTGACGTGCGTCCCGATGCCGAGGTCGAGCCAGGCTCCCTGTTGGTTGCCGCCCCGAGCCTGAACGACCCGAACTTCAAGCGCACCGTCGTCTACATCATCGACCAACGTCCAGAGGGGACCCTCGGCGTCGTCCTGAACCGCCCTTCCGAGGTGGCGGTGCACGACGTCCTGCCGCCGTGGGGCCCGCACGTCACCAAGCCGCGGTGCATCTACATCGGTGGCCCGGTCGAGCAGAAGACGGCGCTGTGCCTGGCGGCCCTGAAGGCGGGCACCGACCCGTCCAAGGTGGAGGGTCTGGTCGGAGTGCAGGGCCCGGTCGCGCTGATCGACCTCGACGCCGAGCCCGACGACCTGATGCCCCTGGTCCGCGGCCTGCGCGTGTTCGCGGGCTACAGCGGGTGGGGCGAGGGCCAGCTCGCCGGCGAGATCGACCGCGGCGACTGGATCGTCGTCACCGGCCTGGCCGACGACGTGCTGGTGGGCGCGAACGTCGACCTGTGGGGCAGGGTGCTGCGCCGGCAGGGCATGCCGCTGGCGCTGCTGTCGACCTACCCGACCGACGTCCGCACCAACTGATTCACGTGAAACTTCGGATCACAGCCCGGTGAGCGGCGAGCAACCGCCACCACCGCAGGCGCAGCCACCGCAGCCCTTGGGCTTGACAGGCTCGGGCACCAGCGCCGCCGCCCGGCTCCCCGCGATGCCTCCGGCGAAGGCGATCCCGAGGGCGCCCACCAGTCCGATGATCCCAGCGGTGACGGCCAGGTCGGCCATGACGAACGCCATCGTGCCCGACACGATCGCGACGACACCGGCCGCGACGTTCGGCACCCCGGCAACGCGGTTGGCCAGTGCGAACGTCTCCTCGTCACGCAGAGCCGCCGCCGTGCGCACGCCGACGAAGCGGTTGCGCCGCAGCTTGCCCTGCAGACCCAGCAGACCGACCGCGCCGAGAGCGACGCCGAGCACACCCAGGACGACCGACAGCACGATGTTCACCACACGAGGGTAAGGCGAATCCTCAGTTCACCTGGCAGTCACCCCGGTCAGATGTGCTGTGCGCCATGCTCAGACGACTCCTGCTCGTCCCGGTGCTGCTCGGTCTGTGCGCGACTCCCGCGCAGGCGCACAACCCCGAAGTCCGGTTCATCACCGAACACGTCGTGCCGAAAGGCCTGGTCGTGGGTGGTACGACGGTCGGTGGCCTCTCCGGTCTCGACTACGACCGCCGCACCGGCAAATGGATCCTGATCAGCGACGACCGCGTGGCGCCCCGGTTCTACGAGGGCAGGCTTTCGCGCAAGGGCGTCGAGTTCACGGACGTGCACTCTCTCGTGGGTCCCAACGGCCCGTATCCGGCGGGCACGGTCGACCCGGAGGACATCCGGGTGGATCGCCGGACCGGCGACCTGCTGTGGAGCCAGGAGGGCGACCGCACGCCGACCACGCTCATCGACCCGTCGGTGCAGTTCAGCAAGCGTGACGGGGCGTTCGGCCGGGCCTTGCCCACGCCCGAGGACCTCAGGATGAAGCCGGAGTCCGGCCCGCGGCGCAACGAGGCCCTGGAAGGCCTGACCTTCGCTCTCGGCGGCACCCTCGTCGTGACCGCCGTCGAAGGCCCGCTGCTGCAGGACGGCCCGCCGGCGACCCCGGCCAAGGGCGCGGTCTCCAGAGTCGTCGTCCAGACGCGCACCGGCCAGGTCGTCGCCCAGTACCGCTACCAGCAGGAACCGCTGTTCGCCCCGGACGCGAGCACGGGCGTCACGGCGATCCTGGAGAAGTCGCCCGGCGTCTACCTCGTCCTCGAACGCTCGTACAGCCCGACTCTCGGCAACAAGGTCCGGCTGTTCGAGTACCGGCCGCTGCAGAACCGGAAGCGCCTGCTCGCGGACATCGGCACGTTCCCGGTGAGCAGGGTCGACAACCTGGAGGGCATGGCCTGGGGCCCGGACGGCACGTTGTGGCTGGTCTCCGACGACAACTTCAACGCGACCCAGGTCACCCAGTTCATCGCGCTTGCGGTGCGCTGATACCGTTGACGACATGAGCACGGCCCGCCTGCTCCTTAGTTAGCCGCGCAGACCTGATCGAAAGACGGTCGGCGCGGCAGCCCCCATGCCCTCTCGGGCTGGGGGTTTCGTCATGTCAGGGGCAGGATCGATGGAGAGGGACTCATCATCATGAGCACGGACGCGGCGGAGATTCCCGCCTACCGCTACACCGCCGAGCTGGCGAACCAGATCGAGAAGCGGTGGCAGCAGTACTGGGAGGACCACGGCACCTACCACGCGCCGAACCCCGCCGGGGCGCTCAAGGGTGACGTGCCCGCGGACAAGCTGTTCGTGCAGGACATGTTCCCGTACCCGAGCGGTGCCGGGCTGCACGTCGGCCACCCGCTGGGCTTCATCGGCACGGACGTGTTCGCGCGCTACCACCGCATGAACGGCCGCAACGTTCTGCACACGATGGGCTTCGACGCGTTCGGCCTGCCCGCCGAGCAGTACGCGGTGCAGACCGGCCAGCACCCGCGCAAGACCACCGAAGACAACATCAACACGTACCTGCGCCAGATCCGCAGGCTGGGGCTGGGCCACGACGAGCGGCGTCGCATCTCGACGATCGACCCCGAGTACTACAAGTGGACTCAGTGGATCTTCCTGCAGATCTTCAACTCCTGGTACGACCCGGACGCGCGCAAGGCTCGTCCGATCGCCGAGCTGGTCGCCCAGTTCGAGTCTGGCGAGCGGGACGTTCCGGACGGTCGCAAGTGGTCTGAGCTGTCTTTTGCCGACCAGCAAAGGATCTTGGGCGATTTCCGCCTGGCCTACTTGTCGGAGGCGCCCGTCAACTGGTGTCCCGGACTGGGTACTGTGCTGGCGAACGAAGAGGTCACCGCCGACGGACGCAGTGAGCGCGGCAACTTCCCGGTGTTCAGGAAGAACCTGCGCCAGTGGATGATGCGCATCACCGCGTACTCGGACCGGCTGATCGACGACCTGGACCGGCTGGACTGGCCGGACAAGGTCAAGGCCATGCAGCGCAACTGGATCGGGCGCTCGCATGGTGCCCGTGTCCGATTCGCGGTGGGAGACGAGAACATTGAGGTCTTCACGACCCGTCCGGACACGTTGTTCGGCGCGACCTACATGGTCCTGGCACCGGAACACGAGCTGGTGGACGCGATTGCGGCGCCCGATCGCGTGGCAGACATCGCGGCGTACCGACGGGCTGCGTCCCTGAAGTCCGAACTGGACCGTCAGGAGAACAAGGAGAAGACCGGCGTCTTCATCGGGGCGTACGCCACGAACCCGGTGAACGGCCAGCAGATCCCCGTCTACATCGCCGACTACGTGCTGATGGGCTACGGCACCGGCGCGATCATGGCCGTGCCCGGCCAGGACCAGCGCGACTGGGACTTCGCGAAGAAGTTCGACCTGCCGATCATCCGCACGGTCCAGCCGCCCGCCGACTTCGACGGCGAGGCGTACACCGGCGACGGCCCCGCGGTGAACTCGGGCTTCCTGGACGGCCTGTCCATCGACGACGCCAAGAAGACGATCATCGGCTGGCTGGAGGAGAACGGCCACGGCCACGGCACCGTCCAGTTCAAGCTGCGCGACTGGCTGTTCAGCCGCCAGCGCTACTGGGGCGAGCCCTTCCCGATCGTCTACGACGAGAACGGCACCCCGATCCCGCTGCCGGAGTCGATGCTGCCGGTCGAGCTGCCCGACGTCGACGACTACTCCCCGCGCACGTTCGACCCGGAGGACGCGGACACCGAGCCGTCGCCGCCGCTGTCGCGCGCGACCGAGTGGACCACCGTCGAGCTGGACCTGGGCGACGGTGTTCGCACGTACCGCCGCGACACGAACACCATGCCGAACTGGGCGGGTTCGTGCTGGTACCAGCTGCGCTACGTCGACCCGGTCGAGACCGAGCGGTTCGTCAACCCGGAGAACGAGAAGTACTGGCTGGGCCCGCGCACGGCCGAGCACGGCCCGACCGACCCCGGCGGCGTCGACCTGTACATCGGCGGCGTCGAACATGCAGTTCTGCACCTGCTGTACTCGCGCTTCTGGCAGAAGGTCCTGTTCGACCTGGGCCACCTGACCGGCGACGAGCCGTACCGCCGCCTGTTCAACCAGGGCTACATCCAGGCGTACGCGTACGTCGACCCGCGCGGCGTCTACGTCCCGGCCGACGACGTCGTCGAGGAGAACGGCAAGTACTTCTACAACGGCGAAGAAGTCCGCCGCGAGTACGGAAAAATGGGCAAGAGCCTGAAGAACGTCGTCACGCCGGACGAGATGTGCGAACGGTACGGCGCCGACACCTTCCGGTTCTACGAGATGTCCATGGGCCCGATGGACGTCTCCCGCCCGTGGGCGACCAAGGACGTCGTTGGCGCACAACGCTTCCTGCAGCGCCTGTGGCGCAACCTGATCGACGAGACCGACGGCTCCCTGCGCGTGACGGACGAGGAGCCCTCGGTCGAAGCGCTGCGCCTGCTGCACAAGACGATCGCCGGCGTCCACGACGACTACGCCAACCTGCGCTACAACACGGCAGGCGCAAAGCTGATCGAGCTGAACAACTACGTCACCAAGCACTACGCCGCCGGCACGCCCCGCGCCCTGGCCGAGCCCCTGGTGCTGATGCTGGCCCCGCAGGCCCCGCACGTGGCCGAGGAACTGTGGGCGAAGCTGGGTCACACGGGCTCGCTGGCGCACGGCCCGTTCCCGGTGGCCGACGAGCAGTACCTGGTCGAGGACACCGTTGAGTACCCGATCCAGGTCAACGGCAAGGTCCGCTCGCGGGTCGTCGTTTCGGCCTCCGCCTCGCAGGACGAGATCAAGGCCGCGGCACTGGCCGAGGAGAAGATCGCCGAGCTGGTCGCCGGTGGCGAGCCGCGCAAGGTGATCGTCGTCCCCGGTCGCCTGGTGAACGTCGTTCTGTAGCACCGAGACGAGCCGGCGCGGCTACGGCTGCGCCGGCTCGGGCCACAACTCCGGCGCCGGGCCGAACGCGCGCCGGGCGGCCCGGACCGCCAGGGCAGCCACGGTGGCGTTGGCAGCACCGCCGATCGCCGCGCCGATGCCGAACGGGACAGCACGGCCGAGCACGACGATCCCCTGCTTCGTGCCGTACTTGGTGATGAAGTTCTTGCCCAGGACCTTGTTGATCTGTTTCAACGTCGCCGTCGGCACCATGCTGACGAGCTGGCGAGCCCAGTGCTGGCCGGTGCGCTCGGCGACCTTGCCGATGGTCTTGGAGCCGGACTCGCCGAGCAGGATGCCCAGTACGAGGGTCCGGCGGCGTTCGATCTCGTCGAGCGCGACTCCGTGGACTTCGGCGACCGAGAGCACGAACAGGGCGCTCAGTTCGAGCGAGGAGAGTGCTTCGCCCGCCGACAGCGCCAGCGCGATACCGGTGCCGACACCTGGCGCGGCCGCGGCGCCCCCGACAGCGGCTCCTGTGCTGGCCAGGGCGCTGACGTACATCTTCTCCAGGGTGCTGACGACCTCCGCCGGTGTCGCCTCCGGATTGCGCTGGCGGGCCCTGGCGATGTTCTTGCGGACCAGCGGTGTCTGGAGGCCGATGGCCTTGTCCAGCAGATCGAGGACGAACTGTCCCCGCCCGCCCGGCGACGAGACCGGCCCTTCGAGGGCGTCAGGTTGATCAGGAGATGCTGCCGGATCCGTGGCGTCGACCATGGTCATATGTCGCCGAACACCTGACCGGCGCTACACCGCTCATCGAGCCGAGTCGTCCTCCTGGAACCCGATGTCCGACAACATCTGGTCGAGCATGCTGTCGAACATCGGCTCAGGGTTGCTCACCGTGAACGGGAACCTCCCGAACACCTCCAGCGCCACGTGCCCGTACAGCCGCACCCACGACTGCACCACGTGGTAGATCTTCCCGAGATTCAGGACGTCGTCCTCGATCGTCACCCCGTGCACCGACACCGCGTCCATCAACACCTGTTGGAACCTGACCAGGTCCTCGTGCAGCACTTCGGGCACTTCCTCGTCCGCGTGCTTGACGACCAGGTTCGACGCGATCAGCCGACCGGCCAGCTGCAGGAACACCGACCCGAACTGGTCGGCGCCCAGCGGGTCGCGGGGCGAGGCGAAGACCAGCGCGAACTCCTGGGGATGGGCGAGCGCCCAGCGGCGGAAGCCCCGGCACACCGCCCTGACCTGGCACCCCACCTGCCCTGACGTGTCCGCGGCGAGGTCCGCGTAGAGGACTGCTGCCATGTCGGCGCAGATGTCGTCGCAGAGTTGCCGCAATAGCGCGTCGTGGGAGTCGTAGTAGCGGTACAAGGCGGGCGCGGTGATGCCCAGCTCGCGTGCGATGGCACGCAGGGTCACCGCGTCGCGGCCGCGTTCCACCAAAAGGGCGCGGGCCGCCTGCCGAATCTCACGCTCGGTTTCTGCGCGGAGCCGTTCTCGGCGAGTGGCCTCGGTCATATGTCACTCCATCGGGTTGTAGACCTCGTCCACCGCCCGTACGGTTTTTGGTGAACGGTGTTTACAAGAGTTCACGGGATTTACAGCACGGTAACCCAGGAGGCCGTCGTCGATGTTCGCGAAGTGGGGCTCTATCGCATATCGCCGCCGGTGGGTGGTGTTGATCGCGACCGTACTGCTCGCCGTGCTCGGCGGCGTGTGGGGCATGGGCGTGTTCGACAAGCTCAGCCAGGGTGGGTACGAGGCTCCTTCCAGCGAGGCGGCGCGGGCCGACAAGGTAGCTGAGGAGGCGTTCGGGCGGCAGAACGGTGATGTGATCGTCATTTATCGCGGCGATTTCGCGAACCCGCTCGAGCTCAAGAAGATCGCCGACCACATCAGCGGCTTCCCCAAGGACGACGTGCTGAAGACCGTCGGGCCGGTGCCGTCCGACGACAAGCAGCAGGCGCTGGTCGCCATCACGCTCTCCAGCGGTGACTCGAACGAGCAGATCAAGCAGTTCGAGGACATCCAGAAGCAGCTGAACGTCGACGGCTTCACCCAGCAGGTCGGTGGGCTCGTGCCCACCCAGAAGGCCATCAACGACATGTCGCAGGCGGACCTGACGCGTGCGGAGATGTTCTCGTTGCCGCTGGTCCTGCTGTTGCTCGTGATCATCTTCGGTGGTCTCGTCGCCGCCAGCCTGCCGGTGGTCGTCGGCGGGCTCGCGATCATGGGTGCGCTCGGCGTGCTGCACGGCATCGCGATCTTCACCGAGGTCAACTCGTTCGCCGTCAACGTCGCGTCCCTGCTCGGCCTGGGCATGGCGATCGACTACGGCCTGTTCATGGTCGGACGGTTCCGCGAGGAGCTCGCGGCAGGGCGCACGACCGAACAGGCGGTGGGCCGGACCGTGGCGAGTGCCGGCCGCACCGTCATGTTCTCCGCGACGCTGCTGGTCATCGCGCTGGCCGGGTTGCTGATCTTCCCGCACGGCTTCCTGAAGTCCCTCGCGTACGGCGGCATGTCGTCGGTCGCGATCGCCGCGCTGGTCTCGCTGACGCTGCTGCCCGCGTTGCTCGGCGTGCTCGGCCACCGGGTCGACAAGCTCGCCATGCCGTGGCGCAAGAAGGAGCCGAGCGAGCGCGGCTGGCGCAGCCTGAGCGGCAAGGTCATGAAGCGGCCGCTGCTGTTCGCCGTTCCGCTGATCGCGGTTCTCGCTGCCCTCGGCGCGCCGTTCCTGAACGTCCAGTTCGGACAGGTCACCGAGAAGGTGCTGCCGGAGGGCAACGCCGTGCGCGTGGCCACCGAGAACATCAACCACAACTTCTCGGCGCTCTCCAACACCGGTCTCAAGATCGTCGTCAAGGGTGGCGACCAGGCGGCTGTCCAGGAGTTCCTGGGCAAGGTCAAGGACGTCAAGGGCATCGGCGAGGTCCAGCCGCTCGGCGCGGACAAGGGCGTCACGTCCGCCTCGGCCGGGCTGGAGCACGACGCGCTGAGCGACGAGTCGAAGCAGGCGCTCGAGGACGTCCGGGCGCTCACGCCTCCGCCGAACGCCGAGGTCCTGGTCGGCGGCACCACGGCCATCGTCACGGACTCGCTCGACGCCATCGCCGACGGGCTGCCGTTGATGATCGGGCTGCTGGTCGGCGCCACGCTGATCCTGATGTTCCTGGCGTTCGGCTCGGTCGTGCTGCCGATCAAGGCCGTGGTGATGAGCGCGCTGTCGTTGTCCGCGACGTTCGGCGTGCTGGTCTGGGTCTTCCAGGAGGGCCACGGCGCCGACCTGCTCGGCATCACGCCGGGACCGCTCGAGTCCGGCATCGTCGTGCTGATGGCCGCCATCGTGTTCGGTCTGTCGACGGACTACGAGGTCTTCCTGCTCAGCAGGATGGTCGAGGCCCGCGGGCAGGGCGCCACGACCGAGGAAGCGGTGACCACCGGCCTGGCCAAGACCGGCCGGGTGATCACGTCGGCTGCGCTGCTGCTGATCGTCGTGACCGGTGCGTTCGCGTTCTCGCAGGTGGCGATGATGCGGTTCGTCGGCGTCGGCATGATCCTCGCGCTGGCGCTCGATGCCACGGTCGTCCGGATGCTGCTCGTGCCGGCCGTGCTCAAGCTGCTCGGCAACGCCGCGTGGTGGTCACCCGGTCCGCTCAAGCGGATCCAGGAACGCCTCGCGCTTCACGACGAGCCGGTCGACGACGACTTCGACGACGAGGTGCGCGAGCCCGTCGCGGTCGGCTGACCGGGAGGGAAGGCGATCATGGCCGCGTCGAACTGGCGCGGCCTCGTGTCCCGCAGGTCGGCGGGCTTCATCCGGTAGGTGGCGAGCACCGTGTTCGAGCTGTCCAGGACCGTCGTCGTCGCGCCGGTCGCGAGGAAGACCCTCGGGTCTCCCGGCGCGATGGCGACGCTCGGTGCGTTGATGGGCAAGCGTTCGCGGACCGTCATGGTCGCCGTGTCGATGACCGCGACCGACCCCTCCTTCGCGAGCGCCAGGTAGACGGTGGCGCCGTCCGGGGTGACGGCGAGGCTGCCCGCTCCCCTGCCGACGCTCATCGTGCCGACGACCTGGTTCGTCGTCGTGTCGATCACCGACAGCGTGCCCGGCGTCTGCTCGCCCAGCCGCATGCTGCTCACGTAGAGGCGCTTGCCGTCCGGTGAGATCGCCAGGTACTGCGGCAGGCCGCCGACCTGCACGGTCGAGGTCTGGAACGCCGTCGCCGTGTCGACCAGGCCGACGGTGCCGTCCTGCGCGTTCGCCACGTAGAGGATCTGGTTGTTGGGGTGGACGGCGAGACCCTGCGGCTGGCCGGGCACCTTGACCGCCGCGACCAGCTGGAAGGTCTCAGGGTCCACCACCGCCACGCCACCGCTCGCCGACACGTAGAGGCGCTTTCCGTCCGGGCGCATCGCCGCGTGGGAGAGCTGCACCTGCGTGAAGAGCCGGTCGATCACCGCGCCGGTGTTCGGGTCGACCTCGGTGATCGCGCCCGTCCAGCCGTTGACCACGTAGACCCGCTGCCCGTCCGGCGACACGGCGACACCGGTCGCGCGGCCCGCCGTGTCGGCGTGCGCGAGCACCGTGCCGTTCCTGGTGTCGACGACTTGGACGAGCCCGGTCTTGGCCACCACGTACGCGCGCGGAACCGCCGCTGCAGAAGTGGTCGTGTAGTCGTGCCGTTGCTCGACACCCATCGCCGCGATGGCCGCTGAGAGCGCTAGAACCGCGGCCACGAGGCGTGGCTTTGCCATACGCCCGATGGGACCACTTCTGGGTGCTTTCGATCTACTTCCGTCACCCGTCAGAGGGAAATCTTTGCCCGGTCGTAGTACTACTCGGGAGTTCGAGCGCTGGCGACCAACTTGGCGTAGCGGGTACCTGCGGTCAACAACACCAGACCGGCGCCGAGGAACGCCAGCACGCGGGCGACACCGTCCAAAGCGGCCAGGTCGAACGTGACCAGCTTGATCACCGCCGCACCGACCAGGATCAGACCGGAGATTCGCAGCGCCTTGTTGTTGATTCCCTTCACCAGCAAGAACAACGCGGCGATCGTCCACGACACGGTGACCACCGAGTGTCCGAAGAGGAATCCGCTCTCGTCCGGCGAGACGAGCAGCGCCGCGCACAGCACCGCACCGGCCGCGCCGTAGAGCAGCACGAGCCCGGCGGCGATCCACGGGACCGGGTGCTTGGCCGGCTCGCGCAGCACCTGCATCTTCAACGCGGCCCACGGCGCGGTGGCCGCGAAGACGCCCAGCACGAGCGCCGTGACGAGGCCTGCCGCGTAGTCGCCGGAGCCGACGGTGACGTAGCGCGGTTCCTCGACCAGCCACGTGATCGGCACGGCCTGACCGACCGCCATCAGGAACCCGACGGCACCGAACACGATCGACCCCACCAACGCGCTGCGCTTGTCGAGCCGTGCCGCGAGGAACGCGAGCAGCACCGCCTCGGCCAGCACGATCGCCGTGCGGACGTTGCCGTCGAGCGCGATCACCGTGGTCTGGAACAACGCGAGCATGCCGGTCGCCCCGGCCGCCGTCGTGAACGAACGCGGCAGGTCGGGCACCATCCAGATGGCCAGCAGCACCGCGGCCACCGCACCGGCGAGCACGGAGTTGGCCGGGTCCTCCAGGAGCGTCGTCGCGAACAGCGCGGGCAGTGCCGAGCCTGCGACCAGCGCGACCGCGACGATGTCGTCCGGCCGCTTCCGGATGGTCAGCAGTGCGACCGTGATGCCGACGACGGTCGTGGCAGCGGCGACCCCGACGACCGTCCACTCGTAGTCGCGCGGGATGGCGTTCGCCGTGGTGAACAGCGAGGCGATGATCGGCGGGAAGCCGCCGGCGATCGCGAGACCCGGCCAGTTGCGCTGGATCTGGACCGGTGTGCTGGCCATCTTCAGCACCAGCAGGAACCCGACCAGCAGCACCGTGAAGCCCTCGGTCAAGATCGGCGCACAGATGGCGCACGCTGCGACGACACCGACCGCGAGCGTTTGCGAGTCCCACCGCAGCGCGAGTACGACACCGGTGGCCGCGACGCCGAGCCCGACGACGAGACCCACCGGCGGGGGCAGGTACTCGTAGAGGCTCGTCGCGGCGATGACGTCGAGGTAGAGGCCAGCGAAACCGGTGGCGGCCAGCGCGAACGCCCCGGTGCGACCGGCCGGGTTGCGGTGCAGCCAGATGCCGATGCCCACGAGCGCACCGCTGAAGACCGCACCGCCGATCACGCGCGGCAGCGGACCGAGCCACCCGCGCTGGATGGCGAGGATCAGCAGCAGCACGAAGCCGAGCACGGTGATCGCACCACCGACCCAGGCCAGCAGCTTCGACCCGGCACCGTCCTTGCCGAGCTTCTCGAACAGCGACTCGCGCGGCTGCGGAGGAGCCCACGGCTGTTGAGGCGGAGGCTGCGGCCACTGCTGCTGCACCGGTGGCGGCGGCACGACCGGTGGCGCCGGAACCGCGACAGGAGGAGCCGCCACGGGTGGTGGGGCGACCGCGGCCGAGTGCTCCCGCATCTCCGCGCTGATCGTGACCAGCCGCTGCCCGATGGCCGCGAGCTCCAGCGCGAGGCGCTGTTCGTACCCGAGGCGGTCCTGTCCGTTCATGAGATCAGGGTGAGGCAGAGCACGTCTGGTGACATCCGTACACCTACTCATCCGGCTTGACTACATCCATGTGTAATCGATTAACTACGGCCTCGTGACGACCATGAAGGACGTCGCGCAGCACGCAGGCGTCTCCACGGCCACCGTGTCGCGCGTGCTGAACGGCCATGCCGCGCCGACCCCCGAGACCCGTGAGCGGGTGCTCGCGGCGATCGAGGAACTCGGCTACCGGCCCAACGCCCTGGCCCGGTCCCTCCGGACCACCAGCACCCAGACCCTCGGTCTGGTGATCAGCGACCTGCTGAACCCGTTCTTCGCCGAGATCGCGCGAGCGGTCGAGGACGAAGCCCGGTCACACGGCTACTGCGTCGTGATCGGGAACGCCGACGAGAGCGCCGAGCAGGAGGCCACCTACGTGCGCACCCTGCTCGACCGCCGGGTGGACGGCCTCCTGCTGTGCCCCGCGACCGACGACCCGAGCCTGGTTCGCGAAGTGAGCGCAGGTGGCGTTCCGCTCGTCCTGCTCGACCGGACGGTCAGGGGCGCGACATGCCCCGTCGTCCGCGCCGACGGCAGCGAGGCATTGACCGCGCTCGCCCGGCGGCTCGTCGGCGCCGGCCACTCCCGCATCGGTGTGATCGCGGGACCGCCGAACACCTCCACTGGAAGAGAACGAACCGACGTGCTCACCGCCGTGCTCGGTGGCGTGGCGCAGATCGTGCACGGCGACTTCCGCCAGGAGAGCGGCAGCCAGGCCGCCGCGAGGCTGATCGACGACGGCGCCACCGCGCTGGTCGTCATGGACAACCTGATGGGCCTCGGCGCGTTGGGCGAGATCAGGGCCCGTGGCCTGCAGATCCCGCACGACATCGCGCTCGCGGTGTTCGACGACCAGCCGTGGTTCCCGCTGCTCGACCCGCCGATCACGGTCATCGCCCAGCCGACCGTGGAGATGGGCCGTGCCGCCGCCCGCAGCCTGCTGGCCCTGATCAACGGCCAGCAGCCCGACGACGTCCGCCTCACCGCGAAGCTCGTGCTGCGCGGTTCGTGCGGGGAGGCCGAGCTGTGAAGACGCTCATCACCGCCCGTGGCATCACCAAGCAGTTCGGCACGACCAGGGCGTTGGACGGGGTCGACCTCGACATCAACGCCGGTGAGGTCCACGTGCTGCTCGGCGAGAACGGTGCGGGAAAGTCCACTTTGGTCAAGGTGCTCGCGGGCATCCACAGCCACGACGAAGGCACGATCGAGGGCAAGGCCAGCCTCGCCGTCATCCACCAGGAGCTCGCGCTGGTCCCCGAGCTCAGCGTCGCGGAGAACCTGTTCCTCAACCGGTTGCCGAAGAAATTCGGCTTCGTCGACCGGGCCGAGATGCGCCGCCGCGCCCCCAAGCTGCTCGAGCGGGTAGGTCTGAACGTCGACCCGAACGCCAAGGTCAAAGACCTCGGCATCGCCCAGCAGCAGATGATCGAGATCGCTCGCGCGCTCGACAAGAACGCCGGCGTGCTGATCCTCGACGAGCCGACCGCGGTCCTCACCGACACCGAGACCGACCGGCTGCTGGAGATCATGGCTCAGCTGCGCGAGAACGGCGTGGGTCTCGTCTTCATCACCCACCACCTCGACGAGATCCAGCGCATCGCCGACCGCATCACGGTCCTGCGCGACGGGCGCAGCGTCGGCGTCCTCGGGCCGAAGGCCACCACTCAGCACATGATCGAGCTGATGGTCGGCCGCCCCATCGAGGAGCAGTACCCGCGTGCCCGCAAGCGTCCGGGCCAGCCGCTCCTGCGCATCTCGAACTTCACCAGGCGCGGCGTCTTCCGCGACATCAACATCGAGGTCCGCGCGGGCGAGGTCGTCGGCGTCGCCGGTCTCGTCGGCGCTGGCCGCACCGAGGTCGCGCGGGCGGCGTTCGGCGTGGACGACTACGACTACGGCACGGTCGAGGTCGACGGGAAGCCGTTGCCCCGCAACAACGTCCAGGCCGCCATCAAGGCAGGGCTCGGCCTGGTCCCGGAGGACCGCAAGGGCCAGGGTCTCGTGCTGACCGCGTCCGTCGGGCAGAACCTCGAACTGGCCACGCTGGCGAACCGCGACTCCAAGCGCCTGACCGACATCGCGGGCAAGCTCCGGATCAAGGGCCGCGTCGATCAGCCCGTGAAGGAACTGTCCGGCGGCAACCAGCAGAAGGTCGTCATCGGCAAGTGGCTGCTGGCCGACCCGAAGGTGCTGATCCTCGACGAGCCCACGCGCGGCGTCGACGTCGGCGCCAAGGTCGAGATCTACGAGCTCATCAACCGCATGACCGCGCAGGGACGGGCCGTGCTGCTCGTGTCCAGCGACCTGCCCGAGGTGATCGGAATGAGCGACCGCGTCGTCGTGATGGCACACGGCCGAGTGGCCGGTGAGCTGCCGAAGGGCGCAACCCAGGACCAGGTGATGGCACTCGCCGTGCAGGAGATCTCCGCATGACCACGATCAACAGCAGTCGCCGTACGCCCCAAAAAATGATGGCTGAGAACGGAGCGCTGGCAGGGCTCCTCGTGCTCGCTGTCGCGATCGCGATCATGCAGCCGGCGTTCCTCTCCGCGCAGAACCTGCTCAACGTCGGCGTACAGGCCGCAGTCATCGCGATCATGGCGTTCGGCATGACGTTCGTGGTGGTCGCGGGCGGCATCGACCTGTCGGTCGGCAGCATCGCCGCGCTGGCCGCCATGGTCGGCGCGCTCACCGCCGGTCCGGTCGGCCTGGTCGTCGGTGCGTTGTGCGGCCTCGTGAACGGCGCGTTGATCAGCTACGGCAAGCTGCCGCCGTTCATCGCGACGCTAGCCATGCTCAGCGTGGCGCGTGGTCTGACGCTGGTGTTCTCCGGAGGTCAGCCGCACGAGACCGACGCACTGGTCACGTTCCTCGGCTCGAACCTCGCGCCCAGCCTGCCGTTGCCGCTGCTGCTGATGCTGGCGTTCTTCGGCGTCACCGGCCTCATCCTCACCCGCACGAACCTCGGCCGCCGCATGTACGCGATCGGTGGCAACGAGGAGGCCGCGAAGCTCAGCGGCATCGACGTGCGCAAGCAGAAGCTCTGGATCTACGCCCTTTCCGGCCTGTTCGCCGCCGCCGCGGGCCTCGTGCTCGCGGGACGGCTCGGGTCCGCCGGTCCGCAGGCAGCGGTCGGTTACGAGCTCGACGCCATCGCCGCTGTCGTCATCGGTGGTGCGTCCTTGTCCGGTGGCGTTGGCCGCGCCACCGGGACGTTGGTCGGCGCACTTGTGCTCGCCGTCCTGCGCAACGGCCTCAACCTGCTGCAAGTTCCGCCCTTCTGGCAGCAGGTCGTCATCGGCGCGGTGATCGCTCTCGCCGCGTTGCTCGACTCACTTCGCCGTCGCTGAGAAATCCCGAACAGGTAAGGAAGACACCAATGAAGGTGACCCGACGGATCGCGCTGACGCTCGGTGCCGCTGCGCTGCTGGCGACCGGGTGCAGCGGAACAGGGGCGTCCGGAGGCAGCGGCATCACCGTCGGCCTCGCGGTGTCCACTTTGAACAACCCGTTCTTCGTGGAACTGCAGCAGGGCGCGCAGGAGATGGCGAACCAGCTCGGTGCCAAGCTGACCGTGGTCGACGCGCAGAACGACGCGACGAACCAGGTCAACCAGGTGCAGACGCTGGTGACCCAGGGCGTCAAGGCGATCATCCTCAACCCGGTCGACTCCAAGCAGGCCGCGCCCGCCGCCAAGGCCGCCGAGATGGCGAACATCCCGCTGATCTCGGTCGACCGCGCGGTCGAGGGCGGCAAGGTCGCCGCCGAGGTCGCCTCCAACAACGTGTCGGGCGGCAGCCTCGCTGCCATCGAGCTCGGCCGCGCCACCTCCGGCGAGGTCGCGCACCTCAAGGGCATCTCGGGCGCGTCGGCGTCGCGTGACCGCGGCCAGGGCTTCGAGCAGGGCCTGAACAGCGGCAACATCAAGGTCGTCGCCACGGCCGTCGCGGACTTCGACCGCGCCAAGGCCCTGAACGAGACCACCAACCTGCTGCAGGGTCACCCGAACATCAAGGGCATCTTCGCCGAGAACGACGAGATGGCGCTCGGTGCGATCAAGGCGCTCGGCGCCCGTGCCGGCAAGGACGTCATGGTCGTCGGCTTCGACGGCACGCCGGACGGTCTGAAGGCGATCCAGGACGGCACGCTCGTCGCGACCATCGCGCAGCAGCCCAAGCTGCTCGGCTCCAAGGCCGTCGAGCAGGCCGTGAAGGCGGCCAAGGGCGAGCCCGTCCAGCAGGTCGTGGACGTCGAGGTCAAGGTCATCACGAAGCAGAACGTGGCAGAGTTCATCAAGTAGCGCGGCAACTGGTCACATTCACCTGATCGAGAAGGCCTGCGAGCTGGTGATAGCTTTGGCGGTGCCGGTTGAGACGCTCAACCGGCCTACCGCCGGGCTGGCGGGATGTCAGGTCTGTGGAGCCTGTGTAAGACCGTGGGCGGTACACCGTCCCTCCGCTGGTAACCCAGGCGGCAATGGGCTGAGAAGCAGAAAGTTTCCAACCGCGAGGATGGATTGCCCCGGCCTCGGTCGTGGGTAGGAGGCCAACAAGTGACGAACACTCTGCTTGTCCTCGGGTCCGCCAACGCCGACCTCGTGGTCGAGGTCGGCAGGCGGCCCGCCGGCGGTGAGACCGTGCTCGGCGGCGACACCGTCGTGCTGCCCGGCGGCAAGGGCGCGAACACCGCCGTTGCCGCCGCTCGCGTCGGTGCCGGGGTTTCGCTCATCGGTGCTCTCGGCGGCGACGGGTACGGCGAGCTGCTGCGCGAGTCGCTTGAGTCGTCCGGTGTCGACACCAAGCTGGTGAAGACGTCCGCACGGCCGACCGGCATCGCCTACATCACCGTGACTCCGGACGGCGAGAACTCCATCGTCGTCTCCCCCGGCGCCAACGCCGACGTGTCACCGTCCGATGTGGACGCTGTCTCGTTCGACGGCGCGCAGGTAGTGACGTGTTCGCTGGAAGTGCCGCTGGAGACGGTGATCCACGCGATCGGCGTGGCAGCGAAGGTCGGCGTGCGGACCGTGCTGAACCTGTCGCCGGTCGCCGAACTGCCGGCGGAAACGCTGAGGCAGCTCACCGTGCTGATCGTGAACGAGCACGAGGCCGCGCAGCTCGCGCCCGACTTCCAGGGCTTGCTGCAGCTCGGCCCGCAGTCCGCGGTCGTCACGCTCGGCGCGCGCGGTGCGGCCGTTGTGACCGGGGAAGGCATCACGGAGGTGCCGTCGATCGAGGTCGCCGAGGTCGTGGACACGACCGGCGCCGGCGACGCGTTCGCGGGCGCGCTGTCCGCCCGGCTCGCCGAGGGCGACACGCTCGTCGACGCCGCGAAGTACGCGGCGAAGGTCGCCGCGCTTTCTGTCACGAAGGCGGGCGCGCAGCCGTCCTACCCGACCGCGGCCGAGGTCAGCGCGTCAGCGGCGGAATGACCTGCACCGGGTCGCCCTGCCCGGTGAAGTCGAAGACGGCGAGCTCCTCCTGGGTGCCCAGCTTGGCTTCCAGCCTGCGGAGCTTGCCGTCGGCGTCGAGCCAGTAGCGCAGCCGCGCGTCGGTCGCGTCCTTCTGCTTCGGGCCCTCGAAGACGTCGACGGCCGTGTCGCCGATCCGGTCCGAACGCAGCCAGCGCGCCGAGCTCTGCAGCAGCAGCTGGGCGTTCTCCGGCCGGTCCGAGCCCAGGTTCACCAGCAGCCGGAGCGCGCCGTCCAGTTCGGAGCCGCGTTCCCGCAGGTCCCTGACCTGCCAGTCGATCATCGGCACCGGGTCGACCGGCTTGGCCGACGGGTTCGTCGCGAACGCCATCCTGCCCAGGTTCCACTGCACCAGGCCCCGGGAGAACTCGTCGTCACGGCCGTCCGTGCGCATGCCCGCGTAGCCGAGGTGGTTCACGAAGTCGACCCGGCCGTCCAGCACGAGCTTTCCACCGGGCGACGGCACGGACGCGGTGAACGCCCTGATCCCGGTCGTGTAGTTGGAAAACCTGACCAGCGCCAGCCGTTCCGCCTCGGGGACCGACAGCGGCCGGGGGTCGGGCGTGGAGCTGCAGGCCGTCACCGCGAGGGCCAGCGCGAGAACCGTCTTCCTCACGACCGCACCGCCGCGCGGTCGTCGAACAGGTCCTCGGTCGGCACGCCGTACTTCTCCACGTTCGGTGCCTTGTCCGGCAACGGGCCGCTCGGCATGTCCGGCTGCAGCGGCGGTGCGGCGACCTGGTTGAACGGGATCCCGCGCGGTGCGGCGGGTTTCGGCAACGGGTCGCCGACGCCGCCGTAGCACTGGCCGTCGTCGAAACAGTTGTTCCTGCCGGGTGCGCGTTTCGTGGCCACGTACAGCACTTCCTGGCCGTTGCGGGTGATCACGTTGTCGTCGAACCGGTTGTCCAGCGGCGGCAGGTCCTCGCTGGACCCGAGCGCGATGCCGGCACCGGGGTTGCCGGTGATCAGGTTGCGGGACACCAGGTTCCGCGTACCGCCCGCGATGCCCACACCGAGCCCGAACGCGCCGTCGGCCTGCGCCGGTGAGAGCGCCTCGGAGTTGTCCGACACGAGGTTGCCGACGAACGTGGCGTCCTCCTGCGGGACGAACGCCTCCTGGTAGTCGGAGTTCGAGGTCATGCCGACGCGGTTGCCGCTGAACCTGTTGCCCAGCACGTACATCTGGCCGGACGCGTTCGTGCCCTCGTAGCCGACGGCGTTGCGCTCGGCGACGTTGCCGCGCACGACGATGTCGCACGGCTTGCACTGGCCGACGTAGAAACCGGAGTCCGCGCTGCCGCTCGCGTAGCTCTGCTCGATCACGCCGTGCTGTGCGTCGAACGCGTAGATGCCGTACAGCGCGTTGTTGCTGGCCGTCACGTACGAGACGCGGAAGCCCTGCAACGGCGGGAACTTCTGCGTGTCGAGCTTGGTGTAGCCGTTGCTGCCGCGGCCCATCCCGCCGTTCTCACTCAGTCCGGTGACGAGCACGCCGTTCAACGTGTGGTTGCGGACCGTCAGGTTCTGCACCGAGACGTCCGGGGCGGTGACGACGATCCCGTTGGCGCGCTTGACCTCGCCGTCGATGATCACGCTGCCGCGCTGGGTGCCCCTGATCGTGAGGCCCTTGGTCCTGACCTGCACCGACTCCTTGTAGACGCCGGGGGACACGATGATGGTCGCGCCCTCCTGCGCCGCGTCCACGGCGGCCTGGATGGTGGTCAGCTGCGCCGGGACGTTGATCTCGGGGCCGAGTTTCGGGTCCGCCGCCGGTGAACATCCGGCGACCAGGAGCAGAGCGGCAAAGGTGTACGGAGCGCGCACAGCCGGTCACCGTACTGCGCCGTTCGGCCTACTGTCACACTGCCCCTGTGGGCCAACTCTCACGACGCCGTCTGCTGTACGGCGCTGCTGCCATTGGGCTACTCGGCGGCTGCGGCTCGCCTGAACGGCAGCCGGGGGTCGTCACCCCGCAGCAGCGGCACGCCGACATCTCCGTGTGGGACGCGTCCTCGGTGCCGTCTGCGCAGGTCAGTTCGTCGGTCACGGTGACGTGGGGGCACGGGGTCGACGGGTTGCCGGAGTTCCCCGGCGACGCGGTCCAGCCGCAGGACCTGGGCGGAAAGCTGTTCCTGCAGATCTGCGGTGACGACCCCGGCGCAGTGCGAGATGCGGCCTTGAGGTTGCGGCCCGAGGGGCGGTTGCGGTGGCGTGAGCAGGGGTTCTGCAACCCCGACCGCACCAACGTGCTGGGCTTCCAGGACGGGATCGTCTTGCCGAAGACGCCGGAGGAGTTCGAGCGGGAGGTCTGGCTGCCGGACGGGTCGACCATCGCGGTCGTGCGCCGGATGAAGCTCGACGTCGCCGGGTTCACCGCGCTGCCGGTCAGCGAGCAGGAGCGGATCTTCGGACGGCGGAAGCACGACGCCGTGCCGTTGTCCGGTGGCGAGGAGGTCGATTTGTCGGCAAAGACCCCGGACGGCGAGTACGTCATCCCGGCCGACGCGCACGTCCGGCGCGCGCACCCGTTGACGGCGGGGGCAGGCCTGATGCTGCGCCGCTCCTACAACTACGCCGAGGGCCTGATCTTCATCTCCTTTCAGCGCGAGCTGCGGACGTTTGTGAACACGATGTATCGCATGACCGATGGCGACGCACTTTTGCGTTACGTCACGACCACCAGCTCAGCGGCGTTCCGCATCCCGCCCCTGGATTAGTCACACTGAGCTGTCGTCGGTTCCCGGTGGAAGGGTATGGTCTAGACCATGTCGAGCGCGCGGCTGAGCGGTGTCGGTGTCAGCAGCGGCCGGGCTTCCGGCCCCGTGGTGAGGGTCGCAGAGGCCCTGCCAGAACCTCCGCTGGGCCCGCGACCTGCGGATACAAAAGTAGAAGCCTCCCGGATCCGCCCGGCCACCGAGGTCGTGGCGCAGCGCCTGATGGAGCGCGCGAAGACCGTCGAGGGCGAGGCCCGCGCCGTGCTGGAGACGACGGCGGCGATGGCGGGCGACCCGTCCCTCATCAAATCGGCAGAGAAGCTCGTCGTCGACGAGTCGCTGCCCGCCGCCCGCGCGGTGCACCAGGCGGCGCAGAAGTTCGTCACGGCGCTGCAGGCCGCCGGTGGCTACATGGCCGAACGCGCCCGCGACGTCCAGGACGTCCGCGACCGCGTGGTCGCCGAGCTCCTGGGCCTGCCCGCGCCGGGCGTTCCCGACCTGGATTCGCCGTCCGTGCTGGTGGCGCGCGATCTGGCGCCCGCGGACACGGCAGGTCTCGACCCGTCGAAGGTCCTCGCCCTGGTCACCGAGGAGGGCGGCCCCACCTCTCACACCGCGATCCTCGCCCGTTCGCTGGGCATCCCGGCCGTCGTCGCCTGCCGTGGCGTGCTCGCGCTGGACGTTCCCGCTCTCGAAGTCGACGGCGACACCGGCCAGGTCCGCGAGTCGGACGGCAAGGTCCGTGCGGCCGGCACGGGCAAGAAGGCCACGTGGAACGGCGTGGGTGTGCTGAAGGACGGCCACCGCGTGAAGGTCCTCGGCAACGTGGGTTCGCCCGCGGACGCCGCCGCCGCTGCCGCCGCCGGTGCCGAGGGCGTCGGCCTGTTCCGCACGGAGTTCTGCTTCCTCGACGCCGCGGAGGAGCCGAGTGTTGCCGATCAGACTGCTGCGTATGCGGCTGTGCTGGCGCCGTTCAAGGGCAAGCCGGTCGTGGTGCGCACCCTCGACGCGGGCGCGGACAAGCCGCTGGCGTTTCTGAACCCGGACCCCGAGCCCAACCCGGCGCTCGGTGTGCGCGGTCTGCGCGTCGCCTTCGACCGCCCGGACGTCCTGGACCGCCAGCTCGAAGCCATCGCGGCCGCGGCAGCCGAGTCCGGTGCCGACGTCTCCGTCATGGCCCCGATGGTCGCCACCGCCGCCGAGGCCTCGTGGTTCGTCGCCCGTGCCCGCCAGGCGGGGATCAAGCGCGCCGGCGTGATGGTCGAGGTGCCGTCCGCCGCCCTGTCGGCGCGGGAGATCCTGCAGGTCGTCGACTTCATCTCGATCGGCACCAACGACCTGGCGCAGTACGTCTTCGCCGCCGACCGCCAGCTCGGTGGCGTGGCCGCGCTGAACGACCCGTGGCAGCCCGCGTTGCTGCGACTGATCGCGCAGGTCGGCGAGGCGGCCACGGCGGCGGGCAAGCAGATCGGCGTGTGCGGCGAGGCCGCGGCCGACCCGTTGCTCGCGTGCGTGCTCATCGGCATGGGCGTGACGTCGCTGTCGATGAACCACACGGCTCTGGCCGATGTCGGCGCCAAGCTCGCCACGTCCAGCATGGACATCTGCCAGCTCGCCGCCCGTGGCGCGCTCGCGGCGGGCGACCCGGCGACGGCGAAGCTAGCTGCGCGGGCTCCGCACTAGTCCGAGGAACGCCGACCACGCCTTGGCCGACACCGGCAGGTGCGTGGTCGGCGCCTTGCTGTCGCGGATACCGATGCCACGCCCAACCTCGACGCAGTCGCTTGAGTCCGCGCTGTAGGAACTCTTGCGCCAGCTCGACATGCGAACGCCTCCTCAGATCAACATGCTGGTGATCAGCTCCTTTGATTGTTCCGGATCCAATGCCTGCTGGTCGAGCAACTTCAGCACGCTGGAGTAGACGGCGAGCGATCTCGTGTCTTCGAGGAAGAGACCAGAGGTCTTGCCCTCGATGAAGATCACCGGATCGAACTTCTCATAGCTGAGCTGAAGGAACGACCCTGAGGTGCCTGCGTGCGCACCGATGGCGGTCGGCACGACTCGCAGGGTGATGTAGGAACGTTGTGCCATCCCGAGAAGATGGATGTATTGATCCTTCATGACGTCGGATCCACCCACTGGTAGACGAAGAGCCTGTTCGTGGAGGAAGAACACGAACGTACGGCTCGGGTGGAAGAGCTTGCGGCGTTCGAGCTTTGCGGCGATGACCTTCTCGTAGTCGATCGACTTGTTGCGAGCTTCCTGGTCGATGACTGCACGCATGTAGTCAGCGGTCTGAAGGTGGCCGGGAATGAGATTCGCCGACCAGACGGTGATCTCGTTGGCGAGCCGCTCCTGGTTGAGGAGAACAGGCACCTGGTCCGGTGGACCCTCGTCGGGAATCTTGAGGTAGCCGCTTTCGCGAGTCTCGTGGAACAGTCCGACGAGGTAGCGCACCTCGTCAGGGCTGACCCGGCAATACCCGAGCAGCTGCCTCAGATCGGCCTCGGTGATACCGCCTTTGCCTCGCACCAGGTCGGAGAGCTTCGCTTCGTCCCAGCCGAGTGCTTCTGCGAGTTTGCGGTGGGTGAGCCCTGTCTGTTCGATCGCGCGCCGGACGCCTTCGCCGAACTCGCGTCCGACCACACTGGACTTTCGTCGTGGCATGGAGATGAAGCTAGGAGTGCTGCTCCCCTTCGCTCCATTGTTTCCGCCCGAATATCCCTGAAGGAAGTAGTTTTTGGAGCCGGTACAAGTCCTACCTTTGTGCCACTAAGTGGAGTTCATCAAGCACATTGCGCATCAACGGATGGTCTTCCGTTCCTCTGCGTATGGCCGCAACAACGCGCCTGAGTGGTGGTGTTCCGGCGACTGGCACGCCACGGACGGCATTCCGCGGTGCCAACGCCACCCCGGCCCCGGCCGCCACCAACGCCTGGATCGCGCGGAAGTCGTCAGAGGTGTGGCGGATCCGCGGTGCGAACCCCGCCTGCGCACACGCCATCTCCACGACGTCGCGCAGCGGGTTGCCGGGCAGCGTCACGACCCAGTCCTCGTCGGCCAGCGCCGCCAGGTCGACCGGTCCGCCGACGAGCGCGTGTCCCGGCGGCAGCACCACGTCGAAAGGCTCGGTGTAGAGCGGAAACGTGGTGAAGCGGTCAGTCGACCGGTGTTCCTCGGTGATCGCCACGTCGATCTCGCCGTCCAGCAGCAGCCGCACACTCTCGTGCCCCTCGGCGTCGCGCACGGACAGTTCGATCGACCGTTCCCGCAACACCGCCAGCGCGGGCGCCACGACCTGGGTGATCGCCGACGCGAACGCCGCGATCGCCACCCGTCCGGCGGTGCCGGAGGCGAGAGCGTCCAAAGTGGCCTGTGCGCGTTCCAGTTCCGCCGCAACGACATTGGCGTGCGCGACGAGCAGTTCACCCGCGGGAGTGAGCGACACCCTCCGTCCTTTTCGGAGCAACAGCGGGTGACCGGCCTCCGACTCCAGGGCCGCGAGCTGCTGCGACACCGCTGACGGCGTGAGGTGCAGCGCAGCAGCTGCGGCCGTCACCGTGCCGTGGTCGGCGAGTGCGCGCAGAACGCGGAGGCGTCGTGGGTCGATCACCCGCTCATGATGAGGGTTCACGCGCCACAGCAGCCATGCGGCGCAGCTCCGCCGCGGCCGCCCACATCGCTTGCCGGGCGTGCCGGTCGCAGGCCAGGAACGAAGCGAACCCGTGCACCAACCCGTCGTGGTGCAGGTGGGTCACCTCGACGCCGGCGGCCCTCAGCCGGTCGGCGTACTCGGTCCCCTCGTCCCGGAACAGGTCGAACCCTCCGGTCACCACGCAGGTCGGTGGCAGGCCGCGGAAGTCGGGAGAGCGCAGCGGCGAGGCGTACGGCTCGAGCAGCCGCGTGAGGTCCTGGGTGTAGCAGGCCCGGTACCAGTCGACCACCTCGCTGTTGAGGAAGAACCCGCTGCCGAAGAGCTGTCGCGACCGGTGCTCGCTCAGCCCGTCGACGGCGGGGTAGAGCATCAGGTTGAAGGCGGGCTTCGGCACCGCTTCGTCGACGCACCGCTGCGCCACGACGGCCGAGAGCGCTCCGCCCGCGCTGTCGCCGCCGACCCCCACCACCCCGTCGACGCCGCCGAAGTGCTCAGCGTTCGAGGCGATGTGCCGGAACGCCGCGTAGGTGTCCTCGACTCCGGCCGGGTAGGGATGTTCCGGGGCCAGGGCGTACTCGACGGCCACGACCCGCACGCCACCATGCTCGCTGAGGAAACGGCAGATCCCGTCGTGGCTGGTCAGGCTGCCCAGCACGAAGCCGCCACCGTGGAAGAACACCAGCAGCGGAAGCGGACCGGACGCACCGGGAGGGCTGTACACCCGCGCCGGAATCGGGCCGTGCGCACCGTTCACGACGGTGTCGCGCACCTGCACGTCCCGCCCGACACCGGCGAGCAGCACGGACGACGCGATGTCGAAGTCCCTGCGCACCGCCACCAGGTCGGGCACCACGTTCGGCGCGGCCCTCGGCACGGCCCGTTCCAGCGCGATCAGCAGTTGAGCGGTGGGGCTCAGCTGCGCCCCCTCGACCTGGACTGGTGCGCCGACGATCGCGCGGATCACCCGGTCGGGCAGGCGCAACGCGGCCGCCACCCCGAGCGTGGCCATGCGCAGGGCGACCCGCTGCCGTGAACTCGTGGACACGATCTGATCGTCCACCGCCCGCGAAACCGGGTGTGTCCATCTTCGAACGTTTGCGGAACGATTTCCGCGTACCTCGGACGGACCGATCACCGCTCGATGATGGGGGATTCCACCTCGCCGTTCACGGTGACGTTCTGAGGCACGATCGGGTCGATGCCGGCCTTGTCCAGCAGGAGGTACACCTCGGTGGCGATGGGCGTGCCGCGTGGCAGGCCGTGCTGGGGCGTGGTGATCACGTCCGACTTGGAGTGCGGCAGGCCGGTCTCCGCCTTGAGCCACAGCTGGGTTTCGACGTCGGAGAACTGGAACGTCGGCGGTGCGGGGATCGCCACGCCGACGATGCGCCCCTCGGGCCGGTCCACGTCCGGGAGGGAATGCGCGCCGTCGAGGTTCTTGAGCAGCTCGAACGCCGCCCGTCGTTGTTCGTCGCGCACGTTCGCGCTCATCAACCCCATGGCGAGAGACGCGGTCTTGTACGTGTCCTTCCCGCTGATGGTCTCCAACGCGTTCTTCAGCTCCACCGGGTCGGCGGGCAGTGACTCGAACGAGTCGAATCGTGCGTTGCTGTGCAGGGACATCTGGAATCCGGCGACGTTCGTCTTCTGCACGGCAGGCTTCATCGGGCCGATGCGCACCGAGCGGCTCCCACCGACCTGTGGAGCTGTCGCCGGCTTGCCCGCTGCTTCCCACTTGGCGGTGTCGTCATTGGAATAGGGCATCACCTCGCCGTCCTTCTGGACGACCGTGACTTGCGTGTCGGCGGTCAGCCACTGGTCGGTCTTGGAGTGGAAGCGCACGGTGTACGGGTTCGCCGGGTCGCCCACGATCATCAGCGACGTCTGTTCCGTCAGCACGTGCCACCACGACGCGGGCGCGGCAGGCTGCACCGGCTGGGTGGGCTTCGGCAGCAGGACGACCACGAGTGCGATCACCGCCGCCGCGACCAGCAACGGAGTGAACCGCCTCAGGGACCGCAGCCGGACAGATCGCGGCCGCGGCAGTGCGGTGATGCGCGCGAGGTCGCGTTCCATGCGCTCGGGGTCGACCTCCGGCGTGGGCGGCTTGACCCGAGCCAGGTCCTTCATCAGGTCTTCCATGACTCCCTCGCACGGTCGGAGTTCGATGTCGAGAGAGCCGCCTGCAACCGTCGCCGGGCCCGGTGCAGTCGCACGAAGAACGTCGACGTCGTGCAGCCGAGCACCTGCGCAGCCTCGGCCGCGCCCAGACCGTGCCACGCGATCAGCGTGAGCACCTCCTGGTCGGCCTCGGACAGACCGGCCAGCGCTGCCCGCAGCTCGATGAACGCGAAGTCGTCGTCAGCCGGAACGTCCGCGAGCTCGTAATGCGTGGTTTGGCGGCGGGCCGCGCGCACCAGGTTGCGGGCGATGCCGAGCAGCCACGGCAACGCGTTCGACGGCATCTTGTCGAGCTTGCGCCAGGCGATCGTGAAGGTCTCGCTGGTGATGTCCTCCGCACGCTGTGCACCCGCATGGCTCGCGGCATAGGCGAGCACGCGCGGGTAACACTCGCGGTAGACAGCCGTGAAGTCCTCCACGATCGCCCCTCCCTCTTCACGAGGTACTGCGCGAATCGCCAGGATTCTTACCGTTGTGTGTCGTGGGTCACATCTTGGCGCGAGCGGCGACGAACGCGTCGACCGCCCGGTTCACGTCCTCCGTGGTGTGCGCGGCCGACATCTGCGTGCGGATGCGCGCCTTGCCGTGCGGCACCACCGGGTACGAGAAGCCGATCACGTAGATGCCCTGCTCCAGCAGCAGATCGGCCAGCCGGCCCGCCTCGGCCGCGTCGCCGATCATCACCGGGATGATCGGGTGCTCGCCGGGCAGCAGATCGAAGCCCTCCTCGGTCATCCGCCTGCGGAAGAGCTCCGTGTTCTCCCTGAGCCGGGTGAGCAGCTCGGACGAGCTCGACAGCAGGTCCAGCGCGGCGATCGCGGCCGCGGTGATCGACGGCGCGAGCGAGTTCGAGAACAGATACGGACGCGAGCGCTGGCGGAGCAGTTCGATGATCTCCGCGCGGCCGGACGTGTAACCGCCGGACGCACCGCCCAGCGCCTTGCCCAGCGTGCCGGTCACGATGTCGACGCGGTCCTGCACGCCGAAGAGCTCGGGGGTCCCGCGGCCGGTCGGGCCGGTGAAGCCGACGGCGTGCGAGTCGTCGACCATGACCAGCGCGTTGTACCGCTCGGCCAGATCGCAGATCTCGTCCAACGGCGCGAGGTAACCGTCCATCGAGAAGACGCCGTCGGTCGCGATCAGCCGGTAGCGCGCGTCGGCCGCGTCCTTGAGCTGGCGCTCCAGGTCGTCCATGTCGCGGTTCTTGTAGCGGTAGCGCTTCGCCTTGCTGAGCCGCACGCCGTCGATGATCGACGCGTGGTTCAGCTCGTCGGAGATGATCGCGTCCTCCGCGCCGAGCAGCGTCTCGAACAGGCCGCCGTTCGCGTCGAAGCACGAGCTGTAGAGAATCGTGTCGTCGGTGCCGAGGAACTCGCTGAGCTTGCGCTCCAGTTCCTTGTGCGGCTCCTGCGTGCCGCAGATGAACCGCACGGACGCCATGCCGAAGCCCCACTTGTCCAGCGCGTCCTTCGCGGCCTCGATCAGGCGCGGGTGGTCGGCGAGGCCGAGGTAGTTGTTGGCGCAGAAGTTCAGCACCTCGGCACCCTCGCCGACCCGCACGGCGGCCTTCTGCGGCGTGGCGATGACGCGTTCGGACTTGTAGAGCCCGGCCTCCCTGATCTCCTCGATCGTCCTGCGGAGGTCGTTCTTCAGCTCGCCGTACATCAGGCTCCCGTCCAGTCGAGGATGACCTTGCCGCACTTGCCTTCGCGCGCGGTGGCGAACGCCTCCGCGTGCTGCGTGTGGTCGTACCGGTGCGTGATGACCGGTGCGAGGTCGAGGCCGCGCTGCAGCAGCACGGTCATCGAGTACCAGGTCTCGAACATCTCGCGGCCGTAGATCCCCTTGATGTGCAGCATCTTCAGCACGACGCTGCTCCAGTCGACGGGGAACTCCTCCGCGGGCAGCCCCAGCATCGCGATGCGACCGCCGTGCGCCATGTTCGCGATCATGCTCTGGAGCGCCGACGGCTTCCCGGACATCTCCATGCCGACGTCGAAGCCCTCTGCCATGCCGAGCTCGTGCTGGGCCTGCTCGATCGTCTTCTCGGCGACGTTCACCGTGAGGTCGACACCGACCTTGCGCGCGAGGTCCAGCCGGTGCTCGGAGACGTCGGTGATCACGACGTTGCGCGCACCCGCGTGCTTCGCGACGGCGGCGGCCATGATGCCGATCGGCCCGGCACCGGTGATGATCACGTCCTCGCCGATGACGGGGAAGCTCAACGCGGTGTGCACGGCGTTGCCGAACGGGTCGAAGATCGCGGCCACGTCCAGGTCGACGGGCGTGCGGTGCACCCACGCGTTCTGCTCGGGCAGCACGACGTACTGCGCGAACGCCCCGTTGGAGTGCACACCGAGCCCACGCGTGTTGGCGCACAGGTGCCGACGGCCGGCCTTGCAGTTGCGGCACGTCCCGCACACGAGATGGCCTTCGCCGCTGACCAGGTCACCGACCTTCACGCCGGTCACGGAGGCGCCTGTCTCCACGACCTCGCCGACGAACTCGTGCCCGAGAACCAGCGGCGCCTTGATGTTCTGGGCCGCCCAGTCGTCCCACGAGTCGATGTGCAGGTCGGTACCGCAGATGCCGGTGCGCAGGACCTTCACGACCACGTCGGTGGGTCCCGGTGTGGGGTCGGGGACGTCGGTCAGTTCGAGGCCAGGCCCAGCGGCGACCTTGACGAGAGCCTTCATGCGGGAAGTCTCACCCTTTGCTGCTTGTGCAGTCCATCAGGACTTTCTGAAGTTCTTGTGCAGCTCAGCTTCATTGGCGATGTTGCGCACCATGCCGCCGAACACAACGCCGTGGAACGGCCAGACCACCGCCCAGTAGAGGTGTCCGGCGAGCCCTTTGGGCACGAACACGGCGCGTTGGCGGTAAGTGGACCCGCCCCGCTCACCGTCCGCCACTCGAATGCGGTGGCGCACCGTCTCGTGCACCTGCACGTCGGCGCGGCCGCAGCAGCCGGGAGCGTTCGACTCCGGCCTTGCGTTCCCGCTCGTCCAAGTGCGCGGAGCCGCTGATCCAGGCGTGGTCAGTCGGCAGCAGACCATCCAGCTCGCCCGGCACCGACGTGCCCGACCAGCGATCTCCCCGCGGCGTCGCGGACCTGGGCCAGTGCGAACTCCACGGCCTCGTCGTAGCCGAGGTTTTCGCCGGGCAGCACCTTCTCCACATCGCGCTCGCGGCACACCACCTCGTGGATCAACGATTCGATCAACGCCCCCGCCATCGACCCGGCCACCGGCGTCACCAGGAACACCCAGTACGCGGACAGGTGCGGAGTCAGCAGCGGCACCGGCAGCACCAATCGTTTGCGCAGACCGGCGACCAGCGCATACCGCTGAATCATCTCCAGGTACGTGAGCGCGTCCGGTCCGCCGATGTCGAACGTCCGGTTCGCGTCCACCGTCGTCGCGCCGACCAGGTACCGCAGCACGTCCCTGACCGCGATCGGCTGGATCCGGTTGTGCACCCACCGCGGCGTGACCATGACCGGCAGCCGTTCGGTGAGGTACCGCAGCATCTCGAACGACGCCGACCCGGACCCGATGATCACCGCGGCCTGGAGCACCACGGCGGGCACCGACGACCGCAGGAACACCTCACCGACCTCCTTGCGGGAGGCCAGGTGAGGCGAAAGGTCGCCGGCCGGATGAAGTCCGCCCAGGTAGACGATTCGGTGCACCCCGACGCGTTCCGCTGCTCGCGCGGTGTTCTCCGCGGCTTTCCGGTCGGCGTCCGCGAAGTCCTTCGAGTGCAACGAGTGCACGAGGTAGTGCACGACCTCGATGTCCCGCATGGCCTCGTCGAGGTCGCCGAGCACGTCACCGCGCACGATCTCGACGTCAGCGGCCCACGGGACGTCGCGCAGCTTCTCCGGCGACCGCACCAGGCAGCGCACCCGGTGGCCTTCCGCCAGCAGCCTGGGCACGAGCCGTCCGCCGAGGTAGCCGGTCGCACCGGTCACGAGACACCGCATGCCCCGATCCTGCGCGCCACGACGTGCGGCCGCAGATCAGCGCTTGCGCTTGATCACCACGCTTCCGCCGCGCACCGAGCCCCTGACCTGGAAGTGCGGGCTGCCGACGGCGGTGTGGACCTTGTCCTTCAGCTCGCCCGCGGTGATCTCCACGGCGTCGACGTTGACCGACGACCCGGCGGGCAGCACGAGCTTCACCGACCCCAGCGACACGTCGAGGTCGACGTTGACCACCGGCGGCACCTCGGCCGCGGTGAAGTCGAGGTTCGTGGTGCCGAGCGTGTTGCGGATGACGAGTTCACGCGGCACGACCCAGTGGCCCTTGCGGACCGTCGTGCCCATCGTGTTCTTCAGCTCGGTGCGCGCGTTGGCCAGCTCGGTGTTGACCATGCCGGGCAGGTCGATCAGCACCGCGTTCAGATCGGCCCTGGTCACGGCGGCGAGAGCGGTGTCCGTCCGCGTCGTGAACTCGTCGAGCGTGATCATGCCGCGGCCCACCGCCTTGTTCAGCAGGCTGACGACGTGCTCACGTTCCGGATCGGACACGCGTAACTCTCTCGGGTCTGTCATTTCTCTGCCTCCGGTTCGCTGTCGAGACCGTGCTCGATGGCATAACGCGCCAGCTCCACCCGGTTGTGCAGTTGAAGTTTCCGCAAAGTCGACTGGACGTGGTTCTCGACCGTGCGGTGGGAGATCACCAGGCGGTTCGCGATCTGTCGTGCGGTCAGGCCCTTGGCCACCAACCGGAGTACCTCGGTCTCCCGGTCGGTCAGCTGCGGCTTCTCGTCGGAGCCGTCCGGTGCGGCGGCCATCCGCCGGTACTCGCCGAGCACCAGCCCGGCCAGGCCCGCGGTGAACACGGCGTCGCCCGCCGCGGTGCGGGTCACGGCCTCGACCAGTTCGTCCGCCGACGCCGACTTCACGAGGTAGCCGGACGCGCCCGCCTTCACGGCCTGCAGCACGTCGTCGTGCTCGCCGGACGCGGACAGCACCAGCACGCGCGTCTCCGGCAGCTCGCCGGTGATCAGCAGGGTGGCGTCGACGCCGGAGAGTTCACCGAGGTTGAGGTCCATCAGCACGACGTCGGGCCGCACCGCCTTCGCGATGCGCACCGCCGAGGCGGCGTCACCCGCGGTCGCCACGACCTCGAAGCCCCGCTCCGCCAGGTCACGTGCGACGCCTTCGCGCCACATCGGGTGGTCGTCCACGACCATCACCGAGACCGTCATCTTGCCGCCCCCTTCCTGAACACCCGAACCTCCCACTCCGTGCCCTCCCCCGGCCCGGTCTGGAGTTCCAGCGTGCCGCCGAGTGACTCGACCCGGCCTTTGATCGACTTCTCGATGCCCATCCTGCCTTCCGCGGCAGCGGACGCGATCCGGCCTTCCGGGATGCCGGGACCATCGTCCCTGACGCTCAGCACGATTTCCTCTCCGAGGTCCTCGAGCAGCACCCACGCCCGTGCGTCCTCACCGGCGTGCTTGTCCACGTTGGACAGTGCTTCGCGGACGAGCGAGGTGAGTTCGACCGCGGTGGTGGCGGTGAGCATGACCTGGGTGGCCGGAGTGGACACCTGGACCTTCGGAGTGGCCAGCAGCTGCAGGCCGGGGCGCAGGTCGATCTCTCCGTCCACAGTGGAGTCGGTGGGAGCGGCGGCCACCAGGTTGCGCAACGCGACCTCCTGCTCGCCCGCGAGCTTGGCCAGTTCCGCGGCCTCACCGCCGACCTCCAGCCCGCGCTTGCGCACTCGGGCGAGCACCTGCAGCACGCTGTCGTGGATCGAGCGGGCGAGCCGTTCCCGTTCCGCCGTCGCCGCTTCCGTGCGCAACGCCTGGGCGAGCCGCACCGCGGAACGCCGCGCCGTGGCCGACGCCATGCCGACGACCATGCCCGCGCCCGCGAGCAGCACCACGTCGCGCAGCAGGTCGAGACTCGGCACGCCCTTGGACAGGTAGGTGAAGAGGCCGACGGTCAGTCCACCGGCGAAACCCGCGGCCGCCCCGCCGAGCGCCCCCAGCGCGACCGCGGGCACGCACGCCCAGATCGTGGTGATCAGCGGCACGTTCAGCGTCAGCAGCTGGTGATCGGACATGATCAGCTGCGACAGCGACATGAGTCCGCACGTCAGCGCGAGGTCGATCAGCACGATCGGCCAGCGCCTGCCCCACGTGGTGCTGTAGGCGCGGCTGGTGAAAACGGACCACAGCGCCATCACGCCGAGCGTCGTCCACGCGAGCCAGGGCCGGATGTACTCGGATTGGTTCGCGATCACGTTCGCCGCCGCGAAGAGAAATGTGACTATGCGTAGCGCAATCGTCCCGCGCCACAGCGGCGTGGCCGGGTCGTCGATCGCCTTCGTCACACGTTCGGCAGGCAGTTTGGGCACGCTGTGCTCCTTTCAGGCAACATCCTGCCGCGTGAACGTGCGCTGGCTAACCCCCAGGTGGCCGTCTTCTGCCGAACGGAGGAATGTGCGACGCTCTCCGGGTTCGGGGCAGCGCTCCCGGTTGGGGGGAGGGCAATACAGGTGCGGGACTGGCCGGTGTGGACTTTGCGGCGGCCTGCGCTCTGCTACTGGGTGATCATCGACATCGCCGCACTGGCGATCGTCACCTACGCGATCATCTCCACCCCCACCCCGTCACCCACCGAGATCGGCCGCTTCGCCGCCATCGCGGGCACGGCGGGCGCGGTGATCATCGGCAGCTCGATCTACAGCCACCGGCTCGGCGAGACCGAGCGCAACCCGTGGGCGGCACATCTCTCCTACCTGACGGGCGGCATCCTCGCCCTGCCCCCGAACCTGTTGGTCCTGCTGCTCTTCGGCCCTGCCCTGCACTGCCTGCTGGCGCAGCGCCCCGAGACCTACCGCTGGCTGTTCACCCTCAGCGCCACGACGCTGGCCGTCTTCGCCACCCGCTTCCTGCTCGGCTGGTCGAACCCGCGCGCCAGCCTCGTGGTCATGGTGCTCGGCGCCGTGGTCCTGCTGACCCTGCGCGCGGCCCTGATCGCGTACGGCCTGAAGCTCCGCCGCCCCACCGCCACCTTCGAGGAGAACGTCGGCGAACCCATCGACGTCATCCTCGGCATCGTCGCGGTGTCGATCGGCGGCCTGATGGGGTGCGTGGCCGAGAACAACGCCATCCACGTCCTGATCGCCGGACCGTCACTGGCCCTGCTGGAACGCGCCGCCCAGCTCCCGCAGTGGCGCCGCTCGGCCCAGCGCGACGCCAAGACGGGCCTCGCCAACGCCGTGCACTGGGACAGCCGCGCCCGCTACGAACTGACCAAGGGCGCGAGCCGCGCCCGTCCCATGGCCGTGATGCTGCTCGACCTCGACCACTTCAAGAAGGTCAACGACGAGGTGGGCCACCTCGCCGGCGACGCCGCCCTCGCCGCGATCTCGTTGCTGCTGCGCGGCACCGTTCGCCGCGGCGACCTCGTGGGCAGGTTCGGCGGCGAGGAGTTCGTCGTCCTGCTGCCGGACGCCACGCCGGACGAGGCGGAGTCGGTGGCGGAACGGGTGCGCAAGGCCGTGGCGGCGCTGCGGGTGCCGACGATGGCGACCGACGGCAAGCCGCACGAGCTGCGCGGGCTGACTGTGTCGATCGGGGTGGCCACGACCACGCGCTTCGGTTACGAGCTGCCCGACCTGCTGGTGGCGGCCGACGCGGCGTTGCTCGCGGCCAAGGCGTACGGCCGCAACCTGGTGTCGATGGCCTAGAGCTCCTCGACGCGTTCGCTCCTGTCGTCCTTCGGCGCGGTGTCCTGCGGGTTCAGCACGTCGACCTTCTCCGGGTCCTCCTGGGCGTCGGCGTCCGACACCAGCGACCGGATCCCGGAGTTCAGCACCGCCAGCAACGGCACCGCGAGCAACGCCCCGGCGATGCCGCCCACGACCAACCCGCCCGCGATCGCGATCACGACCGCCAACGGGTGGAGCTTCACCGCGCGGCCCAGCAACAAGGGCTGCAGCACGTGCGACTCCAGCTGCATCACGCCGATGAGCACCGCGAGCACCACCAGCGCGGCGATCGGTCCGTTGGTAACCAACGCGATCAACACGGCCACAGCGCCCGTGAACACCGCACCGACGATCGGGATGAACGCGCCGAGGAACACCAACGCCGACAGAGGCACCACCAACGGCACCCCGATGATCGCCAGCCCGATGCCGACGCCCACGGCGTCCACGACCGCGACAGCTGCCGTCGCGCGCACATAAGAAACGAGAGAGCCAAATCCTCGGCGACCGGCCACGTCCACACGTGCGCGCACGTCGCGAGGGACCGCACGGATCACAAACCGCCAGATGCCGTCACCGTCGTGCAGGAAGAAGATGAGCGTGAACAGCGCGAGCAGCAGCCCGGTCAGCACCTCGCCGAGGGTCGCGGCGGTGGTCAGCGCACCGGACGTGATCTCAGCCTGGTTCTCCTTGATCGTCTTCACGATCTCGTTGATGTAGTTCTGCAGCTGCGCGTCGGACAGGTGCGCCGGCCCGTCCTTCAGCCACTTCTGGATCGTGTCGAGCGACGCAGCCACCTGGGTCTGCAGCTCGGGAAGGCCGCGGGAGAACTCGCTGATCACGAACGTCAGCACGCCGCCGAGCACGCCGATGCCGAGGATCATCATCACCGTCGTCGCCACGCCGCGCGGCACCCGCCACTCGACGAGCTTCGCCACGCCGGGCGAGAGCAGGGCGGCGAGCAGGAGCGCGATTGCGACCGGGATCACGATCGAGGCGAGGAAGCCCAGCACGTACGCGACCACGTACAACGCGGCCACCACAACGACGAACCGCCAGCTCAGCGCGGCACTCACCCGCAGCAGCAGTGGAACGCGGCTGCTGATCTCCGACTCCCGTGCGCTCACATGCCTCACGTTAACTGTTCGGACCCTGGCGAACGCGGAACCTGATAGGGATGATCCGTTCGTCAGGGGAGGACGAAGTGATCAAGCCGGAAGACTTGACCGAGGTCGAGCGCCAGGTCGCCGGGGCCTATGCGGGTGGCACCGAGTTCGACCTGACCGGACAGAGCGTCCGCGGCGAGGTGCTCACCGGACTGCTGACCGGCATGTACCGCGTACCGCGCAAGGGATTGCCCGCGCTGCGGCTGCGAAACGCGCGGATCACCGGGAGGTTCGAGCTCGAGGGCACCCGCGTGACGCGCGTGATCGACCTCACCCACTGCACGTTCGAGGAACCGCTCGACCTCCGCATGGCCCGCCTCATCGGGCTCAGGCTCCGCGGCACCCGCGTGCCCGGCCTGCAGGGCCGCAACCTCCGCGTCTTCAGCGACCTCGTCCTCGAGGCCGGTTTCACCTGCAACGGCACGGTCGACCTCACCGACGCCGCGGTCGACGGCACCCTCCGGCTGGCCGGCGCGGTCCTGCGCAGCGACACGTCCCACGCGCTGCTCGGCGCCCGGCTCCGGGTGAGCGGGTCCGTCCAGGCCATCGCGATGCGCGCCAACGGAGAGGTCCGGCTCCGGGGTTCCACGATCGGCGGCAGCGTGCACCTGGGCGGCGCGCGGCTGATCAACACCGGTCGTGACGCGCTGGACGCGTCCGGCATCGTCGTCGCGGGCAACGTCTTCTGCAACGCCGAGGGCGGCCGGTTCACCGCGGACGGCCGGGTGCTGTTCGACGGCGCGCGGGTCGGCGGCAACCTCGAGTTCACCGGTGCCCGCCTGCACTCCACGCACCGCGTCGACAACCAGGTGCTGGTCCTGCCGCACGGATCGGCCGACGAGGCCGCGACGCTCGTGGCCGACCGCATCCGGGTCGAGGGCAACGTCGAGCTGGACGACGGCTTCACGAGCACCGGCACCGTCCGGCTGCCCAACGCGAGCGTCGGCGGATACCTCCGGTTGTCGGGCGCGGTCATCGGGCCGAGGGAGGTGGCGGAGGAGCTCGCCGGTGACGTCACGAACCGCATCCCCGTGGCCCTGCACGCGGACGGCATGCAGGTTCGCGGCGACGTCGAGGCACGCAGCGCGGTCAACGGCGCGGGCGTCCGGTCGCACGCGTTGCAGACCTACGGCCAGGTCCGGCTGTCCAACGCGCACATCCAGGGCAGCGCGAGCATGTCCGGGGTCTCGTTGCACGGGCCCGGCATCGACGTCCTGTTCGCCGACCGCCTGGAGATCGGCGGCACGCTCTTCCTGCGCGAGCTCAGGGCGAAGGGGTCGATCCGCCTGCAGAACGCGAACATCGGCTCCACATTGGACATGTCAGGGGCCGAGCTGACGCTGCCGCGGCTGCGCCCCAACGGCACGCAGAAGCCGTCGCTCGACGCCCGTGCCATCACGATCGGCAAGGACCTCCTGTGCAGCCGCGGGTTCACCGCGGTCGGCGGCGTGCGGCTCCGGCTGGGCGAGGTCGGCAAGATGGCGACGTTCAGCGACTCGCACCTCGGCTCGACGTCCGCGGACATCGCGCTCAACGCGTACGGCCTCACCGTGCACCAGTTCCGCCTGCACATCCCCGCGGGCCAGCAGCCCAAGGGCAAGGTGGTGCTGAGCAGGCTCAAGGCGGTGTCGGTCACCGACGGGCCTGGGCTGTGGGACGCGGAGGGCGGCGTCGCCGTCGACGACTTCGAGTTCGCCGGCATCACCGCCGATCCCGAGGTGCCGGTCGAGACGCGGTTGAAGTGGCTGCTCAAGGTGCAGCCCGACTTCGCGCCGGGACCGTACGAGCAGCTCGCCGCCGTCTACCAGCAGGGCGGTGAGGAGGAGCTCGCGCAGAAGGTCCAGCTGGAGAAGCAACGGCGGCGCTACTCCGAGCTCGGTCGTGCCGGGCGCGTCTGGGGCGCGGTGCAGCGGTGGACCGTCGGCTACGGCTACCGGCCGTGGCTCGCCATCTGCTGGCTCGGCGTGTTCTGGCTGGGCGGCGCGCTCTGGTTCAACTGGCACCCGATGGTCAAGCTCAACTCCGACGAGGACCCGGTGTGGAACGCCTGGTTGCTGTCCCTCGACCTGCTGCTGCCGATAGTCGACTTCGGCCACGACGGGAAATGGCAGTTCACCGGTGTCTCGCAATGGATTTCCGGGCTGCTCGTCGCCGTCGGCTGGGTGCTCGCGTCGACCGCGGCTGCCGGTGCGGCGCGGGTGCTGAAACGGGTGTGATCTCGCCGGGGGAGTTCACACGATGTAGTTAACCGAGCGCTCTCAGCGTGCATTCGGGGCACCGAAACTGGCAAAGTCGCCGACGTCGACTTGATCACCTTGATCGTCGGCGAATCCCTTGAGTGCCACCGAGTAGCGAGGTTTCCTGCGTTGTTCTCCGCCGACCTGCGAGCGAAGACGGGAGCGAACGGCATCCGCCGGTTCGCCACCCGCGCGCTGCTCGCTGTCGGTGGCGCGATCGCGGGTACTGCCGTCGCCTGGGCGCTCACCACGTCCGCTGCCAGCGCGGCCACGGACTCCGCGGAGCAGTTCGACGTCGTCACCAAGATCGTCTCTGTGGACGAGAAGCTGCCGGTCGTCGTCCCCGCTGCCACCGCGGTGCACGAGCTCGACGAAGCGTTGCGCGCCGAGCAGCAGAAGGCTCGCGCCGCTCTGCCCGACGTGCACGTCCAGCAGGCGGTCGAGCAGATCGCCGAGCGGATCCTGCCGCAGGTCAACAGGATCGGTCAGTCCCAGACCGCCGCTACCGAGCGGTCCATGGACGTGATCTTCCAGGAGACCCCGGCCGCCACCGAGGCCGCACAGCCGGCTCCGGTGGTCTCGCAGGTCACCGGCACGTCCGGTGGTTCGTGGACGGATCTGTTGGAGCACCACGACCTCGTCGTGCCCTCAGAGCAGCACCCGTCCCTGCCAGGCAACCCGTTCCCGAAGCTGCCCGTCCCGGCCCCCGCGCCGGTGCAGTGCTCTTCGTGCTCCGACGGTTCTGGTTCGGTGAAGGGCAGCACGATCGCTGCTCTGGCTGCGTCCGGCAACGGTCACGGCACCGCGGTGACGCGCGCTCTCGCGCCGTCCACCGACGAGGTGACCGTGACGCCGGGCAAGCAGCCCGGTATCAACCCCGACTGATTTCAGCGCGCGGTCCGCGGCAGCCACCTCCCCGGCTGTCCGGAAATCGACCGTCGCGCTTTTTTCTCGCGCTCCTTCCGGTCGATCACCGCGTGCGACTCCCCCGGTGATGACGCGCCCTTCCCCAAGCGCGTCCGGCCCCACCCTCAAAGCCCCCGTCGTGAAGACGGGACATTTGGAAGGAGATCCAATGCAGACCTGGGCAAAGCGCGGTATCCAGTCCGCGTTTGTCACTGGTGGTTTGCTGATGCTCGGTACGGGCATCGCTTCTGCCCAGGAGAACGTCAACCCGGACGCGCAGCCGTCCCCCGTTGACGCGGGCGTCTCGGTTCCGCTGAAGGTGGACCAGAACAACCTGGGCACCCCCGTCAAGAACCTGAACGTTCCCAAGATCGACCGCACGATCAGCACGGACCGCGTCACCAGCGCGGTGCCCGTGCGCACGGCAGCGCCCGTCGCGCACCCGCTGATCAGGCAGGCCGCCGGCCGCGTGCAGGGCACTGCCGCTCAGGGCCTGTTCCGCGGCAACACGGTCCAGGCGCACGTCGACGTGCCGATCGAGATCTGCGGCAACGCGATCGCGGTCCTCGGCAACTCCGAGGTGGCCGGCGAGTGCACGCAGGAAACGCACCGGGACGGCACGATCGTCACCGACGGCGAAGGCCAGGCGCTCGCCGGCAACGTCGTCGCCGTCAACCACGTGCTGCCCGTTCAGATCACGGGCAACGCGATCGCGGCGGGTGGCAACGCCGCCACCGCGACCGACGCCTCGCAGGTGTCGACCACCGGCGGCCCCATCACCACCAACGGTGACAGGGGTGCCGCGTCCGGCAACGTCGTCGCCGAGCAGGGCGCGACGCCGGTCCAGATCACCGGCAACGGCGTCGCCGGCCTCGGCATCGCCGAGGTCGCCTCGACCGCCGACACCTTCGCGTCCTCGAAGGGCAACGTCGCCACCAGCGGCAAGAACGGCTCGCTCTCCGGCAACGCCGTGCCGATCCCGCTGGCTCCGCTGTTCGAGGTGAACGGCAACGCCGTCGCCGCGGTGGCCAACGCCGCCACCGACTCGACGCAGACGGGTGCCGCGTACGCCGGTGGCCACACCGGGACCGACGGCGACCCCGCCACGCTCTCCGGCAACATCGCCGAGCCCGCCCTCGCCGGCCCGATCACGGTCGACGACAACGCGGCCGCCGGCGGTGGCAACGCCACGGCGGTCAGCGACACGACCAACGAGTCGATCGCGGGTGGCCAGACCAACACCAACGGCAACGGCTCCACGGGCTCCGGCAACATCGCCGGTGCGCCGATCTCGCTGCCGACCTCCGCGGGTGGCAACGGTGCCGCGGTCATCGGCAACGCGCTGACCGACCACAAGAACGACGCGACGTCGAAGGCCGGTGGCCCCGCCTACACGCTGGGCGACAACTCGGTCCTGTCCGGCAACATCGTCGACGCCCCGCCGGCCACCGCCGTGGACGTGTGCGGCAACGGTGCCGCTGCCGGCGGCCAGGCCGCCGGTACCTGCGAGAACGACGTCAAGTCGCTCACCGGTGGCTACCAGGGCACGATCGGCAACGACTCGGTCGTCTCCGCCAACGTGGTGCAGGCTCCGGTCGCGGCTCCGGCTGAGGTCTACGGCGTGGCCGGTGCGCTCGGCGGTGCCGCCACCGGCTCGGCGGACGAGACCAAGGAGGTTCGCTCCAGCGGTCAGCCGAACACGCAGGACGACCACGGCACGGTCTCCAGCAACGTCGTGACCGCGCCCACCGCGGCCGCGGCTCAGGTCTTCGCGGTCACCGCGGGCCTCGTGGGCAACACCGAGTCCGACACCGCGAACGACACGACGGTCTCCGCCGGGTACGCCCCGAAGGCGACCGGCAAGAAGAGCTCGGTGTCCGGCAACATCGTCCAGGCCCCGACCTCGACGCCGGCCCAGGTCTTCGGTGACGGCGTCACCCTGGTCGGCAACAACACGACCTCGGGTGACAACGCCACCGACATGAAGGCGGGCGGCGACGCGCTCACCACCGGTGAGCAGGGCTCGATCACCGGCAACGTGATCTCGGCTCCGGTCGCGTCCGGCACGCAGGTCGCGGGCTGGGCGGTCGGCGGCGGCAGCAACGTCGACGCCGCGGCCACCAACGACCTCGACTCGGTCGCCGGTGGCGACGTCAACAGCAACGGCGACGGCGGCTCGATCGCAGGCAACCTGATCGGCGCGCAGGCCACGCCGTTCACGCCGGTGCCCGGCAACTCCGTCTCGGCTGCGGGCATCACCAACTCCGACACGCTCACCGACACCAACATCGTGGCGGGTGGCGACAGCTACTCGACCGCTGAGGACGCCTCGGTCTCCGGCAACCTGATCCACGTCCCCGCCAACGCCATCGCCGGCGTCTACGCGGACGCGGTGGCGGCTGCGGGTCAGGCCTCCACGGTCACCGACAAGACGTCGCACACCCAGGCCGGCGGCAACATGTTCACGGAGGGCAGCGGTCCGCTGTCCGCCCGCGAGATGACCGTCCCCGCCGAGGTCGCCGCCTACGTCCGGCGCATTCCGATCGAGGTCATCGGCCAGGCGACCACCGCGGGCACGAGCGACGACACGCAGCTCACCGGTGAGGACGAGGGCACCCTGCGTGCCGCCAAGCTCAAGGGCATCGAGCTGCCCAAGGGCGTGGACAGCCTGCTGAAGGCCAACGAGGTCCCGGCGTTCCACGGCATCGACCAGCTGCCGGTGAACACCCTGCCGAGCCCGGAGGGCCTGACCGCACTGGCCGGCCAGCTGCCCACCCCGGCGCTGCCCGGTGTCGCGCAGGAGCGCACCGAGCTGCCGACCGGTCCCGGTGGCGTCGCGAACGTGAACCCGAACGTCCAGGGCCTGCCCCTGGGCCAGGTGCTGGAGGCCACCAAGGGCCTGCTCCCCGGTGCCGCCGCTGAGCGTTCGCTGCCGTCCCTCCCGGTGACCGCCCCGGCCCTGCCGGTGCCGGTGCAGCTGCCCGGTCTGCCGACCGAGCGTTCGCTGCCCGCTCTGCCGCTGGACGGCCCGGCCTCCCTGTCGGGTCTCAACCTGAACCCGACCCAGGGTCTGGCCCCGCAGGCCGACGAGCGTTCGCTGCCGCAGCTCCCGCTGAACGGCCCGGCGCTGTCGATGATCGACCCGGCCAACCTGTTCCAGACGGTGACCGGCTCGCTGTAACACCCCGCAGGTTGTAACACCCTCCTCCGGTAAGAAGCTGAGCCCCGGCGACACGACGGTGTCGCCGGGGCTCAGTGCCGTCTTCAGCGGCTCTCGGCCGTGGCGATCACGTCGTCCGGCGCGCTGTCCCCGTCGCTCGTCACCCAGTGGATCTGCGCGCTCTCCCCGACCAGCTGCCTGATCAGCGACGCGATCGGCGAGCCGTCCCCGAAGTCGTGCTCGGCCAGCACCGCGAGAACCGTGTCGCGGTAGCGGGCCACGGTGAAGTCCGGCCGCAGACCGGCGCGCAGTGCGTGCGCCGCGTCCAGCAGGGAGTCCGGCGCGGTGATCAGCACGAGAGTGACGAGGGTGCCGCGCGTGCGGGCGCGGATCAGTGACTGCTCCAGGCGGTCGAGCAGCAGCGCGTGTCCGGGCAGGCCCGTGAGCGGGTCGTGCAGCACAGACCGTGTCTAGCCGAGGTCAGGCCCGTTGACCAGCATCGCCGCGCTCAAGGGGGTCAGCCGAGCGCGTGAACGTCATCCTCGGAAGCGGCGAAGACCTCCCCGGAGAACGCCGCCCGAGCCGCAGCCAGCGCGGCGAACCTGTCGTTGCCCGGCCAGAAGTGCGTGAGCATCAGCCGACGAGCACCGGCCTGCCGTGCCCACGAACCGGCCGCGGCCGCCGTCATCAGCAGGCCGGAGGTGTCGCCAGGACGGTCGGTCGCCTCGACGATGAACAGGTCCGCGTTCCGCCCCAGTTCAGCCAGGGCAGGCGAGGGCCCGGTGTCACCGGTGTAGGCGAGCACGCGGGACGACTCCAGCCGGACACCGGCGTTCTCGACGAAGTGCGGCAGGTCGACGCCGGTCAGCTCGAACGGCCCGACGTCCCACGTACCGGGCAACGCGAAGACGTCGAACACCTCGCGCAGGGACACGTCGGGTTCGAGGCCCTGCAAGCGGTCGAGCACTCCCGGCGGGCAGTACAACGGCAGCCGGCCGCGCCGCCCGTAGTACTGCATCCGGAACAGACCGTGCAGGTCAGCGCAGTGATCAGGATGCTCGTGGGTGATCACCACGGCATCCGGCCCCGACGGCCACAGCTCCAACAGCCGAGGCAGGGTGCCGTAGCCCAGGTCCAGCACGACCCGGAAGCCGGACTCCTCCACGGCGAACCCGCTGCACGCCCTGCCCGGTTCCGGGTAGGCGCCACAACTCCCGAGCACCGTCAGCCGCACGACTTGCTCAATCGGTGAGGTCTCACCAGCCCATGATCCATCGGCTGGCGAGCCGTCGAACCGCGAGGATGGCCGACATGACGCTGCCTGCCCTCCCCGAGGAGTCCTTCCACCGCGTGCTCTGCGTCGTGGCGCATCCCGACGACATGGAGTACGGCACGTCCGCGGCCGTCGCCCGCTGGACCGCGCGCAACATCGAGGTCGGCTATCTCCTGCTCACCCGAGGCGAGGCAGGCATGCCGAACCCTCCGGAGGAAACCGCCCGCCTGCGGCTGGCCGAACAACAGGCGGCCTGCGCCGTCGTGGGCGTCGAACACCTGACCGTCCTCGAGCACCCGGACGGCGTGCTCGTCTACGGCCTTGACCTGCGTCGCGACATCTGCCGGGAAATCCGCCGCTTCAAGCCCGACGTGGTGTTCGGCGGCGACTACGCGGTCGAAACACCGTTCGGCTTCGACCAGGCCGACCACCGGGCAGCCGGCCTCGCCACCCTCGACGCCCTGCGCGACGCGGGCAACCGCTGGGTCTTCCCGGAGCAGATCGACGACGAGAACCTGGAACCGCACTCCCCGCGCTGGTACATCGTCCCCGGCCTGGCCGGCTCTGGCGCCACCCACGGCGTCGACGTCACGGGTGAACCGCTGCGCCGCGGCATCGCCTCGCTGGAGGCGCACGCCGCCTACCTGGCCGCGTTGCCCGGCCACCCCGCGCCTGCGGACTTCATCCCGAAGTTCACCGCGATGGGCGGCAAGGCCATGGGCGTCGAGCACGCGGTGCTGTTCCGCGCCCACGACCTGCAGGCCCCGCCGGAGTTCTTCACCGAGGCGATGCAGGACTGACGGCAGCGAGCCGCTCCTGCAGCCGGGCGTGCCGGAACTGGTACACCGCACCGACCTGCCGCAGCACGCCGCGGCGGTGCGCGTCGTCGAGGAAGGCCATGATCCGGAACGGGAGCTGGCCGCGAGCGGCCAGCCACAACCGGGTGCAGCCGAACGCGCCCCAGGCCCTGGACAGGCAGACGCTGAGCCCGACGCCCAGCCCGAACAGGCCGCCGGCCAGCACCGTGTGCTCCACGCCGGGCGTAATCGTGATCACCTGGCCGCCGATGAGCGCCCCGGCGATGCCGTACACGACGGTGCCCGGCTTCGGCGCGAAGTACCGGCCGAGCAGCGCGGCGGCGACACCGCCGGCGAGGCTCAGCACCACGTCGAATCTGCCGTCCAGGATCTGGATGGTCGGCTCGTCCTGGGTGAGGCGCAGCGCGAGGCCGTAGAACAGGCCCAGTGACACGGTGAACGCCAGCGTGAACGACAGGGCGGCGGCGCGGTCCTGACGCAACACGGTGCCGGGGCTGGACACCCGGTTGACGTCCAGCGGTGTGCCGAGCCAGACGTGCACGCCGACGGCCAGGCCGAACACCACCGCGACGAGGCCGATCACCCCGGCCGGCAGAGACCAGCCGAAGCCGAGGCAGGCCCCTGCCGCCGCGCCGGCCGCGAACCGGCGCGCGAACCGGCCGGCGATCCCGGTGAAGGTGGCCTCGACGCGTTGCGGGCCTGGGCGGCGGCCGACGCTGTGCGTGATGACCCCGGCGAGGCCGAAGGAGATGCCGTAGACCGCCGCGGTGACCGGGTTCGCGGCCAGCAGACCGGTGAGCGCGAACAACAACGCGGGCGGCAGACCGAGGTACAGGCCGACCGCGAACCGCGGCACCGCCCGGTCCAGCCGCCACCAGGCGAGGTCGCGGGTGTGTTCGCGTTCGAGCTGGCGGGCGAGGAACGACAGCCAGCGCTCGACGTGCTCCGGGTCGTAGTCGCGCGTCCGGCCGCGCCGGGCAGGCGGGGACGGCCGGCGCGCGTACACCGAAGGCAGGTACGCGTCGAGCAGGTGCCGCTCGATCGCCGCGCGGTCAGGAAAGCGTGCGGTGTCGCAGAGTTCGCCGGGGTCGGTGGCCGGGTTGGCGTAGGCGGTGCGGGCCAGGTCGACCATCAACGGCGTGCGCAGGGCCTGGGCCAGCACGCCGGTCGGCTCCCGCCTCAGCCGTTCGACCAGCGGCTGCCACCTGGTCTCGCCGGGACGTCGCCGCGCGGTCAGGAACTCGACGGCGTCCTCGATCTCCACCGGCTCGATCTCCACCACGGCGGCCCTGGTCAGGAACGAGCCCGCCGCCCGCACCGCGAGCTCGTAGTCGGCCCCGCGACAGGTCACCACCAGCGGCCGGCCGGAGCCGACGGCCTGGTCCAGGGCGTCGATCGCGGCCGTGTGCAGGCCCGGCGGCGTCTCGTCCAGCCCGTCCAGCACGGGGATGATCCGGCCTTCGAGCACCAGCCGCAGCCCGGCGTCCTCGCCGTAGACGGCGGTGTTGGCGAGTCCCGGATACTCCTCGACCAGCCGCCGGGCCAGCCAGGCGTCCAGGTGCTCATGATGCGGGTTCCACGACGCCAGCGTCAGCAGCACGGGCACCGGCTCGCCCGGCGCAGGGTCGGCGAGCAGGCCGAGGGTGAGCAGGATGGCGAGCACCGACTTGCCGGCGCCGGGCTCGCCCAGCACTACCAGCTGCCGGGACGGGACCTGCCGGAACTTGGCCACCACGTCGGTCAGGTCGCCGCTCAGCACCAGCCGCTCAGGGCCGTCGCCGGGACGGTTGCCCAGCACCGCCGACGCGACGGCCGCCACCTCGCGTTCGGTGCTCGACCAGCGCAGCGGCACGGGCCTCGGCCGGTGCAGCGACCGCATCTCGGCCTCGACCGTCCACTGCCGGGTGATCGCTGCCGCGAGTTCCTCGGTGGCGCGATCCAGATCGCCGGCCGGTGCCGGCTGTGCGCGCTGCGGCCGGTTCTCGCCGCGGAGGATGCGTTCGTGCAGCTCACAGACGTCCGCGCTGGGGTCGATGCCCAGCTCCTCCGCCAGTCCGACGCGCAGCTGCCCGAACACCTTGAGCGCGTCGGCCTGCCGTCCCGCGCGGTCGAGAGCGACCATGAGCTGGGCGTGCGGCCGTTCACGCAGCGGGTTCTCGGCCACGATCTCGGCCAGCTCGTCGATGACCTCGCGGTGCTGACCCAGCGCGAGCTGCCAGTCCACGCACGACTCGAACGCGTCCAGGCGCTGCTCGTCCAACCGTGCCGCGCGCCCGGCCAGCACGCCGCTCGCGAGCCCGTCGAGGGCCGGGCCGCGCCACAACTTCAGCGCCGTCCGGATCTCGCGCACTGCCTCGCGCAGCGCGCCCCTGCCGGCCAGCCGCCGTGCCTCCGCGACGTGCTTCGTGAACCGCAGGAGGTCGAGCTGCTCGTCGGTGACGACGAGCCGATAGCCGGGGCCGTCGGTGACGATCAGCTGCTGCTCGGTGTCGCCCAGCCGGTCCCGCAACGCCGACACGCAGTTCTGCACCTGCTTGGTGGCGGTCGCAGGCGGCTCGTCGTCCCACGTCGACTCGATCAGCCGCGCCATCGGCACGACCACACCCGGACTCAGCAACAGCGTCGCCAGCACCCGCTGGTGCCGGGTGCCCGGCAGCGTCAGCCGACCCCGAGCCGTCCAGATCTCCAGTGGCCCCAGCACACAGAAGTCCATCGGCCCCTCCCCGAGTCGTGATCTTAGCCGCGTGACCTGCGGAAGGACGCAACGATGACGAGGCGAGGACGGATCCCGGCAGCGTGGTGCTCGTTCGGTCACCCGCCCCAGTGGTGATCGATCGAGAGGAGACCAGCACATGTCCAAGATCCGCTCCGCGGTGGCTCTCGCCGCCACCGTGGCCGGCCTCGCCACCGGCGTCGTGTTCGCACCGACGGCCAGCGCGGCCAACCCGACCTGGGCGGTGACCGCCCTGAGGTCGGGCGCCCCGATCGCCAAGGCCAACGGCGACTTCTCCAACAACGGCGGCGTGTACGCGACGACCGGCATCAACTACGTCGACATGTCGAACAACGGAAGGGGCGTCTACGTCGAGGTCGAGTTCTGGTTCTACCTCTACCTCGGGCCGGGGCTTCCCGAGGCGTGGCACATGAACGACGTGAAGCAGACCCCGCGCACTCAGCGCATGAGGTACGTACCGACGGAGCTGTCCACTCGCCTGCCCGGCAACGGCAGCAAGGCCCGCGCGAAGATCAAGGTGTGCGAGGACGTCCCCAGCCGGGGAGACGTGTGCTCCACGAAGGCGGTCGTGTCCTTCGACTACTGACCTGAGCCGGATCGGCGAGACGGACGACGGCGGTGAAGCCGTCGTCCGCACCGTCAGGCCTGGGCCAGGTCGGTGAAGCGGCTGTAGTGCAGCTGGTGCGCCACGGTGATGGTGGCGGTCGGGCCGGCACGGTGCTTGGCGATGATCAGGTCGGCCTCGCCGGCGCGCGGGTCGTCGCGTTCCCAGGCGTCCGGGCGGTTGATCAGGATGACCATGTCGGCGTCCTGCTCCAGCGAGCCGGACTCGCGGAGGTCCGACAGCATCGGGCGCTTGTCGGTTCGTTGTTCGGGACCGCGGTTCAGCTGGGAGATCGCGATGACCGGGACGTGGAGTTCCTTGGCGATCAGCTTCAGCGAGCGGGAGAACTCCGAGACCTCCTGCTGGCGGGACTCGGACTTCTTACCGGAGCTCATCAGCTGGAGGTAGTCGACGACCATCAGCTTGAGGTCGTGGCGCTGCTTGAGGCGGCGGGCCTTGGCGCGGATCTCCATCATCGTCAGGTTGGGGCTGTCGTCGACGAACAGCGGGGCTTCGCTGATCTCGCTCATCCGGCGGGCCAGGCGGGTCCAGTCGTCGTCGCTCATCTTGCCGCCTCGCATGTCGCCGAGGCGGATGCGGGCCTCGGCGGAGAGCATGCGCATGACGATCTCGGTGCGGCTCATCTCCAGGCTGAAGATGGCGCTGGTCAGGCCGTGCTTCACCGAGCACGAGCGGGCGAAGTCGAGGCCCAGCGTCGAGTTGTGGGTCGGGATCATCGTCTCGCCCGCGAGGTACAGGTGGTCGTGGTTGTCGACCTCCACGCACCGCACCGGCACGGACGCGATCGGGCGCACCGCCACGATCTCGACCTGGTCGTGCCTGCCGAGGCCCGCGATCAGCTCGTCGACGTCGCGGCGCAGGCGGGCGAAGCGGCCGTCGATCTGGAGCGCGGCCAGCAGTTCCTCGCGCTGCTTGCGCGAGGCGCGCAGGTAGGCGGCGGGGATGTGCGGGTCGTCGGCCAGGTCCAGGTCCTTGGCCACGCGCAGCTCTTCGTCCGTCAGCTCCAGGTCGCCCAGGCCCGACAGGAACAGGCCCAGCGCGCGGGGGGACAGCGGCAGCGACGCGGTGGGCAGCTCCCAGGCCGCCGACATGCGCACGAAGACGCGGCACACGCCGACGCGCTGGAAGAGCTGCGCCGTCGTGCGGATCGCCCAGAACCCGCCGGTCTCGCTGCACGACTCCGTCAGCCACTGGTGCTCGGCGTCGGCCACGATCACCGCGCCGTCGGAGAACTCGACCTCGAAGCACGGGCGGCCGGTCATGACCTCGGTCGCGGCGACCACGCGCGTCGGGCGGCCGTCCGCGCCGATCAGGAAGTCACCGACGGAGACCGACCCCATCGTGGTCCAGCCCGACGGCGTGGGCAGCGGGGTGTCGAGGGCGAGCGCCTTGCCGACACCAGGACGGGCGGCGACGATGATCATCTGGCCGCCGTGCAGGCCGTTCGTCAGCTCGTCGAGGTCGGCGAAGCCCGTGGGAATGCCCTGCGAGATGCCGCCGCGGGACGCGATCGCGTCGATCTCGTCCATCGTCGGCTGGAGCAGGTCCTCCAGCGCCACGTAGTCCTCGGTCGTGCGGCGGTCGGTGACCTCGTAGATGGCGGCCTGCGCGCGGTCGACCACCTCGTCGACGTCCGCGCCCTCGGCGCCGTTGTAGCCGAGCTGCACGATGCGCGTGCCCGCCTCGACCAGACGGCGCAGGACGGCCTTCTCGGCCACGATCTCGGCGTAGTAGCCCGCGTTGGCCGCCGTGGGCACCGTCGCGATCAACGTGTGCAGGTACGGCGCGCCACCCACGCGCAGCAGCTCGCCGCGGCGCTCGAGCTCGGCCGAGACGGTGATCGGGTCGGCGGGCTCGCCGCGGCCGTACAGGTCGAGGATGCAGTCGTAGATCGCCTGGTGCGCGGGACGGTAGAAGTCGTTCGGCGCGAGGGCCTCGATGACGTCCGCGATGGCGTCCTTAGACAGCAGCATGCCGCCCAGCACCGACTGCTCGGCTGCGAGGTCCTGGGGCGGCTGACGCTCGAATCCGGGTTCCGCCATACCCCGGTCGTCCACCAGCGCCACTGCCACATCACCCCTGCGAAGAGTCGAGAGCCCGGTGCCTGCCCCCTAGTTGTACAGCGCGGCACCGACAATTCCGGGCGGCCACGCTGTGCGATGACCATCGCCCGTGCAGCGACGCTAGAGGGACCCGTCCGGAGCAAGCAAACCAGCGTGTGGATTGCCCTGTGGACAACTGGGGGACAACCTGTGGATGGTTGCTCACAGGGGTGGAGAGGCTGGGGACAACCTGTTGACAACCGGTGGGGTGACGGAAATAACGCCAGCTCAGGCCCTGTGAACAACTTGTGGAAAAAGTTGTGCGCCACACCCTCGGTGTGTCGCGAAAAACGGCCTCTTCGGCGTGTCGCGACCGGCCTGGGCGCACCGGTTATCCACAGGAAGTGGACTGGGTGGTGCTGGTCCGAACGAGCGAAAGCGCCACCCACCCGGAGCATTCCGGGTAGGCGGCGCTTCAGCAATCGCAGCGAGCGTGAAGTGCCCCCGAGGGTGTCACGTCACGCGGTTCGCCTTGCGAGTCTTACTCGCTGACGATAACGCCAACGGGGTCTGCGGGGTCGCCCCCGCAACAGACGCGCGAGGACGAGCCCTGCGAAGCCGCGTCAGCGGCGAGTAGGGCTCGCTACTCGGCCGAGGTAACGACGAGCGGCAGCGCCACGGTCACCTCGGGGTGGAGGCGAACCGTCACCGAGTGCTTGCCCGTGGTCTTGATGTGACCCGGCAGCTCGATGGCGCGCTTGTCCAGCACCGGACCACCGGCGGACTTGACGGCAGCCGCCACGTCCGACGAGGTGACCGAGCCGAACAGCTTCTTGGAGCCCTGCGCCGCCTTGGCGGTCAGGGTCACGCCACCCAGGCCCTCGAGAGCGGCCTTGAGCTCCTTGGCGTGGTCCAGGTCGCGCACGCGGCGGGTGTCCTGCGCGCGCTGGATGACCTGGATCTGCTTCTGCGCGCCGCGGGTCGCGACGATCGCGAGACCGCGCGGGAGCAGGTAGTTGCGGCCGTAGCCGTCCTTGACCTCGACGATGTCGCCGGGCGCGCCAAGGCCGGAAACGTCAGCGGTGAGGATGAGCTTCATCGCGAATGTTCCCTTCTCTTAGCGGGCGGTCGAGGTGTAGGGCAGCAGGGCCATCTCACGGGCGTTCTTCACGGCAACAGCGACGTCGCGCTGGTGCTGCGAGCAGTTGCCGGTGACGCGGCGGGCACGGATCTTGCCGCGGTCGGAGATGAACTTCCGCAGCAGCGTCGTGTCCTTGTAGTCGATCAGGTTCGCGCTCTTGTCCTTGCAGAAGGCGCAGACCTTCTTCTTGGGCTTGCGCACAGGCGGCTTGGCCATGTGTCTCTAACTCCTGAATTACGCAGTGATCAAGTTCTGGATGACCGGTGCGGCGGTCTAGAAGGGGGGCTCGTCGGCGAAGCCACCAGAGCCGGCCGGCGGGGCGGAACCCCACGGGTCGTCTGCCGGTGCGCCACCGCCACGGGACTGCGAGGGGCCGCCGCCGAAGCCGCCGCCACCGCCGTCTCCACGGCTGACCTTGTTGACCTTCGCGGTCGCGTAGCGCAGCGAGGGGCCGATCTCGTCGACCTCCAGCTCCACGACGGTGCGCTTCTCGCCTTCCTTCGTCTCGAAGGAACGCTGGCGCAGCCGCCCGGTGACGAGCACTCGCGAACCGCGGGTGAGCGACTCGGCCACGTTCTCGGCGACCTGCCGCCACACGTTGCACCGCAGGAACAGCGCTTCGCCGTCCTTCCACTCGCCGGACTGGCGGTCGAAGGTGCGGGGCGTGGAGGCCACCGTGAAGGAGGCCACCGCAGCACCGCTCTGGGTGAAGCGGAGTTCCGGGTCGGCGGTCAGGTTCCCGACCACCGTGATCGTCGTCTCACCAGCCATGTCTTGGGAGCTCCCCTAATCGAGGTTCGTCAGGCCTTGGCGGCCGACTTGGCGGGCTCGCGGCGCAGGACCTTCGTCCGGAGCACCGTCTCCTGCAGACCGAGCTGGCGGTCCAGTTCCTTCACCGCGTCCGGAGTCGAGGTCAGGTCGAGCACCGCGTAGATACCCTCGGTGTTCTTGTTGATCTCGAAGCTCAGCCGGCGCTTGCCCCACACCTCGACCTTCTCAACGTTGCCGCCCGTGGTGCGGATCACGTTGAGGAACGTGTCGAGAGACGGCGCGATCGTGCGCTCGTCAAGGCTGGGGTCGAGGATGACCATCACTTCGTAATGACGCATGAGGACCACTCACCTCCTGTGGACTCGCGGCCACGGGCTTTCCGTGGCAGGAGGGTCGTCGCGTCAGCAACTGAAGAAGGTTAACAGAGCGCGTCCGGCGACTACGCAGGGGTGCGGCGGAGCACCCAGGTCCGCACCAGCGCGCCCGTCACGCAGGCCAGCATCAGCACCGCGAGCAGCACCGGGAGGCCGACGCCACCGGGACCGCCGAGCCTGGGCAGCGCGGTCGCGCGACCGGCGGCCTGCACCGGGTCGCCGTCGACGCCGTTGCCGTTGGAGGCACGGGGAACCTGCGAGCCGTACCGCACGCCGGGCGACGGCGAGTAGAGGCCGGGCATCGCGAACGGCAGCGAGCCGTAGCTGAACAACGGCACGCGGCCGAAGTTCGTGCCGAGCGAGTAGAGCGAGAAGTCGCGGTTGTTCGGCGCACCCTGCGGCGTGCCGGGTGTGCCGGGGTTCACACCGGGCTGCTGACCGGGTGGGGTGCCCGGCTGCGGCTGGGGCTGCCCGACCGGCGGTTTCTGGGCCCCGATACCGCCGACCGCCTGCTGCGAGGCGTCCGCGATCGCCTTGGTGCCGTCCTGCACCGGCGCGGCGGCCTGGTTCACGCCCGTCACGACGACCTGACACCCGCTGGTCAGGGTCGCGCGCACGGTCTTGTCGAGTGTGCCGATGATCGGCCCGAGCAGCGGGATCTTCACGAGCTCCGCCATCACGGCGTTCGCGATCGTGGCACCGCTGATGGTCGTCGTCCCGGCCTGCACCACACCGATCGGCATGGGCTTGACCTGCGAGAACGCCTGCTTGAACGGCTCGACGAGCGGCGGTCCGAGCAACGGCACGGCACGCACCAGGTCGGTCACGGGTTGCAGCACGGCGTTCGGGCTGAGCGAGACGGGGGTGCCGGGAGTGCCCTGCACCGACGTGGCGCAACTGCCCACGACGATGGGCTCCGCGGCTGTGGCCGGAGTGACGCCCACAGTGGCGGAGGCCAGCGCGAGAAGCGTCGCGGCGGTGACGCTCAGCAGTCGCATGCCAACCCCTTTCCTACTCTCAAGTAACGACCGTAGGTCCTGGTGGTGACGCGAGCCACCCCCAGTTTTTGCAATTACTCCTATCGGCGGCGCCTGCGATGGCGTTATGGACGCCGTCTACCCTCCTTGTTCATGCGCATCGGGGCCCATGTCCGCGACGACGACCCGGTCGGCGCCGCGGCCGAACGCGGGGCCGAGGTCGTCCAGTTCTTCCTGTCCGATCCACAGGGCTGGAAGAAGCCGAAGCCGCACCCGCAGACGGAGGCCCTGCTGGCCTCCGATCTCGAGGTGTACGTCCACGCCCCGTACATGATCAACATCGCGTCGCTGAACAACAAGATCCGGATTCCGTCCCGCAAGAACGTGATCCAGCACGCCGAGGCCGCCGCCACCGTGGGCGCGAAGGGCCTGATCGTGCACGGCGGGCACGTCACCAAGGGCGAGGACCCGGCGGACGGCTTCGCGAACTGGCGCAAGTTCTTCGAGCGGCAGGTCGCGGAGGGCGGCTTCGCGGTCCCGATCCTGATCGAGAACACCGCGGGCGGCGACAACGCGATGGCCCGCACGTTCGACTCGCTCAAGATGCTCTGGGACGCGGTCGGCGAGTTCGGTGCGGGCTTCTGCCTCGACACCTGCCACGCGTTCGCCGCGGGCGAGGACCTGGTCGGCATCGTCGATCGGGTGAAAGCGATCACCGGCCGCATCGACCTCGTGCACCTCAACAGCTCGCGCGACGAGTTCGGTTCCTCGCGCGACCGGCACGACAACATCAAGACTGGCACCATCGACGCCGATCAGCTCGTGGCCGTCGCCGCGAGCGCGGGATGCCCCGTCGTGGTGGAGACACCCGCCGAGGGCCAGGCCGACGACATCGCGTTCCTGCGCGACCACACCGGCCGGTGAAAACGGTGCACGAGGTGGTGAGCGTGACGCCCGAGCGTGGCGATGCCGGGCGTTCCGCGCACCGCTTCGGCAGGGCGGCCCTCGCCGTGCTCGTGTTGCTGTGCGGGCTCACGCTGCTGCTGGGCTTCATCAACAAGGACCGGTGCACCGGTCCGGCGTTCGACCAGTGGGGCCGCACGCAGCCCGACTACGACGAGCGCAACAAGGAAGAGGTCTGCTACTCCGACATCCAGCACCTCTGGATCGGGCGCGACATCGACCGGCACGTCTTCCCGTACGTCGACGGCGGCATCAACGACAGGGGCATCCTCGTCGGCGGCTCCGTCGAGTACCCGGTGCTCACCGGCCTGGTGATCTGGGCGGGAGCGATCTTCGCGCACAACGACGCGGAGTACCTGCTCTACTCGTCGCTGCTGATGGCGCCGTTCGGCCTGCTCACGGGCTGGATGCTGGGCAAGCTCGCCCGCTGGCGCGCCCTGCTGTGGGCCATCGGGCCACCGCTGATCCTCTACGCGTTCCACAACTGGGACCTGCCGGTCGTGCTGTGCTCGGCGGCCGCGGTCTACGTCGTGCACCGCTGGAACCGGCCACTGGTCGAACGGGCGACCGTCGCCTCGGTCCTGCTCGGGCTCGGGTTCGCGTTCAAGGTCTACCCGGCGGCCTTCGTGCTGCCGCTGATGCTCTTCGTCGCCACCGGCGGCTGGCGCGGCCGGGAACTGCCGGAGGGCAAGAAGGCCGACATCGCCGGCGCGGTCAAGGTCGGGCTCGCCTCGATCATCACCGTCGTGCTGGTCAACCTGCCGTTCGCGTTCGCCGGCTACGACGGCTGGCTCGCGTCGTTCGAGTTCCAGCAGCTGCGCCGGGTCGACATCACCACGAACTCGATCTGGTACTGGGGCCTGCGGCCGTTCATCGGCGACGACGCGATGCAGTCGCTGGTCGGCGTCATCTCGCCGATCACGATCCTGGTCTCGTTCGCGATCGCGGCCGGCTACGGCTGGCTGCGGTTCCGGCGCGAAGGCACCTACCCGTGGATCGCGGTGTCCGGCGCGATGCTGTGCGGCTTCATGCTGCTGCACAAGGTCCACTCACCGCAGTACACGCTGTGGCTGGTGCCGTTCCTGGTGCTGCTGCGCGTGCCGCTGATGTGGGCGTTCGCGTACTTCGCCGTCGACCTGGCGATGGGCATCGGGATCTTCCGCTGGTTCTGGGCGATCGAGTTCGGTCAGCCGGCCGGGATCTACGACAGCTTCTCCGCGCAGGCCGTCATGATCGGCGTGTGGGGCCGGGCAGCGCTGCTGGTAGCCCTGTTCGTGGTGTTCCTCAAGGCGCGTGACGTCACCGAGGACGACCACGACGACACGAAGTTCATCCGCGGAGCAGTAGCAGCCAAGAGCTGAGCCGCCGCAGACTGCACCCGTGAGGGTGATCATCGTCCTGGCACTGCTGCTGGTCTGCGGCGCCTCCGGACCGCACGAGCGGTCGGCGGCGATCCGCTGGCTGCCGGTGTGGCAGGCAGTGCCGACGCTCTCCACCTCCGTGCCGGACCAGAGCGTGCGCTCGACCGTCGACCTAGGTGCGGGCGGCACGTCCGTCCGCCTCCGCCTGTCGAACCTGATGGGTGTCACGCCGGTCCGCGTCGAGCAGGTCACCGTCACGGCGGACGGCGTGTCCCGGCAGCTGACGTTCGGCCGCTCCCGCAGCGTCACGATCAGGCCGCGCGACGAGGTCCACAGCGACGCCGTGCAGCTGAAGGTGACCAGCAGGCTGCAGATCAGCACGTACACACCGGCGGGCACGCCCTGTCAGGCCCGTGCGCACCGCATGATCACGTCGGCGCGGTCGTACGTCTGCCTCGTCTCGGCGGTCGAGGTCGCCGGCTTCACGGCTCCTGGCGCGGCGGTGATGTTCGGCGACTCGATCACCGAGGGCGAGCGGGACGACACCTGGCCGTCCCTGGTCGAGAGCGACCACGCGATCCTCAACGCGGGCATCAGCGGCAACGGCGTGGTGCACGGCCCGGCCCCGATGATCACCCGGCTCCACCGGGACGTCCTGCACAGCGACGAGGTCCGCAAGGTCGTGCTGCTCGGCGGCATCAACGACATCCAGAGCGACGTCAGCGCGGACAGCGTCATCGCGGGCATCCGCACGATCCAGCTGCGCTGCCGCAACGAGGGCGTGCAGCTGCTCGTCGGCACGCTCACGCCGTGGCGAGGCTGGGTGAACTGGACTCAGGCGCGGGAACGGCAGCGTCAGCGGACGAACGACTGGATCCGTGCCACCTTCCCCGACGCGATCGACTTCGACGCCGCCCTGCGCGACCCCGCCGACCCGCTCAGACTGCGTCCGGAGTTCGACTCCGGTGATCACCTGCATCCGAACGGTGCCGCATTCGGTGCGATGGCTCGCCTCGTGCGGGTGTGACGACCTGCCGGTCCGGCGCGTCGGCCAGGACGCCTGCCAGCGGGTCCTCGTCGCCCGCCGCGCGGACGAGGTCGCGCTCCGGGTGGTAGATCTCCTTGAGGATGAGCACGCACAGACCGATGACGGCCGCGTCGCGCAGCAGCACGGCGCCGAGGAACCAGTCGATCGGCAGGCCCTTGTTGTCGGTGCCCAGGTAGAAGTACATCCGCGGCACCCACACCAGCGCGTCCACCGTCATCCACGCCAGCAGCAGCTTCCAGCGCGGCAACGCGAGCACGGCCAGCGGCACCAGCCACAGCGAGTACTGCGGGCTCCACACCTTGTTCGTCAGCAGGAACGCCGCCACGACCAGGAACCCGAGCTGGGCGAGCCGCGGCCTGGTCCGCGCGCTCAGCGCGACGTAGGCGATGCCGGCGCAGCAGACGAGGAACAGCACCGAGCTGACCGTGTTGAGGACCGTCGGCGCCTGACCCTGCTGCAGTCCGGGGTCGAAGCCCTGCCACCCCGTCCACTGCACCAGCACGTTGTAGAGCGTGTCCGGGTCGGCGTTGCGCTCGGTGTTGAGGCGGAAGAACTCCTTCCACCCCGTGTGCGAGGCCGGGTTCAACGCGATCGGAGCGTTGACGAGCGCCCACGCCCCAATGGCCGACGCAGTGGTGGTGAGGCCCGCCTTCAGCCGTTCGGAACGCCAGCACAGCAACAGCAGCGGCCCGAGCAGGAACAACGGGTAGAGCTTCGCCGCGCCACCAAGACCCAGCAGCACACCGGCGAGCGCGGGCTTCCTCCGCGCCCACGCCAGCAGACCAGCCGTGGCGAACGCCGTCGCGATCGTGTCGAAGTTCGTGAACGCGTGCACGATGACCAGCGGCGACACGGCGGCGATCGCGGCGTCCCACATCCGCCGCCGGGCGATGCGCGCAACCGAGAACACGGTCACGAGCCAGGCCACGGCGAGCCAGAACGCCGTGACGTTGAAGTACACGATGACCGTCATCGGCAGGCCGGGCACCAGCGCCACGAGCCCCTGCGCCACACGCGCGTTGAGCCACTGGAAGACACCGGTGACGACGGGGTACTCCATGTACCGGACGTGCTCGGTCGGTTTGCCCTCGTCGTCCTTCCACGACGTGATGTACGGGAAGGATCCGCGCTGGTCGAGCCGTTCCGCGGTGTAGAGCGGCACGGTGTCGGAGTAGCAGAGCGCTGTGAACTGCCTGCTCCCGCGCCAGTCGAGCTGGACCTGGCCCTTGTCGTCGACGTACTGCTGGATGCACGGCGACTTCTGCACCCAGCCCGCCAGCAACGTCAGCACGGCGAGCAGCAGGATCACCCGCAGCGCCGTCCAGAAGTAGTTCCTGCCGACCTGCGCGTGCTCGCCGAGCGGGCCGCCGAACGGTCTGCTCAGGGTGCGGGCGAGCGACTCTGTCCAGGTGGGGGCGACGCGCTCTTCGTGGGTGAGCGAGTCGGTGTCCTCGGCGGGAAGCTCGGCAGGGCTGCTGGGCACGTCGCGGATGTTACGGCCAAGACCGTTTCGGCGTGGTCAACATGTCCGACCACGCCGAAACGGTCAGCCGGTGATCAGTTGCAGGGCGGGACGTTCGGGTTCGGGTCGTGGCCGGTGTCCAGGTCGAACCCGTTCACCCAGCCCTCGCGCCAGCCCGGCCTCATCGCGGAGTAGGTGCTGGTCGCGTGACAGTTGATCACCACCGTCTCCCCGGCGCTGAGGTAGTAGTAGATCGTCGGGCTGCCGACCCAGCCCTGGTAGACACCGGTCGTCCGCACCGCCTTCGTGGCGAACTTGTTCACGAATCCCCCAGATCCGCTCAGTTGAAGGTCCTCACCCGGAACCGGTTGATCCGGTCGTTGAACTCCTCACCGACCCACGAGGTGTTGCCCTTGTAGCCGTTGCTCGGAGAGTTCGGGTTGTGGTCCTGGAGATAGCCGACGGTGTACCCGCAGGCACCGTGCACCTCGAACGACGAAATGCGGTTTCGCCAGGCGGTGAAGTTCGTCGCGTCGAGATCGACCACGTAGCCGCTCGAATCGCAGGTGCCGAAATTCCCGTACCAGCTGATGTAACCGTTCCAGGTGTTGTAGTCCGCGTTGTCGTACCACGTCATGAGCTTCGTGGAAGCCATCGCGGTGGCAGCCTGCAGCTTCGCCGAGTTGTCGAGGCTGTCGCACGTCATCTTCGTGCTCTGCTTGTCCGCGCTCGTCACCACAACGCAGTACTTCTGGGCCGCGGCGGCCTCGGCAGGCGCGGCCGTCGTGGACAACAACGCCCCCACGAGCAGGCCGAACGGAACGATCTTGTTCATTCTTCCCCCAGGACTTTCAGTTGATCGCGCAGAAAGGCGTCAGCACCAGCAGTCGTTCAGGAAGAAGCCGTAGATCTTGTCGTTGAACTGCGCTCCGTAGTAGTCGGGCACCGAGTAGACGTCGCCGTCGATCCACTGGATGTCGGCGTTGGCGTAGTGCCACACCGAGCCCGCGTGGCAGTTGCCGTGGAGCCGGAAGGAGGAGATCCGCCGGTTCCACTCCCGGTAGACCTCTTCGAAGTTGACGGTGTAGCCCTCGTGGTCGCAGGTGCCGTACGCGCCCATCCAGGTCATCTGCCCGGCGCTGCCGTCGTAGTGCCAGTTGTCGTACCAGGTCATGAGCGGCGTCAGGGCTGCGGAAGCGGCCTTCAGCTCCGGCGCGTCCGCCTTGGCCGCACAGGTGATGACCGGCGGCGCGTTCCTGGTCTTGAGCACTGCGACGCACTGGTTCTTCGCAGGCGCGGCCTCGGCGATGCCCGCGGACATCAGCAGCGGCATCGCCAGGACGGCGGACAACAGCACCGTGATCTTGCGTCTGATGTTCACAATTCCCCCAGAATCTCTCTGAATATCTTTCAAGAACGCCTGGATCGGCGTCGTCTGTGTGCGAGGAATGCTCCAGCGGACGCCGTCAGCGCAATTGCCGCGCCTGTCCACCAGAAGGGTCCTTCGTCCTTGTGATCAACGGGACTGGTCAACGCCTTCACCGGGTCGACCACCCCGAACCCGTATTCGGGATCCCTGCCGGGGGCACCGCGATCCTCCGCGGTCGCGGTGAGCAGCCCGACGACCTCCTGCGCGCTCAGGCCCGGATGCCGGGCTCTCACCAGCGCCGCCACACCGGACACGATCGCCGCCGAAAAGCTGGTGCCGGACTTCCCCGTGCCGGTGACCCCGACGCCGGGCGCGGAGAGTGCGACCTCCGCACCCGCGACGCTCACGTCGGGCCGGAACGCCCCGTCCTGGCCGACGGCGGACACCGCCAGCACGCCGGGACCGTTCGCGGGTGCGCGCACCCCCGTGTCCCGGTCCGCGTTGCCCGCCGCGGCCACGACCACAACATCGTTATCGGCGGCGTACCGCAGCCCCTCGTCGAACGTGCCGGTCGCGGAGCTGCCGAGCGACAGGTTCAGCACCCGTGCGCCGTGGTCGACGGCCCACCTGATCGCGGCGTTCGCCTCGACGCTGTTGCCGCTGAGCTTGACCGGCAGGATCTTCGCCTCCGGTGCGACGCTCACGACCAGCTCGGCCACGTCGGTGCCGTGTCCGAGCTGGTCGCGCGTGCCGGTGCCGAGTTCGGGGAACTCGGCACCGGGCAGCACGGCGCCGGCGAGTGCGGGGCGGCCGTCGTCGACGCCGGTGTCGACGACTCCGACGACCACCCCGGTGCCCTTGGACAGCTCCCAGGCGTGCTCGAGGCCGAGCTGCCCGGACAGGTCCGCGAGCATCACGAGGGCCAGCAGGAGTTTCATCGCCGGATCAGTAGTCCCACGCCAGGTAAGGGCTCGGCGGCGGGTTGTTCGAGTCGGCGATCTTCTGCAGGATCATTTGAGCGGCGTCGTCATGGCTGTCGTCCTTGGGCCGGATCGCCATTCCTGGTCCGCCGTACAGGTATCCGTTGTCCGTGGGGAACTTCATCAGATCCTGCGTGTAGTGCCAGACGAACGAGCTTGCGTCGCACGGTCTGATTTCCAGGTAGTTGCCAGGCGTGTACCAACCTTCGTGTGCCCCCAGGCACAGGCCCGTACCGCGATGGACGACCTTGTAGGTGGTCCAGTCACGGGGCTTGATGTCCTCCGGCGCCGGGATCGTCTGCCCGTCCTTGCTCAGGAACCAGTGATCGGTGAACGTGCCCGTGCACGGCTGCTGTCCCACGGGAGAAGCACGCTCGGGGTCCCTGGGCGCCAGACACTTGCCCGTGGCGTTGTTGACGATCGGACCGATCCTGACCTCACCAGGCGACGGGGTCGGGGACGAGAACGTGATCGAGTCGAAGACCATGATCTGGTTGTTGCCCGGCCCGCCGTTGGGCGTGACCGAGCTCAGGGTCACCTTCGGCGCGTTGTTGAAGACGTAGGAGCCGATGAGCGCCCACTTGTTGGCGAACTTCGACTGGTCGACGACTCCGGTCTTCACGACGCCGTCCTTGGTCTCGACCCGGTACTGCGCCTCAGTGGCCTTGTTCTTGCCGTGCGCGGGAATGAAGGCCCACACGTCCGCCTTGCCGCGAAGCGTGGCGTTGAGCTTCCACTCCGCGGTGATCTCGGCCTTGCGGTCGGTCGGGTTGTCGCCCTTGACCGTGGTCTGCCACATGTGACTGCCCAGACCACTGCCGATCTGGTGCAGATCGACCATCGCGGCCGGCCTGCCGTCGGTCCGGAAGGTCATGCTGCCGGACGACGGCGGCTGGTTGCACGGCCGCTGCCTCAGGTTCGGCGCGCTGTGGTCGATGTAGAGGCTGCTGCCCTGGATCGGCAGGTTCGCCAGGTCGCAGGTGGGCGGATAGCTGACGCCGTCGGAAACGGACGACTCGTTCGCGTACTGCGGGTAGTCGTAGCGGATGAACGGAAAGCCGCAGGTGGACGAGCAGTTGTCGGACTTCCACGAGACCGAGCTGTGCCACCAGCACCTCAGGTCGTAGTAGCCCGCGGCGTCCTGGTGAGCGCAGGGTCCCGTCGGTTCGCCGATCGTGCTCTCGTCCTCCGGCGTGCTGGGGTTGTCCGGCTTGTTCGGCGTGTACTGGCCGTCGCGCACGCAGTTGTTGCTCGCGTTGCAGAACGTCCACCGGTCGGGCTTCACGTTCCGGCGGTTGAACTCGGGTGAGCCGGGAGAGCCGGGAGTCACGTTCGGGTCGCCGTTCCACGTGGCGTTCAGGAAGAGCGCCACCTCGGTGTTCTCGTCCTCGGCGCCGGACGGCGGGAAGGCGGCGAAGCCCATCACCTTCTCCGGGTAGGGCCACTTCTGCGGGGTGGCGAAGTCCCTCGGGTTCTCGCCGAACGAAGTGCGGTTCGGGTCGTACTTGGGGTTGGCCGGGTTGTTGCTCCAGCCGACGCCCCACGCGGTCGGGTCCTTCTGCCCCTGGGCGTTGAAGCCGGAGTTGTAGGCCCAGACGGCCAGGAACCAGTTCTCGATGTTCGAGAAGTCGTTGTCGTGGACCTTCATCCCGGCGTTCTGGACCTGGTTCCACTTCTCCTGGATCTTCTGCAGGCCGGCTGCGACGTTCGCCGCGTAGTCCGTGGCGATCGCGAACTTCTGCTGGTAGGTGAGGCTCGTGTCCGTCTTCCGCATGCCGTCGGTCATCTGCGTCACGCCGTAGCCGCAGTCCGCGTCGGAGAAGTCGACGTCCCAGTCGTTGTCGGGGTTGCCGTCGTAGATCGGCAGCCCGTAGTAGTTGCCGATCAGCGGGTTTCCGAGTTCACCCGGCAGCGCGTGCCGCGCGGCCTGCCACAGATTCGACTCCTGGCCCATGATGCCGAGCAGGATCTGCGCGGGCACCTTGCCCCGTCCGCCGGTGTTGACCATCGGGTGCTGCGGGAACAGGCCCTGCGGGGTGTAGCTGCCGTTGTTCAGGTTGCGGTAGCCCGGCGAGCGCGGCACGGTCAGGTAGCCCTTCACCGCGAGGTCCGCCGCCCACTCGACCTGCTTGGGCTTCGGTTGGTACACCTGGATGTTCGTGTCGTTGCGCGGGATCGCGCAGGTGTAGCCGGGGTCGACCTCGCGCGGCTTGAGCGCTGCGACGGCGTCGACGGTGAAGCCGACCTCCTTGCCCGTGCGGAGGCTCTTCGCCTTCAGGTGCCACGCCTGGGGATCGCCCTGCACCGCGGAACCGGTCGGCAGCTGCTCGATGATCGCCGTCTCGCCGTTGGTCGACACCTCGGCGCGGGCGTCGACGTCGAGCTTGCGGACGAACTGGGGCAGCGTCTTGACCTCGGCCGCCTTGCCGGTGATGAACACCTTGCCCGCCGAGCCCGGCGCGACACCGAGCTCACCGGCCTTGCCGGTCGCGAGCGTGGTGGTTTTCGCTCCGACGCCGGCGGTGGCGCGCTGGATGCTCACCTTGGTGGTGTCCTCCGGCGCCACGAACACCACGCCGTTCTCGGCGTCGGGGCGCAGGAACGACGGCGTGCCCTTGGTCAGGGCGAGCCGCCTCTTCTGGCCGTCCCTGCCGACCTTGAGCACACCGCCGCCGCTCGCGACCGCGAACCCCTCCTGGAACGGAACGGCTGAGGTCAGCTGGCCGTCGAGGTCGGTCGGCTTGCTGAGCTGGGCCGACTTGGCGTCGACGGTGAGCAGCCGGGTCTTGCCGCGGTCCTCCTCGCCGCCCTGGGTGAGCGCGACCGTGTCACCCGTGCCGCAGCCGGGGTTGAAGTACGCGAGCGTCGTCTTCACCGGCAGCTTCTTGACCTCGCCGGAGACGAGGTCGACCACGGCGGTGAGGCCGCCGCGTGCGAACAGCTGGTCCTTGTTCGTGAACGTGCGTGGTGCGTACACGACCACGGCTTTGGTGCCGTCGCCGGTGACGCAGGCGTTGCCGATCCACTTGTCGGTTTCGAGGGCCTTGGTGCCGAGCGTGGCGACCGTGCGCCACGAGTAGCCGGTCTTGGCCTCCGCCACCAGCACGTGGAACCCGGTGCCGTCGCCGTAGGTGGTCCAGAGCCGGTCACCGGACTGCTGCCAGCCCTGCCCGAGCAGCTCCTGCCGCTTCTCCGCGGGCACGACGGGTGGCTCGACCGGTGGCTTGGGCCTCAGCGGTGCGGCCGCGTCGGGATTCGCCGGCGGAGCGACCGGAGCGGGTTTCGCCTCGGCCTGAACAACGGTTGCGAGCATCAGTGCCGCAGCGCCTGCGGCGACCAAGGCTCGTCTTCGGATTTTTGACAACGCTCATCCCCCCAATTTGTTTTCGGGCATGCCGACCAGACCTGCGAGCGCGCACTGGCGTGCTTGAACAGATCTGCGGATTCGGGTGAAGGAAGTCAGACGTGGATCAATGCGGAAACAGTTGAACGCACGTGTCATCCCCCACGGACAATCGCGGCTCGAGCTGCGCTTCCTGCCTCTCCGGGCAGGCCGAAAAAGACTGAGCGCAGAAGCTCAGCCGAAACCCCGACAACGACAAAACTCGGCGTGGTGCTCTCCGAGTCATCCCCAGTGGGCACGAGGGCCCCGTTGCGAGCGGCCTCCCCCGGCCCTCGCTGGAAATGAGTTAACCGGCCACTCAGTGCGACGTCAAGCCCACCGTTCGCAGCAAGGCCGATGACCCCGGCGGGCACTTGCGGGAAGCGGAGAGCTGCGCGCCCGGTCGTCCCAGGAGGGACGAACGATCAGTTGGCACGGACCAGCGATTCGCACGACGGGAGTTTCGTCGCGGTGACCGTGCTGGATCGCGACAGCGGGACGGTGATCGTGAAGGTGTAGCACTCGGTTTTTCCGGACGAGCCGAAAAGCGAGCTCGTCACGACGTTGACAGCCGTGTCGAACGAGACGTTTTTCTGTCCGCGGCGCGCCTGCGGATCTCCGTCACTGTCCCGGGAGGTGACTCGCATGATCTCCTCGTCGGTCAGAACGCCGTCCTCCGCATGCGCCAGGAGGTTGTTCCTGATGCTCTCCACCTGGATGGTCATCTGCCTGTCGGGGTCGGCCCTGTGCAGGAATCTGACGATCGTGACGGTGATCAGCACTATTGCTCCGGCCACCAGAGCGAGCAATATCAGGCAGCCCCAGCGGAGCCAGGATCTACCGGCTCCGCTGGGGCGCGTGGAATTCGTCTCGGTCATCCTCCGTAGTTTATCTCGCGGAGCTTGTTCTCCAACAGTCTTCCGTAGCTGTAGGCCCCGGCCGTGGTCGGGTGGAACGCTTCCCGGCTGAGGCAGGCGCCTTCGAAGATGATGCAGAAGCCGAACTTGTCCCCGGGGTGGGAATCACCGTCACCGTGTGGTCCGGTCACGAGGCCGTGGATCGACGATTCCCGATCGCAGGCGTTGTGGCCGGCGAAATGACTCACTGCGTCCGCGTAGGCGACTGGTGCGCCGAGCCTGTTGACCATCTCGTTCGACTTGTCCCTCATGTACTTCGCGAGCGTGCTCAGGGCGGCGGATTCCTTCGTGCCGATCCCCGGCACGCAGGTTTGCGTCGTGCTGAAGAGCTCGGGATAACCCATCAGCAGGATCTTGGCGTTGCGGGCCCGTGTCTTGATCCGGTTGATCACGCGCTCGACCTTGGTCAGCGCGTTGTCGATCGACGCCTTGTACTTGGGGATGTAGGTATCCCGGTCCGCACAGCCGACCAGTGGGGGCAGGCATTCGACCACCGCGTCGGTGAATCCGGCGTCGTTGCCGCCGATCGACAGTGTGACCAGGGTGGTGTTCTCGTCGAGCACACCACTGTCCACCTGCCTCATTTCGTGATACTGCCCGTTCCCCTTCTGGTAGTTGTCCGGTTCCGACCACGAGAACGGGACTTCTGTTCCCGAGACACCTCCGTCGACGTTCCACGTCTGGGCACCCGAACATGCGACGAATGCCAGCTCGACATCCTTCGAGAAACTGTCGGAAGCGTTTCCGACGTAACCGTTGATTCCGGGCAGTGTGAACTTCCTGGGCCAGGCGTCATCACTTCGCCTGCACGCGTTCCACTCACGCTTGCCGTGGTTGTTGTCGGTTTCCCGTAAATAGTTGCCGGCACCCTCGCCGGACGCGTAGGAGTCTCCGAGCGCGGCGATGATGTGCTTGGGCTTCTGCGCCAGCGGCTGGAACGCGACGGCGTCCCAGGCGATGTCCTCGGAGCCGAGCCCGTCCTGCGTGATCGAGCTCAGGCGAACGATCGGTGCTCCCGCGAACTTGTAGACACCCAGTGAGACCCATTTGTTCCGCTCGGTCCTCTGGTTGACGAAACGCGACCGCGGCGGCGTGCCATCACGCAGATCGATCTCGTATCTCGCCTGCTGGGTGTGTGCTCCGTGATCGGGAATGTGCACCATCACGCGGGCCCAGCTGAGCGCCTGGTTCAGCGTCCAGGTGCCGGTGACCTTCATCTTTTTGCCGAAGGCGTCGTTGCTGTTGGTGTGGGCGAACCAGAAGTGGCTGTTGAAGCCGGCGCCGATCTGGTGGAAGTCGATCTTCGACGGGTATCGGCCCTGCCCGTCGCTTCCGAACTCGAGGTTGAAAGAGCCTGAGTTCGGTTGCCTGGTGCAGGATCTCGCCGAAGGCGCGTCCGTGTCGTCGACGATCAGCGCACCCTGCACACCGATCGGGGAGCAGTTCGGCGGGTAGCTGATTCCGTCCGGCTGATACCCCACGTCCGGGTCGCGGAACCTGTTGGTCGAGTAACCGCATTGTTCGGTGCAGTTCGACTTCCAGGTGGAGGAGTTGTGCCACCAGCACTTCAGGTCGTAGTAGCCCTTTGCGTCGCGGTGGCCGCACGGACCGACGGGCTCACCGATCGTGCTTTCGTCCTCCGGTGTGCTGGGGTCGTCCGGCTTGTCGGGCGTGAAGGACGAGTTCTCGTCGCAGTCGTTCAGGGTCTTCACGCAGAAGAGGAAGTTGTCCGGCTTGACTTTGCGTCGGTAGTCGGCGCTGTTCCACCACGCGTACGCGTAGCCGGATGCGACCACACCGGGAGAGACCACGGCCTCGATCGGATGCCCCGCCCAACCCATGATCTTCTCCGGGTACGACCAGAGCTGCGGGTTCGCCGCATCGGCGTACCCGTTCTCGAGGAACGGCGCGCGGCTGCGCGGGTAGTTCGGGTTGGCGGCGTTGTTCGCCCAGCCGAGCCCCCATGGGTTGCTGCCGTTCTGCGGGTTGAACCCCGAGTTGTAGGCCCACACGGCGAAGTACCAGTTCTCCAGCCACTGCGGGTCACCGTCGTTGACCTTCATCCCGGCCCTGCGGGTCTGGTTCCACTTGTCCTGCAGGATGCGCAGGCCGGCTGCGATGTTGGTGGCGAAGTCGACGGCGACCGCGAGCTGCTTGTTCGCCGGCAGCGCGATCTCACCTGGCTTTTCGCGTCCCGCTTTGCGCATTCCGTCGGTGATCTGCGTGATGCCGTAGCCGCAGTCGGCGTGATCCCACCTGATGTCCCAGTCGTTGTCCGGGTTCGCGTCGTAGATGTTGACGCCGTAGAAGTTGCCGATCAACGGGTTGCTGGTCACGCCGGGAAGCGCGTAGCGCGAGGCCTGCCAGAGGTTGGACTCCTGGGCGAGGATGCCCAGCATCACCTGCGGCGGGACCGAACCGCCGCCTTCGAGCGGGATCGGTGGGAACAGCCCCTGCGGCGTCCACGCGCTCGTCATCCCCGACTGCTTCCAGTTCACCTCGCGCTGGATGTTCAGTCCGCCCGTGACGGCGTAGTCCACCGCCCACTCGACTTGCCGAGGAGTCGGTTGGTAGACCTGGATGTTCGCGCTGCTGCGCGGAATCGCGCACACGGACTCGTCGTCGAGCGGGCTGTTCGGCGATCCAGCCGCCGTCATCTCACCGCCGGAGGCGGAGAGCTTCGGGCTCGGCGCTGAGCCGACCGCGGACTGGGCCTGCGGCAGAACTGTGAACGCCGCGGACTTCCCGGTCGCCGCGACCTTCGCCTCGACGCGCACGGGCTTCGAAGCCGCCGGATCCGCCTGAACGGCGCCCTGGTCCGGTGTCCTGGCCCGTTGCACACCCGTCACAGCGAGCTCGCCACGCACCGACATCGTGCTCGACTTGGGCACGTCAGCACGGGCGACGCTCGCCGGGAGCTGCTTGACCTCGTCGGCCTTGCCGGTGATGAAGACCTTGCCGGTCGCGCTCGCGGTCAGCCCGAGCTCGGTCAGCGGTCCCTTGGCCAGGGTCTTCACCGGAGCGTTCTTGGTGACCCGCTCGAGCCGTCGGACGAACGACGTCCCGCCTTCGGTGTCCAGGAAGACGACGCCGCCGTCGGAGTCCGTCCGCAGGTAGAACGGCAAAGAGGAGGTCTTGGCGAGATGCCGTGCTCCCTTGGCGTCCACGGTGATGAGCCGGCCGTCGTCCGCGGCGACAATGCCGTCCTTGGTGGGAATCGCCGAGGTCACCTGGCCCGAGATCTCGATGGGCTCGGTCGCGGTCGCCGCCGCCGCGTCGATCTCGACCAGCCGCGTCTTGCCCTTCGACTCCGTCGCGAGCTGGGTGATCACCGCACGTTCGCCGTTGCCGCAGCCGGGACTGTAGTAGGCGATGGTGCTGTGCACCGGCAGTTTCGTCACGGCACCGGTCTCGAGGTCGACCGTCGCGGTGAAGCCGCCGCGCTCGAACAGGTGGTTCTTGTTGGTGAAGGTTCGTGGCGCGTAGACGACCACGAGCTTCTTGCCGGAAGCGGTGGCGCACGCGTTGCCGATCCACTGGTCGGCTTCGAAGCCCGGCTCGACCAGCGACGTGACGGTGCGCCACGCGTAGCCGTCACTCGCGCGAGCCCCGAGCACGTGGAAGCCGGTGGCGTCACCGGTGGTGGTCCACGCGATGTCGGTGGACTTCTGCCAGTCCTTGCCTATCACCTCGGTCCGCTTGTTCTGCGGAACGGACGCTGGCTCGGTGCTCGCCGCGGTCGCCGGCGGCGGTGCCTGGTCGATTGATTTGTCGGTCGCGGCCGAAGCCGGTTCAACTGTGGTGACCAGCAAAGCTGCAACGACGGCCGCCGCGACGGTCTCAGATCTTCCGCGCAGGCCCTTTCCTTGCGATCTTACCTTCGGTAAGCGCATGAATCCCCCAGGCTCTTTCTTCAATTTTCGTCAAAAAACCTGAATACGCCATTCGAGTGGTGGTGAGGCTCTTTGATTCCTGTTCTCACTCGCCCCCGAAATTGGTATAACAGTCCGCCTGGTGTGGTGTCAACCAGGGGGTTGTCGGTTGAACAGCAGCTACTGGACAGGAATTCGTCGTCGGTGAAAGTCGATCATCATTTTCGCGGTGCAATGAAGGGCGACGTCAAGTCTGCCATTCGTCGCAAGGCTGATCACCTCGAACGCAAAGCGGGGCCTGGCGTCCAGCGCCAGGCCCCGCTTTGTCTGAATTGTCAGCCGTCAGCCACCTCAGGGGGTGGGGTTGGGATCCGGATCACCGGGCTTCGGCCGGCCCGACGTGCTCGGCGGGCACTTGAGCGGGAAGCACGGGTTGTCCGACGGCCTCGTCGGCTCCGTCGACACGGGAGCGGACGGAGTGTTCGACGGAGTGTTGGAAGGCGTGTTGGACGGGGTGTTCGAGAGCGTGTTCGACGGCTTCGGCGGGTTGAAGTTGCCGAGAGGCTTCGGCTTCGCGAACTTCTCCACCGGCATGCCCGAGAGCGCCGCGTCCATGAACTTCTTCCAGATCTGGCCTGGCAGGCCACTGCCGAAGATCGCCTTGCCGTTCTTGTCCTTGATCGGCTTGTTGCCCTGGTCCTTGCCGACCCAGACCGACGCGGAGAGCTGCGGCGTGTACCCGACCATCCAGGCCTTCGAGTTCTGGTCGACGCTGTCGGGGAGCTCGTGGGTACCGGTCTTGCCCGCGCACTCGCGGTTGTTCGCGCACGGGATCCTCGAGTACGCCGGGATCTCCTTCAGCGTCTCGGTGACGTTGTCCGCGATGTCGCGGCTCTTCTCCTCCACCGGGTCGAACGCGGGCACGGCCTTGTCCGCGTGCTGGTAGAGGATGTCGCCGTTGGGGCCCTGGACCTTGGTGATGAAGAACGGCTCGCGGTACATGCCGCGCGCGGCGAACGTCGCGAACGCCGACGCCATGTCGAACGGCCGCACCTGGGCGTTGTCCGCGCCGATGGAGATACCGGCGTTGGGCGGGTTGCCGCCTTCACCGACCAGCGTCTCCTGCGCCTTGCCGTTGACCACGACGGTCTTCGGGATGCCCGCGGCGTGCGCGGCGTCCGCGACGGCCTTGGTGCCCGTGCCGTTGGGGCTCGCCACCATGTCGTAGAACACGGTGTTGAGCGATTCCTTCATCGCCTGCCTGATGGTGCACTGCTTGCCGCAGGTGGTGTTGCTCGCGTTGCGGATCGGCACACCGGCGATCGTGCGCGGTGTCGCGTCGTAGGTGTCGCCGATGCCCTTGCCCATCTTCAGCGCGGCGACCAGGTCGAACGGCTTGAACGACGAGCCGGCCTCCTGGATCGTGCCCTTGGCGTAGTCGATGCCCTTCAGGCCGTCCTTGCCGGGGTAGTAGGCCCGGACCGCACCGGACTGCGGGTCGATCGCGCTGAGCGACGTGCGCAGCTCAGGGTCCTGGCCCTCCATCACGGTGTTCACCGCGTCGGTGGCCGCCTGCTGCATCTTCGGGTCGATGGTCGTGTGGATGGTGACGCCGACCTTCTGCGCCTTCTCCATCGTGATGCCGACCATCTCGCTGTCCATCTCGTCCTGGACCTGCTGGCTCACGCGTGCGAGCGGTCCTTCGAGACCACCGGGCTGGTTGTCCCCGAAGGACAGCGGCTCCGGCCACTGCTGCGAGTCGTAGTAGGCCTGGTCGATCCACTTCTTCTGAAGCATCTGGCCCATGACGTACTTCCACTGCTTCTGCGAGTACGCCTTGTCCTCGGACCACGAGGGCGTCTGGATCATCGCGGCGATCAGCGCGGCCTCGGAAGGAGTGAGGTCCTTCATCTCCTTCTTGTAGTACACCTGCGCCGCGGCCTTGAAGCCGTTCGCACCACGACCGAAGTACACCGTGTTGAGGTATGCGGTGAGGATCGTGTTGTGGTCCGACTCGTTGCTCATCTTGAAGGCCTTGACGACCTCGGTGAACTTGCGGGTCAGCGTGGGGTCTTCGTTGCCGGTCGCCTTCTTGATGTACTGCTGCGTCAGACCGGAACCACCACTGGAGCCACCGGTCGCCTGGATCCAGACGGCGCGCAGGATGGCCTTGGCGTCGAAGCCGGGGTTTTCGTAGAAGTTCGCGTCCTCGGCCGCCAGCACGGCGTGCTTGACGGTGTCGGGGATCTCCTCGTACGTCAGCATCGTCCGGTTCTGACCGGGCGAGGTGATCTTGCCCATCTCCGAGCCGTCGGAGTAGAGCAGCGTGATCGTCTTGTCCTGCGACGCCGCGACCTCGTCCGGCCGCGGCCAGTCGACCAGCGGGTACGCGACCGCGACCGCGATCACCGGGCCGAGGATCATCAGGCCCAGAGCGACGAACGCGCCGATGCGGACGCGCTTCCAGATCTTCTTCTTGCGCAGACGGCGCTCCTCCTCTTCGGTGAGCTCCGGCTCGTCGTCGTAGTACTCGTCCTCGTCGTCGTCGACACCGGCGAGCAGGAACTCGTCCTCTGGCTCGCGGTGCGTCAGGAGGTCGGGCTCGCGCTGCGGCGGCCGGTTGACCGGCGGCAGCTGCGTGGTCCGCTCCTCACCGGGACGCTGAGGCACACCGGGACGTCCCGGACCGCCGGGGCCGCCCTGAGGGCCACCAGGACCGTTCGGGCCGTTCGGGCCGCCGGGACGACGGCCGCCGGGAGGCGGTGGCACCGGCATGCCGCCGGGCGGTGTGGGGGGACGGCCGCCAGGACCGCCCTGAGGGGCCGGTGGACGGCCTGGACCGCCCTGGGGGCTTCCCTGGGGCGCGCCTGGTCCGTTCGGGCGGCGTGGGGGCTGCTGCTGTGGGAATCCACCGGGTGGCGTGCCACCCTGGGGAGGGCGCGCGAAACCGCCGGGCGGGGTGCCCGGTCGTGGCTGATTCGGGACATCGCGCCTCGTGCCGCCGCCGTCCGGGTCGTCCCCGGTCGGCCACTGCGGCTCGCCTCCGCGCTGCCGGTCATCATGCTGGTCGTTCACGTGAAAGGCCTCCCAGACCAGCGTGCATCAGCACGCGGTTCGGTGGTCGTACTTCATTCGGAGCAGTGTCACCTGTGGGTCATTCCGCCGCAGTCCTCCTGCGGGGCTTTTCCAGCCCACGCTTCCCCAGGACGTATGACTGCACCAGGTGGTTCCAACTGCACGTGCGACAGACTTCAACGACGTACACGGTGAACTCGTCGAAGAGGGTTGCCATCTTCACGAGTTCTTCAGGTGTGCGCGCCGAGCCGGTCGCGTGCTTGAGCTCGTCACCGTAGACCCACGAGACGTTCGTGAGCGGTTCCTTCCGGCACACCGGGCATGGCACTTCCGTCGCCGTCCCGTGGAACTTCGCAGCTCGCAGCAGGTACGGGGACGCGTCGCAGACCTCCATGGTGCCCGTGCGGCCAGAGTAGACCTCCGCCAGCAGCGCACGCCGCTGCAGCGAGTAGTCCACCACCTGCCGTTGGGTCAACACGTGACCAGAGTACGTGCCGACGGCTTTGGTCATGATGGGCCGTTCAGGGCAGCGCGGCCGGGCGCGATATGACGGTGTGCCACATCCCACAGTTGAGAGGGGCAATCGATGTATCGCGGCGATATAATCGCCTCACCTATCGGTGCAGGTGCGAGGAGGTGACTCGTGTTCGAGTTCGCGCTGCTCGGCCTGCTGCACGAGGCGCCCATGCACGGCTACGAGCTGCGCAAGCGCTTGCACGACCTGCTCGGAGCGTTTCGCGCGTTCTCCTACGGATCGCTGTACCCAACTTTGCGGCGACTCCAACGTGCGGGCCTGATCGTGGAGGAGGGGCCGGAGGAGTCGGCTCTTTCTTGGGGACGTCGGGCTCGCAAGGTCTACAAGCTGACCCCTGAGGGGAAGGAGCGGTTCGCCGAGCTCCTCGCCGACGCGGGTCCGCAGACCTGGGACGACGACTCGTTCGGAGTCCACCTGGCGTTCTTCTCCCGCACGCCGGCCGACGTCAGGATCCGCATCCTGGAAGGCCGGCGCCGGTGTGTCGAAGAACGCAGGGAGGGGCTGCGCGAGCGGCTCACGCGCACGGGTGAGCAGATCGACCGCTACACCCGTGAGCTGCACAGGCAGGGCCTGGAAAGCACGGAGCGCGAGGTGCGGTGGCTCAACGAGCTCATCGCGCACGAACAGTCCGAGCGGGACGAGTAGTACTCATCTTTGATCAAGGAGGACTCGGCAATGGGCGGAAATCGCCGCACCGTTCGAGTGGCCATCGTCGGGGTTGGCAACTGCGCGGCGTCGCTGGTGCAGGGCGTCCACTACTACAAGGACGCCGACCCGAGCACCCGCGTGCCCGGCCTGATGCACGTGCAGTTCGGTGACTACCACGTGCGTGATGTCGAGTTCGTGGCGGCGTTCGACGTCGACGCCAAGAAGGTCGGTGTCGACCTGGCAGAGGCCATCGTGGCCAGCGAGAACAACACGATCAAGATCGCGGACGTGCCGCCGCTCGGCGTCGTCGTCCAGCGCGGTCACACCCTCGACGGTCTCGGCCGCTTCTACCGGGAGACGATCGAGGAGTCCGACTTCGAGCCGGTCGACGTCGTGCAGGCGCTGCGCGACGCCGAGGTCGACGTGCTCGTGTCGTATCTGCCGGTGGGCTCCGAGGAGGCCGACCGCTTCTACGCCCAGTGCGCCATCGACGCCGGTGTGGCGTTCGTCAACGCGCTGCCGGTCTTCATCGCGTCGGACCCGGAGTGGGCGGAGAAGTTCCGTGCGGCCGGCGTGCCGATCGTCGGTGACGACATCAAGTCCCAGGTGGGTGCCACCATCACGCACCGCGTGCTGGCCAAGCTCTTCGAGGACCGCGGCGTCCAGCTCGACCGCACCATGCAGCTGAACGTCGGCGGCAACATGGACTTCCTGAACATGAAGGAAATGGAGCGCCTGGAGTCCAAGAAGGTCTCCAAGACCCAGTCCGTGACGTCGCAGCTGTCCCGTGACATCGGCAAGGACAACGTCCACATCGGCCCGTCCGACTACGTGGCGTGGCTCGACGACCGCAAGTGGGCGTACGTCCGCCTGGAAGGCCGTGCCTTCGGCGACGTGCCGCTGAACCTGGAGTACAAGCTCGAGGTCTGGGACTCCCCGAACTCCGCGGGCATCATCATCGACGCCGTCCGCGCGGCGAAGATCGCCCTCGACCGCGGCATCGGCGGCCCGATCCTCTCGGCGTCGTCCTACTTCATGAAGTCCCCGCCCGTGCAGTACTCGGACCCCGAGGCCCACGCGGCCGTCGAGGCGTTCATCCGCGGCGAGTAGCTTGAACCATGAACGGCGCTTTTGTGCACCTGAAGTGCACAAAAGCGCCGTTCATCGTTTCCTCAGCGCTTCGAGAGCCGCAGCTTCTGCCAGCTGCCGTCCGCGGTCCACCCGCCGTCCACGGGCAACGCCACACCGTTGACGTACCGCGCGTTGTCGCCAGCCAGGAACCTCACGGCCTGCGCGATGTCGTCCGGCACCGCGAACCTGCCCACGGGCACGTGGTTCGTGATGTCCTCGTCGACGTAGTGGCCGCCGGCCTGCGACTCGACGTCCATCTCGGTCTTGACCCAGCCGGGACACACGGCGTTGACCCTGATCCCGCGGCCACCCCACTCCACGGCCAGCGTCCTGGTCAGCCCGATGAGCCCGTGCTTCGTGGTGTTGTAGGCGCCCGGTCCGCCACACCCTGCAGCCCGGCGACGCTCGCGATGTTGACGACGCACCCGCTGCCCTGTTCGAGCATCACCTTGCCGAGCGCCTTCGTGAGCAGGAACGGCCCGGTCAGGTTGACGGCCATGATCCGTTCCCACTGCTCGAGCGTGGTGTCCTCGAACGGCACGATGCCGGCGATCCCCGCGTTGTTGACCAGCACGTCCACCCGCCCGTGGGTGCTCATGACGTGCTCGGTCAGCCGCTCGACGTCCGCGGCGCTGGCGACGTTGCCGACGATTCCGTCCTTGCTCTCCTGCAGGTCGAACCCGACGACGGCGAACCCGTCCTCGCGCAGCACGTCCGCGATCCGCAGCCCCATGCCCTGCGCCGTGCCGGTGACCACAGCAACTCGTTGCGTCATGAGCGCCACGCTAGGCACCGCGCGGTCGCTGCGGGAGTCACCCTCTCCGGTTCTGGTGCTGAGCATCAGGACCGGCGGTAGACGCTCACCAGCACGCCGTGCTCCGCCTCGCCGGGCTTGGCCGGGACCAGCCCGTGCACCAGCGATTCCAGGTGTTCCTGGAGTGCGCGGGCCTGTTCCGCCGTGAGCCGGAGGACGCGGTGGAACAACAGGTGCCCGTCGTCGGCGGTGGGGATCTCCTCGGCGACGGCCGCCAGCATCGCCTTGGTCGCTTCGCCACCATCGCCCGCGTCGAACCGGTAGCTCCTGGCGGTCTTGACGAAGTACTGCTCGGTGCCGCCGCGAACGGTTCGCGTGGGGCCCTTGCGGACCAGCCCGGCTTCGACGAGCACACCGAGGTGGTGGGCGACGTTGCCCTTGTTGATGCCGAGGCGGTGGGTCAACTGGCTGATCGTCGCCCCGTCCTCGCCGATGGCGCGCAGGAGCCGGTGCCGGGTCGGGTGGGCGAACGCCCGCATCTGCGCGGGGCTGGTGGCGTCGATGACCTCGTACTGCGGTGAGCGCGTCATCCATCAAGCGTCAAGAGCTGTTGTCGCTTGGTCAAGCCGGTTGCTTGACTTCGGTCATGATCGAAACCAGTCAGCTCATCTCCCACGTGCAGGAACTGGTGGGCGAGCGGTACGTCCTGCGGGACCACGCGGCCGCCATCGTCGCCGATTTGGACGCCGTGGAACTCGCCGGCCTCACGCCGGAAGCGGCGGCCGCGGCCCTGACCCAGCGCCTGCAACGAGCCAACAACGACCGGCACCTGCGCGTGCGGCATCGGCCAGAAGGCGCGGCATCGGACTTCTCCGGGGCCGAGCACGAGGCCCGGCACGCGGCCGAAGCCCTGCGCAACGCCGGTGGCTTCCGCCGCGTCCAACTGCTCGACGACGGCGTCGGGCTCATCGAGATCGCCCCCTGCATGTCGCCGGTTCACCTGGCCGAGCCGTACGTCCGCGCCGCCTTCACGCTCGTGTCCTCGGCCGCCGCGCTCGTGATCGACCTGCGTGCAGGCCGCGGCGGCACTCCCGAGACGGTCGCGCTGATCTGCGGGCACCTGCTCGGCAAGGAACCGGTGCACCTGCAGGACGTCGAAGAGCTCGGCTGCCCGCCGCGGCAGTTCTGGACCTCGCCGGCGGCCACGCGGATCGACGGACCCATCCGGGTGCTCACCAGCTCCACCACGTTCTCCGGCTGCGAAGAGCTCGCCTACAACCTGCAGGCGCTCGGACGAGCCGTGGTCGTTGGTGAGACGACCGGCGGTGGCGCTCATCCGGTCGAGGCGTTCCGGCTGACCGACGTCCTGGAGCTGCACCTGCCGACGGCGAGGTCGGTCAACGCGGTCACCGGCACCAACTGGGAGCAGGTGGGGGTCAAGCCCGACATCGCGTGCCGGGCCGACGACGCACTGGAAACCGCCCTGCGCGACCTTCACCTCGAACCGGTGTGACCAACGCTATCGTCGCCCGGTGCGCACGCTGCTGGTCGCTCTGCCAGGTCTGGTCCTCGCCGGCATCGGCCTGACCCACCCGCACCTCCTCGACGCGACCACCGCCGGGTGGTGGCAGAACATGCACATCATCCTGGCGGTGATCTTCCCGCTCCTCGGTGCGGCGCAATGGGTTCTGCTCGCCGACACCCCGAAGCTCGTGCGCTACCCCGCCCGCGTCGCCGCGTTCGGTTACGTCGTCTTCTACGGCGCACTCGACGCGCTGGCCGGCATCGGCGGTGGCGCGATGACGTTGGCCAACGGGGGCCGCAGCGCCGCCGACGCGCCGATCTTCAAGATCGGCAACCAGCTCGGCCACGTCGGCGCGTGGTGCTTCTTCGCGGTGAGCCTCGCGATCGCGGTGTGCGTGCTGCTCAAGCACAAGGTCAAGGCGATCCCGGGAGCCGTCTTCCTGCTGATCGGCAGCTACCTGTTCCTCGACAGCCACATCTACTGGCCGAAGGGCGTCATCGCCTGCACGTCCATCGCGATCGGCATGGCCGCGATCAGCTACGTCAGCGCACCCGGCAGGTCGGCGATCGAGGACAGCACCCGCACCTGAGCCAGCACGTCCTCGGCGGGCGGGAAGTGCGGGTTCGGCACCGCGAGCACCGTCATTCCCGCCGCCAGGGCAGCACGAAGCCCGTTCGTGGAGTCCTCGACGGCGTAGCAGGCAGCCGGGGAAACGCCGAGCCGCGAAGCCGCCAGCAGGTAGACGTCCGGTGAGGGCTTGCCGGCGGCGCACTCCTCCGACGACACCGCGACGGGCACGGGCAACCCGGTCACGTCCAGGAACACCTTGATCAGCACAGCCGGCGCCGACGACGCGATCGCGACAGGGAAACGATCGGCCACCGCACGAACCGCGTCCACGGCGCCGGGAATCACCGGCAGGTGCGTCGCGTACGCCTTCTCTATCTCGGCGATCACACCGGCGGAAGCCTCCCCGGGAGAAAGCCGGACGCCGACCGACGACACCAGGTAGGCACCCCACTCCGGCGTCGACATGCCCTGCATGTCCCGGGTGGCGGTGGGAGTCCAGACACCCCCGTGGGCGCGGGCGAAGGACTGACGCACCTCGTCCCACACCTGCTCGGAGTCGATCAGCACGCCGTCGAGGTCGAAGATCACCGCTTCCACACTCCGAACCGTACCCCGTGACGCATGATGCTTCGTCATGCTAACTAAAATCTGTTAGGGTAGCTAAGTGAATTTCAAAGCTCAGCCCAAGCAGGTGTGGATCACGGCGTTCGCCGCGGTCATCGCCTTCATGGGGATCGGGCTCGTGGACCCGATCCTGCTGTCCATCGCGGAGGGTCTGCACGCAACACCCGCGCAGGTCACCCTCCTCTTCTCCTCCTACCTCGGCGTCCAGGTCGTGGCGATGCTCTTCACGGGCGCCGCGACGGCGCGGTTCGGGGCCAAGCGCACGCTCGTCGGCGGGCTGGCGCTCATCGTCATCGCCACGCTGGCGTGCTCGGCGGCAGGGAGCATCGGCCAGCTCGTCGGGCTGCGGGCCGTGTGGGGGCTCGGCAACGCCTTCTTCATCGCGACCGCGCTCAGCGTCATCGTCGGTGCGGCGAGCGGTGGGCAGAAGGGTGCGATCCTGCTCTACGAGGCGGCGCTCGGCCTCGGCCTCAGCGTGGGGCCGTTGCTGGGGGCTCTGCTCGGCAGCATCTCGTGGCGCGGGCCGTTCCTCGGCACCGCGATCCTGATGGCCGCCGCGTTGATCCTTTGTGCAATCTTCCTGGCCAGGGACTCCCACCACGAACGTCCGAGGATCGGCCTGCTCGACCCGCTCAAGGCGCTCAAGCACCCCGTCCTGCTCCGCACCTCGATCGGGGCCGCTCTCTACACGGCCGCGTTCTTCACGGTTCTCGCCTGGTCGCCGTTCGTGCTGCGGTGGGGCGCCGTCGAGATCGGACTGATCTTCTTCGGCTGGGGTGTCTGCGTCGCCGTGTCGAGCGTCTTCCTCGCGCCGCGGCTCGCCGACCGCATCGGCGAGAAGAGCGCAATCATCGGATCTGTGCTGGCCTTTGCCGTGCTCATGCTGCTGATGGCGGTGCCGAGCAAGCCGCTGCTGGTGCTGGCCGTGATCGTGAGCGGTCTGGTGAGCGGTCTGCTGAACACCCTGTTCACCGGTGCCGCGATGAGCGTGAGCGACGCACCGCGGCCGGTCGCGAGCGCCGGGTACAACTTCCTGCGCTGGCTCGGGGGTGCCCTGGCTGCGACGTTCGTCAGCCACCTGGCGCAGCCGTTCGTCGTCGCGGCGGTCCTCTGCCTGGCCGCCGCCGGGCTGCTGACGTTCAACCGGGCGGACACAAGGGACGTTCCGTCCGAAGCTGTTTTCGCTGGTGAACAACTTGTGGGTTAACAAAGCATGAACGGTCGCATACGGTCGGTTGCGGTTCCCGCACCGACCGTAGGAGGCCTCCACCATGATCCCACTGCCGCTTGTCAACCACAGGGTCGGCAGAGCAGCGGTGACTTGCGAGTACCGCTGCGGTGACGCGTGCTTCCACGACGTCCCGAACACCTCGGACAACCCCTACTTCGGCGACCTCGTCAGCCGTCGCACCGCACTGAAGGCCGGTGCTGTCGTGGCAGCCGCCGCCACCGTGGCGCTCCCGGCGACCGCGGCCGCCGCACCCGAGTCCCAGGGCCGCCCACCCAAGGGACTCGACTTCAAGCCCGTCGAGGTCAACACCAAGGACGAGGTCGTCATCCCCGAGGGGTACGAGCAGGGCGTCGTGATCCGCTGGGGCGACCCGCTCTTCCCCGGCGTGCCGGAGTTCGACTTCGACAACCAGACCTCCGCGAAGCAGGAGAAACAGTTCGGCTTCAACTGCGACTTCGCCGCGATCCTGCCGCTGGACCCGTTGGAACTGACCGGGATCATGGTCACCAACCACGAGTACACCAGCGAGAAGTTCATGTTCCGCGGCTACGACGCGAACAACCCCACCGAGGAGCAGGCGAAGATCGCCTGGGCCGCGCACGGCCTCTCGGTGTTCATGATCAAGCGCTCGCTCTTCTCCGGGCACTACCGGCCGCGCTTCAGCAGGTACAACCGCCGGATCACCCTCAACACGCCGTTCGAGGTGCGCGGTCCGGCCGCGGGCAGTGACCTGCTGAAGACCTCTGTGGACCCGACCGGCACGAAGGTCTTCGGCACGATCAACAACTGCTCCGGCGGCGTCACGCCGTGGGGCACGATCCTGTCCGGCGAGGAGAACTTCAACCAGTACTTCGCCAACGCCGCCGGACGCAACGACCCGCGCCTGACCCGCTACGGCGTCACCGGCACCGCGACCACGCGCAAGTGGGAGCGTTTCGACAAGCGCTGGGACCTCGCGCAGGAGCCCAACGAGGTCAACAGGTTCGGCTGGATCATCGAGCTCGACCCCCACGACCCGGACTCCACCCCGGTCAAGCACACGCACCTCGGCCGCTTCAAGCACGAGACCGCGAACATCCGCGTCGCCGACGACGGCAGGGTGGTCGCGTACTCGGGTGACGACGAGCGGTTCGAGTACATCTACAAGTTCATCTCGAACGGCAAGATCAAGCACGGCAACAGCAAAGCCGCGCGCCGCCACAACATGACGCTGCTCGACGACGGCACGCTCTACGTCGCGAAGTTCAAAGGCGACAGTCCGGCGTCCGAGATCGACGGCACCGGAAAGCTGCCAAGCGACGGCAAGTTCGACGGCACCGGCGAGTGGATCCCGCTGGCGGCGGGCAAGAAGTCGTTCGTGCCGGGCATGACCGCCGAAGAGGTCTACGTCTTCACGCGCATCGCCGCCGACAAGGTCGGTGCGACCAAAATGGACCGTCCGGAGGACATCCAGTGCCACCCGCGCACCGGTGTCGTCTACTGCGCGCTCACCAACAACGTCGAACGCGGCGTCACCGCGGGCAAGGAAGGCCCGACCGAGCCGAACCCCAGGATCAACAACCGGCACGGCCAGGTGCTGGAGCTGACCGAGCGCAGGAACGACGCGCTCGCGCTGACGTTCAACTGGGACCTGTTCCTCGTCTGCGGTTTCCCCAACGACCCCAACACGTACTTCGGCGGCTACGACAAGTCGCAGGTCAGCCCGATCTCCAGCCCGGACAACCTGGCGTTCGACCGCCACGGCAACCTGTGGATCTCCACGGACGCCGACGGCAAGCTCGACGGGCTGAACGACGGCCTCTACGGCGTGCCGCTGGAGGGACCGGAACGCGGCCACCTGAAGCTGTTCCTCACGGTGCCGAAGGGCGGTGAGACGTGCGGTCCGGTGATCGGCGAGCGGGTCATCACGGTCTGCGTGCAGCACCCCGGTGAGGTGGACGGGGCAAGTGCGGACAAACCGGCTTCCCACTGGCCGGACGGGGGCAGTTCGCAACCTCGGCCGTCGGTCGTCGCCGTGTGGCGCAAGGGCCGTCGTACGCTGGGTGAAATCGGTTGATCACCCAGCGTTGCCCGGTCGTTCGGGCGTAGCGCGTGTTCGCCTGCCGTTCACCTCGTGGACGGCAGGCGATCTCGTTGGGCTCTTAGGTTCGGCCAGTTCCCACACTGACCGATCTCGGAGGCCTGCGTGTCTTCACCCACCGATCGGGGCCGCCGTCTGCTGCCCCTGCTCCCGACGAACCACCCGCTCGGGCGCCAGGCAGTCACCTGCCAGTACCGCTGCGGCAACGCGTGTTCGCACGAGGCTCCCAACACCTCGGACAACGCGTACTTCGGCGACGTCGTCAAGGAGGTCGTGAGCCGCCGCGGCATGCTCAAGGCCGGTGCGGTCGTCGCGGCCGCCGGTGCCGGCGCGCTCGCGTTCTCCGGCGCGGCCGCTGCCGCCCCCGCGGACGTCGACCTCGACCTCGACCTCGACCTGAAGTTCGGCCGCGACCGCGACGGACTCAACTTCGAGCCGGTGCAGCCCAACACCCTCGACGAGCTCGTGGTGCCCAAGGGCTACCAGTCCGACGTCGTCATCCGCTGGGGCGACCCGGTGCTGGCGGACGCGCCGAAGTTCGACTTCGACAACCAGACCGCCGCCGCCCAGGCGAAGCAGTTCGGGTTCAACAACGACTTCTGCGGCCTGGTGCCGTTGCCGGGCTGGGACCGCTGGCTCATGGTGAGCAACCACGAGTACACGTCCGAAGAGTTCATGTTCAAGAACTGGGACGCGAACAACCCGACCGAGGAGCAGGTCAAGATCGCGTGGGCCGCGCACGGCCTGTCGGTCGTCCAGGTCGAGCGCGACCACCGCTCCGGCCAGCTGGTGCCGTCCAAGGACCGCCGCAAGTACAACCGCCGCATCACGCTGACCACGCCGTTCGAAGTGCGTGGCCCGGCAGCCGGCTCCAAGTACCTCAAGACCTCAGCCGACCCGAGCGGCAAGGTCGTGCTGGGCACGCAGAACAACTGCTCCGGCGGCGTCACGCCGTGGGGCACGATCCTGTCCGGCGAGGAGAACTTCAACCAGTACTTCGCCAACGGCGGTCAGGTCGCCGACGCCACCACGAAGGCGCGTCTCGCCCGGTACGGCATGTCCGGCGGTGCCACCACGCGCAAGTGGGAGCGGTTCGACAAGCGCTTCGACCTCGCGCAGGAGCCCAACGAGGCCAACCGCTTCGGCTGGATCGTCGAGATCGACCCGCTCGACCCGACCTCGACGCCGGTCAAGCACACCGCGCTCGGCCGCTTCAAGCACGAGGGCGCGAACGTCATCATCGCTCGCGACGGCCGTGTCGTCGCGTACATGGGTGACGACGAGCGCTTCGACTACATGTACAAGTTCGTGTCGGACGAGTGCTACCGGCCGGGCAACTCGAAGTTCGCCCGCGAGCACAACAAGCGCCTGCTCGACTCGGGCACGCTCTACGTCGCGAAGTTCACCGGCGACAGCCCGGCCGCCGAGATCGACGGCACCGGCAAGCTGCCGTCCGACGGCGAGTTCGACGGTTCCGGTCAGTGGATTCCGCTGGCGCACAACGACAAGTCGTTCGTCGAGGGCTTCACCGCCGAGGAGGTCTACGTCTTCACCCGCCTCGCCGCCGACAAGGTGGGCGCCACGAAGATGGACCGCCCGGAGGACGTCGAGCCGTCGCTGAAGAACCGCCGCATCTACGCCGCGCTCACCAACAACACCGACCGCGGCAAGCCGGGCAAGGAAGGTCCGACCGAGATCGCGCCGCGGGTCAACAACAAGCACGGCCACATCCTGGAGATCGAGGAGCGCCGCAGCGACAACACGGCCACCACGTTCTCGTGGAAGCTGCTGCTGGTCTGCGGTGACCCGACCGACCCAGGCACCTACTTCGGCGGATTCGACAAATCGCAGGTCAGCCCGATCTCCTGCCCGGACAACGTCGCGTTCGACTCGCGCGGCAACCTGTGGATCTCCACCGACGGCAACGCGCTGAAGTCCAACGACGGCCTGTTCGCGGTGCCGGTCGAGGGCAAGCGCCGCGGTCAGGTGAAGCAGTTCCTCACCGTGCCCAGGGGCGCGGAGACGTGCGGCCCGGTCATCACCGACGACTTCGTCCTGGTGTCCGTGCAGCACCCCGGCGAGATCGACGGTGCGTCGGCGAACAACCCGCAGTCGCACTGGCCGGACGGTGGCACGTCGCAGCCGCGTCCGTCCGTCGCGGTCGTCTGGCGCAAGGACCGTCGCCGCATCTGCGACTGACTGTGCTCGCCCGATCACTCCTCGAAGTCGTTTGACCCGGTGCAGCCATCAGGCCGTATCCTCTGATGGCTGCACCCGGACAACGAAGATACGTCGCACTGTCTGTCCATTAGGAGTGGGTCAATGAAACGAGCTCGGCTGGTGTTCGTCGCAACAGCTCTGTCAGTCGTCGCGACAGGTGGCGCCGCCTCGACCGCCATGCCAACTCCCGCCGAGATGAACGGACCCGAAGCGCAGGTCGCGCCCGCCGTCCAGGTCCCGCCCGGCAACAAGCTTGTCGCCAAGTTCTACGCCAGGGGCGTGCAGACCTACATCTGCACCGCCGGAGCCTGGAAGGGCCTCGAACCCGCCGCCACCCTGGCGGACCGGCTCGGCAGGGCGGTCGCCCTGCACACCCGCGGCCCGATCTGGGTGTCCACTGTGGACGGCAGCGCGGTCGAGGCCGCTCCCGTCGACGGTGCCCGCAACGAGGTTCCTGGCGCGGTGCCCGAACTCCTGCTGAAAGCCAAGTTGACCAGGGGCACCGGCGTGTTCGCCGGCATCAGCTACGTCCAGCGTCTCGCCACCAAGGGCGGCCTCGCGCCCGCCGGTGGGTGCACCGAAGGTGCTCAGACCTCCGTGCGCTACGAAGCGCTCTACACCTTCTCCGCTCCCGCTCGCTGAACCAGCGCCACCACGGCAGCGCTGACCATCGTGACGCCGACGACCCACAGTCCGGTCTTCTGGGTTCCGGTGAGGTCTCGCAGCCACCCGGTGACGTAGGGCGCGGCGAACCCGCTCACGTTCCCCAACGAGTTGATCAGGGCAATCCCGCCCGCAGCAGCCGTACCACCGAGGAAACTCGTCGGGAGCGCCCAGAACGTGGGCAGAGCAGCACAGACACCGATCGCGCACACCGAGACCGCGACCATCGCCGCAACGGGGTTTTCGAGGTACAACGCGACCGGGATCGCCACGCCTCCCAGCAACATCGGCGCGGCAACGTGCCACTTCCGTTCTCCGGTGCGGTCTCCGTGCCTGGCCCACAGGACCATGGCGACCGCACCGAGAACGTACGGAATGGCGTTGATCAACCCGCGCTCGACGATGCCCGCTCCCGGCGCGAGCCCCTTGATGATCGTCGGGAGGAAGAACCCCAGCGTGTACAGCCCGTACACGATCCCGAAGTACACGAAGCTCAACGCCAGGATCCGCGGGTGCGTCAGAGCCTTGCGCAGTGGCCAGTGCTCTTTCTGCGGCTCTTCGACGGCCTCCTCCGGCCTGTCCGGCAACCAGAACCACGTGACGAACGCCAGCGCGATCGCCGGCAGGCCCTCGATCAGGAACATCGTGCGCCAGTCCGTCCACTGGATCAGCAACCCGCTGAGCGTGGCCCCGAGCGACGTCGAGATCGGCACCGCCACCATGAACAGCGCGACGATCCGCGCCCGCTCCTGCTGCGGGAACCAGTACGTCAGGTACAGGATGATCCCAGGGAAGAACCCGGCCTCCGCCACGCCCAGCAGGAACCGCAGGACGATCAGCACGGTCCCGTTGGGCACGAACGCCATGGCCGAGGCGACGATCCCCCAGCTGATCATGATCCGGGCGATCCACCTGCGCGCGCCGAACCTGTGCAACGCCAGGTTGCTCGGCACTTCCAGGAGCAGATAGCCGATGAAGAACACGCCGGACGCGAACCCGAACACCGTCGCCGAGAGCTTGAGCTCTTCCGACATCCCGTTTGGCCCCGCGAACCCGATGTTCACCCGGTCCAGGTAGTTGATGAAGTAGAGCAGGCACAGATACGGCAAGATCAACTTTCGAGGCACGTTACGGTTCCCCCATGAGTGATCGTCCGGTCGCCCTCGTCACCGGGGCATCCAGCGGAATCGGCTCGGCCATCGCCCGCAGTCTGGCCCCAACCCACGATCTCCTGCTAGGCGGACGCGACGAAACGTCCCTGTCCCTGCTGGCAGCGGAACTCCCCGGCGCCGAGGCCTGGCCGTTCGACCTGACGAACCTCGCGTCAGCCGACATCGCCCACATCGCGCGCCTGGACGTCGTGGTGCACAGCGCCGGAGTCGCCCTGCTCGGCCCGCTGGGCGAGGCGTCCGCCGACGTGTGGCGCCAGACGTTCGAGCTCAACGTCGTGGCGGTCGCCGAGCTGACCCGCCTCCTGCTGCCCCAGCTCCGCGCGTCCTCCGGCCACGTGGTGCTGATCAACTCGGGCGCCGGCCTGCGCGCCAACCCCGGCTGGGGCGTGTACGCGGCCTCGAAGTTCGCTCTCCGCGCCTACGCGGACGCCCTGCGCGCCGACGAACCGTCGTTGCGCGTGACCTCGGTGTTCCCCGGCCGGACCGACACGCCGATGCAGCGCGAGGTGCGGCGCCAGGAGGGTGGCGAGTACGACGCCACGCAGTACCTCGACCCGGCCTCGGTGGGGCGCGCCGTGGCGTCCGCCGTGCTGGCGACGCCCGACGCGCACATCACCGAGCTCGTGGTGCGCCCGCGACCGCGTTGATCAGGCGGTCCGCAGCCGCTGGGCCACCGCCGTCACGCCTGCCTGGGCTTCCTGCCTGTCGACCCGCGTGGACTCCCCGCCGGCCACGACGTGCTCGCCGCCCACCCAGACGTCGGTGACCCGGCGAGCCCCGGACGCCCACACGAGGTTCGCCAGCAGCTGCGCGTCCGGCGCGTCCAGCCCGGTCGCGAACGCCGGGTCGTCGGCGTCGACGTGCACGACGTCGCCCCAGCGGCCGGCCTCCAACGCGCCGATGTCGTCCCGGCCGAGAGCCGCGGCTCCACCGCGGGTCGCCATCAGCAACGCCTGCGCCGCCCCGAGCACCGTCGCGTCCATCTTGGACACCCGAGCGAACAGCCCGGCCAGCCGTGCCTCCTCGAACAGGTCCAGGTCGTCGTTGGACGCGGGCCCGTCCGTCCCGAGTCCGACCGAGACACCGGCGGCCAGCATCTCCGGCACCCGCGCGATCCCCGAGGCCAGCTTGGCGTTCGAGCCGGGGCAGTGCGCCACGCCGACGCCGAACGACGCGTACAGGGCGATGTCGTCATCGGACAGATGAACCGAGTGCGCGGACAAAACCCGCCCACCCAGCACGTCCGAGGCCTTCAGCAACGCCGGAACCGATCCGTACTCCGCCCGCTGCGCCTCGTCCTCGAACGGCGACTCGGCGACGTGCACCATCAGCAGCGCCCCGCGAGCGCGTGCCTCCTGGGCGATCGAGGTCAGCTGCGAGGGCGAGAGCGTGTAGGCGGAGTGCGGCCCGTACGCGAGCTCGATCCGCCCGTCCGCGGACAGCAGCCCGTCCGCGTCGATCCAGGCGGAGATCTCGTCGGTCATCGACCGCCAGGACATCCCCGGCACGTCGAGGATCGCCGCGCCGAACACCACCCGTGACCCGGCGGCCCGCACGGACGAAACCAGCTCGGGGCCGTGGAAGTACATCTCGGCCGAGGTGGTGACGCCGTGCCGGAGCATCTCCACGGCGCCCAGCAGCATGCCCGTGCCGACGTCGGCCGCGGTCATCCGCGCCTCGTTCGGCCACATCTGCTCCTGCAGCCACCGCAGCAGCGGGAGGTCGGAGCCCAGGCCGCGCAGCACCGTCATCGGGCTGTGCGCGTGGGTGTTCACCAGACCGGGCAGCAGGATTCCGGAGAGCTGCCGGACCTCGCCGTCGAAGGCGGGAGCCTCGGCAGCACCACCCACGTACGTGATCCGGCCGTCGACGACGTCCACGACCGCGTCGCGCAACACGGAGCAGGACGGGTCGCAGGGCAGGACCACCGGGGCGTGCAGGCGCAGTGACATGCGGGGAATCCTGCCACTGTGATGCCGCTCACAAGCATGCATAGTCCGCATCGAGTGGGAATCCTGTCGCCGTCGGGTGCGGGCCGACCCCCAGGGTCCGCCCCGATTCAGACTTCTCCCCAACCGAGGGGCCCGTCGAGCACTACCCGGCGGGCCTTTCGTGCCTCCGAGGCAACCCCGGCGGCTCCGGCGACGTCACATGATCATGTCGAAGAAGCCGAGCACGTCCTGTGGAGACTTCCGGCGCGCGCAGAAGCCCGCCACCCCCAAGCCGCCGACTCGGCGCTGAGTTGGCATGATCACGCCTGCACGGGTACGGGCGTGATCATGCGGAGGCATCAGTGGCCGACATCGACCCTCAGAACGACGACCAGTTCAGCGATGTCGAGATGACGCAGGAGTTCGACGTCATTCGCGACGACCGCTAAACAGTAGGACGAGTACTAGGCAAGCGGCAGTTCGGCGCGAACCGTCCACCCGGTCGGTTCGCGTCGGCCTGCGGAGAACGTGCCACCCAGCAGTTCCACGCGCTCGCGCATGCCCACGAGCCCGTAACCTCCCGATCCGCCAACGGGAACGCCGGATGCGATCCCGTCGTCGGACACCGTCAGGAACAGCGAACCGTCCCGCGAGGACAGCGAGACGTCCACTGAGGACACCGCGGCGGCGTGCTTCTGGGTGTTGGTGAGGGATTCCTGCACCAGCCGCAGCACCGAGCGCGCGAGTTCCTGCGGCACCGCGTCCTGCAGGTCGAACGACAGCCGCACCGGCAGCCCGGACTCCTCCGCGAGCGCGCGGACGTCGTCCACCAGCGACGAAGACGCGGCCGGACCGGCGGATTCGCCGTCGCGCAACGTCCCGACCAGCCGCCGCATCGCGGTCAACGCCTCGTAGCCGGACGACTCGATGGTCGGCAGCACCTGCTCGGCCGCCTCACGACTCAACTGACCTGCCTGGGCGTGCACGACGATCGCCGTCACATAATGCGCCACGACGTCGTGCAGTTCGCGCGCCAACGCCATTCGCTCCGCGTTCTGCGCCGCCGCGACGGACGCCGCCAGTTGAGACGAGCGTTCGTTGTCGCGGGCCCGGAAGTACAGCCCGGTGCCCACCGCCATGATGAGCAGGACGGCAGCGGCGATCGAGTAGTTGAAGGCGTCCGGGCTCCACTCGTCGTACGCGACCGGTGCCACGATCGGCCAGCCGAGGACCTCCGCGGCCGCCATCGCGGCGAGCACCAGCACGGTTCCCACGACCGCACGAGCGCGGGAGGCCTCGCGCACGAGGATCGCGATGGTCGCCATCGCGGCGCCCGTCATCGAGATGTTCGAGCCGCTCCAGAACAAGTGCGGCGTGATGGCCACGCCGAGAAGCCGCATGTAGACGGCCGTGCAAGCGATTGCGAACGTCAGCGCCAGCGCCGCGTCGAACGGCCTGCAGGGCGCCAGCACGGCGATCACGCAGATCACCACGACACCCGGTACCTGCCACCAGCCGGGACCGGTAGTGATCGCATTGGTTTCCAACAGGGCGATCGCGGTGAGCGAGAGCGCCAGCGGCCACTGGCGTTTGGCGAGCAACCGCCAGTTCAGATCCGTGCTCTCCACCCGGTACACGGTAAAGCCGGGAGTCTGATTCCGCGTCCGACCGCAGGCTCACCCGGCATCAGCCAGAAGGCTGAGTGGGCGACCTGCGGAAATACCCTCCCGGCGGATGCCGGATCACGCCCCGGTCACGGACTCTGGAAGAGCGGAAGTCGGGGAAAACGGAGGACGCCATGTTGTCAGTTGTGTTCACTTGGGCCGCCGCTGTGGTCGGCCTGTTGGTCCTTGCGCTGATGGCCCTGTCGGGCGTGATGATCGACTCCCAGAGGTAGGCACAGCGTTAGGGAAAACTCGCACGCCAGCGTGTGATGGGGAAGTCAGACGCTGGTCAGGGAGTGTTGCTGGCGGAGCAGTTCCGCCAGCCTGCTGGTCGGTTGCGGACGGGTCTCGTCCAGCGCGGCGGTGAACCGTGCGGGCGCACCGGTACGAGCACGGGCGGCGGCGGCCGGGTCCAGGCGGAACGCGGGCCTGGCCGCGGAAGGACGTTGGCGGGAGCGCAGCCACGCGAGCCTGTGCAGCGCCTCCGCGTGGTGGTCCGTGATGGTCACGGACGCCTTGTCGAACGAGTGCAGCACTGCGGCGTTCAGGTGAACGGTCGCGAAGTCCCGCCACAGCGTGCGTTCGGACGAAGTGTCCAAACCCAACGCCTCGGCGACTTCGCGTGCCACACCGTAAGCGCCTTCCTCTGCCAGTGACCGAGTGCCGATCTCGGCGCCCACGAACCAGGAGTTGAACGGCGCGGCGGGGTAGTTCACGCCACCGATCGACAGCCGCATGTTCGAGATGACCGGAACCGCGTGCCAGCGCAGGCCCATCTCGCCGAACCACGGCAACGTCGGGTGTTCCAGCGGGACTTCGTGCACGATCTCGGACGGCAGCGTGAACAGCCTCGGGCCCTCGTGCTGGGTCTCCACCACCAGCGGCAGCAAGTCGAAGCGCGAGCGGCGCGCCGGCGGCCGCCATCCCATGCCCTGCATGGTTTCGGTGAACTGGGTGTAGCGACGGTCCCCCATCCCGTCGGCGTACCCGGCGTACCGGATCAGCTGTTCGTTCCAGATCACCGGACCCGGCGATCCGGGCGCGTCCGGCGCGAAAACCGTTACCAGCGGCCGGATTTCACCGCCGTTCGTCGCCAGTCGCAGGTGCTCGACGCATTCGCCGGCGACAGCGGCGGCGTTGCGATAGCCCCGCAGATCGCGGACTTTCAGGCGTCGCCAGGGAACACCCGAAGTGCACCAGCCGGAGTCTCGCAACGCGATCCGCGCGCCGTACGCGAGCTCGTTCGTGGTGTGGCGGTAGGTTCCGGTCTCGGCGATCTCGGCGCGCACCTGGGCGATGCGGGCGGACAGCGAGCCTGCGTCGGAGTGCGCCGCGTGGAACATGCGGACGAACTCCTCCGCGACAGGGAGGACGTCGGGGGTCACGGAGCGGAAACCTAAGGCCGGAACGGCTTCACGCGTCACTGCCACTCGGGGCATTTCGGGTGATCAACACCCGCCACCCGATGGGGTGACAGTTAGACCCGTAGTGGCCGAACCCCCAGCTTGAGACCTCGATCAGGTGAGGTCGTTCCGCTTGAACATCAGATCGTGGGAAACGCGGCCCTCGTTCACGGCCCGCTGCTCGAACTTCGTGACGGGCCGCCAGTCCGGACGAGGCGCCCAGCCGTCGTACATGTTGGTCAGCAGCCGCTCGCCGGAGCACACCTCGAGCATCTGCTCCGCGTAGTGCTCCCAGTCCGTCGCGAGGTGCAGCACACCGCCCGGCTCCAGCCGCGACGCGACCAGCGCCACGAACTCCGGCTGCACGAGCCGGCGCTTGTGGTGCTTCTTCTTCGGCCACGGGTCCGGGAAGAAGATCCGCACGCCGTGCAGCGACGCGGGTGCGACGTGGTCGGTGAGCAGGTCGACGGCGTCACCGCGCAGCACGCGCAGGTTGTCCAGCCCGCCGAGGTGCTCGGCGCGCAGCAGCAACTGGGCGAGGCCCGGCTTGTAGACCTCGACGGCCACGTAGTTCAGCTCGGGCGCGGCGGCCACGAGCTGTGAGGTCGTCTCGCCCATGCCGGACCCGATCTCCAGCAGCACGGGCGCGGAGCGGCCGAACCACGACGTGAAGTCGACGGGGCCTTCCGGCAGCGACTTCACGTCGTTGCCCATCTTCTCCCAGTACGTGTCCCAGGCACGCTGCTGACCCACCGTCATGCGCTCGCCGCGCTGGACGAAGCTGACGATGGAACGGTGGAACTCAGGCCTGGTCACGACCGGACAGTCTAGGCAATCAGTTCGATGTCCTCGATCTGGTCACGCAGGTCGGCGACCGTGAAGTCGATCGGGTGGGCGTGGCCGGGCCCGCGGTGGGCCGGGAACAGGTGCACGAACCCGCGGTGCGAGTCGGTGAACTGCACGGTCGTGGGGGTGGCGGGTCCGTAGACACCGCTCTCCGACGGCACGAACTCCCAGTACCCGACCTCGCCGAGGTCGACCCAGGGCACGAACACCCAGCCGGGACGTGACGAGAGCAACTCGGTCACCGCGTCCTCGACGGCGTGACCTTCGGCACGGGAGCGCAGCCGGCCGCGGTCCAGCGCGCGCAGCCACCACGGGGCTGGCGCGTCCTCGACGGCGCGCACCGCGCGGTACATCGTGAGCACTTCGTTCTCGTTCGCGCGGTTCACCCAGGAACGGCGCGCATCTGCAGGGGTGAGGGCGATTTCGGCAGGGTTGGGAGCTTCGAGCGCGCTTGCCCACTCGAGGCCGAGCATTGCTTCGACACGGACCACTGGCCACCTCCGCAGCGGGGATAACCCCATTGAACGCGACTCCAAACGCCGGTGTTGTCCGCAACGCCCCTTTTCACGGCTTGTTAACAGCTCCCTTACGCAACGTGTGACCCCGGGCACGTTGCGCCTCGGCGTGGAAACACGATGTAGGAAACGTGCCCCTGCTCCCCGCGCTCGCTGTCGCGCTGCCCCTGCTGCTCGCCGCGCAGACGATCGAGGAACAGGAGTGGCACCTCGACGCCCTCGACATCTACTCGGCGCAGGACCAGGCCCGTGGTGACGGCGTGGTCGTCGCGGTGATCGACTCCGGCGTCGACGCCAAGCACCCCGACCTCGCGGGACGCGTCTTGCCCGGGACGGGCTTCGGCAGCTCCAAGGGCACCGACGGCACCACCGACACCGACGGCCACGGCACCGGGATGGCCGCGATCATCGCCGCGACCGGGAAGAACGGCGGCGCGCTCGGCATCGCGCCCGGCGCCAAGATCCTCCCGATCGCGAGCGCGGATAAGGAGCAGTTCTCCCTCGACGTCGTCGCCGAGAGCATCAGGTGGGCCGCCGACCACGGCGCCAAGGTCGTCAACATGTCGCTGGGCTTCTCCAGCTCGATGACGCCGAGCCTGGTCAAGGCCGTGAACTACGCGATCGAGAAGGACGTCGTCCTCGTCGCCGCCACCGGCAACGAAGGCAAGGAGGTCTCCGCGCCCGCCAACATCGGCGGTGTGATCGCGGTCGCGGGCACGAACCGCGAGGGCAAGCCGTGGAAGTCGTCCAACGTCGGCGCGGACACCGTGCTCGCGGCACCGGCGGAAGGCATCGTCACCGCCGCGCCGGAAAGCGTCTACGCCAGCGGATACGCCGAAATGGACGGCACGAGCGCGGCGTCGGCGATCGTGTCCGGGGTGGCCGCGCTGGTCCGCTCGAAGCACCCGGAGATGCCGGCCAAGGACGTCGTCAACGCGCTGATCAAGACCGCGCAGGACATGGCGGAACCCGGCCGCGACGCCACGACCGGGTTCGGCATGGTCAACCCCGTGGGTGCGCTCACCGCGCAGTTGCCGCCGGTGGAACGCAACCCGCTGCTGCCGCCGCCGAAACCGTCGACCGCGCAACCGACTCCGACGCTCGCCGCCCAGCGTCCGGTGCAGCCGGTCGTCGAGATGAAGGACCGGTTGCCGTTCGTCGCGGCCGTGGCGGGTGGAACCGCGGTGATGACCGGACTGCTGATCGCCTTGCCCGCCATCAGGTCCCGGCGGCCCAAGCCGGTCGTCAGTGCGCGTGATACTCCACCGACTCCTTGGTGAGCTGCATGAAGGCCTCCTCCAGCGACCCGCGCTGAGGGCTGAGCTCGTGCAGCACGATCTGGTTCTCCGCCGCGATCTCGCCGATCTGCGGAGCCGGGATGCCGTGCACCACAAGGGCTCCGTCCACCGCGTCCTCGGTGACCGTCGCACTGGCCGCGAGGATCTCGCGCAGCTTCCCCGCGTGCGGTGACCGCACCCGGACGTGGTCCTGGGTGGCGTCGCTGATGAACTGCTCGGTGGTCGTCTGCGCGATCAGCTGGCCCTTGCCGATCACGATGAGGTCCTGGGCGGTCTGCGCCATCTCCGAGAGCAGGTGGCTCGACACGAACACCGTGCGGCCCTCGTCCGCGAGCCGGTGCATGAACTGCCGGATCCAGAGGATGCCCTCGGGGTCGAGACCGTTGACCGGCTCGTCGAACAGCAGCACCTCGGGGTCGCCGAGCAGGGCGCCCGCGATGCCGAGCCGCTGGGCCATGCCGAGCGAGAACCCGCCGGCCCTCTTGTGCGCGACCTCGCTGAGGCCGACGATCTCCAGCACCTCGTCGACGCGGCTGACCGGGATCTTGTTGGAGACGGCCATCCACTTGAGGTGCGAGCGCGCGGAACGGTTGGGGTGCACCCACTTCGCGTCGAGCAACGCGCCGACCTTGCGCAGCGGCTGCTTGAGCTCGGTGTAGTGCTTCCCGTCGATCGTGACGTCACCGCCGGTGGGGGTGTCGAGGCCGAGGATCATCCGCATGGTCGTGGACTTGCCGGCGCCGTTCGGGCCGAGGAAGCCCGTCACACGACCGGGTTTCACGATGAACGACAGGTCGTCCACGGCCTTCGTCCGGCCGTAGTGCTTGCGCAACCGCACTGCTTGGATCATGGCCTCTCCCGTTCACTCGAAGAACTGATCGGGACGCAGGCCGTCCCCCCGATGGACGGCCTGCGTCCCGCTCCCCCTTTATTCGGAACCGGTCACGCGTCGCGGCGCTTCGCGACGACCAGCGCGACCACCAGCAACGCGACCGCGATGCCGGCGAAGTAGGCCAGCGATCCCCACTGGCTCAGCTTGAAGTCGATGCCCGCACCCGGCTGTTCCGCGGTGTTGCCGCCGCCCAGGGCCAGGAAGTGGTTGGCGTTCTGGAACGGCAGCCACGCCTGGATCTTGATGCCGACCTTCGGGATGATCCCGATCAGGCCTTCGAGCAGCATGGTCCACACGAGCAGGATGGCCACGGCACCGGCGGTCTGGCGGACCAGGATGCCGACCGCGATCGCGAGGACCGCGCCGATCCCGTACAGCAGCCCGACACCCGCGACGTGCCGCCACTCGGCGCCCGTGTTGATTGCGAGGTCCGACGTCGGCGACATCACCTTCGCGAGGCCCCACGAGCCGAACGCGATGATCTCGCCGAGAGCGGCGGCGATGAACGCGACCACGACGGTCTTCGCCACCAGCGCGGACGTGCGGCTCGGCACCGCGAGGAACGTCGCGCGGATGGTGTTGAAGCGGTACTCGGTGGTGACCGCGAGCGCCGACATGACCAGCACGACGGCGAGCGCGAGCTGGCTGCTGCCGAACTGCGTCAGGCCGATGGACATCTGGCCCTTCTCCGTCGTCCCCGCGATGATCGCGGTGAGACCGACACCCAGGACCAGGGCGAGCGCCGTGCACCAGTAGGGCGAACGGGTCGAGAAGAGCTTGATTCTCTCAACTGCCAACAGGGTCATCGCCACTCACTTCCCGATCTCTGCGTGGTACTCGACAGCATCGCCGGTCAGCTGCATGAACGCCTCTTCGAGCGAGCCGCGCTGCGGGCTCAGCTCGTGCAGAACGACACCGTTGGCTGCGGCGATGTCCCCGATCTGGTCACTCGTTGCACCCGATACGGACAACGCACCGTCCGCGCCGTCACGAACCGTGAAGCCCTTGTCCACCAACAACGGCCCGAGTTTGAAGAGCTGGGGGCTGCGCACCAGAACGGAGTTCCCCGTCGAGCGGTCGATGAACTCCGCCGTGCTGCTCTGCGAGATCAGCTTCCCCTTGCCGATCACCACGAGCTCGCTCGCCGTCAGCGCCATCTCGGACAGCAGGTGGCTCGACACCAGGACCGTGCGGCCCTCGGCGGCGAGGTTCTGCATGAACGTGCGGATCCAGAGGATGCCCTCGGGGTCCAGGCCGTTGACGGGCTCGTCGAACAGCAGCACCTTCGGGTCGCCGAGCAGTGCCGCCGCGATCCCCAGCCGCTGCGACATGCCGAGCGAGAACCCGCCGGCCTTCTTGCCGGCCACCTGCGTGAGGCCGACCGCCTCCAGCACCTCGTCCACGCGCCTCGCTGGCAGCCCGTTGGAGACGGCGAGCCACTTCAGGTGCGACCGCGCCGACCGGTTGGGGTGGACCCACTTCGCGTCCAGCAGGGCACCCACCGTCCGCAGTGGACGGTGGAGCTCGGTGTAGGGCTTCCCGTCGATCAGCACGCGGCCTGCCGTCGGTCGGTCGAGCCCGAGGATCATCCGCATCGTGGTGGACTTGCCGGCGCCGTTCGGACCGAGGAACCCGGTCACCCGTCCAGGTTGGACGGTGAACGACAGGTCGTCGACCGCGACCGTCCTGCCGTATCTCTTGGTGAGGCCGATTGCCTCGATCATCAGCGTTCCCCTCTCGGTGACAGGCACAACTCTCCTGCTCCGAGGGGGTCCGCCACATCGCCCAGCGGTCTGCGGCCACCGTCAACTTCAGTCGTCCGGTGCCGCTACCTGAGTCGTAGTTGAATGCTTCTCATGGGTTACACCGAAGCTCCAGAAGGCTGGTGGCGCGAGTTCGTGCTGGCCAAGCCCGCCCGCACCGGCAAACTCGCCGTCACCCGCAAGGACGGCAGCCCGCACGTCGCCCCGGTGTGGGTGGACCTCGACGGTCCTGACGTCGTCTTCCTGACCTCCCGCGACACCATCAAGGGCAAGTCCATCCTGCGCGACGGCCGGGTCGCCCTCTGCTTCGACGACGAGACCCCGCCCTTCAACTTCGTGACCATCACGGGCCGCGCCCAGGTGGACGAGGATCCCGATCAGCTGAAGTACTGGGCGGGGCGCACCGCCGCGCGGTACATGGGCGACGACCAGGCCGACCGCTACGCCGAACGCAACGGCGTGCCCGGCGAGATGGTGGTCAGGGTCAAGGTCGACAAGGTCGTCGCCAGGGTGAACATCTCGGACTAGACGGTGGCGACGGGCTCTCGGCCGTTGTTCTTGGCGTACGCGTCCTCCACGCCGACCAGCACATCGACCACCTCGAAGTAGTGGTCCCAGAACGGGGTTTCCCGCAGCGCGTCCACGAGCAGCTGGTACGACTCGTGGTCGCGCGCCTCCCACACCCAGACGTCGCTCACCCGCACCGAGTAGAACTCCGTGTCGTAGAAGCGCGATCGCACGCCGTCGACCTTCTCCCGCAGCACGGGCAGGATCTCGGTCTCGAACGCCTCGAACCGCTGCGGGACGGTGAGGGACAGCCACTTCGGCGTGGCCTTGATGAGCATGAACGCGGTCAGCTTCGCTTCAAAGGTCATGGTCACGACGCTAGAAACCGGCCAGGCTTTCGTGCCACGCAACTTCAGCAAGGTTGAGTTGCATACGATGCAAACATGCCGGACCAGCTCGATCTGAACCTCCTGCGCGTGTTCGACGCACTGCTGCAGGACAACAGCGTCACCACAGCCGCCGAGCGCCTGCACCTGTCCATCCCGGCGACCAGCAGGGCGTTGGCACGGCTGCGGCGGGCGATGAACGACCCGATCCTGGTCCGCGCCGGCCGGGGGATGGCACCGACGCCGTACGCGCTGCGCGTCGCACCGAGGGTCCGCTCGCTGCTCGACGAGGCCTCCGCGTTGATCAACGCCAAGGAGCTCGACCCCGGCGAGCTGCGGCGGACGTTCACCATCCGGGTGGCGGAAGGTGTGGTGACGCCGCTGGTCAAGGCCGTGGCCGCGCAGGCGCCCGGCGTGGTGCTGCGGTTCGTGGCCGAGGGCGACGAGAGCGCCGAGGCGTTGCGGGACGGGTCCGTCGACCTCGACATCGGCGCCGGAGACGACACCGAGTCCGACATCCGGTCCGTCGTGCTCTTCCGCGAACGGATGGTCGGCATCGTCCGCGCTGACAGCCCACTCGGGAATCGCCCGACGCTGCGGCAGCTCTGCCGCTACCCGCACGTGTCGGTGTCGCGTCGAGGCAGGGTGCGCGGCCCGCTGGACGTGGCGCTGCAAGCCGCGGGCCTGCACCGGCACGTCGCGGCGGTCGTGCCCTTCTACTCCGCGGCCGTCCAGCTGGTGGCGTCGAGCGACTACGTCGGCCTCGCCTCCCGCCGACTCGCCGAGCAGTACCCCGGCACCCTGCGCTGGTTCCCGATCAGCGCGGATCTGCCCGAGGTGGAGGTCCGCATGCGCTGGCACGCCCGGCTCGACGCCGACCCCGCGCAGCGCTGGCTGCGCGAGACCGTCCAGGCCTGTGTCTAGGCGGGGAAGAACCGCTCCAACGCCACCGCCGCGCCGTCCTCCAGCACGGTCGCGGTGACCTCGTCGGCCACCTCCTGCACGGTCACCGGCGCCTGACCCATCGCGATGCCGTGCGCGGCCCACTGCAGCATCTCGACGTCGTTGGACCCGTCGCCGATCGCGAGCGTGTCCTCGGCGTCGATGCCGAGCGAGACGCGCAGCTCCTCCAGCGCCCGGCCCTTCGTCACGTCCGGCGGCACCACGGTCATCCATGCCTCGGTGTGGTCGACGTGCCACGAGACACCCGGCAGTTCCAGCTCCCGCACGGCGAACGCCAGCTCTGCGGGTGTGTGGTCGAGCCAGCGCATGACCAGCCGGGCGGTCGGGGTGGCGGCGATCTCGTCGAACGACGCAGGAGTGACCACGCCCCACAGGTCGCCCGGCAGGAACTCGCCGAGCGAGAGGCTGCCGACGCCGGTCTGCTCGACCGCGAACACCGAGCCGGGCAGCAGCGCCTGCAGCGTCTTGATCGTCGGGCCAGGTTCGAACGTCGTGTGCTTGAGGATCTCGTCGCTCACCGGGTTCCACCACACGGCGCCGTTCGCGCACAGCGCCAGCGATGTGGGCAGCTGCGGGGCAATGGGTGTGGTGCCGACGATGCTGCGGCCGGTGCAGAGCACGACATGAGTGCCGTGTTCCGCCACTCGCGTGATGGCCGCCTTCACTGCAGGTGAGATGTCGTTCGAGCCGACAGTGGTCAGGGTTCCGTCGATGTCCAACGCGACCAGGCGCGGTCTCCAGTTCACGTGGAGCCACCCTATGCGAAGGTTAGTGAATTGTGGTTCACTAATCGGGTGGCACGGCCTCGCACCATCTCCGACGAGCGGATTCTCAGTGCAACCGCGACGGTCATCGACCGGCGCGGACCGGAGTTCACGGTGGCGGACGTGGCGGCGGAGGCCGGGGTGTCGGTCGGCGCGGTGGCGAAGCGGTTCGGGTCGAAGAGCGGCCTGCTGCAGGCGCTGACCCGAGCGGGGACCGAGGAGGTCACCCGCCGGATGCGCGAGGCGGGCACCGTGCGCGAGGCGTTGCTGACCTGGTTCGACCGGCTGGCCGATCCCGTCGTCGCGACGAACAACCTCGCGCAGCTGGGCGTCGACCTGATCGACCCCGAACTGCGGGCGTTGCTGGCTCGGCACTACGCGGTGCTGGAGTCGGAGCTGGAGGTCCTGTGCGCGGCGGAAGACCTGCCGCCCAACGCGGCTCGCGTGCTGGCCGCGCTGGTGTACGGGATCGCGATGGACTGGTCGGTACGACCACGCGGGGAGCTGTTGGCACGCATGGAGGAAGACATCGATCTGGTGCTGGAGGGGATGCGCTGATGGCCACCTGGGCCGAGTTCACGGCTGAACAGCCCGACCTGGCCGCGTTCGCGGAGAGCAGGTTCGCCGTGGACCGGCACGCGTTGATCGCGACTCTGCGCAAGGACGGCTCGCCGCGGATCAGCGGTGTGGAGCCGGACTTCGCGCACGGTGAGCTGTGGGTCGGCATGATGCTCGACTCGCTGAAGTCGCGTGATCTGCGCCGCGATCCGCGATTTTCGTTGCACTGCACCACGACCACGGCCTCGATGACCGCGGGAGGTGACGCGAAGATCAGCGGGACGGCCGAGTACTGGACCGACAAGGAGCAGTACCTCAAGGACCTCTACGACCGCACCGGGTGGATGCCGGAGGGCGGCGAGCTCGACCTGTACCGGCTGAACGTCACCGAGGTCGTGTCGCTGACCGTCGAGGGCGACGAGATGATCGTCCTGTCCTGGCACGAGGGAAGGGGAATCCGCCGTGTCGCCAAGAAGTGAACCCGATCTGAGCGGGAAGGTCGCGGTCGTCACGGGCGCCACGAGGGGTGCGGGCCGGGCGATCGCGGTCGAGCTGGGCGCGGCGGGGGCGACGGTGTTCGTCGGCGGTCGCACGACGCGCACGCAGCAGTCCGAGGTCGGCCGGTCCGAGACGATCGAGGACACCGCGGACCTGGTCACCAAGGCCGGTGGCGAGGGAATCGCCATCAGGTGCGACTTCACCGATCCGTCCGATGTGGACGCTTTCGCGGCGCGGATCGACAAGCTCGACATCTTCGTCGACAACGCCTGGGGCGGCGAGAACCTCGTCGAGTGGGGCAAGTTCTGGGAGCACGACCTCGACCGGCAGCTCCACCTGTGGCGCAACGGCGTCGAGTCGCACCTCGTGGCGATCCACAAGCTGATGCCGCTCGTGATCCAGTCCGACGACGGTCTCGTGGTCGAGGTGACCGACGGTGAGGACGGCGAGGCGTACTTCGTGAACCTCGCCTACGACGCCGTGAAGAACACCGTCCGGCGGTTCGGCGAGGTCCTGGCGAAGGACCTCAAAGATCACCCGAACGTGACGGCGGTGGCGGCGACGCCGGGCTTCCTGCGCTCCGAGCAGATGCTGGAGACCTTCGGCGTCACCGAGGCGAACTGGCGCGACGCGATCGAGAAGGTGCCGGACTACGCGCTGTCCGAGACGCCGCACTACCTCGGCCGCGGCCTCGCCCACCTGGCGGCCGACAAGAACCGCAGGCGGTTCGCCGGGCAGTGCCTGTCGTCGTGGCGGCTCAAGCGCGAGTACGGGTTCACCGACCTCGACGGCTCGCAGCCGGACTGGGGCCGGTGGTGGGACGACGTGGTGAAGCCGCGGATCGCCGGGACGATCGTGAACGCGGATCCGGAGGACTACCGCTAGGCGTCGCCGGGGCGGACGAGACCGGTCTCGTAGGCGAGCACCACGGCCTGCACCCGGTCTCGCAGCTCCAGCTTCGCGAGGATCCGGCCGACGTGCGTCTTCACCGTCGCCTCCGACAGGAAGAGCTTGCGGGCGATCTCCGTGTTGGACAGGCCCTTCGCGATCAGCACGAGCACCTCGCGCTCGCGTTCGGTCAGCACGTCCAGCACGCCTGCGTCGCGCAGCTCACCGCCGCCGTCGCCGAGGAACCGGCCCAGCAGCCGCTTCGTGACGGACGGCGAGACCACCGCGTCGCCCGACGCGACCGCGCGCAGGGCGGACACCAGGTCGGACGGCGGCGTGTCCTTCAGCAGGAACCCGCTGGCACCGTTGCGCAGCGCGGACAACGCGTACTCGTCCATGTCGAACGTGGTCATGACCAGCACCTTGGCCGTGTCGGCCTCGGTGATGCGCTTGGTCGCCTCCACACCGTCCAGCACGGGCATGCGGACGTCCATCAGCACGACGTCGGGGCGCAGCTTGTCGGCCATCTGCACCGCGTCGAGACCATCGGCGGCCTCGCCGATGACGTCGATGTCCTCCTGCGCTCCCAGCACCATGCGGAAGCCCATGCGCATGAGTTCCTGGTCGTCGACCAGCAGCACCCGAATCACGTGATCACCCTATGCGGCGAGCGGGAAGCTCGCCCGCACGCGCCAGCCCCCGCCGGGGTTGGGGCCCGCCTCGAACTCGCCGCCCAGCACCGCAGCCCTTTCCCTCATGCCGATCAGTCCGTTGCCGCCGGACACCTTGACCACGTCGTGCGGTGTGCCGAAGCCGTTGTCGATCACTTCCAGCCGGAGCTCCTCCGGCGTGCGGGCGAGGCGCACCAACGCCGTCGTGCCCGCGCCGGCGTGCTTGATCGTGTTCGTCAGCGCTTCCTGCACGATCCGGTAGACGCTCAGGCCGACGCCCGCGGGCAGGTCGTCCACGTCGCCGGAGATCTCCAGCCGCACCGGCACGCCGGCCGCGCGGGTGTTCTCGGCGAGCTCGACGACGCCTCGTGCGTCGGGTTGCGGAGCCCATTGCGTCTCGGCGTCATCGCTGCGCAGCACGCCCAGCAGGCGCCTCATCTCGGTCAGCGCGAGGCGGCCGGTCTCCGCGATCGTGCGGACCGCGTTCTCGGCGACCTCCGGCTGCGTCCTGATCGTGTAGGCGGCCCCGTCCGCGTGGACGATCATGACGCTCACCGCGTGCGCGACCACGTCGTGCAGCTCGCGGGCGATCCGGGAGCGCTCCTCGCCGACCGCGATCTTCGCCTGCTGGTCGCGTTCGGTCTCGAGCAGCTTGAGGCGTTGTTCCAGCTCGCTCTGGTAGGCGCGGCGGGCCCCGATGAACTCGCCCATCGCCCAGCTGAAGCCGAAGATCACGAAGACCATGAACACCAGGAACACGGCCTGGATCTCGGCGATCTGGAAGACCGCCCACAGCAGCGTGCCAGCGAGCAGCCAGCCCGAGTAGATCAACGCCGACCTGCGGCCGATGTACGCGACGAGCGTGTACAGCGCGATGGCCAGCGCGAAGTCCGACATCCGGACCGGTATGCCGCTCTCGCCGCCGTGCGTGAAGAGCTGCAGGAACCCGCCCGCGAGGATCAGGTAGCTGGTGCCGAGCGGGTGGTAGCGCCGGAACGGCAGCGGCCCGAGCATCAGGAGTGTGACGGCGAGGTACGCGGAGAACGACACCCCGCGGTCGACCGCGGAGACCGCGACCGCCATGTCGAAGATCAGCAAAAGCCCGGCGATCAGGGAGTCCCCGAACGCCGGGTGAGCCTTCATCCACAGGCTGAACCGCCGCACTGGACAAGGTTAGGTGCGGGTCGAACTTCCGCGCGTCGCGCCACGGAATGACGTCGTCTACGACTCCAGTGTGAGTTATTGTGTCGAGGGGTTGGTACAAAGTTTGGGGGCGCGATGGCCGAGTGGGCCTGGACCGTTGTGATCATGGGCGCCATCGGCCTGGTGCTGACGATGATGCTCTGGCCGACGCCGTCGACGGGCAAGCGTCTGCTGAAGAAGTGGCAGGTGCCCGATCCCACGGAGGCGCAGGTCACGGACGCCGTGCGCTACCTGCGGAAGCGCCGGCTGCTCTACCCGTGGATCTACGTGGCCGGTGCGTTCGGCCCGGAGTTCGACAGCGACATGACCCGCCTCGTGATCATCGTGCTCGGTGGCGCGCTGCTCGCCGAGCTGATCGCGTTGCGGCCACCGCGCAGCGCCCAGCGGGTGGCGTCACTCGTCCCGCGCGGGCTCACCGACATCGCGGCGAAGGGTGTGTTGATCTCGTACATCGTGATCGTCCTCGGCGTCCTGGTCCACCTCTGCCTCCAGCAGGAGTGGCAGCGCGTGTTGTGGCTCGGGGTGTCCGTGGCGGCGGTCGCGGTGATCACCTGGGCGGCGGTCGCCCGTCCTGCCACCGGCGACCAGCAGGTCGACATGGCGTTGCGCACCCGCAGCGTGCACGTGTCGGCCGGTCTCGGCGCGGCGGTGGCCGCTGTGCTGATCCCGGGGAAGTGGGGGTTCATCGGGATCCTCGCGTGGATCGCGATGGCCCACACCAAGCCGCTGCCGACGAAGATCAACCGGTGACCGCTCCCCGAATCGTCGTCGACGTCGACAACGGCGTCGCGCCGTGGCGTCAGGTCCGCGACCAGCTGATGAGGTTGATCAGCGGTGGCGTGCTGCCGGTCGGGTCGCGGTTGCCGACGATCCGCCAGCTCGCCGCCGACCTCGGACTCGCCGCCGGCACCGTCGCGCGGGCGTACCGCGAGCTGGAGACCGACGGCGTCCTCACGACAGGACGAAGGCAGGGCACCGTCGTGGCTGCCCTGCCTTCGCATTCACCGGACCCGCTCTCCGCCGCCGCGGCGGAGTTCGTCGCCGTCGCTCGGTCGCTCGGCGCCAGTGAGGGGGAGGCACTGGACGCCGTGCGCGCCCGTTACGGGGCTGAGTAAGGCGACTCGATCTTGGGTGCGGGTCGCGGTTCGCCGACGTGAGCGTGCCGCTCCTCGTAGATGCGGTGCTCCTCCGCCATCTGGTCCGCGAGCTGCTGTTGGAGCTGGCGGTCCCGAATCCTGGCCAGGATCGCCATCGTGACGCCGTGAGCCAGTGCCAGCAGCAAGAGGACGATGCCGAGCTTCATCACGACATCCTTGGTGGCGTTTCCGGTCTCGACGCTGATGAGCGACACCAGCGCGAGCAAGCCCAGCACGACGAGGTGGAACAACACCACCGCGAGCCGGATCATCGAGGTGGCTTCTTCGTCGTCGTAGGCGCGTTTCAGATAACCCCTGCCGCTGTGGTAGATCAGCTGGCCGTCGATGACGACCAGGACGATCCCCAGCACTAGGAACGTCACGTAGCTGTCTTCCATGAGCTGTGGCTACCCGCGCACACACGCGCACAAACCGTGGCACGATCAGTGCCCGTGACGGCGTTGCAGGGACAACAACTGGCCGGTCCGCTGTGCGCGGCGGTGGCCCAATTGTGTGTTGCCTTGCAACCACAGGTTTCCCAGCAGACCGCCCTCGGTTTCCAAGAGGTGTTGCGGCGGCTGCACGCGCCGTTGCAGGTCGCGGTGGCCGGGCGGATCAAGTCCGGGAAGTCGACGCTGGTCAACGCGTTGATCGGCCGCCGGGTCGCGCCCACCGACGTCGGCGAGTGCACCCGGCTCGTGACGCGGTATCAGTACGGAACGGTCGACCGCATCGAAGTGGTGCTGCGGGACGGCCGGCGGCAGGTGCTGCCGTTCGACGCGAACGGCATGATCCCCGCTTCTCTTGGCGTGGAAGACGTTTCGCACATCGAGGCGTACCTGACGAACGCGGTGCTGCGTGACTTCACAGTCATCGACACGCCAGGTCTCGGTTCGCTGGACGCGGCGTCGGTCGCGCGCACCGAGGAACTGCTGGATCCCGTGTCCCGCAACGCGGTCGCGGGCGCCGAGGCCGTCCTCTACGTCGTGACGCAGGGCATCCGCGCGGACGACCACTCGACGCTGGCCGCGTTCACCGCCGCGACCGCCTCCCGCGAGGCAGGGCCGGTCAACGCCATCGCCGCGCTGAACAAGGTCGACGCCGTGGCGCCGGAAACCGTCGAGGGATCGGACGGCGACGTCTGGCGGGCAGCGGAGATCCTGGCGGGCAAGCAGGCGGCGCTGCTGAAGCCGCGGGTCGCGGATGTGCTGCCGGTGATCAGCCTGCTCGCCGAGTCGGCGGAGACCGGGGAGTTCACGTCGGCGGACGCGGAGGCGTTGCGGCAGCTGGCGGCCCTGGACGCGGACACCCGCACGATGATGCTGATGTCCGGCGACCTCTTCACCTCGTGGGACTGCGACGTCCCGGCGGGCGTGCGGTCGAGGTTGCTGGAGAAGCTCGACCTCTACGGCATCGGCCGTGCTCTCGCTGCGCTGGACGCCGAGCCGGCGCTGACCGCCGGTGCGTTGCGGCGCGTGCTGTTCGACGCCTCCGGGTTCGCCGCGGTGCGCGGACGGCTGGACGCGGTGTTCCGCGCGCGGGCCGACGGCATCAAGGCGGCGGCCGCGCTGGCGTCGGTCACGTCGCTGGCCTCGGGCGACCCCGGCGAACGGCAGCGCGTGCACGACGCGATCGAGGTGCTGCTCGCCCGGCCGGAGGCTCATCAGCTGCGGCTGCTGGAGGCGTTGACGCTGGTCTCGTCCGGCGCGGTGACGCTGCCACCGGATCTGACGGAGGAGGTGCTGCGCGTCGGCAGCACCCCGGACGTGCCCGGCCGGCTCGGGCTGACCGGCCGGCCGTTGCCGGAGCTGGTCGCGTACGCGCTGGAACGGGCCGGGTGGTGGCGTTCGTACGCCTCGTTCGGCGCGACGCCCGCGCAGGCTCGGGTGGCGCACGTCGTCCACAGGGCGTATTTCCTCATCTGGCAGCAACTACGTGCTGGGGGGCACCGATGAGCGTGAATGGAACCGATCCCACCGGTGTGGCGTCGGACGACGGTGTGGAGACCATTGCCGACGAGCTGCTCGACCAGGCGCTGGCCGAACGCCGCGCACTGGTGCAGCTGTGCCTGTACGCGCTGGACCGCGCCAGTGCGGGTGTGGTCGAGCGGATCGAGGAAGGCCTCTCGACCATAGGGGTCGTGGCCGTGCGCGCCGACGGAGAGCGCTTCGACCCGTCGTTGCACGAGGCCGCCGGAACGGTGCCGACCGATGACGTCTCGCTGCAGGGCCTGGTCGCCGAAACCGAGGTGCCGGGCTTCTGCGACCGCGGCCGCGTGCTGCGGGCTCCGATCGTGACGGTCTACACGGCCCGATGAGCACACTTCCCCAGACCGTCCGGCAGACGCGCGAACGTCTCACCTCTCTCGTGCGCGAGCTCGACCCGTCGATGGCCGACTGGGTCGCACGTCGCTCGGCTCCGGAAGTGTCGTCCGTGGTGATCGTCGGTGAGACCAACCGCGGCAAGTCGTCGCTGGTCAACGCCCTGCTGGCCACCCCAGGCCTGTCCCCGGTCGACGCCGACGTCGCCACGTCCACCTACCTGGTCTTCCAGCACGGCCCCGACTGGGCCGCCCGCGCCTGCTACCCCGGCCTGCTCGCCCCGGTGACGTTCCCGCTGCCCGCGTTGATCAACTGGGTCTCCGCTGCCCACGAGCTGCCCGAGGGTGAACTGCCCCCGCGCTACGTCGAGGTCGACGCCCCGATCCCGCTGCTGGAACGGATGTCCGTTGTGGACACTCCGGGCGTCGGCGGCCTCGAGTCGGTGCACGGCGAGCTGGCGCTCGAAGCCGTCACGTCCGCCACCGCGCTGGTCTTCGTCGTGGACGCCTCGTCGCCGTTCACCCGCGGCGAGCTGGACTTCCTCAAGCGCGTCGGCGATCGCGTCGAAACCGTCGTCTTCGCGCTGACCAAGACCGACCAGTACCGCGGCTGGCGCCAGGTCCTCGACGCCGACCGCGCGCTGCTGGCCGAGCACGCCCCGCGCTTCGCCGACGCCGTCTTCCACCCGGTGTCGTCGCGCATGTTCGAGATGGCCGCCCAGGCCCCGAACCCGGACGCCGCCGCCATGCTGCGCGAACGGTCCGGCATCGCGGCCCTGCAGACCGCCTTGCAGGAACTGGTGGCCGGTCGCGCCGGAATGCTCGCCGAGGCCAACGCCCTGCGCGCGCTGTCGACCGTTCTGGACGAGCTGGCCGTCCGCCTGGAACACGAGAAGCGCGCTTTGTCCGTGGGCGAGGACGAAGCAGCCGTTCTGCGTGCCCGCCGCGAGGAGCTGCAGACCGAACGCCGCTCGTCGACCCGCGGCTGGCAGGTCCGGCTGCGCGGCGAGATCCAACGCGCCCGCGTGGAGAACTCCCACGAGATCTCGCGGCAGATGCGCGACCTGCAGACCTGGTACCGCCAGGCCATCGACACGGCCGACCGCGCCGCCCTGGCCGTGCTGCCCCAGCAGGTCGACACGGCCCTGCAGGTCGTGTCGGGCCGCATCTCCACGGCGCTGTCCGTGCGCCTCGCTCAGGTGACCGACGCGGTGCTCGCCACGCTCTTCAGCGCCGAGGAGCTGACGTTGATCCGCGGCCAGTTCGCGCGCGGCGAGCAACCGCCTGTCGTGTTGCGCCCCAAGGAAAAGCGCCCACCCACGGCTGAGGACAAGCTCCTGGTGTTCATGGGCGTCTCCGGCGGTCTGGGTGCGGGCAAGCTGGCCGTCATGCCGCTGGCGGGCCTCGGCATCGCGGTGCTGAACCCGGTCGTGCTCCCGGTGACCATCGCCCTGGGCCTCGGGGCGGGCTGGTGGATGGCCCGCACCCGCACCCACACCGCGGAGAAGCAGCACGTCAAGCAGTGGCTCTCCGACGCCATCGCCGACGCACGCTCCACAGTGGACCAACTGGCCGCCGAGCAGCTGATCGAGGCCGAGCAGGCCCTGTCGCTCGCGTTGGACGAGGCCCTCGCGAAGCGCATCGAGGCGATCGAGGCGGAACTGCGCGAGGTCGACAAGGCGCTGCGGATGGAGGCCGGTGAGCGCGGCCGCGAACTGCAGTCCGTGACGCGGCAGCTCGCCGAGGTCGAGTCGGGCCGCGCCAAGGCGGAGGAACTGCTCGGTCGGATCAGGTCCGTGCGCGACCGGGCGTGAGGCCGAAAAAGGCTCAACGAGCGACTTGTCAGACAGGTACGGGTGCCTGTCCAATTCACCTGGGTGATCGACTGAACTTAATCGAGTGATGCTCATTTTGCCTGGTCAAGGCGTTCTTGCTGGAACAACTTAATTCGGCGTTTCCCCGTGCGCACGGCTTGCTACAAAACGAGTGAGCAAGCTAGTTCACGATTGCGTCACTGAATGGGAATGGCCGGTAATAGCGGAACTGCTTCGCTGCCGAATATGAAGCTGCAACGAGACCAGGTGGTGGCGGCGACCCTCGTGGGCACCGTGGTCGTCGTGCTCGGGTTCGCGTCGGGCATCGGCCGCATCCCGCAGGCGCAGAGCACGGTCAGTCAGCCGGACCACCACGCACAGGCGCCGGTCCCGTCGCCGACCGGGCAGCCGCACCAGCCCGCCGTTCCCGTGCCGCAGCCGGTGGCGCACAACCCGGTCCCGGCCCCGGTCCCGCACCTGCCGGCGGGGCCGCACGTTCCGGCGCCCACGCATCCGCATCCGACCACACCGCCGGTGACGACGAAGCCGCCGACCACGCCTCCCACGACCGAGCCTCCCGAACCATGTGACGCCGGCGCGATCACCAAGCTGCTGCGACAGCTGGGACTGCTGTCGCTGCTCGACGAACTGCCGATCGTGCACGAGCTCCCGGCAGGCACGAAGAAGGCCGAGCGACTGTCCCTTGTGGAGCTTCCGCTGCTCGGTGACCCCGTCGACCTGCTCGACGACCTGCTCGGCACGACGTGCACGCTCGTCGTGGACGAGAAGACCGACCGCGTCACGGCACTGCTGGACACGCCATGACCGAAGCGGCGAAGTCGTGGTTCCTGTTCGCCAGGTCGTTCGACTACCTCGGAACGACGCTCTTCGTCGGCGGCTTGGCGTTCATCGCGTTGTTGTGGCCCGACGGCGCGGACACCGCACGAGCGAGGCGGTTGATCGTGTTCGGCTGGCTGTGCGGTTTCGCCGGCACCGTCGCGAGCCTCGCTCTCAACGCCGCCTGGGTCGCGGGCCGTCCGCCGTCCGCCGCGTTCGACCCGTCGGTGCTGCTGCCGCTGTTCGACGCCCCGTTCGGCCGGGTGTGGTTCGCCCGCACGCTGTTGTGGCTGCTCGCGGTGGTCGTGCTCGCCGACCTGTCCCGGCGCGGCGCACGGGCGGCCAGGTCGTGGTCGTGGCGCGTCGGCGCTGGTGTGGTCGCACTCGGTGTGTTGCGCACCAACGGGATGACGGGCCACGCCCTGGACCTGCCCGGCTGGGGTCAGGCGGTCGTGTTCGTGCACCTGCTGGTCGTCTGCGTGTGGGTCGGCGGGCTGCTGGTGTTGCTGCTCGCCGTGCTGCCCGCCCGTGACCGCGAGGTCCTCACCGCGGTGCTGCCGCGCTACTCGAAGCTCGCGATGGTCTCGGTCGCGGTGCTGACGGTGGCGGGCGCGCTGCTCGCGTGGCGGCTGGTCGGCTCGCTGAACTCGTTGCTGCACACCGGATACGGCCAGCTGCTGCTGCTCAAGCTCGGTCTCTTCGCCGTGCTGCTGCTCCTCGGACTCGCGAGCAAGACCTGGGTGGACCGGCGGCTGAGCGTGGCCCCGACCACCCGCGCGCTCGCGCTCTCGGTCACCGCCGAGGCGGTTCTCGCCGTCGCCGTGCTCGGAGTGGCCGCCTTCCTCGTCACGACCGGCCCCGGTCGCTGACCCCGCAGAAGAAGGGAATCCACTGTGGACAAAGGAAACCGGTTCGCCGTGCTGGTAGCGGCACTCGGCATAGCGGGAACCGCGCTGTGCCTGAGCCTCGTGGGCCCCGGCCAGGCGGCTCCGGTCGGCGTCGATCTCGCCGCCCAGCAGGGCGAGGCCGCGCCGGCAGCTCAGCAGTCGACGTCCGTCGAGATCATGGGCTACGCGTTCCAACCGGCCACGCTCACCATCAACGCGGGCGACACCGTCGTCTGGACGAACCACGACACCGCACCGCACAACGTGGTCGTGACCAACGGCCCGGAGAAGTTCACCTCGCCCACGCTCCAGCAGGGCCAGACCTACACCTACACGTTCACCAAGCCGGGCACGTACTCGTACTACTGCTCGATCCACCCGGACATGAAGGCGTCGGTCACGGTCAACGGCAGCACGCCCACGACCACAGCGCCTCCGACGACCACCACCCCGCCCACCACGACTCCTCCGACCAGCCACCCGACGACGCATCCCACCCCGACGACGACCACCCCGCCGACGGGAACGCCCGAGTGCATCAAGAAGGAAGCGCTCGCGCCGTTCATCGCGCACCTGAAGGCGGCGCACCTGGAGACCTCGCCGCTGCAGCAGGCGCAGGACGCGCTGGCGTTCGACAACTACATCAAGGCGCACACCGTGCTGCTGGAACAGATGCTCGACCCGGTCCTCAGCTCGTCGCTCGACCGTGACGTGCTGGCCCCGTTCATCGCGCACCTGAAGGCGGCGCACCTGGAGACCTCGCCGCTGCAGCAAGTGCAGGACGCGCTGGCGTTCGACAACTACATCAAGGCGCACACCGTGCTGCTCGAGCAGATGCTCGACCCGGCGTTCAACCAGGCGATCTGCTGATGAAGCGCGGCCTGGCCGGCGTTGTCCTGGCCGCGTTCGCCGTGCTGACCTTCGCCGTCAGCACGGCGTCCGCCGCCGAGACGCACCAGATCCCGATCGCGCGCTACGCCTACGTCCCAGCCACGATGACCGTCCACGTCGGCGACGTGGTCACGTGGACCAACAAGGACGAGGCCTCCCACGACGTCGCGGGCGGCACGTTCCGCTCGCCGATGCTCGCCACGGGCCAGTCGTGGAGCTACACGTTCACCCAACCGGGCACGTTCGACTACATCTGCTCCGTGCACCCGGACATGCGCGCGCAGATCGTCGTGCTCGCCCACGAGACGACCGCCGCCCCACCACCGCCCGTGCAGCAGCAGCCAGTCGTGCAGCAACCCGCGACGACGACCACGACCACTTCCGTGCCTCCGACCACCACTTCGACCAGCGCTGTTGCGGCGGTCGCGGCACCGCAGCCGACGTCACCGGCGTTGCCGCCGATGCTGCTGCTCGCGGGTCTGGTCGCGGCGGTCACGACGTTGTGCCTGCTGATGATCGGCTCGCGGCCCGACCGGACCTAGCGGCAGGCCGCCGGATGGCGGAGGTTGGCGAGGGAACCGAACCGGCATAACGTGGGTCATACCGGTACATGAGCAGTAGGAGGTGTGTCCCGGTGTACATCGACGAGAACGGTGCGGCCGACGCCGAGCTGAAGGTGACCGTCGAGGACGAGGAGTACACCGCCGACGTCACCTTCGACCTCAACGACGACGGCGTGAACGACTCCGCCGTGGTCGAGACGGATGACGGTGGCCACCTCGCGTTCACCGACACGAACGGCGACGGCGACGCGGATCTGATGAGCACGTTCGACAAGGACGGCAATCTGCTCAGCCAGGCGCGGTTCGAGGAGAATTCCGGTGAGTGGGTTGCCGTCGACCCGCACGACACTCAGCAACAAAAAACAAATTCCGCGCCTCAGCAGACGATTGTCGTGGACACCGACGAAGGCGATCGAAACGTCGGGCAGGCGACGGAGGACACCGACGGCGACGGCAAGGCCGACACCGCGGTGGTTCGTGACGACGCCGGGGACACCTGGCTGTTCACCGACAAGAACGGCGACGGCAAGGCCGACGTGGCGACCGAGATCACACGATCGGGCGAGGTCACGATGTCGGAACACCGCGGTGACGACTGGGTCGAGGTCGAGCACGGGCACATCGAGGCCGACGGCCGGTACGTGACGGACTCCAAGAGCGGCATTCTGGACGACTCGGACGACTGGTTCGAGGAAGAACGGTTCGAGGGAGTCGTCCGAATCGATTCCACCACCGGGCAGTGGATCAGCCCGAACTGAAGCGCAGGTCACAGGCCCCGGTGTGGTGAGAACCGCACCGGGGCCTCTTGTGTTTTTCCGACCTCAAGCGCGCCTTAACGCCGTCCGAGTGCTGAATCGATTCCAGAATCGGTTTTGTGAGAGAAGCGACAGGCTGGGGGTGCGTTACCTGCCATTCACCGGGCTAACCTCGATCCATCCCCTTCCACGCACGCCCGGCCCCACCGGGCGTCTGGAGCTATTCCCGAGGACGACGAAGTCCCCACACCGGACGACCCACCGCGCGTCCTCGGGCAGCCGAGGCGTTCAGTCAGGAGACGAGACGAGATGACGGCAGTGACCATTCCCGGTCTCGAACAAGCACCTACCAACCACGCGCGTTTGCTCGCATGGGTTCAGGAAGTCGCTGAGCTGACCTGCCCCGACGAGGTTGTTTGGGCTGACGGGTCCCAGGGCGAATGGGACCGTCTCACGCAGAAGCTCGTCGATGCCGGCACGTTCGTGCCGCTCAAGAAAAAGCCCAACTCGTTCTGGGCCGCCTCGGACCCGAGCGACGTCGCTCGCGTGGAGGAGCGCACGTACATCTGTTCGGTGCGCGAGGAAGACGCGGGCGCGACGAACAACTGGATGGACCCTTCCGAGATGAAGGCCATCATGACGGAGCTCTACCGGGGCTGCATGCGTGGCCGCACGATGTACGTGATCCCGTTCTGCATGGGCCCGCTCGACGCGGAGAAGCCGATGCTCGGTGTGGAGATCACCGACTCGGAGTACGTCGTCGTCTCGATGCACATCATGACCCGGATGGGCACCAAGGCCCTCGCGCTGTTCGGTGAGGACGCCGACTTCGTCCCGGCGCTGCACTCGCTCGGCGCGCCCCTCGAGCCCGGCCAGGAAGACGTGCAGTGGCCGTGCAACGAGACCAAGTACATCTCGCACTTCCCGGAGACCCGCGAGATCTGGAGCTTCGGTTCCGGCTATGGCGGCAACGCCCTGCTCGGCAAGAAGTGCTACTCGCTGCGCATCGCGTCCGTGATGGCGCGCGACGAGGGCTGGCTCGCCGAGCACATGCTGATCCTCAAGCTCACCTCGCCGGAGAACAAGGCGTATTACATCGCGGCCGCGTTCCCGTCGGCCTGCGGCAAGACCAACCTCGCGATGCTCGAGCCGACCATCCCCGGCTGGAAGGTCGAGACGCTCGGCGACGACATCGCGTGGATGCGCTTCGGTGAGGACGGCCGCCTCTACGCGGTGAACCCGGAGAACGGCTTCTTCGGCGTCGCGCCCGGCACCGACTACCACACGAACCCGAACGCGATGCGCACCATCGCCAAGGGCAACTCGCTGTTCACGAACGTGGCGCTGACCGACGACGGCGACGTCTGGTGGGAGGGCATGGGCGAGCCGCCGGCCCACCTCACCTCGTGGAAGAAGCAGGACTGGACGCCGGACAGCGAGGAGCTCTCCTCGCACCCGAACTCGCGCTACTGCACGCCGATCGAGCAGTGCGACATCAAGGCGCCGGAGTGGGACGACCCCAAGGGCGTGCCGATCTCGGCGATCTTCTTCGGTGGCCGTCGCGCCACGACGATCCCGCTGGTCACCGAGTCGCGCGACTGGCAGCACGGCACCTTCATGGGCGCCACGCTGTCGTCGGAGACCACGGCCGCAGCGGTCGGCAAGACCGGCGTCGTGCGCCGCGACCCGATGGCGATGCTGCCGTTCATCGGCTACAACGCCGGCGACTACTTCCAGCACTGGGTCGACCTCGGCAAGCGCGCCGACGCCGACAAGCTGCCGAAGATCTTCTACGTCAACTGGTTCCGCCGCGGCGACGACAAGCGCTTCCTGTGGCCGGGCTTCGGCGAGAACTCGCGCATCCTGAAGTGGGCCATCGAGCGCATCGAGGGCAAGTCCGCCGCTACCGAGACCCCCATCGGCTACATCCCGACGGCAGCCGACCTCGACCTCGAAGGCCTGGACGCGCCGGTCGAGGACATCGAGGCCGCGCTCGAGTTCAACGCCGACGAGTGGCGCGCCGAGATCCCGCTGGTCGAGGAGTGGTTCGCGAAGATCGGCGACAAGGTCCCGACCACGCTGCGCGACCAGCTGGAAACCCTGAAGCAGCGCCTGGGCTGAGTTCCTGGGTGTGTTTGATGACCCAGCGGTCAACGGCGACCGCTGGGTCACCTTTTTGAGGTACTACTAGTGGTGTGACGCAGGACGAGGACTTCCTCGGCGGACTCCACTACGACGGCACCAGGCGCGACGTCGAGGTCGGCCCGACAACGGGCATCGTGCGCTACTACCCGGTGCCACCCGCTCCTCCTGCCCGCACTCCGTGGTGGCGCTACACCCTCGTGTTCGTCCTCGGTTTAGCGATCGGTACCGCTGTCGGAGTCGTCCTGTGCAGCAATTTCCTCTGAATCAGTGCAGCTCACCGTCCATTTGAGACGAAGTTGTCCACAGGTGTGGACGGCTCTGTGCACAGGTTGTGGATAGCTGTGGACAGCCCCGGGGACTTCTCCACAGCTCGCGAAAACGGTCTTGCCGCAGGAATGAACCTGCCCCGCTCCGGGAACGTCTTAGGTACGTGATGACGGTCACAAAGATCGTCGCCGGAGGAGAGGGAGGTGTGCCGTGGGGATCGCAGGAATCGCGATGCTGGTGCTGTCCCTGGCCGCCGTGCTGATGGTCGTGGTCGCCGGGTCAGTTCGGGAGCGGGTTGTCGCGGATGCCGAGGAGAGTGCCGCTGAAGGTCTTGGTGGCCTCGGCGTAGCAGATCGCGTACGTCCAACCCTCTGACCAGCCCTGGGAACCGGGCATCCGCCACGCGGGGAACACGTCGGTGCGCTTGTCCGAGCCCACGTAGTCGTGCACGGCCTTGGTGCACTTGTCCTTGGCGATGGCGTTCATCTGGTCCTTGGACGGCGTGGGGTCGTTGTACTTGCCCAGCGGGACGACGCCACCGGGGACGGCCTCGGCCATGTGCGCGCCGTTGCACGCGGTCGGCTTCACGTCCGGGTCCTTCGACGGCGAGCCGCCCAGGCAGATCTGGTACGTGTTGAAGCTGGAGCCTTTCAGGACGTCCTTCAGGGAACCCTTGCGCGGCAAGGCCTTCCCGTCTGGGGTGAGCTCGACGACGGTGCACAGCCGCCAGCGGTCGCCCTTCTTCCAGCTCGCCTCGTTCGGCCAGAACGCCCACACCTGCAGGCGGGTCGCACCCGCGTCGGCGCTGCCGAGGTAGTCGCTGATCGTCGAGTAGCACGACGGCAGCGCCGCCTTGCGCAGCGCCTGCGTGTCCGGGTAGGTCGACGGCAGGCCGGAGATCTCGCCGACCGCCATCACCTCGGCGTCGTGGCTCGCGGCGCAGTCGACCGGCTTGAGCTCCGAGGAGTTCATGCACTGCCCCGGCTTGGGCAGCGTCGGCGCGTCTGCGGCGGCGGTGGACGGCATCGGGCCTGGGACGGCCTGACCACCGACCTGGATGGCACAGGCGCTCAACGCCCAGACGATCGGGATGATTGCCACCGCCAGCCGCACACGAGTCACACCACAGAGACTAGGGCCTTGACCTGATCGGCGATGTCCCGACGCTGTTTTTCGAAGGTCGAATCCGTCAGCGCGGCCGGATCGGCCGGCTGGCCGAGCACCGGCGTGTGGAGGTGTCCGCCGAGGACATTCGTTGCGCCGTAACCGATTCGCACGCGGTTGGCCCGGTACATGCTCTCGTTGGAGAGGTAGTTCCCGCCGCCACCGACAGCCGCGACACGGCCCGGCGTCGGTTCGTCCGTGCGGCACTCCTGCGTGCTGCCGACGACGACCCACTCGCAGAAGCTCCGGTTCAGCACGACCGGGAACGGGCCGGTGCCCGCGTCGATCATCTTCTGGAACGGCAGCGTCGTCTCGATGAACTCGATGGCCGGCTGCGGCCAGCCCGCGGCGTCCGGGACGCTGCCGTACGAGCCGACGTTGTTGTTGTCCGCCGAACCGCCACGCCAGCGCGCCGCCCACCGCTCGATGTCGAAGCGGCCCGGCCTGCCCTGGCTGATCGTCACGAACGCGTCCGGCTTCTGCTCCAGCGCGGAGCCGTAGAACTGCTCGACGATCCCCTCGTCGAACCCGCCCCACAGCACCGGCAGCACGGCCGCCTGCAGCACGACCCTGCCGGACGGCGTGGTGATCTCACGGCCGTCGAGCTGCAGCGCCGCCGCGCCGGCCGGGTTGGCGCGCCGCACGTTCGTCCCGGTGAGCTGGAACGGGTCGAAGCCGGTCACCGCGACCTTGCGCACGCCCGGCCTGGCGGGGAACGCCGAGTCGCGCAGTCCTCGTGAGGCCCAGTCGAACTGCTGGATGAGCTTCGCGCGGTCGTGCACGGACAGCGCGAACCGCGGCTTCCACTGGCGCAGCGCGGTGGTGAGCTGCAGACGCGCCCAGTACAGCGGGCGGTCGTCGTAGGCGTCGTGCGGCAACGGCTGGGTGCTCTGCGCACGGGCGACGGCGGCCTTCCACAGCGCGTTGCCCTCGCGTTCCGCGAACTGCTGCGCCTGCCTGAGGACGGCCTGCCGGCAGAGCTTGGTGGTGAAGTCCGTGACGCGGCCGTCGAACCCGGCGAGCTTCACGAGAGAGGGGCCGACGGCGGGACCGCCGGGCACGAGTGTGTCGTCGAGCCGTTGTTCCTCGACGGTCAGCGGGACGGTGGTGTCGTAGCAGTCGGCGTCCTGGGCTTGGGCGACGCCCGGCACGACCGCGAGGCCTGCCGCGATGACGAGTCCGGCGATGATTTTCACGCTTCGATCTCAACGGAAAAGGGCCACCCGTCGAAACCGACGGGTGGCCCTTTTCGTTGACCGAGTTGTCTCAATGGGTCGCGACGGGCTTGACCCTCGGGCTGTCCTCGTCGACGTGGTAGTCGGACGGATCCGTCTGGTCGGTGCCGTTGAACGCCTTGGCCCGCTTGGCGATCAGCGTGACGATCACCGCGACCAGCAGGTTGACGAAGAGCGCGACGATGCCGACGTAGATCTGCGTCGTCGACGCCCCGAACGGGTGCCAGCCGAAGATCGAGATCTTGCCGAGCGGCAGTGCCGAACCGGCGAAGTGCGCCTTGTTCACGGCCGGGTTGCCGATGTTGTAGAGCAGCCACATGCCGTAGCCCATGCCCGCGACCCAGCCCGCGACGAGGCCGTAGACGTGGAACCAGCGGGTGTAGAGCGCGATCGCGACCGCCGGCAGCGTCTGCAGGATCATCACGCCGCCGATGAGCTGCAGGTCGATGGAGAACTGCGGGTCGACGAACACGATGAACGCGACCGCGCCGAACTTCACGACCAGCGACGCGATCTTGGCCTGCTTGGCCTCCTGCGCCGGAGTGGCGTGCTTGTGGATGTACTCCTTGTAGACGTTGCGCGTCCACAGGTTCGCCGCCGCGATCGACATGATCGCCGCCGGCACCAGCGCGCCGATGCCGATGGCCGCGAACGCGATGCCCGCGAACCACGACGGGAAGTTGTGGCCGAAGAGCTCCGGCACGATCGTGTTGGTGTCGGGACGGCCGGTCGCCTGGTTGACGATCGGCTTGGTGCCCGCGCTGATCGCGACGTAGCCCAGCAGCGCGAGCAGACCCAGCACCAGCGAGTACGCCGGCAGCGCGACCATGTTGCGCTTGATGACGTTGCGGCCGCGGCTCGCGAGGATGCCGGTCAGCGAGTGCGGGTAGAGGAACAGCGCCAGCGCGCTGCCGAGCGCCAGCGTGGCGTACTGCAGCTGGTTGGTGCCGGTCAGCAGAATGCCGTCGGTCTTGGACTGCGTGGCGTCGAACTTGGCCTGCGCGTCGTTGAAGATCTCGCCCCAGCCGCCGAACTTCGCGGGCAGGTAGACGATCGCGACGAGGATGACCAGGTAGATCAGGATGTCCTTGACGAACGCGATCAGCGCAGGCGCCCGCAGACCGGACTGGTAGGTGTAGAGCGCGAGGATCACGAACGCGATGAACAGCGGCAGGTGGCCGAGGATGCCGCCGCCGTTCAGGCCCATCGAGCGCAGCACGGCCTCGAGACCGACGAGCTGCAGCGCGATGTACGGCATGGTCGCGACGATGCCGGTGATGGCGATCAGCAGCGCCAGCCAGTGCGAGCCGTACCGGCCCTTCACGAAGTCGGCCGGCGTCACGTAACCGTGCACGCGGCTGACCGACCACATGCGCACCAGCGGCAGGAACACGATCGGGTAGAGGATCACCGTGTACGGCAGCGCGAAGAACCCGGTCGCGCCCGCGCCGAACATCAGCGCCGGCACCGCCACGAACGTGTAGGCGGTGTAGAGGTCGCCGCCGACCAGGAACCACGTGATCCAGCTGCCGAACTTGCGGCCGCCCAGCCCCCACTCGTCGAGGTGGTCGAGCGTCTCGCCCTTCTGCCACCGCGCGGCCACGAAGCCCATGACCGTGACGAGCAGGAAGAGGGCGCTGAAAACGATCAGCTCAGTCCACTGCATCACTTCGCTCCCTCGTCCAGGTCGTCGACGCCGAGCTTGTCCGGCTTGCCGGTGACGACGGGCTTGTCCTTGGTCTTGACGTAGACCAGGCCCACGCACAGCACGCCGAGGGGCACGAACGCGAACTGGTACCAGTAGAAGAACGGGAGCCCGAAGATGCGGGGCTCGTCCATGTTGAACCACGGCGTGATGAGCATGAGCAGCGGAACTATCAGCAGCAGGTTCCAGTTGCTCCAGCGCAAGCCGGTCTTGGGATCCGACGGCATGGTGGGCCCTCCGTGTACGCGGTGTTGCGCGGATGTTAGGCCTGATGACACGTGTCGTCAGCTCCGTGATCGGAATCGTTGCACTCGGCTTAACAGTCCCTTTGGACTATTGCGCGTCCAGGCGGTTGACGAGGTCCTCCTCGGCGGCGTCGAAGTACTCGTTGAGCTGGTCGACCGCCTCGCTGACCTGCCCGTTGTTCAACAATTCGACAATCCGGCGATTCCACGGCACGTACGTCTGGTAGAAGTCGTTGATCTCCTGCGCCACCCGGAAGGCGAGCATGAGCTCGGCGAAGAGGCGGTCGGACTCGTCGCTGAGCCGCGTGCTGCCGGCGAGCCTCACGATGCCGCGGTGGAACTGGATGTTCGCCTGACCGGCCTTGGTCCAGTCGTTCTTCTCCGCCCTGGCGACGGCCTGGCGGACGGGCGCCCTGACCGCCTCGCGCTGGGCCTCGGTCACGGTGTCCCACAGGCGGAGCGCGCCGCACTCGATCACCCGGCGGGCGGCGTAGAGGTCGCGCACGTCGTCGCCGGTCGGCCTGCGGACGAACACGCCTCGGCTGTGCTCGTGCACCAGCAGCCGGTCGCGGGTGAGCAGCCGGAACGCCTCTCGCAGCGTGTTGCGGCTGACTCCCAGCGCACCGCCGATGGCTTCCTCGCTGAGCCGCAGGCCGGGCGCGAGCTCGCCGTCGAGCACCCGCTCGCGCAACATGTCCGCGACCTTCTGCGCGGTGCTCGCGCGCTCCAGGTCGGCCTTGCCCTGCGCCAGCGTCGACACCCACGTCTCCGTCACCTGCCAAGTCTATTGCAGGATCGTTCTATTGCAGTATCGTAGAATCGTTCAACAATCCAACGATCCAACAAAACCGCAAGCGTTGGAGGACGGCCATGGACCTGAACGCGGACCTCGGCGAGGGCTTCGGCCACTGGACGCTAGGCGACGACCGCGCCCTGCTGAAGGTCGTGACCAGCGCAAACATCGCCTGCGGCCACCACGCCGGCGACCCGGACACCATGCGCGAGGCGTGCGCCCACGCCGCCAACGCAGGCGTAGCCATCGGCGCACACGTCGGCTACCGCGACCTGCCGGGTTTCGGCCGCAGGTTCATCGACGTCGCCCCGGACACGCTCACCAACGAGGTCCTGGCCCAACTAGGAGCGCTGTCGGTGTTCGCCCGAGCCGCCGGAACACGCATCTCCTACGTGAAGCCACACGGCGCCCTCTACAACACCCTGGTCCGCCACGAGGCCCAAGCCGACGCCGTGGTGGACGCGGTCCGCCTGTTCGACCCGTCCCTGGCCGTCCTGGGCCCACCAGGCGCAGTGTGGCTGAAGCGCGCCTCAGTAGCGGGCCTGCGCGTCTGGCACGAGGCGTTCGCCGACCGCGCCTACACCTCCGCAGGAACCCTGGTACCGCGCACCGAACCCGGCGCCGTCCTGCGCGACCCCGCCGAAATCGCGGCGAGGTGCGTCCAACTCGCGACCGAGGGCTGGGTCCGCAGCGTCAGCGGACGTCCGGTGCGCATCGCCGCCGACTCCATCTGCGTGCACGGCGACACCCCGAACGCCGTGGAGATCGCCCGCACGGTCCGCACGGCCCTGGAATCGGCCGGTGTCGCGGTCGGACGTGTCGAATCGCCCCTGCGCCACACCCGTCAGGCGGTCTGACCGACTGCGCCACACCCGCGAGGCGGTCTGACCGACAGATGGCGGCCTGACACCGCGAGGCGATCTGACTGTCAGACCTGCTCGGTACGTTGGGTCGCGGGGGATCCGGCACCCAAGGGGACCCTTGCGCGAGCGTGCCTAGCGCACCAGCGCCGCCGTTCCACAGCCCAACATGCCCGCTCCGCTGGGCCGCCCGCACCTCGGAGCCCGGCCAGCTACGACAGCCCCGGTGTGCGTCTTCAGCGCCCTCCGCACGGGTTCGAGCAGCAAACTCTTCTGTGTCGCACCCGCGAGGCCGGTTAGCGAACGGGGACGGCCGCCCCCAATCCGCCTAGCCGCGCCGCCCGCCTCCAGCCCAGCCAGGTACGACAACCGGCGCGCACCTTCACCGCCCTCCGCACAGGCTCAAGCGGCAAACCCGCTGCACCACACCCGCAGCCCGGTCAGCGCACCAGCGCCGCCGCCCCCACCAGCCCGGCCTCCCCACCCAGCCGAGCCGCCCGCACCTCCAGCCCAGCCAGGTACGACAACCCGGCGTACGTCTTCAACGCCCTCCGCACCGGCTCGAACAGCAACTCCCCAGCCTGCGCCACCCCACCCCCGATGACCGCCAGCTCCAGGTCGCACACGGCAGCGGCACCGGCGATAGCCATCCCGACGGCCTGACCGGCCCGGTCGAACGCCTCGAGCGGGATCTCGTCCCCGGCCAGCGCGGCGGCGGCCAGCACGGCGGCGTCCGCGTCGTCGGGCGCCTGCCACCCGGCGCGGCGGGCCCACGCCACCATCCGGGGGCCGCCGGCCACGGTCTCGACGCACCCGCGCCCACCGCACGTGCAGAGCTCGCCGTCGGGCTCGACGACGATGTGGCCGATGTGCCCGGCGTTGCCGGTCCGCCCGCCGAACGGCCGCCCGTCGAGCACCAGCCCGCCGCCGACACCGGTCGACACGACCAGCCCGACCATGAACCGGCTGCCCTGCCCGGCCCCGCGCCAGTGCTCGCCCAACGCCATGCACACGCCGTCGCCGGCCAGCTCCACCGGCACGTCGGGGAACAACGACGACACCGCGGACCGCAGCGGGAACGCCTGCCACGAGGGCACGTTGATCGGTGAGACGGTGCCGGCGACGGTGTCCACGGGCCCGGCCGAGCCGATGCCGACGCCCGAGACGGCCTCACCCCGCACCACCGACGACACCACGGACACGACGGCGTCCCAGGGGTCGGAAGCCGGCGTGGGCACCCGAGACGACCGCACCACCGCACCCGACGGGTCCACCAGAGCGGCAGCGATCTTGGTGCCGCCGAAGTCCAGTGCCAGCACCAGATCAGTCACGGTGACCCATGTTAACCAGCCACTTCGAGCCTGATCACCGGACTGGTCCTGACCAGCTCACCGGCCGCCACCTTCACCACGGCCGACCACGAGCCGGCCGCCGCCCACGCCGGCGGCGAGAAGTCGAAGTCGAGCGCCAACCGCCCCTGACCGGGCACCACACCGGACGTGCTGAACGGCCCGACCAGCTCCCAGGTCTCCCGCGGCGACAAGATCCAGGCCTGCACCGGCAGGTCGCCGTGCGCTCCGGAAGCCAGCACCACCCGCAACGACGACGAAGTGCCGGGCGCCGCCGACACCACCGAGGGCGACGAAGCCACCCACAACACCTCGACGGGATCCTCGAAGTCCCACTCCGGCACGGTCAGCAGCACCACGTCGTAGACCTCGAACGGCAGTCCGTCCAAAGTGGCCCGCACCGGATAGCAGCCAGGTGTCCGCGGCGGCACCAGCCGCACGTCGGCTGACACGTACCCACCGGCGGGGAGCGACACCGGCAACGTGTCCCACGAAGCCGACCACCCGTCCGGCAGCGACAACCGGACGACACCCTCGAACGCCTCCCCGTCCGACACCGCGACCACCCGCAGCCGGGTCGGGCCGAGCACCTCCAGGTGCACGTTCGCGGCGAGCCCTCCCAGCGGCGCGGGCTCGTGCAGCCAGTACCGCCCGAACACCGGCGTGACGGCGGGCGAAACCGGTCCCAGCGGTGGCCCGGCCACCGTCAGCCGCGGGGCCACGGCGGACAGCGAACCGTGCGACGGCGACCGCGAGCCCAGCACCCCCACCAGCGGGGAAGGCCCGAGGTGGTCGACCTCGTGCCACAGCGTGAACGTCGACGACCCGACCATCTTCTCGCCGACCTCGCTGTGCCAGACCGTCACGGGCCCGGTCAGCCGCGGCGGCTCCAGAACGGGACCGTCCACAGCGACCAGAGAAGCGATCGGGTCGTACGACAGCACGTAGTGCGTGGACGCGATCTCCGTGCCGAAGCCCTGCTTCCACCCGTGGTCGACGTCGTCCTCGACCAACGAACACGTCCGCCATCCGCGCGCCGGCACGTCACGCGCCAGGAACGTCACGGTGGTCCCGTCGACCAGTGTCGGCAAGGCCTCACCGTCGTGGGCGACGTGCACGTTCCGAGGCGAAGGCAGGTGCACGGACACGACGTCCGTGCACGGCACGTTCAACGGGTTCCACACGACCACCGACGAGTCCACAGTGGACGTCAACGCCGCCAATGACCGCGAGATGATCTCCGAGTGCAGGTCGAAGGCCTCACGCGGATGCGCCGCCGCAGCCCGTGTGAGCGCAGCGGTCGGATAAGCCGCACCGGTCAGCCGGGCAGCGTGCGTCGCGAACACCGCCGCGGCCGAGTCGTCGAGCGGAGCGGGAGGCACCGGCACCTTGCCGCGCACGTAGTAGTCGCGCGGCAACGAGCAGATGACCCGCGGCCACGTGTAACGGGCCTGCCAGTCGTGGTGGATCGCGGTCGTCCACGGCGAGGGCATCGAGCGCGGCGCCCCGACCGGCAGCATCACGTGCGGCGCCGAGGCGGAAGACCGTCGCGCCAGGAACGACGAGTAGACCGCCCGCTCGGCCTCGCCCAGCGACGAAGCCTCCAACGGCGATCCGGCAGGCAGCGACCAGAGCAACGGCGCTACACCGACCACATTGGACGGAGAGCCGACGACCTCGATCCGTCCCTCGGAGATCAGCCGCAGCAGCAGCGACCGGTGTTGCGGAAACGTGTCCCAGTAGGGCTGCAGCAACTCCACCGACGTCACGGCGAACCGGTAGGCGGGATCGGTCAGAGCCAGGTCCAGATGAGCCCGCAACACCGGGAAGGGCGCATTGGCCGCCACGTGCCCGACGAGGTGCACCGTCCACCCTGGAGTGCCCACGACCAGCGAGAACGTGCACGAATCCTCGCCGGCCGCCGACCTCACGACGGCCTGAGCGGGCACCACCGAGCCGGGGGAGTGCTCGGACACGTCGACGGCGACCTCGTAGCCGAACGGTCCCGGCATCAGCGCACCGCCGTGCCGCGGCGAGTGCAGACCGGGTCCGGAGACGTGCGCGTGCACCGGTCCCGCCAACGTAGGCGAGGTCACCCGCACCACCTGCAGCAGCGCGGTCCGAGGCCCGACGAAGAGCTCGGTGGACTCGGCGGCGATCACTGAACGATCGCACCACCGTTCAGTACCAGACGAAATACCCCGATGGTGGCGTCATCGTTTCAACATTCGTGTCAAACCAGCGGCCACCGTCGTCGCGAGAATCCAGCCCGTCACGATCAGTCCCGACGCGATCCACTGCGACGCACCCGGCGTCTGCCAGCGGTTCTTGTTGCCGAAGTCGACGATCGGCACCACCAGGTCGATGGTGTAGAGCCACGCGTTCCACGGCAGGTGGTCCTGCTCGTTGATCGGCACCAGCGGCCCCTTGAACTGGAACCACATGCTGCCGAGCATCCACGCCGCGATCAGCCATCCGAGAGCGCGCGCCGGCCGGTAGCCGTAGCCGACCATCGAACGCTGCAGGAAGCTCCACAGCAGCACCAGCGGACCGAAGAACCGCATGCCCTCCGCGACCGCGCGGTACCGCAGGCGTTGCTTCTCGATCAGCACCGTCGAGGCGTGTTCCTCGTTGCCCGCCGCGGTCAGCATTTCGGCGAACTGGTCGTACGGGCGCGGGCGGTAGCTGCGCCGCATCGCGTGCCGCAGCCAGCGCAGCCGTTGCTGGACCTGGGCGTCGTCGCGGAGGTCGATCGGGTAGGCGAGCGAGTCGTAGCGGAAGTCGTCGAGGTCGATGAAACCCGTGGCGTTCCAGAAGTTCTCGTTGTCGTCCAACGACGTGCAGCGCGCCTGCCGCAGCGTCACGAGGCCTTTCGGCGGCGACACGACGTTGAGCATCAGTTCCTGCACCTGCATGCCCATGGCGTTCAACGCGTGGCTGTCGAGCTTGTAGCCGAGCACCGCGCCGTTGAAGTTCGCCATGCGGCCGATGGTCGCGCGACGGCACCGAACGCCGCCGTGTGCGACGAACTCCTTGTCGCCGCGCGCGCAGATGAGGTCGCGGCCGATCGTGGCGCCGCCGATGTCGAGCGACGGCTTCTCCCGCGGCTGGTGGCGGTACTTGCCCGGCTTGATCAGGCGGCTGCCGCGCAGGTCGAGGTTCGCGCCCACGGTGATGCCGCGCAGCTCCAGGCCGCCGGAGATCTCCGACTCGCGCACCACGAAGTTGCTGCCGATCTGCGAGCGGTTGGTCAGCAGGGCGTCGGCGGCGGGATTGTCCACAACGGCCCGCTCGATCGTGATGCTGCCGCGCACGTGCGTGTCGACCATGCGCAGCTGACCCTTGATCCGCACACCGCGGCCGACGATGTCGCCGCCGATCTCCGCGCCGTCGACGTGCAGCGCGCGGCCGGATCCGGTCGGGTCGGTGCCCACGGCGGGTGGCGACACGGCGTCCAGCACGGCGTCTGCCAGCGACATCGTTCCGCCCACGCGGGCGTTCACGGCGCGGACCGTGCCGTGGCTCGTGAAGCCGCGGTCGAGCTCCAGGTCGCCGGACACGTCGACGCGGTCGAGGATCAGCGTCGCGGACGGGTCGGCGTGCGGGTCGGTCGTGTCCTCGAACGCGTCACCGCGCGAGAGCATGGCGCGGCTCAACGACAGCGTGGAGCTGATCCTGGCGTTGGCGAGGAACACCACGCCGTGCGAGGTGAACGCGCCGAGCAGGTTGCCGCCGACCTGCATGCCGTTGCCGTTCAACGTGAAGCCGTCGGCGTTCTCCAGCACGGCGCTGCCGAGGTTGACGTTGCCACCGATGCGGGCGCCCGCGAGGCGCACCTCGCCCTCGGTGTGGATGCCGAACGCGAGCAGCGCGCCCGCGACGGTCAGCCGGTCGCCGTGCACGCACAGTCCGCCGGGAACGCTGAACCTGCTGTCGCGCAACAGGACCGAGCCCGCGATCTCGGCGTCGGTGAGGTCGATCAGGTCCGACACCCGGCAGGCGAGCAGCGAGACGTCGTTGCTGCTGCTGAGGTTGCGCGCCTGCAGCCCCGGCAGATCGCAGTCGGTGAAGGAGATGCCGGCGAGGTTCGCCTGCCGCAGGTCGGGTGCGGCTTCGAACTGGCAGCGCTCGAACTCGAGCACGTACGGCACCTCCACCGCGCGCAGGTCCAGCACGTCGGTGACCACACGGTCCACCACGCGGATGACGGGCGGGGTGCTCGGCCTGCGCCGAGGCAACCGCCACCCGCCCGTTCCGTCGTTCTCCCCCGAGAGTCCCCGCAGCACCTCGGCCGCGGTGACTTTCCCCCTCGCCACGCGGCCCTACTCCGGGTCGCCAGGACCGTGGTGCGTCGGGTCGAGGACGCGGCGCAGGAACGTCCTGGTGCGTTCCTCCTGCGGGTTGCCGATCACCTCGGCCGCGGGGCCCTCCTCGACGATGTAGCCGCCGTCCATGAAGATCACCTTGTCGGCGACCTCGCGGGCGAACTGCATCTCGTGCGTCACGACCAGCATCGTCATGCCCTCGTCGGCGAGCTGGCGCATCACGCCGAGCACGTCACCGACGAGCTCGGGGTCGAGCGCCGAGGTCGGCTCGTCGAACAGCATCACCTCGGGGTCCATCGACAGCGCGCGGGCGATCGCCACGCGCTGCTGCTGGCCGCCGGAGAGCTGCGCGGGCATCGCGTTGGCCTTCTCCTTCAGCCCGACCCGCTCGAGGTTGCGCAGTGCGACCTGCTGGGCTTCCTTCTCACCGCGCTTGAGCACCTTGCGCTGCGCGACGGTCAGGTTGTTCAGCACGCTGAGGTGCGAGAACAGGTTGAAGGACTGGAAGACCATGCCGATCTTCGTGCGTGCTTTGTCGATGTCGACGTCCGGGTCGGTCAGCTCGACGCCGTTGACGACGATCTTGCCGCCGTTCGGTTCCTCCAGCAGGTTCACGCACCGCAGCAACGTCGACTTGCCCGAGCCGGACGGGCCGATGATGCAGACCACGTCACCCCGGTTGACCGTGACGTCGATGCCCTTGAGGACGTCCAGCGTCCCGAACGACTTCTTCAGTCCGGAGATCTCGACGAAGACCTCGCTCATACGACCGACACCTTCTTCCCGCCGGTGCGACGCTCCAGGTGCCGCGACAGATAGCCGAGCGGCAGGGTGATGATCAGGTACAGGAAGCCCGCGATCACGATCGGCGTCATGCCCCGGTACTCGTTCATCGCCTGCCTGCCGAACTGGGTGAGCTCCCGCTCGCTGGCCGCGAGACCGATGACGTAGATCAGCGACGAGTCCTTCGTCAGCATGATGAGCTCGTTGGTGAGCGGCGGCAGGATGATCCGGAACGCCTGCGGGATCACGACCGTGATCATGGTGCGGGACGCGGACATGCCGAGCGACCGCGCGGCCTCGATCTGGCCCTTCGGCACCGCCTGGATGCCGGCGCGGATCGTTTCGGCCATGTACGCGCCCGCGACGATGCCGAGCGCCAGCATGACCGTGGAGTAGGTGTCGAAGCGCAGCTGGAACGCGGTCGGGACGCCGTAGGCGAAGGCGATGAAGACCAGCAGCGCGGGCACACCGCGGAAGAACTCGATGTAGGCCGTCGCGATCCAGCGGTACGGCCCGACCGAGGAGAGCTTCATCAGTGCCAGCACCAGGCCGAGCGCCAGACCGAACGCGAAACCGAGCGCGGAGTAGATGATGGTGTTCTTCAGCGCGACGACGATGATGTTGGGGAAGAGCTTCGCCGCGACCTCGAAGTCGAGGAACGCGTGCTGGATCTTGCCCCAGTCGGCGAACACCGCCAGCAGGACGATCGCGACGATCAGGACGCCGTACTGCACGCCTCGGAACACTTTGGCGCGTTGGCGCTTGGACATTGCCATGAGGTGCTACCTCGCGAACTGAGGTTGGACAAGGAGCAGGGCCGGTGCGCGCGCACCGGCCCTGGGGCAAGCCGGGTTACTTCTTGTCCGGCTTCTTGCCGAACCACTTCTCGTAGATCTTGTCGTACTCGCCGCTCTCCTTGGCCTTCTTGAGCGTCGCGTTGATCTTGTCGAGGAGGGCCTTGTTGCCCTTCTTCACGCCGATGCCGTACTGCTCACCGGTCTGGAACTCGGTGACGACCTCGAGGTCGGCGTTCTTCTTGACGTAGTCGTAGAGGACGCCGTTGTCGTTGATCGCCGCGTCGACCGCGCCGGTCTGCACCGCGGTCAGCTGCAGGGCGAGGTCCTCGAACTCGATGATCGTGTAACCGCCGGCCGCCTCGTTCTTCTTGGCGTACTCCTGGCCGGTCGTGGAGGCCTGGACACCGATCTTCTTGCCCTTGAGCGCCGCGAGGTCCTTCGCGCCGGAGCCCTTCTTCGCGACGAGCGCCTGCGTGGCCTCGAAGTACGGGTCGGAGAAGTCGAAGTTCTGCTTGCGGGTGTCGGTGATGGTCATACCGGCGGCCGCGGCGTCGCACTTGTTGTTGTTCAGGTCCTGGCCGGACTGGATGCCCTCGAACGGCGTGTCCAGGATCTCCTGCTTGACGCCGAGGTCCTTGGCCACGAGGTTGCCGAGGTCCACGTCGAAGCCGACCGTCTGGCCGTCCTTCTCGAACTGGAACGGCTCGTACGGCAGGTGCGTGCAGACGGTCAGCGTGCCGCTCTTCACGAGCGGGACCCCGCTGTCCGTGCTCCCGGTGGTCTGCGTGCTCGTCGCGCATCCGGCCACGGCGAGGGCCAAGGCGGGGAGTAGGGCGAGCAAATGTTGCCTGGTTCGACGAGCCACTGCGTCACTCCTCGTAATGTCGCGGACGAGTGAACGGGATCCTGCCACTCGGGTGACGTGGTGGACAGCACGTGCGTGTTACAGGCCACTTGCTTGCAATAATTTTGCGTCAAATGGCGATGACAGCCGCAGGATCTTGCGCGAAATAGCCTATATCACACAATGTCTGCACGTATTGCACCCGAATGGTAACCGACTGCGATCGTGTCCTTGATCAGGATTTGATCACGGCAGGCGCTGCTCAGCGCCTGCGTGCGGTCAACAGGCCCGCCACCAGCGCCGTCCATCCGGTCTGATGGGTCGCGCCGAGCCCTTCGCCCGTGTCGCCGTCGAAGTACTCGCTGAACGTGACGTGGTTGCGCCAAAGCGGTGACTCCGAGGCTTCGATCCGCTTGCCGTCCGACGGCCGCCGCCCGTCGCCGTCTGGCAGGAAGAGCGCGATCAACCGGTCGCTCAGCTCGTCGGCCACCTGCCCCGCGGTGAGGTGGCGGCCGGAGTGCGTCGGCATCTCGACCTGGAACGTGCCGTCGTGGAACGCGCAGACGGTCCTGAGCGCCTCGACGAGCAGCGCGTTGGTGGGCAGCCAGACCGGGCCCCGCCAGTTCGAGTTGCCGCCGAACATCGGGCTGGTGGACTCGCCGGGCTCGTAGCCCATCCGGTGCTCCTGACCGGCGACCTTGACCTCGAGCCCCTCGCGGTGGGCGGCGCTGAGCGAGCGGATCCCGTGCGGCGAGAGGAACTCGTGCTCGTCGAGCATCCGGTGCAGCACGCGGCGCAGCTTGTGCTCGTCCAGCAACGACACGAACGCGCCGCGCTTGTCGTGGAACGTGATGAACTGCCGCAGCTCCGGCCGGCGCTTGAGCAGGTGCTCCAACCGGCTGGTGAACCCGTGCAGCTCACTGAGCACCCACGGCTCGAGGACCGCTGACGCGAGGAGCGGGATGAGGCCGACCATCGACCGCACCCGCACCGGTTCGGACTCGACGCTGCCGTCGGGGTGGCGGCGCGAGACCCGGTCGTAGCAGAAGCCGTCCTCGTCGTGCCAGATCCCGCTGCCCGACGACCCGAAGTGCGTGAACGCCTCCGCGATCGACAGGAAGTGCTCGACGAACTTCGTCGCGACGTCCTCATAGGACTCGTCGGTGCGCGCAAGCTCCAGCGCGATTTGCATGAGGTGCAGGCTGTACGCGGCCATCCACGACGTGGCGTCCGACTGCTCCAGCCGCCACTCGCCCAGCATGGGCTCGGACCTGTTGACCGGCCCGATGTTGTCCATGCCGAGGAACCCGCCCTCGAACAGGTAGCTGCCGTCGGCGTCCTTGCGGTTCACCCACCACGAGAAGTTGAGCAGCAGCTTGTGGAAGATCTTCGCCAGGAACTTGCGGTCCTTGCTGCCGTCGGCCCGGTAGACCTGCAACGCCGCCCACGCGTGCACAGGCGGGTTGACGTCGCCGAACTCCCACTCGTAGGCGGGAATCTGGCCGTTCGGGTGCATCATCCACTCACGGCAGAACAGCAGCAGCTGCTCCTTCGCGAACGCCGGGTCGACCAGCGTGAACGGGATCGTGTGGAACGCGAGGTCCCACGCCGCGAACCAGGGGTACTCCCACTCGTCCGGCATGGAGATCACGTCGGCGACGTCGAGGTGCCGCCAGTGCACGTTGCGAGCCTCTGGCGTGCGTCTGCTCGACGGTGCTTCCGGCTTGGTGGGATCGCCGTCGAGCCAGTCCCGCGTCCGGAACCGGTAGTGCTGCTTGGTCCACATCAACCCGGCCAGCGCCCGCCGCAGCACGTGCTTCTCTTCGGGGTTCGCTTCGGGCGCGATGGCGTCGTGGAACTCGTCGGCCTCGAGCTTTCTCGCCCGGAGGGTCTCGTCGAAGCTGGGCCCAAAAGGGTCCGGGTGCCCGTCGCCGCCGGTCAGCCGCAGCCGGATCGCCACCGTCTCGCCCGGCTCCACGGGGTCGAACGAGTACCAGGCCGCGAACTTCGTGCCCGCCGCCTCGTCGCCGTCCGGCCCGACCACCTGACAGGTCGACGTGCTCCCGTGCACCACGTAGTTGCAGATGCCGTCCTTGGTCCACGGCGACGGGTTGCGCTCGGCCCCGAAGAGCGACATCTCGTTGCTCTCGTTGTCCGTCATCAACATCGACGGCGCCCCGTCGAGGTGCAGCGTGTACCGCCCGAGGTTCCCGTGGTCAGCCGTCACCGTGCGGCCGGTGGCCGTGCTGGCCACGAGCTGACAGGGCCGCTCGTCCCGGCCCCAGGCCCACGTGTTGCGAAACCAGAGCTGAGGGAGCAGGTGCAACGGCGCGTCGTCGGGCCCGTGGTTGGTCGCCCTGATCTCGACGCAGATGTCGTCGGTGCCGGCCTTCGCGTAGGTGACCTCGACGTCGAAGAACCGGTTCTCGTCCAGCACCCCGGTGTCGGCCAGCTCGGGCTCGCGGTTCTCCCGCCCGGCGTTGCGCGCCATCTCCCGCAGCTGCCCGTACGGGAACTCCTTCTGCGGATACCGGTACACCACCTGCATCCACGAGTGCGTGGGCGTCCCGTCCGTCAACCACCAGTGCTCCTTGACGTCCTCACCGTGGTTGCCCTCGCTGTTGGTGAGGCCGAAGTACCGCTCCTTGAGGATCGGGTCGTTGCCGTTCCACAGGGCCACGGCGAGGTTGAGGAACCCGTGGACGTCGCAGATCCCCGCGATGCCGTCCTCGCCCCACCGGTACGCGCGCGCACGGGCGTGGTCAAAAGGGAACGACGCCCACGCATCGCCCTCGGGCGAGTAGTCCTCGCGGACCGTCCCCCACTGGCGGCCGGACAGGTACGGCCCCCACAGGCGCCAAGGCGAGGTCGGGGTCTCCGACTCCGCGAGGCGCGCCCGTTCCGCTTGTTCGCCCATCGCCCCAGTGTGGGACACGGGGCCCGGCACCTGGTCGGGCCCACGTCAGGTCTGAGTCATTCCTCACTAAAAAGCCGGGTGGAGCATGACCTGAACGGCCCATTTCGATCGGGCTCGAACGAGTGCACCATTCCGTGGTGGACGAGACGCAAGTCTTCGAGTGGGCACTCAGCGTGGGTCTGCAAGACAACGAGATCCGCAGGCAGATTGACGCTGGTCTCATTACCGAGCGCGATCTGCGCGAGTCGGCCCGCCGTGCCCAGTCCGACATCCTCGCTACCGCACGATCTGAGCAGGAAACGTTCGAGGCGGTGAACCCGTTCGCGCCGTTCGTCCTGTGGGCGGCGCGGATCGCGGTTGCTCTGGTGCCAGTTGTGGCGGGGCTGGGGTTCGTGCTTCCTTTCGGCTGGTGGTGGATTGTCGCGACCGTGGTGACCGCGCTGGTCCTGTTCTTCCTCGTCGCGGTTGACTTGTGGATCCCCGGCGGGAAGAGGTTTCTCGCCAGCTACCCGAACAGGGCGCGCGCCGACTGGATGTTCGCGATGGCGGAACGGGGAGTGCTGCCAGTCCTCCGCGCAGAGGTCAACAGTGTGGACGTGACGCGCGGTACGACGTTGCCGTTCACGGACTCGAAGGGTCTGTTCGGAGGCACGCCGTTGGTTGCCCATCAGCGGACCCTTGCCGGTGAACGACTTGCCGAGTTGGTGCGGTCGGTCAACGGCGGCAGCTTCGCGCTCGCCGGCCCGCGTGGCGTGGGCAAGACGAACCTGCTGCGGGCGTTTTGCGCCGGTACCTATGCCGTACCCGATCAGCCAGAGGATCTGACCGTGCTCGCTTCAGCACCCGTCGAGTACGTGCCGAGGGAGTTCTTACTGCACCTGTACGCCGAGATCTGCCGGGCTGTTATCGCCCGAGGTAACGCGCCTCACCTGGTCAAAGCCGCAAAATCTGGGCTCGTCTCCATTGCGTACGTCCAGACTCGCAGCAACGAGGTGAGCGGTAAGTACGGCTTCAAGGGCGCTGAGATCAGCCTCAAGCGCGGAGACAGCATGGCAGGCCGGGCGCCGACTTATCCCGAGGTCGTGAACGACTTCCGGGCGTTCGTCCAGGCACTCGGCCGGGTCGTCATCGCAATCGACGAGATCGACAGGATCGGCGCCGGGGAGCAGGCGCGGCGGTTCCTCAGCGAGCTGAAAGCAATCTTCGACATCCCTGGTTGTTATTACCTGGTGTCCGTGTCGACCGAGGCCCAGCATGACTTCGAGTTGTCCGGGATGGGCCTTCGCAGCGTCTTCGACAGTTCGTTCGACGAGGTCATCAGGGTCGACTACCTGGACTTCGATCTCGCCAGGAGGCTACTCGGTCGGTTGGTGATCGGGTTGCCCGAACAGTTTGCCGCGCTGGCTTACGTGTTCTCCGGCGGGTTGGCACGGCAGTTGATCCGCGCCGCTCGGGACGTGCTCAGGCACAAGGAGGGCACAACACTGAGCGAAGTTGCGCGGACGCTCGCCAACGACGAACTCTACCGCGTGTGTGAGACGACCTCTGATGCCCTGACCGCGCTGGACGATCCCGAGGGAGTTACAACGCTGTTGCGAGCGTTGATGAGTCGGCCGGTCGACTTGCAAGGCGTCTACCAGGGCGAATCCAAGGCAGTCCGTGAACTGCGAGACCTAGCCGCAGCCCGGATCCGGTTCCTGGAGGTTGTGGTCGAGATCTTCACCGACGGCCTCGACGAGGTGCTCCTCGACGATCTTGACGCGCTCGCGAGGGCGCGTCGCTACGTGGGGAGCAACCCCGTCACCGGCCTTGCGTTGCTTGAGGAGTTCAGCGCTGCTTGGACTGCGCGTCCAGCACCAACGCGACCGCCTCGGTGATCCGAGCCGCGTGCGCCAGGTGCAGCCACTCGTCGGGAACGTGGCAGTTCGAGTCCGGCCCGACCGCGCCCGTGACCAGGAACTGCGCGTCCGGGTAGGCCTCGTGCAGCAGCCCCATGAACGGGATCGACCCGCCCAGCGACACGGTCCGCCACGGCGCCCCGAACACCTCCTTGCCGGCGTCGTCCAGCGTCGCCGCCAACCACGGCGCGAGCTCGGGCGCGTTCCAGCCGTCCGCGGCCTCGACGCGCGAAAGCTCGACAGTCGCGTTGTAGGGAACGTCCGTGGTCAGCCGCTCCTTCACCGCCTCCAAGGCAGCGGCGGAGGAAGCCGTGGGCGGCAGCCGGAACGAGAGCACCAACGACGTGAACGGCCGCAGCACGTTGCCCGCGTCCTCCGGCGACGGCAGGCCGTCCGCGCCCGTGATCGAGAGCGTCGGCCGCCACCCGGTGCCCAGCGCCTGCTCCACCTCGTCGGTGGACATCGGCTGCAGGTCGCCGACCCGCGGCACCGGACCCCACAACGCGCCCGGCGCGGCCTCGACGGCCTCGCGGACCTCGGCCAGGCGGTGCGGAGGGATCTCGACGTGCATCTCCGGGACCAGGATCTCGCCGGTCGCGGAGTCCTCCAGCCGGTCGAGCAGCACGCGGGCGATGCGGAACGACGACGGCACCATGCCGGACGACATGCCGGAGTGCAGACCGCCCTCCAGCACCCGCACGGTCAGCGTGACCTGCACCAACCCGCGCAGCGACGTGGTCAGCCACATGCGGTCGTAGTCCGAGCCGCCCGAGTCGAGGCACACGACCAAGGACACCTGGCCCAGGCGAGAAGACAGGTGCTCCAGGTAGGCGGGCAGATCGGGCGAACCTGACTCCTCGCCGGTCTCCAGCAGCACGACGCAGCGGGAGTGCGAACCGCCTGCCGCGCGCACGGCCTCGATTGCGGCGATTGCGGCATATCCGGAGTAACCGTCATCCGCGGAGCCACGGCCGTAGAGACGTCCGTCACGCAGCACCGGGGTCCACGGGCCGAGCCCTTCGCTCCAGCCGCCCACCGGCGGCTGCTTGTCGAGATGTCCGTAGAGCAACACCGTGTCGTCGCCCGCGTTACCGAACGCGGGGACGTCGACGAGCAGAAGCGGCGTGCGTCCCGCCAGTTGGACGACCTCGAGCACCGCGCCGGGCAGCGAGCGGGAGGCGATCCAGGCGCGCACGTGCTCGATCGCGGCGGCCAGTTCGCCGTGCTCTTCCCAGGCGGGATCGAACGCGGGCGAGATCGCCGGCACGGCGACGAGCTGAGACAGGCTCGGGACGATGTCGTCGTCCCAGAGCGTCCGGACAGTGCTGGTCACAACTGAGCGGTCCACCTCTCGATCCTGTCACGACTCGCCCTCCGCTCGCGTCCACAACCGTGTCCGTGGAGACCTCCGACGAAGTTAACGATCGGTAACCGGGACAACGACGTCCGGTAATCGGACGGCGTAGTCGGAGGGCAAAAGGTCGAACCTCCGACTGTTGTCGCTGATCAGAACGTTGACTCGTGTGTTACGAAGTGGGACGGGTCTCACCAACACGGGTGAGGCCGTGTCAGGATGTGGTCGTAAGCCACCGTCAACGCCGACGGATGCCTCCGGCCCCACAGGGTTGGCGGTGACCGCCGGCGTCGCCGCACGAGGTCGTCACGAGCGATCGGGCGGTCGGAGAGACAGAGGAGAAGGCGCATGTCGTCCCCTGAGCAATGGACGCACCCTGAGCCGGACGCAGCGCCGGCCGCCACTGCCGCAAAACCGACAGCGGAACAGGTGATCGCAGGCTTGCGAGCGACAGACGAGGGTGGCGCCGACCTGGTGCAGCTCCTCACTCCCGAAGGTGAGCGGGTCACGCACCCGGACTTCGACATCGACATCTCGGCGGAGGAGCTGCGCGGCCTGTACCGCGACATGGTCCTGATCCGCCGGGTCGACCGCGAGGCGAACGCGCTGCAGCGCAAGGGCCAGCTCGGCATCTGGGTGCCGCTGCTCGGCCAGGAGGCCGCGCAGATCGGCGCCGGCCGCGCGATGCGCCCGACCGACATGGCGTTCCCCAGCTACCGCGAGCACGGCATCGCGTGGACCCGCGGCGTGCACCCGACGGAGTTGCTGGGCATCTTCCGCGGCACCGACCAGGGCACGTGGGACCCGGTCGAGAAGCGCTTCCACCCGTACACGATCGTCATCGGCAACCAGGTCCTCAACGCGGCCGGGTACGCGATGGGCCAGAAGTTCGACGGCAAGGTCGGCGACGACGACGGCGAAGCCACCATGGTGTTCTTCGGCGACGGCGCGACCTCCCAGGGTGATGTGCACGAGGGCTTCGTGTGGGCCGCGGTCTACGACGCGCCGCTCGTCTTCTTCTGCCAGAACAACCAGTGGGCCATCTCCGAGCCCACCGAGCGCCAGTCGCGCCTGCCGCTGTACCAGCGCGCCCGCGGCTACGGCTTCCCCGGCATCCGCGTCGACGGCAACGACGTGCTGGCGACCCTGGCCGTCACGCGCTGGGCGCTGGACGAGTGCCGCCACGGCAACGGCCCGATCCTGATCGAGGCGTTCACCTACCGGATGGACGCGCACACCACCTCCGACGACCCGACGCGCTACCGGCTGTCGGACGAGCTGGAGCTGTGGAAGCTCAAGGACCCGATCGAGCGGGTCAAGGTCTACCTGGTCCGGCAGCAGTGGGCCGACCAGGAGTTCTTCGCGGGCGTCGAGGCGGAGGCGGACGAACTCGCCGAGAACCTGCGCGAGTTCTGCGTCAACATGCCCGACCCGCCCGCTGAACGGATCTTCAGCAACGTCTACGCCGAGGGCAACCCCAACCTCGAAGCGCAGCGCGACGAATTCCTCGACTACGTCTCGGGTTTTGCTGGAGGTGAGCACTGATGGCTGCTCCGACCATGGACCGATCCACGACCGCTGCCCCGGCGACCCCGGTGCAGACGCTCACGATCTCCAAGGCGCTCAACATGGGCCTGCGGGCGGCCATGGAGGCCAACCCCAAGGTCATCATGATGGGCGAGGACATCGGCAAGCTCGGCGGTGTCTTCCGCATCACCGACGGCCTGCAGAAGGACTTCGGTGAGCAGCGCGTGCTCGACACGCCGCTCGCGGAGTCCGGCATCATCGGCACCGCCGTCGGCCTCGCGATCCGCGGCTACCGCCCGGTGTGCGAGATCCAGTTCGACGGCTTCATCTTCCCCGGCTTCGACCAGATCGTGTCGCAGGTCGCGAAGCTGCACTACCGCACCCAGGGCAAGATCAAGCTGCCCATGGTGATCCGCGTGCCCTTCGGCGGTGGCATCGGTGCCGTCGAGCACCACTCGGAGTCGCCCGAGTCGTACTTCGCGCACACCGCCGGCCTCAAGGTCGTCTCGTGCTCGAACCCGTCCGACGCGTACTGGATGATCCAGCAGGCGATCGACTGCGACGACCCGGTGCTCTTCTTCGAGCCCAAGCGCCGCTACTACGAGAAGGGCGAGGTCGACACCACGGCCCAGCCCGGCCCGTTGTTCGCGTCGCGGACGCTGCGCACCGGCACGGACGCGACCCTCGTCGCGTACGGCCCGATGGTCCGCACGGCCCTCGACGCCGCCACCGCGGCCGCGGAGGACGGCACGTCGCTCGAGGTCATCGACCTGCGCACGCTGTCGCCGCTGGACCTCGCGCCGGTGTTCGAGTCGGTGCGCCGCACCGGTCGCCTGGTCGTCGTGTCCGAGGCGCCGTCCGAGTCCTCGATCGCCAGTGAGATCGCGGCCAAGGTCCAGCAGGAGTGCTTCTACTCGCTGCAGGCACCGGTGCTGCGGGTGACCGGTTTCGACACCCCGTACCCGCCGTCGAAGCTCGAGGAGGAGTTCCTCCCCGACCTCGACCGGGTGCTGCACGCCGTCGACCGCTCTCTCGCCTGGTAAGGGGACAACCGGAAATGCCGCAGTACAAGCAATTCCCCCTGCCCGACACGGCAGAGGGGCTGACCGAGGCCGAGATCCTCACCTGGCACGTCAAGCCGGGTGACACCGTCACGGTCAACCAGATCATCGTCGAGATCGAGACGGCCAAGGCCGCCGTCGAGCTGCCCTGCCCGTGGGCGGGCGTCGTGACCGAGCTGCACGCCGAGCCCGGCCAGACCGTCGAGGTCGGCGTCCCGATCATCACGATCGACACCGACCCCGGTGGCGCCGCCGCACCCGCACCCGCACCTGCTGCCGCTGAGGCGAACGGCACCTCGTCGGGCAAGATCGGCGAGGAGATGCCGGGCGGTCGCATCGCGACGCTTGTCGGCTACGGCCCGAAGTCCGGCACGGCCAAGCGCCGCGCACGCAAGGACACGGCTGCCCCCGCTGCCGCTGTCGCCGCTCCGGCTCCGGTCGTGGCACCGCAACCCGTTGCGGCGCCTGCTCCCGCTCCGGTCCAGGCTCCCGGCGGTTACGTGCCGCTGGCCAAGCCGCCGGTGCGCAAGCTGGCCAAGGACCTCGGCGTCGACCTGTACTCGCTCACGGGCTCCGGCCCCGACGGCGTGATCACGCGCGAGGACGTCGAAAGCGCCGTCGCCGCACCGGCTCCCGCCGCTGCACCGTCCTCTGTGGACAACGGCGCGCGCGAGCGCAGGGTGCCGATCAAGGGCGTCCGCAAGGCGACCGCGCAGGCCATGGTCGACAGCGCCTTCACCGCACCGCACGTCACCGAGTTCCTGACGGTCGACGTCACGCCGATGATGGAGCTCCGCGCCCGCCTGAAGAACCACCCGGAGTTCCGCGGCGTGAAGCTGACGCCGCTCGCGTTCTGCGCCAAGGCCGTCGTGCTGGCCACCCGCCGCACGCCGGACGTCAACGCGACGTGGGACACCGCGGCGAACGAGATCGTCTACAAGGACTACGTCCACCTGGGCATCGCGGCCGCCACGCCGCGCGGCCTGGTGGTCCCGAAGGTCCGCGACGCCGACCGCATGTCGCTGAAGGAACTGGCGATCGCACTCGATGAGCTCGCCACCGTCGCCCGCGACGGCAAGACCGCCCCGGCCGACATGATGAACGGCACCATCACGATCACCAACGTCGGCGTCTTCGGCGTCGACACCGGCACGCCGATCCTCAACCCCGGCGAGTCCGCGATCCTCGCCCTGGGCGCGATCCGCGACATGCCGTGGGTGGTCGACGGCGAGATCAAGATTCGCAAGATCTGCCAGCTCGCGCTCTCCTTCGACCACCGCGTGGTCGACGGCCAGCAGGGCTCGCAGTTCCTGGCCGACGTCGGCGCGCTGCTGGCCGACCCCGGCTTCGCGATGACCTACTGAGAACAGCTCGGTATGTGACGGGCCCGCGGATGTCGATCCGCGGGCCCGTTCGTTCGACGCCCGTGCATGAACAAGCGACTCTCTCTGTTGATCGCCGCAGCCCTGCTGGCCAGCCCGGTCGGTGTGGCGCAGGCTTCCGAACCCGGCCTCGTGCGCACCGACGCCGGCCCTGTCCGCGGCACCGTGCTCGCCGATCGCCAGGTCTACCAGGGCATTCCGTACGCGGCGCCGCCGGTGGGTGAGTTGCGGTGGCGCTCGCCGCAGCCGGTCGCGCCGTGGACGACACCTCGTGACGCCACCAGGCCGGGCCCGGTCTGCGCCCAGTCGGCTGGTGCTGGATCGCCGAGCAGCAACGAGGACTGCCTGTACCTCAACGTCACCACGCCCTCCACGCACGGCCGCAGGCCGGTCATGGTCTACCTCCACGGCGGCGGCAACAGCTACCTGTCCGGCGACGGCTTCAACCCTCGGCGCCTGGTGGTGCAGGGCGACGTCGTGGTCGTGACGATCAACTACCGGCTGGGCTTCTTCGGTTTCTTCGGACACCCGGACCTGCCGGAATCGGGCGCGTACGGCATCGAGGACCAGCAGGCCGCGCTGCGGTGGGTGCAGCGCAACGCCGCCGCGTTCGGCGGGGATCCGCGCAACGTCACGGTTTTCGGTGAGTCCGGCGGCGCGTTCGACGTGTGTGCGCACGTGACGTCACCGAAGTCGCGTGGGCTGTTCCAGAAGGCCATCGCGCAGAGCGGCGGCTGCTCCACCAAGTGGGGTGCCAACGGCGTGATCCACGACAAGCCGGCCGGTGCTCCTTGGATCACGAAGGACGCGGCCGCGGCCGATGCGGTGGCCATCTCGGCTCAGCTCGGTTGCTCGGACGTCGCGTGCCTGCGTGCGTTGCCGCCCACGGCTTTCACCGCCATCGACCGCGGCGCGACCCCGGTGGTGACGGGCAACAGCGTGCTGCCGGTGCACCCGGTCGACGCGCTGAAGTCCGGCCGGTTCAACCGCGTCCCGGTGATCTGGGGAAACACCCGTGACGAGGGCAGGCTGACGTCGGCGACCGTGCCGGAGCCGTTCGACTACCAGGCCCTGCTGGTGCAGGGCTTCGGTCAGGAGAAGGCCGCCAAGATCGCCGCCGAGTACCCGGAGGGCGAGTCCGCACGTCTTGCCTACGGCTCGGTGCTCACTGACGGCGTGTGGGCGTGCAACCAGCTGTCCGACGATCGGTTGCTCTCCCGCTACACGCCGACGTACGGCTACGAGTTCGCCGACCGCACCGCGCCCGTTGGGTGGTTCAAGGACCTCTTCTCCGAAAGCTTCCCCGGCGGTGCCGCGCATTCGTTCGACCTGGCCTACTTCTTCGACATCCCGATGTTCGACCTCAACCCGGCACAGCAGCAGCTCGCCTCGACGATGATCCGCGACTGGACCACGTTCGCGCGGACGGGCAAGCCGGGCTGGGCGCGGGGCACCGTGCAGGAGTACTCGCTGGAGCGTGTCGGCCCGATCAACGGCCTGACCAGGCACAACTGCTCGTTCTGGAACTCGATCGGTTAATCGGGTTTGACTCTCCAGTCACTGGAGGGTTCAGAGTTGTCCCCGTGACGCGCTACCAGATCGGCGAGCTGGCCAAGATGACCGGCCTCACCGTCAGAACAATCCGGTTCTACTCCGACCAGGGCCTCATCCCGCCCACCTCGAGAACGGTCGGCGGCTACCGGACCTACGACGGTGAGGCGGTCGCGAAGCTCAAGCTGGTCCGCACGCTCAGGGATCTGGGCGTGGACCTGCCGACCGCCGGGCGGATTCTCGCCCGCGAGGTGACGGTGACCGACGTGGCGCGGGCACATGCGGAAGCGATCGACGCACAGATGAAGACGTTGCGGCTGCGCCGCGCCGTCCTGCGCGCCGTCGCCAAAGGAGGGGAGATGGAACTGATGAACGAGTTGGCACGGATGTCGGACGAGGAGCGCCAGCGCATCCTCGACGACTTCTTCGAGGAGGTGTTCGGGCCCTACGAGCTGGATCCGCAGTTCGAGCAGCACATGCGATCCGTGCGGATCGAGCTGCCGGACGACCCGACGACCGAGCAGCTGGAGGCCTGGGTCGAGCTCGCGAAGCTCGTGCAGGACCCGGACTTCCGCGAGTCGGTCAAGCGGATGTCCCAGCAGCACGAGGAACGCCGCCGCAACGGCATGGACATGAGTCCGCCGGAGAACAACCAGATGGAGGCGTTCAACTTCGCGATCGACCAGGCGCGGCAGGCCCTCGAGGCCGGCATCGCTCCCGAGTCGGAAGCCGCGAAGGAGATCGTCGACCGCGTGAACGCCAACTGGGCGGAGGCGCTGGGCGTGCCGAACGACGAACGCGTCGTCGAGCGGCTGGGCACGTTCTCCGACTTCGCGGACCCGCGTGCCGAGCGGTACTGGGTGCTGATCGCGAAGATCAACGGGTGGCCCGCCATGCCGGACCACTCACGTGAGCGCGCCTGGCTGCGCGCTGCCGGACAGCCGTTCGGCTAGACCACCTCGCACACGGGAACCGGCTGGGCGCCCAGCTCGTTCCTGTAGCAACGAAGGGGGTCGTGATCATGTCTGCCTTGTTCGAGGTGCTCGGGGGCGTGCTCGGGGAGTTCATCGGTCCGTCAGGCGACGACTACGCCTACGGAGACGGTGATGTCTTCCTGGACGGCAAGTGGGAAGAGGGCGAGTTGTTCTTCGGTCCCACGAAGATCATCTGGGCCGAGCGGATCATCTTCAGCCCCGAGGAGGGTCGGGTCGATCTGATCACCGACCACGACTCGCCGCACCCCAACTTCGTCGTCCTGCACTTCCGCCGGGCCGAGGACACGGTCCTGCTCGCCGTGCACCGCCGCGAGCTCAAGCGCGTGGGCGCGGTTCTGCGGCTGCCGGGCTAGTCGCTCAGGCGCCGACCGGCACCGGCGGCACTTCCTTCGCCGGCGGGTTGACCGCGGCCGGCATCTTCGAGCGGCGGGCGATGATCCGGCGGCCCAGCTCGATCGCCGGGTGCTCGACCCAGCGGAACACCACGTCGGCGAGCAGCAACGACGCCAGCGTGACCACGACGGCCGTGAGCGTGCCGTAGACCTGGAACCGGGGCAGCAGCGCGCCGACCATGAAGCCCGCGATGCCCTGGAACAGGTACAGCGAGTAGGAGCGGTCGCCGACGAAGCGCATCGGGGCGGTCGACAGCAGCCACGTCATCGGGTTGCGGCCCAGCAGCGACACGATCAGCATCGCCGTCAGCACCGCGTAGGCCAGCAGCAGCACCACGGCGTTGCCGGTGGAGTGCCAGAGGGTCTCCATGTTCACGTGCAGCACGGCGAACCCGATCATCGCGACCGGCGCGACCAGCGGGTGGGTCAGCGGCTGGACGAGCTTGAACAGGCGCTTGCTGTTCATGACGATCGCCAGCAGCGCGCCGATCAGCAGCACCACGTAGTGCACCGTCGAGGTGTACAGCGCGGTCATCGAGTAGCTGGTGTACCACCCGGCGGTGAGCGGGATGCAGGCGACGAGCACGGCCATCGCGCCCAGTGCGATGTAGACGCGGCGCCGGGCGGCGGCCACGCCCGCGAAGACCATCAGCGCGGGCCAGACAAGGTAGAACTTCTGCTCGATGCCGAGCGTCCACGAGCCGGAGAAGTAGTCGTTCGGAGCGCCCTTCATGCCCTCGGGCAGGAACTCGTTCATGAACGTCAGGTAGTACTTCAGCGTCTCCGGGTAGCGGATCGTGAAGAAGTCGCCGCGCAGGTAGAAGAACGCCATGATGAAGGCGAAGATCACGAAGTAGGGCGGCATGATCCGGAACACGCGCCGGATGTAGAAGTTCTTGAGCGAGATCCGGCCCTTGGTGTCCTGCTCGCGCAGCAGCAGCGTGGTGATCAGGAAGCCGGACAGCACGAAGAAGAGGTAGACGCCGACCCACCCGGACAGCCACTTCCACTCGGCGCCGCCGAAGTGGAAGAACACCACGATGACGGCCGCGAACGCGCGCAGTCCGTCCAGCGCGGGGAAGCGCCGCATCGCCATGAACTCGGCATGGGTCAACGTGCGCACGACGTTCCTCCAACATGGGTTCGCCCAGACCGCGGGGCGTCCCGGAGGCTACCAAACTCACCTGAGCCCCTTGACGACGTTCCGCAGCTCGGCTTCCTTGCGGTACAGCGTCGGCACGGCCTTGGTGACCTTCGCCAGCAACACCGTCTGGTCCACCGGCGCCACGGCGTCCCAGGTCAGCCCACCAGGCTTGCTGAGCTGGTCGACCAGCCCGATCGCGGACTTGGCGGTGTCCGCCGCCACCGTCAGCTCGGCCTTGCCGGCCTTGAGCGACTGGGCCTCGACGGCGGCGGCCGCCTCGGTGATCGCCCTGACCTGCCCGGGCAACGTGCACGGCACGTCCGGCGAATGCAGCCCTTTCTGCTGCTCGGCGGCCGCGTGGCCGGCCTCCTTCGCCCTGCCCAGGTACCGCGTGCCGGTGACCGTCGGCACCGCCAGCCCGTCGGCGATGAGCGCCGCGTTGACGAGCGTCCCGTCCCGCGTGGACAGCGCCGCGAACTGCCCTTCCCACGCCACGGTGACCGGAGTTCCCTCCGGCAACAGCTCGCCGAGCCGCTTCCGGGACTCCTCGTGCAGACACTCGTCCGCAGCAGGCGCGTCGACGTTCACGAGCTTGACGGCCACGACGCGATCGCCCTCGCGCACCTCGACCGTCTCCGCGTCGACCACGCGCACGACGTGACTGACCACGACCGGCTTCGGACGGTCCACCACCGTCACGACGTAGGCACTGCCGGCGGCACCGGCCAGAACCGCGGCGGCCAGGACGTACACATTCGGGAGCATCTCGATTCCCCCTAACGCCGTTCCACTGGGCTGATCGGAGCAGTGGATCTGGGCGTTACTGCACGCGTTCGCGGATTTACCGTCGGCTAACCAACGCGACTTACGTTCACGTACGTGCTGATCAAATTGGGAATCGTCACCACCGGCGCAGCCCTGCTCTTCGGGGGCGTCGCACAAGCAGCCGAGGTACCGGTGGTACCGAAGCCGCCGAACTGCTCGACCGCGGTGCAGATCGGCTCGACCGGTGTCGTCAAACGAGGCGCCACCACCGTTGCCACCATCACGCAGTTCGAGGGCTGCGGTGGCAAGTACGGCCACGTCCGCGTGCAGACCACGACGCCGTTCCGCGCGTCGGTCCGGCTCAGCGCGGACGACGTGTCCACCACGCCGGAGCTCGGCCAGCCGAACCAGCGCGACGTGTGGACGTTCAGCAGGACGATGAACGACAAGTGCACGGCAGCCGTGGGCACCGTGACCCACGACAGCGTCTCCCTGTCGGGGCGCAGCGGCCGGTCCTGCTGACGAGACCGAGAGCGGGCGGCCCGAAAGCCGCCCGCTGTCGAATCACTTGATCTGCATCCCGGAGATCGCGCGCGACACGACGAGCCGCTGGATCTCCGAGGTCCCCTCGAAGATGGTGAAGATCTTGGAGTCCCGGTGCATCCGCTCCACCGGGTGCTCCCGCGTGTACCCGGCCCCACCGAGGATGTGGATCGCCCGCTCGGTCGCCCACACCGACACCTCGGACGCCTTGAGCTTCGACATCGAGCCCTCACCCGCGGTGAATGGCACGTTGTTGCGCCCCATCCACGCCGCGCGCCACACCAGCAGCCGCGCCGCGTCGATCTCCATCCGCATGTTCGCGAGGTCGAACGCGATCGACTGGTTCTCGATGATCTTTCGCCCGAACGCCTCGCGGTCCTTCGCGTAGTCCAGCGCGTACTCGTAGGCGGCTCGGGCGACACCGACGGCCATCGCGCCGACGGTCGGGCGGGTGGTCTCGAACGTCGCCATCGCGGCCTGTCCGCCGGCCTTCTGGCCCTCGCGGGCACGCGCCAGCCGGGCCTCCAGCCGCTCCCGGCCGCCCAGCACGCAACGGCCGGGCACGCGCACGTCGTCGAAGAACACGTCGGCGGTGTGCGAGGCGCGCATGCCGTGCTTCTTGATCTTGCCCGGCGACGACAGGCCCGGCGTGCCCGGCGGGACGATGAAACCTGCCTGGCCGCGAGCGCCGAGCGACGGGTCGACGACAGCGGTCACGACGTGCACGTTCGCGATGCCGCCGTTGGTGGCCCACGCCTTCTGGCCGTTGATGACCCACTCGTCGGTGGCCTCGTCGTAGCGGGCGCGCGTGCGGTAGCCCGCCACGTCGGAGCCCGCCTGGGGCTCGGAGGCGCAGAACGCGGCCAGCTTCGGCTCGTTCTCGTCGCCGAAGCACTCCGGCACCCACTCGGCCAGCTGCTCGGGCTCGCCGGAGGCGAAGATGCCCGCGACGGCCAGGCCGGTGCCCATCAGCGAGAGCGCGATGCCGGCGTCACCCCAGAACAGCTCTTCGGTGGCGATGGGCAGGGACAGGCCGATCGGGTCCGCGAACCAGGTCGCGAGGGCCTCGAAGCCGTAGAGGCCGATCTTCGCCGCCTCCTGGATCACCGGCCACGGCGTCTCCTCGCGCTCGTCCCACTCGGAGGCCGCCGGCCTGATCACGTCGCGAGCGAAACCGTGCACCCAGTCGCGCAGGTCGGTCTGGTCTTCGTTCAGCTCGAGCGAGAAGCCACCCACTGAATCTCTCCTAGGCCTTCGGGATGTTGAAGAGGCTCATGAACCCGGCCGCGAACCCCAGGTCGCCCTTCACCTTCAGCTTGCCCGTCATGAACAGCACGGGAGCGGAGGCGTTGCCGGTCGCGAGCTTCAGGAAGTCGGCGGGCGTCAGCGTCACGACGGCACGGGCCTCGCGCGTCACGCCCTTGTTGATGGTGCAGGTCGCGTCTTCGATGATGGCCTCGTAGACGTCCTCCAGCACGTGGAAGTGCACGACGGCACGGGTGGCGCCGGCCCGGTCCGCGCGGAAGTGGACCTCCATGCGGCGGAACACCTCGTCCAGCACGCGCGTGCGCAGCGCCGGGTCCGAGACGACGCCCTCGATCTGGTCCTTCGAGGCGCGCGAGATGATGCGGGCGAAGTTGGACGGGTCCATCTTCGCCAGGTCGAGGTCGGCGCCGCCGTCGGCGAGCCTGCCCAGCGCGGACAGCAGGGCCGCGAAGTCGTCCTTGCCCAGCTTCTTCGGGTCGATGCCGCGGGCGACGACGTCGATGTTCACGTCCTTGAGCGCGGGATCGTCCGGCGAGATCTGCTGCAGCGTGCTGATCAGCTCAGCCGGGCTGAGCTTCGCGATCGCCTCGGTGGTGAGGTCGAGCGTCATTGACACACCTCCTGGTACCTACTCGTGAGTAAGACTACTGGCGAGTAGATAGCGCGGCAAGCCGATCGGATAATCTTGTTCCTCCATACCGAGGGGGTTTCATGCGCACAGAAGGTCGAGCCAAGCGCTTGCCACGCGCGGTGCGCGAGCGGCAGATCATGGACGCCGCCGTCGACGTGTTCTCGCGGCTCGGCTTCCACGCGGCCTCGATGGACGAGATCTCCGAGGTCGCCGGCATCTCCAAGCCGATGCTCTACGCCTACCTCGGTTCGAAGGAAGAGCTCTTCGCGACCTGCATCCGGCGTGAGGCCACCCGGATGATGGAGGCCATCGCGACCGGCGTCGAGCCCGACCAGGAACCCGACGTGCAGCTGTGGAGCGGCCTCAGGGCGTTCTTCGGGTTCGTCGGGGAGAACCGGGCGAGCTGGATGGTGCTGCACCGCCAGGCGTCGACCCAGGGCGGGCCGTTCGCGGTCGAGCTCACGGACATGCGCACGCGGGCGGTGTCGCTGGTCGCGGCGCTGCTCACCCAGTCGACGAAGGCACCGGCGACCAAGCTCGAGGCCGAGTCATTGGCCGCCGCGCTGGTCGGGGCCGGCGAGTCGCTCGCGGAGTGGTGGCTCGACCACCCGGAGGAACCCGCCGGCGTCGTCGCCGCACGCCTCATGAACCTCGTCTGGATGGGCTTCGGCGACCTCGTCGAGGGCAACGTCTGGCACCCGCCGTCACGGCGTTAGATCTTGGGCTGAGCCCACCAGGTGGGGTCCCTTGCCCCACACGGCGAACTCCCAGCCGGAACCGTTCTCGCGTGCCGAGAACTCGACGCGACCGGGGATCAGCAGCGGCTTCTTGAACCGGACGTCGACGGTCACGGCCTCCGGCAGCCGTCCTTCCAGCGCGGCCAGGCAACGCGCTTTCGTCCACATCCCGTGCGCGATCGCCCGCTTGAACCCGAACAGCTTGGCGCTCAACGGGTACAGGTGGATCGGGTTCCGGTCACCGGACACGGCCGCGTACCGCCGCCCGATGTCCCCAGGCACCCGCCACACCGCCGACCCGACCGGCCGCTGCAGCTCCTCGCTCGAACCCGAAGAGCCTCCGGTCCGCCGCAGATAGGTCGAAACCCCTTCCCAGACACCGGAAACCGACGTCACGACGTCGACCTGCATCCCCTGCGGGTGCGGGCGGAGATCACGTGCCGACACGGTGATCTCCAGCGGTTCGCACAGCGCCAGCGGCCGCGACTGCGTGATCCGGTTCGCGACGTGCACCAGGCCGGGCAACGGGAACGGGAAGCCCGCCCCCGTCATCAGCTTCATCTGCAACGGAAAACCCAGCACGTGCGGGTAGGTCAACGGCAACGCGTCGCGCAACCCGAACCCGCACACCGCGTTGTAGGCCGTCAGGTGCTTCAACGAGACGTCGAAAGTGGCCGAAACCGGCTGGGCGGCCAGGGTTTCCCCACGCCGGAACGACGTCAGGGCGGCACGCAACAACATCAGGCCCCCAGCAGCATCTGGCCGCACACGCGCACGACGTTCCCGTTCACGCCACCGGATCCCGGCGACGCGAACCACGCCACCGTCTCCGCCACGTCGACCGGCAGGCCGCCCTGCGCCAGGCTGTTCATCCGGCGTCCGACCTCACGGGTCAGGAACGGCACGGCCGCGGTCATCTTCGTCTCGATGAAACCGGGTGCGACGGCGTTGATCGTGGCCCCACGAGCAGCCAGGACAGGCGCCAGGGAGTTGACCATCCCGATCACGCCCGCCTTCGACGTCGCGTAGTTGGTCTGGCCGACGTTGCCCGCGATGCCCGCGATCGACGACACCCCGACGATCCGTCCGCCCGCGCGCAGCACGTCGCCTTCGAGCAGCGCCGCGTTGATCCGCTCCTGGCAGGCGAGGTTGACCTCCAGCACCGCGTCCCACAGCGAGGAGTCCATGCGCGCCAACGTCTTGTCCCGCGTGATGCCCGCGTTGTGCACGACGATGTCCACGCCGCCGTGCCGTTCGAGCAGGTAGGACGTCAACCGGGACGGATCTCCGGTGATGTCGAGCTGCAACGCCGACCCGCCGACGGCGTTCGCGACCTTCGACAGCTCGTCGCCGGCGGCCGGAACGTCCAGGCAGATCACGTGCGCCCCGTCGCGGCCCAGCGTCGTGGCGATCGCCTCGCCGATGCCCCGCGAAGCACCGGTGACCAGCGCGACCTTGCCCTCCAGCGTGCCGGTCGAGGCAGCCCCGGAGATGTGGATGACCTGCCCGGACACGTAGGCCGACCGCCCGGACAGCAGGAACCGCAGCGTGGATTCGACGCCGTCCTCGGCACCGTCCGCCACGTACACGAGGTTCGCCGTGCCGCCGCGCCGCAGCTCCTTGCCGACCGAGCGGACGAAGCCCTCCAGTGCTCGCTGCGCCACGGAGTCCGGCGACCGCCCGATGACGATCACCCGCCCGCACGGCCCGAGCTGCGTGATCACCGGGTGGAAGAAGTCGTGCAGCTGTCGCAGGTCAGCGACGGAAGTGAGGTCGGACGCGTCGAACACCAACGCGCCGTAAGGGGCGGACCCTGTTTCGAGCTGCTTCAGAAAGGGCAGCCGGGAGGCGCCACCGACCAGCACGGGTGTGGCCAAAGCGGCGTCGCGGCGCAGTGGATAGGGGTTCGGCAGGCCGAGCCTGCGCACGAGCTGGCGACCGAGCCCCGACGATGCGAACTTCTGGTACCTGTCCACGTCACACAACCTACTCGCTAGTAAGTCTACCCGCTAGTAGGTAGTATGGCGGTATGCGAGTAGCGATCATCGGCGGCAACCGCATCCCGTTCGCCCGCTCGAACGGCCCGTACGCGACCGCGTCGAACCAGGACATGTTCACCGCGGTCCTCGACGGCCTGGTCAGCCGCTTCAACCTGCAGGGAGAACGCCTCGGCGAGGTGGTCGCCGGCGCCGTGCTCAAGCACTCGCGCGACTTCAACCTCGTCCGCGAGTCGGTGCTGGGCAGCAAGCTCAGTCCCGAAACGCCCGCGTACGACCTCCAGCAGGCATGCGGCACGGGCCTGCAGGCGATCATCGCGGTGGCCAACAAGATCGCGCTCGGCCAGATCGAGGCGGGCATCGCGGGCGGCGTCGACACCACGAGCGACGCCCCGATCGGCGTGAACGAGAACTTCCGCAAGCTGCTGCTGGAGTTCAACCGCACCCGCAAGATCAGCCTGCTCACCAAGCTGCGCCCCAGCCACGTCGTGCCGCACCTGCCCCGCAACGGCGAACCGCGCACCGGCATGTCCATGGGCGAGCACGCGGCCATCACCGCCGCCAAGTACGGCATCACGCGCGAGGACCAGGACGAGCTCACCGCGCGCAGCCACCAGAACCTCGCGCGCGCCTACGACGAGGGCTTCTTCGACGACCTCGTCACCCCGTACCTCGGCCTGACCCGCGACCAGAACCTCCGCCCGGACAGCAGCGTCGAGAAGCTCGCCAAGCTCAAGCCCGTCTTCGGCGACACGATGACCGCGGGCAACTCGACCCCGCTCTCCGACGGCGCCTCCGCGGTCCTGCTCGCCACGGAGGAGTGGGCGAAGGCGCGCAAGCTGCCCGTCCTCGCCTACCTGACGTTCGCCGAGACCGCCGCCGTCGATTACGTGCACGGCGACGAGGGCCTGCTCATGGCCCCGGTCCACGCCGCACCGCGCATGCTCGAGAAGGCGGGCCTCAAGCTGCAGGAGTTCGACTTCTACGAGGTGCACGAGGCGTTCGCGTCCCAGGTGCTCGCCACGCTGAAGGCCTGGGAGTCCGACCTCGGCGAGATCGACCGCACCAAGCTCAACGTCAACGGCTCGTCGCTCGCGGCAGGCCACCCGTTCGCCGCGACGGGCGCCCGGATCGTCGCGACCCTGGCCAAGTTGCTGCACCAGAAGGGCAGCGGGCGCGGGTTCGTGTCGATCTGCGCGGCGGGCGGTCAGGGAATCACGGCGATCCTGGAGCGATGAGTTCTCCGAACTCCTGAAGTCGAACCATCCGAACCCGATCAGGAGAAGGATGGCGACCCATGACGCTGCAGGAAGTTCTGGAGGCACACCGCGAAACCACGCCCAACGCGGTCGCGCTCGTCGCCAGGGGTGACGAGGTCGAGTTCGCAGCGATCGGCGAGGAAACCCGCGAGTCGGTCTTCCCGATCGCCTCGATCACCAAGCCGATCGTCGCCACGGCCGCGATGGTGCTGGTGCGGGACGGAAAGCTCGGCCTCGACGACCCGATCGCGACCTGGCTGCCGGAACTCGCGAACCCGGTGGTCGTGCGGACGCAGAGCAGCAAGATCGACGACGTCGTCCCCGCGACGAGGCCGATCACCGTCCGGCACCTGGTGACGTCGCGTTCCGGCTGGGGCTTCACGGCGGACTTCTCGTTGCCCGCCACGCAGAAGCTCTTCGAAGAGGCGCATCTGCACGGCCGCGAGGACCTGCCGTCGCCGGAGGAGTGGCTCGAGCACCTCGCCCTGGTGCCGTTGCTGCACCAGCCGGGCGAGGGCTGGGTCTACAACACGTCGTACGACGTGCTCGGCGTGCTGCTGCACCGCGTCACGGGCTCGCTCCCGGACTTCATGGCCGAACGCTTCTACGAGCCCCTCGGCATGAAGAACACCGGTTTCATCAGCGACGTCCTCCCGTCCGGCGCCGGTGGCCTGAACTCGACCGCGGACGACCTTTTGGCGTTCACCAGGTTCCTGCTGAACAGCGACCTGCTCGTGGAGCTGGCGGTCGACACCACGACGGCGGAGGAACGCGAGGCCGGGCGGATCTTCCTGGAGGGCCAGGGCTGGGGATTCGGCGGCAGCGTCGACATCGCCGAGATCGACCCGTGGAACGTCAAGGGCCGCTACGGCTGGGTCGGTGGCTCCGGCACGGCAGCCCACGTGGTGCCGTCGCAGAACCTCATCACGATCCTGCTCACGCGCACCGCGATGACCAGCCCCACACCTCTGGCAATCATGCGTGATTTCTGGCGGAGCGCCGTGCACACTCTCTGAACCGCGATAGCGCGGTTCTGGGGGGAAGTGTTCGTGATGCGTGCTGTGGTCGCGGTCGCGCTGCTGGTCGGGGTGTACGTCCTCGTGCTGGCCGTGCTGGCCGGAATCGTGCTGGTCGACGTGCTGATCTTCGTGAACGACCGGCCGATCGGCTTCATCTGGTGGGCCGTGATCGGAGGGATGCTGGCGTTCGCGCTGCTCAGCGGCCTGTTCACGATCGCGGGCACCTCGGACGACGAGGTGCGCGGCGAGCTGGTCGGCGAGCAGGACGAGCCCGAGCTGTGGGCCTTGGTCCGCCGGCTCTCCGCCGAGGTCGGCACCCGTCCGCCGGATCGGATCTTCATCGTGCCGGAGGCCAACGCCGCGGTGTCGCAACGCACCAGGCTGCTCGGTCTCGTCGCGACCACCCGCCGGATGTACGTGGGGGCGCCGCTGCTCGCGTGCCTGACCGAGCGGCAGCTGAGCTTCGTCCTCGCGCACGAGCTGGGGCACTACGGCAACCGCGACACGAGGTTGATGGGCGTGGTCGTCGCCGGGCGTGTGGCGTTGATCCGCATGCTCACCAAGCTCAACAACCGCTCCTGGTACCACGCAGTGGTCGCCGTGATGTTCACGTACTACGCGAAGATCTACTTCGCGGTCACGGCGTCCTTGTCCCGTCAGCAGGAGTTCGCCGCCGACGCTACGGCGACCCGGATCGCGGGGACCGAGGCCGCGGTGAGCTCGCTGCGGGAGCTGCCGGTCGTCGAAGCGGCCTGGACCCTGTTCCACGACAGGCACTTCCGTCCCGCCTGGGAGGCGGGGTTCCTGCCCACGACGATCTTCGAGGCGTTCGCGGGACTCCGCGGCTCGCCCGAGCTCCGCGCCCACCTCGACGCGATCCGGGAGAACCCGCCCCAGCGCCAGGCCGGCGAGTTCGACTCCCACCCACCGCTGCCGGACCGGATCGCCGCGGTGACAGCGCTGGCCGTGCCCAGCAAGGGTGCCGACCGCCCGGCCGGTGCGCTGCTCGCCGACAACGGCGCGGTGATGGACAAAACCCTGGTCAGCACGCTGGTCGAGGAGCTCGGCGTGAAGAGGCGCGTCGACTGGGCCACGTTGTCGCACACCGCCGCCCGCGCGACGCGGGTCGACCGGTCGCGGCGGCTGGTGCGCGTCGGCGGCGGTTCGCTCGGCTCCGTCCTCGACGCGCTCGACGAGGGCAAGCTGTCCTCGTTGCTGCGCACCGACGTCCGGCCGGGCAGCGGAACGTCGGGCAAGAGGGTGCGGCGCGAGTTCGCCCGCGGACTGCTGATCGCGGAGCTGACCGCGCTCGTCGAGCTCACCCTCGCTGACCAGCACCAGGCGCGCTGGGAGTCCGACTGGCTCGGCACCACCACGTTCCACGGCGCCGATCTCGGCGCGGAGATCGAACAGGCCACCGACGACAGGGGCTCCACGGCGGGCCTGCGCGCGGCGCTCGCCGGACTTCGCCTCGACCAGGCCCCGACCCGCTAGGAGAACGACGTGGTGCTCGACCCGACCAGACACGCCGATCCCGCGCGCTGGGGCCTGGTGCCGGACGTGGACGTCCGCGACTTCTTCCCCGAGGAGGACCCGGTGCTGGCGAGCGCGGTCAAGTCCGCCTCCCGCGGTCAGTGGCGTGAGGCCGCCGACGTGATGGCGCCGACGTGGGGCGACTGGGACCGCCGTGCCCGCGTGACCGAGTCGCTGGCCCGTGAAGGGGCGCGCTCGGACGAGTGGCTGAACAACTGGCGTGACGAGCGCCCGGACCGCGATCTGGCCGTGCTCGACGCGGCCTCGTGGGTCCGCGTGGCGAAGGAGATCCTCGGCGACAGCGAGGAGCAGGACCACGTCGACGGCTTCCACCGCGTGCTGCGCCGGGCCGAACGCGCGGCGCGGCACGCGGCCGAACTCGCCCCGCAGGACCCGACGCCGTGGTGGACGATGATCCAGATCGCCGGCGGACTCTCGTTCGACCAGTCGCGCTTCGCCGAGATCTGGCACGAGCTCCTCGTCCGCGCGCCGCAGCACCGCGCCGCCCACGAGGACGCGCTGGAGTACTGGGCGGGGCAGTCGTCCGAGGTGATGCTCGACTTCGCGGCGAACGCCGGTCCGGCGCTGGTGCTGCGGGCGGCGTTCCTGCTGGAGGACGACGACCCGGTCATCTGGCGCACGAGCCTCGTCGCCGACGCGATGGAACAGCTCCTGGCCGCGGACGACCTGTCGAACGACGACCGCGGTTACCTGATCCTCGCGCTGTACGACCACAACCGCTTCACCGACGCGATCGAGCAGTTCAGGGCGCTCGGGGGCCGGGCGGACGGAGCGCCGTGGAAGCGCTACGAGGACCCGAAGGGCACGTTCCTGGAGTACCGCGTGAACTCCTGCCGCAAAGCCAAGCTCTAGTCGAGCAACGACCAGGCGGCCGTGCAGGAGGCGGACACGGTGATCTGCTGCGCCTTCAGGTTCAGCTGGTCGACCATCCCGGCCGCCCCCGCCATCTCGAACGACGCGGACCGGGCCATCGGCGCGTAGTGCCCGCCCTCGGTGTCGCCGATGCGCAGCAACGGCCCGAGCCGCCGCCCGAGCGCCGACGCGTACCCCTCGGCGCGGCGCAACGCGTCCGCCACGGCCTCCTTCTGCGCCTCGCGGATGGCCTCGGTGTCGTCGACGAGCGTCCACGTCGGTCCGTTGATCCACGACGGCTCGGCCTGCACGAGCTCGGCCAGCAGGCCGTCGAGCCGGTCCAGGTCGCTCACCCAGATCACGTACTGCTGCGACGCGCGGCTGCCCGCGCGCTGGTTGTTGTCCCAGTTGTCGTGCACGGACAGCTGCCGCGAGCGCACCTCGAAGTTCTCGAGCAGCGGCTCCACGGCGGAAATGCGCTGGTTGAGCGTGCTCACCGCCTCGGAGCGTTCGGCACCGAGAGCCTCGAACGTCACGTCCACCTGGGCGCGGTCGGCGGTCCGCTCGACCTCGCCGGTCCCCTTCGTCACGACTTCAGCCACGTGGGCCAGCCAACCGGTGCCCCGGTCGATCCGCAACTATTCGACTCTATTGCTCAATCGCTAGAAAACTGAATACAGATCCAGTCGAGGTTCGTCTGCGCGTCTCTACTTCAGGCCCTAGAAACGCCGATACGGTGCGAGCCATGGACCCGGTGCGCAATCCGTTCGCCCCCGGTGCAGGCCAGCGGCCTCCTGAGCTCGCCGGCCGGGACAAGGAAGTCGGAGCGTTCGAGGTGGTGCTCGAACGCGTGGCCCGCGGCCGTCCCGAACGCAGCCTCGTGCTGACCGGGCTGCGGGGTGTCGGCAAGACGGTGCTGCTCGGCGAGCTGCGGTCCATGGCGGTCAAACGCGGGTGGGGTGCGGGCAAGGTCGAGGCCCGGCCGGACGCCGACCTGCGACGACCGCTCTCGGCCGCGCTGCACCGGGCGATCCGCGACCTCGCGGTCCGGCACCGCGCGCCGGACCGGGTCGAGGCGATCCTCGGTGTCCTGAAGGCGTTCGCCCTCAGAGCCGCTCCGGACGGGGCCAAGCTGCGCGATCGCTGGCAGCCCGGCATCGACGTTCCTGCGGCGAGCGGCAGGGCCGACTCCGGTGACATCGAGATCGACCTGGTCGAGCTGTTCACCGACGTCGCTGAACTGGCGCAGGACGTCGGCACGGGCGTCGCGCTGCTCATCGACGAGATGCAGGACCTCAAGCCCGACGACATCAGTGCGCTGTGCGCGGCGTGCCACGAGCTGTCGCAGCTGGGCGCGCCTCTGGTGGTCGTCGGCGCGGGCCTGCCGCACCTGCCGGCGGTGCTCAGCGCCAGCAAGTCGTACTCGGAGCGGCTCTTCCGCTACGTCCGCATCGACCGGCTCAGCCGGGAGGACGCCGACCGCGCGGTGCTCGCGCCGGTCGAACGGGAGGACGCGGGCATCACCGACGAGGCGCTGGACGCGCTGTTCGACGCGAGTGGTGGCTACCCGTACTTCATCCAGGCCTACGGCAAGGCCGCCTGGGACGCGGCCCCCGCCGATCCGATCTCCGCGCTGGACGTCTCCGTGGCCGCTCCCGAGGCCGACGCGGAGCTGGCCGTGGGCTTCTTCGGCTCCCGATACGAGCGTGCGACGCCCGCTGAACGCGAGTATCTCCGGGCGATGGCCGAGTTGACCGACGGAAAGGATGCGGGGGTCAACACCGCCCAGGTCGCTGAGCACCTGGGACGCAAGCCGTCGTCGCTGTCGCCCGCGCGGGACTCGCTCATCAAGAAAGGCCTGGTCTACAGCGCGGAACGGGGTCAGATCGCCTTCACCGTGCCGCACTTCGGGAGGTTCCTGCTCGGTCGGGAGGACTAGCCGAGGCTGCCTGGCGTTGTCCGGTCGTTCACGTTGTCAGCCGATGATTCATCGGCGTGTGCCCCAACTCACCGGATAATCGCGTGCTTTCGTGGGTAGGAGGGTGCATACTTGAGTTACCAACACAGCAGACCTCCGAGAGGGAAGTGCAGACCGAGATGAACTTCGCAGCGAAGCTCCGCGCCCGTCGTGCCGAGGCGCGCAACCGGAAGGCCGTGGCTCGCGCGATCGACATGGCCACCACCCCGTCCATGCGTCACGAGCTGATGGCAATCGCCCAGGCTCAGGTCACGACCCTGCGCTGACTCTTGACCCGGCACTCGCACGGCGCCCCGTCGCGAGTGCCTCCCCAACGGGAACCCCTGGAGCACCTCCCGCGCTCCAGGGGTTTCATTCTGTTAAACGTGATCCACGCCACAGTATGCTGGCGTTGTAACGGTGCACGTCGGTCCGCCGATGTCACGGTTGACCTCGCGGTGCTGTCGGACCCCCGACCTGGCAGCACCGCGAGGTTTCTTGTTTGCTGGGGACATGAAGATCGCCGTGCTCGGCACCGGCCTCATGGGTGCCCCGATCGCAGCCAACCTCGCCGCCGCCGGACACGACGTCCGGGTCTGGAACCGCACGCGCGCCAAAGCCGAACCGCTCGCCGATCAGGGCGCCACCGTCGCCGGCACGCCCGCTGAAGCCGTCGAAGGCGTGGAGATCGTCCTGACGATGCTCAACGACGGCGCCACGGTCACGTCGGTCATGCAGGACGCGGCTCCCTCGCTGCCGCACGACGCCGTGTGGATCCAGGCGTCCACGGTCGGTGTCTCGGCCACCGAGGACCTCATCGCGCTCGCCCGCTCGCTCGGGCTGGAGTTCGTCGACGCCCCGGTGCTGGGCAGCACGAAACCCGCGGCCGAGGGCAAGCTCGTCGTGCTCGCTTCCGGCGCGCCTGAACTGCGTGATCGCGTGCAGCCGGTGTTCGACGTGATCGGTGCCCGCACGATGTGGGTGGGCGAGGCCGGCGCGTCCTCGAAGCTGAAGCTCGTCGCGAACAGCTGGGTGCTCGCGCTGACCGCCGCCGTCGGTGAGGCGGTGTCGCTCGCCGAGGCGTCCGGCCTCGACCCGAAGCTGTTCCTGGAAGCCGTGTCCGGCGGGCCGGTGGACTGCGCGTACCTGCAGATGAAGGGAAACGCGATCATCGAGCGGTCCTTCTCTCCCGCGTTCACCGTGCAGAACGCGTTGAAGGACGCCCAGCTGGTCAACGAGGCGGCGCTGCGGGCCAACGTGCAGCTCGACGTGGCGCAGGCGTCGAGCGCGCGGCTGAACCGCGCGGTCACCAAGGGCCACGGCGACGAGGACATGGCCGCGTCTTACTACGCGAGCTTCTGACAAGCGCCCGACGATCGACGGGTCCGGCGAGACGGGTGGGCTCACTAGCGTGGCCGGGTGAACAGACTCGTGCGCTCCCTGCTGGCGTTCGGCCTGGCAACGACTCAGGCCCTGGCAACGGCCGCTGTCGCATCCGCATCCCCCGACATCAAGGACCGCATCGCCGCCATCCCCGGTGTGCGGATCATCAGCGAGGGCACGTCCGGCACCGCCAGGACGTTCGTGCTCGGCATCCAGCAGCCCGTGGATCACCACCGGCCGCGCGGCGCCCGGTTCGAGCAGCGCTTCTCGTTGCTGCACAAGGCGGAAACGAAGCCGATGGTGCTGCACACCTCCGGCTACCACCTGCCGGGAACGATCAGCGCGTCCGAGCCCGCACGGCTCGTCGACGGCAACCAGATCAGCGTGGAGCAGCGGTTCTTCCCGCCGTCCCGGCCGTCGCCCGCCGACTGGGACAAGCTGACCATCTGGCAGGCGGCCAACGACCACCACCGGATCGTCAGCGCGTTCAAGAAGATCTACGGCGCTCGCTGGCTCTCGACGGGTGCCAGCAAGGGCGGCATGACGTCGGTCTACCACCGGCGGTTCTTCCCGCGCGACGTCGACGCGACCATCGCGTACGTGGCGCCAAACGACGTGGTGAACGACCGCGACGTCTACGGAGAGTTCATCCGCAACGTCGGCAACGACCCGACGTGCAACCGGCGGCTGGAGGGCGTGCAGCGGCAGATCCTGCAGCACCGCGACGAGATCGTGTCCCGCCTGGAGGCCAAGGGGTACACGTACGAGCAGTTCGGCGGTGCGCACCGGGCGCTGGAGGTTCTCGTCCTGGACACGCCGTTCACGTTCTGGCAGTACGAGACCCAGGCCCGGTGCGCACTGGTTCCGGGTTCGGGTGCTTCGGTCGACGACCTCTGGACGTTCATCGACAAGACCGTCGGCTGGGACTTCTACACCGATGCGGGCGTCGCGCCCTACGAGACGTACTACTACCAGTCGGGCACGCAGCTCGGCTGGCCGGAAGCCGACGAGTCCGCGGTGCGCGACCTGCTGCGCCACCCCGGCGTCAGCGTGCCGCGCACGATGGTGCCCGCGGAGATCGAGTTCCCGCGCTTCGACCGGCGCGCGATGGCCGACATCGACCGCTGGGTGCGCTACCAGGGCTCGCGGCTGCTGTTCGTGAACGGGCAGAACGACCCGTGGAGCGCGGAACCGTTCCGCCTCGGGCCGGGCACGCGCGACTCGCTGTCGTTCGCGGTGCCGGGCGGCAACCACGGCTCGAACATCGCGAAGCTGCCGGAGGAGGAACGCGCTCTCGCGACCGCCGCCGTGCTGCGCTGGGCCGGTGTGTCCGCGCCCGCAACGCTTTCTGCCTCCGACGACGAAGGACCTGACTCGCTGGACGCGCTGCGGGCCCGCCGCGACTGAGGCAGGCTGGGACGCGTGAAGCCGTTGCTCGTGGTCGACGCAGCCAACGTCGTGGGTTCGGTGCCCGACGGGTGGTGGCGCGACCGGGCGGGCGCGGCCGAACGCCTCCGCGACGCCCTGCGCGGCCGCGACGAAGAGGTCGTCCTGGTCGTGGAAGGCAAGGCGCGCACCATCTCCAGCGTCGACGACGTCCGGGTCGTCGCGGCTTCCGGCACCGGTGACGACAAGATCGTCGAGGTGGTCCGTGCGGAAGGCGCCGGACGACCGGTGACGGTGGTGACCGCCGACCGGGAACTGCGGCGGCGCGTGACGGCCCTGGGTGCCGAGGTGGCAGGCCCCACCTCGGTGCCCCGCCGTTAGAGGCGGAACAGCCGCTCGATGACCTGGGCGACACCGTCCTCGGTGTTGGGCGGCGCGTGGTTCACGCAGGCCCGCTTGACCGCCGGGTGCGCGTTGCCCATCGCGTACGCCGTGCCGGCCCACCCGAGCACCGACAGGTCGTTCGGCATGTCACCGAACGCGATGACCTCGTCCTTGCTGATTCCCCTTGCCTTGCACAGGGATTCGAGAGTCAACGCCTTCGAGACACCGGGCGGGCTGATCTCCAGCAGGCCCAGCCCACCCGAGTGCGTGACGGTGACGTGCTGCCCGACGGCCTCTCTCGCGATCTCCATCAGGTGGTCGGCCTCCGCGTCCGGTGCCCACGCGAGCATCTGCACGACCTGGTCCGCCTCGGCGAAGACGTGCTCGAGCAACTCCAGTGTCCGATGTGGATTCTTCGGCCCGAACCCCTGGAAACCGGGCTCGGACAACACCTCCAGCCCGGTCTCGACCGCGATGCCGACGTCCGGGATCACCTCGGCCAGCGCCGCTGACACCTTCCGCACCACGTCCACCGGCAGCGTCCGTGCATGCGTGACCTCCCGGTTCGTCAGGTCGTAGACCATCGCCCCGTTCGCGCAGATCGCCGTGCCGGTGAGCGCGAGGTCCTGCACGAACCGGGGCGGCCGCGCGGTGACGACCACGACGTCGGCGTCCACGGCGTCGAGCGCGGCGCGGGTGCGATCGCTCAGCACCCCGCCCGGCTGGAGCAGCGTGCCGTCGAGGTCGGTCGCGATCAGCCTGATCATCGGCCGATTATCGGGCAGGATCGCCTCATGACCCATCGAATTGACGACATGCCGCTGCCGGTCTGGCTCCCCGAGTCCGGCTCCGGCCCCGGCATCGTGCTGATCCAGGAGATCTTCGGCCTGGACGGCTACCTGCGGGGCGTGGCCGAGAAGCTGGCCGCACTCGGTTACGTCGTGGCCGTGCCCGAGCTCTTCCACCGCTTCCAGCCGGGCTGGGTGGGCGAGCACGACGAGGCGGGCATCCAGAAGTCGATGGAGGTCGTCGGCAACCTCGACTTCCCGCTGGCCGTCCAGGACGTCGTCAAGTCGGTGCAGTACCTGCGCGGCCTGCCAGAGGTCACCGGTGGCGTGGGCGTGCTCGGCTTCTGCCTCGGCGGCACCCTGGCCTACGCGGCGGCCGTCGCCTCCGACCCGGACACCGCCGTGTCGTTCTACGGCTCCGGCGTGCCGGACCAGATCGGCACGCTCGACCAGGTCTCGTGCCCGATCCTGTTCCACTTCGGCACCGAGGACTCGTTCATCACCGAGTACCAGAAGGTCGTCGACGCGGTGGCCGAGCACGAGGGCGCCGAGATCGCCCTGGAGCCCGCCGGTCACGCGTTCCTCAACCACCTGGGTCCCTGGTACGACAAGGACGCCGCCGACCGCGCCTGGGACCTGACCGCGGCCTTCCTCGCCCGCACGCTGCCGGCCTAGGAAATGCAGGGCACCGCGAGCTGCTGCGAGAAGAACCTCTCCAGCGGCTTGCGGTGCAACCGGCGCTCGACCGCGATCAGCTCGTTCTTGCGGTAGTGGCAGATCTGCGTGCTCGTGACGACGAACCCGTTGCGCTCGGTCGTGGGCATCTCGTCGTAGAGCAGCGCGTGCCCTCCTTGCGGCACAACGACATCCGCCAGCCCGTCCGGAATCTCCCTGGCCCGCACGGCGACGGTGGCGGCCAGCGAGTCGGGCCGGTTGCGCACCTTCCGGTGCGGCCACGGCACGCCGTGGTGCTCGGCCTCCAACGTCCGGTGCAACGCCCGCGCCGCATGCCGGATCGCCTTGATCGAGTCGCCGGCCAGCACGTGCGCGTGCGGCACGTCGAGGCTCGTGTCCCTGCGGAAACCGGTGCAGACAACGACCTTGTCGTACCGCAGCTGCCCGGTGCCGTCGATCGTCGCGACGAACTCGTTGCCGCGCTTGACGATTCGCTGCACCGACCGCCCGACCGTGTGCGTGATCCTCGCCGTGGTCGCGATGTGGTCGGCCGTCTCGAACGCGCTGTGCCCACGCCCGATGATCAGCACCCGCTTCCCCGCGTACTCCGTCGGATCCGTGCTGGCGCTCGCGTACGTCTCGGCGTGCTCGACCCCGGGAATGCCCGGCACGTACGGCTTCTTGCCCGTGGCGAGGATGACGTGCCGCGCGTCGAACTGGTCCAGGCGCGTGACCCGCGTGTTGTAGCGGACGTTCAACGGCCGCGCGAAGTCCTCCAGATACCGCACCAGATCGTCGGCGCCGGGAAACGCCCGCTTGCTGTACCGCGCGAACGGCACCCCGTCGAACAGCGAGTTGTCGTCCGTGGCGAGAACCCTGTGCCTCGGAAACCTCCGGAAGAAGCTCCCCGGTCCCGGCTCCGCCTCGACGATCACGTAGTCACGACCCGCCTGGTGCAGAAAGCGCCCCATCTGCAGCCCCGCGGGACCCGCACCGACCACCAGGTACTCCACCATCGCGCACCTCCCGGGGACCTCTACGCCAAAGGCAGCGCAAAGGTTCAGGTGGGCGGTTACTTCTCATCATGATGGATTCCGGGCTTCTTCGGTCAGTCAGAAGGTGCATAAGCCTCGCTGTGCTGATCGGCCCAGCCCGGCCTAAAGCATCCGGCCGCGTGACCGTTCGGCGGCATGGTCGCCCGTTCACATCGTGGAACGCGGAACAGTGCGACCGTCCACAGTGTTGGATACGGCCGTGACGACTGCGAAGCGCCGAGCCCGTGTCCGAGCCCCCGAACTGGTCGGACGCGGCTGGCTCAACACCGGTGGCGACCAGGTCAGCCTCAAGGACCTGCGCGGCAAGATCGTGCTGCTCGACTTCTGGACGTTCTGCTGCATCAACTGCCTGCACGTGCTCGACGAGCTGCGCCCCCTCGAAAAGGAGCACGAGGACGTCCTGGTCACCATCGGCGTCCACTCGCCGAAGTTCGTCCACGAGGCGGACCCGGAAGCGCTGAAGGCCGCCGTGGAGCGCTACGAGGTGCACCACCCCGTTCTGGACGACCCGGAGCTCACCACCTGGCAGAACTACGCCGTCAAGGCGTGGCCGACGCTGGTCCTGATCGACCCCGAGGGCTACGTCGTCCACGTGGCCGCGGGCGAGGGTCACGTCGAGGCGCTCAGCACGATCATCAAAGAGCTCGTGGCGGAGCACGACGCCAAGGGAACGCTGCACCGCGGCAACGGCCCGTACGTCGCCCCTGAGCCCACGAACACCACGCTCAGGTTCCCGGCGAAGGCGATCGTCACCCCGAGCAACACGATCCTGGTCAGCGACTCGGCCCACCACAGCATCGTCGAGCTCGAGCAGGACGGCGAGACCGTCATCCGTCGCATCGGCACCGGCGAACGGGGGCGCGCGGACGGCCTGAACCCCACCTTCTCCGAGCCCGCGGGCCTCACCCTCGTGCCCAACACCCACGGCTACGACGTGGTCGTCGCGGACACCGTCAACCACCTGCTGCGCGGCCTCAACCTGGAAACCGGCGAGGTCACGACCCTCGCGGGCACCGGTGAGCAGTGGCGCGACGGCGAGACCGACGGCCCGGCCGACAAGATCGACCTCACCAGCCCGTGGGACGTCGCGTGGTGGAACGGCGGTGTGGCCATCGCCATGGCCGGCAACCACACGCTCGGCTTCTTCGACCCCGAGACCAACCAGGTCAGCCGTCTTGCGGGCACCACCGTCGAAGGCATCAACGACGGGCCCGCGCAGGAAGCGTTCTTCGCCCAAACGTCCGGTCTGGCCGCGGACGGCGACCGGTTGTGGATGGTCGACTCCGAGACCAGCGCGCTGCGCTACCTCGAGAACGGCGAGGTCCGCACCGTCATCGGCAAGGGGCTCTTCGCGTTCGGGCACAAGGACGGCGACGCGGACGAAGCGCTCCTCCAGCACCCGCTCGGCGTCACGGTCCTCAAGGACCACTCCGTCGCCATCTCGGACACCTACAACAACGCCATCAGGCGTTACGACCCCGAGACCAACACCCTCACCACGATCGCGACGGACATCGCCGAACCGTCCGACGCCCTGCTGATCGACGACGAGCTCGTCGTGGTGGCGAGCGCCGCCCACCGGCTGGAACGGTTCTCCGCGGCCGCCACGAAGATCGACGGTGAGGCCCACGAGGTCAAGCGGCCCAGCACCGACATCGCGGCCGGGGAGATCGAGCTGGCCGTCATCTTCACCCCGCCGACGGGCACCAAGCTCGACGAGCGGTACGGGCCCTCGACGCGGCTGGAGATCACCAGCTCGCCGCCGGAGCTGATCTTGGAAGGCGCCGGTGTCAGCACCGAACTGGTACGGGCGTTGCGGATCAACGATCAGGTCACGAACGGCGTTCTGCACGTCGTAGCGCAGGCGGCCAGTTGCAGTGACGATCCTGCCGACGAACACCCGGTCTGCCGCCTGACCAGGCAGGACTGGGGCGTTCCCGTTCGAGTGGTTGCCGATGCACCTACCCGTCTGCCCCTGCTCATGGGCGGCATGGACGAGGAGCCTCAGCAGGCCACGTAGACTCTGCTGGTGCCTGATGTCAAGCTCGAGATCCAGATGCTGTACGACCGTGTCATGGTGCGCATCTCGCCGGAGGACGGCGAGCGACGTTCCAGCGGAGGCATCGTGATCCCCGCGACGGCCCAGATGGCGAAGCGGTTGGCGTGGGGCGATGTGTTCGGAGTCGGTACCGGCGTGCGTCACGTGAAGGTGGGCGACCGGGTGCTGTTCAACCCGGAAGATCAGCTTGAGGTCGAGGTGCAGGGCACCACGTATCTCGTGATGAGGGAACGCGACCTGCACGCGGTTGCGACGGAGCTCACCGAGCACGGTACCGGTCTGTACCTATGAGCCGCCGGTTCGTGATCTGCGCCTGATAGCTACACACATATGCCGCCTCACCAGAGACAGGGCAACGGGGAGAGCTGTGCCGTACGACGCTGACAAGACGAGAGCGATGCCGCCGGTCAACCCCGGAGGCACCGCCTCCGAGCAGACGACGAAGATCTCGCCTGTGAACGTGGACGCCTCCACGGCGGCGTGGCCGTCGGAGGAGCCGGACAACGAGCCGACCGTCACCGCGGCCGTGCCCGGCGTCGGCTTCCCCGCGGGCGAGGACGCCACCGAGTTCATGCAGCCGGTGACCCCGCCGCAGCCGCAGCCGGACGACTCCGGCGTCTACGGGCCCGTGATGATCGAGCCGGGCGAGGACGAGGACCAGCCGCGCACCGGCAAGAAGAAGGCCCTGCTGGTGGCCGCGGCCGTCGTCGGCGCGTTCGGCCTGCTCTACGGCCTCGACATCCTGATCTCCAGCGGCAACGTGCCGCGCGGCGTGACCGTGGCGGGCGTCGAGGTCGGCGGCCTGGCCCACGACGAGGCCGAGAAGAAGCTGCGCGACGAGATCGGCCCGCGCCTGAGCAAGCCGGTCGCGCTCAAGGCAGGCGACGTCACCGCGGAGCTCGACCCCAAGACGGCGGGTCTGGAGCTCGACTGGGACGCCACGATCGATCGCGCTGGCAGCCAGCCGCTCAGCCCCATCACGCGCATCACCTCGTTCTTCACCAGCCGTGAGGTCGGTGTGGCGACGAAGGGCGACGACGCGAAGGTCAGCGGCGCGCTCGAGGCGCTGCGGCCGAAGGTCGACCACGAGCCGATCGAGGGCACGATCAAGCTCGAGGGCGCCAACCCCGTCGCCGTCGAGCCGCACGACGGCCAGAAGCTGAAGGTCGAGGAGGCCGTCAACAAGGTCGTGTCGAACTGGGCCTCCGGCAACCCCGTCGAGGTCCCGATGGACTTCACCCCGGTCAAGACGACCAAGGAGGGCGTCGAGAAGGCGCTGAACGAGGTCGTCAAGACCGCGGTCTCCGGCCCGGTCAAGATCAAGGGTGAGGGCAAGGACGCGACCCTCACGCCCGAGCAGATCTTCGCCACGCTGGCGTTCGAGCCGGGCGACGGCGGCGCGCTCAACGTCAAGCCGAACAAGGACAAGCTCGTCGAGGCGGCCCTCCCGCAGCTCAAGGACACGGTCAAGGAGGGCAAGGACGCCCAGATCGTCTTCGAGGGCGGCCGGCCGACGGTCAAGGAGTCGGTCGACGGCCTCGACCTCGACTGGGACAAGAACCTCCAGCCCTACTTCGACACCCTGAAGAAGACCGACGGGCGCGAGGTCAAGTTCGAGTACAAGCACACGCCCGCGAAGGTCACCACCGAGCAGGCGAACAAGATGGGCATCAAGGAGGTCATCGGCGAGTTCCAGACCGGTGGCTTCGCCGCCGCCTCCGGCGTCAACATCCGGGTCGTGGCCGAGAAGGTCAACGGCGCGATCGTGAAGCCCAAGGAGACGTTCAGCCTCAACAAGTACACGGGCCCCGCGGCACCGCGCAGGGCTACGTCGAGGCGGGCATCATCGAGAACGGCATCCCCGGCAAGGCGGTCGGTGGCGGCATCTCGCAGTTCGCGACCACGCTCTACAACGCGTCGTACTACGCGGGCATGAAGGACGCGGGCCACAAGGAGCACAGCTACTGGATCACGCGGTACCCGAAGGGCCGCGAGGCCACCGTGTTCATGGACGGCGCGGGCAACAGCCTGATCGACATCGCGTTCACGAACCCGGACGACACGGGCGTCGCCATCCAGACGATCTGGACGCCCTCGTCGATCAAGATCGTGCTCTGGGGCACCAAGAACTACGACGTCACCGGCTCCACCAGCGCCGAGTTCAACCCGACCCAGCCGCAGGAGAAGAAGATCTCCAAGGAGGGGTGCACGCCGAGCAACGGCGCCCCCGGCTTCTCGGTGACGGACACCCGCACGATCACGGACCGCCGCACCGGCCAGACCCGCACCGAGTCGCGCACGGTCCGTTACGACCCGCAGTTCAAGATCATCTGTGAGCCGCCACCCGGCGGCTGAGGCCGAGCTTCAGGTTCACAGTGGCCACGCGCGGGTATTCACCCGTTCGTGGCCACTGTTGCGAATGAGGCGCGAAGACACCCGGTCGTCCAGACGCTCGGGCGGGTGGGGATGGTTGTGTACGGGGCGGTCCACGTGCTCATCGCGTGGCTCGCGCTCCAGGTCGCGTTCGGCGGGGACGCCGAGCGGACGGATTCGAAGGGCGCGCTGACCGAGATCGCCCAAAACGGTGCGTGGCTGCTCTGGGCAGTGGGCATCGGCCTGGTCTTCTTCGCGCTGTGGCAGGCACTCCTGGCCTGCGTCGGTTACTCCTACCGCAGCGAGAAGCGCAAGCGGATCACCAAACGGATCGGCTCCGCCGCCCGCGCGATCACCTCCGGCGCGATCGCCTTCGGTGCCTTCAAATACGCGACGAGCGGCGCCGCCGGCGACACCACGCAGCAACAGCAGGAGCTGACCGCGCAGGTGCTCTCCTGGCCGGCCGGCCAGTGGATCGTCGGCGCAGTCGCGATCGGCGTCATCATCACCGCGGGCGTGATCGTCTACAAAGGCGTCAAGAAGTCGTTCGAGAAGGATCTCGACATGAGCCGCGCGCCGTCGTGGATAGAGCCGGTCGGCCGCATCGGCTGGATTGGCAAGGGCTTCGCGTACGGCGTGATCGGTGTCCTCATCGGACTGGCGGCGATCTACGCCGACCCCCAGCAGTCCGGTGGCATGGACAAGGCACTGCACACGTTGGCAGCACAGCCTTTCGGCCCGTACCTGCTCGCGGCCGTCGCGATCGGCATCGCCGCGTTCGGCGTCTACTGCTTCGTCGCTGCGCGCGCTTTCCGGGGCTGAAAACCGAGATGTGTTGCCCGGCGCCGCTGGGCTAACGTGCGAGGCATGTCGAGTCCGGAGGCATCCAGGGTCGGGGCTGCGGTCCAACCGTCAGCCCCCACAACCCTCAGCCCCGGAGCACCGCTGTGCCTTTTTCGCTGTACCTGCTCGCCCTGGCCGTGTTCGCCATGGGCACCTCCGAGTTCATGCTCGCCGGCCTGCTGCCCGCCATCGCGGTGGACCTCGACGTCGCGGTCGGGACCGCAGGCCTGCTCACCTCCGCATTCGCCGTCGGCATGGTCGTCGGCGCACCGCTGATGGCCGCGCTGGCCCGCGCCTGGCCGCCGCGGATCAGCCTGCTGTCGTTCGTCGTGGTCTTCCTCGTGGCACACGTGATCGGTGCCGTCACCGGGAGCTTCGCCGTGCTGCTGGTGACCAGGGCGCTCGCGGCGCTCGCAAACGCCGGTTTTCTCGCGGTCGCACTGACAACGGTCACCTCGCTGGTGCCTGGGCAACGGCGCGGTCGTGCGCTCGCGGTCCTGTTGTCCGGCACCACCGTGGCCACGATCGCCGGGGTGCCAGGAGGGTCGGTCCTCGGCACCGTCTTGGGCTGGCGCGCCACGTTCCTCGCGGTCGCCCTGCTCTGCGTGCCGGCCGCACTCGGTGTGCTGAAAGGGATTCCGGCACGACCGGCGGACGTCGTGACGCCGTCGCTGCGACCGGAGCTGGCGCAGCTCGGCAAGCCGCGGCTGGTGCTGGTCATGGTGCTCGCCGTGATCGTGAACGCGGTGACGTTCGGACACTTCACGTTCCTCGCCCCGGTCGTCACGGACGTCGCCGGGCTGAGCGAGTGGTGGGTGCCCGTCGCGCTGGTGCTGTTCGGCGTCGGCTCGTTCGTCGGGGTCACCGTCGGCGGCCGGCTTGCCGACTCCGCGCCGCGTCCGGTCATCGGGATCGGCGGACCGCTGGTGCCGGCCGGGTGGCTGTGCCTCGACCAGCTCGGCGCGGAACCGGTGTTGTTGCTGTCGCTGGTCTTCGTGCTCGGCGTGCTGTCGTTCGGCGTCGGCAGCACGTTGATCGCGCGGACGCTGCACCACGCGGCGGGAGCGCCCACGATGGCGGGCGCCTACGCGACCGCCGCGTTCAACCTCGGCGCGGTCACCGGACCGTTGGCGATGTCGTTCTGACGCAATGAAAACGGGTCCCGCACCTCGGGCAGGAGGTGCGGGACCCGTCGTCGGCGGAACGTCCTAGAAGACGCTCTCGTCGATGTCCATCAGCGAGTTGTCGGTGGACTCGGCGACCTTGCGGCGAGCGGTGAGCTCGGGCAGCACGGTCTTCGCGAAGAACGACGCGACCGCGACCTTGCCCTCGTAGAACGCCTTGTCCTTGGCCGACGGGGTGCCGCCGAGCTTCTCCAGCGCGACCTCGGCCTGGCGCAGCAGCAGCCAGCCGACGAGCACGTCACCCGCGGTCATCAGCAGGCGGACCGAGTTCTGGCCGACCTTGTAGAGGTTGCGGACGTCTTCCTGCGACGAGGTCAGGAAACCGACCATCGCGCCGAGCATGCCCTGCAGGTCCTCGAGACCCTGCTTGAGCAGCGCCCGCTCCTCCTTCAGGCGACCGTTGCCGCCTTCGTTGTCGAGGAACTTCTGGATCTCGCCGTTGATGAACGCGAGCGCCTGACCCTTGTCGCGGATGATCTTGCGGAAGAAGAAGTCCAGCGACTGGATGGCCGTGGTGCCCTCGTACAGCGAGTCGATCTTCGAGTCGCGGATGTACTGCTCGATCGGGTACTCCTGCAGGAAGCCCGAACCGCCCAGGGTCTGCAGCGACTGCGCCAGCTGCTCGTACGCGCGCTCCGAGCCGACGCCCTTGACGATCGGCAGCAGCAGGTCGTTGACCTTGGTCGCGAGCTCCGCGTCCTCGCCGCCGAGCATCACCTTGTCCTGGAACGTCGCGGTGTACAGGTACACGGCGCGCAGGCCCTCGGCGTACGCCTTCTGCAGCATCAGGCTGCGGCGCACGTCCGGGTGGTTGGTGATGGTGACGCGCGGGGCGGTCTTGTCCGTCATGCGGGTCAGGTCGGCGGACTGGACGCGCTCCTTGGCGTAGGACAGCGCGTTCAGGTATCCGGTCGACAGCGTCGCGATGGCCTTGGTGCCGACCATCATGCGGGCGTACTCGATGACGTCGAACATCTGCGCGATGCCGTCGTGCACCTCGCCGAGCAGCCAGCCCTTGGCCGGGATGCCGTGCTGGCCGAACGTCAGCTCGCACGTGGTGGACGCCTTGATGCCCATCTTGTGCTCGACGTTGGTCACGAAGGCGCCGTTGCGCTCGCCCAGCTCACCGGTCTGCGGGTCGAAGTGGAACTTCGGCACCAGGAACAGCGACAGGCCCTTGGTGCCGGGCTTCGCCTCGATGCCCTCACCCTCCGGGCGGGCGAGCACCATGTGCATGATGTTCTCGGTCAGGTCCTGGTCGGCGGACGTGATGAACCGCTTCACGCCCTCGATGTGCCAGGAGCCGTCGTCCTGCTTGATCGCCTTGGTGCGGCCGGCGCCCACGTCGGAACCGGCGTCCGGCTCGGTCAGCACCATCGTGGCGCCCCAGCCGCGGTCGATCATGATCTGCGCCCAGTGCTTGTCGCGCTCGGTGCCGTTGTTGTAGACGACCGTCGCGAAGCTCGGGCCCGCGAGGTACATGTAGATCGGCGGGTTGGCGCCGAGGATCAGCTCGGACGCGGCCCATGCCACCGATGGCGGGGTGCCGAAGCCGCCCAGCTCCTCCGGCAGGAACATGCGGTACCACTCGCCGTCCCAGATCGCCTGGTACGACTTCTTCAGCGACTCCGGCAGAGTTGCCGAGAACGTCGTCGGGTCGTACTTCGGCGGGTTGCGGTCGGCGTCGGCGAACGAGTCCGCGAGCGGACCCTCCGCGAGAGTCTTCATTTCGGCCAGAACGCCGCGCGCGGTGTCCTCGTCGGACTGCTCGAACGGCCCCTTGCCGAGGTGGTCCTGCACGTTGAAGACCTCGAACAGGTTGAATTCGAGATCCCGGACGTTGCTCTTGTAGTGGCCCATCTCGTCAGCTCACTCCTCAGGGTCGCGGCGGGGTCGCCTACTGACCGGTAACAACAGAGTATTACCCGACAGTAACCCCGGCAAGGGCGACCACCCACTGGTGGCGAAGTAGACAGTGCGCCCGGTCACCTGAATCGGGCATGAGGGCCGGTCAGACGCGTATCGGGCGCTCGGGGACCATGTCGAGCAACCCTGCGTTCGTGCGCTCCTGTGCGTCGATCGCGCGCGGCAACATGACCGATTCGTAGGCTCGGACGCCCTCTCGGATACCGTGCTCGGCGATCGCGAGCGCGAGATCGGCCGCGTCCTCCATGGCGAGGTTCGCGCCGACGCCCAGCGGGGGCATCAGATGAGCGGCGTCGCCGAGCAGCGTCACGCCCGGCGTGTGCTCCCACGTGTGCGGCACGGGCAGCGCGTACAGCGGCCGGTGGATCAGCTCGCCGGTGAGGAACGCGCGTAACGACGGGTGCCAGTCGGCGTACAGCTCCAGCAGCTCGGCGTTGGAGGGCCTCCAATCCTCATCCGCGCGCATGCACGCGTACGCGCGGAGGTGATTGCCGCTGTTGCGCTGAGCCCACAGCATCAGGCCGTCATCGTCGGCGACCATCGTGCCCTGGCCGGTGAGGCCCAGCAGCTGCTCGTCGTCGTGCCGGGTTTCCACGAACATCACGCCGGTGTACTGCGGCGTGGCTGGCGAGACCGCTCCGCGCACCCGCGACCAGGCCCCGTCCGCACCGATGACCAGGTCGAACGTGGCGGTCGAGCCGTCCAGGAACGTCACCTCGCCGGGCCTCGCCGCCCCGACGCCGAGGCCCCAGCGGACGGTTCCGGGCGCGAGAGAGTCGAGCAGCAGCTTCCTGAGCTGCCCGCGGTCGATCTCCGGGCGGAAGTCGCCCTCCGGTGGCTCGTGCTCGATCAACTCGGCCGTGGCCGGGTCGACCTTGCGCTGCTCCTGCCCTTCGAACCGGGCGAGCGCACGCCACTCGTCGAACAGGCCCGCGGCGCGGATGGCCTCCTGGCCGCTGCCGGCGTGCAGGTCGATGATGCCGCCCTGCTGGCGGGCGTCGGGCGAGCTCTCGCGCTCGAACACGGTGACGTTCTCGAAGCCGTGCAGCTGGAGAACGCGGGCACAGGTGAGGCCGCCCAGTCCTGCCCCGGCGATGGCGATGCGTGGTGAGGTCATGACGTCATGTAAGCGTATCGAGTTCAAAAGTGCAACCGCTACACTTTTGAACCTGCTCAACCAATGCGGTATGGTGAAGCGGTGACCGAGCTCGGCCGTCGTGAGCGCAAGAAGCTGCAGACCCGTCAGTCGATCTCCGACGCGGCGACGAGGCTGTTCCTCGAGCGCGGTTTCGACGAGGTGGGCGTGAAGGAGATCGCCGACACCGCGGACGTGTCGGTGACGACGCTGTTCAAGCACTTCCCCAGCAAGGAGGCGCTGCTCTTCGACGAGGACGAGGCGCAGGAGTCCGCGCTGGTCGCCGCGGTGCGCAACCGCGGGGGCAAGTCGATCCCGATGGCGTTGCGCGACCACTTCGTGCAGGCGGCGCGGGGTCACGCCGACCACCCGCAGTTCGAGATCTTCCAGCGCCTGGTGCTGGAGACGCCCGCGCTGCGCGAGTACGGGCACCGGATGTGGACGCGGCACCAGGACGCGCTGGCGCGGGCCATCGCGGAGGAGACGGGTGCTCCTGCGGACGACGTCAGGTGTGCCGCGCTGGCCAGGTTCGCACTGGACGCCAGGGACGTGATCTTCGGCCGCGCCGATCGCGAACGGGCGGCCGACGAGGTGTTCGGCTTACTCGAGCACGGCTGGGCGGCCGATCAGCAGGCCTGACCGGTAGGCGAGCGACACCGCGTGCGTGCGGTCGCGCGCGCTCAGCTTGCGCAGGATGCCCTTCACGTGGGTGCGCACGGTCTCCACGGACACGATGAGCTCGTCCGCCACCTGCTGGTTCTCCAGGCCGTCCGCGATGAGCGTGAGCACCTCGTACTCGCGCCGCGTCAGCGTCGGTCGTTCCTTCGGGCGCAGGTCGGGATGCACGTAACCGCGTGACCGGCAGGTTTCCAGGATGACGCGGACGATCTGCTCCGGCTGGGCGCTGCGCGGCACGACACCGCGCACCCCCGATTCCAGTGCGGTCGTGACGTAGTTCGCGTGTGAGTGCGCGTCCCGGACCAGGCCGATGACCAGCAGCACCGGATCGCGTTCGACCAGCAGCCGGGCCAGGTGGCCGACCGGGTCGAGCACGGAGTCGACGAGGAGCACGTCGGGGCGCAGGCGTTCGTGCAGGCGAACGGCGGCGTGCAGGTCGCCGGTCGAGCCGAGCCAGCGCAGACCGGGAGTCCGCTTGACGAGGCCGGACAGACCCTCGCGGTAGAGCGGTACGGGGTCGATCAGCGCGACGCCGGGAGCAGGGCGGCCGGGCGGGAGCATCAGCACCTCCGTTCGTACATCCGGAGGTGAGACGTCGTTCCCTCGGACGTGTGACGCGGAATAGCCGGTTCACGTGCATGAACAAGGGTCACAAACGTGATTCAAGACCGCCGAAGCTCTTCCGTCCCGGGGCAACAGTCTCGTAAGACCTACGTCACATATCCCGTGCGGATGTGCCAGGTTCCCGCCGCCATGAGGCCTGGTGCTCTCGCGGGCACACGTGTGTGCACGCAAGGAGGTCACATGGGCACCCTCGATTGGATCGTGGTCGCCGGTTACTTCGTGGTGATGGTCGGCATCGGGCTCTGGTCCCGCGGGCGGATCAACAACATCGCCGACTTCTTCACCGCGGGCGGCAAGATGCCCTGGTGGTTGTCGGGCATCTCCCACCACATGTCCGGGTACAGCGCCGTCATGTTCGTCGCGTTCGCGGCGGAGGCGTACCGGCTCGGCCTCACGGTCTACATCTGGTGGTCGCTGACGATCGGTCTCGGTGTCGGCATCGGCGCGTTCCTGTGGGCGCCAGCGTGGAACCGGCTGCGGGCCAAGCACGACGTGAAATCGCCGCTCGAGTACCTGGCCATCCGCTACAACGTGCCGACCCAGCAGCTCATGGCGTGGGCGGGTGCGGGCCTGAAGGTCGTCGACATCGCGGCCAAGTGGGTCGCCGTCGCGTTGCTGCTGCAGGGCTTCGCCGGCGTGCCGGTCGGCTGGGGCATCGCGCTCGTCGGCGTCGTCACGATGGTCTACTCGGTGCTCGGCGGTCTGTGGGCGGACGCTCTGACCGACTTCGGCCAGTTCATCATCCAGGGGCTCGCCGGCTTCGCGATGTTCTTCGCGGTCGCGGCGCACTTCGGCGGCATCGACTTCATGTGGAACATCTGGGACCAGCTCCCCGCGAGCCACAGCGACCCGCTCACCGGCCCCTACACGCTGACGTTCTTCATGGCGCTCTTCCTGATCAAGACGCTCGAGTACAACGGCGGCATGTGGAACCTGGCCCAGCGCTACATGGCGGCCCCCTCGGGCTTCGCCGCCAAGCGCTCGGCCCTGCTGTCCGCCGTCCTGTGGCTGGTGTGGCCGCTCGTGCTGTTCTTCCCGATGTGGGCGGCGCCGCTGATCGTGCCGGGCATGGACGCCAACGCCGAGCAGGCCTACGTCGCGATGGGCAAGGCGATGCTCCCCGCGGGCATGGTGGGCCTCGTCCTCGCCGGATTCTTCTCGCACACGATGGCGATGGTCTCCTCCGACGCCAACGTCATCACCGCCGTCATCACCCGTGACATTCTCCCGCGCATCTGGAAGGGCGCACGGACGATGTCGGCGGACGCGCAGCTGAAGCTCGCACGCATCACCACGTTCGCGTTCATCGGTCTGTCGATGACCATCGCGTTGACCGCGGACACGAAGGGCTTCGTGCTCAAGGTGGTGATCGCCCTGGTGGCGGCCACGATGGGCCCGATCGCGATCCCGTTGATGCTCGGCCTGCTCCCGTGGTTCCGCAAGGTCGGCCCGACGGCTGCGCTGACGTCGACCATCGGCGGTCTGGCCACCTGGGTGTTCCTCTACACCGAACAGCAGTTCCTGAAGGACTTCACCGTCTCGCAGGCGCTGATCGTCTCGACGCCGCTGCTGGTCTCCCTGGTCCTCTACCTGGTGATCGGCTTCGCGAAGCCAGAGCCGTCGGCCGAGCGCGACGCGCTGATCGACTCGCTCAAGACCGACGCTCCCGACGTGGAAGCGGTCAAGGCGTAGCGCGTTCGTTCTTCATGATCCTCGCGGCGGCGCACCCGAACAGGGTCGCCGCCGCGAGCCACACGTAGGGCATCGGCGTGCCGGTGTAGGACTCGGCCGTCGTCGCCAGGACCGCGGTCGCGCCCACGACGAGACCGGTCGTGTGCGTGACCGGGAACGGACTCTTCAGCACGGTGATCACGGCGATCGGCACGAGCAGGAAGCCGTAGGCCAGCACCCTGGTGAGCAGGGTGGCCTGCTCGACGACCTCGTACTTCAGCGCCGGCACCGCGAGCAACGTCAGCAGAACACCGATGGCGAGCCCGATCGCGAGACTGAGCAGCACGGTCCGCCCTTGCCACACACGCGTCATGCGGTTCAAGACGCGCACATCACTCGATGGTTGTCGTGGCGTGCGTCATCGTCACGAGACTCATGCGCCGCAGCGCATGCACAGTGGATGGCATGAGTGCCTGGTTTCCCGCGGACGACGCGGAACTGACCGCGGGCTGGCGGCTCTGGCTGGAGCTGAGCGACCGCGTCTACCCGGACGCGTCGTGGGACGGCACCCCGGCAGACGCCATCCGCCAGGTCCGCGAACTCCTGGCGGCGTGCGAGGCGATCCGCCTGGACTACCTCGCCGAGACCACGCAGCCCTCGGTCGCGCTGCTGCAACTCCTGCAGTCCATGCCGTTCGTGGCGTCGTTCCCGGTCGACCTGTGGCACGACGACACGCATCCGTTGGACGTCGAACGCGCCGAACTGCTGCACGGCGACCTCGCGTCGTTCGCGCAACACGTCGCCGGCGTTCGAGCGGCCTTGGCTCGCGGTGGAGGCTGGGTCGAGCTGGACCGCCGTCCGTGGGGTCTCCCGGTCGACTGACTTGTCGCGGTGCTGAAAAGCCGGCCGCCTTCGGCTTTTCAGCACCGGTGCGATTCACACCTGCAGTTCGGATTCGATGCGCTTGAGCTGGTGCCTGGCCATGGCGAGATTCGCGACATCTCTTTCCAGCACCAGGTAGAGGAAGAGCGAACCTCTGGACTTCACGCCGCCCATCAACCGGATCAGGTGGTACTGGCGGTGCAGTGTGATCAGGATGTCCTCGATGCTGTCGTTGAGGCCGAGTGCCTGCATCACCCGGAGCTTCGACCGGATGACCTCGGTGTTCCCGGCCGCGGCGATCTCCAGGTTCAGCCAGTCGCCCCCGCCGCTGGTGCCGAGCGACATCCCGCTCTCGTGGTCGACCAGCGCGACGCCGATGGCGCCGGCGATGGACATGGCCTCTTTCAACGCGATATCGATGTTCATCAGACTCCACTTTCCTGTGTCAACTGGTGGTCGAGACGGCGTGGCCGCTTTCCGGTGTCGCGCTGGCATGCGGACACGCCTCCATGCGGAAAAGATCGTCGTTGAGAAAAATGAGCCAAGCGTGGACATGCGCCGCGACCATTTCTCGGAGATGTGTGCCGGTGTGAGCAGAGCGCCCGAGAAGGCGCAGCACCCGTTGGTCGCTCACCTGGTGCGCTAGGCGGCCAGGATCGCGCCGACCCGTTCGATCACGGGCCGGGACTCGTGCAGGAGGCGTCCGAGGTTCAGCCCCTTGTCCCCGAGCACGACCATCAGCGACAGCCGGCCGATGGCGTACACGGCCATGTAGCCCTCGCTGCCGAACACCACGGTCTGGCCGAGGGAGCCGAGGCCGACCACCTCGGTCGTCTGGCGTGCGATTCCGAGTCCGGACGCGGCCAGCGCGGAGATGTGCGCGGGATCGACGTTTTTCGCCACGTCGGCGAGGATGGGAATACCGTCGGACGCGGCGATCACCGTGTCGGTCACTCCGGCCACGTTCTCTCGAAGCTTCTTGAGTTCGGCGCCCAGGGCGTCGTAGTTCAATTCACTCCATTCCTGGATTGGAAAGGTCGAACCGCTCAGGACTAACATTCCACCTCCCTGGGGGCCCGAGGGTGCAGTGAAGTGAGCCCCCAATGCGAAAAGCTGAACGATGTCGTGGGTGGGGCGATCTCCAGCAGGCCGTCGGCGAGCATCCGGGAGATCTCGACCGTGACCGAGTGCAGGCCGAGGCCGAGCGCGAAAGCGATGTCCCGCGCATTGCGCCTTCCGGTGGCGTGCTCGACGATCTCCCGCTGCTCCGCGGTGGCCGGCTCCGCCCCGTGGACGGCCACCACGCGGTCGCGGTAGGGCGACAGGGGGAACGGGAGCGAAGCGAGGGCGTCCAGCCGGCTAGCCGTCTCCACCAGCAGGACGTCAGGAGCAACGGCCGTCGATGCAGGTAGCAGGGGGTGCTCGACGGACTCGTCGACGGAGTGCCGCTCGATCTCACCGGCGGCGACGGCGAACGCCCCGTCCAGCACGGCGGCCGCCGTGACGTCCTGGACTCGGGCCGGTGTGACTCCTCTGGCGACGAGCGCCGCCTGCAGCGACCGCGTCTCGACACTCTCGATCAGAGCCGCCGCCCAGTCCTCTTCTCCGATCAGTCCCGAACTCAGCAGGAGCGTGTCCGCGCCGGGTGACCCCGGGCTGTCCACCGCGATCACCAGGCCGTCGCGCAAATGAAACAGTCCGCCCGCGTTGCCGACAATGCGCAATGCGCCGGTGACTCGTTCTTCGTGGCACTGCGCCAGGGCGTACGCGAGGACGTCGAACGAGGCTCGATTATCGCGTCTCAGAGGTCACTCCGGGTGAATTCGGGCCTACAGAGCGGTATCGGACGAACCAGCCGATCGAGTACTTCAGATTCATCGAAAGAGCGATCAGCAGGGGTACTTCTTACCCGTTGTCACGGCCCGATTGAGACAGGCGTCACCCCATTGAGTGAAGCATTCCAGTTCGCCCGGCAAACAGGCCGACCGGTCGGTTCGACCGCTGGAGGACCCGGGAAACGACGAAGGCCCTCACGAGGAGGGCCTTCGGGTCGAGAGCGGGTGACGGGAATCGAACCCGCCTCTACAGCTTGGGAAGCTGTCGTTCTACCAATGAACTACACCCGCACGAGCAAGCTCGCAGCCGATCATACACAGGCGTGCAACGAGGCGTGCCGCCGTCTTCGGTTAGCCTGTCGGAGTGCTGCTGAGTGACCAGGATCTGCGCAAAGAGGTCGAGTCGGGCCGTCTGCTGCTCGACCCGTTCGACGTCGGGATGGTGCAGCCGTCGAGCATCGACGTGCGCCTCGACCGGTTCTTCCGGGTCTTCAACAACACCAAGTACACCCACATCGACCCGTCGGTGCAGCAGGACGACCTGACGAGCCTGGTCGAGACGCCGGAGGGCGAGCCGTTCGTGCTGCACCCCGGCGAGTTCGTGCTCGGGTCGACCTACGAGATGGTGACGCTGCCGGACGACCTGGCCGGTCGGCTCGAGGGCAAGTCCAGCCTCGGGCGGCTCGGGTTGCTCACGCACTCGACGGCGGGCTTCATCGACCCCGGCTTCTCCGGCCACATCACGCTGGAGCTGTCGAACGTGGCGAACCTGCCGATCACGTTGCACCCCGGCATGAAGATCGGGCAGCTCTGCCTGTTCAAGCTGTCGAGCCCGGCGGAGCACCCGTACGGCTCGAAGCAGGCCGGCAGCCGCTACCAGGGGCAGCGCGGCCCGACGCCGAGCCGCGCGTACCTGAACTTCCACCGCACCGACACGCGCCGCTAGAAGCCGTAGCGGTCGAGCACGCGCCGGCGCAGGTCCGGGTCGGTGCGCGGGACCGGCTCCAGGAAGATCTCGTCGAGGTCCGGGAACGTCCCACGCAGTTCGGCGGAGATCCGCACGCATGCGGTCTCCAGCTCGAAGGCCGTCAGCGTGTCGGTGAAGTCGAGCCGCGCGCACAGCAGCACGCGGTCGGTGCCGATCAGCATCGTCAGCACGTCCACGACGGCCTCGACCTCCGGCACCTCGGACAGCCGCCGCCAGATCGCCTTCACCATCACGGGATCCGCCTGCCGTCCGATCAGGAGCCCCTTGTTCGTGCGCGCCAGGACGTAGGCGACCAGTGCCAGCAGCAGGCCGATCGCCAACGACGCGAGGCCGTCCCACAACGACGACCCGGTCAGCTGGTGCAGGCCGAGGCCCGCGAACGCCAGCACCAGGCCGATCAGGGCGGCCGAGTCCTCCAGGAACACCGTCTTCACGGTCGGGTCGTCGGACATGCGCAGGAAGTCGAAGAACCCGCGGCCGTGCGCGGCGGACTCGGAGCGCACCTGCCGGAACGCCTGGGTCCACGAGATGCACTCGAGCAGGAACGCCAGCGTGAGCACGATGTACCCGACGAGGGGCCGGGTCTGCTCCTCCTGGTCGCCGAACACGGTGCGGAAGCCCTCGTAGAACGCGAACATCGCGCCGGAGGCGAAGATCGAGACGGCCGCCAGCAGCGACCAGAAGTAGCGCTCCTTGCCGTAGCCGAACGGGTGGCGGCGGTCGGCGGGGCGGTCCGAGCGGCGCAGTGCGGTCAGCAGCAGGGCTTCGGTGAACGTATCGGCGACCGAGTGCGCGGCTTCGGAGAGGATCGCCGCCGAACCGGTCAGGACGCCCGCGACGGCCTTGGTGATGGCGATGGCGAGGTTCACCACCAGAGCCAGGACGACGGTCAGTGTGCTTTCGCCCGAGCCCGACGGCTTCTCGCTCATGGCGATCAGCCTAGGCCCGGCCGGGGCTTACTGCATTCGAGTGACAATCGCCCTGCGGGGCAACATCGAACAGGGCTGCGGTGTCTTAAGGCTGGGATCTGCTCCGGGGGGACGCTGATCACCAGGGGGTAAGACGGAACCGCCCGCGTCCGGGAGAGACGCGGGCGGTTCCGCGTTCCGGCGCAACTACGATCGTGAGATGGGCGAGCGTGGTGCGGACGACACCGATGCCGAGGTCGAGTCGTGGAGGGCCATGGTTCCGGCGATCGATCCGGTGGTCGAGGGCGTGGTCGATCGGGTGCACCAGATCAGCAAGTACCTCGACTTCCTCGCGACGGAGATCGCGGCGCCGCACGGGCTGAACCGCGCGGACTACGAGATCCTCGCCCGCCTGTTCTGGATCGGGCCGCCCCACCGCCTCACGCCCAAGCAGCTCGCGAACGGCACGTTGAGCCCCGCCACGACAATCACGAGCCGCCTCGACCGGCTGGAGAAGGCGGGCCTCGTGGTCCGCGAGCTCGACCCGAGCGACCGGCGGTCGTTGCCCGCGACGCTGACCGACGCGGGTCGCGCGATCTTCCTCGAGATCGTGGCCGGTCAGGCGCAGCGGGAGAAGGAGCTCTTCACCGCGTTGCCCGGCAGCGACCTGGAGAACCTGCGCGACCTGCTCCGTCAGGTGATGGAGGTGCTCGCGGGTGAGCTGGGTCCAGCCCACCGCCGCACGAGGCTCGCTCTCGACGGCAAGGAGTAATTGCTACGAACTCGTACTATCCGATATCGTGCTAACCGGCGCGAGAGGGAGGGGTGCGACATGGGTGGCTATCCGCTGTCGGAGTGACTGACATCACGCAACGCCGGTACCCCGGGATTTCGATTACCCGTGTGGAGTAGTAGAAATCCTGGGGGATCAAGTGAGGAACTTCTGCGCCGTCGCGATGACGGCTGCCCTCGTGCTGTCGGCGGGCGTACCCGCTCTCGCGCAGGACGAGAAGATCACCGTCGAAGGTCTGTTCTTCTTCGACCGCAACGGCAACAACGTCTACGACGCGGGCGACGCGGTCCGGAAGAACGGCCGTGGTGTGAGCGTCCGGAACGTCGACACGGGCCAGATGCTCGGCGACTTCCGCACCGGCGCGGACGGCCGGTACCGCGTGGAGCTGCCCAAGGGGCCGAACTACGAGATCCGCAACTCGGACATCTTCGACTACACGAGCACCAAGGTCGGGTACAACATCAGCGAGTCGCTGACGACCGCCGACTTCCCGTTGCGGGGCAGCAGGGTCTTCGGTTACTCCTTTGTGGACGCCAACGGCGACAAGGTGTTCAACCCCGGCGAGCAGAAGCAGCCCGTCAGCGACGGCAGCCACAGCGGCCGCGCGTGGATCACGGGCACCTCGGCCGACGGGGTGGAGGTCAACCTCCTCGCGGGCCCGACCGCGGCCGACGGCACCTACAGCATCGAGGACGTGCCTTCCGGTGATCTCACCCTGCACGCGCCGAACCTCGCCTACCGCGGTCTGGTGCTCGATGCCGACACCCCCGACGTCGACCCGGCGACCCTCACCCGCAAGCTCGACGCCTTCCAGGACAGGCAGATGCGGGTCGACCTGCGTTACCTCGTCGCGAAGTCGGACCCGGCACTGGTCGGTCTGACGCTCGTGCCCGCGAAGCCCAGCTATCGCAGCGGTGAGAAGGCGAAGGCCGTCATCGAGGTCGCGAACAAGGGCAACTTCCCCGAGAAGATCAAGTTCATTCTCGACGGCCACAACACCACTGTGGACTCGGTGGGCGACAACGCCGTTCGCGTCGAGGGCAACATCATGTCGCTGAAGGAACCGCTCGCGGCGGGCGCGACCGCGAAGGTCGACGTCGGCTTCACCTTCACGTGGGACTCGCCGGACTCGGTGCGCGCGCTGGTGCAGCGCAGCGACTCGTTCAACGACGCCGACGCGAAGAACAACGAGATGTCGATCGACGTCACCATCGACCCGCCCGTCGTGGACACGCCGGCGACCCCGTCGTCGGAGGGCACCGCCACGCCCACGCCGAGCAGCTCGGCTCCTGCCCCGGCTCCCGGCGGCGCGGTCACGAACGAGAAGCTCGCGTCCACGGGCGCTTCGCCGCTGGGCTTCCTCGCCCTTGGCGGACTCCTGCTCGCCGCCGGCGCGGGTGCGTACTTCGTCGCACGCCGTCGCCGTTCGTAAAACACCTTGGGGGAACAAGTGAAGAAGCAGTTCGCCGTCACGCTGACGGCTGCTTTCCTGCTGGCCGGTGCGGGTCTGCCCGCCGCCGCGCAGGACGAGACGATCACGGTCGAGGGCGTCATCTTCCTGGACCGCAACGGAAACGAGGCCTACGACGCGGGCGAGACGGTCCGCGCGAACGGCGTCGGCGTGTGGGTGAAGAACCTCGATAGCAACGAGAAGGCCATCGAGGTTCGCACCGACGCGAACGGCCGGTACCGCGCCGTGCTGCCGAAGGGCCCGCGGTACCTGGTGATCAACCAGGACAAGGTGGACTTCGAGCTGCCCTGGGGCGCCCGGCCCACCGACAAGGACATGACCCTCGACTTCCCGCTCTGGGGTCGTTTCGTCGAGGGCTTCAGCTTCGTCGACGCCAACGGTGACGGCGTGAAGCAGGCCGACGAGAAGGCCACCACCGGCGAGATCAAGGCCAGTGGCAAGACCGGGAGCGGTGCCCAGGTCGAGGTGGCCGCCACGCCGGCCGCGGACGGTTCGTTCCGCTTCGAGCTGCCGGTCGGCGACTACACGGTGACCGCGCCGGATCTCGCGAAGCAGGAGCTGGCGCTGGCCAAGCCGCTGGGCGCGAACGACATCGACTGGCTGACGGGCCAGGCGAAGGTCGGTGGTGACCGCAACAAGCGGATCGACGTGCGCTACTTCGCGCCCAAGGCCGACGTCGCCGCCGAAGAGCTCACGATCAGCCCGGCCAAGGACACCTACACCGTCGGCGACCAGATCGACGTCCACGTGAAGCTGACCAACAAGGGCGACGTCCCCGGCAAGCTGTCGTTCATCCTGTTCGGCCCGGACGGCAACATCCTGTCGCACAGCGACAACGTCACCGGCGCCAACCGCGACTACGAGACCGTCGCCAAGGTGCTGCCCGGCCAGTCGGTCGTGGTCGACCTGAAGCTCGAGCTGACCGCGGCCGAGACCACTGAGATCTGGCCGATCGCCCGGCCGTGGGTCGACGGCCACAAGGACGTCGACCGCAAGAACCAGGGCGTGCAGCTGAAGAAGACGATCAAGATCGTCGAGAAGACCACGACCACGCCGACGACCCCGACCTCGGAGACGACCGCTCCGGCGACCACCACGACCACGCAGGCCGTGGCGAAGGCGGGCAACAAGACCGGTCTCGCGTCGACGGGTGCCTCGCCGCTCGGGTTCCTGGCCCTCGGTGCGGTGCTGGTCGCGGCCGGTGTGAGCGCGTTCTTCGTGGCTCGCCGTCGACGTTCCTGACCACATAGGACCTGCCACGGTTAGTCTGCGGCATGGGCATCTTGGTGCATGTGCTGCTGACTGCCGTGGCGGTCTGGGTGTCGACCGCCCTCCCCGGCATCGACCTGGGCGAGGGCACCACCGGCTCGAGAATCCTCACGCTGATCGGCGTCGCGGTGATCTTCGGCCTGGTGAACGCCATCGTGAAGCCGCTGGTGAAGTTCTTCGGCTGCTTGTTCTACCTGCTCACCCTGGGCCTGATCGGGCTCGTGGTGAACGCGCTGCTGTTCATGCTCACCGGATGGCTCGCCGAGCAGCTGGACCTGCCGTTCCGCGTCGACGGCTTCTGGCCCGCGTTCTGGGGCGCGATCATCGTCGCCCTGACCGGCTGGGTGCTGAACGTGATCTACGACAAGGTCACCGACAACGACTGACCCACCAACGCGAAGAGGCCCCGGTCCACATCGGACCGGGGCCTCTTCGGTGTTCTCAGACCTTCGACTTGTCCTCGTCCGGCAACGGCGTGCCGGTGGGGACCTCGTCGGTCGGCGTGTCCTTCTTCTCCGTGCCGCGCTTGACGGACTCGAGCAGCATCTGCGCGACGTCCACGACCTCGACGTGCGCTCCGGCCTGGCCGTCGGACTGACGCGCGGTCACGCCGTCGGTCAGCATCACGCGGCAGAACGGGCAGCCCGTCGCGATCTTGGACGGCGCGGTCGAGAGCGCCTCGTCGACGCGGTCGACGTTGATGCGCTTGCCGATCCGCTCCTCCATCCACATGCGAGCGCCACCGGCACCACAGCACATCGACCGCTCTTCGTGGCGCGGCATCTCGCGCAGCTTCGCGCCGGACGCCCCGATGAGCTCACGCGGTGCCTCGTAGACCTTGTTGTGGCGGCCCAGGTAGCACGGGTCGTGGTAGGTGACGTCCTCGGTGACGGGGGCGACCGGCACCAGACGGCGTTCCCGCACCAGCTTGTTGAGCAGCTGCGTGTGGTGCACGACCTCGTAGGTGCCGCCGACCTGCGGGTACTCGTTGGCGAGCGTGTTGAAGCAGTGCGCACACGTCACGACGATCTTGCGCTGGCCCGCGGGCCGGTCCTCGAAGACCGAGTTGAGGACCTCGACGTTCTGCTGCGCGAGCATCTGGAAGAGGAACTCGTTGCCGGCGCGGCGGGCCGGGTCGCCGGTGCAGGTCTCCTCCGGGCCGAGCACCGTGTACTTGACGCCCGCGGTGTGCAGCAGCTCGGCCACGGCACGGGTGGTCTTCTTCGCGCGGTCCTCGAACGCACCGGCGCAGCCGACCCAGAACAGGTACTCGGCGTCGCCCAGCTCGCCCTCGAACACCGGCACCTCGAAGTCGAGGCCCTCGGTCCACGCAAGGCGGTCCTTGGCGTTCTGGCCCCAGGGGTTGCCCTTGTTCTCGAGGTTCTTGAACATGCCGCCGAGCTCGGTCGGGAAGTTCGACTCGATCAGCACCTGGTAGCGGCGCATGTCGACGATGTGGTCGACGTGCTCGATGTCGACGGGGCACTGTTCGACGCACGCGCCGCAGGTCGTGCACGACCACAGCACCTCGGGGTCGATGACGCCCAGCTCGTCGGGGCCGCCGACCAGCGGGCGCTCGGACTCGGCCATCGCCAGCACGTCGATGGACTCGAGGCGCTTCTTGTAGTCCTCGTACTTGTCCTCGACCAGGCCGACCTCGTCACCCGCCATGTCGCGCGAGCCGCCGGCCAGCAGGTACGGCGCCTTGGCGAACGCGTGGTCGCGCAGCTGCGTGATGACCAGCTTGGGGGACAACGGCTTGCCGGTGTTCCAGGCGGGGCACTGCGACTGACAGCGGCCGCACTCGGTGCAGGTGGAGAAGTCGAGCCAGCCCTTCCAGGTGAAGTCCTCGACCTTGCCGACGCCGAACACGTCCTTGTCGGGGTCGGCTTCCTCCAGGTCCAGGACCTTGCCGCCGGACATCATCGGCTTGAGCGCGCCCAGGGCGACGCCACCGTCGTCCTCGCGCTTGAAGTAGATGTTGAAGAACGCCGAGAACCGGTGCCAGGCGACACCCATCGTCAGGTTCTTGCCGACCACGACCAGCCAGATCATGCCGGACAGCAGCTTGATCAGCGCCATCACGGACACCCAGATCGGCGCCGCGGGCAGCAGGTGGGCGAGCGGCTGCGTCACGAACGACGTCCACAGCGGCGCGGCTTCGAGACCGCTCGACTGCTTGAACGCCTTCACGCCGAGGATGCCGAGACCCTCGATGATCACGACCGCCTCGACGAAGTAGGCGGACTTGAAGTCCGAGCCCTGGAACCGGGAGACGCGGTCGGCGCGGCGCGGGTGGTTGCGCTGGCGGATGATCGCGAGGGCCACACCACCGACGACGGTGCCGAGGCCCAGCAGCTCGACGAGCAGCAGCCAGACGGACCACGTGCCAATGATCGGCCAGTGGAAGTGCGGGTCGAACACCTCGCCGTAGGCCTCGAACAGCACCGCGGAGCCGATGAGGAAGCCCCACATCACCATCCAGTGCCACGGGGCGACCGAGCGGAACTTGGCCATCCTGGTGTGCGCGACGAACTCGACGATCAACGTCTTCAGCCGCGGCCAGAACGGGCCCTTGCGAGTGCCGTCCGGCTGGCCGAGCCGGATGATCTTGATCATCTTCCAGACGCCAGCGACGAACACGCCCCAGGCGACGACGCTCACCGCTACGGCGACGAGTCCGAGAACCAGCTGGAGGGTCATGGCGGGAGTCTAGGCCACGTTACTGGTGAGTAACCACTTGGACGTGGCCGGTGTCTCCTCACGTACCGGTCAAGTGCCCGGAAATTGATCAAAAACTTGTGGAACAATCGTTCAAGTAGTTGGGTTCACCGTCCGGAGGTCGCCGTGTTGTACCTGTATCTCGCTGCGGCGATCGTGGGAGAGATCGCCGCCACCGTGTCGTTGAAGCTGTCCGAGGGCTTCAGCAGACCGTGGCCGTCGGCCGTGGTCATCGTCGGATATGCGATCGCCTTCACAGCTCTTTCGCGCGCGTTGAAGTTGGGTATGCCCGTGGGCGTCGCCTACGCCGTGTGGTCCGCCATCGGCGTCGCAGCCGTCGCGGTGATCGGCTGGAAGTTCCTGGGCGAGACCCTTAACCCCACGATGGTCATCGGGTTGGCTTTGATCATCGGAGGCGTGGTGACGCTCGAACTCGGGAGGACGCACTGACCGCTCTCATCGACGGACGCAAGGCGCGCGGGGAGAAGAAGCGGCGCGCCATCGTCGAGGCCACCCTGCGGGTGATCGAACGTGAGGGCATCGCCGGCGTGACGCATCGCAGCGTCGCGCGTGAAGCCGGCGTGCCGACGACGGCGTCCACCTACTACTTCGCGACGCTCGACGACCTGTTGATCGCCACGCTGCTGTGGGTCGCCGAAGAGCTGTGCGAGGACATGCTGCAGATCGTCGCGAGCGGTGGCACGGCCCGAGAGATCGCACGCTCGCTCGCCCGTGCTGTGAATGAGAACCGTGCGCGCACACTCGCCGAGTACGAGCTGTACCTGCTGGCGGGTCGTCGTCCCGAACTGAAAGCCGCCGCACGCAGGTGGCTGGACCTGGCGGTCGAAGCGGCCCGGCCGGCGGACCCGGTGGCGTTCCGCGCGTTCCTCGCGGCTGTCGACGGACTGCTGATCCAGGGTCTGATAGCCGACGTTGCTCCGAACGAGGACGAGCTGGAGCCAATCGTGTCCTTCTTGATCTGCGGCCGCGACGATTCCACCCCCGCGACACGGGAACAATGAGGGCATGAAGTTCGCGCGAGAGGTGTCCGGCATCAGCCACGGGGTGAGCCTGGGGCTGCTGGCCGCGCTCTACGTCCGCGACTCACTGGCGTTGTCCGTCGACGTCGAGCCGCACGTGCCCGGCCTGGAGCCGTCGCTGCCGGTGCAGGTCCCGGCTGGCGTCGACCGCGCGGCCGTGACCCGCGAGTGGCCGGGCTGGTGGACCGACGCGCTGGACGCGTGCACGCGAGGCGCGGAGCCGGCCGTGCCGGAGGACGCCGAGGCGTTGCTGACCCGCCCTGCCTGCCGTGCCGCCGTGCTGGCCCTCAAGCCGGGCATCGAGCAGCTGCACCGGGTGCAGGCTCCTGTCGCGCTGCCGATCGGCGACGTGCTGCGCGGCATCGAGTCGCGGATCGGCCGGTGGGCGCAGAGCGTCGAACTGCACATCGTCGAGGTGCCCGTGGATGGCCTGCTGTGGGAACGGATCGCACCGGCCCACGTCCTGGCCTCCACGCGGTTCCTGAACGACCCGGCCCGCACCGCGCCGGCGTTGCGCGCGGTCCTGGAAGACCTGGTCTGAGCCAGGTAGGGACAACCCCACCCCGCCTTCGGGGGCTGACTGCCGTGTCGCTGGGCACCGCCACCTCTACTTTTGTGCCCATGATGAGGACAGCGCTGGTGGCGTTGCTGGTGGGGGCGGTGCTCACGGCCTGTGGCATCCGCATCGTGAAGTACGAGTTCGCCGAAGACAACGCGGTCGCGGAGAAGTTCACGTCCGTGCGCGTGCGCACGGGCTCGGGGGTCGTGGCGATCCGGTACGTGCCGGGGCTGTCCGAGACGAAGATCCACCGCAGGGTCGAGCACAACAAGGACAACAGGCCGACGGGCGTCTCGCACCGCATCGAGGGCACCACCCTGGTGCTGGACGACTGCGGCAGGGACTGCGAGGTCAACTACGACGTCCAGGTGCCGTCCGCGGAGATCGCCGTCCAGGGTGACGTCGGGTCGGGCGACGTCACCCTGGAGGGTCTCGCGTCCGTCGACTACCAGACGGGCTCCGGCCGGATCGTGGTCCAGAACATCGCGGGCAACGTCCAGGTCACCAGCGGCTCTGGCGACATCAACGTCCGCGACGTCGCAGGTGACGTCAAGGCCATCACCGGCTCCGGCAAGTTCGAGGCCGCCAAGATCAAGGGCAGCGTCACGGCCGACCTGGGCTCCGGCAACATCACGCTGGACCAGCTGCAGGGCAAGGTCCTCGTCAACACCAGCTCGGGCAACATCACCGGCACCGCGATCGACAACGACGTGACCGCCGACGCCGAATCCGGCAACGTCGAGCTGAACTTCGTCTCGGCGCGCACGGCCCGCGTCGTCAGCGGCTCGGGGAACATCACCGTGCGGGTGCCGGTGTCCGCCGGCCCGTACAAGGTCACCGCGGAGTCCGGCAGCGGGGACCGCCGGGTCGACGTGCCGACCGATCCGGCGGCGAAGAACGAGCTCAAGCTGACCGCCGACTCGGGCAACGTGAAGGTGCTGGCCGTCTGAGGCCGCCCGAATCAGGGGGAATGTGGAGGCCGCTGCTCGTCGGCGGCCTTCATCCTTCACCGGGCTCGTCCTCGTTCGGCGGGTCGGTGTCGGCCGGCGGACTACGCCTGAAGGGGCCGAGCTGCAGGTCAGCTTTGAACAGGGTCGCCAGAGCCCGGATGACCGGGGCTTTCTTGTCGCTCGGCACGCCTCTGAGTGCAATCCACACGATCAACACTTTGGCCAGGGCGGCCACGGTCATGCCGGCGGCCAGCGCGATGCCCCAACCAGGAACCAGTCCGGCCAGCTCCGCTTGCATCTTGAACTTCGCCCCTTCGCGTCCCTCCGGTCGAGAGGGGCGGTGGGCATGCCTCAGCTCAACCAGAACATCTGGTGGAACTGAGTCGAGCCCTCGGCGAAGCCAGATCTCAGGTAAGCGTGGGTTACGAGCCCGGGAGCGTAGGTCCTTCTCGACATGTGGGTGCCATGCCCGAACAGAGTGCCGGAATCACCGTCTACATCGTCTGCGGAGCATCGATGCCGAGTTCCGATACGCCGCGAGGTGAAAAGTGAGTTCCGGGTCCACGCTGTCGAGCGAGACTCATTGATCGAACGGCCGAGTGTCCTTGAAGGGCGGTCGACCGTTCGCCACTGTACCCGATCGACCGCGCCGGGTGTGCCGCGCATCACTCCACGCGGGGTGGTCCTCAGCGCGTTCTGAGGGAACAACCAGACCTGGTCAGCCGTTGGGACCATCAGAAAGCTTGAGTCGGGTAGGCTCAACGTTGGGCAAGATGGCAAACTTGAGTCAGCAACGCTCAACAAGTACTAGCGGAAGGAACTCCAATGGCGCGTGCAGTCGGCATCGACCTCGGGACGACCAACTCCGTCGTCGCCGTCCTCGAAGGCGGTGAGCCGACGGTCATCGCCAACTCGGAGGGCTCGAGGACGACCCCGTCCATCGTCGCGTTCGCCAAGAACGGCGAGGTCCTCGTGGGTCAGCCCGCGAAGAACCAGGCCGTCACGAACGTCGACCGCACCATCCGCTCGGTGAAGCGGCACATCGGCACCAACTGGAAGACCGATGAGATCGACGGCAAGCAGTACACCTCGCAGGAGATCAGCGCGCGCGTGCTGATGAAGCTCAAGCGCGACGCCGAGGCGTACCTGGGCGAGGAGATCACCGACGCCGTCATCACCGTCCCCGCCTACTTCGAGGACGCGCAGCGCCAGGCCACTAAGGAGGCCGGCCAGATCGCGGGCCTCAACGTGCTCCGCATCGTCAACGAGCCGACGTCGGCCGCTCTGGCCTACGGCCTCGACAAGGGCGAGAAGGAGCAGACCATCCTGGTCTTCGACCTCGGTGGCGGTACGTTCGACGTCTCGCTGCTCGAGCTCGGCGACGGCGTTGTCGAGGTCCGCGCGACCTCCGGTGACAACCACCTCGGTGGTGACGACTGGGACCAGCGCATCGTCGACTGGCTGGTCGACCGCTTCAAGCAGGCCAACGGCATCGACCTGACCAAGGACAAGATGGCCCTCCAGCGCATCCGTGAGGCTGCGGAGAAGGCCAAGATCGAGCTGTCCAGCTCCAGCACCGCGAGCATCAACCTGCCGTACATCACGGTGGACGCGGACAAGAACCCGCTGTTCCTCGACGAGACGCTGTCGCGGGCCGAGTTCCAGCGCATCACGTCCGACCTGCTCGACCGCACCCGCGCGCCGTTCAACAACGTGATCAAGGACGCCGGCATCTCCGTCGGCGACATCGACCACGTCGTGCTCGTCGGTGGCTCGACCCGCATGCCCGCCGTCGCGGAGCTCGTGAAGGAGCTGACCGGCGGCAAGGAGCCCAACAAGGGCGTGAACCCGGACGAGGTCGTCGCCGTCGGCGCCGCCCTGCAGGCCGGTGTCCTCAAGGGTGAGGTCAAGGACGTCCTGCTGCTCGACGTCACCCCGCTGTCCCTCGGCATCGAGACCAAGGGCGGCATCATGACCAAGCTGATCGAGCGCAACACCACGATCCCGACGAAGCGTTCCGAGACCTTCACGACGGCCGACGACAACCAGCCGTCCGTGCAGATCCAGGTCTTCCAGGGCGAGCGCGAGATCGCGGCGCACAACAAGAAGCTCGGCATGTTCGAGCTGACCGGCCTGCCCCCGGCCCCGCGCGGCGTGCCGCAGATCGAGGTCACCTTCGACATCGACGCGAACGGCATCGTCCACGTGTCGGCGAAGGACCTGGGCACCGGCAAGGAGCAGTCGATGACCATCACCGGTGGCTCCGCGCTGCCGAAGGAGGACATCGACCGCATGGTCAAGGACGCCGAGGCCCACGCGGAGGAGGACAAGCGCCGCCGCGAGGAGGCCGAGGTCCGCAACCAGGCGGAGACCCTCGTCTACCAGACCGAGAAGGTCGTCAAGGAGAACGACGAGAAGCTCCCCGCCGACGTCAAGGAGAAGGTCACCGCCGCGATCGCCGAGGCGAACGAGGCGCTCAAGGGCACCGACATCAACGCCATCAAGGCCGCGGTGGAGAAGCTCGCGACCGAGTCGCAGGCCATCGGCCAGGCGATGTACGCCAACGCTCCGGGTGCCGCCGGTGCCGAGGCCCCCGGTGCGGACGCGCCGGGAGCGGGCCAGGCGAAGGCCGGCCAGGACGACGTCGTTGACGCCGAGATCGTGGACGAGGACGAGAAGAAGTGACCGAGCCGAGGCACGCCGCCCCTGACGAGGAGCAGCCTCAGGTAGTCGTGCACGACCGGCGCCGGATCGACCCCGAGACGGGTGAGGTCCGGGCGCCGGCCCACGCTGCCGACGAGGAAGGCGCTGCTCCGGTTTCCGAAGAGCCCGTGGTCGCCGAGGTCGTGGACGAGGTGGCCGCCGAGCTGAAGACCCAGCTCGACGAGCGCACCGCCGACCTGCAGCGGCTCACCGCCGAGTACGCGAACTACCGCAAGCGGGTGGAACGCGATCGCGAAGCGGTGATCAACAACGCGAAGGCGTCCGTCGCCTCCGAGCTGCTCTCCGTGCTGGACGACGTCGAACGGGCCGCCGCGCACGGCGACCTGACCGGCGCGTTCAAGGCGGTGGCGGACAAGCTCGTGTCCACGTTGCAAAAGACCGGCCTGGAGCCGTTCGCGCACGAGGGCGAGGCGTTCGACCCTTCGGTGCACGAGGCCGTGCAGCACAGCACGTCCCCGGACGTCGACGGCCCGACCGTCACCGCGGTCCTGCGCCGCGGTTACCGGTTCGGCGAGAAGCTCGTCCGGCCCGCGCTCGTCGCGGTGACCGACCACGAGCCCGCCCCGGCGGAACCGCAGGCCGAAGAGGACTAATGGGCGTGACGCGGCACGTTGGCGGTGAATTCACGCTCGGCAGGACGCCGCGCGGCACCCGTCTGACCGCGAGTTCGCGCGTCAACGTGCCGCGCCACACCACTGCGAAAGGAGGGGACGTCCGGTGAGTGCCAGGGACTGGATCGAAAAGGACTTCTACCGCGAGCTGGGCGTCTCCTCCGACGCGTCGGCGGACGAGATCAAGAAGTCCTACCGCAAGCTCGCCCGCGAGCTGCACCCCGACGCGAACCCCGGCGACGCCAAGGCCGAGGCCCGCTTCAAGGCGGTCTCCGAGGCCTACGGCGTGCTGTCGGACCCGGCCAAGCGCAAGCAGTACGACGAGGCCCGTCGCCTGTTCGCGGGCGGCGGCGGTTTCCCCGGCGGTGGCTTCGGCTCCGGCGGCTTCGACGTCAACGACCTGTTCGGCCGTGCCGCGCAGGGCACCGGCGGCGGTGGCCTCGGCGACCTGCTCGGCGGCCTGTTCAACCGGCGTGGTGGAGCGGCTTCCGCCACGCGTCCGCGCCGCGGCGAGGACGTCGAGACCGACGTCCGCATCGACTTCACCGAGGCGGTGAAGGGAGCGACGGTGCCGCTGCGCCTGTCGTCCCCCGCCGCCTGCACGACGTGTGGCGGCTCCGGTGCCAAACCGGGCACGACGCCGCACGTGTGCGCGACCTGTTCCGGTTCGGGCCTGGTGACCCGTTCGCAGGGCGCGTTCGCGTTCAGCGAGCCGTGCCGCGACTGCCGCGGAACCGGCCGGATCATCGACGACCCGTGCCCCGAGTGCGGTGGCGACGGCGTCAGCACCCGCACCCGCACGCTGACCGTGCGGATCCCGTCGGGCGTCGACGACGGCCAGCGGATTCGCCTTGCCGGACAAGGTGAACCCGGCCGCAACGGCGGACCGTCCGGCGACTTGTTCGTGCGCGTGCACGTCAACCCGCACAGCGTTTTCGGGCGCCAGGGCAACGATCTGACGCTCAGGGCACCGATGACGTTCCCGGAGCTGGCTCTGGGAACGACGTTGACCGTGCCGACGCTGGACGGCAAGGTGACCTTGAAGGTGCCTGCCGGCACCGCCTCAGGGCGTGTGCTGCGGGCTCGGGGCAAGGGGATCACGAAGCGCGACGGCACCTCCGGCGATCTCCTGATCACCCTGGAGGTCGCGGTGCCGAACAACCTCTCGTCCGAGGCGCGCAAGGCGCTCGAGGCGTACGCGGACGTGACGAAGGACCACGACCCGCGTGGTGATCTGAACGCACTTCTCGAAGGGCGGTGAGTTCCATGGGTTTTCCGTTTCCTCCTGGGACTGACGAGGACACGCCCTTCTTCGTGATCTCGGTTGCGGCGCAGCTGTCCGGTCTGCACGCCCAGACGTTGCGGTCCTACGACCGGATGGGTCTGGTCTCGCCCGGTCGCACGCCCGGCGGTGGCCGCCGTTACTCGATGCGCGACATCGTGCTGCTGCGCGAGGTGCAGCGGCTCTCCCAGGAGGAGGGCGTCAACCTCGCGGGGATCAAGCGGATCATCGAGCTGGAGAACCAGGTCGACGCGCTGCGGTCGCGGGTAGCCGAGCTTCAGCAGGAGCTCGCTCAGGCGTTGGCGGCGGCGGACAACGCGGCTGCCGCGGTGCACGCCTCCTACCGGCGGGACCTGGTCCCGCTCCGGCAGGAGACGTCGCTCGTCGTGTGGAAGCCCAAGCCCCGCAAGTGAAACCGGAGATCGAGCGCCTCTACGAGGTGTTCGCGGCACCGCGTCCGGCGGTGGTCGAGTTCTGCGATCACTGCGTGGACGCGGCCGACATCGCGCCGTTCACCACCGTGCCGTTGCGCGAGCTTTCCGCTGAGCAGGTGGAGAAGTACTGGCTGAAGTCAGGCACGGTCGGCGACGAGGCCTTCGTGCGCTACCTGCTGCCGCGCGTGCTGGAACTGATCGCGGCCGGCGAACTCGACGTGGACTTCTTCTGGCTGCGCATGGCCACCGGCACCCATGAACGCGGTGACGAGCGGAAGAAGCGAGCGATCGAGGAGTACTTCGAAGCGACACCGCGAGCCCTGGCCGCCCTGGTGGAGGAGGAGCTCAGGAACGGCAAGGGCGTCGACGAACGCCTGGCCGAGTGGCTGCGCCGACCGGAACCTCTTGCCGTCCTCGAGGAAGCCGCGCTCACCGGACCGGATCCGGACGGTGCGCTCTCCTCCGCCCACCTGGTGCTCGAAGCTCACCTCTGGTCGAAGTAGAACCCGGACTCCAGGTCTTCCAGGAGGCCGGGTTCCTTCGTTTCCCAGCCCAGCAGCGCTTTCGTGCGCGCGCTGGACGTGGGTGCGTCCCGCGCGACCATGTTCGCGAGCGGGCCGAAGTGCTCAGCCGGAACGCTCTGGACCGGTACCTCCAGCCGCCGCCCGATGACCTCGGCGATCTCCTTCAGCGTCACGGCCTCCTCGGCGACCGCGTGCAGCACCGAACCGGCGGGTGCCTTCTCCACCGCCAGCCGGTACAGCCGTGCCGCGTCCAGCGTGTGCACGGCCGACCAGCGGTTCGTGCCGTCGCCGGGATAGCCGGAAACCCCGGTGTCGCGGGCGATTCTCACCAGCAGCGGGATGAAGCCGGCCGTGTCGAGTTCACTGTGGACGGTCGGTGGCAGCACGACCACCGCGCCCCGGACGTCCTGGGCGTCGATGACCAGATTCCGGGCGGTGCCGCGGCTGTGGTCGTCCGGGACCCGTTCCTCCTCGGTGGCGACACGACCGAGCCCGGAGTACGACAACGTGCCGCCGGTGCCGATGAGCGCCTTGCCCGTGCCGGACAGCTCGTCGAGGAACGCCCGGACGACCGCGATGTCGGCGGCGGACGCACCGGCGTAGTTCCCGGCGAACATCTCCTCGTGCTTGAACGCCAGGTGGATCACCGCGTCCGCCTCGGCCGCGCCCTTGCGCAGCCCGTCCAGGTCGTCGAGGTCGCCGCGCTGGACCTTCGCGCCGAGATCGGTGAGCTTGGTGGCCGAGGCGTCCGAGCGGGCCAGCCCGACGACCTCGTGACCAGCGTGGAGCAGTTCCGGGACCAGCGCCGAGCCGATGTGTCCGCTGGCACCTGTGACGAAGACCTTCATGGTCCGCACTTCCTCAAAGTGATGGGACTTGGTCTCATCAACCGTAGCAGAGTGATGGGACTAAGTCGCATCACTTAGGATGGGGGCATGGGCCGATGGGAGCCGGACGCGCGAGATCGGTTGGTGCGCGCCGCACTCGACCTGTTCAGCGAGCAGGGGTACGAGAACACCGGGGTCGCGCAGATCGCCGAACGGGCTGGGCTCACGAAGAGCACCTACTTCCGGCACTTCCGGGACAAGCGCGAGGTGCTGTTCGGCGGCCAGGACGAGCTGCTGGAGCTGATCACCGAGGGAGTCGCCGGCGCGCCCGAGTCAGCCGGCGCGCTGACCGCGGTCGAGGCGGCGCTCGTGGCCGTGGCCGTCGCCTTCACGGAGGAGCGCAGGGCGAACGGGCCGCGGCGGCTTGCGGTGATCGCGAGCAACGACGAGCTGCGCGAGCGGGACGCGTTGAAGATGGCCGGGTTCGCCCGCGCGATGAAGGACGCGCTGCGGCAGCGCGGTGTGTCGGAGCTCGACGCCGACATTGCCGCTGAACTGGGGATTCTGGCGTTCCGCCGCGGCTACGCCCGATGGCTCGAGACCGGCGGGGACTTCGCGGCAGTCGCCCGCCGGGCGCTAGAGGAGGTTCGTGTCGCCGCCGCCAGCCTGGAACGCCCCCATCCCAGCAACTGATCGCCCGGTTGCCGGACGGCACGCGGGGCCCTTTCGTACTGTCAGAACGCACGAAAGCTCCCCGCGTGCGCCACGGTGGGGCTGGTGAGGGACCTGTGGGTGACTACTTGACCGGCGCTCTAGAGGGTGCCGAGCAGGTCCTCGACCTCGGTGGCGATGCGGTCCAGCGCCTGCTCGTTGTCGTGGGCGGCGATCACCCGGTCGATCCAGTCCGCGATCAACGGCATCTGCTCCGGCTTGAGGCCGCGCGTGGTGATCCCGGCCGTGCCGAGCCGGATGCCCGACGGGTCGAACGGCTTGCGCGGGTCGAACGGCACCGCGTTGTAGTTCAGCTCGATGCCCGCGCGGTCCAGCGCCTGCGCGGCGGGCTTGCCGGCGATCGCCTTCGAGGTCAGGTCGATCAGGATCAGGTGGTTGTCCGTGCCGCCGGAGACCAGGTCGAAGCCGCGCTCCAGCAACGCGTCCGCCAGCGCTTTCGCGTTCGCCACGACCGTGTGGGCGTACTCGCGGAACTCCGGCTGGGCGGCTTCGTGCAGCGCCACGGCGATCGCGGCGGTCGTGTGGTCGTGCGGACCGCCCTGCAGACCGGGGAACACTGCCCGATCGATCGCCTTCGCGTGTTCGGCGTCGCACAGGATCATGGCGCCGCGGGGACCGCGCAGGGTCTTGTGCGTGGTCGTGGTGATCACCGGCGCGTGGCCGACCGGGGACGGGTGGGCGCCGCCTGCCACCAGACCGGCGATGTGGGCGATGTCGGCCACCAGGATCGCGTCGATCTCACGGGCGATCGCGGCGAAGGCCGGGAAGTCGATCGTGCGCGGGATCGCCGTGCCGCCGCAGAAGATGACCTTCGGGCGTTCGGCGAGGGCCAGGTCGCGGACCTCGTCCAGGTCCACGACGCCGGTGTCCTTGCGGACGTCGTACTGCACCGCGCGGAACCACTTGCCCGTCGCGGAGACGCTCCAGCCGTGCGTCAGATGGCCGCCCATGGGGAGCGACATGCCCATGACGGTGTCGCCCGGCTGCAGGAACGCGAGGTACACGGCGAGGTTCGCCGGGGCACCGGACAGCGGCTGCACGTTGGCGTGGTCCACGCCGAACAGCGATTTCGCCCGGTCGATCGCCAGCTGCTCGACCTGGTCGATGATCTGCTGGCCCTCGTAGTACCGCTTGCCGGGGTAGCCCTCGGAGTACTTGTTCGTCAGCACCGAGCCTGTTGCTTCAAGCACGGCTGCCGAGACGTCGTTCTCGGACGCGATCATCCGCAGCTTGCGGGACTGCCGCGTGGCCTCGGCCTGGATCAGGGCGGCGATTTCAGGGTCGACGTGTGAGAGCACGGCGCATCTCCGTACCGGGCACCCAGGCGTTCGGTGCGCACGGCCGTCGCTTCCCGGTGGTCAGTTCCACCCTCGGCACGCCAGTCGCTTCGACGTGCCGAGTCTAGTCCAGGGTGAACGGGTCGTACTTGATCCTGTCCAGAGGCGTGCCGGCGACCAGCATGCGGGACACGGTCGAGCGGATCATGGCCGGGCTGCCGCAGACCAGGACGTCGCGGTCCTCCCACGCTCCGTAGCGCGTGACCACGTCGGCCAGGGTGCCCTGCTCGACACCGCGGACGCCGGGGTCCGACTCGAGCACCGGCACGACCGTGAGCCACGGGTTCGTGGTCGCGATGCGCTGCAGGTTGTCGAGGTCGTAGAGGTCCTCGCGGGTGCGGCCGCCGTAGAACAGGTGCACGCGGGGGTTGTCGCCCCACTGCGCCATCTCGTCGATGATCGCGTGCATCGGCGCGACGCCCGTGCCGCCGGCGACCATGAGGATGTCCGATCCGGCCGTGCGGTCGACCTGCAGACGTCCCATGGGCGGTCCGATCCGCCACGTGTCACCGGCCTGGGTGTGGCCGACCACGGAGCGTGACACCCAGCCGCCGTCGACGGACCGGATGTGGAACTCGATGACACCGTCCTCACGCGGTGCGTTCGCCGGCGAGTAGTACCGCCACAGGCGCTTGCGCTGCGGCGTCTCCACGCTGACGTACTGACCGGCCCGGTAGTTGACCGGGTGGTCGGGCTGCAGCCGGACGACGGCCAGGTCCCACGAGACGCGCTGGTGCTCCAGCACGGTGGCGTGCCAGTAGGCGGGCCCGTTGTCGGCGTCGGCGGCCTCCTGCATCGCCCGCGCCATCAACGTGTAGGCCTCTGCCCACGCCATCTCGACCTTCGGCGTCCAGGCGGCGCCAGCGAACTTCTTCACCGCGGACAGCAGTGCGGTGCCGACAGCCTCGTAGTGGACGTTGATGACACCGAACTTGCGGTGGTCACGGCCCAGCTGGCGGAGGAAGGGGATGAGGTCGTCCGGCCGGTCGACCATCTGCACCACGTGCACGAGAGCGCGCAGCAGGCGGCTCCGCTGCACCTCCATGTTCGCGGGGAACATCTCGCGTGTGGCAGGCGAGAGCGAGAAGAGCATGCCGTAGAAGAACTTCGCCACTTCTTCGGCGTGCGGCTCCACCACCGCGAAACTCTCCCGGATCATCCGCACCATCGCGGTGACGCCAGGCGGGGGTTCTCGGTGGGGCGGGGTAGGGATGGGGCTCAGCACAGCGTTCGCAGTCATGGTCCGCGCGCAGTCTCCACGTTCTCATTGGCGCCAGCAAGGCGCGGTAGTCCTCGTCAAGCATCCGTCCCCCGACAGAGTGGACAGTAACCCCTGATCGGTGGGTTTGGTTCCTTGATGCCACCTTCGAGCGAAGTCTGGTTACCCTACGCAACTAGTTGTTAGCGCAACAGTGTGAAATGCGCTAGGCGTCTGTACCGACTTGCTCGCTTGCGTGCAACGGTGTGGCACGTGTCCCTGCCTGAGCTGACTGAAACCACCTCACCCGACCGTGTTGAGCTACCTGGCTCACGCGGTGAGCACTTCCTCCAATGTGCCCTGGAGACCCAGGATCGCGCCACACGCTTCTACTCGGACCAGGTCCTGGACCACCTCAACCCCGCGATGGCCGAGTTCGTCGGCCGGATGGAGATGGCCTTCATCTCGACCGCTGATGCCGACGGGGAGTGCGACTCGACCCTGCGGGCCGGGCCGGCGGGGTTCATCCAGGTGATCGACTCCCGGACCGTCGCGTACCCCGAGTACCGCGGCAACGGCGTGATGGCCTCCCTGGGCAACATCATGGAGAACCCGCACGTCGGGATGCTGATGGTGGACTTCACCGACGACCTGATCGGGCTGCACGTGAACGGCCGCGCCCGGATCGTGTCGCGGGACGAGATCCCCACCGAGGACAAGAAGGTGGAGCGGTGGGTGGTGGTCGAGGTGCAGGAGGCCTACATCCACTGCCGCAAGCACATCCCGCGGATGATCCCGGTCGATCGGATTCGCGACTGGGGCACCGACGACGTGAAGCGCAAGGGCGGCGACTACTTCGGGGTCAAGGCGGGCAAGGCAGCCGACTGACCCGCGCGGGTGCTTGAACAGGGCCGCCAGGCGAACGTGCCTGGCGGCCCTCGTCGTGCGTGTGACCCATCAGCCACCGAATTAGTTGGCCTAGCTAACTATCTCCGGATATAGTTGTATCGCATCAACTAACTACTGGAGGTGTGCTTGAACCGGCCCTCGTCGCATCGGGAGATCCTCGAAGCGCTGTCCGGCATCTGGGTGGCGCTGCTCGTCGCGATCCTCAGCTCCACCATCGTCTCGAACGCCCTCCCGACGATCCTGGCCGAACTCAAGGGCACCCAGACCCAGTACACGTGGGTCATCACGTCGATGCTGCTCGCCTCCACGGCCAGCACGCCGCTGTGGGGCAAGCTCTCGGACCTCTTCGACAAGAAGACGCTGCTGCAGACGAGCATCGTGCTGTTCGTCGTCGGTTCGGTCCTGTCCGGCCTGAGCCAGAACATGGAGCAGCTCATCGCGTTCCGGGTCGTCCAGGGCCTCGGCATGGGCGGCGTGCAGGCGCTCGGCCAGGTCGTGGTCGGCGCGTTGCTCAGTCCCCGGGAACGCGGCCGCTACAGCGGCTACACCGGCATGGTGATCTCCGCGGGCACGGTCGGCGGGCCGCTCGTCGGCGGGTTCCTCGTCGACTGGCCTGGCTGGCGCTGGTGCTTCTTCGTCTGCGTGCCGCTGGCGCTCGTGGCGCTGGCCGTGCTGCACAAGACGCTGCACCTGCCTTCGAAGAGGCAGCACGTGAAGATCGACTACCTGGGTGCCACGCTCATCACCGGCGGTGTGAGCCTGGTGCTGATGTGGGTGTCGTTCGCGGGCAAGGACTTCGCCTGGATCAGCGAGGAGAGCGCGCTCTTCGCCGGTGGCGCCCTGCTCGCCCTGGTCAGCGCCTACTTCGTCGAGCGCCGCGCCAGTGCCCCGGTCATCCCGCTGCACCTGTTCAGGAACCGGACGGTGGTGCTGGCGATGCTCGGCGGCATCGCGGTCGGCACGGCGATGTTCGGCGCGTCGGTGTTCATGGGGCAGTACTTCCAGATCGCGCGCGGGTTCTCGCCCACGAAGGCGGGGCTGCTCACGGTGCCGTTGGTGCTGGGGCTGAGCATCTCGTCCACGGTCAGCGGGCAGCTCATCGCCAGGAACGGCAAGTGGAAGGGCTACCTCGTCTGGGGTGCGTTCTCGCTGGTCATCGGGCTGGCGCTGCTCGGCACGATCGACCACACCACGAACCTCGTCCTGATGGGCTCCTACCTGCTGCTCGTCGGTGTCGGCGTGGGGCTGACCATGCAGAACCTGGTGCTGGCGGTGCAGAACGGCGTCGGCATGGCGGACCTGGGCGCGGCGAGCTCCACCGCCACGTTCCTGCGGTCGCTGGGCGGGACGGCCGGCGTCTCGGTGCTGGGCGCGGTTCTCGCCGCCCACGTGAGCACCAAGACACTCGACCGCGGCTCCCTCTCCCCAGTCGTGCGGGACTCCTACGGCGATGCGATGGGCGAGTTGTTCCTCATCGCCGCCGGTCTCGCGGTCTTCACGGTGATCGCGGTTCTGCTGATCAAGGAACAGCCGCTGCGCGACTCCGTGGATGTCACTCCAACGGCTTTTGGTGCACAGACGGTCGCCACTGAGCTTGATTCACCTGTGGATACTGACCAGCGGATTGTGGACAAGTCCACCTCAGCTGTGGACAAGCTGTTGGTACTTTCGAGTGACGGCGGTCAGGAGGTCGCGGCGCGTTCGGCTGCGCTGCGTTCCACGCAGAACTCGTTGCCCTCGGGGTCGCGCATGGTGACCCAGCCGGTGCCGTCCGCCTTGCGGTGATCCTCGTAGACCGTGGCGCCGATGCCGAGCAGCCGCTCGACCTCCTCGTCGCGGGTCACGTCAGCCGGCTGCAGGCACAGGTGCATGCGGTTCTTGACCGACTTGTCCTCCGGGACGTTGATGAAGAGGTAGCGGATCCCGTTCGGCAGCTGGATCAGGCACTCCGGGTCGCCGGGGTTGTCGTCGGGGTGCATCGGCAGGTCGAGCACCTGGCTCCACCACGACGCGACCGCGTACGCGTCGCGCGCATCGACGCTGATGTTGTGGATGATCGAAGTCATGGCGCCGATCTTCGCCTACCTCACACCTTCTGCCGAAGGATTTGACGCGATCGCCGTCACGTTCTCGTAGTTGAGCGGAACAGACTCAACTTTTCTGACGTTGTGCGGGATGATGGTCCATGCTGGAAGCTGACCACGAGGTGGAGGAATGGACGCTTTCAACCCGACGACGAAGACGCAGCAGGCGGTTTCCGCGGCGGTGCAGGCCGCCACGCTCAACGGGAACCCGGACGTGGGGTCCGTGCACCTGCTCAGTGCACTGCTGGCGCAGACGGACGGGTTGACCGCGCCGTTGCTGTCGGCCGTGGGCGCCGACCCGACCCTCGTGCGCAAGGAGCTGGAGCAGCTCTCCCGCTCGTTGCCGAGCGCCTCCGGCTCGACCGTCTCCGCGCCGCAGCTCTCCCGCGACGCCGTGCGCGTGCTCGGCAAGGCTCAGGAGCTCGCCACCGAGATGGGCGACGAGTACGTGTCCACCGAGCACCTGCTCGTCGGACTCGCCCAGCACGGCGGCCAGGTCGCCGACCTGCTGCGCCGCCACGGTGCGACGCCGGACGCGTTGAAGGACGCGTTCCAGAAGGTGCGCGGCTCGGCGCGGGTGACCTCGCCCGATCCGGAGGGCACCTACAAGGCGCTGGAGAAGTACGGCGTCGACCTCACCGAACGCGCCCGCAAGGGCGAGCTCGACCCGGTGATCGGCCGTGACGCCGAGATCCGCCGGGTCGTGCAGGTGCTGTCGCGGCGCACCAAGAACAACCCGGTGCTGATCGGCGAGCCCGGCGTCGGCAAGACGGCGATCGTCGAGGGCCTCGCGCAGCGCGTGGTGGCCGGTGACGTGCCGGAGTCGCTGCGCGGCAAGCGCGTCGTCGCCCTCGACCTGGGCTCGATGGTCGCGGGCGCCAAGTACCGCGGTGAGTTCGAGGAGCGGCTCAAGGCCGTCCTGAAGGAGATCACCGACTCGGCCGGCCAGGTCATCACGTTCATCGACGAGCTGCACACGATCGTCGGCGCCGGCGCGACCGGTGAGTCGGCCATGGACGCCGGCAACATGATCAAGCCGATGCTGGCCCGCGGCGAGCTCCGCATGGTCGGTGCCACGACCCTGGACGAGTACCGCGAGCACATCGAGAAGGACGCCGCCCTGGAACGCCGCTTCCAGCAGGTGCTGGTCGGCGAGCCGTCGGTGGAGGACACCGTCGGCATCCTGCGTGGCCTGAAGGAGCGTTACGAGGTGCACCACGGTGTGCGCATCACCGACGCCGCCCTCGTCGCCGCCGCCACGCTCTCGGACCGCTACATCACCGCGCGCTTCCTGCCGGACAAGGCGATCGACCTCGTCGACGAGGCCGCGTCCCGGCTGCGCATGGAGATCGACTCCCGCCCCGTCGAGATCGACACCGTCGAACGTGCCGTCCGCCGGTTGGAGATCGAGGAGATGGCGCTGTCGAAGGAGTCCGACGCGGCCTCGCTGGAGCGCCTCTCCGCTCTGCGCGCCGAGCTGGCCGAGAAGCGCGAGGAGCTGTCCGCGCTGACCGCCCGCTGGCAGAACGAGAAGGGCTCGATCGATCGCGTTCGCACGCTGAAGGAGCAGCTGGAGTCGTTGCGCGGCGAGTCGGAACGAGCCGAGCGCGACGGCGACCTCGGACGTGCCGCGGAGCTGCGCTACGGCCGGATTCCCGCGCTGGAGAAGGAACTCGAGGCAGCCTCAGAAGCGTCCACTCAGGACGCGGCCATGCTCAAGGAGGAGGTCGGCCCGGACGACGTCGCCGACGTCGTGTCGGCGTGGACCGGCATTCCGGCAGGCCGCCTGCTGGAGGGCGAGACCGCGAAGCTGCTGCGCATGGAGGAGGAACTCGGCCGCCGAGTCGTTGGCCAGGCCGAGGCCGTGCGGGTCGTGTCGGACGCGGTGCGCCGCACGCGCGCCGGCGTCGCCGACCCGGACCGCCCGACGGGCTCGTTCCTGTTCCTCGGCCCCACCGGCGTCGGCAAGACGGAGCTGGCCAAGGCGCTGGCGGCGTTCCTGTTCGACGACGAGCGGGCGATGATCCGCATCGACATGAGCGAGTACTCCGAGAAGCACTCGGTGGCCCGCCTGGTCGGTGCGCCTCCCGGCTACGTCGGCTACGACCAGGGCGGCCAGCTGACCGAGTCGGTCCGCCGCCGCCCGTACTCCGTGGTGCTGCTGGACGAGGTCGAGAAGGCGCACCCGGACGTGTTCGACGTGCTGCTGCAGGTGCTGGACGACGGTCGCCTGACCGACGGCCAGGGCCGGACCGTGGACTTCCGCAACACGATCCTGGTGCTGACCTCGAACCTGGGATCCACCGCGATCGCCAATCCGTCGCTGTCGGAGGTGGAACGGCGCGACGCCGTGATGTCGGTGGTGCAACGGCACTTCAAGCCGGAGTTCCTGAACCGCCTCGACGACGTCGTGGTGTTCCACGCCCTCGCCACCGAGGAGCTGACGTCCATTGTGGACATCCAGATCGCCCGGCTGGCCGAGCGGCTGGCGGCTCGCCGGCTGACGCTGGACGTCACGGCGGCGGCTCGCGACTGGCTGGCGTTGAACGGGTTCGACCCCGTGTACGGGGCCCGGCCGTTGCGGCGGCTGGTGCAGTCGGCGATCGGTGACCAGCTGGCGAAGGAGCTGCTGGCCGGTGAGGTCCGCGACGGCGACACGGTCCGGGTCGACGTGCTGGACGACCAGTCCGGGCTGATCGTGGGCCGCGGCGTCTGACGTTCTTTCCCCCGTGGGGCCGGGTAACTTCGGCCCCATGGGGGACTTTCGATACGTGCGGTTCCAGGCGGCGCAGCCCAACGCGCGTGGTGCTTTCGCCGGGGTTTTCGGGCTGTTCAACGGGCTGGCGAGGTCCGGGCGGCTGACCGAGGAACAGGAGTCGTTCCGGCGGGTGAACAACGCCTGGTTCAACGAGGCCTACACCGACCCGTCGACGGTCGACCCGACCGTGTACGACCGGACGATCAATCCCGGCGCGACCGCGTGGTTCAAGTCCGGTGCGACGCATCTCGTGGATCGCGTTTCGGGCTATCTGGAGATCCTCGACGCCCACGGCGTGGCGTGGCAGAAGCTGGAGTCCGACGATCCCGGCCGGATCATCTACGAGGACGGCGACCAGGTCGTCGTTGTGCCGCACGACCAGTGCATCAAGCTGGATTGATGTATTGTCCCTGGTGTGTCCAGGACGCTGCCGCCGTTCCTCCGGCTGATGGCGGACCCGCTGCGCTGGCAGCTGGCGTGTGAGCTGGCTGCCGGTGACCGCAGGGTCCGCGAGCTGGTCGCTGCGGTGGCAGAACCGCAGAACCTGGTCTCCTACCACCTCAAACAGCTGCGCGACGCGGGCCTCGTGACCGCGCGGCGCAGCAGTTTCGACGGCCGCGACACCTACTACCACCTGGACCTGGAGCGGTGGGCCCAGGCGCTGGCCGAGACCGGCGCCGCCCTCACCGTCGCCGCACCGTCCGTGCCGCCAGGCACGAGGGTGCTGTTCGTGTGCACCGGAAACAGCGGCCGGTCGCCGATGGCTGAAGCGTTGCTGCGGCACCGCGCCGGCGACCGCGTCGAGGTCGCCAGTGCCGGGAGCCATCCGAAGCCGTTGCACCCGGACGCGGTGCGGGCGGTGGCCGAGCACGGCATCGCGCTCGAGCACGAGCCGACTCATCTGGACACCGTGCGTCGCAGCCGTTTCGACCTCGTCATCAGCCTGTGCGACCGGGTGCGCGAGGTGCTGCCCGCCTTCGCCGGCGGGCCGCGGCTCATCCACTGGAGCATTCCCGATCCGGCTCGTGAGGCCGAGACGTGGCCGGCGTTCCGGCGCACCGCCGCGGACCTCGCGAGCCGGATCCGACTTCTGGAGGTCTGAGATGACCACCGATCTCGTGAGCGTCAGGTACCTCGTTGACGACGTCGACGCCTCGCTCGCCTTCTACACCGGGAACTTCGGGTTCGAGGTGCGCACCAACTTCGCACCGGCGTTCGCCGACGTCGTCCGCGGCAACCTGCGTCTGCTGCTCAGCGGGCCGACCAGCTCGGCAGGACGGGAGATGCCCGACGGCACCAAGCCCGGCCCCGGCGGCTGGAACCGGATCCATCTGATCGTCGCCGACATCGACGCCGAAGTGGACCGTCTCCGCGAGCGGGGTGTCCGGTTCCGCAGCGACGTGGTGAAGGGACCTGGCGGGCAGCAGATCGTGCTCGACGACCCGTCGGGCAACCCGGTGGAGCTGTTCCAACCGGTCTAGAACCTGCGACGCGCGGAAGTGATCTTCGTTCCTCGGGCCGGACCCACTACGCTTCATTTGTGGGCATACCGGCGTGGGTCTGGTTCACCGTCGCCGCGGTGGCGGGCGTGGCGGGGTTCGCCCTGCTCGCGACCGACCGGGCGCAACGAACCGCGCGTAATCGTGAACGGCGCCGTTGGGCTGCTCTGCGCGGCTGGCAGTTCGAGGAGACAGACCACGTGCTGCCGACTCGCTGGGAGGCGGGCGCCATCGCGTACTACGGCACCGGGCTCGCCCGTGACGTGGTCGCGGGCTCGACCTTCACCGCGGACGGCAGGCGTCAGGTCTACGTGCTCGACCACGAGACCGGCGGCAAGGTCAACTCGGTGCTGGTCGGCGTGCGCTGCCGCAGAGCGCTGTCGGTGGTGATCGAGCTCTGGCTGTCGACGGTCCCGTTCCAGCGCGACAACGACAAGATGCCGATGCCGGACCTGCTCGGGCCGGTGGGCTCGCGCTACGCCTTCGTCACCGACGTGCCGGCCGCCCGCAAGATCATCACGCCGGACCTGATCGACGCCGCCGAGGAGATCGGTGGCGACGTCACGGTCGTGTGGCTGGAGAACGACTGGGTGCTGGCCGCCGCGCCGCCGAACTCCTCACCTGCGCGCCTGGAGCGGCTGCTGCGCGACATCGGCGAGCTCGCGGACGTCATCGACCCGTTCGACCCGGACCCCTCCGAGCGCGAGGAGCCGGTGGCGGAGGACGACGAGGGTGGCGAGGTCTACCGTCCGTCGTTCGGCCGGAAGCAGCCGTAACCGAGACTTTCTCGTAACACTGGGTGATCAAGTACGCGATCTACCGCGCGTCGTCGACTGCTCACCAGCGGTATTCCAGTCCGTCACCAAAGTGGTGTGACCTACGTCACACTTCACTCTGTGTAAAACATTTCCCGGTGATTCAGATACTCCGTGCGTAAGGCGTCGTGTCCCCGAACCCCCCGGAGGGAATCACGATGTACGGAGGAAAGGTAGTTCCGCCCGTAGCCGTCGCAGGCACGGCGTCCGCTGTGACGCTGGCCAACACGGGTGCATCGGTCGGATGGTTGCTGTTCGGCGGAGTCGCTCTGGTCGTTTCGGGCCTTGCACTGCGTCTGCTCGTCCTTCGTCGCCCGACGAAGAACGGAGCGTGATCATCGGCGCGCTTCCGACCCCGACCTAGATCCGACTACCGTGCCGAGGCATGCCAACCGCACTGGTGACCGGATCGACCGTCGGGATCGGGGCCGCCTTCGCCCGCAGGCTCGCCGCAGAGGGATACGACCTCGTGCTGGTCGCGCGCACGGCGTCCGCGCTCGAGGAGCTCGCGCAGCAGCTGCACGACCGTCACGGCGTGCACGTCGACGTCCTGCCCGCCGACCTCAGCGACCACGGTGACCGCGCCAAGGTCGAGGCCCGCCTGGCCGAGTCGCCCGTCGACCTGCTCGTCAACAACGCGGGCTTCGCCAACACCGGCGAGTTCTTCGCCGCGGACGTCGAGAAGCTGCAGGCCCAGCTGGACGTCAACGTCGCCACGGTGCTGCGCCTGTGCAGGGCCGCCATTCCCGGCATGATGGCGCGCGGCAAGGGCGACGTGATCAACGTGTCCAGCGTCGCCAGCTTCCTGCCCGGCCGCGGCACCAGCTACAGCGCCGACAAGGCGTGGGTGACGTCGTTCTCGGAGGGCATGTCCCTCGCGGTCGGACACTCCGGCGTGCGGATCATGGCTCTGTGCCCCGGTTTCGTGAAGACCGAGTTCCACAAGCGGGCCGGCATCGACATGTCGAAGACGCCGGACTGGCTCTACGTCGACGCCGACCGGCTCGTCCACGAAGCCCTGCGCGACCTGCGCCGCGGCAAGGTGCTGTCGATCCCCGGCGCCCAGTACAAGGCGATCGTGAGCGTCACGAAGGTGCTGCCGCGCGCCCTGGTGCGCAAGATGGCCTCCCGGTTCGCGGGCGGACGCGGCCGCACCTGAACGGAACCAGCTGGACCAACCGAGCGTCGGAGCCCCTGTGAGTGAACAGTTCCACGTCGTGCCGGACGAGCTGCGCGGGTACAGCGAGCTGCTGGACCGCAACGCCCAGCACTTCCTGACCATCAAGGATCACGCGATCTCCAAGGGCGGTGACACCAGCGGGTTCACCGGCCTGCTGGCGTTGCTGCATCCCGTCGTGACCGGCGTCGCGAACCTCTACGGGGAGACGTTGGACTTCGCGAACAAGATGATGCTCAAGGACTCCGAGGCACTGAAGAAGACAGCCGACTCCTACGAGAAGGTCGACCTCCACGGCGTCCAGCTGATGCAGAACGCGGGAGGTGGCCGATGACCACGGCCTACGCGGACGTCGAGGACCCGTCGGTCGCCCTCAGGGCGGCGGCGGAGGACCGCCCAGGACGTCAGACCACCAAGGAACTCATCGAGAAGGCCGGCTGGAAGATCCAGGGCGTCAACTGGATCTACGAGAAGGTCACCGGCGAGAACCTCGTCGAGTCGCTGATCAACCCGCTGCTCGGCGACTTCGAGAAGATCGACGCCAACGCCAACGCGTGGGACCAGGTCGCCAAGGCCCTGGACTCCGTGCGCCACAACGTGGGCGAGGGCGTCAACCAGCTCAACCCGCACTGGAACGGCAAGGCCGCGCAGGGTTTCGAACGCCGCATGGACACCATGTGGGTCATCGCGATCGAGGCGGACTCCCAGGTCGCCCGGATCATCGGCAACAAGTTCCAGTCCATGGCCCAGACCTGCCGGACGGCGTGCGGCCTCGCGCTGACGCTGCTCGACATGCTCGTCACCAAGCTGATGGAAGCCGTCATCCTGGCGCCCATCCCGGTGGTCGGCTGGGGCAAGGCCGTGTGGGTCGTCTACGACTGCATCCAGATCGTCGACCGCATCCGCAAGATCATCCTCTCGATCCAGCAGATCATCGAGGGCGTCAAGGGCATGGTCGACGGCATCAAGGCCATGGGCACCGCGCTGATGAAGCTCAAGGACGTCCGTGACGTCAACGACGCCCTCGACGTGGTCGACGGCGTGCAGGACGGCAAGCAGAAGTACGACAACGGCAAGTCGGCCGTCACCGGTGGCCTCAAGAACATCGCCTGGGACGGCTACAAGCTCGGCAAGTCCGGCCACGCCGCGTCCACCCGGTACAGCGGTGGGAACAGCGGCGGTGGCGCAGGTGCGGGTGCCGGTGCCGGCTCGGGCGGGACCGGCAACTCGGGCGGAGGACAGCAGTGACGTTCCCCTACGACCAGGCCCGGTTGCAGGCGCTGTTCGACGACGTCGACGCCAAGACCGCGGCAGCGGTGCAGGTCGCCCAGCAGGCGGCCCAGTACCAGCCGCGGTCGCGCGGTGTCAGCGAACAGGACCTCGCCGAGATCGAGCGGTACGCCCGCAGCGGCAACGCGCCCAAGGAGTTCAAGGACCTCCAGCAGCGCATCGACTCCGGTGAGTTCAGCTGGAAGGACATCGCGTCCGGCCGCGTCATGGACGAGGGCGTGCAGAAGGCGCTCGCCACCGGCGTCCCTGACCTCCAGCGCGCCTACACGGCGATCGAGGAGGGCCAGGACATCGACGACATCATCGCGTCGGGCAACCCGGCCGCTCCCCAGCCGCGCTCACGTCGTGACGACGACGAGGACGACGGCCCGAGCCACTTCCGCCAGGACGCCTGGTAGTCAGGCAGGCCAGTCCATGCTGTTGCTCAGGTGGCTGGTCCCGGTGCCGCGCACGACGTCGAAGGCGACGGCACACGCGAAGGCGAGCGAGCGCAACGGTTCGGCGGCGGTGGGATTGATCTGCACGTGATCCCGCCGGACCCGCCGGCCGTTGCGCTTGGCGCGCCTGCCGGTCTCGATGCGGCCGATGTCACCGAAGAAGCACAGCTGCTGGCCGTTCGCATCGTGCAGTGACTGCCGCCACGCGCCGTGCGTCTTGATCGTCCCGATCAGCTGCCCCTGCGGCGTGCTGACGCGCACGTGCGGCCGGCGCCCGAACCGCTTGCTGATCTGCATGAGCGGCTGGCCGTTGGGCGCCACGGCGTCCAGGTCGAACGTCGTCCAGCCGGAGAAACCGGTGTACCGCAACGGCAGCTGCAACCCGGCTCCGGTGCGCTCCCTGACCACCGCGACCGGGGCGTCGTGCTCGTCGAACACCTCCACCCGGTAGTGCGGCCGGAACAAGAGGCTCATCGCGGTCCACGGCTGTTCGACGTAGAGGGTGCTCACGGTGATGCAGGGTATGCGGCACCAGCCGCCCGTGTGTGCGAAGCTGACGACCCGTGCGAACTGAAGTGGTCTTGGACGCGAACGCGAAGTCGGAACTCGCTCGTCTGGTGAGCGAGTTGGCCGTGGTGCACGGCAAGGTGACCCTCTCCAGCGGCAAGGAAGCCGACTACTACGTCGACCTGCGCCGCGCGACGCTGCACCACGCGGCGGCCCCGTTGATCGGCAAGCTGCTGCGGCAGCTCACCAGCGACTGGGACTTCGTCGCCGTCGGCGGGCTCACCCTCGGCGCCGACCCCGTCGCCTACGCGATGATGCACTCCGCCGCGGCCGCCGGTGACGTGCTCGACGCCTTCGTCGTGCGCAAGGCCAGCAAGACGCACGGCATGCAGCGGCAGATCGAGGGCATCGACGTGCGGGGCCAGCGCGTGCTCGCCGTCGAGGACACGTCCACCACGGGCGGTTCGGTCCTCACGGCCGTCACGGCGTTGCGCGAGCACGGTGCCGAGGTCGTCGGTGTCGCCACGGTCGTCGACCGCGGTACGGGTGCCAAGGAGGCCATCGAGGCCGAGGGGCTGCCGTACCGGTACCTGCTGGACCTGAACGATCTCGGTCTTGCCTGAGGTTCATCCGGTTTATCGAGCGCGGTTCGAGCTACCCCGTCCTAGTCTGGAGGGCGGGGTGGTGCGAATGGCCAGGTTCCTTGCTGAAGCGGTCATGGCGTTGCACTTCACGGTGCTCGCGTTCCTGCTCGTGGGCGGTTTCCTGGCGTGGCGCTGGCGGTGGGTGATCTACCCGCACCTGGCCCTCGGCGCGTGGGCGGTGCTGAGCATCGTGACTCCGACGGTCTGCCCGCTCACGGTGTGGGAGAACGACCTCCGCGAGCTGGCGGGCATGCCGCTGCTGGAGACCGGGTTCATCGACCACTACATCGATGGCGTCTGGTACCCGGAGAGCGCGTCGACGCTGGTGCAGCTCGTGCTGGGGTCGATCGTGATCGTCTCGTGGATCGGCTTCTATGCTGGCCACCGTGCTGCTCGAAGGCTTTCACGCTGTTAAGCACGCGTTGCGCTTCGGTGCCGACGTGCATCCGTTGATCACCACGGACCTCAGCGCCGCGATCAGCCTCGCCGAGACGCACGCACCCGACCTGATCGAGAAGTTCAAGGCCGCCACCGAGGTCGACAAGGCCGGTTTCGTCGTCCGCGTCGGCCGCACCCACCCGACGGGCGTGGCCGGGTTCGCGGAGAGGCCGGACCTGCCGTTCGACCGCGGCGCGCCGATCGTCCTGCTCGACAACCCGCGCAACCTGGGCAACTTCGGCGCCACGATCCGCGTGGCGGCCGGTCTCGGCGCGGGTGGCGTGATCTCCACCGGTGACGTGGATCCGTGGCATCCCAACGTTCTGAGGGGCTCGGCAGGCCTGCACTTCGCGTTGCCGGTCGCCAAGGCGGAGAACCTCGACTTCGACGGCGAGCTGATCGCGTTCGACGCCGACGGTGATCTCCTGACCGGCCCGATTCCCGACAACGCCGTGCTGGCGTTCGGCTCGGAACGCCACGGGCTGTCGCAAGAGGTGCGGGACAAGGCGACCAGGATCGTGCGGTTGCCCATGCGCGAGAAGGTCAGCAGTTACAACCTGACAACTTCTGTCGCCATGGGTCTCTACCACTGGGTGATTCACCGCGCTTCTTGACCGGTCAAGCACGCACCATGACGCAGTGGTGATCGCGAAACTGCTGGCGGCGCGCGCGGGCGTCGCGGAGCGCGCGGTGTACTCCAGGCACCTGCGGCGGGTCTGGGGTGTGCCGGGCACGCTGCTCGGAGCGCGGGCGTGGCCTCCGTTGCTGCGGGACAAGCTGCACGCGAGCTTCAACTACTGGTGGCAGGCGCACCTGCTCGACTGCATGGTCGACGGCTACCTGCGCTCGCCCAGCGAGCTGCGCAAGGCGGCCATCGCCAAGGTCGTGCGGGGCATCCGGGTGCGCAACGTCCTCGGCTGGACCAACGACTTCTACGACGACGTGGCGTGGCTCGGCCTCGCCCTCCAACGCGCCGAGCAGATCGTCGGCGTCGCGAAACCCAAGGCCCTCACCGCGATCGCGGCACAGCTGCGGGACGGCTGGACCGACCACGCCGGCGGCGGCATCTGGTGGAAGCGCAAGGACGACTTCAAGAACGTGCCGGCCAACGGCCCTGCCGCGATCTTCCTGGCCCGCCAGAACGACCGCACCGACCTCGCCCGCGCGCGGTCCATCGTGGACTGGATCGAGGACAACCTCGTCGACCCCGTCAGCGGCCTCGCGTGGGACGGTCTGCACGTCCACCCCAACGGCGAGGTCAGGGAGTACGAGAAGAACATCTACACCTACTGCCAAGGGGTGCTGATCGGCGCGTGCGTCGAACTGGCCAAGCACGGCCAGCAGGCGAAGTGGCTCGAGAAGGCCGCCCGCACGATCACCGCGGTCCACGACGACCTCGCCACCAACGGCGTGATCAAGGGGCAGGGCGGTGGTGACGGCGGCCTGTTCGCCGGGATCCTCACCCGCTACCTCGCGCAGGCCGCGCTGACGATCCCCGAGTTCGAACCTGATCTCCACGACACTGCCGACCTCGCCAGGGAGCTCGTGATCCAGTCGGCGGAGGCGGCGTGGCTGAACCGCCTGATGGCGGTGAGCGGCCCGCTGTTCGGTCCGGAGTGGACGGTCCCGGCGGACGAGCGCGAGGGCCGCGACCTGTCGGTCCAGCTCGGCGGGTGGATGTGCCTGGAGGCCGCGGCGCTGCTGGAACGCCACGGCCTGAACGTCACGACGCCTTGAGGTAGCTCAGCAACGTCCTGGCGTCCTCGCGGAACTGCTCCGGCGAGTCGTCGATCACGAACTCCAGCAACGCGTTGCGCTCGATGCCGTCCCGCGCGAGCTCGGTCAGCACCGGCTTCCACAGGTCCCGGCGCGCCGCGAGCGGCAACCGGTCCTGATAACCACCGGGTCCCCACGAGAAGACGTGCGCGGTCACCGGTTCCAGCGTCCGCACCTCGTGCACCGCCGAGAACACGTCCTGGCCACCGCTCGGCTGCCAGTACGGCACCACGCCGTCGACCTCGTCGAGCAGCTGGACCGCGGACTCCAGCGTGTCGGTCAGTGTGTTGCGGTGGTACTCCAGCGCGATCCGCGTGCCCATCGCGTCCGCGTGCTCGACGGCGTGCTGCAGCGCCTCGATCACCGGTCCGCGGTCAGGGCACTCCGCCGACCCGGTCGTGCCGGCCCAGACCCGCACGAGCGGCGCGTCCAGCTCGGCAGCGGTCTCCAGGATCGGCGCCAGGTCGGCCCGATCGGACACACCGGCCCGGTAGTACGACCCGTACGCGGCCACCTTCAGCCCGGTGTCGAGCGCCCGCCGTGCCGCCGCGAAGTCACCGGGCGGCACGTGCACGTCGCCGCCCCACTCCACGGCCTGCAGCCCGCACTCCAGCGCCAGCTCACCGATCTCGGGGATCGTCAGCTGCCGGAACGTCACGGAGACGAGGCCGGGGATCAGCATCCGCAGGACTGCCGGTGCATCAGCGAGGGCGCGAGCCTGATGGTCTCCGGCGGCCGCTGCGGATCCGCGATCCGGGAGAGCAGCAGCTTCACGGCGGTCCGCCCGATCTCCTCGACCGGCTGAGCCAGGGTGGTGAGCGGCGGATCGATCAACGTGGCCCACTCGACCTCGTCGTAGGCGACGACGGCGAGATCCGTGCCGAGCTTCAGGCCGCGGGCGCGCATCTCGTGCAGCATGCCGACCGTGACGAGGTGATCGGCCGCGACGACCGCGGTCGCCGGGTCGTCCTGGTCGAGCAGCGGCGCGAGCCAGCCGCTCTGCGACACCAGCGCCTCGTCCCACTTGAGGCCCGCGCGGCCGAGGCCGAGCCGGTAGCCCAGGATGCGCTCCTCGGTCGTCGCCACGCCGGCCTTGCCGCAGACGATGCCGATCCGCCGGTGCCCCAGTTCCGCGAGGTGCTTCACCAGACCCGAGGTGGCCTGGACGTTCTCCGGCCCGACCTGGTCGATGTCCTTGGCCACGGTCAGCCGGTCGACCAGCACGGTGGGAATGCCGAGCCGCTTGAGCTCCGGCAGCACGAGGCTCCCGGCGCCAGCCGAAGGTGTCAGCAGCAACCCGTCGACTCTTCGCGAGCGCAGCATCCTGACCGCGGTCTGCTCGGATTCGGGGGTGTCCCGCGTGTCGATCAGCACGAGCGAGTAGCCGTTGCGGGTCGCTTCCGACTCGATGGCGGCGATCAGCTCGGCGAAGTACGGGTGGGAGACCAGCGACACTGCGAGGCCCAGTGACTTCGTGCCGCCCATGACCAGCGATCGCGCGATGGCGTCACCCGTGTACCCGGTTTCGTCGATCGCCTTCTGGACGCGCTCTCGCGTGTCATCGGCTACCGGCCTGGTCTCGTTGATCACGTGTGACACCGTGGTGATGGAGACCCCCGCGAGAGCCGCGACATCCCGCATGGTGACCATGGCCGGGACCTTACCCGTTTGGAGGAAGCCCAGATGGCAGCCGTGCTGTGTGTCGGGCTGACAACTCTCGACGTGACTCAGCGGGTGGACGCCTTCCCTGCTCCTGGGGAGAAGGTCCGCTCGCTCGACGCGGTGCTGTCGCCCGGCGGTCCGGCGGCCAACGCGGCGCGCGCGGTTGCGGCACTCGGCGGAAAGTCGGCACTGCTCACCGCGTTGGGTGCCGACGCACTGGGTGAATTTGTCATGGCGTCCTTGGACCCGGTCCAAGTCACCGCAGTGGCCGGTACGACGCCCGTGAGCATGGTTGTCGTCAGAGACGCAGATGGGGAGCGCACTGTTGTTTCGCGCAACGCGTCGATGCCGGTCGTCGCGCCGGATTTGTCCGGCCTGCTCGCCGCCGCGGACGTCGTCCTCTTGGACGGACACCATGAAGGCCTGGTGATCCCCGTCGCCCAGCAGGCGAAAGCGATGGGATTGCCTGTGGTGCTCGACGCCGGGAGCTGGAAACCTGTCCTCGATCACCTGTTGCCGCTGGTGGACGTTGCCGCTTGCAGTTCCGGTTTCGAACGGTCCGAGGCCGAGGTGCACTCCTACGGGGTGCCGCTGGTCATTCGCACGCACGGTGCGAAGCCGGTGACCTGGTCGCGGAACGGCTCGACCGGAGAGGTGCCCGTGCCCGCGGTGGAGGTGAAGGACACGAACGGTGCCGGTGACGTCTGGCACGGCGCGTACGCCTACGCGCTGGCGTCAGGTGCGGACCCGGTCGCCGCCATCGGCTTCGCGTCGGAGGCGGCAGCTGTTCGGGTCGGTGCGGTCGGGGACTGGGTTGAGAGGCTGGCACGGTGGCAGGACAGCAGGTCAGGTTCGAGGAGCTGCTAGAGCGGGCCCGAGCGCTCACCGATCTGGGCGAGCGCAAGATCCTCGGGATCGGCGGGGCACCCGGTTCCGGCAAGTCGACGCTCGCGCGCAGGCTCGTCGAGGCGCTCGACGGCCAGGCCGTTCTCGTCGAGATGGACGGCTTCCACCTCGCCCAGCGCGAGCTGGAACGGCTCCGGCTGGTCGAACGCAAGGGCGCGCCGGACACGTTCGACATCCCCGGTTACGTCGACCTGCTCGGCCGGATCAAGGCGTGCGGGCCGGACATGATCTACGCGCCGGAGTTCCGCCGCGAGATCGAGGAGCCGATCGCGTGCGCGGTGCCGGTGCACCCCGACGTCCCGCTCGTCGTCACCGAGGGCAACTACCTGCTGCTCAACTACGACAAGTGGAAGCGGGTCCGGATCATCCTCGACGAGGCGTGGTTCCTCTTCATCGACGAGGACGTGCGCGTGCAGCGCCTGATCGACCGGCACCTGCGGTACGGGCGCACCTTGTCGGAGGCGCGGGAACGGGTGCTGCACGGCACGGATCACGTCAACGCGCTGATGGTGAATTCGTCGAAGGGCTCAGCGGATCTGCTGATCACCGAGGTGCTCTAAGAGCACACGATGGTGAAGCAACCGAGGGCGTCGTTGTTCGAGACGTTCTTTCCACCGTCCTTCACGGTGCCCGCCGTCGCCCACATTCCGTATTGGCCGTTGTTCTCACTCGTGTTCTTGCGAACGGTGATGTCGAGTGGAACGGGAATGTCGATGCGCAGGCCGTCTCCGGCGTTGTCGGCGAAGGTGTTGCGTTCGATCACCAACGGGCCGGTGAGCGTTTCCTTCGGGTCGACGAACAGACCGGCGGATTTCATCTTCTCGAACCTGTTGCCGCGGATGACCCCGTTGACCGGCCGGTGGACGCCGAGCCAGTTGCCGCCGCTGAACGTGTTGCGCAGCAGTTCGAGCCGGCCGGTGGCGATCACCTCGAACCCGTCCAGCTCGCTGTCGCGGATGGTCAGCCGCTCGGATCCGCCGACGGTCAGGGGGTTCAGCCTGGTGTTGACGATGTCGGCCTGGACGGCGCCGACGTGGTTGATCCAGTTCGTCTGTCCCTGGTCACCCTGGATGATCAGGTGGGTCGCGCCGATCTGGTTCATGGTGAAGGTGCTGCGCAGCAGGTGGCACCGCGCACCGCAGAAGAGCCGCCACATGTCGAGCTTGCTGCGCAGGAACGTCACCGACGTCGTGCCGGTCCAGTCGTAGACCGCGTTCGAGCTCTGCCGGCCGACGGCCATGTCGACGAACCTGGTGCTGGTCGCGTCCGCCGCGACGATGTTGCCGGGAATGGTGCCGTTGCGGATCGTCGTGCCGTCGACGCCGGTCAGGCTGAGCGCGGGAGAACCGTTCAGCCTGTGCCCGTTGAGGTCGAGATTCACCCCGTTGGCTCCGATGACGAGTCCGGTGACACCCGGACATTCCAGATCGGCGGTCAACGCGATGCTCTGTCTGAGCACGTCACCGCAGTTCGGCATCGCCTCTGCCCGTGTCGGTGTTACTGCGCCGAACAGTGCAATCGAAACGACTAATACGCCGAAAAATTGCATGCCTGAACCCCTTTTGCCTTTCGGTGAAAGGCCAGGGTGGCAGGTTTTCAGCGGGCGTGGTGCTCGCTGACGTGCTCGAGGTCCTCGCTGGTCTCGTCGATCGGCTTGCGCATCTCCTGCCGGTAGCGCCAGATGCCCCACCCGGTGCCGCCGAGGAAGAACGCGATGCTCACGATCAACGCGGCCGTCTCCAGCCACGGCAGCTCCTGCAGGATGCCCGCGCCGTAGTACCCGGCGAGCACCAGCGTCGGCACCCACGCGATGGCCCCGATGGTGGTGGCCAGCGTGAAGCGGCGGACGTCCATCCGCGCGGCACCGGCGATCATCGGCGCCAGCGTGCGGATCCACGGGATCCAGCGGGCCAGCACGACGGCCCAGAACCCGCGCCGGTCGAGGAAGTCGCCCGCGCGTTTCAGGTTCTGCCGGTTCAGCACCTTGCCGCCCTTGCGGGCGAGCACGCGCGTACCGGTGTGCCTGCCGATGTAGTAGCCGACCTGGTTGCCGACAACGGCCACGACGAGCGCCACCCCGGACAGCGCCCACGCCGACAGCTCGCTGTTGTGCTGCGCCAGCACCACGCCGGCGGCGAACAGCAGCGAGTCACCGGGCAGGAACAACCCGAAGATGAACGCGCACTCGAAGAAGATGAAGCTCAGCACGATGACCCACACGGCCACCGGACCTGCGGTCTCCAACGAGGCGAAAGCATGCGCCACGGTGACCCAGCCTACGTCGTGCTGCGCCGGCGGCACGGCGACATCGGTTCAACAGGTCGAGGAAATCTGGATAGCGCACGTTCGGTCACCACGTGAACTCCCTTCTGCTGAGATCACTTTCGAGTGAACCAGTCGAATCGGACTAGCGTGGGGCGTATGGAGACCTTGCTCGACGAACTCCGCGCTGCACTGGGTGACTCCGGCGTGCTCACCGATGCCGACGTCACCGCCGGCTACCAGCGGGACATGATGCCGCTGGCACCGTACGGCAGCCCGATGGCGGTGGTGTTCCCCCTGAACACCGAGCAGGTCCAAGCGGTGGTGCGGGCCTGCGCGCGCCACCAGGTCCCCATTGTCCCCCGCGGCGCGGGCAGCGGCCTCTCCGGTGCCGCGAACGCCGTCGACGGCTGCGTCGTCCTGGTCACGACCAAGATGGACGCCATCGTCGAGATCGACGCCGACAACCGCCTCGCCGTGGTCGAGCCGGGCGTGATCAACCTCGACCTGCGCGGGGCCGTCGAGAAGAACGGCCTGTTCTACCCGCCGGACCCGAGCAGCTACGACTGGTGCACGATCGGCGGCAACCTCTCCACCAACGCGGGTGGCCTGTGCTGCGTGAAGTACGGCGTGACCACCGACTCCGTGCTCGGCCTGGAGGTGGTCCTGGCCGACGGCGAGGTGCTCAGGACCGGCCGCCGCACGGTCAAGGGCGTCGCGGGCTACGACCTGACCAAGCTCTTCATCGGCTCCGAGGGCACCCTGGGCGTGATCACCAAGGCCACGCTCGCCCTGAAGCCCCTGCCGCAGGCTCCCGCGACCCTGGTCGCCGCGTTCAGCAGCACCACCACCGCCGGTGCCGCGGTCAGCCGGATCGTCCGCGAGGGCCTGGTGCCGTCGCTGATGGAGATCATGGACCGCACCTCGATCGAGGCCGTGGAGCGGTACCTGAAGACCGAGCTGGGCGCTGGCCCCGGCTGCGCGGCTCTGTTGATCTGCCAGTCCGACGCGGGCGGTGAGCAGGCCCGGCACGAACTGCAGCAGATCGAGGCCATCTGCTCCGAGGCCGACCTCGTCTACGCGACGCACGACATCAACGAGGGCCGCGACCTGCTGACCGCGCGCCGGGCCGTGCTGACCGCCCTGGAGGTCTACGGCTCCTGGCTGACCGACGACGTGTGCGTCCCGCGCACCCGCATCGCCGAGCTGATCCAGGGCTGCGAGGACATCTCGAAGGAGGTCGGCCTCAAGATCGCCGTCGTCGGCCACGCGGGCGACGGCAACATGCACCCGACGATCGTCTACGACTCGACCTCCGAGGACGAGTTCGCCCGCGCCCAGAAGGCGTTCGACGACATCCTCGCGGTCGGGCTCGCGCTGGGCGGCACGGTCACCGGTGAGCACGGCATCGGCAAGATCAAGCGCGAGTGGCTGGCGAAGGAGATCGGGCCGGTCGGCCTCCGGGTCCACCGCGACATCAAGCGCGCGCTGGACCCGGAGAACCTGTTCAACCCCGGCTCGATGTTCAGCCTCTGACCAGCCCGCGGCCTCAGCAGCACTGCGCCTGGACAGCGCCGATCGGCTCCTGAGCCGCCTTCTCCACGTCCGCGAGCATCTGCTGCCGTTCCGCCGATCCGAGCACCCGGCCGCGGGTCAGCACGGCGTGGATCCGTTGCGTGTTGCGGATGTCCTTGAGCGGGTTGCCGTCCAGCACGACGAGGTCTGCCTCCCCGCCGGGCGTGAGCCGGGTGCCGCGCGTGCCCGCCTTCAGCGCGGCGTGCGGTGACAGGCCCGCCTCGACCAGCAGCTCCAGCTCGTCGTGCACCGAGAAGCCGGAGAACACGTACGGGTTGCCCGCGTCCGTGCCGACCAGCACCTCCACGCCGAGCTCGTGCATCTCGGCGACCTGGTCCGCACGGCGCCGGAAGAACTCGGCCTGTTGCCGGATCTCCTGCGGGGTGACCGGAACCCACCGCTTCAGGCCGTCCCGCCAGAGGTCCCGGTAGAAGGCCGGCATGTACTTCATCCGCGGGTCGTTCTCGAACCGGTCGGCGGGGCTCGCGTACACCCGCATCGCGACCATGGTCGGGCACAGCGCGGACCCGTTGCGCCGCAACAGCCTGGCGAGCTGCACGGCTTTGCCGCGGCTGTGCGACGACGCGGCCTCGCGTTCGAACTCCAGCACCTGCTTGAACCACGCGAACGGGTCAGCCGGGTCGAGCGGCAGGTCCGCGATCCGTTGGCGCAGCTCGGTTTCCCTGGAGCTCGTCGCGAGCGGCAGGCCGTACATGTGCTCGAAGGTCTTCTGTCCCAACGAGCTCGCGTCGCCGAGAGCGACGTGGTTCGAGCAGTGGCCGGCGAACGTGATGTCCTGCCGTGCACACTCGTCCGCGATCGCCGCGAGCGTCGGCCGGTCCAGGTACGAGTACACCTTGACGAAGTCGGCACCCTGGGTCTTGGCGTCACGCACGGCCTGGCGTCCCTCGTCCGGCGTGGCGACGATCAGGGCGCCGGGCAGCGTCGAGTGCGGGCCGTCGATGATCGAGCTGCCCACGACGAGTCGCGGGCCGAAGACCTCGCCCCGTTCGATGCGGGCGCGCAGCTCGTAGAGCGGCGGGAAACCCCACATCTCGCGGATGCCCGTCACGCCGTTGACCAGGCACAGCGGCAACGTGATGCGGTGCAGGAACGCGCCGTGCACGTGCATGTCCCACAGCCCCGGGATGACGAACTTGCCCGGCAGATCGAGCACTGTGGAGCCGCGCGGCAACGGCAGGTCGTGCGAGCCGACGGCGAGAATCTTGTCGTCCGCCAGCACGATGGTGGCGTTGGGGTAGACGCGTGAGGAGTCGACGAGAGTGACGCCTCGCAGCGCGGTGACGCCCACGGAGGCACTGGCCCGGCCCGGTGCGAGCAGGCCCATGCCCGCTGCCGCACCGAGCCCGGCCAGCCAGCCCAGCACTTCACGTCGAGTGGTGTCAGTCATGCCGTTCAACCAACACCTTGACGTTACGTCAGACTCAAATCCTCAAGCACCGCACGTGCTTCCTGTGCCCAGAGCGGGCTGGAGCTCAGCTCCACGAGCTCGGGCACGAGCACGGCGCGGTGTTCGGGCTCCAAGGTGTCGGCGACGTACTTCAGCGCTGTCGCCACCTGCCACGCCGTCCGGCTGGTCAATGCCCGGCGCAGCAGTGCGATGCGGTCTTCTGCCTGGTGGTGCATGGCTCAGCGCGACATCGCCTTCAGCAGCGAGTGCTGGGCGTCGTCGTGCCCGAGCTCCCACATGAACGTGCCGAGCAGGCCGCGGGAGCGGGCGAAGTCCGCGCGGAGGCCGATCGACCGCGGGTTCTCGTAGGAGACGAACTTCTTCTCGGCCGCGTTGTACAGCCACGGCGACCGCGCGACCGGGTGCCAGTACTCCTTCCAGCCGGGAGTTGCCTTCAGCTTCAGCGCCTCCTCGTAGCCGTCGACCCAGAACGCGCTGTCGTAGGCCTGGTAGAGGCCGTGCTGCGGGCCTTCGGTCTGCACGTTGAAACCGCGGCCGTAGAACGGGACGCCGAGCACCATCTTGCGCGGGGAGACGCCGTGCCGTTCGTAGTAGTTGATGGCGCCGACGACGTTGTTCCACTTGCGGTCGGCCGGCGGCATCGGGTCGTTGGAGACCTCGCGGAACGGCGCGTTGAACGTTGCCACGGGCGAGAAACCGGTGCCCATGTCGTAGGTCATGACGTTGATGAAGTCCATGATCTGCGCCAGCTCGCGGAGCTCGAACGACTTCGCCGGGTCGTACGGGCCGTCGGTCTGCAGGCGGCCGGTGGGCAGCGCGGCCGTGACGAGCCTGCGCGATCCGAGCGCCTTGCGGAAGTCGCGGGTCAGGAGCGTCATGTTGCGCTTGTCCTCCGGCCGGTCCCTGATCTCCGCAGGACCGCCGTAGACAGGGAACTCCCAGTCGAGGTCGAGACCGTCGAACGTGCCGTCGCGGAAGAAGAGGTCCACACAGGACTGAACGAGGGTCCTGCGCGATGCTGCGGTCAGCGCGGCGTCGGAGAAACCTCCCGCACCCCAGCCGCCCAGCGAGATCAGGGCCTTCAACGACGGCTTGCGCTGCTTGAGCGAACGGATGTCGGCGAAGTCCTTGGCCGCGGTCGGCGCCGGCATCACGCACTTGCCGTTCTCGATCAGCGCGAACGCGTAGAACAGGTGCGTGATCGGCGTGTCGGAGGGGATCGACGAGATCGGCTTCGAGTCGCTGTACCAGTTGCCGTAGTAGGCGCCGACGACCTTGCGTGGCGCCGCATCCGCCGCAACGACGCCAAGTGAGACGGAAAGCGCGGCCAGCGCGACCGCCAGTCCCTTGCGGAGCAACGACATCCCGGCCTCCACCGCTAGTGGTTTAGACCAAAGCAACCTAGGGGTGGTAGCCGGCGTGCCGCAACAGCGACTTCAGATACGTCTCCAGCTCCGCCGCCGTGCTCTGCTCGGGGTTGGTCAGCGAGTGGTAGAAAAGCGCACCTCCGACCATGTCCAGCACGATGTCGAGATCGGTACCGGGCGGAAATCCGGGACGCAGCAGCTTTTTCAACGCGGCCCGGCGGGGTGCGATGAACAGCTCCCAGTACCGCTTCATCAGCTCGAAGTTGTCCGCCGACGCGCCCACGATCCGGCGCAGCAGCTGGACCGACGTGGGTGTCGACATCAGCGCGGCCCAGCCCTTGATCGTCTCCTCCGGCGGTGCGACGAGCATCCGCTCCGGGTCGAGCGCCGCCACCTCGCGCGGCAGCTCGATCACGTTGAACAGCAGGTCCTCCTTCGTGGCGAACCGGCGGTAGACCGTCGCACGGGTCACGCCCGCGCGACGGGCCACCTGCTCGATCGACGTGCCGTCGAGGCCGCGTTCCAGGAACAGCTCGAAAGCCGCGCTCAGGATCGCGTTGTCCGCCTCGGGGTCGCGGGGACGCCCAGCACTTCGTTCAGCCACGCGGCAAGCCTTTCCTGGTTCGACGGGCCGCGCCACGCCAGGTGCCCGTCCGGTCGCACCAGCAGCGTCTCGCCGGCACGTTCATGGTGCACGACGTCCCCCAGTCGTTCGCGGGCCACCTCCAGGCACGTCGACGGCCCCGCGAGCACCCACCTGCCGACTCGCGTGAACGCGGGCACCCGCTCACCGCCGCGGCGTCCGGCCGCCAGCGGCCCCGAGTACTTCACGTCGAGCTGCGAGGTGAACCGCACGAGCCGCCGTTGCACCGCAGGGAGGTTCAGCACGGGCCACAACACCCGGTCCCGCACGGTCCGGCTCACCACGCCGGGCCCCATCACCAGCCGGGTCGCCGGCGTGGTCGACGCGAGCACTCGTGCCCCGACAGGACGACGTTCGGCTTCGTAGGTGTCGAGCAGCGCTTCGGAGGCCCTGCCCTGCACCACCAGGGCGAGCTTCCAGGCGAGGTTGTCGGCGTCGCCGAGCCCGGTGTTCATGCCCTGCCCGCCCAGCGGGCTGTGGATGTGCGCGGCGTCGCCCGCCAGCAGCACGTTCCCTCGCCGGTAGGTCGCCGCCTGCCGCCGGTGGATGCGGAACGTCGACTCCCACTCCACCTGCTCGATCGGCCCCGGTGTCCACCGCTCGCCGTTCGGTGACATCACCCGCCAGATGCCGCCGGGCAACGGGAAGACGCTCGTGATCGCCGACCCGTCGACGAACAGGTGGATCGACTCGCGGTCGAGGTCCCAGTCCGCGTGAACGTCCCGCAGCAGGAAGTTCTCCATCACCGACTCGCCGTCGAAGGCGATCCCCGCCATCTTCCGCACGGCGGAGTGCGCGCCGTCGCAGCCGACCAGCCAGTCCCAGTCCGACACGGACGAGATCGGCGTGTTCCACTCGATCTGCACGCCCAGCGCGGCCAGCCGGTCGCGCAGCCGTTCCTCCACCCAGGCCTGCGACAAGATCAGCTGGCCGGAGTCGCGCAGGTACTCCATGTTCAGCGCCACTTGGCCGTTGAGCCGCAACGACCGCAGCCGGACCGCCTTGTCCGGCAGGTCGCCCAGCGCCCCCAGTCGTGCCAGCACCTCGGCGCCTCGCGGCTGCACCCCCAGCGCCCGCGACGTCGTGGCCGGGCCCGAAGCCGCGTCCACGATCCGCACATCCACCCCGAACTGCCGGAGTCCGCACGCCAGCGCCAAGCCGGTCGGACCCGCCCCCGCGATAGTAACCATACAAATACAGTACAGCACTGTATTCAAATCGCGCCGGCAAAAAGGCCCGCCGGGTGACGGGCCTCAGTGCGTCAGCGCTCGACGCGCGGGATGACCTGCGTCGCGTCGTCCTGGTGGAGCTGGGCGTCCATGACCTGGGTGATGTCGTCCGCCTCCTCCTGCAGGAGCGACTTCTTCTCCCGGCGCGCCTTGATCACCTCGAAGATGATCGGCACGACCGACAGGAGCACGATGCCGATCAGCGTGATCTCGAGGTTCTTGCGGATGAACTCGACCTGGCCGAGGAAGTAGCCCAGCACGGTCAGACCCGCCGCCCACGCCACACCGCCGATCGCGGAGTAGGTGAAGTACTTCTTGGGGTCCATGCGCCCGACACCCGCCATCGCGGTGATGAACGTGCGGACGATCGGCACGAACCGCGCGAGGACGATGGCGCGCGGGCCGTACTTGTCGAAGAACTCCTGCGTCTTGTCGACGTACTCCTTCTTGAAGATCTTCGACTCCGGCTTGTTGAACAGCGCCGGACCGGCTTTGCGGCCGATGTAGTACCCGACGACGTTGCCGATGAAGGCACACACCGTCAGCAGGATGCAGACGAGCCAGAGCGGCGTCGAGATGTGCCCTGCCGCGACGAAGAGACCCGCCGTGAACAGCAGCGAGTCGCCAGGCAGGAAGAACCCGACGAGCAGCCCGCACTCGGCGAAGACGATCAAGCAAAGCCCGACGAGCATCCACGGGCCGAGCATCGTCAGCAGTTTTTCGGGATCCAGCCAGTCAGGGCCCAATGCAATCGTCACGGGCACAACGGTACAGGTCAGCTGAGCGTGATCACTGCGGCCACCGTGCCCGCTGCCAGGCCCAACAGCAGCGCGAGGCCCAGCACCAGCCACGCGGACATGGGTGCCGGGCGGTCTTCACGAACCGGGACAGGTACGGCAAATCCGGCATTCGTGCTGGTCGCCTGCGCTCGCAAGGCGTCGGTCACCAGCCGTTCCGGATCGTCCGCCATCCACCTAGTCCTTGACCCACTCGCCCCTGACCATCACGTCCCTCGGCTTCAATTCTGCATCCAGCACGACGAGGTCGGCCGCACATCCGGGCTGCAGCTTGCCGGTGTCGAGGCCGAGCAGCTCGGCGCCGCGGGTCGCGGTGGCGTACGCGGCCTCCACGAGCGACAGCCCGCAGGAGTTGACGGCGTTGCGGAACGCCATGTCCATCGTCAGCGTGCTGCCCGCGAGCGACACGCCACCGGCGAGCGTCGGAACGCCGTCGACGACGCGGACCTCCAGCCCGCCGATGTCGTACACGCCGTCGCCGACACCGGCGGCCGCGATGGCGTCGGTGATGAGGACCGTCCGCTTGAGACCGGCGTGGCGCGCGGCCAGCCGGACGGCGGTCGGGTGCAGGTGCACGAGGTCGCAGATGAGCTCGACGGTGACGCGTTCGTCGTCCAGCAGCGCGCCGATCGGGCCGGGCTCGCGGTGGTGCAGCGGGCGCATGCCGTTGAACAGGTGCGTCGCCACGGTGGCACCGGCGTCGACGGCCGGGCGGACCTGCGCCTCGGTCGCGTCGGTGTGGCCGATGGCGGCGATGATGCCCGAGTCCACCAGCTGGCGCACGGCGCTGACGGCGCCCTCCAGCTCGGGCGCGATGGTGATCATCCGGACCGTGCCCTTGCCCGCGTCCAGCAGCTTCGTCACCGCGGTCTGCTCCGGCGGGCAGAGGATGGCCGGGTCATGCGCACCGCACCGCGCGGCGGACAGGAACGGGCCTTCGAGGTGCACGCCCGCGACCACGCCCTCCTGGACCAGCTCGGCCAGCGCGGAGACCTGGTCGGCCAGCTCGGGGACGGGACGTGACACCAGCGAGGCGAGCATCGTCGTCGTGCCGTGCTTGCGGTGGGCCGCGGCGGCCCTGCGCACCTTGGCCGGATCGCTGCTGGTGAACGCGTCACCACCGCCGCCGTGGCAGTGGATGTCGACGAAGCCGGGCACGATCGTGCCGCCACCGGCGTCGGTCGTCGGGCCGTCCGGTGCGGCACCCTCGCCGACAGCGGCGATCCGGCCGTCCCTGACGCTCACCCACCCGTTCTCGAGCACCCTGTCCGGCGTGACGACCCGACCATTGGTCAGGGTCACGTCGACAGGTCCACCCCACGTGCTCATGACGCCTCCAGCATGTCGATGGCCAGCAGCGCCGCGCCGAGGAAGCCCGCCTCGTCGCCGAGCGCCGCGAGCCGCAGCTCCGGTCGGCGCTGGAAGGCGATCAGCCCGTCCAGCCTGTCCCGCAACGGCTCCACCAGCAGGTCTCCTGCGAGTGCGAGCCCGCCACCGAGCACGACGGCTTCCGGGCCGAGCAGCGTCGCCAACACCAGGATCCCCCTGGCGAGCGCGTCCACGGCCTCGTGCCACACGGCGACTGCGTCCTGCTCCCCGCCGGCCACCCTGCGTGCGACTTCGGCGGCACCGTTGACGGGGGTGCCGGTACGCGCGGTGTACCGGCGGGCGATCGCCGCGGAGGACGCCACTGTCTCCACGCAGCCGATCTGGCCACACGCGCAGGGCACGCCGTGGCCGACGTTCACATGTCCGATCTCTCCCGCGTAGCCGTCGCCGCTGAAGATCTTGCCGTCGAGCAGCAGCGCGCCGGCGATCCCGGTGCCGATGGGCATGATCACCGCGTTGCGCAGGTCCTGCGCGGCACCCATGCGGCACTCGGCGAGCCCGGCGGCGCGGACGTCGTGCCCGAATGCGACGGGGACGCCCAGCCGTTCCGTCATGACGGTGCTGAACGGGAACCGGCTCCACGGCAGGTTGGTCGTGTACACGCCGACACCGTTGGCCTCGTCCACGATCCCGGGCGCCACGATCCCCACGGCGTCGATCTCGTGCTCAGAGGCGTGCCTGAGCTCGTCGACGAGCTCGGCGATCACGGCGAGGAGCGGCTCCAGCTCGCCGGGAGTTGCGCGGCGGGCGTGCTTCTGCGCCGCCACCTCCCGCGAGGTACCGGTGACCAGCGCCGCCTTGGTTTCGGTGCCGCCGATGTCGACGGCGACCACGTGTCTGCGTGCCACGGGGACTGATCCTGCGGCATCGAAGCCCTATTGGTCTATACCAAGTACCGGATTGGGGGCGTGTTCCCGCGCACCGGAACCGCCCTCACCGGGCAAAACGGCGTTTTGTCAGCCCGCCATGATCTTCTGGAGTGCGTCCAGGGCACGAGACGCCGTCGACTTCACGGTGCCCTTCGAGATGCCGGTCGCCTCGGCGATCTCGGCCTCCGACAGGTCGCCGTAATAGCGCAGCACGAGGACCTCGCGCTGGCGCGGCGGCAGCTGCTGCAGGGCCTTGACCACGGCCTGGTGCTCGGCGGTCAGCATCGCGAGCGACTCGGCCGACCGCGCGTTCGCCACGTGCGGCGGGGTGTAGTCACGAGCGGTCTTGCGCCGGCGCAGCACGCTCCGCGAGCCGTTGACCACGGCCGTGCGGAGGTAGCCCACGGCCGCCTGGGCGTCGCGCAGACCCTTCCAGTTGCGGTGCAGGCCCGTGAAGGCCTCCTGCACCACGTCCTCTGCCGTCGCGGGCTCGTCCACCAGCAGCAGCGCGAGCCGGATGAGGCGCATGCGGTGCTGCTTGTACAGGTCTTCGAGCGTCAGAGGCCCCGTGGGAGGTCCTGCGACGCCGTCCTTGATTCGCAGGTTGGTCAGGGTGTCCTGCACGCTGCGCGGGGTTTCGTCGCCAACCACAAGGTAGGACGGTACCGGTCACCGTCGCTACGGTGGTCGCATGGCCCGCTTTGCAGTCGAATTGGTGTTCGGTCCCGAGACCGAGAAGCGTCTCTCGGTTCGCCCGGCACACCGCGAGTACATCGCCTCTCTCGTCGAGAAGGGCGTGGTCCTCGGCGCCGGTCCGTACGCGGACGACACCGGCGCGTTGATCATCTACGAGGCGGCGGACGAGCCGGCGTTGAAGGAGTTCATCGCCGCCGACCCGTACACGCCCGCGAACGTCATCACCGAGTGGAAGATCCGCGAGTGGACCCCCGTGCTCGGGTTGTGGCTCAACGACTAGCTGCTTGACCGCCCGGCCCGACCAGGCCTGACGTGTCGCTCGCGGCCATCTGCCGGTCGGCGTCGGCCACCTCTTCGACCGCCTGGCGGTCCACGACCATCGGCGTGAACGCGCGGAAGTACTTCAGCGCGCCCACCCAGCCGGGGACGTGGACCGCCTTCGCACGTTTCTCGACGCCCCGCACGACGGCCTTCCCGACGTTGCGGACGGGGTACTTCTTGCCGGCCAGACCGGGCATGCCCTTGCGGAGCTTGCCGAACACCGGGTGCTCGTCGGCGCTGTTGACCATGTCCGTGGCGATCCACGAGAAGTACGCGGTGCCGACGTCCACGCCCAGGTGCCTGACCTCGGCCCGCAGGCTGTCCGCAAACGCTTCACAGCCCGCCTTGGCCGCCGAGTAGGCCGCGTTGCCGGGGATGTGCACGATCGCCGCCAGCGACGACACGACCAGGCAGTAGCCGCGGCTGCGGATCAGGTGCGGCAGCGCCGTGCGGACCGTGCGCCACACACCGAGCAGATTGACCTCGACGACCCGTTCGAAGGCCTTCGGGTCCATCGAGCGCACGAACCCGGTGGCCGCGATGCCCGCGTTCGCGATGACGACGTCGATGCCGCCGAAGTGCTCGGCGGCTTCCTGGAACGCGGTTTCGAGCGCGTCCCAGTCCGTGACATCGGCTTCCCACGCCTTGCCGCCCGTCTGCCGGGCCACCTCTTCGAGCTGGGCCTTCTCGAGCCCGACGAGCGCGAGACGAGCCCCGCGCGCGGCCAGTTGCCTCGCCACCTCGGCGCCGATGCCCCTGGCCGCGCCGGTGATCAGTACCACCTTGCCCGTGACGTCCATGCCGTCACGGTAACGCAACCTACTCCCAGTAAGCTACTGGCAAGTTAAATTGCACTCAGGCGGTCCACCTCGGCCTGGGTGAGTTCGAGCTCGAGGACCGGCGTGAGGTCGCTGAGCTGCTCCAACGTCCTGGCGGACGCGATCGGCGCGGCCACCGTGGGCTGCTGGGCGAGCCACGCGAGAGCCACGGCGGCCACCGTGGTCCGGTGCGTCTCGGCCAGCTCGTCGAGCACCTCCAGCACCTGCAGGCCGTGCTCGTCGAGGTGCTTCGAGGCCGCACCCGCCCGCGGGCTGTGCACCTCGACCCCTGGCCGGTACTTGCCGGTGAGGAAGCCCCTGGCCAGCCCGTAGTACGGGACGGTCGCGAGGCCGTTCTTCGCGACGACGTCCCGCACGTCGCCCTCGAACTTCTCGCGGCTCACCAGGTTGTACTCGGGCTGCAACGCGACGAACTTCGCGAAGCCCTCGCGTTCCTGGATCTCCAGCGCCCGCGCCAGCCGTTCGGCGCTGAAGTTCGACGCGGCGACGTAGCGGACCTTGCCGTCGCGGACGAGCTGGTCGTAGGCGGCCAGCGTCTCCTCGAGCGGCGTGTTCGGGTCGTCGCGGTGGTTGTAGTAGAGATCGATGTGGTCGACGCCGAGCCGCTTCAACGAGCGCTCGGCGCTGGTCAGGATCGTGTCGCGCTTCTGGTTGTCGAACCCGGCGAGCATGCCGACCTTCGTCGCCACCACGATCTGGTCGCGGTCGGTGCGCTTGGCCAGCCACTTGCCGATGATCGTCTCCGACTCGCCGCCGGAGTTGCCCTCCGCCCAGGCCGAGTACACGTCGGCGGTGTCGATGAAGTTGCCGCCCGCCGCGGCATAGGCGTCGAGCACGGCGAACGACTGGTCCTCGTCGGCGGTCCAGCCGAACACGTTGCCGCCCAGGCAGAGGCGGGACACGTTCAGATCGGTTGTGCTCAAGATCGGCATAACCCGAACGTAGCCGGTGTTGCTGAACGACATGAGCGAGAATTTGGGGAAGTTCGGAGTCTGGGGATCGCGGCACCAGTGGGCGGACCGGGTTGACGAGGTCGCCGAGCTGGAGGCGCTCGGCTACGGCACGTTCTGGCTCGGCAGCTCGCCAGAGTCGGACCTGGCGCTGCCGGAGCAGCTGCTCGGCGCGACGAAGTCGATGACCATCGCGACCGGCATCATCAACGTGTGGCAGACCGAGCCGGAGGACGTCTCCCGGTCGTTCCACCGGATCGGCAGCGACCGGCTCGTGCTCGGCATCGGCGTCGGCCACAAGCAGATCGACCAGGCCTACGAGAAGCCGTACCCGAAGCTGGTGTCGTACCTGGACCGGCTGGACGTGCCCGCCGACAGGGTGGTGCTCGCCGCGCTCGGCCCGAAGGTCCTGAAGCTCGCGGCCGACCGCACCGCAGGTGCCCACCCGTACCTGGTGCCGGTCGAGCACACCGCGCAGGCGCGCGAGGTGCTCGGCGACAAGATCCTCGCGCCCGAGGTCACGGTGGTCGTCGAGGAGGATCCAGAGGCGGCCCGCGCGATCGCACGTGAGCAGCTGGCGTACTACTTCTCGCTCACCAACTACACGAACAGCTGGCAGCGGTGGGGCTTCAGCGCGGAGGAGGTCGCCGCGCCCGGCTCCGACCGGCTCATCGACGCACTGGTGGCGCACGGCAGCCCCGAGCAGGTGGCCGCGAAGCTGCGTGCGCACGTCGACGCGGGTGCCGACCACGTCGCGATCCAGTCGTTGAACGGCCACTACGCCGAACTGGCTGAGGCCCTGCGGCTCAAGGGGTGATCTCGACGCCCTTCCAGAACGCCACGCGGCCCTTGATCTGCGCCGCTGCCTCCTTCGGCTCGGCGTAGTACCAGGCCGCGTTGGCGTTCTCGGCACCGTTGACCTGCAACGAGTAGTAGTTGGCCGTGCCCTTCCACGGGCAGAAGCTGGTGTGGTCGGACGGCTTGAGCACCGACGCGTCCACGGACTCGAGGGGGAAGTAGTGGTTGCCTTCGACGACGACCGTGTCGTCGCTCGAAGCGATGATCTTGTCGTTCCACCGGGCGGTTGCCATGTCATCCAGTGTGCCCGTACCGGCCGGTAGCGTCCGAGCAGGCACTACGCCGAATTGGCCGCCGCGTTGGTCCTGCGACAACCCTCGTAGGATGCGGTCGACACGGCGTTCAGGGCACCTGAGGAGGACGACCGATGCCCATCGCAACCCCCGAGGTCTACGCGGAGATGCTGGACCGGGCCAAGGCGAACGAGTTCGCCTACCCCGCGATCAACGTCACGTCGTCGGAGACTCTCAACGCGGCTCTGCGCGGATTCGCTGAAGCCGAGAGCGACGGCATCATCCAGATCTCGACCGGTGGTGCCGAGTTCGCCTCGGGCACCAAGGTCAAGGACATGGTGACCGGCGCTGTGGCGCTCGCGGAGTTCGCGCACGTCGTCGCGGCGAAGTACCCGGTGAACATCGCGCTGCACACCGACCACTGCCCGAAGGACAAGCTCGACGGGTACGTGCGTCCGCTGATCGCGATCAGCCAGGAGCGGGTGGACTCCGGCGGCAACCCGCTCTTCCAGTCGCACATGTGGGACGGCTCGGCCGTGCCGCTGGAGGAGAACCTCCAGATCGCGAGCGAGCTGCTCGACCTCTCCGCCAAGGCGAAGATCGTCCTCGAGATCGAGGTCGGCGTCGTCGGTGGCGAGGAGGACGGCGTCGACAACGAGATCAACGACAAGCTCTACACGACGCCAGAGGACTACCTGAAGACCGTCGACGCGCTCGGCGCCGGTGAGAAGGGCCGCTACCTGCTCGCCGCGACGTTCGGCAACGTGCACGGCGTCTACAAGCCGGGCAACGTCAAGCTGCGTCCGGAGATCCTCAAGCAGGGCCAGGACGTGGCGGCGGAGAAGCTCGGCCTGCCGGCCGGCTCGAAGCCGTTCGACCTCGTCTTCCACGGCGGCTCCGGCTCGCTGCTCGAGGAGATCCACGAGGCCGTGTCGTACGGCGTCATCAAGATGAACATCGACACGGACACGCAGTACGCCTTCACCCGCCCGATCGCGGCGCACATGTTCACCAACTACGACGGTGTGCTGAAGATCGACGGCGAGGTCGGCAACAAGAAGACCTACGACCCGCGCAGCTACCTCAAGGTCGCTGAGCAGGCCATGGCCGCCCGCATCGCCCAGGCGTGCGAGCACCTCAAGTCGTCGGGCCGCATGATCGCGGGCTGACCCTCTTTGACGATGAAGGGCTCCTTCATCCACGTGAGGTGGATGAAGGAGCCCTTCATCGTTTGTCAGCTCAGTTTGAGGCGGGAGGCCAGCAGTTGGGCTTCCGGGCGGTGGATCACCATGTCGCCGACCGTCCAGAGGATTGCCAGAAGGACGGCCGTGACCGCCGCTGAGGAGAACGAGATCGGCGGCCCCCACAGGTACTCCTGCTGGAACCAGATGCCGACGTAACCGACGGTCGTGACGGCGGCCGATCCGAGCACGGCGGCGGCGGGTGTGGGCATCTTGACCACGTGCGCGGCGTCGATCGCGAGGCCCACGAGGATCAGGAACAACGGCACCGCGGACTTCGGGAAGTCGATGCCCGCGAGCAACGGCCAGATCAGGCACCGATAGGCGACGTAACCGCCCGCGACGGCCGTGGCCGCCAACGGCTTGTCGATCGTGCGCCGCGCGATCACCAGCACGACGGCCGCCGCGACCAGTCCCCACACCGGGTAGACCCAGTCCGCGATCGGCAACGCGAAGTGCACGACCGCCTCGCGTCCGATCGGAACGCCGAGCTGATCGGCGGCGAACTGCAGCAGGATCGGCTCGGCCTCGGGCCTGCCGTTGTCCCAGGCCTGCAACGCGCGCACGCCGTACTCCTGGTGCTGGTTGGGGAACCAGACGTTCTCCAGGAAGAAGAACCACAGCGCGACGAGCCCGAACGTCCTGCCGTTGCCCTCGGGGAAGTACTTCATCCACCCGCGGATCGCGCCGGCCAGCATGACCGCCGTGCCCAGGTAGAGCAGCGCGTGCGACCCGGACCAGCTCGTGATGTCGAGCCCGTTGATCCGGTGGTTGATGACGTCGATCGGCAGGGCGACGAGGAAGATCCCGCACCCGATCTGCATCAGCCTGACGGTCAGCTTGTCGGCGCCGTACCCCGTGAACGTGTGGAACAACGTCAGGCCCACCACGATCACCGTGCCGACCGTGTTGATCAGGTGCGGCGGTGCCAGGTCGTCGCGCAGCCACTTGAAGTGCCACGAGACGTCCCACGAGGACCCGATCAGCTTGAGCAGCAGGCCGACGAGCCACAGCCGGTAGAGCTGCCTGGTGAGCGCTGCCGGTGTCTCCCTGCCCGGCGCGCCCCGCTCCCAGTACTGGTCCCGGAACTGCCTTACCCCCTGAATCATCCGAACATCATGAGCGTTCGTCCGGACTCCAGGAAGCCGAACTCACCCTGGTTTTACCCTGATGTTTCCATTTCGTGTGCACGTTCGGGTGAACGGCGTTGATCTGGACGGGCTAGCGCGGAACCATGCTCGGCCATGAACAAGAAGATCATCGCTGGGGTGCTCGTGGCCGCGTTGTTGCTGGCCGTTGTGGCCGCGGTCATGCGGGTCTTCATCTCGTAGGTCCGGGTTGTGCGGCACGATGGGCCGCATGGTTGAGAACCTCCTCGGGCCCGAGCCGACTCGTCTTCCTGACCGTCCTGAGGCTCAGGCCGCTGCTGACGGTGGTACGGATCCGGCCAAGATCGTGCGGGCCTATCCGGACTTTTCCGAGGCTTGGGCCTTGTTGGCTGAACGCGCGTTGCACGCTGGGGATCCTGTGGCTGCCTATGCGTATGCGCGGACTGGATACCACCGTGGGCTCGACCAGCTGCGTCGGGCTGGGTGGAAGGGGTTTGGGCCTGTGCCTTGGGATCACCGGCCTAACCAGGGGTTTTTGCGGGCGCTTGCGGCGTTGGCTCGGGCTGCTCGGGAGATCGGGGAGGACGAGGAGTGGGAGCGGTGCTCTCAGTTCCTGGCTGATTCTGACCCCAAGGCGCCGGCTGCTCTTGGGTTGAGCTGAGGGTGTCCGTAGGTGGGCGCGTGCCGTAGTCATGTGCCGGTTGATTTCTGGGGCTCCGCCCCAGACCCCGCCAATCTGATCAAAGACCCACCAGCGCCTTCAGCGGGTTGATGGCACGCCGGTTGCGTTGGGCGCGGCGAACGATCAGGCACGACTCGTGACGGGACCCACCCCACCAGCCGGGTATGCCAAGGACTGCTCGGCATCGCCCTCGCGGGAGATCTGTGGTCTCTCTGTGTGAGGCATCGCAGGTTGTGCCTGGTGGTCGTTGGACCAAGACTGACGACCACTAGGCCTAGTGCGGACGAGGTGAGTGGTGGGTGCGGTCAGGGAAGCGGTCGGGCGTGCGCTGACGCGGTGGCGCGGGGCGGCGTTGGTGATCGTGCAGACTGCGCTGTCCGCTGGGCTTGCCTGGGTTGTGGCGACGCTTGTTGTTGGGCACCAGCATCCGTTCTTTGCGCCGATTGCCGCGGTTGTCTGCCTTGGGGTTTCGTTGGGGCAGCGGTTGCGGCGGGTCAGTGAGCTCGTGGTCGGGGTGTCGGTTGGTGTTGGGGTCGGGGACGCGCTGATCGGGTGGATCGGTAGTGGGCCCTGGCAGATCGCCTTGGTTGTGGCGCTGGCGATGTCGGCGGCCGTGTTGTTGGACGGTGGCTCGGTCATCGCGTTGCAGGCCGGGAGCAGTGCGGTTCTGGTGGCGACGTTGCTGCCGCCCAGTGCCGGGGGCGGGTTCGACCGGATGATCGACGCGTTGACCGGTGGGCTGGTGGGGCTGGCTGTGGCGGCGTTGTTGCCTGCGAATCCGGTCACTGTGGCTCAGCGGCAGTTGAAGGCGCTCACCAACACGCTCAGCAGTGCGTTGCGGAACCTCGCCGAGGCGCTGGCGGAGAAGGACGCGGTCAAGGCTGCTGGGGTGCTCGCGGAGTTGCGGACCAGTCAGGGCACGATCGACGACTTCAAGACGGCGTTGCAGACCGGGAGTGAGATCACGAAGATCGCGCCCATCCGGTGGCGGTCCAAGGACGAGCTCGGCAGGTATCACACGGCGGCTGGGCCTGTGGACTACGCGATTCGCAACACTCGGGTGCTGGCTCGCAGGAGCATGGCGGCGTTGAAGGCGGGCGAGCGGATTCCGGACGGGGTGCCGGAGGTGTTGAAGGACTACGCGGATGCCGTGGACTGCCTGAAGGGTGAGTTGGAGAAGGGCAGGGAGCCTCGGCAGACGCGGGAGGCCGTGCGGGACGCCGCGCGGCTGTTGACCGCGCGGCGTCTCGGTGGGGACGGGTTTTCGTCCAAGGTCGTGCTGGCGCAGATCCGGAGTGTCGCGGTGGATCTGTTGCAGGCGACCGGGTTGAGTCGTGGAGAGGCGATGGAGGCGTTGCCGCCGCTCAGCCCTCCGGGCGATGCAGGAGACCGTGCAGGAGTTGGTGAACCTGCTCGTGATCGCGAGGATCGGCCAGGGCGCACGAACCGCCCGTGATGGCGTACCACTCCTCCGCGCCTTCGTAGCGGACCAGTGCGCGGAGCTTTCCGTCTTCGGAGAGTTCGGTGCACAGTTCCAGGTCGCCCGTGATGACGCCTACCTCGTCGGTCATCACGCCGCCTGGGCCCGCCGTGAAAAGCGTGGAGAGTGTGGCCATCAGCAGGTTCCGAGCATTTCCGTCAACGCCGCCTTCTCGCTGGACTGCACAGTCAGGTGGTACTCGTCCTTGATACGTACCCACATCTTGGCGTAAGTGCACCAGTAGGACCGCAGCGGCGGTTTCCAGGAGGCCGGGTCCTGGTCGCCCTTGGCCTGGTTGACGTTGTCGGTCACGGCGATCAGCTGCGGGTGTTGCGTGTCGTTGGCGAAGGTCTGGCGGGTGGTCTGGGTCCAGGACGAGGCGCCGGAGCGCCAGGCTTCCGCCAGGGGCACGATGTGGTCGATGTCCACGTCCGAGGCCGCCGTCCAGGTCGCGCCGTCGTAGGGCGAGTACCAGCGGCCGGAGGTGGCGGCGCAGCTGGAGTCGGTCACGACGTTCGTGCCGTCCCGCTTGAGGACGTACTCACGGGTGTTGCAGGTGCCCTCCTTGGTGATCCAGTGAGGGAACTTGTCCCGCGAATAGCCCGTCATCGAGCCCTCCGTGCGCACCGTCAGGCTCGCGAGCTGGCTTTTGGCGTCGGTGAGCGAGGGGATGCCGATGGGTGTCGCAAGTGCAGGGGAAACAAAACCAAAGGTGAGTGCCAGGGCGGCAACGGAAACACCGATGGTTCGGTTAACTTTTGACATTCTCCCGACCTTCCTTGTTGGAAGTGATCGGGACATACCCTTAGTGACCGTATGGAATTAGGCAATACCTTTGGGTGACACCCAAGTGAACGACGAGCGCCGAGCTAGACGCCTCGGACCAGCCTCAGGTCCTCGGTGTGGCGGTACCAGGTCCACTTGTCGACCGGGCGCGGGTGCTTGTGACCGTCCTGAACGGCTGTCGTGGGGAGGCAGCCGAGCTGGAAGGCGCGGGGGCGGCTTTCGCGGACCCGCGAGCCGATGAGGCGTTTGTTGATGATTCGGATGACCAGGCCCAAGCCGCCGTCCGGGTCCGGGGTGCACTCGATCCGGGAGGCCTGGCCGCGCAGCACGTTGTCCGCGTCGCTGTAACCGACGCCACGGACGGGTGACAGCACGCCGAGGCCCATCAGCACGCCGCCGACGTCGTCGCGGACGAACGGGACGGGATCTACGTCACCGTTCTGGGCGATGTCGAGGGCGCGGGTGGGGTCGGTCGAGAGGCCCCAGAGGGCGGCGACGGGCGAGTTGCCCACCGGGACGTAACCGAGCGCTACCGAGGCGAGCTTTTCCTTGCGCAGCAACCGCAGTGCGACGGCGGCGAGATCGGCGTCGGTACCCACGACGATGAGCCGTTCCGCGTCCAGGTGTTGATCGACGTGGTCCTTGCCGGGGCGGGACGGGACGACGTGGACGTCGTCACGTTGAGTGATCATTGGCAACTGCGAGTTTCCGCAGGCCAACACGATTCCGTGCACGGTCATCTCCTGGTCTACCCTCGCTTACCGGCGTTCGCTCGAACCAGTCCAAGCGCTTGGAGTTTCACATGCCGGCCGTCGTGCTGATCGGTGCCCAGTGGGGCGATGAGGGCAAGGGCAAGGCCACCGACATCCTCGGTGAGCGTGTCCAGTGGATCGTCCGCTACCAGGGTGGCAACAACGCGGGTCACACCGTGGTCCTTCCGGACGGCCAGAAGTTCGCCCTGCACCTCATCCCGTCCGGCATCCTCACGCCCGGTGTGAAGAACGTCATCGGCAACGGTGTCGTGGTCGACCCCGGCGTGCTGCTCGAGGAGCTCGCGGGGCTGGAGGAGAAGGGCGTCGACACCAGCGGCCTGCTGATCTCGTCGGACGCGCACTTGATCATGCCGTACCACGTGGCCATCGACAAGGTGACCGAGCGCTACCTGGGCAAGGCGAAGATCGGCACCACCGGCCGCGGCATCGGGCCCGCCTACCAGGACAAGCTCGCCCGCGTCGGCGTGCGCGTGCAGGACCTGCTGGACGAGAAGATCCTCCGGCAGAAGGTCGAGGCCGCGCTCGACTTCAAGAACCAGGTGCTGGTCAAGGTCTACAACCGCAAGGCGCTCGACCCCGACCAGGTCGTCGACCAGGTGCTGGAGCGCGGTCAGCACTTCGTGCACCGCATCGCGGACACCCGGCTGCTGCTCAACCAGGCGCTCGACCGCGACGAGATCGTGGTGCTCGAGGGCTCGCAGGGCACCCTGCTCGACGTCGACCACGGCACCTACCCGTTCGTCACGTCGTCCAACCCGACCTCGGGTGGCGCGACGGTCGGCTCCGGTGTCGGGCCGACCCGCATCAGCACCGTGATCGGCATCCTGAAGGCCTACACGACCCGCGTGGGCTCCGGTCCGTTCCCGACCGAGCTCCACGACGACCAGGGCGAGTACCTGCGCAAGCAGGGCGGTGAGTTCGGTGTCACCACCGGGCGTTCGCGCCGCACCGGCTGGTTCGACGCCGTGATCGCCCGGTACGCCTCGCGCGTCAACGGCATCACCGACTACTTCCTCACCAAGCTCGACGTGTTGTCCGGCCTGGAGAAGGTGCCCGTCTGCGTCGCGTACGAAGTGGACGGTCGCCGCGTCGACGAGATGCCGATGACGCAGACCGACGTGCACCACGCCGTGCCGGTGTACGAGGAGCTGCAGGGCTGGTTCGAGGACATCTCGCACTGCCGCTCGTTCGACGAGCTGCCGGCCAACGCCAAGGCCTACGTCGAGTACCTGGAGAGCATCATCGGCGCCCGCGTGTCGGCGATCGGTGTCGGCCCCGGCCGCGACCAGACGATCGTCCGCCACGACGTCCTCGCCTAGAAAAGATCGCGGCACCGATTATCTCCAGGTACGACGCTTTTTCACGATTTGGGCGTCGTTGACGAAGGGACACGGCTCGCCTGTAATTCGGGCCGTGGCCCTTTCTCTTGCTCGAAAACCCGCGCTGCAGGTGCGCTGGATCAGCCCTGTCGCGCTGGTTCTTCTGTGGCAACTGGCCAGCTCAACGGGTGTGCTGCCGCCCGAGAAACTGGCCTCGCCGCTGACCGTCGCGCAGTCGGCCGGTGAGCTGATCGCGGACGGCCAATTAGCGGACGCATTCGTCGTTTCACTGGGCCGCGTTTTCTTCGGATTTCTCATCGGCGGCATCATCGGTGTCGCGCTGGGCCTGGTTTCCGGTCTTTCCCGGTGGGGCGAGACGTTGCTGGATCCGCCGGTCCAGATGTTGCGGACGTTGCCGCACCTCGGCCTGATCCCGCTGTTCATCCTCTGGTTCGGCATCGGTGAGGAGCCCAAGCTCGCGCTCGTCGCCGCCGGCGTGGCGTTCCCGCTGTACCTCAACCTGCACGCGGGCATCCGGCAGACCGATCCCGGCCTGGTCGAGGCCGCGAAAGTCCTGGGCTACAGCCGGATCGAACGGATCGTGCACGTCGTGCTGCCGTCCGCGGTGCCGCAAACCCTGGTGGGACTGCGGATCGCGCTCGGCACGGCCTGGTTGTCGCTGATCGTCGGCGAGCAGATCAACGCCGACGCCGGCCTCGGCTTCCTGATCAACAACGCCCGCGAGTTCCTCCGCACCGACGTCGTGGTCGTCGGCCTCGTGGTCTACGCGCTGCTCGGCCTGACCACCGACGCGCTGGTGCGGTTGCTGGAGAGGAGGGTCCTGCGATGGCGAACCCGGTGAGCCTTCGCGGTCTGCGCAAGGCTTTCGGCGCACGAACCGTGCTGGACGGAATCGACCTGGAGATCGCGCCCGGCGAGTTCGTGGCGCTGCTCGGGCGCAGCGGCTGCGGCAAGTCGACGTTGCTGCGGATCCTGGCGGGCCTCGATCGCGAGATCGACGGGGAGGCGCGCGTCTCCGGTGCGGTGTCGATCGCGTTCCAGCAGCCGCGTCTGCTGCCGTGGCGCAAGGTGTGGCGCAACATCGCTCTGGGCCTGCACAAACCGGATGGCCGCTCGATCGCCCTGAAAGCGCTGCAAGAGGTGCGGTTGCCCGATCACGCCGACGCGTGGCCGCTGACGCTGTCCGGCGGTGAGGCGCAACGGGTCTCGCTCGCGCGGGCGCTGGTCCGCGAACCCGATGTGTTGCTGCTGGACGAACCGTTCGGCGCGCTGGACGCGTTGACCCGCCTCGCCATGCACCACCTGGTGGAGGACCTGTGGGCCAGGCACCGGCCCGCTGTGCTGCTCGTGACGCACGACGTCGACGAGGCGTTGCTGCTGGCCGATCGGATCCTCGTGCTCGACGAAGGCCGGATCGTCGCCACGCACCACGTCGACCTGCCCCGCCCGCGCCGCCGGGCTTCCGTTGTGGAGCAACGCACCCGCGTGCTCGCCGACCTGGGAGTGGATGTTGAAACAGCTGCTTAGCCTGCTCGCCGCGATTCTGTTCACGACCGGGTGCTCGGCGGCCGCACAAGACACCCCGGCCGGTGAGGTCGTGCTGAAGGTCGGCGACCAGAAGGGCGGGGCGAAGGCGCTGCTCACGGCCGCCGGTCTGCTCAACGACTTCCCGTACAAGATCGAGTGGTCGACCTTCACCTCCGGACCGCCCCTGCTGGAGGCCGCCTCCGCAGGCGCGATCGACATCGGTGGTGTCGGCAACACGCCGCCGATCTTCGCGGCCGCCGCGAACGCCAAGATCGCCGCCGTCGGCGCGTCGAAGGGCGACGTCGAGGCCGACGCGATCCTCGTGCCGGAGAACTCGCCGCTGAAGTCCGCCGCCGATCTCAAGGGCAGGAACATCGCGGTGGCCAAGGGCAGCTCGGCACACGGCCAGGTGCTGCTCACGTTGCGCGCCAACGGTTTGTCGACCAAGGACGTCACGCTGAACTTCCTCCAGCCGTCCGACGCGTACGGCGCGTTCACCCAGGGCAAGGTCGACGCGTGGGCGATCTGGGACCCCTACACCGCGCAGGCGCAGCAGGAGACCAAGGCACGCGTGCTCACCACCGGTGAGGGCAGGGCGAACGGGTACGGCTTCCAGGTCGCCGGTCGCAAGGCGTTGGACGACAAGGGTAAGAACCCGGCGCTGAAGGAGTACCTGGTCCGCTACTACAAGGCGCAGAAGTGGGCCGACACGCACCGCGAGGAGTGGGCGAAGGCGTGGGCCGCCGAGACGGGGCTCAAGTACGAGGTCGCGCTCGCCGCCGTGAACCGCAACGGCGACCTGCCGGTGAAGATCGACGACACGCTGATCAGGTCAGAGCAGGAGCTCGCGGACGCGTTCACCGAGGACAAGACGTTGCCGGGCAAGGTCGACTTCGCGAAGTTCGTCGACACGAGGTTCCAGGGAGATCTCGCATGAGCGTCACGCTGCACTGGTTCCTGCCGACGTCCGGGGACGGGCGCACGGTCGTGGAGCACTTCCACGCGCAACGGGCACCTGCCGCCGGGGCACGGCGTGAGCCGGACATCGACTACCTGGCGCAGATCGCCCGCACGGCCGAGCAGGTCGGGTTCACCGGCGTGCTCACGCCGACCGGGACGTGGTGCGAGGACGCGTGGCTGACGACGGCCGCGTTGATCGGGCTGACGTCCCGCCTGAAGTTCCTGGTGGCGTTCCGGCCGGGCGTGCTGTCACCGACGCTCGCCGCGCAGATGGCCTCGACGTACCAGCGCATTTCCCGCGGACGGCTGCTGCTGAACGTCGTGACCGGTGGTGATTCCGTTGAGCAGCAACGGTTCGGCGACTGGCTCGACCACGACCAGCGGTACTCGCGCACCGACGAGTTCCTCCAGATCGTGCGCGGAGTCTGGACCGGGCAGCCGTACTCGTTCCAGGGCGAGCACTACCGGGTGCAGGACGCGACAGTGCTGGCCGCGCCGGATCCGGTGCCACCGATCTATTTCGGTGGCTCGTCCGACGCCGCTCTGCCGGTGGCTGCGCGCAACGCGGACGTGTACCTGACCTGGGGAGAACCGCCGGCCGACGTCGCCGCGAAGATCGAGCGGGTCCGTGCGTTGACGGACCGGCCCATCCGGTTCGGCATCCGGCTGCACACGATCAGCCGCGACACGTCGGCGGAAGCGTGGGCGGCGGCTTCGCGGTTGCTCGACGCGCTGGACCCGGCCGCGGTGGCGAAGGCGCAGGAGCAGCTGCGGACGTCGGAATCCGTTGGCCAGCAACGGATGCTGGCGCTGCACGGTGGTGATCTCGGCCGCGGGGTGCGAGGCCTGGAGATCTACCCGAACCTGTGGGCCGGTGTCGGACTGGTGCGCGGTGGCGCGGGAACCGCGCTCGTCGGATCGCACTCGGAGGTCGCCGATCTCATCGAGGAGTACCACTCCATCGGCATCAGCGAGTTCGTCCTCTCCGGCTACCCGCACCTGGAGGAGGCGTACTGGTTCGGCGAGGGCGTGCGGCCCCTGCTGAAGCAACGCGGGTTGCTCGACGGGGACCGCACGCTCGCACTGGCTAGCGCTTGACCTTGGCCTCGACGGCCGTGTCGGGGTTGTCGGCGAACAGGCCGTCGAGCCCCGTCTTGAAGAACAGGTCGTACTCCTCGAAGGCCCGGCCGTACGCGGCCGGGTCGGTCGAGGACCTGAAGTCGGCTGGCAGGAACGAGTTCTCGTTGCGGAACGTCCACGCGTGCACGATCAGGCCGGCCTTGTGCGCGTCCTTGACGACCGTCGTCGGCTGCTTGAGGAAGCCGTTGGAGTCGCGCGGGATGATCAGGTCCTTGGTCAGGCCGACGCCGTCCGCGTACGACCGGATCTCACGCAGACCGGCCGGGGTCACCAGGTCGGCGTAGGTGCGCTTGTCACCGGCCACGACGAAGTCATAGGGCGCGCCGGAGCCGTTGACGAGCTGAACCAGCGGCACCCGCAGCGACTTGTTCAGCTCCTTGAGGTTCGCGACCTCGAACGACTGCACGAACACCTTGGCGTTGCGCCGGTTGAGGCCGTTGCGGTTGAGCACGTCGACGAGCTTCGGCTCCAGCGGGAGACCGATGGTCTTGAAGTACGTCGGGTGCTTGGTCTCGGGGTAGATGCCGATCTCGCGGTGCAGCTCGCGGGACAGGCGCCTGGTGAGGTCGATGACCTCCTGCAGCGTCGGCACCTCGAAGCGGCCGTCGTAGAGGGTGTTGCGCGAGCGGATCGCCGGGATGCGTTCCTTCGCGCGCAACGTCTTCAGCTCGGCCAGGGTGAAGTCCTCGGTGAACCAGCCGGTGATCGACGTGCCGTCGATGACCTTGGTCTTCTTGCGATCGGCAAACTGCGACCTGGTCGACACGTCGGTGGTGCCGCCGATCTCGTTCTCGTGCCTGGCCACCAGCTGGCCGTCCTTTGTGGACACCAGGTCCGGCTCGACGAAGTCCGCGCCCATGCGGGCAGCGAGTTCGTAGGACGCCAGCGTGTGTTCTGGCCGGTACGCCGACGCACCGCGGTGCCCGATGACGATGGGCCCCTTGTCGTCGTGTGCCGACGCGGAGGGCAGGGATGCCACCACCGCGCCCGCGAAGACGAGGACCGCGGCGGCAAGACCACGGGTCCGGATTCTTCTGGGGTACATCGTTCGACCTCCCATTTCGGTTGAGAGCGCACCCAAGCATCGCAACACGAAATGCAGGTGAACGGTTATTCACGAGAGAGTGCGGCTTCCTCCAGGTCCAGCTCCCGCAGCACGCGGAACAGCACCTCGTCGTCGATCTCGCCGGCGTCCCTGGCCTTGATGAACTCGTCACGCTCCGCGCTCAGCATCACCCTGCGCAGCCTGCGGTACGCGGCGGCCGGGCTCTCCTCCTCCTGGCGGCCGAGCCGTTCCCACGCGGCGTTGCCCCGGTGTTCGGCGAGAGCCCGCAGCTGGTCGCGGACGTGGTCGGGCACGTCCTCGATCTCCTCGTCCAGCCTGGTCACCGCCGCCTGTGCGGCCCGGTGCTGGATCTGGGCCTCGGCCAGCGCGTCCTTGCGGGCGTCGTCACCCTCGAAGCCGATCTTGTTGATCACCCACGGCAACGTCGTGCCCTGCAACAGCAACGTTGAGACGGTGACCACGAACGCGCAGAACAGGATGATGTCCCGGCCGGGAACGTCCGGCGGGATCGCGGCCGCCGCGGCGAGCGTCACCACGCCGCGCATACCGGCCCACGCGATCACGGTGACCTGGCCGAGGTGCGGCCACCGCTCGCGTTCGCGCAGGCGTTTGGACAGGTACATCGGCACGTAAGAGGCGGGGTACATCCAGACGAACCGCGCGAGGATCGTGGCCAGCAGCACGGCTCCCGCGCCGAGCAACAGCCCGGCGTTCAGGTCGACGTCGCTGATGATTGCCGACACCTGCAGGCCGATGAGCGCGAAGACGAACGACTCCAGCAGCACGTCCACCGACCGCCACACCGCCGCGTCCTGCAGCCGGGTCGTGTAGGTGCCGCGCGGCGAGTGGTGGCCGACGTAGAGGCCCGCGACCACGACCGCGAGCACCCCGGAGACGTGGGCGGCCTCCTCCGCGAGCAGGTAGGCGCCGAACGGCACGAGCAGACCCAGCGCGCTCTCCAGCACACCCTCGCAGAGCCGTTTGCGCAGGAACCTGACCACCACGCCCACGACCAGGCCGATCGCGATGCCCCCAGCCGTGACGAGCAGGAACAGCCCGACCCCCTTGACGGGGTGCATGGCCGCTCCCGCCGCGGCCGCCACGGCGACCTTGAACGCCGTCAGCGCCGTGGCGTCGTTGATCAGGCTCTCGCCGACCAGCAGCGTCATCGCCCGGCGTTGCAGGCCGAGCTTGCGACCGATCGCGACAGCGGCGACGGCGTCCGGCGGGGCGACCACCGCGCCGAGCACGAGCGCGGCGGCGAACGGCAGGTCCGGGAAGACGAGCTTGGCGGTGATGCCGACGACGAACGTCGTGAACAGCACCAGCCCGACCGCGAGCAGGCCGATGGGCCGCAGGTTCGCGCGGATGTTCAGGTACGAGCTGTCCAGCGCGGCGCTGTAGAGCAGCGGTGGCAGGACCAGCACCAGGATCAGGTGCGGATCGAGCTCGAACTCCGGCACGCCGGGGATGAACGAGACCACGAGCCCGACCGCGACCAGCACCAGTGGCGCCGACCAGTTCAGCCGGCGGGCGATGGAGGTGACGACCAGCGCCCCGAGCAACAGCAGCAGAAGTTCAGGCCCGTGCATGCGCTCATTCTGCGTAAAGATGGAGACCATGACCTGTTCGCACGTGGGAGCGCTGCCCCAGTCGGTGGCGCCGGAGTCGACCGAGGGCTGTGTCGACTGTCTCGCTCTGGGTGAGCACAACTGGGCTCACCTGCGGATGTGCCTTTCCTGCGGGCACGTGGCGTGCTGCGACTCGAGCCCCGGCAAGCACGCGACCAAGCACTACACCGCGTCCCAGCATCCGGTCATGCGCTCGTTCGAGCCGGGCGAGGACTGGCGCTGGTGCTATGTGGACAGTGCTGTGGTGTGAGTCTTTGCAATTCCTTTGGATTGATCGTCTGACGTTGTGATCGGCCCCACAGTACGGTGCGAGCGTGGCCAACCCGGACCTCGCCCGCATCGTCGCGGAGCACGACGAGGAGATGCCCTCGCGGTCGCTCTCACCCAGGTGGGAGCGGGCGCTGTGGATCGCCGGCCTGCTGATCGCCCTGTTGGTGCTCAAGCAGGTGTTCTTCCCGTTCGCCAAGGGGAGCCAGTACTACCTGGTGATCTTCCTGGCGGTGACGCTGCCGCTGGTCTTCCTGTCGTACGGCCGCGGGCACTCGCCGAAGATCGTCGACTGGGTGCTGGCGGCGCTGGCCTTCGTGGCCGGCGCGTATCCGCTGTTCGGGGGCTTTGACGAGTTCCTGAACCGGCAGGGGCAGCTCACGTCGTTGGACGTGGCGGCAGGTGCCGTGCTGCTCGTGCTGATCCTGGAGGCGTGCCGCCGCACGACCGGATGGGTGCTGCCGGTGGTGTGTCTGGCGTTCGTCGCCTATGCCTACTACGGCGGGTTCCTGCCGCCGTCGTGGTCGATCGCGCACTCCGGCGTCGACTTCAACCAGATCATCAACGGGTTCTTCAACGACGCCAGCGGGTTCTACGGCACGCCGTTGGACGTCGCGGCGACCTACATCGTGCTGTTCACGATCTACGGCGCGGTCCTGAACGCCTCCGGTGCCGGGAAGTTCTTCGTCGACATCAGCTTCGCGGCCTTCCGCAAGTCGCGGACGGCACCCGGCCGCACCGCGGCGACCGCCGGGTTCCTGCTGGGCACCGTGTCCGGGTCGGGCACCGCGACGACCGTGTCGCTGGGCGCGGTGACGTGGCCGATGCTGAAGAAGGCCGGATATCCCAAGGAGAACGCGGGCGGGCTGCTCGCGGCCTCGGGCATCGGCGCGATCCTGTCGCCGCCGACGCTGGGTGCCGCCGCGTTCATCATCGCGGAGTACCTGCAGGTGTCGTACCTGTCGGTGCTGATCTGGGCGATCATCCCGACGTTGCTCTACTACCTGGGCATCGCGCTGGCGGTGGAGGCGGACGCGCGGCGGTTCGGAGCGAAGCCGGTCGACGTCGACGCGCCGCGGTTCTCCGATGTGCTGAAGCTCGGCTGGTACCACTTCCTGTCGCTCGGGATCATCATCGTCTTCCTGGCGCTCGACATCCCCGTCTACAAGGCCGTCGTGTACGCGACGGGCGTGGCGGCGCTGTTCGCGTTGATCAACCACCGGCGGGACTGGTTCCGGCTGGTGGCCGACGCGCTGTCGACCGGTGTGCGCTCGGCGTTGCCGGTGATCGCCGTGTGCGCGGCGGCGGGCGTGATCACGTCGACGATCACCAAGACCGGTCTGGGGCAAGCGCTTGCGGGCTCGTTGGTGGACCTGGCGTCGGCGCTGTCCTCGTCCGAGACGGTGGTCCTGATGCTGACGGCGGTGTTCGCGGCCGTCGCGGTGTCGGTGCTCGGTCTGGCCGTGCCGGTGACGGCGTCGTTCATCATCTCGTGGGTCGTCATCGGGCCGGCGTTGATCACGCTGGGCGTGGAGCCGGCCGAGACCGCGATGTTCATCTTCTACTACGCGGTGTTGTCCGAGGTCACGCCGCCGACGGCGCTGGCTGCGGTGGCTGCTGCCGCCCTGACCGGTGGCGACGTCATGAAGACGATGTGGCAGACGTGGAAGTACACGTTGCCCGCGTTCCTCGTCCCGCTGGCGTTCGTGCTCACTGATTCCGGTGCCGCGCTGCTGTTGCGCGGGCCGTTGCTGGACTCGGTGTGGGCCTTCGGTGCGTCCGCGCTCGGTGTGGCCGCTCTCGCCGTGCTGACGGGCGGCTGGCTGTTCGGTCCTGCGCGCTGGCCTGAGCGGGTGTTGTGCGTTCCGGCGGCGGTGTTCCTGCTTTACCTGCAGCCGTTGACGATCGCCATCGGGGCCGGGTTCCTCGTGGTGGCCGTGGCGGTCCACCTGGTTACTCGTGGGAGGGTTCGTGATGCTGCGTAAGTACGCGATCGGCGCGATCGCACTGGCGCTCGTGGTTTCCGGGTGTGGCGGCAAGCGCACGCCCACGACGCCGGACGCGTCGGGTGGCGGTGCGTCGTGCGAGGCGTCCGACGGCCGGATCACCATCGCGACCGGCAACTCCGGTGGCGTCTACTTCGTGGTCGGCGGCGGCCTCGCGAAGCTGATCAGTGACAACACCAAGCTGAAGGCGTCCGCCGCGGAGACGGGCGCGTCCGTGCAGAACATCCAGCAGCTCGTCGGCGGCACGTACGACATCGCGTTCTCGCTCGCCGACACGGCGGCGGACGCGGTGAACGGCACCGGGGCGTTCAACGGCAAGAAGGAGAAGATCGCGGCGCTGTCGCGGATCTACCCGAACTACACGCAGGTCCTCGTCCGCGCCGACGCCGGGATCAACTCGATCGCGGACATGAAGGGCAAGCGGATCTCGACCGGGTCGCCGAAGTCCGGCACCGAGGTGATCGCGGGCAGGCTGCTGAAGTCGGCGGGGCTCAACATCGACTCCGACGTCCAGGCCCAGCGCCTCGACCTGACCAAGACCGCGGACGGGATGAAGGACGGCAGCATCGACGGCCTCATCTGGTCGGGCGGCCTGCCGACGCCGCAGATCACCGACATCACGACGTCGATGAAGGACCGGGTGAAGTTCGTCGACATCACCCCGCTGCTGCCGGAGATGAAGAAGATCAGCCCGGTGTACGACACGGGGACGATCCCGGCTGCGACGTACGGAGTCTCCGAGGTCAAGACGATCGTCGTACCGAACCTGCTGCTCGTGCGCGAGGACTTCGCGGCGAACAACGCGTGCGCCGTGACCAAGCTGATCTTCGACAAGAAGGCTGACCTGGAGAAGGTGCACCCGGCCGTGAAGGACATCTCCCGCGACAAGGCCGCGGCGTCCGACCCCGTCCCGCTGCACCCTGGAGCGAAGCAGGCGCTCGGCTGAACTACGCTGGGGCATCGTGCGCGTCCTGGTCATCGGGTCTGGAGCCCGTGAGCATGCCCTTGTCCTCGCGTTGTCGCGCGACCCTCAGCTGACTGCTCTGGCGTGCGCGCCGGGCAACGCAGGCATCGCGGGGCACGCCGAGATCTACGGTGTGGACGTCGCCGACGCCTCGGCGGTCGCCACCCTCGCGAAGGAGTGGAAGGCCGACCTCGTCGTCATCGGCCCCGAACAACCGCTGGTGGTCGGGGCCGCTGACGCGGTCCGAGCTGCGGGAATCCCCTGTTTCGGGCCGTCCCGCGCGGCCGCTCGCATCGAGGGCTCCAAGGCGTTCGCGAAGGACGTCATGAACGCGGCGGGCGTGCCGACCGCGCACAGCGAGGTCGTGGACAACCCGGCCCGCCTCGACGCCGCGCTCGGGCGCTTCGGCCCGACGTGGGTCGTGAAGGACGACGGCCTGGCCGCCGGCAAGGGCGTCGTCGTGACCTCCGACCTGGCTGCCGCTCGCGCGCACGCGATGACGTTGCTCGACGGCGGGCACCCGGTGCTGCTGGAGTCCTTCCTGGACGGTCCCGAGGTGTCGCTGTTCTGCGTCACCGACGGTGTGACCGTCGTGCCGCTGATCCCGGCGCAGGACTTCAAGCGCGTGGGTGACGGAGACCATGGTCCCAACACGGGCGGCATGGGTGCTTACGCTCCGCTGCCGTGGGCGCCTTCCGGGCTGGTCGAAGAGATCGTTTCACGGTGCGTGCAGCCCGTGGTCGACGAGCTGCGGTCGCGCGAGACGCCGTTCGTCGGTCTGCTGTACGCGGGCCTGGCACTCACGTCGTCCGGCGTGCAGGTGATCGAGTTCAACTGCCGCTTCGGCGACCCGGAGACCCAGTCGGTTCTGGCACTGCTGAAGTCGCCCATCTCCTCGCTGTTCCTGGCCGCGGCCACCGGGAAGCTCGCCGAGCTGCCCGCTCTGGAGTGGGAGAACGGCTACGCGGTGACCGTGGTCGTGGCCGCGGAGGGCTACCCCGGCCGCCCGCGCACGGGTGACGTGATCACCGGCTCCGAGTCCGAGGGCGTGCTGCACGCAGGCACGCGCCGCCGCGAGGACGGTGCCGTGGTGTCGGCGGGCGGCCGCGTGCTGTCGGTCGTGGGCACGGGCAAGTCGCTGGCGAAGGCCCGTGAGCGCGCCTACAAGAAGATCGCGGACATCCACCTCACCGGCTCGCACCACCGTTCGGACATCGCCCTGAAGGCGGTCGACGGCAAGATCACGGTGCCGTGAGCCTGCTCGGCTGCGTTCTCGGCGGGGCCGTGGGCGACGGCCTGGGCGCGCCGATCGAGTTCTCCTCGATCGACGTGATCCGCCGGCTCTACGGGGATGCCGGTGTCGTCGATCTGCCCCAGCTGGAGATCACCGACGACACCCAGATGGTTCTGTTCACTTTGGAGGGTCTGCTGCTCGCGCGGCAGCACGGCATCGACCCGGTGCTGGCCGTGCGCGCGGCGTACGGCCGCTGGCTGCACACCCAGGGCGGCCCTCTCGTCGCAAACGACGGCTGGCTGATGGCGGACCAGCGCCTGCACTCACGGCGGGCGCCGGGCCACACGTGCATCAACGCCTTGAAGCACAACGAGAAGAACAACTCGAAGGGCTGCGGCGGCGTGATGCGCGCCGCCCCCGTCGCCGTGTGGTCCCGCGACGTGCGCGAGGTGTTCACGTTGGCGGCGGAGACGGCGCGACTGACCCACCACCACCCGAGCGGCTACCTGTCGGCAGGCGTCCTGGCGGTGATCGTGCAGGCGTTGCTGGGCGGCACCGACCTGCTGTCGGCGGTGGCCGTGGCACGAGCGGAACTGGTCCGCTGGGAAGGCCACGAGGAACAGACCACGTTGCTGGACAAGGTGGTCGGCCTGGGCCCGCTGACCCCGGAAGAGATCGAATCCGAACTGGGCGGCGGCTGGGTGGGCGAAGAGGCCCTGGCCATCGGCCTGCACGCGGCCCTGGTGGCGCCCGACTTCCCGACCGCCGTGCGCATCGCCGTCAATCATTCAGGCGACAGCGACTCGACGGGCTCGATCTGCGGCAACATCCTGGGCGCCCGCGACGGCGTTGCCGTGATCCCCGACTCCTGGCTTTCCGTGCTGGAACTGCGAGACGTGATCGAACGCCTGGCCCTCAGCTGGTGACGGGAATCCACAACTCGGCCTTGGCCGTGTCCCCGTCGATCTGCGTGCGCAACATCGACGGCCCTTCGACGCTCTGGTAGCTGTTGGACGGGAACCACTGCGTGTAAACGTCCCGCCACATGTACTGAATCGTCTCGGGGTAGGGCCCCTCGCTCGTGAACACGGCCCACGTGTTCTTCGGCACGGTCATCACCTCCATGTCCTCCGGCGCGTCCTTGCTGGTCACGACACCGTGGAAGTAGTCGAGGTGATCCCCCTCCTCGTTGCCCTCCTGGTTGCTGGTGAGCGCCACCAGCCCATCCGGCTCCCCGTCACCGAGCTGTTTCATCCGCTCCAACGCCGGCATCCCGATGCCCTTGATGAACTCCACGATCGCGGGGTTCATCCCCAAGTGCACCAACGGCACCCGCGTCCCCCGCCCAACAACCCGAAACGCATCCTTCTCGACGATGCGGTACTCCATGCTCGTACTCCCCTCGACAATCAGCTTGAACGTGAGAATCTGCTGCGACCGCAACGGCGTCCTGCTGACCCGCGCCTCCTGCGGCCCGACCCCGTGCATGGCCTTGAACGCCCGCGCAAAGGCCTCGTTGGACCCGTAACCCCACCTGACGGCGATGTCCAGCAACGAGTCCTGTCCACTGAGGACCTCACTCGCCGCCTTCGTGAGCCGCCGGCGCCGCACGTACTCGCTCAACGGAATCCCGGCGAGCGCGCTGAACATCCTGCGCAGGTGGTACTCACTGGTGCCCGCGATCCGCGCGAGCTGCCTGACGTCGACCTCGCCGCCGAGGTCTTCCTCGATGCGGGCCATGGCCTGGTTGAGTCGCTCCAACACGTTGCCAACGCTATTGGGGGTGGACGGTCGGCACCCGACTTCTTGTGCCCTGTTCGATCGCCTCGTGCACCTCGTTGACCACCCGCTGGGCAATCGGTGTGAAGGCTCTGACGTACTCCTCCGGACTGTCCGGTGCCCAGTCGCCGTATCCAGTGAGCGTGACCTGGGTGCGGCCTGCCACGAACGAGATCGTCGGCGAGTTGACCACCCGGAAGCTGCAGGCCGCGAAGTCTCCGATCTTCTCCTCGGCCATCACGGCATCTCCGGTGATGTTGCGAGAGGGCGAGATCGGGTTGCAGTCCTTTGCGTCCTTCGCCGCCATGCCGGCCTCGCGGTAGGTCGTCAGGTCGACCTTCAACGCCTTGCCGTTGCGGCGCTTCTGGCCGAACCACTCAGGGGAGACGCGCCTGCACTCTTGCTTGTTCGAGTAGAAGTGACCCACTTCGCCCTTGTCGTTCTCGAACCGGTCGAAGTACTCCTGCTCGTAGTAGTCGGCCTCGACCACGCCGGAGTCCTTGCCCTGCGTGATCTCCTGGAACAGCTTGTTGCTCAGCACGTCGCAGGCGTTGGGCACGCTCTGGTAGCGGCCGGTGTGCACATGCGTCGTCAGCCCCTGCGGACCTTTGGCCCAGCGTTGCCGGCATGACGGCGCAGGCGTCGACCACCGCCAAGTTCCTGTACCTGATCATCTCCGGCGTGGTCTTCCGCGCGATGACGCTGACCTCCGCCGGTTCGGGTGGCTGCTCCGTCGCCTGCCTGCTGTCGCCCTTGATCAGAATTGCCGCAGTGACACCTCCGGCAACCAGCACCGCCGCCGCAAAGATCACGACAACGATCAGTCCGGTGCACCTTTTCTTCGGTCGTCGAGTGTTCCTCCCCGTTCGCGGAAGCTACCGGAATTGCCACGGTCTGCCAGCGGGAACAGAACTCAGAGTGACGTGGAACCAACCAGGGGTGGTCTTCGTCCAACCACAGGTACGTCTTACGCGGGCGTTGGTAGCCTGCGAAGCGGGACCGAACCGTTACCAACCGTACGGGGGTAGGACGTCGTGACACAGGAGAGCGCGGGGGCGGATGCCGCTCTCAGTGCCGTCGGGGCTGTGGCCGGGGGTGTTGTCGGGGCTGCGGTCAGTGCGTTCCAGTCGGCGTCGGCCTTTCTGGACGGCCTGACATCGGGCCCGTCGACGCAGAGCTTCCACGTCAACAAGGACAACGTCCTCAAGGCTGGCAAGATCATCCAGGACCAGGCCAAGGAGCTTCGGCGTGCGCTGGTCTCGGCCCAGCACAATCTTCGAGTTTACGTTGACGCGAAGTCGGCTGGTGAAGTCAGTGAGAACATCGCAGGTTTGTGGAATCGTCGCTTGACGACGGACGATGATTCCTATGTGGGCCGAATCGAGAAGTACGCCGAAAGTCTCGAAAATCTGGGCCTGCAGCTGAAGGAATCGGCCAAGCAGTACGGGTTCACTGACGACGAGATCAACAATGTGTTCGGAAAGATGAAGTGAGCAAAGCATCCCTCAAGATCATCGCCGCAGCGTCGTTGCTGTTGGCCGCCACGGCATGCACGAGCAGCGGGGAGAAGGGCAAGCCCAACCCTACGTCGGGTGCTTCTCCTACTTCAGGATCGTCGGGCTCGGCTCGTGAACTGCCGAAGCGTCCGGCTGAGCTGAAGCTTGATGGTGTCGACGCATGCAAGTTGCTCACCCAAGCCCAGATGGACCAGGTGAAGGTCGCGGAAACGGTGCCGCGAAAGCTTGAGGTGGCAAACCTCGGTGAAGCGCCTGGCTGCTTCTACGAGAACGGTCTCAAATACACCTACGCGGCCAGTCTGATCACAAACAAGGGTGTGCCGTTCTGGCTCAGCGGTTCCGGAAACGTGGACGTGAAGGTCGTGGACGTGGCTGGGTACGGTGCCGCCCAGATCACGCTCACCGGTACTCAAGGCTTCGACTGCGCCGTTGCGGTCGACGTTGCAGAAGGTCAGCAGCTGCACTTCCTGTATTCGCCTGGTAGCGAGAAGGGCGACTCGCAGGAACAGATGTGCAGCAAGGTCAACAAGGCCGCTGCGCTCGCGGTCGAGACTCTCAAGACCTTGAAGTGAGGGGGAGCTATGTCGGGTGAACAGCTCACTGACTGGAACTTCGACGGTTGGTCAAACGAAAAGCTCGCGGACGAGGTCCACAAACTCCAGACCGGCAGCGGTGAACTCGCCCGGCAGTTCGCCAAGGCTTCCGACGTCCTCCGCGATCTGGCGGGCAGCCTCCAGGAGGTGGACCAGGAGCTGCGCACCCAGCTGAAGGCCCTGGGCATCGACTGGGGTGGCGCGGCTGGCGAGCAAGGCCAGCAGCAGACGAAGGTCACCTCGGAAGGGTTCGAGGACGCGGGCCAGGCGACGGTCGGCAACTCCGACGCGATGGCCCGGCAGGGTGAGAGCACCACCTCGGCGCGACACAGCTCACCCGACGCGGAGACGCTGCGCAAGGACTCCGAGAAGACCCTGCTTGACAAGGGCGCTGGTCTGATCGGCATCGAGACCGACCACGCGGCTGAGGTCGAGGCCACGAACCGGGCTCGCCAGCAGGCCATTGACAGCCTCAACGGCTACACGAAGAACAGTCAAAGCGCGATCGACTCGTTCCGCACGCCCAACCCGCCGCCGGACATCGTTGTGGCCAGCGGTGCCGTCAGCACGCCCGTCGGACCTCCCGTGGGCGTACCCCACGCCACCCCTCCGGGCATCCCCGGCGGCCCTGGCTTCCCCGGCACCCCGGGCACTCCCGGCTCCCCAGGCGTCCCGGTCGGTCCCACCCCGAACATCCCGGGCAACTCGACGGGCATCCTCCCCGGCCCCGGCACCCCGAACCCGATCGCGGCGGGCACGGGCCTGCCCAAGCCGTTCCCGAGCACCCTCCCGGTAGGCATTGCCGCGGCAGGCGCCGCAGCAACCGGCCTCGCAGGCGCGTCGACCACGGCACGCGGTGCCCAGGTCGTCGGCGGCGGCCGCGGCCCGAGCCAGGCCCCGAAGACCCCCATCGCCCCGGCTGGTCCGAAGGGTGCGCCGAGCACGATCGGCGCAGGCAAGGGCGGTCCGGGTGCGCCCGGTGCGCCGGGTGGTCCTGGCGCGACGGGCAAGGGTCCCGGCGGCACGATGACGCCCGGTGGCGCTACTGGCGTTGGGCCCGAGGGGAACCGTCCCGGGGCTGCGGCGGCCAAGGGTGGTGCGCCCGGCAAGGGGGCCGGGTCGCTCATGTCGCCTGCGGCCGGTGCGGCCAAGGGTGAGGGCGAGGAGGACGGCGAGCACGTGCGCAAGTACGGTGTCGACTCCGACGACGTGTTCGGCGACGAACGCATGGTGGTGCAGTCCGTCATCGGCGAAGACCCGAAGGACCAGTAATCCCTTGAGCTCACCAGGTTCTGTGGTTTTGTCCACAGTGGAGTTCGCCGTGGTCTGGGAGGCGCAGCGCCTCCCGGCCGCGCACGTCGCGCTGGACACGCGGATTCCCTCCATCACCCACACCGAGAAGGCCGAGGTGGTGAAGCGGGCCTGGGAGTCGCTGGAGGCGCGCGGCCTGGCCGCCAACGGCCGGGTCGTGCCCGAGCTGGCCGATGGGTTTGCCCTGCTGGCCAACGCGACCACCTCGATCGACCTGTGGATCTGGGCCGACCGGCAGATCAGCGGGCTCGCTGCTTCCATCGGGGACGAGGCGATCCTCGCTGTGCAGGATCGGGACGAGATGTGGTTGATCGAGGCTCGTGGCACGGCGCTGGCCGAGGCCGCGGTGTCGGTGGCCGGGGAGATGCCCGCCGGGTTCGGGCGGTCGATCAGCCTGCCCTACGACGAGTTGGTCAAGGCTGCCAAGGACGTCGGGCTGGACGCGCAGCGGTTGATCACCACGTTGGAGCGGCAGGGGATGCGGCTCGGTGATGCGCAGGAGCTCGCCGGGATGCTCGACGGCACGTCGACGCGCGGGCAGTTCGGTGCGCAGCGCAACGGGCGGCGGGCCGGTCGGGTGGTTTCGTTCCACGACACGCACAACGGACGGTATCTGCGGCAGCTCAAGCCGAGCAGTGACGGGCGGCAGTGGTGCACGATCACGCCGGTGGACAACCATCGGCTCGCCGCGGCCGTGTGGGAGCTTCTGCAAGAGGTCTGAGCGGAACGGCAAAGTCGGCGCCTGCGTCCTAACAATCACCCGGCCGTGCGGAGCAATTCGTTCTAAGGTCGGCGTGGACACGTTTAGGGGGTAGGCGCATGGCTGTGGCCAAGTTCAACAGCGAAGCCATGGAACAGTGCCGCACGACGGTGAGCAGTCAGGCCGGGCAATTCGGTGCGATCGGTGACGGCTTTTCCAATCAGTACGGCAATCCGGACATTTTCGGGAAACTCGGCGCATCCGGTGCGATCTCGGGCGCGGTGACCGCGATGGACCAGGCGGGCAGCCAGGAGTTCGAGGCGGCCGAGAAGGTGCTGCGCAAGGTGGAGACCGCGCTCGACGCGATCCAGACCAACGTCGCGGACACCGAGGAAGCCAACAAGAACGCGATGAGGGCGGTGTGACGTGAGCGCGATGGACGAGGTCGCGGCGCTGCCCGGCGGGGCCGAGCTGGCCGCGCTCGCTGACAAGATCGAGACCGCGCAGCCGCAGGCCGTGCGCGACATCGCGAACCGCTGGAAGCAGGCGGCGGGCAAGTGCGGTGACCAGACGAACGCCATGCAGAGGTCGGTCAGCCAGCTCGACGGTGCCTGGGAGGGCAAGTCGGCGGACGGCTTCGTCGCCTACATGGGCAACCTCATGAAGTGCGGCACCTCGATGACCGACGCGCTCAACGGCGCCGCGGCCGACCTGGAGGCGGCCGCGAACGCGTTGGAGTCCGCGAAGACCTCGATGACCAGCATCTGCGAAAACCTGCTGAGCAGGGCCCGGCAGGCACGCCAGCAGCTGCACGGCCAGCCGCAGGAGGACGTCGACAGCGTCATCCGCAGCTACTGCGCGGAGGCCACGAGCGACGCGAAACCCGTCATCGCCCAGGCGGAGAACGCCGTGAACGCCGCGGCGGGCTCCCTCAAGGGCCGTCCCGGCTCGCTGTCGCCGAAGTTCTCGTCGATCGAGGACCCGAACACGCAGTCGTTCACGCCGGCGCCGGGCAAACCGATCGAGTGGGCGCCGACCCCGCCGCCAGACGACTCCACCAAGACGTCCTCTTCGGACTCGCCGCCCCAGCAGCAGCAACACCAACCGGCTCCCTCCCAGCACCAAGGCGGTGGTGGCGGCGGCGGAGGTGGCGGCGGCGCATCAGGTGGCGGAGGTGGCGGCGGTGGCGGCCTCGGCCCCAGCGGCGGCCCGCCCTCGGGCAGCCCTCCTCCCGGCAACGTCGAGGAGTGGATCCGCGAGGCCATCAAGATCCTGCAGGCCAACGGAATCCCGGTCACCGACGACAACATCGACGAGATCTGGAAGATCATCGAGAAGGAGTCGAGCGGCAACCCGCACGCCATCAACCTCTGGGACTCGAACGCGCAGGCCGGCCACCCGTCCAAGGGTCTGATGCAGTGCATCGACTCGACGTTCAACGCCCACAAGCTGCCCGGCCACGACGACATCTGGAACCCGGTCGACAACATCATCGCCGGTGTCCGGTACACGTTCTCGCGCTACGGCGGCTTCGAGGGACACCCCGGTCTCAAGGCGATGGCGCAGGGCGGCGGCTACCAGGGCTACTGACCTGCGAGTTAGCCTGGCGGCATGCTGACCGTGGCCGCCCGCGCCGACGTACCGCCCTTCCACGTCATGGACGTGCTCTCCGCTGCCGCACAAAGGCAGCGGACGCACGGCGACGTGATCCTGCTGGCCGCCGGGCAGCCCTCCAGCCCGGCGCCGGCACCGGTCCGCCAGGCGGCAGCCAAGGCCCTGAACGAGCACGCGCTGGGCTACACCGAGCAGCTGGGGATCCCCGAGCTGCGCGCGGCCATCGCCGGGCACTACCGGCGCCAGTACGACCTCGACGTGACGGCCGACGACGTGGTGATCACGACCGGGTCGTCCGGCGCGTTCACGCTCGCGTTCCTCGCCGCCTTCGACGCGGGTGACCGGGTCGCCCTGGCGCGACCCGGCTATCCCGCCTACCGCAACATCCTGAAGGCGCTGGGATGTGAGGTCGTCGAACTGCCGTGCGGGCCGGAGACGCGTTTCCAGCCCACCGTGGAAATGCTCGACGAAGGCCTCAAGGGCGTGATCGTCGCCAGCCCGGCCAATCCCACCGGCACCACGGTGGACGTCGGTCCGATCGCGCGGTGGTGCGAGACCAACGGCGTGCAGCTGGTCAGCGACGAGATCTACCACGGCATCAGCTACGGCGAACCGCTGCACTGCGCCTGGGAGACGTCCAGGGAGGCGATCGTCGTCAACTCCTTCTCGAAGGCGTTCGCGATGACGGGCTGGCGGCTCGGCTGGATGTTGCTGCCGGAACGACTGCGCCGGGCCGTGGACTGCCTGACCGGCAACTTCACGCTCTGCCCGCCCGCTCTGGCCCAGTACGCCGCCGTGGAGGCGTTCCACCCCGACTCCTACGCGGAAACGGCCGAACACCTCAAGCGGTACAAGACCAACCGCGACCTCCTCCTCGAAGGGCTCACGAACCTCGGCATCGACAAGCTCGCACCGGCCGACGGCGCGTTCTACGTCTACGCGGACATCAGGCACCTGACGGACGACTCGATGGACTTCTGCCGGCGGTTCCTGGACGACACCGGCGTCGCGGTGGTGCCCGGCATCGACTTCGACCCGGTCGACGGCCACCACTTCGTCCGGATGTCCTTCGCGGGTGCCACCCAGGACATCGAGGAGGCCCTGCGCCGCCTGAAGGCCTGGCTCTAGACCCGCGTTCCGCACGTGGGGGTTGATCAACTCTGGTGATCATTTCTGAGGCGG
>NZ_BMRE01000001.1 GCF_014648475.1 Lentzea flava | reverse complement strand
CTCCCCGAGAGCCGGAACTGGATTACCAGTCCAACTTCCGGGGAGCGGTTCACACCTCAGGTGGATGAAGGAGCCCTTCATCATGTGAGCTCGGGGAGCGCGTACGCGTCGGCGGTGAGCGGCTTCGCGTCGTGCGCGTGGGCCAGCTGACAGATCGCCATCAGCCGGACACCGAGCCACGACGTCGGGGTCCACTCCAGGTCGGCCGCGTGGTCGAGCAGCCCGCGGCCGTACGCGGCGAGCAGCACGACCGCGCCCACCGTGCCGGCGCCCTCGACGCCGAGCACCAGGATGTCCCGCACCGCCGCGCCGTGCTGGTCGACCTCGGCCGCGAGCGCGGGTGTGACGGCGAGCGCCGCCCATCCGGCCATTCCGATGCGGTCGGACAGTTCGGCGATCCACCGCCGCGCGTTGTTCTCACGCCAGGTCGCACGCATCCCGCCACGGTAACCGCCGCGAGTGAAGTCCTGGTTTGAGGGGGCTCGAACCGGGTACTCGGTCCCGATGCGTCAAGCAGTCGGCGCGAGGACTCGGCTGTGGAGGCGAGAGATGACCATCGACGACATGTCGTTGCAACAGCTGCACGTGACCGCGTTGGAGAAGCTGGACAACGCCGTCTGCACAGCCCTGACCAACATCGAGGCCGACGAGGCCCGCAAGTACCTGAGCGAGGCGCTGGCCGACTGCGCGGCGACCGACACCGCTGTTCCCGCCCAGGTCCTCGCCTGTGTCGAGGCCGCGGACGAGCACTTCTCCTACAGCGAGCGGATGGAGGCGCGGACGCTGCTGACCGTCGCCCACCGCCTGCTGGCCCGCGTGCGGCGGCCGATGGTCGTGCCGAGTCCGTCCCAGCCCGGTGACGTCACGTTGCGCGCATGATTCCCGGCCGTCCCGGGTATCTCGAACGTGCGTTCGAGTGAAAGGGGACGACCGTGAACCGCACGCCGGAGAAGGATCCTCGGGACTGGACGACCGGTGACGAGCCGATGACCGGCCCCCAGGAGTCCTACCTGCACACACTCGCCCAGGAAGCGGGCGAGGAGGTGCCGGACGACCTCACCAAGGTGGAGGCCTCCCAGCTCATCGACCGGTTGCAGCAGAAGACCGGGCGCGGGAGCTGACCACCCGCACGGTGCCCAGCTCCGGGTCCGCCGGATCCGGCAGCTGCATCCCGGCGGCCAGTCCGCTGCGCACGTAGTCCAGCACGTCGTCGGTGATGACCTCACCGGGCAGCACGGCCGGCGCACCCGGCGGGTAGGGCGTGATCATCTCGGCGGCGATCCGCCCGGCCGCCCGCTGCGCCGGCACCTGCTCGACCTCCGCGAAGAACGCGTCGCGCGGCAGCATCGCCGTCTCCAGCTGCAGCTCGTCCGGTGACGGCAGGTCGACCGGCTTGGGTGAGGGCAGGTCGGCCTCGGTCAACGCGCGCAACGCCTCGACGAGCTTCTGCGCCGAGCGGTGGTCGTCGGCGTGGGTGAACTGGGCGACGACGCGCCGGTGGTCGGACAGCCCGAGCGTGACGCGCTGGTGCTCGCGCAGCCAGTCGGTCGCCTGGTAGCCGCTGATGTCCAGCCCTGACACGTCGATGACGATCTTCAGCGGGTCGAACGAGTGCACGAGGTCGCCGAACTCCATCACGTGCAGTCCCGGCAGCTCCTCGACGGCCTGCCGGACCGACTCGGCCAGTGCCAGCGCGGCGGTCAGCAGCAGCTCGCCGTGCTGCACCATCTGGCGGCGCCACCCGTCGAGCGTCGCGTAGACGAGCGAGGTCGGGCTGGTCGTGCCGAGCAGGTCCTCACGGCCCTTGAGCACCTTCGGATCCACGAGGTCGCCCTGCAGGTGGAACACCGAGCTCTGCTCCACCGCGGCACCGGACTTGTGGACGCTCGTCACGACCACGTCGGCGCCCGCGTCCATGCCCCACGGCGGCAGGTCCTTGTGGAACGGCAGATGCGCGCCCCACGCCTCGTCCACGATCAACGGCTTGCCGAACTCGTGGCACACGTCGGCGATCTCCTGGATGTCACCGCACGTCCCGTAGTCGGTCGGCGTGACCAGCAGCATGCCCTTGGCCTCCGGTTCGGCCTCGAACAGCTCGCGCACCCGGTCCGCGCCCGGCGGGTGGGCCAGGTGCCGTTCGGCGTCCCAGTTCGGACTGATCCACACAGGACAGACACCGCTCAGGATCAGGCCCGACACCACGGACTTGTGCGCGTGCCGCGGCACGATGAGCTTCTCGTGCGGCCCCGCGACCGAGAGCATGGCGCTCTTGACCGACAACGAGCTGCCGCACGTCGAGAAGAACGCGTGCTCGGCGTTGACCGCGTGCGCCATCAGCTCCTGCGCGTGCTCGATCACGCCGCCGCGCATGAGCCTGTCGTCGAGGCCGTTGAGCGCGATCACGTCGGCCTCGAACACCTCTCTGCCCAGCACGTCGAGAACCCTGGGGTCGACGCCCCTGCCCTGCCGGTGGCCGGGCGGGGTGAACGGGACGTAGCCGCGTTCGCGATACTCCTGCAACGCTTCCAGCACCGGTGCTCTGCTGTGGTCCATGGTCGTGGAGTAGCCAGGACCGAGGCTCCTCGAACCTCACCGCAGCAGAGTCCGCACGAGCTCGTGGATGTGCCTCGACGGTTCCAGGCCCAGCTCCGCGCGCAGCCGGGCGCGGTAGCTCTGGTACTGGCGCACGGCCTGCGCCGGGTTGCCGTCGGCCAGGTGCAGCTCGACGAGCGTGCGGTGCGCGCTCTCCCGCAGCGGGTCGGTCTGCACGGCGGCGAGCGCGGCCTGATGCGCGTGGTGATGATCTCCGCACGAGCGGAACCTGTCGCTGAGCACCTCCAGCGCGCGCAGCCGGGCCTGCCGCCACCAGTCGCGCTCGGCCTGCACCCACGGTTGCCACCAGCCGGGCAGCAGGTCCGCCTTCAGCATCGTCACCGCCTCGGGGCTGGCACCGGGCGCCGCGGCGAACGCGCACGCGCGCCGGAAGTCGACCTCGACGTCGGCGCCCAGCACCAGCGTGTCCTCGGTGACCACGACCAGTGGCGTCGAGGGTTTGACCAGCCGCCACAACGACGACCGCAGGCACGCGCCCGCCCTGCGTTCGGTCGTGTCCGGCCAGAGCAGCGCGGCGGCGACCGGCCGCGGCACCGGTGAGTCGCGCAACGCGAGCAGCGCCAGCAGCCTGCGCGCACCGGGCACGACGTGGACAGGTACCCGGTCGCAGTCCAACCGGAAGCCGCCGAGCAGCTGGATGTGCAACCGCGTCATGGTTGCCCGAGTGCCCGGTAGTTGCGGGCTCACACACCTTCCCGGCGAAATTGCTCCGTCCTGACCAGCGGCGGTGACGCGGCCGTGTCGTGCGCGTGGCCGCGCCGAGCCGTCCGGGTCACGGGCGCTGCCTAGCTTCGCGGTGAACCCCGAGCCAGGGAGGCGAGATGTTCCTGCACACCAGCAGGTTGCAGTTCGAGGCGAAACCAGACCGCCCGGACGCGCACTACGCCCGCAAGCTCCAGGAGCTCATCGGCGGCGCGTACGGCGAGATGACGGTGACGATGCAGTACCTGCTCCAGGGCTGGAACTGCCGGATGGAGGGCAAGTACAAGGACCTGATCATGGACGTGGCCACCGAGGAGATCGGCCACGTCGAGATGCTCGCGACGATGGTCGCGCGCCTGCTCGACAACGCGCCGTCCGAGGTGACCGCCTCAGCGGTGGCCGACGACCCGGTCGTGGCCGCGGTGATCGGCGGGATGGACCCGCAGCAGGTGATCGTGAGCGGCGGCGGGCCCACGCTGTCCGACAGCAACGGCGTTCCGTGGAACGGCCGCTACATCGTCGCGAGCGGCAACCTGATGGCCGACTTCCGCGCCAACGTCGCGGCGGAGGCACAGGGCAGGCTGCAGACCGCCCGGCTGTACAACATGACCGACGACACCGGTGTGCGCGACATGCTGAAGTTCAACCTCGCCCGCGACACGGCGCACCAGAACATGTGGCTCGCCGCGATCGAGGAGCTGCAGGAGGACGGCCTGGAAGGCCCGATCTCGCCGAGCGCGCTGTTCGACGAGGAGTACGCCGAGCACGCGGGCACGATCTGGCACAACTCCGACGGGCCCGCGGGCGCCGAGGGCGGCTGGGCGTCCGGCACCGCACCGGACGGCGTGCACGAGTTCTCCTACGTGATGAACCCGGAACCGCTGGGCGACAAGGGATCGGCGCCCAAACCCGATCCGCTGCTCTACGCCACCAGCCCCGCGAACCTCGGGCTGATCGAGAAGGCGATCCGCAAGCTCACCTGAGGAGGATGTGGGAGATGGTCGGCATCACGGTGCCAGCTCGCGTCCGGTCGGCCGCCGTCGTCATGGGCCCCGCGTTCGTCGTCGCGGTCGCGTACGTCGATCCCGGCAACTTCGCGACGAACATGGCGGGCGGCGCCGCGCACGGATTCCTGTTGTTGTGGGTGATCGTCAGCGCGAGCCTGCTCGCGATGTTCGTCCAGTACCAGTCGGCGAAGCTCGGCATCGTGACCGGCCGCAACCTGCCGGAGCTCTGCCGCGAGCACTACCCGCGGCCGGTGACGGGCCTGCTGTGGGTGCAGGCGGAGCTGGTGGCCATGGCCACCGACCTGGCGGAGTTCGTGGGCGCGGCGGTGGCGCTGAACCTGCTGTTCGGCGTGCCGCTGCTGCCCGCGGCCGGCATCACCGCGGTGGTGTCGTTCGGGATTCTCGCGCTGGCACCGCTGCGGCGGCGCCGCTTCGAGTCGGTGATCATCGGCCTGCTCGCGATCGTGCTCGGCGGTTTTCTCTACCAGACGCTGCACCTCGGCCCGCTCACCGGCGCGGCGGCCGGGCTGGTGCCGGGGTTCGCCGGGGTGGACAGCGTGCTGCTCGCGACCGGCATGCTCGGTGCCACCGTCATGCCGCACGTGATCTACCTGCACTCGGCGCTGACCCAGCGGCACCACCGGCCGGGTGACGTCCGCGGCGTGCTGCGGGCCAGCCGCACCGACATCGTGGTCGCACTGGGCATCGCCGCGACGGTGAACGTGAGCATGCTCGTGGTCGCGGCCGGTGCCTTCCACCAGGCGGGTGCGCCGCGGGAGTCGTTGGAGGACATGCACTCCGGGCTCGGCCAGCTCCTCGGACCGGGCGCTGCGCTCGCGTTCGCGCTGGCGCTGCTCGCGTCCGGGCTCGCCGCCTCCAGTGTCGGCACCTACTCCGGCCAGGTGGTGATGGAGGGGTTCCTGCGCCGCCGGATTCCGTTGTGGCTGCGGCGATCCGTGACGATGGCCCCGGCGCTCGCGGTGCTGGCGCTCGGGATCGATCCGACGAAGGCGTTGGTGCTGAGCCAGGTCGTCCTGTCGTTCGGCATCCCGTTCGCGTTGGTGCCGATGGTGCTGCTGGCCAGGCGCCGCGACGTGATGGGCGCGTCGGTGAACCGGCGTGGCGTGACGGCGGCCGGTGCGGCGGCGGCTCTGGTGATCTCCGCGCTGAACCTGTTCCTGCTCGTGCGGACGGTGGTGGGCTGATGATCGCGGCGCTGGTGCTGGGGATCGGGATCGGCGGGTTCCTCGACGGGATCGTGGCGCACCAGCTGCTCGGCTGGCACCACCTGTTGTCCGGGTGGTACCCGAGCGAGGACATGCGGCTGATGATGGTCGGTGACGGGCTGTTCCACCTTTTGTGCCTGGTCATCGTGCTCGTCGGGGTGGCGCTGCTGAACCGGCGTGCCCCGCTGCCCGAACGGGTGCTGCTGGGCGGGATCCTCGCCGGGTGGGGCGTGTTCAACCTGGTCGAAGGAGTCGTCGACCACCAGGTCCTCGGCCTTCACCACGTCCGGCCCGGACCCGATCAGCTGGCCTACGACCTGGGCTTTCTCGCGTCCGGGGCGGTGCTGCTGATGATCGGCTTCCTGTTTGCGCGTCGTGCGCGCGGGTAGCCGTTCGGTGTGGACATGGAGCAGAGGGTGACCGAGTCGAGCCTGCTGGCGAGCTTCTCCGACTACCTGGAGGCCCAGCGGCTCGTCGACCGGATGTCGGACGACGGCTTCCCGGTCGAGAGCGTGCGGATCGTCGGCGAGGGCGTCCGGACCGTCGAACAGGTGACCGGCCGCATGACGCGGGGCAGGGCGGCAGCCATGGGCGCGGCCAGCGGAGCGTGGTTCGGTGTGCTGGTCGGGCTGCTGTTCGGCCTGTTCACCGCCGGTGCGGCGTGGCTCTGGCTGCTGTTGATCAGCCTGGTGATCGGCGCGTTCTGGGGCGCTGTCTTCGGATTCGTCGCGCACTGGAGCACCCGCGGGCAGCGCGACTTCTCCAGCGTGATGACGCTGCAGGCGCAGCGGTACGAGGTGCACGTCGACAAGGAACGGGCCGCGCAGGCGGCGCGGTACGTGCTGTAGATGCAGACGTTCCTGCCGTACCCGGACTTCGCCGCGACGGCCCGGGTGCTGGACCAGCGGCGGCTCGGCAGGCAACGCGTCGAGACGCTGCAGGTGCACCGCGCGCTGGTGGTGCCGGGCCACGGCTGGCGGCACCACCCGGCGGTGAAGATGTGGACGGGGTGCGAGGAAGCGCTCGTGCGGTACGGGCTGGAGATCTGCGCCGTGTGGCGGGCCGCGGGGTTCGCCGACACGTGCGAGGTCACCATGCGGTCGGATCTGGTGCGGGCCAAGGGCATCGCGGTCGTGCGCACCCAGGACGAGCTGGCCGCGGCGGGGGAGCTGCCGGAATGGCTGGGCGACGAGGCGGTGCACCGCAGCCACCGGTCCGCGTTGGTGCGCAAGGATCCCGGGCACTACCGGCGGTACTTCCCGGACGTGCCGGACGATCTGCCTTACGTGTGGCCGGAACCGCCGACGCTCACCCGGACCGTGAACCCGTCCTCGTCGCGACCCATCGACACGTAGTCGCACGTGCGGTGCAGGATCCACAGCCCCAGGCCCGCTGACCGGGTCGCGGTGGTCGGCATGAGACCGGCCATCGGGTCCGCCGGGCCCGGTCCCTGGTCGGTCACCGCCACCACCACGCGCGAGTCGTCCGCCCACAGCCGGAACCGGACCGGGGCGACGCCGTGGCTCAGGCCGTTCGTGACGATCTCGCTGGCCGCGTACACGGCGTCGTGCGCGTCGTCCTCGCTGAGCCGGGTGCCCCTGATCGACGCGCTCACCGCCTCGCGCACCGCCGCGGGCGTCGGGTCGACCAGGACGACCAGCGGCGTGCCCTGTTCGAGCACGTCCGGCACGGGAACGCTGAGCGGCAGGCCGGTGCCGAAGCCGGGGTTGGGCAGGTGGTCGCCCGCCGTCGTCGCGACGTACTCGTGGGTGCGAGCGACGTCGGCGAGCACCTCCGCCGGCGTGATCCTGGTGTCGTTCGGGCACAGGCCCCACAGCGGGAACTCGGCGTACGCCTGGTTGACCGCGTTCTCGTACCGGCCCCACCAGTCCCAGGGCACGCCGAAGCCGGGGTGCGGGACGTCGCCGACCGTGCGGATCTGGGTCGCGCCGTCCTTGGCGAGACCGCCGAAGATGTCGCGGTAGCTCGCGATCGCGTCCGCAGGGCGGGCGTACTGGTCGGCACCCGGCAGGTACGTGACCGCGCTGTCGTCGGCGAGTGCCTCGCGCAGCAGGGTCGTGTTCTTCTCCGCGCACGCGATGAGGGTGGGCTGACCTGCGCGTAGACCGCCTTCGACGAACGGCACCGCGATCGTCAGGAAGTCGTCGTCCGAGTCGTAGAACGCCGTCTCGTGGTAGAAGCCCGTCATCGGACGCACTCCACGTCGTCGAGCTCGAGCAACGACACCAGGCGCGCCAGCGAGGACCTCTGCGAGCGGAGCACGAGCGTGGCCGCGTTCGCCCGCGCGTACCCGTGCAGCGCCAGCAGGCCGTGGTGGTCGATGAACCGCAGACCGGTGGCGTCGACGCGGAGCGCGCCCTGGTTGGGGGCGGTGTTCCGCAGCGCCAGCGACAGCAGCTCGCGGCTCACGCCGTCGACCTCACCGTGCAACGCGATGCCGTCCTCGGTGGCGTGCAGGCGGAACGGCGCGCACCGGGCGTTGTTGACCGGGTGCAGGGAGCTCAGCCGCGCGATCGCCGGCTCGGACAGCTCCGCGCGGTGGTAGGCGCACATGGCGGAGAACGGTTCCGTGGTCATGTACCGGTCGATGAGGTGCTCGTAGCGGCAGAACGCGTCGAGCGAGCCCGGCGAGAGCACCAGAGCCGTCGCGTCCGCCGCCACCCGCAACCCGGTGAAGCCGTCCCGGACCGCCGCGCGCGTCGCCTCGGCGTACGCCTCGACCTGCTCCTCCGGCGTGACGGTGGTGCTGGTGCGGTAGCGCGACTCCAGCGAGACCACGTCGACCCTGCCGTCCCGCACCGCCTCGGCGAGCACGGGCTCCGCCTCCAGATGCGTGGCGAGGTCGTCACCGCGTGCCACGTAACAGGCGCGCTGACCGAGCTGAAGGCCGTCGGCGAGGAACTCCGCCGCCCGCGCGCGGAACTCGGCGAAGTCGTCGAAGGGCCAGCAGAGGTGGTCGTTCGGGTTCAGCCCGACGACGACGTCGGTGACACCGGACGTGCGCATGACGCCCGATCCTACGCTCGCACCCTGTGGTCCATCCGAGGGAACATGTGGCCCGATCGGCGATGCCTCGCCCGCGAGACCGCACTCACACATGTACTGCGCTACGGTCGTGTCGGGTTGAGCAGCCAGCCCGTGTGACGGTCGTGCGTCCCGGCGAGAGGTTGCCGCATGTACACCGACGAGGTTCCTTTCCACACCACGAGCGAGACCGTGGGTGCGGCGGTCGTCGTCCACGTCACCGGCGAGCTGGACCTCGCAACGGCCGATGAGCTGTCCGACTGCCTGCGCGGCGCCGTGCGCTCGGTGGGCCCGCTCGCTCCCGTCGTGGTGGACTTGACCGCGGTGGACTTCCTCGGTGCCTGCGGCATCGGGGTGTTGCTCGATCACCAGGACATGTGCCTGAGCAAGGGCAGTGCGCTCATGGTCGTCGCGACGACGCCCGCGGTGCTGCGGCCGTTGCAGGTGCTGGAGCTCACGGAGCTGCTGGGCGTCCGGTCGTGCGTGCCGGACGCACTGGAGGCGCCGGGGATGTCCGGCAGGGCGTGATCCGTCCACAGAGGACCTGGAAGGAGGAGCGCCACGGACGACCCGTCCTTCGTGATGCTCGCGAACCTGCTCCAGGACAGCCACCTCATCACTCTGGAGCAGGTACCGGCCGTCGTCGAGAAGCACGCGGCCGTCGCGGGGTTCTCGGAGGTCATCCTCCTGGTCGCGGACCTGCGCGAGCAGTCGCTGATCGCGCTCGACTCCGGTGGCACGCGGACGTTCCCGGTGGACGCGAGCCTCGCGGGCAGGGCGTTCCGGGACGTCACGCTGATCGTGACCCCGCACGGCGGTGACCGTCACTTCTGGATCCCGTTGCTGGACGGGACCGAGCGCATCGGCGTGCTGGGCGCCACCGCGCGGGACAGCACCAGGTCCACTGTGGACCGGCTGCTGGCGCTGGCTTCGCTGGTCGCGCTGACGCTGGTGAGCAAACGCCAGCACAGCGACACCTACCAGCGGCTCGTGCGCACCCAGCCGATGACCATCGCGTCCGAGGTCGTGTGGCCGCTGATGCCGCCGCTCACCTTCGCCACCGAGAGCCTCGTGCTCACGGCCGTGCTGGAACCCGCGTACGAGATAGGCGGTGACGCCGTCGACTACGCCGTCGCCGGCGACGTGGTGCACCTGTCGATGTTCGACGCGATGGGGCACGACCAGTCCGCAGGCCTGACGGTCGCGCTCGCGACCGGCGCGTGCCGCAACTCCCGCCGCCGTGATCTGAGCCTGGTCGACACCAGCGTCGTCGTGGACGAGGTGATCAACGAGCAGTTCGGCGGGCGGAGGTTCGCCACCGGTGTGCTCGCCGACCTCGACTACCGCACCGGCGTGCTGAGCTGGGTGAACCGCGGCCATCCCGCGCCGCTGCTGATCCGCCAGGGCCGCTGGCTGCGGCAGCTGCGGTGCCGCCCGGCACCGCCGATGGGGTTCGGTCTGCCCTCGAAACCGGTGCTGTGCCACGAACACCTCGAACCCGGTGACCGCCTGCTCTTCTACACCGACGGCATCGTCGAGGCGCGGGACGCGCGCGGCCGCCAGTTCGGCCTGCGGCGGTTCGCGGACTTCGTGATCCGCCGCGAGGCCGACGGGTGCGCGGCGCCCGAGACGTTGCGCCGCCTGATGCGCACGGTGCTCGACCACCAGAACGGGCGGCTGCAGGACGACGCGAGCGCGCTGCTCGTCGAGTGGCAGCACGACCGCGAGAAGTCGTTGCTCGTGTCGGCGCCTAACCGTGCCTGATCCAGCGCAGCACCACCCAGATCACGGCGATCCCGGCCAGCAGGCCGAGACCCGACCTCGCGGTGACGACGCGCTCGACGTTGGTCTGCCTGTTGAGCTCCTTGTCCTTCTTCATCCGGCGGCCCCCTTCAGGTCCTAGAGCATCGGCGGCATCGCGCGGTAGCTCTCGGTGTAGTACTCGCCCGTGCGGCGCCGGTAGTCCTCGTGGTTGTCAGGGTCGTACTCGGGCGCGTTCTTGATCTGCTCCTTGGTGCGGTCGACGTAGACCTTGCGCTCATTGTGGTCCACGCGCCGCACCGTGCCCACCGGCAGCACGACGGTGCGCCCGAAGATCCACGGGCCGGTGGAGATCATCAGGCAGTCGTTCGGCACCTTGGCGTTGTCCTCGTCGATCTTGCCGATGCTGCCGTCGGTCGCCTCGACCTCGTAGCCGATCAGGCCGGTGTCGGGACGGCGGGCGAGCTCGGCGTCGCCGGGCCTCGACTCGTCGGGTACGGGCTCGTCCATCCAGGACGGGTCTCTCCAGACCCACGGGACGAACGGGACTGGTTGCATCTCGGCCTCCCTGTCCGCTGAATCCGTGTCTCTGGAATCGGCTACCCGGGCCGTCCTCGGATCAACCAGGCGTCAGTCCCGCGTCACGCCGTCGACCACGAGGGACAGGCCGATGCCGAGCATCCACACGTCCTTGGCGAGCCCGATGCCCTGCTCGGTCGGCCAGATGCTGCCCTCGCGCCGCATTCCCGGGGTCTTCGCGTACAGGCCGAGCAAGGCCCCGGCGAACCCCGTGAGCGCGGCACCCGCGACCACCGCGGGCACGAACGGCATCAGCAGCGCGGCGCCGGTCGCCATCTCGCCGGCGGCCAGCAGCCTGGTGAACCGCCGTGCGTCGAGCTTGCCGAGCACCGGGTAGGTGCTCGATGCCCAGCCGTGCAGCTGTCCTGCCGTCTCCTCGTCGGCGTTGCGCTTGCCGAGCCCTGAATGCAACACGAACGCCCCGGCGGCGACGCGGGCGGGCAGTTGCCGCAGGAGCGAGCGGCTGATCATGTCGTGGCCTCCTCGTTGCGTGGCGAAACCGCCGGGTACCCGAGCGCAGGGGAGTTCAGACGCGCAGCACCTTGGACAGCACGGCGTTCAGCGCGGTCGCCGTCGTCGTGGCGCCCGCCGCGATGCTCCAGCCGATGGGTCCCAGCGGGGTGCAGCCGAAGAACCCGCTCACGCCCGGCGTCTGGATGACCGCGGCCAGCGCCGCCGCCGAACCCAGGCTCGCGCCGAGCACCCGGCGGTCCATCCCGCCGGTGACGAGCGTCTGTCCCAGCTGCGTTCCCACCAGCGCGGCCAGCGCCACCGTGCTCGCCCTGCGTGAGCGGCCGGTGAGCCGTGCGATGGCCCACGCCGTGCTCGCGCCGAACGTGGTCGTCAGCGCCCGCAGCAGGATGTCGCGGTCGAGCTGACCGCCCAGCGACGTCTCGGGTCCCTCGTGCAGCAGGCTCTCCATCTGGTCGGGTTTGGGCGGGCGCAACGCGATGGCCAGCGCGGGCGCGAGGTCGGTCAGCAGATTCACCAGCAGGATCTGCCTGGCGTTCAGCGGGGACCGGCCGGTGATCAGCGCGGCGAGGACGTTGAAGCCGATCTCGCCGAGGTTGCCGCCGAGCAGGATCGCGAGCGCCTCGCGCACCGACGACCACATCGCCCTGCCTTCCAGCACGGCGGCGGTGATCGTCTCCAGCCGGTCGTCGGTCACGACGAGGTCGGCGGCGCTGCGGGCGGCCGGGGTACCGCGCCGGCCCAGCGCGATGCCGACGTCGGCGAGGCGGATCGCCGGAGCGTCGTTGGCGCCGTCGCCCGTCATCGCGACCGTGCGGCCGACCCGTTGGTACGCCTGGATGATCCGCACCTTGTGGGTCGGGCTGCAGCGGGCGATGACGTCCACTTCGGACAGCGCGTCGGCGAGCTTGTCGTCGTCCAGCTCGTCCAGTTCGGAGCCAGTGATCACGCGCTGGTTCTCGCCCTGGTGCACGGTCGAGGCGATGGCGTCCGCGGTGGCCGGGTGGTCACCGGTGATCATCACGACCTTCACACCCGCGGCGGCGAGCTGTTCCGCGGCGGGTGCGGCGCTGTCCCGCACGGGATCGGCCAGCGCGACGAAACCGCGGAACTGAAGGTCCCGCACCGCGTCGTCGGAGGCCTCGATGCTGTCGGCCACGCGTTCGGCGACGGCCAGCACGCGGTGACCCGACCCGGCGAGCTGCTCCATGCGGTCCTTGACCGCGGCGCGGGAGTCCTCGTCCAGGGCGCACCGCGCCAGCACGATCTCCGGGGCGCCCTTGACGCTGAGCAGCGTCCGCTTGCCGATCGAGCCGGTTGTCGCGTGGTAGCCGCGTGACGGTTCGAACGGCAGATCCGCCTTGCGTCGCCACGCGCGGGCGCCCGTGCGCACACCGACCCGTGCTTTGCGCGCGCCGGACGTCACGGCCCGGTCGGTCTGGTGTTCCAGCTCCTCACGGCTGCGGGCCGCAGGCGTGGCGCGCAGAGCGGCGGCCAGCACGTCCCGCAGCGGTCCGTCCAAAGAGGACACCTGGGCGAGCCGGTCGGCCGTGCCGACCTTGGCCAGGCTCAGGCTGCCCTCGGTCAGCGTGCCGGTCTTGTCGAAGCACAGCACGTCGACGCGTCCCAAAGCCTCGATCGTGCGCGGATTCCTGACCAACGCGCCATGATCGGCGAGGCGGCGCGCGGCACCGAGCTGGGCGGCGTTCACCAGGAACGGCAGGCCCTCCGGCACCGACGCCACGGCGAGGTTGACCGCGGCGCTCAGCGTCTGCTGCGGCGGAATCCCGCGCAGCAGCCCGGAACCGGTGACCGCGGCGGCAGCGCCCAGCGCGAGCGGCATGGCCGTGCGGGTCAGCGACTCCAGCCGTGACTCGACACCGCCGGCCGGCGTGTGCTGGCGCGCGGTGGCCATGCTGCGCCCGGCCTCCGTCGCCATCCCCGTGGCCACGACCACCGCGATCGCGTTGCCGGTCGCGATCGTCGTGCCCTCGTAGAGCATCGAGCTGCGCGCGGAGATGTCCGCGGCGACCACCGGGGCGCTGTCCTTCGCCACCGGCAGCGACTCGCCGGTCAGCGACGACTCGTCGGCCTCCAGCGCGGTGGCCTCGAGGATCCGGCAGTCCGCGGGCACGACGTCGGACGATCGCAGCACCACGACGTCGCCCGGCACCAGGTCACCGGCCGCGACGGTGACCTCCGCGCCGTCCCTGCGCACGCACGCCCCGACCGCCGAAAGCCTGAACAGGTCCGCGAGCGCTCGGTCGGTCTGCACCCGCTGCACGCTCCCGACCAGCGCCGATGCCCCCGTGATGGCCGCGACGAGCCCCGCGTCCATCGGCGAGCCGACCGCCGCAGCCAGCGCGGCGCCCAGCGCCAGGACCGGCGTCAGCGGGTTCGCGAGCTCCTCGACGAACGCCTGCCAGAGGCTCAGCCCGAGCGGCTCCTGACCGGTGCCGGACGCGCGGGCCCGCCGCTGGACCTCCTTGCCGGTCAGCCCTTCGACGTCGGCTTGGAGCCGCTCCAACACCACGTCGACGGGCATCAGGTGCCACGGCGTGGTGCTCACCGGCGGTGAGATCGGCCGGGAAAGCAGCTGGTGAGCGCGCCAATGGCCGAGGGCGAACCCGATCGCCGCCGCCGCGTTGCCCGCGAAGAGCCCGCGCGAGGCCGCCCGCGGACCCGGCGTCTGCACCGCCGCCACCGCACCGACCCCGGAACCTCCCGCGGCGAGCTTGATGCCGTCCGAGTCCACCCGTGAGGCCACGCCGACCGCGTCGATCACCAGCGCCGCGGCCTCGAAGTCCTGTCCCACCAGCACGTGCGCGCCCCACGCAGGAGGTTCGCCGGTGCGGAAAGCCCCGAGCCCGCAGTCGGCAGCGCCCAGTGCCCGCCGGTCACCGGACAGCAGCAGGACGACCCCGCCGCGCTCTTGCACCGACCGCACCGAACGGGCGAGGTCCGCTCCACCCGGCACGACCTCGTCGACGAACGAGAACTTGCCGTTCGGGCCGTCGGCGGCGAGCACGACCCGCGCACCGGCCCGGCGCGCGGCCGCGGCGATCGCCTGCACGCCGTGCGCGTGCTGGGCCGACACCCCGACGACCGCGAGCAGCCGCTGTCGTTTCCAGAGCCCCAGCACGTCGTCGGCGCCCCGCTTGCGCAGCCGCTCGGCCCCCTGCTTGCCGCGGGTGCCCTCCAACGGCCCGAGCCGCCAGCCGTCCGCCTCCCGCACCTGGTCAGGCGCCTGCGGGTCGAACAGCTCGAACGCCACCGCCGCGATCTCGCGGGGATCGGCACCCGCCATCGGCACGACGTCGGTCAGCTCGGTGTGCCCGGTGCGCAGCGCCCGTTCGTCCAGCACGACCGTGTCGATCTGCCCGAGCCGCCGCAGCACACCGCGATCCATCACGATCACGCCGCGCTTGGCGAGAATCCGGCCGAGGTAGGTCGCGAACCCCTCCCGTGCGGCGGCGGGAGCCTTCGGCGTCGAGGCCAGCCCGAGCGCCAGTGCCCGCCGGGGCCCGAAGAACGGCACAGCGGCGGCGGCCGCCAGCGCGCCGACCCCCATCGCCCGCTCGGCGTACCGGTCGACCGGGTCCTGCGGCAACGCGACGGGCCTGGGCTGCAGGACCGGCTCACCCGCCGCGTGCTCCGGTCCGGCGACGAGCTCCGGTTCCGCGGCGTTCCAGGCCTGCCGGTAGGCGCGCGCCTCGCGGATCTGCGCGATCCGCTCGGCGCCGTCGAGCAGGATGCCCTCGCCACCGGCAGCGAGTCCCTGGGCCAGTGCGGACAGGTGCGGCAGGAGCGAGTCCGCGGCCTCCTTGCCGGTCAACGCTTTCAGCTTCGGGTGGTGCTGGAGGATCGACCCGAGCGCGGCGAACTCGGTGGGCAGCGGCACCCACTGCGTCAGCCTCGTCACCGCCGACAGCCCGAGCCCGACGGCGTCCGCCGCCAGCGCCGACACCGTCTGGCGGGTCCGCGGTCCCTCACACGGGTGGTGCAGTTCCTCGCACGCTTCCTCGTCGCCGTGCTCGGCCGCGTGGCGCTCGGCCCGCTCGATGATCCGGATCAGCTCGTCGCGGCGCGGCCCCGGCGAGTCGACGGCGACGACCACGCGTTGCGCGGGCGCGTTGACCCTCGCCCACAGCACGCCGTCGAGGCTCTCGAGCCGTTGTTCGACAGCCTTGATCAGGCGCAGGGCGTGCGGCGTGTCGAGGCCGTGCACCTCGACGTGCAGCCGCCCCTGCCGTGCCCAGACCTGCCTGCGCCGCAGTCCGACGAGATCTCTCAGCAACCCTGGCAGATGCACCTCAGGGGGATGACCGACTGCTGTGAACGCCAAACACCACGCCACGATCGCGCGATCATTAGGCTTCAAGCATGTCCGCCGGCCCGAGACCTGACGACGCGCACGCGCTCGACGAGCTGATCGCCGCGCTGCGCGCGTTGAAGGTGTGGGCGGGAAATCCCTCGTTGCGGCAGATGGAGAAGCTGTCGGGGCTCGCCCGCAGCACGCTGGCCGACGCGCTCAGCCCGCGCAGGAAGACCGCGCCGACGCTCGAGGTGTTCCGCGGGCTGCTGCGGGCGTTCAAGGTGCCGGAGGACGAGATCGAGCCGTGGCTCGCCGCGTGGCGCCGGGTTCAGGCAGAACCGGCCCGCGCCCCCGTCGTCCCGGCCGTGGTGCCGCGGCAGTTGCCCGCGGCCGTGCCGGGTTTCACCGGGCGCGCCAAGGCGTTCAAGGAGCTGACCGCGCTGCTGGAGGGCGGCAGCAGGCTCGCGGTGGTGTGCGGGATTCCCGGCGTGGGCAAGACGGCGCTGGCCGTGCAGTGGGCGCACCAGGTGGCGAACCGGTTCCCGGACGGCCAGCTGTACCTCGACCTGCGCGGCTACTCGTCCGGTCCGCCGGTCACCCCGGACCAGGCGCTGGCGCTCGCGATCCGCGCGTTCGGCGTACCCGGTGAGGACATCCCGCTGCAGCAGGACGCGATGATCGGCATGTACCGGTCGATCACGTCGGACAAGCGCGTTCTCGTCATGGTGGACAACGCGCCGAGCGCCGCACACGTGCGGCCGCTGGTGCCCGGCGGGCCGGGCTGCATGACCGTCGTGACGAGCCGTGATCGCCTCGGCGGGCTCGTGGCGCGCGATGGCGCGCACCGGCTGGAACTGGGGGTGCTCACGCCGGAGGAAGCACCGGCCGTGGTGATCGGCGTGCTGGGCCCGGAACGGGTGCTGCGCGAGGAAGCGGCCGTCGAGGAGCTCGTGCGGCTGTGCGGCCATCTTCCGCTGGCGTTGCGGATCGTCGCGGCGAACCTCGCCGACCGTCCACATCAGACGATCGCGGAGCTGATGGCGGAGCTCACCGCGGGCGACCGCCTCACCGCGCTGGAGGTGGAGGGCGACTCCGACGCCGCGGTGCGCACGACGTTCGACCACTCCTACGCGGCGCTCGACCCGGCGGCACGGATGTTGTTCCGCCGCATGGGGATGGCGCCGGGACCGGAGCTCCCTGCGCGTGCCGCGGCGGCGTTGCTCGACGGCCAGGATGCCGAGGCGGCATTGCGCACGCTGGTCGCCGCACACCTGGTGGAAGTGCGGTCCGCTGGCCGGTACGGGCTGCACGACCTGCTGCGCCTCTACGCGCGCGAACGGTACGCGGCCGAGGAAGACCAGACCGACGAGTCGATCAGTCGTCTCTACGCGCAATACCTGGACATGGCCGTGGCGGCGGCACGCGCCGTGCGTCCGGACTTCTCGGTGCTCGCGACCAGCACGCCGCGGCACACGTTCGCCAACGCCACCGAGGCGTTGCAGTGGTTCGACGCGGAACGGTCCACTGTGGTCACCGCGGTCGAGCAGGCGGAGTCGCTGGGACAGGCGCCGATGGCGTGGTTGCTGACCGACGCGCTGCGCGGCTGCTACTGGCTGCGCCGCCACACCGCGGAATGGCTGGCCATCGCTCAGGTCGGCCTGGCCGCCGCCGCGGGGAACCCGAGCGCGTCCGCGGCGATGCACCTGTCGCTGGGCACCGCGCACTGGGGCGCTGGTGATCACCGGGCCGCCGCCACGCACTTCGAGCAGGCCGTCGAGTTCAGCCGCGCGGCGGGGGACCGGTTCCGCGAGTTCAGCACGCTCGGCAACCTCGGCGGCGTCTACTCGGAGCTGGGCTCGCTGGAGGAGGCTGCCGACTGCCTGCGTCGCGAGCTGGCCTTCTACACCGAGATCGGCGACACGGCGAGGCGCGCGCGGTCGCTCGGCAACCTCGGCCTGACCGAGATGCGGCTGGGCCGGCTGGTCGAGGCCGCGACCGACCTGAAGCTGGCCGTGGACCTGCGGGAGGAGATCGGCGAGACCCGGTCCGCCGCGAACTCGCTCGGAGCGCTCGGTGTCGTGCACCGCTACCTCGGCGACCTCGACCAGGCCGCGCACTTCCTGCAGCGGGCCCAGCAGCTCAACCACGACCACGAGGACCGGGTCAGCGAGGCCGCGGCGCTCGACGACCTCGCCCGCGTCCACCGCGACGCCGGACGGCAGGAGGAAGCGCTGCGGTGCGCGGACCAGGCGCTCGCGCTCGCCAAGGGCTCCGGCCGGGTGGAGATCGACGCTCTGATCACCCTCGCCGCGATCCGCGGCCGCAGGGACGACCTGCGCAGGGCACGGCGGAGGGCGGTCGCGATCGGCTACGGCCACGGCGAGGCGGACGCGTTGGTCGAGCTGGCCTGGCTGGACCTCGCCGCCGGTGACGCCGAGGCCGCTGTGAGGGACGCGTCGCAGGCGCACGAACGTGCGGACGCCACCGGTCAGAGCATCCTGGCCGGGCTCGCGCTCGTGGCTTTGACCAGGGCGTATGAGGCGCAGGGAAACACGGCCGCCGCTGCGGAAACACGGCTGCGGGCAGAGGAAGTGCTCGCGAGCGCCGGATATCGGGGTGTCCGGGATCGTCCGAACGGCTTGTGAGCCGCCACGGCACTTGGTACATCCGTGGTCCAAGGGGGGAACAGATGAAGAGTTTTGCTGTGTCGGTGGCTGCTGCCCTGGCCCTCGGCGTGCTCGTCGCGCCGGCTGCGAGCGCGGGGTGCGATCCGGTCTACGATCCGGGCTCGCCGTGTCCGGGGAAGTTCGTGCTGAAGGTCGACCTGCCCGGCGGCGAGACGATGGTGGACGGCAAGTTCGTCGAGCACTCGGTGGCGTTGTTCCTGCCGTCGTACGTGAAGGACACCGCCGACGACGGTCTCGATGCCCGGCTGTGGGTGCTCTACGGCAAGTACAACGGCGTTCTCTACAAGGAGCCGATCGCCACCGCATCGGGGCTGGGCGCGAAGACGGACGTCGAGTGGACCGGGCCGGCCGACGTGGCGGTCAACTGGTTCCAGGTGCGCGTGTGTCTCGGCCCTGGTGAGGACCGTTGCTCCAGGTGGGTGGGCTGATGAGGAGCATTGCCGCGGTCGCCGCCGCCCTGGCCCTCGGTGTGCTCGTCGTGCCGGCCGCGGACGCGGCCCGTGATCCCGTCTACGATCCCGGTGCGCCACGACCGGGCACGTTCGTGCTGAACGCCGGCCTGCCCGGCGGCGAGGCGGTGGTGGACGGCAAGTTCGCTGAGCGCTCGGTGACGTTGCGCCTGCCGTCGTACGTGAAGGACACCGCCGACGACGGCTTCGACGCCCGGCTGTGGGTGCTCTACGGCAAGTACAACGGCGTCAGTTACAAGGAACCGATCGCCACCGCGTCGGGTGCCGGCGTGAAGACGGACGTCGTGTGGGCCGCGCCGGCCGACGTGGTCGTCGACTGGTTCGAAGCGCGCGTGTGTCTCGGCCCTGGTGAGGACCGTTGCTCCAAGTGGGTGGGCTGACCGGCGGTCCGGCTGTCCGGATCTGTCCGGGGTCGTCCGAACGTCTTTCCCGGTGAGGGGCCTGGGACAACGCTCGACAGGTGGGGAGTTCACCGACGTGCCGCCGGTCCGGCCTGGGGGTCTGGACCGTCGGCACCACCGTTTCCGTTCCGTCGACCGTGAGCCTGCCGCGCACCAGCTGATGCGATGAGTTCGGGGCCTGCGCCTGGTCCACCCTCTCAACACGGGAGGAGTGGACCAGGTGGACCTGTACAGCGTGATGTGTGTGAGTGACCTCGCCGGGTCGATGGAGTGGTACGAGGTGTTCTTCGGCCGCAAGGCGGACGAGATCATCGGCGAGGAGCACCTCTGGCGGGTGGGGGAGAACGCGTACGTCGTCATCGACGCCCGAGAGGTGCGGGCGCGGCGCGTCGGCGGGTCGATGATCACGTTCGGGGTGAGCGGGACCGAGTTCGACGAGATCATGGCCAGGATCGCCCGGCACGGCCTGCCTCACGGGCCGACGGAGACGTACTCCAACGGCGTCCGCCACGTCGAGGTGCTCGACCCGGACGGCAACAGCTTGTCCCTGGCCGCCGTGCCGTAGCCGCTCCGGGTCCAGTTGCGACAAGGCTGGTTGCGGCCAGACTGGGCACCATGACCAGCGACCCGACCGTGAACGCCTTCATCGCCGCCGTCAACGCGGGTGACAGGAAGGCGTTCTTCGACCTGCTCACGCCGGACGCGACGATGTCCGACGACGGCACGGACCGCGACCTCCGCGCGTGGACCGCCAAGGAGATCTTCGACGACAACGGGCACATGGAGGTCGAGTCCGAATCCGACGTTGGGAAGTCGCTGATCATCCGGTACCGCAACGACACCTGGGGCGAGATGCGCACGTACTGGCGGTTCGACGTAGAGTCGGGGAAGGTCAGCCGATTCGAGACGGGACAGGCGTAGATGAGCGACGAGAACGTGCTCGGCCGCATCAACGAACTGGTCGACGAGGAGCACCGGCTGCGTCAGCAGCTCGCGGCCGGCGAGATCAGCACGGACGAGGAGCACGCGCGGCTGCGTGCCCTGGAGGAAGCCCTCGACCAGTGCTGGGACCTGCTGCGGCGCCGGCGGTCTGCCCGCGACCAGGGTGGGAACGCGGACGACGTCCCGGCTCGTTCGGTCGGTGAGGTCGAGGGCTACCTGCAGTAGCCCTGCTTCGTGTCGCGGAAGATGATCCAGCGCATCACGCTGTACATGAAGGCGGCCTCGCAGGCGCCGGCGACGACGCGCGACACGAGGTACTGCACGCCGATCGCGGTCAGCGCGCTGCCGACGCCGAGGATGAACGCCAGGTAGTTGATCAGGATCGCCACCGCGTAGAGGCCTGCCTGCGGGCCGACGGGGGCGTGCGAGCGGAAGTTCAGCGCGCGGTTGAGCACGAAGCTCAGACCGAACGCGAGGACGTACGCGACGGTGAACGCGAGCGGCACCGGCAGGCCGAGCCCGCTGCGGAACGCGGTGAGCAGCAGCAGGTCGACGGCGAACGTGAACCCGTTGATCAGCGCGAAGCCCAGGAAGCTCGGCGCGACCACCTTCGCGAGACCGAACGGCAGCCGCCTCACGACGACTTCCATCAGCGCGTGGAACCGCTGTCCGAAGTCCTTGTCCGCCACGGTGTTGCCGGTCATGGTGCCGACATTGCCATGATCGAGAACGCTGAACCCGGCAAAACCGGCGTGGGCCGCCAGGTCGTTCGCAGGAGTTCAGCCACCGTTCACGCGGCGCCACCGCGTCGGGCTCATGCCGTGCAGCTTGCCGAACGTGCGGGCGAAGTACCCTGCGTCGGGGAAGCCCACCTGCCGCCCGATGTCGCCGATCGGCAGCTCGGTGACGGTCAGCAGGCGCCTGGCCTGGACCATCCGGCGTTCGGTGATCCACTCCTGCACCGTGCGCCCGGTCCGCTTGCGCACCGTGGACGTCAGGTGGCCGGGGGAGATGCGCACGGCCGCCGCCACCTCGCGCAGCGACAACGGCTCCTGGTAGCGCCGCTCGATCACGTCGAACACCTCGGCGAGCAGTGGTTCCGCGTTCTCCCGCAGGTCGCCGACCACGTCCGCGGCCAGCCGGGACACTCCGACCAGCAGCAGCACCAGATGCGCCGACACGGCCTCGCGGTAGCCGTCGCGGCGGTGCGTCAGCTCGTCGTGCAGCGCCTCGATGCGGGCGGTCCAGTCGTCGCGGTCCTGCGGGGGCACCTTGAGCCGCAACGCGGTGACCGCGCCGCCGCGCACGAACGGGAACAGCAACGGATGCGTGCGCCACGCCAGGTGGGCGCCGGGGGTGTCCGGGCCGAGCGCGTCGGCGGTGAAGAACACGCCCCAGCCCTGCGCGCCGACGAGGTCGTCGCGGTTGGACTGGCCCATCACGTCGCCGGGTGCGATCACGAACAGGTCGCCCGCCTCGACGTGCCTGACCTGCTTGCCGTGGCGGACGATTCCGCCGTCCGCCCAGAAGTAGGCCAGGCCGGGGAAGTCGTGGGAGTGCGCCTCGAAGGCGCCGTTGATCTCGGCGTCGTGTTCGAGCCGCATGGCCGACACGGCCAGCTCGCCGGGCGCCGGTTGCCACCGGTAGGTCGCGGGCTCGCCGTGCAGCGGTGATCGCCTGGTTCGCACCGTCAAATCGTCCCACTCAAACCGCGAATCGGCACAGAAACCAGGCAGAAGTCCCGGTCAGAATGAGTTCATGACCGAAATATCGTCCCAGGAGCGGGACTACCTGCCGGGCATGGGGAAGCACTACCTGCTGCCGCTCTACGACGTGGTGCACCGGGTTTCCGCGCTGCGCGGGGTGCACGAACAGATGATCGCGCTGGCCGGGCTGAGGGACGGCCACCGCCTGCTCGACGTGGGCTGCGGAACGGGAAACCTGTTGCGCGCCACGGGAAAGCGGCATCGCAACGTCGAGCTCTTCGGTCTGGATCCCGATCTGAAGATGCTCGCCAGAGCCGAGCGGAAGTTCCGGCGGGACGGCCTGACGGTGCGGCTGGACCGCGGGTACGCCCAGGAGCTGCCGTATCCCGACCACTCGTTCGACCGGGTTTTCTCCAGCCTGGCGCTGCACCACCTGGACACCGCGTCGAAGGACGAGATGCTCGCCGAGGTGCGCCGCGTGCTCAAGCCCGACGGTCTGCTGGTCCTCGCCGACGCCGTGCTGCACGACCACAAGCACGAACACCTGCGGGACAACGTCGGTGACGCGGTGTCGAAGCGGATCGCCGCGGCGGGGTTCACCGTCGAGCCGACGCGGATGAAGAAGCTGCGGTTCTTCGGCGAGGTCGGCATCGAGGTCGCGAGAGTCCACTAGCGACTCCGTCCATTGTCGACCGATTGAAGGCGCACGATGTTGCTTGTGCGCCAACCGTTCCGGTATTTCCCGAACTTGAGGGATACCCGCGAACGAGGGCGGGTTCTCATCTACGCTGCGCGCCGTGACAGATGCGACGGGAAGTCTGGTGGCCCAGCGCTACCGGCTCGTTCAGGTGATCGGCACCGGCGGCATGGGCCGGGTGTGGCTCGGTCGTGACGAGGTCATCGGCCGCGAGGTCGCCATCAAGGAACTGCTGCTGCCCGCCGGTCTCGACGCGCAGCAGCGGGCGTTGCTGTGCCAGCGCGCGATGCGCGAGGCGCAGCTGGCCGGTCAGCTGAACCACCCCGGCATCGTCACGGTGCACGACGTGGTCGAGTACAACGGCACCCCCATGATCGTGATGGAGTACGTGCGGGGCGGGTCGCTGTCCGACGCGATCAAGGCCCGCGGTGCGCTGCCCGTCGACCAGGTGGCCCACGTCGCGAACGCGATGCTGAGCGCGTTGCGGGTGGCGCACCAGGCCGGGATCGTGCACCGGGATCTCAAGCCCGCCAACGTGTTGCTGTCCGGCGAGCGCGTCGTGATCACCGACTTCGGCATCGCGCGGCTCACCGGCGACGTCCCGCTGACCACGGACGGCTCGATCGTCGGCACTCCGGCGTACATGGCGCCGGAGCAGGGCACGGGCGCGCCGATCACCCCGGCGACCGACATGTGGTCGCTCGGCGCCACCCTGTACGCCGCCGTGGAGGGCAGACCCCCGTTCCAGGGGCCGGACTTCATGACGACGCTGTCGATGCTGCTGACCCAGGAGCCGCCGCCCCCGGTGCGCGCCGGGTACCTCTCGTCGCTGCTGGGCGGGTTGCTGCGCAAGAACCCGGCCGAGCGCGCGTCCGCGGACCAGGCGCTGGCGTTGCTGGCCGGTGCGCCTGTCGTGCTGCCGGCGGCCAAGTCCGGTGTCAGCAGACGCACGGTGCTGCTCGCCGGCGCGGGTGCCGTCGCGGCGATCGGCGGCGGCACCGCGTGGTGGCTCGGCTCGCGGAGCAACCAGGGTGACGCGGCGGAACTGCCCACCAGCAACGACAAGAAGGCCTCCACCAAGGAGGGCGGCTCCGAGCAGCCGACGCCCTCGTCCGGGGCTCGGCCGGAGGACATCACCGAGCACCTCCAGCTGTCCGGCCACGAGGACACGGTCACGTCGATCGCGTGGAGTCCGGACGGCAAGATCCTGGTCAGCGGCGACGACGGCATCGACGGCGCCGTGGTCCGCATCTGGGACACCGAGACCGGAAAGCTGCTCGGCACGGTCCAGAACCCGGACGGCCCCGGCGGCGCCTCGGCGTGCGCGGTGGCGATCAGCCCAGACGGCAGGATCCTCGCGGCGGGCGGCAACCGCACCGGCGACAGCACCACGTACCTGTGGAACCTCGCCGACCGCACCCAGATCGGCACGCTGGAGGACGCCAGGTCGATCATGAAGTGCCTGCGGTTCCACCCGGACGGCAAGACGATCGTCGGCCTGACCCACACCGGCGGCCTCAAAGTGTGGGACGTCGCGACCCGCAAGGTCAAGATCGGCCTGACCGACGCCCACGGCGGCGACGACCTCGCGTTCAGCCCGGACGGCAAGCTGCTCGCCCACGGCGGCACCAAGTTCCAGGAGATCAAGCTCGTCGACCCGGCCACCGGCAGGACGGTCAGGACCATCAACGACTCGACCGCGAGCGGTGTGGCGTTCTCCCCGGACGGCAAGACCCTCGCGGTCCCCGACGACGACGGCACGAACAGCCTGCAGCTCTGGGACGTCGCGACCGGTCAGAGCAAGGCCGTCTTCGACCGCACCGAGGGCGACGACATCATCACGAAGGCTCTGTACCACCCGGACGGCAAGACCCTCGCGACCTGGGGCCACGGCAACGCCGTGCAGCTGTGGGACGTGGCCTCGAAGTCCGTGCGCGCCATGGTCGTCGGTGCCGCCGGGCGGATCGAGACCGTGGCGTTCGACCCGAAGGGGGAGCGGATCGCCTGCGCCGGTGCGGACAAGTCGATCCGGATCTGGAAGCTGAAGCAGCGGTAGTGGTCCGTTCCGGCCGCATCGCTTGCCTCGGGCTGTCGCGCGGTGTTTGGGTTGATGTGTGGAGGGCGAATACGGGCCGAGTCCGGCGAAGTGGATCCGCGACCAGGTCGAGCTGTACGAGAGTTCGGGCGGCACGCAGGGCACGACGCTGTGGGACACTGGCCTGCCCGTTGTCATCATGACGACGCGGGGCGCGAAGACCGGCAAGATCCGCAAGGTCCCGCTGATGCGCGTGGAGCACGACGGGCGGTACGCGGCCGTGGCCTCGAAGGGCGGGTTCCCGCGGCATCCGGTCTGGTACTTCAACCTCAAGGCCGACCCGCACGTGCAGCTTCAGGACGGGCCGGTGCGCCGGGAGATGACGGCCCGCGAGCTCACCGGAGCCGAGAGGGCCGAGTGGTGGGAACGCGCGGTCGCCGCGTACCCGGCGTACGCCGAGTACCAGGAGAAGACCGACCGCGTGATCCCCGTCTTCGTCCTGGAACCCTAGAGCGCTTCGAGTTCGGCCACGTCGATGCCGTGCCGGTCGAGCGTGTCCGCGAACGCCTCGATGGCGTTGTCGAGGATCCACTCGCACCTGGCCATCAGCGCGGCGCCCTCCGCCGTGCGGAACGCGGGGATCGTCGCGGTGAGGCGGGCCGACATCGGCCACTCGTTGTCGTACTGCCAGAGCTCACCGCTCGGCGTCAGGAGGATTCCGGCGTCCTTGAGCACGCCGGGATGCCCCGCGCTCGGCGTCCTCGTCGTCAGCACGAGCCAGCCGGCCGCGATCCGGACCTTGTGCTCACCGGCCCGGTCGAACAGCGTCTGGTCGGCCGGGACGTCGTGGCGCGTCAGCAGAGTCGCGACCTTCTTCGCCCACGCCGAGATCGTCGCCGAGCGTTCCGCCCACGCCGCCGCGGCGGCCTCGTCGGCACGCCTGCGTTCCCTCATGAAGGCCACCAGATCGTCCATGACCTCAGACCGTAGCGTCACGCGGTCGTCACAAAACGTGGTGATCGACTGAAACGCGCGGTTCCTAGCGTCAGGGTTCATGACCGTTGACGAGGTACGGGCACCGGTACGCGAAGCGTCCAGGGAGACGCTCGAGGACTACACCCTGCGGTTCGCGCCGCGCACGTACCGGCGGTGGACGCCCGCGGTGGTCGGGGCGTCGGCGCTGGGCGGCATCGCCTACATGGCGGACTTCTCGATCGGCGCCGGGATCGGCCTCACGCACGGCACCGGGAACGCGTTGCTGGCCATCGTGTTCGCCGCGGTCGTCATCTTCGTGACCGGGTTTCCGCTGGCCTACTACGCGGCCAGGTACAACATCGACCTCGACCTGATCACCCGCGGTTCCGGGTTCGGCTATTACGGGTCGGTGCTCACGAGCGTTATCTTCGCGAGCTTCACGTTCATCTTCTTCGCGCTCGAAGGCTCGATCATGGCGCAGGGCCTGCGGTACGCGCTGGGCCTGCCGTTGTGGCTGGGTTACGCGACCTCGACGCTGGTGATCATCCCGCTGGTGATCTACGGGATGAAGGTGCTCGCGAAGCTGCAGAGCTGGACGAACCCGTTGTGGCTGCTGCTGATGGTCGCGCCGCTGGTCTTCCTGATCGTCGAGGACCCGGACTCGGTGCAGCGCTGGCTCTCCTACGGGGACAACGGGGTGAGCACGGCAGCGGTGATGCTGGGCGCGGGCGTGTGCCTGTCGTTGATGGGGCAGATCGGCGAGCAGATCGACTACCTGCGGTTCATGCCGCCGCGGACCGACGAGAACCGGCGGGCCTGGTGGACCGCGACGATTCTGGCCGGGCCCGGCTGGGTCGTGTTCGGCGCGCTCAAGCAGGCGATCGGCGTGTTCATGGCCGTCTACGTGCTCGACGCCGTCGGCGCGGTCGCCGCGGTCGAGCCGATCGAGCAGTTCACCGGGGTGTTCAAGCAGTTCATGCCGCCGTGGCTGGTGGTGCCGCTGGCGTTGGTGCTCGTCGTGCTGAGCCAGGTGAAGATCAACGTCACCAACGCCTACTCCGGCTCGCTGGCCTGGACGAACTCGTTCACCCGTGTCACCAAGCGGTATCCCGGGCGGCTGGTGTTCGTGCTGGTGAACCTCGCGATCGCGCTGGTGCTGATGGAAGCGGACATGTTCAGCTTCCTGAACAAGCTGCTGAGCTTCTACTCCAACTGCGCGATGGCGTGGGTCGTCACCGTCGCCACCGACATCGCGATCAACAAGTACGTGCTGAAGCTGTCGCCGAAGCAGCCGGAGTTCCGCCGCGGCATGCTGTACGCGGTCAACCCGGTCGGCGTCGGGTCGTTCCTCGCGTCGTCGATCCTGTCCATCTCCGTCTACTTCGGACTGTTCGGCGCGGCCATCCAGCCGTACTCGCCGCTCGTCGCGGTCGGCATCCCGGTCGTGCTCACGCCGTTGCTCGCGGTGCTCACTCGCGGCCGTTTCTACCTGCGCCGCACCGACGACGGCATCTCCGAACCGCTGCTCGACGCCGGTGGCAACCCGAGCGGCACGCCGTACGACTGCGTGGTGTGCGGGAAGTCGTACGAGCGGCCGGACATGACGGCCAGCGCGCTCGGCGGGACGATCTGCTCGTTGTGCCTGAGCACGGACCGCGACGGGCGGCACGTGCTGCCTGCCTGACCCCCTCCACGGGCGAGGTCCGTCCTCATCAGACAAACTGCACGTCATGCAGGAACTGGCTTTGCTCGCCGTCGCGGCCGTGCTGATCATCGTGGCGGTGTCGTACCTCGCGCCCAAGCTGAGCGTGGCGGCGCCTGTGCTGCTGGTGCTCGTCGGCATGGGGTGCAGTCAGCTGCCCGGCGCGCTGCGGGTGTTCGTCGAGCCGGAGCTCATCCTGGTGGTCGTGCTGCCGCCGATCCTGTACGCGGCGGCGGTGAACGTGCCGGTGGTGGACTTCCGGCGCAACCTCAAGACCATCGGGGCGTTGTCGGTGCTGCTCGTCGCGGTGTCGGCGTTCGGAACGGGGCTGCTGATCTGGTGGCTGCTGCCGGACATCGGCTTCGCGGCGGCACTGGCGCTGGGTGCGGTGATCAGCCCGCCGGACGCCGTCGCGGCGACGTCGATCGGCAAGCGGCTCGGGTTGCCGCCGCGGCTCGTGACGATCCTGGAAGGTGAGGGCCTGGTCAACGACGCCACCGCGCTGGTGTTGATGCGCACGGCCATCGCCGCGATCGCGACCACCGTGTCGTTCGGCAGCGCTCTCGGCGACTTCGCGTTCGCCGTGGCCGTCGGCATCGCGATCGGCGCCGTCGTCGGCGTCGTGTCGGTGTGGGTGCGCTCGAAGATCCAGAGCCAGCCGGTGCTCACCACCGCGATCTCGTTCGTGGTGCCGTTCCTCGCGTTCATCCCGACCGAGGAGCTGCACGCGTCCGGTGTCATCGCGGTCGTCACGGCCGGCCTGATCACCGGCCACCAGAGCGCCCGGCGGTTCGCCGCGCACGACCGGATCTCCGAACGCACGAACTGGCGCACGATCCAGTTGCTGCTGGAGAACGGCGTGTTCCTGCTGATGGGCTTCGAGCTCACGTCGGTGGTGAGCGACGTGGCGGACGAGGGCCTGAGCCGGACGCTCGCTCTGGGCCTGCTGGTGACGGCGGCGCTGGTCGTGCTGCGCGTGGCGTTCGTGGTCCCGCTCATCGCGTTGCTGCGCCACCAGCAGAAGCGCGCGGACCGGCTGTCCGGGCGCATGGAGTCGTGGGTGGACAGCTTCACCGCGCGCGGGCCGCGTCCCGGCGAGGAGGAGCGGTTCGACCGCGCCGCGCGTGCCCTCCAGCGCCGCCAGGCCGACATCAACTTCTACGCGAGCGAGGGCCTCGGCTGGCGCGGTGGCGCGGTGCTCGCCTGGTCGGGAATGCGCGGCGTCGTCACCCTCGCCGCGGCCCAGTCGTTGCCGACGGACGTGCCGCACCGGGCCGAGCTGATCCTGGTCGCGTTCACGGTCGCGATCGTCACGCTCGTCGTGCAGGGCGGCTCGCTGCCCCTGGTGATCAGGTGGCTCGGCATCCGCGGCAACGACGAGGAGCACGAGCGCCGCGAGTACGCGCGGCTCGCGGGTGAGCTGATGACCGCGACGCAGGCGTTGCTGGAAAGCCCGTCGCTGGTGCGGGACAACGGCAAGCCGTTCGACGACGAGGTCCTCGACAAGGCCAGGAAGCGCAGTCTCGTCATGAGCGAGGTGATCGACAAGATGGCGGGCGAGCGCGATCCCGACAGCCCCTTGCACCAGCAGCGCGAGCTGCAACGGCTGATGATGGAGGCGCAGCAGAACGCCCTGCTGGACGCCCGCGCGGGTGGGACCTACGGCTCGCACACGCTGGAACGCGCGCAGATCTTCATCGACAGCGCGTCCACCCGGTTCACGGGCTGATCAGAACGGGTCGTCGCGCAACCGGGCCTGCACGTCGACCGTGTTGCTCGGCTGGGCGCCCAGCGTCAACCGCGACACGATCCGGTACCGGTCGCCCCGGTAGATCGAGTGCACGTACTCCACCTGGCGCCCCTCGGCGTCGGTGGTCAGCCGCTCGAACAGCAACGCGGGCGCGAGCACGGGCACGGAGAGCAAGGCCGCCTCCGACTCGTTGGTCACCGTGGGCTCGATCGACTGCACCGCTTCGAGAACGTGCACCCCGTGCTCGCGCAGCCGTTCGTAGAAGTCACCGGACTCCATGTCGTGCAACGTCAGGCCGGGGGCGACGGACGCGGGCACGTGCAGGTACTCGATCGCCATCGGCTCACCGTCGACGAGGCGCAGCCGCGCGATGTAGTGGATCTCCTCGGCGGGCGAGAGGCGCAGCCTGCGGCCGACCCGCGCGCCGGCCGGGATGCGGGCGTGTTCGAGCACCCGCGACTCCCAGGTGCCGCCGGCCTGGGGGAGTGACATGGAACCGGTGCCGGACACCATCTCCTGCGTGATCTTGGCGCGCGCCACGAAGGTTCCCCTGCCGTGCTGGCGGACCAGCAGGCCGGTGTTGACCAGTTCCTCCACGGCCGAGCGGACGGTGGGGCGCGACACCGAGAGCTGCTGGCACAGCACGCGTTCGGCGGGGATCGGGGCTCCCGCCGGGTGGGTCTCGATGAGTTCGAGCAGGTGGTCGCGGACCCGCTCGCGCTTGAGGATCGCTTCGCCCATGCCTCTCCGCTTCGTCGGCGGCCAGTATGGCATACCAGTGGTAAGTAACCACCCCGAACATGATCGGACGCGCTCTCACGCGTGCTAGCAGGGTATTGACGCGAGAAGTGGTCTATGCCACTTTCTACCTCACCTCAGCAGACCTGACCAATTGGTCACATCCCCGGTGAGAGGTGAGTCGTGTCGCGCTCCGCCGTCCTGCTCGTGCTGGCCCTCGCGTTGTCCGCCTGCGGTGCGGAAGCAGGAGGAGGTGAGAAGCAGGAGATCACCGTGTGGCTCATGAAGGACACGGCCACCGACGAGTTCGTGTCGAAGTTCGAGAGCGAGTTCGAGCGTGAGCACACCGGCCTGGACGTGAAGATCCAGATCCAGGAGTGGAACGGCATCACGCAGAAGGTGACCAGTGCGCTGGCCAGCACCGATCCGCCCGACGTGATCGAGGTCGGCAACACCCAGGTCGCGCAGTACGTCGCCAGCAAGGGCGTCACCGATCTGAGCGGCAGGAAGAGCGAGCTGGGCGGCGACGACTGGATTCCCGGCCTCGCCGAACCCGGTGCGGTGGACGGCAAGCAGTTCGGGATCCCGTTCTACGCGGCCAACCGGGTGGTGATCTACCGCAAGGACCTGTTCGAGGCCGCCGGAGTCACGCCACCGAAGACGCGCGACGAGTGGCTCGCCGCCACCGCGAAGCTCGACCAGGGCGACCAGCAGGGCATCTACCTGCCGGGCCAGAACTGGTACACGCTGTCCGGCTTCATCTGGGACGAGGGCGGCGACCTCGCCGAGCAGACCGGCAGCACCTGGAAGGGCTCGCTGAACACACCGGAGGCGTTGGCCGGCATGGACTTCTACCAGAAGCTGCAGGCGCTGGGTGACGGGCCGAAGGACTCCGACGAGGCCAAGCCGCAGCAGACCGACGTCGTGGCGGGTGGCAAGGTCGCGCAGTTCATCGCGGTGCCCGGTGCGGCGAAGCTCGTGGCCAAGGCCAACCCGGACCTCGCCGGCAAGATCGGGTTCTTCCCGATCCCCGGCAAGACCGCGGACAAGCCCGGTGCCGTGTTCACCGGCGGCTCCGACCTGATCATCCCGCTCGCCTCGCAACGGCAGGAGGCGGCCTACGAGGTCGTCAAGGCGCTCGCCGGGGAGAAGTGGCAGGTCGAACTGGCCAAGACGATGAACTACGTGCCGAACCGCAAGGCGCTGGCCAAGGAGGTCGGCGGTGATCCCGGCACGGCGGCGATGGCGGTGGGCGCGGCCAACGGGCACGCCACCCCGAACTCGCCGAACTGGGCGGCGGTCGAGGCGCGCAACCCGATCAAGGAGTTCCAGACGGCCGTCCTGACCGGTGCCGACCCGAAGACAGCCGCCGCCAAGGCCGACGAAGTGATCACCCAAGCGCTCAACTCGGGCAAATGACGTTGCTCGCCGAACGGCCGGTGCGCACCACCGCACCGGCCGTACCGAGACGCCGCAAGCGGGTCGTGCTGCCGTACCTGCTGATCGCACCGACCCTGCTCGCCACCGCGTACCTGCTGCTGTACCCGCTGCTGCGCAACGTGATCATCTCGGTGCAGGAGTTCGGGCTGCCGCAGCTGGTGCGCGGGGACGCGAAGTTCGTCGGGCTCGCCAACTACGCACGGGTGCTCGCCGATCCCGAGTTCTGGGGCGTCGTCTCCAGAACGCTGTGGTTCACCGCGATCAACGTGGTGCTGATCATGGTTCTGTCCACTTTGGTCGCGCTGTTGCTCGTCCGGCTCGGCAAGTGGCTCAGGTTGCTCGTGATGGGCGGTCTCGTGCTCACCTGGGCCACACCGATCATCGCCGCGACGACGGTGTTCCAGTGGCTCTTCCAGTCCCGGCTCGGCGTCGTGAACTGGGCCCTGACCACGCTGGGCTTCGAGGAGTTCCGCGACTACACGTGGTTCGCGGACGGCGAGGCGACGTTCGGGATTCTCGTGACGTTGATCGTGTGGCAGTCGATCCCGTTCGCGGCGCTGTCGCTGTACGCGGCGATGATCACGGTGCCGCAGGAGCTGTACGAGGCCGCGCGGATCGACGGCGCCGGTGCGTGGCGGGTGTTCTCCACCATCACGTTTCCCATGCTCAGGGCCATGTTCGGCCTGATCACGTGCCTGGAGGTGATCTGGGTCGTGAAGGCGTTCGTGCAGATCTGGGTGATCAGCCAGGGCGGTCCCGGCCGGGCGACGACGACGCTGCCGGTGTACGCGTTCCAGGTCGCGCAGTCGTTGCAGCGCTACGACCTGGGCGCGGCCGTGTCGATGCTCATGGTCCTCCTCCTGGTGCTCGCGTTGCTGGCGTACTTCCGCCAGCTCTACCGGCAGGAGCGTGAGGCATGAGCCGAGCCGCCCGCACGGTCGCCGCTCTCGTCGTCTTCATCGTCTCGGTTTTCCCCGTGTACTGGATGGTGCTCACGGCTTTCAAGCCCACCAAGGACATCCAGAGCGCCACACCGACGTTCCTGCCCGCCTCGATCACGTTCGAGCACTTCGGCACGGCGGTCGCGGCGAAGGGCTTCTTCTCGTTCTGGCGCAACAGCCTTCTGGTGGCGGGCGGGGCCGTGCTGCTCGCACTCGTGATCGCCCTGCTCGCGGCGTTCGCGGTGGCCCGGCTGCAGTGGAAGGGCCGCAGGGCGTTCGTGCTCATGGTGTTCATGGCGCAGATGACGCCGTGGGAGGCGCTGCTCATCCCGATCTACGTGATCGCCAGGGACACCGGCATGCTCGACACGCTCTGGATGCTCACGCTCGTCTACTTCATGATCACGCTGCCGTTCACGATCGTGACGCTGCGCGGGTTCCTCGCCGCCATCCCGGTCGACCTGGAGGAGGCCGCGCAGGTCGACGGCTGCTCGCGCGGGCAGGCGTTCCGGCGGGTGGTGTTCCCGCTGCTCGCGCCGGGACTGCTGGCGACGTCGCTGTTCGGGTTCATCACCGCGTGGAACGAGTTCGCCTTCGCCAACGTGCTGATCATCAAGGACCAGGACGACCGCACGCTGCCCGTCTGGCTGTCCTCGTTCAACAACACCTTCGGCACCGACTGGGGCGCCACGATGGCCGCCTCGACGCTGTTCATGCTGCCCGTCCTGCTGATCTTCGTCGTGCTGCAGGGCCGGGTCACCACCGGCATCGTGGGAGGGGCGGTGAAGGGATGATCGTTCCGCTCCCGACCAGGATCGTCCGCCGCGGCAAGGGCTTCACGTTCGACTGCGGCACGACCGTCCGCGTCACGCCCGGCGCCGAACCCGCTGCCCGCCTGCTCCGAGCCCTCCTGCGGCCCGCCACCGGGCTTGCGCTGCCGATCGCCGACCACGGACAGGTCGTCATCGCGCTCGACGCCAGACTCGTCGGGCTCGGCGCGGAGGGCTACGCGCTGACCGTCAACGAACACGGCCTCCTGCTGCGCGCGGGCACCGCGGCCGGGCTGGCGCACGGTGTCCAGACGATCCGCCAGCTCCTGCCGGTGGAGGCGCTGAAGTCCAGCCGGGTGTCCGATGTGGACTGGACGGTGCCTGGCGTCGACATCCGCGACGTGCCGAGGCTGCCGTGGCGGGGGTTCATGCTCGACGTCGCCAGGCACTTCCAGCCGGTGCACGTGCTGCGCAGGGTCGTCGACCTGATGGCCTTGCACAAGCTGAACGTCCTGCACCTGCACCTCACCGACGACCAGGGCTGGCGCCTGCCGATCCCGAGCCACCCGCTGCTGACCTCGGTCGGCGGCTGGCGGGCGGAGACCAACGGCGACGGCGTCCCGCACGGCGGTGCCTACACCCGCGGTGAACTGGAAAGCCTCGTCGCGCACGCGGCCGCACGCGGCATCCGGGTCATGCCGGAGATCGAGATGCCCGGTCACGCCCGCGCGGCCCTCGCGGCCTACCCGGACCTGGGTGTCGCGCCCGAGCCGCTGCCGGTCTGGACGCGCTGGGGCATCAGCGATTCCGCGTTCGGCCTGCACGCACTCGGGTTCGTCCGCGAGGTGCTGGCCGAGGTCCTGGAGGTGTTTCCCGGCCAGTACGTGCACCTCGGCGGCGACGAGTGCCTGCTGCCGGAGGACGTCCACGGCAGGTTTCTCCGGCAGGCGGGCAAATACCTGCTGGACCGCGGCCGCACCCCGGCCGCGTGGGAACCGACGGGTGATCCCCGCGCGGTCGTGATGCCGTGGAAGGACGAATCACAGGCGGCCGCCGCGCTGGAACGCGGCCAACCCGTCGTAATGGCCCCGCACACGTCCACCTACCTCGACTACCCGCAGTCCGACGGCGCGCACGAACCACCCGGCCAGCCCGGCCACGTCGTGACCAGCCGCGACGTGTACCACGTGCCGTTGCCCGACGGCGTGCTCGGCGCCCAGTGCCAGCTGTGGACCGAGCACGCCCGCACCAGGGAACACCTGGAGTACCTGGCCTTTCCCCGTCTCGTCGCACTGGCCGACACCCTCTGGTCGCAGCGTCCCGAGTGGAAGGGCTTCACCACGCGGATGCGTCACCACGCATCAAGGCTCGCCGCACTGTCCATCCCTGCCGAAGTGAGGAGAGAACCTTGCGAGCACTCCTAGCCGTGTCCTGCGCGGCCGTGGCGGTGGCCGCGCTGGCGGTGGCGCCCAGCGCCTTCGCGGCCGACGCGATCACCGCCCAGTACCGGACCAGCGCGTCCGGTGCGACCACCGACCAGGCCGAACCCTGGTTCAAGCTGGTCAACTCCGGCACCACGACCGTGCCGCTGGCGGAGGTGAAGATCCGCTACTACTTCCGCAGCGAGACCCCGGACGTCGGCTACCGGTTCGCCTGTTCCTGGGCGGTGCGCGGCTGCGCCAACGTCACCGGCACGTTCGGCACACTGACCGGTGGCGCGGCCGACCGCTACCTGGAGGTCGGCTTCACCGGCGGCGCGGGCAATTTGGCTCCCGGCGGCGACTCCGGCGACCTGCAGCTGCGGTTCTGGCGCACCAACTGGGGCCCGATCACGCAGTCCGACGACTACTCGTTCCGCGGTGAGAGCACCTACTCGGCGTGGTCCAAGGTGACCGTGTACCGCGGCGGCACGTTGCTGTGGGGCACCCCGCCCGGCGGCAGCCCGCCGACCACGACGACCACGACGTCGACCCCGCCGAACCCCAACGGCCCCGCCATGTTCGACGACTTCAGCTACACCAGCTCCAGCGACGCGCGGATCGGCCAGCGCGGCTGGACGGTCAGGTCGGGCGGCGGCGGACCCGGTGTGCCGGGCGCCGAGTGGGACCCGTCGCGCGTGACGTTCCCGACCGTCGACGGGTCGAAGGTGCTGCGCCTCGACTCGTGGAACAACGGTTCCGCCGCAAAGCAGACCGAGGTGTTCCACCAGCGCAAGTTCTTCGAGGGCACCTACGCGGCGAGGGTGAAGTTCAGCGACGCGCCCGTCTTCGGCCCGGACGGCGACCACGTCGTGCAGACGTTCTTCACCATCACGCCGTTGAACGCGCCGATGGACCCGAACTACGGCGAGATCGACTTCGAGTACCTGCCCAACGGCGGCTGGGGCGAACCGTCGAACATCATGTTCGAGACCACGTGGGAGACCTACCAGGCCGACCCGTGGGTGTCCGACAACGTCCACAACGAGCAGCGCGTCAGCTACTCGGGATGGCACGACCTCGTCTTCCAGGTCGGCGGCGGCCGCGTGAAGTACTTCATCGACGGCGTGCTCGTCGCCGACCACGGCGACAGGTACTACCCGGAGACGCCGATGTCGATCAACTTCAACCTGTGGTTCATCTCGGGCGGCCTGCAGGGCAGCAGCGCCGAGCGGGCCTACCAGCAGGACGTCGACTACGTGTACTTCGCCAAGGACCAGGTGCTGAGCCCGGCCCAGGTGAAGACGGCGGTGCAGAACTACCGCAACGCCGGTGTGGAGCACGTCGACAACGTTTAGAGCAGCTTGTCCAATGTGATCGGCAGATCGCGAACCCGGACACCCGTCGCGTGGTGAACGGCGTTCGCGATCGCGCCGGCCACGCCCACGATGCCGAGCTCCCCGATGCCCTTGGCGCCGAGCCCGCTCACCAGCGGATCCGGGCGGTCCAGGAACCGGACGTCGATCTTCGGAATGTCCGCGTGCACCGGCACGAGGTAGGAGGCGAGGTTGGCGTTGGCGAAACGGCCCGTGGCGTGGTCGACCTCGGTGGCCTCCAGCAGCGCCTGTCCGATGCCCATCACCACCGCGCCCTGGATCTGGCTGCGGGCCGCCTTGGCGTTGACGATCGTGCCCGCGTCGCACACGGACAGCCAGCGCGTGACACGCGGTTCACCGGTCAGCCGATGCACGCGCACCTCGCAGAAGTGCGCGCCGAACGAGCGGTAGCCGTGTTCCGGGTCGACGAGCCGGGGCGAGGTGCCGACCGCCTCGACGCCACCGACGTCGCACGTCGTGAGCAGCGTGCCGAAGCTCATCGTCACGCCGCCGGACGACACGCTGCCGTCGCGGTAGACGACCGACGCGGGATCCTTGCCGTGGAACGGAGAACGCGGGTTCGTGACCGCGAGGGTGATCAGTTCGGTCTGCACGGCCTTGGCCGCCAGCTGCACCGCGGGTCCGTTGGTGCCCGTCGAGGTCGACCCGCCGGCGTTCGCCGCGGCGGGGGAGGTGGAGTCGCCGAGCTCGGGCCGCACGCGCGAGACCGGGAGGCCCAGCTCGTCGGCGGCCAGGATCGCGAACACGGTGTACTGGCCGGTGCCCAGGTCGGCGGCGGTGCCGGAGACGGACGCGGTGCCGTCGGGGTGCAGCCGGACCTTGACGGACGCCTGGCCGCGGCCCGCGCCGTAGGTGGCGGTGGCCATGCCGGTGCCGACGAGCCAGTCGCCATCGACCGTCGCGCGCACCTTCTTCGGCCGCTTCGCCCAGCCGAACTCCTCGGCCCCGATCCGGTAGCACTCGTCGAGGTGCTTGCTGGACCACGGTTTCCCGGTGTTGGGCACCAGGGTGGCGTAGTTGCGCAGCCGCATCTCGACCGGGTCGATCCCGAGCTGCCCGGCGAGCTCGTCCATCGCGCTCTCCAACGCGAACGAGCCGTTGGCCTCGCCCGGTGCCCGCATCACGGTCGCCGCGCCCAGGTTGAGCGGCACGATCATCTTGGTGACGCGGATGTTCGGGCTCGCGTAGGTGGTGAGCGTCCAGTTCGCGACGGACTCCGACCAGTTGCCGCCGAGGCCGCGGCTCGTCACGCCGTCGTTGACGATCGACGTGAGCTTGCCGTCGGCCGTGCACGTCATCGTGAGGGTTTGCTTGGTCATCGGCCGATGTCCCGCCATCGCGAACACCTGCTCGCGGGTCAGCACCGCCTTGACCGGCCGGCCCAGCGCCCTGGCCGCGGCGCACGCCAGCGGCACCTGCGCCCAGTTGCCCCACTTGCCGCCGAACCCGCCACCGACGTGCGGGCTGAGCACGTGGATCTTCGCCGGGTCGATGCCGAGCGTCTCGGACAGCCTGCGCTGCACCAGGAGCGCGCCCTGCGAGACCGTGTAGACGGTCAGGTGGTCGCCGTTCCAGGTCGCTACGGTCGCGTGCGGTTCCATCGCGCAGTGGTGCTGGAACGGCGTGGTGTAGCTCGCGGTGAAGGTGATGTCGCCCAGGTCCTGCGTGCCGACGACCTCCTCCACCTCCTCGAACTTCCGCACGGTGCGGCCGGGGAACTCCGTGACCGGCGGCTGCTGCTGGTAGGTGGCGGTGACCAGGCCGGCGGCGTCACGGGCCTGCTCCCAGGTCTCCGCGACGACGAACCCGATGGCCTGGCCGAAGAACCGCACCTCCCGGTCCTGCAACGGCGGGAAGCGCTCGTCGTTCTGCTCCTGGACGTACGCGAAGAGCTTGAGCGGGTTGAACGGCGTGTACACGGCCAGCACGCCGGGGGACGCCAGCGCCGCGTCCGTGTCCATCGCGGTGACGGATCCCTTGCCGATGGTGCTCGTGATCAGGTAGCCGTAGGCGACACCGGGGATCTTGGTGTCGGCGGCGTAGGGCGCGGCGCCGGTGACCTTGATGCGGCCGTCGACGCGGTCGACGGGCTGTCCGATCATCGCACACCCGCCGCGTCGAGCAGGGCCCTGACGATCGAGCGCTTGAGCAGGCTGGTCTTGAACGCGTTGTGCGCCAGCGGCCTTGCACCGTCCACAGCGGACTCGGCCGCATCGGCGAACGTTCTCTCCACCGCCACACCGCCCTTCAGCGCCTCTTCGACGGCGCGCAGCCGCCACGGTTTCGTCCCCACGCCGCCTGCCGCGAGCCTGACGTCCTGGACGACACCGCGTTTGACGTCGACCGCCGCCGCGACGGACGTGAGCGCGAACTCGTAGGACTGCCGGTCACGGATCTTGAGGTAGGTGGAGTGCCTGGCCCAGGGCAGCACCGGCACGACGACCTCGGCGATCAGCTCACCCGGTCCGAGCACGTTCTCGCGATCCGGCGTGCTGCCCGGCAGGAGGTAGAAGTCCTCCAGCGCAACGGTTCTGCCGCCGTCCTTGCCGCGCAGCACGACCTGGGCTCCGAGCGCGACGAACGCGACGGCGACGTCGCTCGCGTGGGTCGCGACGCACGAGTCGCTGGTGCCGAGGATCGCGTGCCCCCGGTTCACGCCGGTCAGCGCGGGACACCCGCTGCCGGGCCGCCGCTTGTTGCACGCCGAGGTGACGTCGCGGAAGTAGTCGCACCGCGTGCGCTGCATCAGGTTTCCGCCGATGCTCGCCATGTTCCGCAGCTGGCCGGACGCGCTGAGCAACAGCGCTTTCGAGATCATCGGGTGGACTGCTCTGACGACGGGATGCGCGGCCACGTCGCTCATCCGTTCCAGCGCACCGATCCGCAGCCCGCCCGCGTGCAGCCGAATGCCCTTGAGCGGCAGGGAGTTGACGTCGATCACCCGGTCCGGCGTCAGGACGTCGAGCTTCATCAGGTCGACCAGCGTCGTGCCGCCGGCGAGGAACGCGGACCCCGGCCGCGCGAGCTTCAGGGCGTCGTCGACGGTGGACGCCGTGGCGTAGTCGAACGCGCGCATCAGCTCTCCCTGGCCTGCTTGATCGCCGCGAGGATGTTCGGATACGCGCCGCACCGGCAGATGTTGCCGGACATGGCTTCCCGGATCTGGTCGTCCGTGCGGACCTCGCGCTCCTCGACGACCTCGACCGCCGACATGATCTGGCCGGACGTGCAGAACCCGCACTGGAACCCGTCGTGCTCGATGAACGCCCGCTGGACGGGATGCAGCTCGTCACCGTCCGAGATGCCCTCGATCGTCGTGACGTCCTTGCCCTGCACCGTCACCGCGAGCGTCAGGCACGACAGCACGCGCCGGTCGTCGACGTGCACCGTGCACGCGCCGCACTGGCCGCGGTCGCAGCCCTTCTTCGTGCCGGTGAGCTGAAGTCGTTCCCGCAGCGCGTCGAGCAGCGTCACGCACGGATCGAGGCTGAGCCTGCGCCGCTCACCGTTGACCCGGAACGCCACGTCGACGAGGCCGGTGTCGTTGGCCGGTGCGGCGATCGCCTCCGCCAGTGGTGAGGTCAGTGCGACTCCGGCCGAGACCGCCGCCGCCCGACCGAAGAACTGCCGCCTGCTGGTTGTCATGTGACCCCCTGTGCTCGGGGTCACACAAGCAGTATTGCTCCGATGGGTCAACGCCCAATGTGCCGAATCCGGCCGGTAACGTGAGTCCCGGTACAAAGAGATCCGATGTATCTCGGCAGTTTGCCCGGATTGTCTGCAGCTGGCCGTTCACTGGGCTGAATCATCGAGCGCCCTACGTCGTGGTCACCGTCTCGCAGGTCACCTTCTGCCCCGGCGCGGCCTTCGCACTGGCCAGCACCTTCTCGCCGTCGAGCAGGATGCGGCACGACGCCACCTGGTCGCCGTTCGGCGACGCGGTGACGCCCGCCTTCTCGCCGGCGTTGATGACCACCTCGTGCGTGAACGGAACAGGCACGGCCTTGGTGACGGTCTGCGGGGTCTGCTTCTTGTACCGGTCCGGGTTCTCGAGGTACTCGATCCGCACCGGGCCGTCGGCGGCCGGTTCGGTCGTCACCTCGTAGGTGATGGCCCAGGCCTTGCCGATCAGCGTGTTCCAGCCGCCGAAGTGGTTGACCAGGACGACGGTGCCCGTGCCGATCACGGCCAGCACCGCCAGCACGACGAGCGTCTTCATAGGACAGACGTTAGGGCGTCACGCGTGCACGGGCATCGTTCGGTGGTGTGACTGTGAGGTCATCCCTCAGAACGACTCACTTGAGCAGGAGGCGCACCGTGAGTTCGAGCCGGTTCGCGACGTCCGTGGCCGTGGCGCGGCGGGTGACCCAGGCGACCAGGTTGGACAGCCACACGTCGCCGATCACGCGGGCGATGGCCTTCTGCTCGTCGGTCGGGTCCTCGTCGCTCATGGCGCGGGTGAACATGCTCTCCATCAGCCAGGCCACGCGGTCGACCTCGGCACCCGCGGAGGCGTCGGCGAAGGTGAACGCGCGCGTCATCGCCTCGGTGAGGTGCGGGTTGCGCTGCAGGCCCCTGGTGATGCGGCCGAGGACGAACAGCACGCGCTCGTAGGCGCTGTCGCCGGGGACCGTGGTGCGGTCCATCTTCTCCTGGGCGCGTTCGAGTTCCACCGCGAGGCTCGACACGAGCAGGTGGACCTTCGACGGGAAGTAGCGGTACAACGTGCCCAGTGCGACGTCCGCGCGGTCGGCGACGGCGCGCATCTGGACGGCGTCGAACCCGCCCTTGGACGCCAGCGCGATGGTCGCGTCGACGATCCGCTTGCGCCGTTCGCGCTGGGCAGCGGAGCTGAGCTCCTCGCCCGCCATCAGCGCGTCCGTGCGCGACTTCGAAGGTGACACGGAGATGATCCTCCTGGAACGTGTTGCAGCTGCCCCTCCATCGTACTCGATCGGTTTGGCGGCCATGATCTGTTGCCCGAATTAGAACACGTTCTATAAACTCCTTCACATCTTGGAGGAGGCCGCATGCCGATCGCCGCGACCGGGGAACAACGAGCGTTGCGCGACAGCGTGGACGCCGCGAAGGGCGAGTGGGCCGACCTCGTCCGGGTCGGGTTCTTCGAGGTGGTGCGGGAGGGCGGCACCGTCGTCGATCTCGCGGTGATGCTGGAACGGGCCGCGGAGAACCTCGTGCCGGGGCCGTTGCTGCCCACGGCGCTGGTGTCCGTCCTGGTCCCGGAGTTCGAGGGAATCGCGGGGTTCGGGTTCTCGTCTCAACACGTGGTCGGTGCGGCCGAAGCCACGCACGTGTTGGTCAGAACGGACTCCTGGCGGCTCGCGCCCGTCGCGCAGGTGACCGAGCTCGACGCCGTCGACCTCTCGCGGTCGCTGGGGTCGGTGGTCGTGACCGAACCCGGTGCCGAGGTCGGCGACCCCACGGACCTCGCGGTCACGTTGATGGCCGCGGAGGCGAGCGGGGTCGCCGCGTGGTGCCTGAACACCGCGGTCTCGTATGCCAAGCAGCGTCAGCAGTTCGGGCGGGCCATCGGGTCGTTCCAGGCCGTGAAGCACCTGTGCGTCGAGATGCTGTGCCGGGCCGAGCAGGCCAGTTCGGTCGCGTGGGACGCGGCCGGATCGGTCGGTGAAGACGAACATCCGCTGGCGGCGGCGGTCGCGGCGGCCGTGGCACTGGACGCGGCGGTGCGCAACGCCAAGGACTGCATCCAGGTGCTGGGCGGCATCGGGTTCACCTGGGAGCACGACGCCCACCGCTACCTGCGCCGGGCTCTCGCGTTGCAGCAGCTCGCCGGTGGGATCACCCGGTGGCGGCGCCGGGTCGCGGAGCTGGCGCTGCAAGGCATGCGTCGCTCCCACGCCATGGAGATCGCGGGCGATCCGGAGGTGCGGGCGTTCGCCGAGGAGATCGCCGGGCTGGCACCGGCGGAGCAGCGGGAACGGCTGGCGGACAGCGGTTTCCTGGTGCCGCACTGGCCGCGTCCGTACGGGTTGGACGCCGACCCGGCACGGCAGCTGGTGATCGACGACGAGTTCGCGCGGGCCGGGGTGCGCAGGCCGGACCTGGTGATCGGCGGCTGGGCGGGCCCGACGATCCTCCGGCACGGAACCGCCGAGCAGCAGGAACGGTTCGTGCGGCCGACGCTGCGCGGCGAGATCACCTGGTGCCAGCTGTTCAGCGAACCGGAGGCGGGCTCGGACCTGGCGTCGTTGCGCACCAGGGCCGTGCGGGCCGACGGCGGCTGGCGGATCACCGGACAGAAGGTGTGGACGTCGCTCGCGCACCAGGCCGACTGGGCGATCTGCCTCGCCCGCACGGACTCGTCGGTGCCCAAGCACAAGGGCATCACGTACTTCCTGGTGGACATGCGGTCAGAAGGTGTCGACGTGCGGCCGTTGCGGGAGATCACCGGCGACGCCCGGTTCAACGAGGTCTTCCTGGACGACGTGTTCGTGCCCGACGACTGCGTGGTCGGCGAGGTGAACGACGGCTGGCGGCTGGCGCGCACGACGCTCGCCAACGAACGGGTCGCGATGGGGTCGTCGCTGGGCGAGTCGCTGGAACGGGTGCTGGCTTCCCCTGCCGCGACCGGCCGCCAGGAACGGCTGGGCGAACTGGTGGCACAGGGGCTTGCCGTGGCGGCGCTGGACCTGCGGGCGAACCTGCGGGTGCTGGGCGGGCAGGAGCCGGGCGCGGAGGCCAGCGTGCGCAAGCTGGTCGGGGTGCGGCAGCGGCAGGACGTCGCGGAGTTCGCGGTCGAGCTGCTCGGTCCCGACGCGAGTGTGCACAACGACCTGGTCCACGAGTTCCTGCTGACGCGGTGCCTGAGCATCGCGGGCGGGACGACGCAGGTGCTGATGAACCTCGCCGGCGAACGGATTCTCGGTCTACCGAGGGAGAGCTGATGGACTTCGAGCTCGACGAGACCCAGCGGGAGATCGCCGCGCTGGCGGCCGACGTGCTGGGCCGCGAGAGCGACACCCCCTGGAAGGCCTTGGGGGAGGCGGGTTTGCTGTCCCTGGCCGTTCCGGAACGGCTTGGTGGCGACGGGCTCGGCGTCTTGGAAACAGCCGTGCTGCTGACCGAGGTCGGTCGGCGGGCGGTGGACGTTCCCGCGCTGGCCACACTCGCGTTGGGAGTGCTGCCGATCGTCACGCACGGGACTGAAGAGCAACAGGACGAGCTGCTGCCGCTGGTCACCGAGCAGCACGGCGTGTTCACGGCAGCGCTGAGCGAACCGTCGGCGCCGCTGCCGGCCGTTCCGAGCACCAAGGCAGGGCCGGACGGGATCTTCGGCGTGAAGATCAACGTGCCGCACGCCGCCGAGGCACGGCGAATCCTCGTGAGCACCGACACCGGCGTCCACGTGGTGGACCCTGCGCAACCCGGCGTGTCCATTTCGGACGGAACCGTGCGCTTCGACGGCGCTCGCGGTGAGGAACTGCCCGGCGCGGCCGAGGACCTGCGCCGCTTCGCCCTGGCAGGCGCGTGCGCGGTGGCCGACGGCGTCCTCGCGGGAGCGCTCGACCTCACCGTGCAGCACGTCGGCACCCGCCACCAGTTCGGCAAGCCGCTGTCGGCGTTCCAGGCGGCCGCGTGCCAGGTCGCGGACGTCTACATCGCCTCCCGCACCCTCCACCTCGCGGCGCTGACCGCCTGCTGGAGCCTCGACGACAGCGACCTCGCCACCGCCGCCTACTGGCTGGCGGCAGAAGCGCTCCCGGCCGTCCACACCTGCCACCACCTGCACGGCGGTCTGGGGCTCGACATCACCTACCCGATGCACCGCTACTACGGCATGGCCAAGGAGCTGACGCGGTTCGTCGGCGGAGTGGAGCACCGCTTGGGGGCCATCGATGTTCATTGACCTCACCGCCGACCAACGTGCGTTACGGGACGAGCTGCGCGAGTACTTCGCGAACCTCATGTCCCAGGAGGAACGCGAGGCGATGCTCACCGAACGCCACGGCGCGACCTACCGCGAACTCGTGCGCAGGCTCGGCCGCGACGGCAGGCTCGGCGTCGGCTGGCCGGTGGAGTACGGCGGCAAGGGGTTCGGGCAGGTCGAGCAGCAGATCTTCGTCAACGAGGCCGCGCGCGCCGACGTGCCGCTGCCGTACGTGACGCTGCAGACCGTCGGCCCGACGCTGCAGGCGTTCGGAACCCAGGAGCAGAAGGACTTCTTCCTGCCGCGCATCCTCAGCGGCGACCTCCACTTCGCCATCGGCTACACCGAGCCGGACGCGGGCACGGACCTGGCCGCGTTGCGCACCAAGGCGGTTCGGGTCGATGACCACTACATCGTCAACGGGCAGAAGACGTTCACGACGGGCGGCCACGACGCGGACTACGTGTGGCTCGCCTGCCGCACCGGAGCGCCGGACTCGCGGCACAAGGGCATCACGATCCTCATCGTCGACACGAAGGATCCCGGCTACTCGTGGACGCCGATCATCACGTGCGACGGCGCGCACCACGTCAACGCCACCTACTACAACGACGTCCGGGTACCCGAAAGTCGCAGGGTCGGCGAGGAGAACGAGGGCTGGCGGCTGATCACCACCCAGCTCAACCACGAGCGCGTGATGCTCGGCCCGTCCGGCCGGATCGGTGCCCTGCTGGAACGGGTCCACCGCTGGGCAGCCGAACGCGAGCTCCTCGACGAACCGGACGTGCGGCGGGCGCTGGCGGAGGCCAGGGCGGTGCACCGGGTGAACGAGCTGCTGAACTGGCAGGTCGCCGGCGGCGAGGTGTCCGTCGCGGACGCGTCGGCGACCAAGGTGTTCGCCGCGGACCGCACCCAGCGCGTCGGACGGCTGCTGGAGGAGCTCGTCGGACGCCACGGTGCCGACGCCGAACTTGTGCGGTGGCTGGACGTTCAGGCACGGCGCAACCTCGTGCTGACGTTCGGCGGGGGAGTGAACGAGATCCAGCGCGAGCTGATCGCCAACATCGGCCTCGGACTTCCCAGGGTGGTGCGGTGACTGACAAAACTGCCATCGAGAAGGAAGCCGCGCGCATCGCCGAACAGGGCGAATCGGCGCCGAGGCTGGCCCGCGACCCGGTCAACCTGCCGATGATCAACAACTGGCTGGAGGTGATCGGCGACCGGCACCCCGGCTACACCGAGGTCGCGCCGCCCGCGATGGTCCAGGTGTGGACGATGGGCGGCCTGCACGGCCAGCGCGCGCCGGACGACCCGCTCGGCGCGATGATGAAGATCCTGGACGAGGCCGGCTTCACGTCGGTGGTCGCGACCAACAGCGACCAGACCTACCACCGCTACCTGCGCATAGGTGAGCACGTTTCGGTGACGTCGAGCTTGGAGGATGTGACCGGGCCGAAGAAGACGGCGCTGGGAGAAGGGTGGTTCGTCACGACCAGGAGCACCTGGTACGTGGGGGACGAGGCCGTGGCGGAGATGCGGTTCCGGGTCTTGAAGTTCCGCCCTGCGGAGAAACAGGAAACCAAGCCCGAGCCGCAGAAAGCTCAGGCGATCCGCCCTTCGATCAACCGCGACACCGAGTACTTCTGGGAGGGCTGCCGAAACCAGGAGCTCCGCATCCAACGCTGCGGCGGCTGCGGCCTCCTGCGCCACCCACCGGGCCCGATGTGCCCGGAATGCGGTGCCACCAAACCGAAGTACCTCGTCTCGGACGGCCGCGGCGTCGTCTACAGCTACGTCGTGCACCACCACCCGCAGGTGCCCGGCAAGCAGACCCCGTTCGTCATCGCCCTGGTCGAGCTGGACGAGGGCGTGCGCATGCTCGGCGAACTGGACGGCGAACCGAGCATCGGGCTGCCGGTCGAGGTCGTGTTCACGAAGGTCGACGACGAACTGACGATGCCGAGCTGGAGGCCCCGTGCGGACCGGTGATTCCCTGCCAGAGTGGCACGTCGAGGCCACGCCGACGTTCGTGATCAGCACCGCGATCGCGACGCGGGACTTCCAGGACGTCCACCACGACCGCGACCTCGCGATCAAGCGCGGCTCGAAGGACATCTTCATCAACATCCTCACCACGACCGGGCTGGTGCAGCGGTACGTCACGGACTGGGCGGGCCCGGAAGCGCTGGTGCGTCAGGTGAACATCCGGCTCGGCGCGCCCTGCTACGCCTACGACACGCTGAAGTTCTTCGGCCAGGTCGTCGAACGCGACGAGCAGGACCTGACCATCGAGGTCGTCGGCAGGACCGGGCACGGCGACCACGTCACCGGCATCGTGAAGATCGAGGTTCCGGCATGAACGCCGCGATTGTGGGCATCGGCGCGACCGACTTCTCCAAGAACTCCGGGCGCAGCGAGCTCCAGCTGGCCGCCGAGGCGGTCAGCGCCGCTCTGCGGGACGCCGGTCTCACACCCTCCGATGTGGACGGTCTGGTCAGCTTCACCATGGACACCAACGCCGAGATCGCGGTCGCCCGTGAGCTCGGCATCCCGGAGCTGACGTTCTTCAGTCGCGTCCACTACGGCGGCGGTGCGGCGTGCGCGACCGTCCAGCAGGCCGCCATGGCCGTCGAAACCGGCGCGGCGAAGGTCGTCGTGTGCTACCGCGCGTTCAATGAACGCTCGGGCCACCGGTTCGGCCAGGTGCAGACGGCGGCCGCCGCGAACATCGACAACAGCTGGTCGTACCCGATGGGCCTGGGCACTCCGGCCGCGATGGTCGCCATGTTCGCCCGCCGCTACATGCACGAGTACGGCGCGACCTCCGAGGACTTCGGCCGGATCGCGGTGATCGACCGCAAGCACGCCGCCACGAACCCGCACGCGTGGTTCCACAACAGGCCGATCACCCTCGACGATCACCAGGCCTCCCGCTGGATCGCCGAACCGCTGCGGCTGCTCGACTGCTGCCAGGAGACCGACGGCGGGGTGGCGTTGGTCGTCACCTCGGCGGACCGCGCCCGCGATCTGCCGCAGAAGCCCGCGCACGTCAAGGCAGCCACGCAGGGGAGCGGTCCCGACCAGTTCACGATGACGAGCTACTACCGCGACGACCTGACCAGGCTGCCCGAGATGGGCGTGGTGGCACGCGGGCTGTGGGAGAGGTCGGGCATCGGTCCGTCCGATGTGGACGTCGCCGTGCTCTACGACCACTTCACGCCGTTCGTGCTGGTCCAGCTGGAAGAGCTGGGTTTCTGCGGCAGGGGCGAGGCCAAGGACTTCGTGGCGTCCGGTGCTCTGGAACTGGACGGTGACCTGCCGCTCAACCCGCACGGCGGCCAGCTCGGCGAGGCCTATCTGCACGGCATGAACGGCATCGCCGAGGGCGTGCGCCAGGTGCGCGGCACCGCGGTGAACCAGGTCGCGGACGTCGAGCACGTCCTGGTCACCGCCGGCACCGGCGTCCCGACGAGCGGTCTCGTGCTAGGCGCGTCGTAGCCGGTCGCGCATGACCTTGCGCACCAGGGTCAGCAGCCCCTTGGGCTCGTTCTCCTGCTCCGGCTGGAGGTACCCGAGCAGCTTGTGCAGCAGCTCGTTGGTCGACGTCCACAGTGGAACGAAGTCGCCGGCGACGGGACCGGTGCCGCGAACAGGACCGCCGGTCAGCTCGGTGACGCGCCGCATGAGGTCGAGGGTCTGCTCGTCGCGGAACACGAGGTGCACCTCGTCCTCGGTCAGCCGCAGCTCCATCCTGCGCGCCGCGACCTCCTCGGGGGTGGCGTCGGTGGTGCTCTCCGGGTCGAGCTCGTCGATCTTCGCGGCGATGGCCTCCGGATCGACGCCGAGGTCGGCGAGCACGCGGGCCGCCATGCTGCCCTCGGACCTCACCAGGGCCTCCAGCAGGTGGTGGCTGCCGACCGGGCCCGCGCCGGCCAGCGCCTCCGCGGCGGAGAACGCCTCCTCCGCCGCCGTGGTGGACTTCTGCGTGCGGGTGGCCGGTTCGGTCATCTCGGCCAGCACGAGTCTGCGCACGCGGTCGAGGTCCTCGGCGTGCCGCACGATGATCTGGGCAGCGACGCCCTCGCCCTCCCTGATCAGCCCGAGCAGCACGTGTTCCGGCCCGATGTGGTTGTGGTTCAGGCTGAGCGCCTCCCGCAACGACAGCTCGAGGACCTTCTTCGCCCGCGGCGTGAAGGGGATGTGCCCCTCCTTCTTCGGCTCGGTGCCGGCGCCGACGATCTCGACCACGTCCGCCCGCACCGTCTCCTTGGTGAGCCCGACGCGGTGGAGCACCTTGGCCGCGACGCTGGCCGGCGCGTCGAACAGGCCGAGCAGCACGTGCTCGGTCCCGATGTAGTTGTGCTGCAACTCCCGCGAGGCCTCCTGCGCTCGGACGACGACCTGGCGGGCCTCCCCGGTGAATCTCTCGAACATGAAGCCAGCGTGCGCGCCTATGATTGACCCTGTCAATGCTGTGTCACTGACAGGGTGGTGTGCCAATGTCAGGCGAATGGGAAGACCGGCTCGCTCGCTGGCAGGATGAGCTGAAGCTGTTCGCGCAGCTGGAGGACACGCCGTGGGTGTCGCTCGCGCAGGCCGAGGCGGAGACCGGGGTGTCCCGCTCTGCCCTGCGTTCCTGGTATCGCAACGGTGAGATCGAGTCCCGCCTGGTCGACGGACCGAACGGCCCGCAGCGGCTGGTTCCGCTGGACGCCGTGGTGGAGCGCGCCGCGAAGTCGCCGCGGATCCAGCGCCGGGCCGAGCGCGAGATCGGGCTCGAAGCGCAGGTGACCCTGCTGCGGCACCGGATCGACCAGCTGGAGCTGCGGCTCGCGGCGCTGGAGCGCCGGCCGCCGGTCAGCGAAGGTTGAGCACCGCGTCGGTGAGCACGGCGCGGTCCGCGGCGGAAGTCGTCAGCAGGAGCCGTGAACCGTCCCGCCACACCCGCGTCGTCAGCGTCTCGCCGGGGAACACCACCCCCGCGAACTTCGCGCCGAACGACAGCACCTGCTCCGGCCCGTCGAGCAGTGCGTCGATCACGGCCTTGCACACCACGCCGTACGTGCAGAGCCCGTGCAGGATCGGCCGGTCGAAGCCGACCCGCTGCGCGAACTCCGGATCGGCGTGCAACGGGTTCCTGTCTCCGCACAGCCGATACAGGTACGCCTGCTGCGGCAACGTGGGCGTCTCGATCACCGCGTCTGGTTCACGCGACGGCATCTCGACCTTCTGGGAAGGCCCGCGCGACCCGCCGAACCCGCCCTCACCACGTGCGAAGATGCTGGACCTCGTGGTGTAGAGCGAAGTCCCGTCCGGAGTCACGGCTGTCGACTCCTGCACGATGACCGCGGCTTTCCCCTTGTCCCAGACGTCGGCGATCCGCGTCCGCAGCACGGCCTCGCCCTCGGCCGGGACGGGTTCGTGCACGGTGATCTCCTGCGTCCCGTGCAGCACCCGAGCCAGGTCGATGTCGATACCGGGGAACGACACGGCGGGCGGCGCGGTCTCGTGGAACCGGGGCGCGACGACGCCGAACGTCGGCAGCACCCGCAGCCCCCGCTCGTAGACGTACCGGAGTTCCGTGGCTCCCAGGGCCAGGTGGTAGAGCAGCACGTCCGACTGCGTCCAGGAGAACTTGATCTCGGGCAGTTCCGCCCCGATCGCGACGTCCGGGTCGATCGGCATCAGGCGCCCCTCACTCGTAGGTGATCTTCACGACGTCGGTGACCGGAACCGACTGGCACGCCAGCACGATGCCGTCGGCGATGTCCTCGGAGTCGAGCACGTCGTTGTTGAGCATCTTGACCTCGCCCTCGACGAGGCGGCACGCACACGCGCTGCACGCCCCCTCACGGCACGAGTACGGCGCGTCGAGCCCCTTCTCCAGCAACAGGTCGAGGAGTTTCGTCCGCGCCGGCCACGGAAACCGGTGCTGCTCACCGTCCAGATCGACCTCGACGACAGCGTCCGGCCGATCGTCCGCCAGCGGCTCGACCGAAGTGAACGGATCACTCGACAACGACACGAACTTCTCGATGTGCACGACCGGAACGTCGTGCAGGGCCTTGCGCGCGGCCTCCATGAACGGCGTCGGCCCGCACACGAACGCCTCGTCGCACTCACGCACGAACGCCCGCAACGCACCCACGTGCGGCAACCCCTGCACCGACTCCAGCCAGTGCACCACGACCAGCCGATCCGGATGCGCCCGCGCCAGCTCGTCGAGCTCACGCGCGAAGATCACCGAGTCCTCGTCCCTGTTGGCGTACACCAGGAACACCCGGCCGGACCCCTGCGTCAGCACCGCCCGGATGATCGACATGACCGGCGTGATCCCGCTCCCGGCCGCGAACGCCAGCAGCGAGGAGTCCAGCGAGGACGGCGTGAAGACCCCGGCCGGAGCGAGCACGTCCAGCTCGCACCCCGCGCTGAGCCGGTCGCACATCCAGTGCGAGCCGTACCCGTCCGGCGTCCGCTTGACCGTGATCTTCAACGGCTCACCCGGCGCGCTGGACAGGGAGTAGCAGCGCGCCACGTCACCCGCCCGCACGGTCAGGAACTGCCCGGGTTTCACCGCGAAGTCCACTCCGGACAACACGAACGAGCGCGCGTCCGCGGTCTCCTCGATCACGGCCTCGACCCGCAGCCGGTGCACCTCAGCCATCGGCGACCTCCAGCGTTCCGTCGCGCACGGCCTTCTCGATGCTGTCGCGCAACCGCAGGCACGTCGGCACGAACGCCGACCGCGGCCCGCACAACTCGGGACAGGAACTGGTGTCGGCGAGCCACTGCACGCTCGTGTGCTGCGGGCTGTTCTTCTTGACCAGCACCCGGTTCCCGCAGTCGCACCTCACCGGCACCATCCCGCCGACGAGGAACTCGTCGCGCTCGTTCACGTCGCCTGCTCCTGAGGTGCCGGTTCCCTCTTGGCGAGGTTCTCGGCGACCTCCTTCTCCCACACCTCGATGGCACGACTCGTGTCGACCTCGAACTCGAAGCGGCGCACCATGTCGTCGGTGACGTCCTCCACGTCGACGTAGAACTGCTCGTACCACCGCCGCAGCTGGTAGACGGGCCCGTCCTCCTCGCACAGCAACGGGTTGTCGATCCGCGTCTTGTTCTGCCAGATCTCCACGTCCTGCAGGAACCCGACCCCGATGCCGCGCGCGAACTTCGCCGCGATCTTGTCGGCGTGCTCGTCGGAGACACCGGGCAGCTTCTTCACGATCGCGCCCCACTGCAGCCGGAACGACGTCGGCGTGATCGGGTAGTGGCAGTTGATCAGCACCGTCTCGATCTCCAGGCCCTTGTAGTCGTTCCACAGGTAGTCGATCATGTACGACGGCCCGTAGTACGAGGCTTCCGACCGCACCTCCACGTCACCCGTGTAGTTCGAGCCCATCGCGACGTCCGGCCGCCCGCGCGTGGTCAGGTACTGCGAGGCGATGTGGCCTTCCATCACGTTCTTGAAGTACGTGGGGAACGCGAAGTGGATGTAGAAGAAGTGGGCCATGTCCACGACGTTGTCGATGATCTCGCGGCAGTTCGCGCCGTCGATCACCACCGAGTCCCAGGTCCAGTTGCTCCACTCGTCGCTGAATGCCGCGTCGATGCGCGGGATCGTGACGTGCGCGGGCGGCGGGTTGCCCTGCGGGTCGTTCCACACGAAGAGCTGTTTGTTCTCCTCCAACGTGATCCACGACCGGGTGCGCGCCCGCAGCGGAACCCGTTTGGCGTAGGGGATGTCGACGCACTTGCCGTTGCCCGCCCAGCGCCAGTCGTGGAACGGGCAGGCGACGGTGTTGCCCTTGATCGTGCCCTGGGTGAGGTCGCCGCCCATGTGCCGGCAGTACCCGTCGAGCACGTTGAGCTTGCCGTCCTCAGTTCCGAACACGACGAGCTTCGTGCCGAACGCCTCGACGGCGTGGGGTTTGCCGTCGCGGAAGCTGTCGGCCAGGCCGAGGCAGTGCCAGCCGCGCGCGAACCGCGCTGGAGGTGCGCCGGTGTCGATCGTCCGCACGCTGTCCTGCGTCATCGCATTCCTCCACAGATGTCGAGTCCGGCGAGATAACCGAACGTCATAGCCGGTCCGAGGGTGGCGCCCGCGCCCGCGTAGGTGTGTCCCATCACCGACGCCGTGGTGTTGCCCGCCGCGTACAGGCCTTCGATCACCGAACCGTCCTCGCGCAGCACCCGCGCGTGGGTGTCGGTGCGCAGGCCGCCCTTGGTGCCGAGGTCGCCGGGCACGATCTTGACCGCGTAGAACGGGCCGGTCATGAGCGGCGCCAGGTTCGGGTTCGGGTGGTTGCGCGGATCGCCGTAGTAGCGGTCGTACGCGCTGTCGCCGCGGTGGAAGTCGGTGTCGGTGCCGTCCACGGCGAGGGTGTTGAAGTGCCGCACGGTCTCGACGAGTTCGGGGAGATCGGCTTCCTGGGCCAGTTCGTCGAGGCTGGGGGCGGTCAGCACGGCGTCGCGCCAGCGCCGGGGGAGCGGGCGGCGCGGCGGGATGCCGCAGAACGGGTAGCGGCTGCGGTAGGCGTGGTCGAACACCAGCCAGGTCTTGCCGTTCATCGCCTTCACCACGTCGATGTAGGGCGCCGCCTCGTTGACGAACCGGCGTCCGGTGCTGTCGACCAGCACGCATCCGGGCAGCGAGCGTTCGGCGAGCAGGAAGTACGGACCGCGCGGCAACGGGACGGACGGGCCCCACCAGGCCTCGTCCATCAACCCCAGCGTGCCGCCCGCGCGCAGCCCGGCCTCGATGCCGTCACCGGTGTTGGCCTTCGCTCCGACCGTCCACTCCGTACCGATGTCCTGGTGTTGTTTGCGCAGCTGCTCGTTGTGCTCGAAACCGCCCGACGCGAGCACGACGTGCCTGGCCGTGATCAGCTTGTCGCCGGCGACGATTCCGGCGACCCGGCCGTTCTCGAAGTGCAGGTCGGTCATCGCGGTGTTGAGCCGGACCTCCACGTTCAGCGCTTTCAGTCCTGCTCGAAGGCCTGCCGCCAGTGCTTGCCCCATGGTGAGCCGTCTGCCGGGCAGGAACCGGCGGGCGAAGACCTTGGCCGCGGTCAGCAGGCCGCGTGGATGCCGTCCGATCAGCGTGAGCCAGCGGTAGTCGGTCTGGGTGATCACGATGCCCGCCGGTGTCGGCACGTACGGCGGTTCGAGGTCCTTGATCTCCTCGCCGAGGAGCTTGGTGTCGAACGGCAGCGGTTCGACCGAACGGCCGCGCGGCCGGCCGCCGGGCGCCTCCGGGTAGTAGTCCGCGTAGTCGCGGACCCAGCGGAACTTCAACGGCGTGTGCGCGCAGACGAACGCCAGCATCGCCGGTCCGGCGTCGAGGAACGCCTCGCGCAGGTCGGCGGGCACGTCCCCGGCGATGTGCTCCAGGTACGCGCTGGCCTGCTCCGGTGAGTCGGGCTGACCGGCCGCGGCGACGACGTGGTTGTTCGGCACCCAGATGCCACCGCCGGACCGCGCCGTCGAGCCGCCGAAGTGCTCGGCCTTCTCGACGACGAGGGTGCGCAGGCCGTTCCCAGCGGTGCAGAGCGCGGCTGTCATGCCCGCCGCGCCGCTGCCGACGACGATCACGTCGTACATCGCACCTCCCCGGATGTCAGACTAGAACAGGTTATAGTTCTGAGCCGGTTTGGCGCTATGGTGTAGGAGTTCCAGGCAAGTCGACTCACCGAGAACATGTTTCGGGAGGGATGCGTGGACGTCACCGCTGACGTGGTCGTCATCGGCTTTGGTGCGGCCGGCGCGTGCGCCGCCCTCGAAGCCGCGGCGGCCGGTGCGTCCGTGGTGGTGCTCGACCGGTTCGCCGGCGGTGGTGCCACCGCGTTGTCCGGCGGCGTCGTCTACGCGGGTGGTGGGACGCGGCAGCAGGTCGAGGCCGGGGTCACCGACACGCCCGAGGCGATGTTCTCGTATCTCAAGCACGAGGTCCGGGACGCGGTGTCCGAGGCGACGCTCCGGAGGTTCTGCGAGGACAGCGCCAAGATGCTGGCCTGGCTGGAAGACCAGGGCGTGCCGTTCGGCGCGAGCGTGTGCCCGTTCAAGACGTCGTATCCGACGGACGACTACTACCTCTACCAGTCCGGCAGTGAAGACGCCTGGCCCGACCCGGCCCCACGCGGTCATCGGACCAAGGCGAAAGGCACTTCGGGCAAGGTTTTCTTCGCCCGGCTGGCCGAGGCGACCCGGCGGGCGGGCGCGCGGATCATGCCGCAGACCCGTGCCGAAGAGCTGATCACCACCGACGGCCGGGTGACGGGCGTGCGCTGCCGGACGCTGACCGGTGTGCCGCAATCCCTGCATCGCCTGTTGTCGAAAGCAGGCGCCAAGCCGTGGATCTACTACCCGCCTGCCGGTAGAAGGCTGTTCGCGCTGGCCGGGTGGCTGGAACGCCGGTTCGGCCGGTCGATCACGGTGACCGCGCGGCGGGGAGTCGTCATCTCGGCGGGCGGGTTCATCGCGGACCGGGAGAGCGTGCGGCGGCTCGGCCCGGTGTACCGGGGTGGCCTCGCGCTCGGCACGCCCGGCGATGACGGCACCGGTATCCGCCTCGGTGTCGCCGCTGGTGGGACGACCGCGCGGATGGACAGGATCTCGGTGTGGCGGTTCATCACGCCGCCCAGTGCGCTGCAGCGTGGTGTGCTCGTCGACTCCGCCGGCCGGAGCTTCGGTGATCCGACGAGATACGGCGCGGCGATCGGCAGCGAGATCGTTCGGCGCGATGGCAAGGCGTGGCTGCTGATCGACGACGACATCCTGCGCGTCGCGCGGGCCCAGGTGAAGACGCAGACGGCGCCGTTCCAGCGCTGGCAGGTCCGCTACTTCCTGAAACGCGGCCTGGTCACGGCGCCGACCATCGAGGACGTGGCGGCGAAGGCGGGTATCGGCGTGCCCGAACCGTTCGGGACACCGCCGTACTCGTTGATCAACGTGTCGATCAGGGCCGGGTTCGGTTACCCGTGCCCGATGCTCACGCTCGGCGGGCTCGTCGTGGACGAGGAAACCGGGCAGGTGCAGGGAGTTCCCGGCCTGTACGCGGCGGGCCGGTCGGCGGTCGGGGTGTGCTCGGAGTCCTACGTCAGCGGGCTCGCGCTCGCCGACTGCGTCTTCTCGGGCCGCCGCGCAGGGCAACACGTCGCCGCCAGATCAAGAGATGCAGGGGAGGCCACGTGCTGACGATCCAGAAGAGAGAAGCGGCCGCCGAGCTGCTGCGTGTGGCCGAACGCGACCGCGTGCCGATCAAACCGCTGGTCGAGCTGTTTCCCGAGATCGACGTGGTCGACGCCTACGAGATCCAGCTGCTCAACGTCCGGCACCGCAACCGCGACGTGATCGGGCACAAGGTCGGCCTGTCGTCGCTGGCGATGCAGCAGATGATGGGCGTCGACGAACCCGACTACGGCCACCTGCTCGACGACATGCAGCTGACCGGGACCGCGGACGCCTCGGCGTACCTGTACCCGCGGGTCGAGGTGGAGATCGCGTTCCTGCTGAGCGCCGACCTGCCGGGGGAGGGCTGCACGGTCGAGGACGTGCTGGCCGCCACGGAGTTCGTCGCGCCCGCCATCGAGCTGATCGACAGCCGGATCATCGACTGGAAGATCGGTCTGCAGGACACCATCGCGGACAACGCCTCGTCGGCGGGCTTCGTGCTGGGCTCCGAGCGCGTGCGACCGTCCGAACTGGACATCGGCGCCGTCGAGGCGACGTTGCGCCGCAACGGTGAGGTCGTCGCGGAAGGCCGGGGCGACGCGGTGCTGGGCGATCCGGCGATCGCGGTGGCGTGGCTCGCGCAGAAGGTCGCCTCGTTCGGTGTCCGGTTGCTGGCCGGTGACATCGTGCTCCCCGGTTCGTGCACGCGGGCGATCGACGCGCGGCCGGGTGACGAGTTCCACGCCGAGTTCGCCGGACTCGGCTCCGCAGACCTGAAATTCGATTGAGGTGGTTGGGTGAAGGCGGCCATCGTCGGGTCCGGCAACATCGGCACCGACCTGCTCTACAAGCTCCTGCGCTCGCCGGTGCTCCAGCCGCGCTGGATGGTGGGCATCGACCCGGCCAGCGAGGGGCTCAGGCGCGCGGCGTCGCTTGGCCTGGAGGTGTCGGTCGACGGCGCGGAGTGGTTGCTGCGTCAGGACGAGCTGCCGGACATCGTGTTCGAGGCGACGTCCGCGGCGGTGCACCGGGCCAACGCGCCGCGCTACGCGGAGGCGGGCATCCGGGCGATCGACCTGACACCGGCCGCGGTCGGGCCGTACGTGGTGCCGCCGGTGAACCTCGGTGAGCACCAGGACGCGCCCAACATCAACCTGATCACGTGCGGTGGCCAGGCCACGATTCCCATGGTCCACGCGGTGTCCCGCGTTGTCCCCGTGTCGTACGCGGAGATCGTCGCCAGCGTGGCTTCGGTGTCCGCGGGGCCGGGAACGCGCGCGAACATCGACGAGTTCACCCGCACGACGAGCAAGGGCATCGAGGCGATCGGCGGGGCCCAGCGCGGCAAGGCGATCATCGTGCTGAACCCGGCGGACCCGCCGATGATCATGCGCGACACGATCTTCTGCGCGATTCCCGAGGACGCCGACCCGGACCCGATCACGGACTCGATCGCCAGGATGGAGTCCGACATCCGTTCGTACGTCCCGGGTTTCCGGTTGCTGAGCGAGCCGCAGTTCGACGCCGGCCGGGTGTCGATCTTCGTGGAGATCGAGGGCGCGGGCGACTTCCTGCCTCCCTACGCCGGGAACCTCGACATCATGACGGCCGCCGCGACGAAGGTGGGGGAGGAGATCGCCCGTGCACCAAAAGAATCCAACACTGCGGTTGACCGACACGTCACTGCGTGACGGCTCGCATCACAAGCGGCACCAGTTCACGGTCGAGGACGTCCGGTCGATCGTGGCGGCGCTCGACGACGCAGGGGTGCCCGTCATCGAGGTGACGCACGGCGACGGGCTCGGCGGGTCGTCGTTCAACTACGGCTTCAGCCTCACGCCCGAACAAGAGCTGATCAAGGTTGCGGCCGAGACGGCGCAGCAGGCCAGGATCGCGGTGCTGATGCTGCCCGGTGTCGGGGTGAAGGACGACATCCTGATCTCGCAGGACAACGGGGCGTCGATCGTCCGGATCGCCACGCACTGCACCGAAGCCGACGTCTCGGTGCAGCACTTCCAGCTGGCTCGCGAGCGCGGGCTGGAGACCGTCGGGTTCCTGATGATGGCCCACTCGCAGCCGCCGGAGGCGTTGGCCCGTCAGGCGCGGATCATGGCGGATGCCGGGTGTCAGTGCGTCTACGTGGTCGACTCTGCCGGAGCCCTGGTGCTGGAACAGGTTTCCGACCGGGTGTCCGCGCTGGTGGCCGAGCTCGGCGACGACGCCCAGGTCGGGTTCCACGGGCACGAGAACCTCGGGCTGAGCGTGGCGAACTCGGTCGCGGCGGCACGGGCCGGGGCGAAGCAGATCGACGGCAGCGTGCGCGGATTCGGGGCGGGCGCGGGAAACACGCCGCTGGAAGCGTTCGTCGGCGTGTGCGACAAGCTCGGGTTCGAAACCGGCGTCGACTTCTTCAAGATCGTGGACGCGGCCGAGGACGTCGTGCGGCCCGTCATGCCCGAGGAGTGCCTGCTCGACCGGATGGCGCTGATGATGGGGTACGCGGGCGTCTACTCCAGCTTCCTCAAACACGCGTACACGCAGGCGCAACGCTACGGCGTGTCCGGCGCGCAGATCCTCGTCCGCGCGGGCGAACGCAAGCTCGTTGGTGGCCAAGAGGATCAGCTGATCGACATCGCACTGGAGCTGAGCAGGGAGAAAGTCCGATGAGCGAGGAAATCCTCGGCAAGGTGCGGGAGCTGCTGCCCAGCCTGCGGGAACGCGCGGCGGAGGCGGAGGAGCTGCGCAAGGTGCCGCCGGAGTCGGTGAAGGCGTTGCAGGAGGCCGGGTTCTTCCGGATGCTGCAGCCCACGCGGTACGGCGGCTTCGAGTCGCACCCGCTCGACTTCTACACGGCGGTGAAGCTGATCGGCAGCGCATGCGGGTCGACGGGCTGGGTCGCGTCCGTGCTGGGCGTGCACCCGTGGCACGTCGGGCTGTTCGACGTGCGGGCGCAGGACGAGGTGTTCGGCGAGGACCAGGACACGCGGATCTCCTCCTCGTACGCGCCGACGGGCCGCGCGACACCGGTCGAGGGCGGGTTCCGGTTCAGCGGCAAGTGGAGCTTCTCGTCCGGCTGCGACCACGCCACGTGGGTGCTGCTCGGCGGCCTGGTGATGAACGACGAGGGCAAACCCGTCGACTTCCGCACGTTCCTGCTGCCGATCGCCGACTACACGATCAACGACGTCTGGGACACCGTCGGGCTGCGCGGCACCGGCAGCAACGACATCGTGGTGTCCGACGTGTTCGTGCCGGAGCACCGGACGCTGAGCATGATGCACACCGCGCGGTGCATCTGTCCCGGCCAGGACGTCAACCCCGGGCCGTTGTTCCGCATGCCGTACGGGACGATCCACCCGTACGCGATCACCGCGCCGATGATCGGCATGGCGTACGGCGCGTACGAGGTGCACGTCAACGCCACCCGCGAACGCGTCCGTGCCGCCTACCTCGGCGAGAAGTCCGTCGAGGACCCGTTCGCCCAGGTGCGGATCGCCCAGGCGTCCAACGACATCGACACCGCGTGGTGGCAGCTCGAGAAGGACATCAACGACGAGTGGGAACACGCCGTCGCCGGCACGAAGATCCCGATCGAGCTGCGGCTGCGGGCGCGCAGGGATCAGGTCCTGGGCAGCGCGAGGGCGATCTCCGCGATCGACCGGCTCTTCGAGAGCGCGGGCGGCAAGGCGATCAACAGCGGCCTGCCGCTGCCCCGGTTCTGGCGCGACGCGCACGCCGCACGGGTGCACGCGGCCAACGACCCGGAGCGCGTGCTCGTCATGTACGGCAAGGGCGAGCTCGGCATCCAGGTCCGCGACGGGCTGTTCTGAGGGGGCGTTGATGAACGTGCGGCTGCACTACCACGAGGCGGGCACCGACCACACCGAGACGCTGGTCCTGCTGCACGGCGGCGGGCCGGGCGCGTCGGCGATGAGCAACTTCGGCCGCAACATCCCGGTGTTCGCGAAGTCGTTCCGCGTGCTGGCGGTGGACCTGCCGGGCTACGGCCAGTCAGACAAGCCCGCCGAGCACGACCAGTACTTCACCTTCGCGGCACGGGCGCTCAAGGACCTGCTCGACTCACTCGGCGTCGAGCGGGCGCACATCCTGGGCAACTCGCTCGGCGGCGGCACCGCCGTCCGGTTCGCGCTGGACCACGGAAAACGGGCCGGGCGCTTGGTGCTGATGGGGCCGGGTGGGCTGTCGCTGAACGTCTTCTCGCCGGACCCGACGGAGGGCGTGCGCAAGCTCAGCGCGTTCGCCAAGGACCCGACGCGGGAACGGATCGAGGAGTTCCTGCGGATCATGGTCTTCGACCAGTCGCTGGTCACCGACGAGCTGATCGACGAACGGTTCGAGGCGGCACGACAGCCCGAGTCGTTGCGCGCCATGGCGGCGCTCGGCAAGTCGTTCGCCGGGCCGGACTTCGAGCAGGGGATGCTCTGGCGTGAGGCCTACAAGCTGCGTCAGCGGGTGCTGCTGGTGTGGGGCCGCGAAGACCGGGTGAATCCGCTCGACGGAGCGTTGCTCGCGCTGAAGCTGATCCCGCGGGCGCAGCTGCACGTGTTCGGCGGCTGCGGGCACTGGGCGCAGCTCGAGAAGTTCGACGAGTTCAACCGGCTGGCTGTCGACTTCCTGACGGAGGCGTGATGGGTATCCGTTCCCTGGGGTATCTCCGGATCGAGGCCACGGACATGGACCGGTGGCGCGAGTTCGGGCTGAAGGTGCTCGGCATGGTCGAGGGCAAGGGCTCGACCCCTGGCGCGTTGTACCTGCGGATGGACGACTTCCCCGCGCGGCTGGTGATCGTGCCGGGAGAATCTGATCGTCTGCAGGCTTCTGGCTGGGAGGTCGCGACCGAGGCCGAGCTGGACGAGGTGGCCAAGCGGCTGGCGTCCGCCGGTGTCGCGGTCGTCGAGGGCACAGCCGAGGACCTGGCCGAACGGCGGGTCAACGGGCTGATCCGCTTCGACGACCCGTCCGGCAACACCCTGGAGGTCTTCCACGGTGCGGCGCTGGAGCACCGGCGGGTGGTGTCGCCGTACGGGCACCGGTTCGTGACCGAGGAGCAGGGCCTCGGGCACGTGGTGCTGTCCACTTCGGACGACGAGGCCGCGTTGCACTTCTACCGGGACGTGCTGGGCTTCCGGCTGCGCGACTCGATGCGGCTGCCTCCGCAGTTCGTCGGCCGTCCCGCCGACGGGCCGCCGGCGTGGCTGCGGTTCTTCGGCTGCAACCCGCGCCACCACAGCCTCGCGTTCCTGCCGATGCCGACGCCCAGCGGGATCGTGCACCTGATGGTCGAGGTCGAGAACACCGACGACGTCGGCCTGACCCTGGACCGGGCGATGCGGCGCAAGGTGCCGATGTCGGCGACGCTGGGCAGGCACGTCAACGACCTGATGCTGTCGTTCTACATGAAGACGCCCGGCGGGTTCGACGTCGAGTTCGGCTGCGAGGGACGGCAGGTGTCCGATGAGGACTGGATCGCACGCGAGAGCACGGCGGTGAGCCTGTGGGGACACGACTTCAGCGTGGGCTACCAGAAGTAGCCCGCTATCGTTCGGTTCTCGGTCACTTCTGCACGGGCGTGACCGTGGTGACCGGCATGTCCACGGACGGCCCGGTCGGGTTCGCCTGCCAGGCGTTCGCGGCGCTCTCGCTCGACCCGCCGCTCGTGCTGTTCTGTCCACAACGGACATCGCGCAGCTGGTCGGCGATGGCCTCGTCGGGCGCGTTCTGCGTGAACGTCCTTGCGGAGGACCAGCGGGAGATCTCGACGGTGTTCGGCAAGGCCGGGGCGGACAAGTTCGCGGGCGTGACCTGGACGCCGTCGGCCACCGGTGCCCCGGTGCTCGACGGCGTCCTCACGTGGGTCGACTGCCAGGTGGCGGCGGTGCACGACGCCGGTGACCACCACATGGTCGTCGGCTCGGTCGTGGAGCTCGGGCCGGTGCGCGACGCCCAGCCGTTGCTCTTCTACCGCGGCCGCTACGCCGTGCACGCCGAACTGGACCCGCGCGGCTGGTCCGGCGAGGTGCTCGACAACCTGATGACCTGGCAACGCCAATCAGAGTGGAGCTAGTGCCCTGACCTCCCACGACGCGGTGGGGAAGCGGACTTCTCCGTCGCTCACGAACGGGTCGAACGCGCGCAGGACCGTGTTGAGGACCTCGTCGCGCTCGTGTTCACCCATGGTCTGGAGCGCCCGGCCGACCGGGCCGAGCATCGTCAGGTACTTCGGCAGCGCGTCCTCGGGCATGGCGCAGTCCAGATCGACCTTCCGCAGGTCGATCCCGGTCCAGCCGCTGTCGTCGAGCACTGTCCGCACCCGGCCGGGATCCGCGAGCGAGTGTGGTCCCGGCCCGTCGGGGTCGAACGTCGGCAGGTCGGGAATCAGCGTCTCGACGGCACGTTCCGCGGTCGTCATGAACGGGTTCTCGCCCTTGCCGCGCCACACGAGCAGCCGCATCTCACCACCGGGTCGCGCGGCGGTCCTGAGGTTGCGGAAGGCCGCCACCGGATCGTCGAAGAACATGACCCCGAACCGCGAGACGATCAGGTCGAACTCCGGCTCGAACGGGTGCACCTGCGCGTCCGCCTGGAAGAACCGCACGTTCGCGGTCTCCTCCGCCACCGCGATCTGCGGCCCGGAGATGTCGACGCCGACGCACGGCACGTCACCGAGCGCCGCGCCGATCGCCCTGATCACGCCTCCGGTGCCGCAGCCGACGTCGAGCACGCCACTGCGCGGGCGTTCTTTCGCCGCCGCGACGAGCAGGTCCTCGTACGGCTGGAGAACCACGTCGACCATGTCGCGCGCCGCGGCCCAGCCGTGCCCGCCGGGGCCGTTCCACAGTGCCGCCTGTTCGCTGTTGACCTCAGGTGTCATGCTCCTACCGTCCTACTTCAAGTCGGCTTGAGGTCAAGTCTGATGGGTGAACTCGGTATCGGCGAGGTGGTCCGGCGGTCCGGCGTGCCCGCCTCGACCCTGCGCTACTACGAGGAGCGCGGCCTGATCGGCTCGGTCGGGCGGCGTGGCCTCACGCGGGTGTTCGACCAGGGCGTTTTCCAGCGGCTGGCGCTGATCTCGGTCGGTCGCGCCGCGGGCTTCACCCTTGACGAGATCGCGCGGATGTTCGCGCCGGACGGCCGCCCGCAGCTCGACCGCGCGTTGCTCACGAGCAAGACGGACGAGCTGGATGCGACCATCCGGCGACTGACCGTGATGCGGGACGGGCTGCGACACGCCGCCGCGTGCCCGGCGCCGACCCACCTGGAGTGCCCGAAGTTCCGCCGCCTGCTGGAGCGTCTTACGAGCTAGACGCTCCAGATCTGCCGTGCCGAGGCCAAGGCGGCGGTCTGGTACGGCGGCAGCTGCCTGCCCTCGACGACGACCTCGAGCGGCCACTTCTCCCGCAGCGCCACCCACAACCTCGCGGAGAGTCCGGCGAAGGCGCCGAGCACGTTCGCGGTTTCGGAGGTCTCCAGCACGTACACCCACTTCGCACCGTCGGGTGCGCCGTCGAGCGGCTCCCGCCAGGCCCGGTGCAGCCGGCGGCCCCCGTGCCGCGCGGCGTCGGCGGCCAGCACGGCGTCCGCTCTGCTCGGGGCCGGCGCACCAGCGGGACCGTCGGCGCTGAAGCGGTACGGCACCGGCGGCACCTCGTCGATGACCGGTACCGGATCATCCGATGTGGACCGGAGGAGGTCGTGCTCCTCCCTGGTCAGCCCGATGTTCTCGTGCTGCGAGGTGAGCAGCAGCGTCGCCTCGGCCAGCCCGGGTTCGCCACCGAAGTAGTCCTCGCGCACCGAGCGCAGGATGTCGTCCTCCAACCGGCCCGCGAGCCGCGCGCACAGGTCCGTGATCGCGGCGTAGGTCTGCGCATCCATGGAACCATGATCACGCACGAACCAACTTCGCGAGCCGGTCGAGGTGATCCGCCGGACTGCCGAACAGCTGCGCGCTACCGTGCGCCCGCTTGAAGTACAGGTGGGCGTCGTGCTCCCAGGTGATCGCGATGCCGCCGTGCAGCTGGATCATCTCGGCCGCGACCTTGCAGAACGCCTCGGAGCAGTACACCTTCGCGACCGCCGCGGACACCTCGTCCGTTGCCGCCAGCGCGGCCGATTGAGCCGTCTCCACCAGCACATGGAGGTCGGCCATGCGGTGCTTCAACGCCTGGAACGAGCCAATGGGCCTGCCGAACTGAACCCGCGTCTTGGTGTATTCGACCGTGAGTTCCAGCGCTCTTGCGGCCGCACCGACCTGTTCCGCGGCCAGTGCCGCCAGGGCGATGTCGCGGACGCCGGACGACCAGGGACCCAGGCGGGTGCCGGAGGCACCGGACAGCTGGATCGTGGCCAGGCGCCTGGTCTGGTCCATCGTGGGCGTGTGCTCGCGGGTCACGTCGTCATCGACCTCGAACAGCGAGACACCGTCGGACACGAGCAGGATCTCGGCGAGATCGCCGTACAGCACGTGCCGGGCGGTGCCGTCGAGGGACTCGCTCGCGGCCGCTGCGGTGGTGATCTCGGGGTGGTCCAGAACCGGGGTCGCCGTGACCTCGGCGGTGTCCCACGGCCAGACGAGCGCGGCAACGGCCCCGTTGGCGATTCGCGGCAAGAGTCGTGTGCAGGCTTCTTCGTTGCCAGAGGCCAGAAGCGCCTGCGCGGCGATGGCGGACGAGAGCAGCGGCGACGGTGTGAGTGTCCGGCCGAGTTCTTCCAAAGCCAGCGCCGTCTCCGCGATTCCGGCACCGGATCCGCCGTACCGCTCGGGGATCGGCAGCACACCGATGTCGCACAGCCTAGCCCACAGGTCCTCGTCGTAGCCGTCCGGTGTCTCGATCGCGGCCCGCACGTCGGAGTGCTTGCCGAGCAGGCTGCGGACGGCGTCGCGCAGGGCGAGCTGTTCCGGTGTCACAACGCCTCCAGCACGCGCGCTCGGTGCATCGACGGGCTGCCCCACGCGGTGCGCAGGGCTCGGGTCTGCAGGAGGAACCGGCCGAGCTCGTGCTCGGCGGTGTAGCCGATCGCGCCGTGCACCTGCAGGGCGGTCCTCGCGGCGTTCCACGCGGCGTCAGAGGCGGCGACCTTGGCGGCGGAGACGTCGCGGGTCGTCATCGTGACGGCGGCGCCGAACACCAGAGGTCTGGCCAGTTCCAGGCCGATCAGCACGTTGGCGAGGTGGTGTTTGACGGCCTGGAAGGAGCCGATCGGCCTGCCGAACTGGGTGCGCGTCAGGGTGTGGGCGGTGGTCATCTCCAGCATCGCGCGGCCGAGACCCAGGAGCTGGGCCGAGCAGGTGAGGACGCCGAGGTCGAAGGCGCGGGCGGCGGGCACACCGGTGGCGATGACCGGGCCGGGGATCAGTTCGACGAGGCGGCGCTCGGGGTCCACTGAGGACAGCTCGGCGGTGGCAACGGCTTCGCGAAGGGTGTCGCCCTCGACGAGGAAGTAGCGGTCGGCCTCGACGGCGTGCGGAACGTGAGGAGGAAAGGCAACCGAACCAGGACCGGCGCCGAGCATCGGCAGCACGGCGAGCGACTCGATCAGCGGGCCCGGCACCGCGTGATGGCCCAGCTCCTCGAACACCACCACCAGGTCGGCCGGATCCGTCACCTCGCCGACGCCGAGCTCGCCCAGCTCCCGTTTCCCCGCAGCCAGGAAGTCGTGCAACACCCCGGCGAAGTCCGCCTGCTCGGGCGACAGCGTCAGCATCATCGCGGCAACCCCAGAATCCGCTCGGCGATCACGTTGCGCTGGATCTCGTTGGTGCCGGCATAGATCGGCCCGGCCAGCGAGAACAGCCACCCGTCCCGCCAGCCGGGCGCGACCTCCCCGAGCAGGTCGAGAGCCGTCTCGTGCAACGCCAGGTCCAGCTCGGACCAGAACACCTTCGTCACGCTCGCCGCCGGCCCCGCTGGAGGGTTGGCGAGCGATCCGAAGGTGTGGAGCCGATACGCCTGCGCACCGATCCACGCGTCCACGACCCGATCACGCAACGCCGGGTCGGGGTTCTTGCGGTACAGCTCCACCAGCCGTCCGGCGGCCGCGACAAACCGGCCGGGACTGCGCAGCGACAGCCCGCGTTCGTTCCCGGCGGTGCTCATCGCCACGCGCCAGCCGTCGCCAACGGCACCGATCACGTCACGGTCCGGCACGAACACGTCGTCCAGGAAGATCTCGGCGAAGCCGGGTTCACCGTCGAGCTGGTTGATCGGCCGCACGGTCACCCCGTCGGCGCGCAGGTCGAACATCAGGTACGTCAGGCCGCGGTGACGCCCTTCCGCCGACGTCCGGAACAACCCGAACGCCCGGTCCGCGAACGCCGCCCGCGAGCTCCACGTCTTCTGGCCGCGCAACAACCAGCCGCCCTCGCACCGGACCGCCGTGCTGCGCAACGACGCCAGGTCGGATCCGGCCTCGGGCTCCGACCAGGCCTGCGCCCACACCTCGTCACCCCCCGCCATCGGCGGCAGGATCCGCGCACGCTGCTCGTCCGTGCCGTGCGCGAACAAGGTCGGTGCCAGCAGGAAGATGCCGTTCTGCGAGACCCGGCCGGGTGCGCCCGACGCGTGGTACTCCTCCTCGAAGATCAGCCATTGCAGCAGCGAAGCATTCCGGCCGCCGAACGCCTCCGGCCACGAGACCACCGACAGCCGCTCCGAGGCGAGCAGCCGTTCCCACGAGCGGTGCTCCTCGAAACCCGCGGCGGTGTCCATCGAGGACAGTGGACGAACGTGCCCGGCCAGCCACGAGCGCACCTCGGCCTGGAACTCCAGCGTCGCGGCGTCCAAGTCGAGATCCATCAGCTGGAGGCCTTCTTCATCGAACGGGCGTCCATGCCCGCCAGCGCGTCGGGGCTCACCTCGGCGTTGTGGGCGTGCGCGAAGTGGTGCAACCCGAACACCGAGTCCATCCCGGCCCGCATGCCCATGAGGTCCTCTGACTGGTTGACCGCCTTCTTGGCCAGCGCGAGCCCGAACTGCGGCATCGCCGAGATCCGCGAAGCCAGCTCGAAAACGGACGACTCCAACGAGGAGCGCGGAACGACGCGCGACACCATGCCCCACTCGTAGGCGCGCTGAGCCGAGAAGCGGTCGCCGGTGAACAGCACCTCTTTCGCGGCACGCGGACCGAGCACCCACGGGTGGGCGAAGTACTCGACGCCCGGAATCCCCATGCGCACCACGGGATCGGCGAAGAACGCGTCCTCGGCGGCCACGATCAGGTCGCACACCCAGGCGAGCATCAGCCCGCCCGCCACGCACGCGCCCTGCACCATCGCGATCATCGGCTTGGGGATCTCGCGCCACCGCCGGCACATGCCGAGGTAGACCTCCATCTCGCGGGCGAACCGGAGATCACCACCTGACCGGCCCACGTGGTCCCACCACATGACGGCCTTGCGCTCGTACGACACGTCGACGTCCCGGCCGGGCGAGCCGATGTCGTGGCCCGCGGAGAAGTGGTCGCCGGCACCGGCCAGGACGATCACCTTGACCTCGTCGTCGTTCACCGCGCGCGTGAAGGCCTCGTCCAACGCGTAGGTCATCGCCGAGTTCTGCGCGTTGCGGTACTCCGGGCGGTTCATGGTCACGACGGCGACCGCGTCCCGCCGCTCATACTCCACTGTCACGCGTTCTCCTTGCGCAGTAGGTGTTTGAGGACCTTGCCACCGGCGTTGCGGGGGAGCGCGGGGTGGAACTCGACGGCCCGCGGCACCTTGTAGTTGGCCAGCCGGCCGCGGCAGAACTCGATCACCTGGGCCTCCGTCAGCTCGAATCCGGGCGACGTCACGACGTGCGCGACACCGACCTCGCCCAGCCGCTCGTCGAACACGCCGACCACGGCCGACTCGGCGACTCCCGGCAGCCGGGCCAGCGCCTGCTCGATCTCCGCGGGGTAGACGTTGAACCCGCCGCAGATGTACATGTCCTTCAGCCGGTCGGTGATCGAGAGGTAACCGCGCTCGTCGATTCGCCCGACATCACCCGTGTGCAGCCACCCGTCGGGGTCGATCGCGGCGGCGGTCGCCTCCGGGTCGTCGAGGTAGCCGAGCATCACGTTCGGGCCGCGCAGCAGCACCTCGTCCTTCTCGCCCAGCTTGAGCTCGAAGTCCGCCAACGGCCGCCCGCACGTGTGCGCGACGGTCTCGGGCGAGTCGTCGGGACGGCACATCGTGGCCACCACGGCCTCGGTGAGCCCGTACGCCGTGAGCACCGTCGAGAACGAGAGCTCAGACTGCATCCGCTCGACCAGCGTCACGGGCACCACCGCGGCCCCTGTCACCGCGAGCCGCAGGCTGGACAGGTCGTACGACTTCCGGTCCGGGTGATCGAGCAACGACTGGTAGATCGTCGGCGGGCCGGGGAGCACGGTGATGCGCTCCTGTTCGATCAGCCGCATCGTCTCGGTGACGTCGAACACCTGCTGCGGCACGATCGTCGCGCCCCGCAGCAGGCTGGCGAGGATCCCCGCCTTGTAGCCGAAGGTGTGGAAGAACGGGTTGACGATCAGGTACCGGTCGCTCGACGACAGCTCGCCGCACGAGGCCCACGCCTCCGCGACGCCGAGCGACTGCCGGTGCGCGCTCATCGCGCCCTTGCTGCGCCCGGTCGTCCCCGACGTGAACATGACGTCGCAGAGCTGGTCCGGATCGAGCGACGGCAGGTTCGTCGCCCAGTCGACCCAGTCGGCGGGTAATCGCACGATGATCTCGGGCAGGTCCTCGCCGCGCAGCTCCGCGAGCCGGTCGCGGCCGAGGAACTCGCTCTCGACGAGGAAAGCCCGCGCCTTGCTGCGCCGCAGCACGTCGAGCGTCTCGGCAGCGGTGAACCGGGTGTTGATCGGCACCAGTGCGGCACCCGCGTGCACCGCGCCGAGCGCCGCGACCACCCAGTGCCGCGAGTTCGGTGCGCACAGAGCGACCCGGTCGCCCGGCTGCACGCCCATCCCGATGAGTGCGCGCGCCGTGGTGTGCACCTGCGCCCGCAGCGCGGTGTAGGTGAGGCGGACGTCCCCGTCCACCAACGCTTCCGCGTCGCCGAAGAGCGAGGCAGCGCGGTCGAGCACCGCTGAAACCGTTTGCCTGCTTGGATCGCCGCCCATCACGTCCTCCAAAGCAAGTGCTTGGTAGGTTAGAGTATGGCCCATGGAGTCCTTCCGGCGCGAGGTGCGGGAATGGTTGTCCGCCAACCTCGTCGGTGAGTTCGCGGAGCTGCGCGGCCTGGGCGGGCCGGGTCGCGAGCACGAGGCGTTCGAGGGACGGCTGCGGTGGCACCGGCACCTGGCGGCACACGGGTGGACGTGCCTCGGCTGGCCCGGCGGGCGCAGCGTGGAGGAGCAGGTCGTCTTCCACGAGGAGTACGCGGAGGCAGACGCACCCGCGAAGGTCGACATCGTGGGCGAGGGGCTGCTCGGCCCGACGCTCATCGCGTTCGGCACGGAAGAGCAGAAGGAACGGTTCCTGCCCAAGATCCGCAGCCTCGACGAGCTGTGGTGCCAGGGTTACTCCGAGCCGGGTGCGGGCTCCGACCTCGCGTCTGTCCAGACGAAGGCCACCCTCGAAGGCGACCGGTGGGTGATCGACGGCCAGAAGATCTGGACGTCGAACGCGCACTACTCCGACTGGATTTTTGTTCTGTGCCGCACGGAACCGGGATCGCAACGCCACCATGGCCTGTCGTACCTGCTCGTGCCGATGCACCAGCCGGGCATCGAGGTGCGGCCGATCCGTCAGCTGACCGGCACGTCCGAGTTCAACGAGGTCTTCTTCGACGGCGCGGTCACCGCCCGCGAGAACGTCGTCGGGCAGCCGGGCGAGGGCTGGAAGATCGCCATGGCCACGCTCGGCTTCGAACGCGGCACCGCGATGCTCGGCCACCAGGTCGGCTTCCGCAGGGAGCTCGACGCGATCATGGCCGGCGCCCCGGACCACCTGCGGGAGAAGCTCACCAGGGCGTGGCTCGAACTCCACGTCATGCGTTCACACACGTTGCGCACCCTCAACGACGAACCAGGCCCGGAGGCGTCCGTGCTGAAGCTGTTCTGGGGCGGTTGGCACCGCAGGCTCGGTGAGCTCGCGATGGAGTCGCTCGGCCCCGAATCGATGCTCGACGGCACGCAGTGGCAGCGGATGTTCCTGTTCAGCCGCGCGGAGACGATCTACGGCGGCTCGGACGAGATCCAGCGGGAGATCATCGCCCACCGCGTCCTGGGGCTGCCGCGATGACCGGCCACGACCTGCTGAAGGGCAAAGTCGTCGTCGTGACCGCGGCGGCGGGCACGGGCATCGGCTCGGCGACGGCGAAACGCTGTCTCGAAGAGGGCGCCACGGTGGTGATCAGCGACTGGCACGAGCGCCGGCTGAAGGAGACGCACGAGGCGCTCGGCGCGGATCACGCGATCCCGTGCGACGTCACGAACGAACAGCAGGTGCAGACGCTCGTTGACGAAACAGTTGCGCGGTACGGCCGCATCGACGTGATGGTCAACAACGCGGGCCTCGGCGGAGAGAAGTCCGTGCTCGACATGAGCGACGACGAGTGGTCGCGCGTGCTGGACGTGACGTTGAACGGCACGTTCCGCTGCACGAGGGCCGTGTTGCGCCAGATGGTCGCCCAACGAAGCGGTGTTGTCGTCAACAACTCGAGCGTCGTCGGCTGGCGCGCTCAGCGCGGCCAGGCCCACTACGCGGCGGCGAAGGCGGGAGTCATGGCGCTCACCCGCTGCGCCGCGATGGACGTGGCCGAGCACGGCATCCGGGTGAACGCGGTGGCTCCGAGCTTGGCTGCGCACCCGTTCCTCGCCAAGGTCACCAGTGAGGAGTTGCTGACCGAACTGGCGTCCCGCGAGGCTTTCGGGCGCGCCGCCGAGCCGTGGGAGGTCGCGAATGTGATCGTGTTCCTCGCCAGCGACTACTCGTCCTACCTGACGGGCGAGGTCGTCTCGGTGAGCAGTCAGCACCCGTGAGGAAGGAACGACCGATGAGCAACCGCAGGGCAGAGCTGCTGGAGCTCGCCGCACGGATGTTCGCCGAACGTGGGTACGGACAGACCACGGTCAGGGACATCGCGGACGCGGCGGGCATCCTGTCCGGCAGCCTGTATCACCACTTCGACTCGAAGGAGTCGATGGTGGACGAGATCCTGCGCACCTTCCTCGACGAGCTGTTCACGCGGTACCGGGAGATCGTCGACGCGGGCCTCGGCCCCAAGCAGACGCTGAAGGCGCTGGTCGTGGCGTCGTTCGAGGCGATCGACACCCGGCACGCCGAGGTCGCGATCTACCAGAACGAGTCCAAGCACCTCATGCCGCTGGAGCGGTTCTCGTACCTGGACGACCGCAACGTCGAGTTCCGCAAGCTCTGGACGGTGCTGCTGGAGGACGGAATCGGCGCGGGAGTGTTCCGCGCCGATCTCGACGTGGACCTGGCCTACCGGTTCATCCGCGACACGGTGTGGGTGGCCGTGCGCTGGTACCGGCCGGGCGGCGGGCTGTCCGCGGACGCGGTCGCCGACCAGTACCTAGCGATCCTGCTCGACGGCATCGCCACGGGACGCCGGAAGAACTCGAAGACCTAGAAGGAGGGCCCTCGTGGCCGAGGCGTACATCATCGAGGCTGTGCGGACTCCGGCGGGCAGGCGTGGCGGCGTGCTGAGCCACGTGCATCCCGCCGATCTCGGTGCGCACGTGATCACGGCGCTGCTCAACCGCGTCGACGTCGACCCGACGGACGTGGACGACGTGATCTTCGGCTGCGTGGACACGGTCGGGCCGCAGGCGGGTGACATCGCGCGGACGTCCTGGCTGGCGGCGGGTTTCCCGGAGCAGGTGCCGGGCGTGACGGTCGACCGGCAGTGCGGGTCGAGCCAGCAGGCGCTGCACTTCGCGGCGCAGGCGGTGATGAGCGGCACCGCCGACGTGATCGTCGCCGGTGGCGTGCAGAACATGTCGCAGGTGCCGATCGGGTCGGCCATGACGGCCAACTCACCAGCGGGGAGCCCGTTCGAGGGCTGCGAGGGCTGGCAGCACCGGTACGGCGACGAGGAGGTCAACCAGTTCCGCGCCGCCGACCTGATCGCCGTGCGGTGGGACCTCTCGCGGCGTGAGATGGAGGAGTACGCGCTGCAGAGCCATCTGCGGGCGATCACCGCGATCAAGGAGGGCCGGTTCGACCGGGAGATCGCGCCGGTCGACGGCGTCGTGCACGACGAGTGCCCGCGCCCGGACACCAGCGCCGAGAAGATGGCTGCGCTGCAACCGTTGCGGCCGGGCGGGCGGACGACGGCGGCGTTGTCCTCGCAGATCTCCGACGGTGCCTCGGCGGTGCTCGTCGTGTCGGAACGGGCCGTGCGCGAGCGGAAGCTGACGCCGCGGGCTCGGGTGCACCACCTCTCCGCTCGCGGGTCCGACCCGATCTACATGCTGACCGCGCCGATCCGCGCCACCCGGTTCGCGCTGGAACGGGCCGGGATGTCCATTTCGGACATCGACCTGTTCGAGATCAACGAGGCGTTCGCGTCCGTTCCGCTGGCGTCGGCCAAGGAGTTGCGCGTCGACCTGGCGAAGGTCAACGTCAACGGGGGAGCGCTCGCTCTCGGTCATCCCATCGGAGCGACCGGCACCAAGCTGTTCACGACGTTGCTGCACGAGCTGGAGCGGTCCGGCGGTCGTTACGGCCTGCAGACCATGTGCGAGGGTGGCGGTCAGGCGAACGTGACGATCATCGAACGTCTCTGAGCTGATCGATGATCTTCTCGGCGTCGGTGACGATGCCGGTGATCAGCTCCTCGCAGGTCGGCAGGTCGCTGAGGAGGCCGGCGACCTGACCGGACGCGAGCACGCCCGCGTCGGTCCTGCCCTCGACCAGGCCGGCGCGCAGCAGCATCGGCGTGTTCGCGGCCATGATCACCTGGGCCCAGGTGAGGTCCTTGCCGTGCCGCAGGGCGAGGCCTTCGCGGATCATCGCGCGCCAGGTCAGCCCGGTGTGCCGGCGGAACCTGGCCGCGTTGGCGAGCGCGCGGACCAGGCTGCTGACCTTCCCCGACCGCTCCAGGTGGTTCACGAGGTCGGTGCGCAGCACTCGGTGCGGCAGACCGTCGACGCGGGTGGTCACGACCGTGCCGTTCAGGTCTCGTTGCAGGTAGGCCTGTTTGACCGCGTCGGGGACCGTGCTCTCCTGGGTGAGCAGGAACCTCGTGCCCATCGCGATTCCGGCCGCGCCGTACGCGAGCGCCGCCGCGAGCCCCCTGCCGTCGAAGAAGCCGCCCGCGGCGACCACCGGGATGTCGACCGCGTCCAGCACGCTCGGCAGCAGCAGGGTCGTCGCCACGCCGCCGGTGTGGCCGCCGCCCTCGCCGCCCTGGACGATCACCGCGTGGGCACCCCACTCCGCAACCTTCTCCGCATGCCTGGCCGCACCGACCGACGGGATCACGACGACGCCGGCGTCGTTCAGCTTCGCGATCATGTCCGGTTTCGGGGCCAGTGCGAAGGAAGCGACCTTGACCTGTTCGCGGATCAGCAGGTCGACCCGTTCGGCCGCGTCCTGGGCGTCGGCTCGCAGGTTCACGCCGAACGGTTGTGACGTGCGAGAACGGGTTTCCTTGATGGCCGCTTCGAGTTCGGCGTAGGTCATCGTGGCCGAGGCGAGGATCCCGAGCCCGCCCGCTACGGCGGTCGCGGAGACGAGGCGCGGTCCCGCGACCCAGCCCATCCCGGTCTGCACCACGGGATGGCGGACACCGACCAGCTCGGTCAGCGCGGTCCTCATGCCGGGACTTCCCGGTCGCGCCGGCTGTCCGGATCGAGCACGGTGCGGAGCAGCTCGAGCTCCTCGTCGGTGGGCAGCCGGGTCTCGCTCACCTCGTCCGCCACCAGCGGGAACGACGTCTGCTTCTGGACTTCGTCGACCGACACGCCGGGGTGGGTGGAGACCAGCCGCATCGAGTGGTCGGGGGTGTCGAAGTCGAGCACCGCCAGGTTCGTGACGACGCGATGGACGTCGTGGAACGGGCCCACGGCGTGGTCGTAGCCGACGCCGGAGACGACGTCAACGGCCTCGACCAGCACGCGCGGGCTGTGCCGCGGCACCCAGTAGCTGGTGCGGTGGTTGATCGTGTTGCCCGGCGCGCCGCGGAAGCCGAGCAGCTGCCGGGTGGGCCGCGCGTGGTCGCCGATCGCGGAGATGTTCTGGTTGCCGAACCTGTCGACCTGGTTCGCGCCCATCACGACGTGCCGGCGGCCGTGCGCGACGACGTCGAACACCTTCCGGTACGGCAGCCAGCCCTCCACAGTGGACTCCGGCGTGAGGAGGTAGGCCTCGCCGTCGCTCAGCAGCAGGTCGGGTTCGGTGGTGAGGCGGGCGAGCTTCGCGCCGAGGGACGGGATGAGCCCCATCGGGCTGGCGAGCGTCTCACCGGCGCCCAGGAACAGGTCGGCGCAGGCCGTGACGCAGATTTCGGCCCTGGTGATGTCGCTCATCCCAGCACCCTCTCGTAGAAGTCCGGCCATTTCTCCAGGTCGGCTGCTGCTTCGGCGTACTCGCGCTGGAGCTTCTCGTCGCGCGGGTAGTCGGGGACGCAGCTCGTGAACCCCGCCCCACCCGGTGCTTCCACGACTCCGTCGACCATCATCCGGTTGAGCAGCAACGTCTGCGGTGGTCCGTCGAACGTCTCCACGATCCGCTCGCAGGAGACGTAACGCCGGTCCGCGGCCAGGCAGAACAGGTCGTCGAAGTACGGGTCGGGGCCGAGGTACTGGGCGTTGCCGTGCCGGTCCGCGCGGTTGAGGTGCACCAGCGCGACGTCGAGCTTCAGCGCGGGCATCGCGACCAGCTCTTCACCGTCGTCATAAGGCGAACGGATGGTTTTGATCTCGGGCGCGTACTTGAGCACGTCCGAACCGAGGCCCGCCCTGATCGGCAGGAACGGCAACCGGTGCGCGGCGGCCCTGAGCCCCGTCTGGAACATGCCCTCGTCCAGCTCCAGCACCTCGATCCCACCGGCCTCGCGGACCCGTTTGAACCACGGGTCGTACGGGATGGAGTCGAGCGAGACGAACCCGTAGACCAGCTTGCGGACCTTGCCCGCCGCGCACAGCAGCCCGACGTCCGGGCCGCCGTAGGTGACCACGACGAGGTCCTTGACGTCGGTCCGGAGAAGCGCCTTCACCAGGGCCATCGGTTTGCGCCGCGAGCCCCAGCCGCCGATGCCGACGGTCATGCCGTCCTTGATCCCCGAGACTGCCTCGTCAGCTGTCATTCGCTTGTCGCGCATGGTTTCCGTCCAGGAAGGCCTGCCGGGCGTGATCCGACACGCCGGTGAGGTTCAGCTCGAAGGTGAAGCCCTGCTCGAAGCGGTAGCTGGTGTGCACGCGCTGCGGGTCGATGCCGTTGATCGCTTCCTTGGCCGCGCGGATCACCGTCGGGTCCTTCTTGGCGATCTCCTTGGCGATCTCGCGGGCCGCGTCGTCGAGCTGCTCGCGCGGCACGACCTCGAAGACGCTGCCGTGGTGGTGCAGCGTCTGCGCGCTGACGGTCCTGGCCGTGTAGTACAGCGTCCGCATCAGGTGTTGCGGCACGAGCCTGGCCAGGTGGGTTGCCGCGCCGAGCGCGCCCCGGTCGACCTCGGGGAGGCCGAACGTGGCGTCGTCGGACGCGACGACGACGTCCGCGTTGCCGACCAGCCCGATGCCGCCGCCGAGGCAGAACCCGTTGACCGCGGCGATGACCGGCACCTCGCAGTCGTAGACGGCGGCGAAAGCCTTGGCGCAACCCCTGTTCGCGGCGATCAGGGCGTCGTAGCCGGGCGTGCGCTGCATCTCCTTGATGTCGACGCCCGCGCAGAACCCCCTGCCCTCGGCCCTGAGGATCACGACCCGTGCCTGGGGATCCCTGCCCGCGTACGTGATCGTCTCGGCCAGCTCGAACCAGCCGCGCGCGGGGATCGCGTTGACAGGAGGGATGTCGACCGTCACCTCGATGATGCCGTTTTCGGTGTGGCTGCTGGAGATTCCCATCGCGCCGCCTTCCGAACCAAGCGATTGCTTGGTAATTTAGCAGCGCCGGAGCGACCGGGGTAGGTGCGGAGTGGAACTCTCCCTCGACGGAAGCGTCGTCCTCGTGACGGGCGGCGTGCGGGGTGTCGGTCTCGGCATCACCCGCGCGTTCCTGTCGGTCGGCGCGACGGTGGTGACGTGCGCCCGGCGTCCTGCTTCCGTCCCAGGTGCGTCGTTCGTCCAGTGCGACGTCCGGGACGCCGAGCAGGTTTCGGCGCTCGTGTCCGGGATCGTGGCGCGGTTCGGGCGACTGGACGTGCTGGTCAACAACGCCGGTGGAGCGCCGTTCGCGCTGGCGGACAAGGCCTCGCCGCGGTTCCACCAGAAGGTCGTGGAGCTGAACCTGCTGGCGCCGCTGCTGGTGTCGCAGGCAGCGAACGCCGTGATGCAGGAGTCCGGTGGCTCGATCGTGATGGTCAGCAGCATTTCCGGGCGCCGCCCGTCACCGGGGACCGCTGCCTACGGCGCCGCGAAGGCCGGACTGGACAGCCTGACTTCGTCCTTGGCCGTCGAGTGGGCGCCGCGCGTGCGGGTCAACGCTTTGGCCGTGGGCATGGTGCGCACCGAACAGTCCCATCTGCACTACGGGGACGAGGCCGGGATCGAAGCCGTGTCCCGGACCGTGCCGCTGGGCCGGCTCGCGTCGCCGGACGAGGTCGGCGCGTGCGCGGTCTTCCTCGCTTCGCCGCTGGCTTCTTACGTCACCGGTTCGACTCTGGTCGTGCACGGCGGGGGAGAGGTGCCCGCGTTCCTGGCCGCTGCCAACACCGATGGGGGTTCGTCATGAGGTTGTGCGAGGACCGGGTCGTCATCGTCACCGGTGCGGGCCGCGGCATCGGGCGCGCGCACGCCCTGGCGTTCGCCGCCGCCGGGGCCCGCGTCGTGGTGAACGACCTGTCGGAGGGGCCCGCCGCGGAGGTGGCCGCGCTGATCGGGCCGCGTGCCGTGGTGAACACCGAGGACGTGGGGACGTGGGCCGGTGCCGCGCGGGTGGTCTCGGCCGCGGTGGAGACGTTCGGCGGGCTCGACGTGCTGGTGAACAACGCCGGGATCGTGCGCGACCGGATGATCGTGAGCTGCGGCGAGGACGAGTGGGACGAGGTGGTGCGCGTGCACCTCAAGGGCCACTTCGCGCCGTTGCACCACGCCGCCGCGTACTGGCGTGGCGTGCACAAGGCCGGCGGGCCCGTGTCGGGCCGGGTGATCAACACGTCGTCCGGAGCGGGGCTGTTCGGGAGCGTGGGACAGGCGAACTACTCCGCGGCCAAAGCGGGGATCGCGGGGCTGACCCTGGTGGCGGCAGCGGAACTGGCGCGGTACGGCGTGACGGTGAACGCGATCGCCCCTGCGGCGCGGACGCGGATGACCGAGCAGACGTTCGCCTCGACGATGGCGGCGCCGGACGACGGCTTCGACGCGATGGCGCCGGAGAACGTGTCGCCGCTCGTGGTGTGGCTCGGCAGCGCGGAGGCCGGGGACGTGAGCGGCCGGATGTTCGAGGTCGACGGCGGGCGGGTGTGCCTGGCTCACGGCTGGCAGCGCGGACGCGAGATCGACAAAGGCGCTCGGTGGGAGCCGGAGGAGCTGGGGCCGGTGGTCCGCGAGCTGGTCGCGGACCACCACCCGGTGCCGGTGTACGGCGCCTAGATCCGTTCGATGATGGTGCCGGTGGCCATTGCCCCGCCGGCGCACATCGTGATGAGCGCGGTCGTGGCGTCGCGGCGTTCCAGCTCGTGCAGCGCCGTCGTGATGAGCCGCGTGCCCGTGCTGCCCACCGGGTGACCGATCGCGATGGCGCCGCCGTTGACGTTGACCCGATCCAGGTTCGGCCGGTGCACCGCGGCCCACGACAGCACGACCGACGCGAACGCCTCGTTCACCTCGAACAGGTCGATGTCGGCCATCTTCATGCCGCTGCGCTCCAGCAGCCGCGCGGTCGCGTCGACCGGCCCGTCGAGCAGGTAGTACGGGTCGGAGCCGACCAGGCACTGGGTCACGATGCGGGCGCGCGGCGTGAGTCCGTGAGCGCGCGCCCAGTCCTCGTCCACGACCATCACGGCCGACGCGCCGTCGGAGATCTGCGACGACGTGCCCGCGGTGTGCACGCCGTCTGGCAGCACCGGCTTCAACGCGGCCAGCGCCTCGAGTGACGTCTCCCTGAGGCCCTGGTCGGTCTCGACGAGCTCCTCGCCGACCTTCACCGGGACGACCTCGGCGGTGAACCGTCCCTCGGCCCAGGCCCGCTGCGCCCGCGTCTGCGACTGGACGCCGAACCGGTCCACCTCCTCGCGCCCGATGCCACGCCGTGCCGCGATCCGTTCCGCGCCCACGAACTGGTTCGGCTGGTCGATGGACCACGAGTCGGGCCGGGGCGAGCCGGCGTCCCCGATGTTGCTGCGCAGCGGCACCCGGCTCATCGCCTCGACCCCGCACGCGATGCCCACGTCGATGGCGCCGACCGCGATCAGCCCGGCGATGAGGTGCGTGGACTGCTGGGCGGAGCCGCACTGGGCGTCGATGGTGGTGCAGCCGGTGCCGTGCGGCAGACCGGCGTGCAGCCAGGCGGTCCTGGCGATGTTGTTGGACTGCTCGCCCGCCTGGGTGACGGTGCCACCGATGACTTGTTCGACAGTGGACGGATCAACACCGGTCCTGTCGAGCAGTCCCCGTTGCGCCGCACCGAGGAGCTCGGCGGCGTGCAGCCCCGACAACCAGCCGTTGCGCCTGCCGATGGGCGTGCGCACCGCTCCCACGATCACCGGACTGCCCACGCGAGCCTCCTTGAAACTAGAACACGTTCCTGTGAACGACCAGATTGGCTGCACGGGGGCTTCAACACAAGGCGCAACCGTGTTTGAATCGAGTAGAACACGTTACACCTAGGAGGTGGCTCCGTGGGCAAGCCGCGCATCCCAGAGGGCTTCGACTTCACCGACCCCGACATGTACGCGAAACGCTTACCCCTGGAGGAGTTCGCCGAGCTGCGCCAGACCGCGCCGATCTGGTGGAACGCCCACCCGACGGGTCAGGGCGGTTTCTCCGACGACGGCTTCTGGGTGGTGACCAAACACGCGGACGTCAAGGAGGTCTCCCGCCACAGCGACATCTACTCGAGCTGGGAGAACACCGCGATCATCCGGTTCGCCGACGGCATGACCCGCGACCGCATCGAGATGCAGCGCCTCCTCCTGCTCAACATGGACCCGCCGGTCCACACCAAGCAACGCGGCATCATCTCCCGCGGCTTCACCCCGAAGTCCATCAACGCCCTGCGCGAGGCCCTGAGCGCCCGAGCCGAGAAGATCGTGGCCGAGGCCGTGGCCAAGGGCCAAGGCGACTTCGTCACGGACGTGGCCTGCGAGCTGCCGCTGCAGGCGATCGCCGAACTCATCGGCATCCCGCAGGAGGACCGCCGAAAGATCTTCGACTGGTCCAACCAGATGATCTCCTACGACGACCCCGAGTTCGAAGGCGACCCGATGGCCGCGGCCACCGAACTGCTCGGCTATTCGTGGACGATGGCGGAAGACCGCCGCGCGTGCCCGCGCTCGGACATCGTCACCAAGCTGGTTCAGGCCGATGTGGACGGTGCCGGCCTGGCCTCCGAGGAGTTCGGGTTCTTCGTGCTGCTGCTGGCTGTTGCGGGGAACGAGACCACGCGCAACGCGATCACTCACGGGATGAAGGCGTTCTTCGATCATCCTGAGCAGTGGGAGTTGTTCAAGGCCGAGCGGCCGGCCACTGCGGCCGACGAGATCGTCCGGTACGCCACGCCCGTTGTGGTGTTCCAGCGGACGGCCACGCAGGACACCGTGCTGAGCGGGGTGGAGATCAAGAAGGGGCAGCGGGTCGGGCTGTTCTACTCGTCCGCGAACTTCGACGAGGAGGTGTTCGAGGAGCCGGAGAAGTTCGACATCACTCGGGATCCCAACCCGCACCTCGGGTTCGGGGGGAGTGGGGCGCACTTCTGCATCGGGGCCAACCTGGCTCGGTTGGAGATCGACCTGATCTTCAACGCCATCGCTGATCACATGCCTGGGATTCGGCAGGTTGCTGAGCCTCGGCGGTTGAGGTCGGGGTGGTTGAACGGGATCAAGGACTTTCAGGTGCAGTACTCGTAGGGCTGCCAGCTACGGGGGGCGGCCGTGCGGGTTCCGTCGCCTTCCAGCGTGGTCGCGTGGGCCATTGACGAGCGGGGTCATTTCATCGCCGCTTCGCGACGATTGCGATTGGGGCTTGACTTCGGGGCCCTTGCGAGGCGCAGATCGGCCTATAAAAGCCGGGCAGGTAAAGCGCCCGGCCGATCCGAACACGGTAGCACCTCGAACCCAAAGTCAAGCCCCAATCGCATGCGTGCATGGTTGCGTTAGGCGGTCGGGTTGCGGGAATTACCGCTTGGACGGCGTGGGTGCCGTTGCCTGTGCCGGTGCTAGCGCTTCGTCGGTGTCATCGCGGTTTTCACTGCCGTGAGGCGTCGCTGATGCCTGGCGGGTTTTGGGCATGGCTGTGCCACGGCCGTGGTGGTGCTGCACGGCCGTGGCGGTCGAGGTGGTGGTGAGGGGCCGCTCGCGTCTCCCTGGTCGGGGTCAGGCGGCGGTGTGGAGCAGGTTGCGTCTGGGTGTTCGCAGCGGATCCAGCCACGCGGGCGGATAGAAGACCGGCACTCCCTGCTCCATCCTCACTTCCCACCCGCTGCGATGGATCAACGTGTGGTGGTGGCGGCACAGCAGCACGCCGTTGTCGATGCGGGTGTCTCCGCCGTCGGCCCAGTGATGGATGTGGTGGGCATCGCAGTGCTTCGGCGGACGACTGCAGCCGGGGAACGCGCAGCCGTGGTCACGGGCGACCAGGGCCCGGCGGATCCCGGCGGTGAACAGCCGCGACCGGCGGCCCACGTCGAGCGGCTGGGACTTGCTGCCCAGGACCATCGGGATGATCCCGGCACTGCAGGCCAGCTGACGCACTTCCTCGACCGGGATCCGCTCGCCGTTGTCCAGCACCGCGTGACCGGTCTGCTCGGCCAGATCCTGGTAGGGAATCGTCAAGGTCAGGGTGACTGGTTCACCGCCGTGCTCGGGCAGCTGGTCCGCCCGCAACGTCAGGTCGACCAGCTCGGCAAGCGCGTCACCCTGACGCTCGTCGAGCGAACGCGGGTCCGGGCCCTCGACGGTGGTCGGACGGGGCTTGGCCAGCGGATCCAGCAGGGTCGCGAACTTCGCGCCAGTGACCGCGTCCATCGTCGCCGCGAGCTTCCAGTCCCCCGTCTTGCTCTGGCGCAGCGAGAGCCGGTTGCCCGCGGACTCGGCCTGGGGGTCACGCGGCTCGGGGTCGTTCTGGAACAGGCCGTAGATCAGCCTCTTGCCCAGCACGCGCACCGCGGCGGGCGCGAACTGGCGCGCGTAGTCCACCATCTGCCCCTCGCGCTCGGCAGGCAGAGTCTTCATCGCCTCGGCGACCACCGCGACGTGATCAATCGACACCGCGCCCTCGGCCGCCGCCGCGGCGGCGATCGGAAGCCGGGCGGCGACCTCACTGCCGGTCGGGGTGATCTCACTGCTCAGCAGCGCGGCCTGCTCGACCCACCGTTTCGCGGTGTTCTTGTCCCAGCGGACCGCATGCCGCAACACGTCCTGCAAATTCTTGTAACCAAGCTCGGCAGCGGCTCCACGCCGGTTCAATTCGGCGATTTTCTGCATCACCGCATAATCGCGGGCCCGGATTTCCGTCACCTCGTCGACGATGCCGCGCAGCAGCTCGCCGGTGGAGAGGAGGGGAAGTTCGGGGTCGCTCACGTGTTCTAATTTACCGCAAGATCACGACATAAACGCACGTCAAGCGATACACAATCGGGTGAACGAAACCGGCCAGACCGTGGCGAAGCGAAGCGAGCCGGACAGCACCTGATGCCGCGCCGTCCAAGCGGTAATTTCGGAACCCGACCGCCTAACGCAACCATGCACGCATGCGATTGGGGCTTGACTTTGGGTTCGAGGTGCTACCGTGTTCGGATCGGCCGGGCGCTTTACCTGCCCGGCTTTTATAGGCCGATTTGCGCCTCGCAAGGGCCCCGAAGTCAAGCCCCAATCGCAATCGTCGCGAAGCGGCGATGACGCAACCAGCGCTCGTCAAGGCCCACGCAACCACGCTGGAACGCGACCAGTCGGCTGGCTTCAGGGTTCGGTGCGGAGGGTGGCCATGGCCCGTTCGGTCTCCCAGAAGGCGCGCATCGAGCGGATCAGGCCGTCCTCGCCCACGTTGTAGACGAAGACACCCTCGGTGTCGACGCGGGCGCCGCCTGGCAGGAAGGCGCGGATGACGCCCACGTTGGCGCATTCGGAGCCGGCCGCGAAGGAGTCGTGCATCGCGAACTCGAAGCGTTCCACGTTGGCGATCGCCAGGTCCCAGAAGGCGGCGATCGCCTCCTTGCCGTGGTGGCCCTTGCCTTCCGCGTCGAACATCGACGGACCCACCGGGTCTTCCACCACGGCGTCGTCGGCGAACAGGGACAGCCACTCGTCTTTCGCGCCTCGTGTCACGGCGTCCATGGAGCGCCACGAGGCCACGCGGGCCGGGGTTTCGGTGCGGGAGGCGGTCCAGGTCACGGCGGTCATGCGAACTCTCCGATCACCTCGTCGGCGAAGCGCCTGAGTCCGTCCTTCTTGGCTTCCAGGCTGCCGTCGAAGCCGACGCCGTAGAACAGCCAGGGGACGACGATCACGTCGGTCACGCCGATCTCGTCGAGCTGGTGGTAGCCGTCGAGGCCGAAGCGGTCGATGCAGACGGCCTGGATTTCGAACGGGCGCTCGAACGCGCCCAGGTCGGTGAGCTGGGAGATCACGGTTCGGAGGTCCGCGAACTTGATCATGGCGGACGTCCAGCCGTCGCCCACGCGGGCGGCGCGCTTCAACGCGGCGGGGGAGTGTCCGCCCACGTAGAAGGGGACAGGTGCCGTAGGCGCAGGCGACATCTGGAGGCGGTCGAAGTCGAAGTACTTGCCGTGGTACTCGACCATGCCGCCGGCCAGGACGAGTTTCAGGATGTCGATCATCTCGTCCACGCGGGGGCCGCGGTTGGCGTACGGGGCGCCGCACCACTCGAACTCTTCCGGGGACCAGCCCAGGCCCACGCCGAGGCCGAAGCGGTTGTTGGTCAGGTGGGCCACCGAGCCGACCTGGCGGGCCAGCAGGAGTGGGTTGCGGGAGCCCAGTTTCAGGACCTGGGTGTAGAAGTGGATGCGGGACGTCACGGCGCCCATGGCGGCTGCGGCGATCAGCGGGTCGACCCACGGGGTGTCGGCGTTCCACATGCGGGAGCCGTCCGGGGTGTAGGGGTAGTCGGCGGACACCTTCTCGGAGAAGAAGAGGGAGTCGGGGAGCGCTATGGAGGCGTAGCCGCACTCCTCGGCGCATTGGGCCAGTTCGGTCAGCTGGTCGAGTGGGCTCATGGCGATGCCGACGGTGAACTTCATGGCTTCTCCGATCCGACTACCCACATGGCGAAGAACTGGGAACCACCGCCATAGGCGTGTCCTAAAGCGACTCTTGCGCCGTCCACCTGGTGGTCGCCCGCCGTGCCCATCACCTGCATCGCGGCCTCGGCGAAGCGGAGGAGGCCGGAGGCGCCGATCGGGTTGGACGACAGGACGCCGCCGCTCGGGTTCACCGGGAGGCGGCCGCCGATCTCGGTTTCGCCGGCCTCGGTGAGCTTCCAGCCCTGACCGACGTCGGTGAAGCCGAGGTTTTCCAGCCACATCGGCTCGAACCAGGAGAAGGGCACGTAGATCTCGGCTGCGTCCACTTCGGACAGCGGGTCGGTGATGCCCGCCTGCTTCCACAGCGCGCGGGCGGCGTCGCGGCCCGCCTGCGGGTTGACCTGGTCGCGGCCCGCGAACGTCGTGGGCTCGGTGCGCAGCGCGGTCGCCCGGATCCACGCGGCAGGGCCGGAGGTCGGTTCCGCGGAGATCACCACCGCGCACGCGCCGTCCGACGAAGGGCAGGTCTCGTCGTAGCGGATCGGGTCCCAGAGCATGGTGGACGCGCGGACCGACTCGACGGTGATGTCCGGCTGCTTCAAGTGCGCGTAGGGGTTGAGGGCGCCGTTGCGGCGGTCCTTGGCCGCGACCATCGTGCCCACGTGCTCGGGGGCGCCCGCGCGGCGGATGTAGGCGCGGACGTGCGGTGCGAAGTAGCCGCCGGCGCCCGCGTGCACGGGCATGGTGAACGGGGTCGGTACGGAGAGCGCCCACATCGCGTTCGACTCGGACTGCTTCTCGAACGCCACGGCCAGCACGCGGTTGTGCACGCCGGACTGCACGAGCGACGCCGCCACGTTGCCGGTGCTGCCGCCGACGGAACCCGCGGTGTGGACGCGCAGCAGCGGTTTGCCGACGGCGCCGAGGGCGTCGGCCAGGAAGAGCTCGGGCATCATCACGCCCTCGAACTGGTCGGGCGCCTTGCCCAGGACCACGGCGTCGATGTCCGGCCAGTCGACGCCCGCGTCGGCCATCGCGCGGTCGATCGCCTCGCGGCACAGGCCCGCCATCGAGACGTCGAGGCGTTTTGCGGCGTGGTGCGTCTGGCCGGTGCCGACCACTGCTGCCGGTCGCATCTACTCCCGCCCTTCCATCACGCAGACGAGGTTTTGTTGGAGCAGCGGGCCACTCGTGGCGTGGCCGAGCACCTTCGAGGCCGAGCCGTCGTGCACGCGCCTGGCCGCCTCGCCGATGCGGGCGAGACCCGCCGCGAACATCGGGTTGCCCGCCAGGACGCCGCCGGACGGGTTCACCACGACGTCGTCGCCGAGCCCGAGTGCCTGGCGCAGCAGGATTTCCTGGTGGCTGAACGGCGCGTGCAGCTCCGCCACCTCGACGCCTTCGGCACCTGCGGCCTTGCCAGCGGCCACTGTGGACGGAGATGTCAGCAGGTCGCGCGCACCGAACGACGGCGAGTCCGTCCGGTGCTCGAAGCCGGTGATCCACGCCGGGCGTTCGCAGAGCTCTCGGGCACGATCACCGGCCGCCAGCACGATCGTGGCCGCGCCGTCGGTGATCGGCGCGCAGTCGTGCCTGCGCAACGGATCCGCCACGTACGGGGTGGCGAGCAGATCTGCGACCTCGACGGAACCGGACAGCTGCGCCAGCGGGTTCGAGACGGCCGCGGCACGGCTCCGCGCGGCGACGGACGCCATCGCCTCGGCGTCCCAGAGCCCGGCCTCGATGCCCATGCGCGCCTGAATTCCCGCCAGGCCAACGGAATCCGGCCACAGCGGCGTCACGACGTACGGATCGAGCTGCATCGCCATGACCCGGCGCAGCTGACCGGCAGACGACTTGCCGAAGCCGTAGACGAGTGCGGTGTCGACCTCGCCGCACAGCAGCTTCACCCACGCCTCGTACAACGCCCAGGCCGCGTCCATCTCGACGTGCGACTCCATGATCGGCGGGAACGCCCCGATCGCGTCGACCGCGGAGACGAACGAGAACGCCCGCCCCGCCAGGTAGTCCGAGGAACCCGAGCACCAGAAGCCGATGTCGGACTTGGTCAGCCCGAGCGAGCCCAGCACCTCGTGGAAGATCGGCACCAGCATCTCGACACCGTTGGTGGTGCCGTCGGTCTCGCGCACGCAGGGCGTCTGCGCGAAACCGACTACGGCGATGTCCCGCATCAGGGCCTCACAGGTGCTGGGAGTAGGAGTCGAAGGGTGCGTCCGGCTCGCCGGAAGGCCGGAAGTGGTCGATGTTCTGCATCGTCGGGCCCCACTCCTCGCGCGGCTTCCACACCGCCTCCACGCGCATGCCCATCCGCACGTCCTCGGGGGCGACGCCGAGCAGCAGGTGCAGGAACGGGATGTCCGCGCCGTCCAACAGCACGTACGCGGAGACGTAGGGAGGCGGGATGCGCTGGCCGAGGAACGGCACGTTGACCACGCAGAACGTCGTGACGGTCCCGCGGTCGGACAGTTCGATCTGCTCCGTCGTCGGCACGCCGTCGGTGGGACACGCCGGGCGCGGCGGGAAGTAGACCTTCGAGCACGCCGGGCAGCGCTGGGCGATCAGCCGGCCCTCCATCAGCCCGCGCAGGAACGGGTCCTCGGTCGGCGACGCGGAATGCGTGTAATGCAGGTGCACCGGCGTGGTCACCATCGTGACCTCGTCAGCGGGAACCGGCTCGTCCGCAGGCTCGTCGGAGAGCTCGAAGCACTCGATGTCGGTGATCGCGCCGACCCGGTCCGCACGCCATCGCACCCGGACCCGCGCACCCGTCGACATCCGGTCCGGCGAGCCCGCGTCGACGGCGTGCAGCAGCGAGGTGTCCGCGCCGTCGAGCTGGATCAGCGCCCACGCGAACGGCCGGTCGAGCGGCTGGCCCTCCAGCGGTTCGGGGATCCACGACCACCCGCGCACGACACCGGTCGACGCCACGTCGACGAACTCCGTCAACCGCTCGGCGGTCACCGGGTCGTACTCGAGCGGCGGCACGTGCACACGGCCGTCGGAACCGCGGATCCCGGTCACCTTCCGGCGGCGCAGATCCGTGAGGAACCGGCCCAGCGTCGGGCCGAGCGAGCGCGTGTAGTCGAAGCCGACGTCAAGTGGAGCACTCAGCGGCTTGGTCACAGATCAAAGTGAAACAGGTTCTCGAAATGGTGGCAAGATGGCCGCATGAAGCTCGGTCTGCAGCTCGGGTACTGGGGTGCCGCGCCACCCCCGGACGCCGCCGGACTGGTGGCGGCGGCAGAGGAATTCGGCTTCGACGCGGTGTTCGCCGCCGAGGCATGGGGATCGGACGCCTTCACCCCGTTGGCGTGGTGGGGATCTGCGACACGACGCGTCCGGCTGGGCACGTCCGTCGTGCAGATGTCGGCACGAACACCGGCCGCGTGCGCCATGCACGCGCTGACCCTCGACCACCTCTCCGGTGGCCGGTTCGTGCTCGGCCTGGGCGTGTCCGGGCCGCAGGTCGTGGAGGGCTGGTACGGCCGCCCGTTCGCCAAACCCCTTGCCAGGACCAGGGAATACGTCGACATCCTGCGTCAGGTCATGGCCCGCGAGGCACCGGTCACCAACGACGGTCCGCACTACCCGTTGCCCTACCGCGGGCCGGGCGCGCTCGGGCTCGGCAAGCCGCTCAAGCCCATCACCCATCCGCTGCGCGCCGACCTGCCGATCTGGCTCGGCGCCGAAGGACCGAAGAACGTCGCGCTGACCTCGGAGATCGCCGACGGCTGGCTCGCGATCTACTACGCCCCCAGGCTCGCGGGCATGTACGACGAGTGGCTGGCCGAGGGGTTCGCGAAATCGGGCCGCAGCAGGGAGAACTTCGAGGTCGCGGCCACGTGCCAGGTCGTCGTGACGGACGATCCGGTGTCCGTGAGGGCCATGCTCAAGCCGTTCGTCGCTTTGTACATCGGCGGAATGGGCGCGCCGGGCATGAACTTTCACGCCGAGGTCTTCACCCGCATGGGATACGGCGAGGTCGTCCAGGACATCGGCAGGCTGTTCCAGTCGGGCCGCAAAGACGAGGCGGCACAGGTGGTTCCGGACGAACTGGTCGCCGAGATCACCATCGTCGGCAGCGCCGAGCACGTGCGCGACGAGATCGGCCGGTGGGAGAAAGCCGGCGTGACGATGTTGCTCGTCGGGTGCCGCGACGTTGCCTCGATCAAGGCCGTCGCAGAGGCTTGTCAGTAGGTGAAACGCGTTCTACTTTGAGGGGTGTGGTCACTGGACTCTGGAACATCGCCACCGATCAGCCGGACCTGACCGCGCTGGTCGATCCGAGCGGTCGCGAGATCACCTACTCCGAGCTCGCGGCAGCGGCGAACAGGTACGGGCGCGGGTTCCAGGCCCTGGGGCTGGAACCCGGCGACAGCATCGTGCTGATGCTGCCCAACAGCGCCGAGCTGGTGGCGGTGTACTTCGCCGCCTACCAGACCGGCCTCTACGTCGTCATGGCGAACTGGCACCTCACCGGTGCCGAGGTCGCGTACCTCGTGCAGGACAGCGGCGCCAAGGCGTTCGTGGGGCACGAACGGTTCGCCCAGGCCGCAGCCGAAGCCTCCGCGAGCCTGCCCGCCAACGCGCGGTTCTCCGTCGGTGACATCGAGGGGTTCGAGCCGCTGAGCAAGCTCGGTGAGGGCGAGGAAGGGCGGCCGGACGTCCGCACGACCGGCTCGCCGATGCTCTACACGTCCGGCACGACCGGGAGGCCGAAGGGTGTGCGCAGGCCGCTGACCGGCGCCGACCCGGACGTGGTGCCGCCGTCGGCCCCGTGGTTCTTCGGCATCTTCGGGCTCGAGCCGCACGACGGCCACGTGCACCTGTGCGGGTCGCCGCTCTACCACACCGCGGTGCTCAACTTCGTCGTCATCTCCATCCAGCTCGGCCACACCGCCGTGCTCATGGACCACTGGTCGCCGGAGGAGATGCTGCGGCTGATCGAGCGGTACAAGGTCACGCACAGCCACATGGTGCCGACCCAGTTCCACCGTCTCCTCGCGTTGCCCGAGGACGTCAGGACCAAGTACGACCTGTCGTCGCTGCGGGTGATGATCCACGGCGCGGCCCCTTGCCCGATCGAGGTCAAGCGCAGGATGCTCGACTGGTGGGGGCCGGTCGTGACCGAGTACTACGCCGCGACCGAGGGCGGCGGCACCGCGATCAGCGCCCAGGAATGGCTGAAGAAACCGGGATCCGTCGGACTGCCCTGGCCGACGTCGGAGATCAAGATCCTGGACGAGGACGGCAACGAGCTCCCTGCGGGCGAGCGCGGACTCGTCTACATGCGGATGGGCGACGCGACCTTCGAGTACCACAAGGACGCGGAGAAGACGAAGGCCGCGCGCGTTGGCAGGCTCTTCACGTTGCAGGACATCGGTTATCTGGACGAGGACGGTTACCTCTTCCTGTGCGACCGCAAGACCGACATGATCATCTCCGGTGGTGTGAACATCTACCCGGCGGAGATCGAGGGCGAGCTCGTGTGTCACCCCAAGGTGGCGGACGTGGCCGTGTTCGGCGTGCCGCATCCCGACTGGGGCGAGGAGATCAAGGCGGTCGTGCAGCCCGCGGACGGTGTCGAGCCTGGAGACGACCTGACGCGCGAGCTGCTGGAGTTCGCCGGGACGAGGCTCGCCAAGTTCAAGCTGCCGCGCACGATCGAGTATCTCGCCGAACTGCCGCGCGACCCCAACGGCAAGCTGTACAAGCGAAAGCTGCGCGACAATGCGTGAGCAGATCAGGATGACGGCCGCCGAGGTCGAGACGTTCCTGGACGAGCAGAAGACGTTGATCGTGGCGACGATCGGGCGCACCGGACTGCCGCACCTCGCGCCGATGTGGTTCGCCGTGCTGGACGGCGAGATCGTGTTCTGCACGGACCGCAAGTCGCAGAAGATCGTGAACCTGCGCCGCGATCCGCGCTGCAGCGTGCTCGCCGAGGCGGGGGAGACCTACGACCAGCTGCGCGGCGTGCACATGGAGGGCGTCACCGAGTTCACCCCGGACATCGGCCGCGTCGTGGACGCGGTGGTGGCGCGCAACTTCGGCGAGGTCGGCGACAACGAGGAAGCGCGGGAGGCCATGAAGAAGGCCATGTCCAGGCGAGTGGCCGTGATCTTCCGTCCGACCAGGACGGCCAGCTGGGACCACCGGAAGCTGATGTCGGGAGTGACCCTATGACCCTGAACCGCCGTCAGGTGCTCGCCGGAGCCGGTCTCGCGCTGGCCTCGGGACTCGTGCAGACCTCCCGCGCCTCCGCGGCCACCCTCGGCGAGTTCGACGTCGTGGTGGTCGGCGCGGGCGCGGCAGGCATGACCGCCGCACTCACCGCGGCCAAACGCGGCCTGAGCTGCGTGGTGCTGGAGAAGGCGCCGACGTACGGCGGTTCCGCCGCCAGATCGGGCGCGGGGATCTGGATTCCCAACAACGAGATCATCCTCGCCGCCGGTGTGCCCGACACGCCGGAGAAGGCACGGCAGTACCTCGCGGCGGTCGTCGGCGACATCCCGGTCGCGCGGCAGCAGGCCTACCTGACGCACGGGCCGCAGATGATCTCGTTCGTCATGCGCAACAGCCCGCTGCGCTTCCGGCACATGGACGGCTACAGCGACTACTACCCCGAGCTTCCCGGTGGCATCGCGAGGGGCCGGTCGATCGAGCCGGAGATGCTGGACGGCCGCATCCTCGGCGCGGAACTGGCGAACCTGAACGCGCCCTACCTCGCCACCCCGGCGGGCATGGTCATCTACGGCGCCGACTACAAGTGGCTCGCGCTCGCCCTGGTCAACGCCAAGGGCGCCGCGACAGCCGCCGCCGCGGTGGCGAGGGGCACGGCCGCCGCACTGGCCGGCCAGAAGCCGCTGACGATGGGCCAGGCGCTGGCCGGTGGTCTGCGAGCGGGCCTGATGCAGGCCAACGTGCCGGTGTGGCTGAACACCCCGCTGGAAGAGCTGCACGTGGAGAACGGCGCGGTGCGAGGCGTGCTGACCTCGCGCGGCCTGGTGAAAGCCCGCCGTGGCGTGATCATGGGCTCCGGCGGCTTCGAGCACAACGCGGCCATGCGCGCCCAGTACCAGCGTCAGCCCATCGGTACACAGTGGACCGTGGGCGCGAAGGAGAACACCGGCGACGGCCACCGCGCGGGCCAGCGCGTCGGCGCCGCGTTCGACCTCATGGACGACGCCTGGTGGGGCCCTGCGATCCCGGTGCCCGGCTCACCGTACTTCTGCCTCGCCGAACGCACCCTGCCCGGCGGCCTGATGATCAACGCGGCAGGTCAGCGCTTCGTCAACGAGGCCGCACCCTACAGCGACGTCGTCCACGTCATGTACGACAAGAACCCGACCGACCCGTGCATCCCGGCGTGGCTGATCGTCGACCAGAACTACCGCAACAGGTACCTGTTCTCCGACATCGCGCCCACCCTGCCGCTGCCGGACGCCTGGTACCAGTCCGGCGCGGTCGTGAAGAACTGGTCGCTCGACGGCCTCGCGTCGGCGATCGGCGTGTCGGCCACCGCGCTGAAGGCCACGGTGAGCCGCTTCAACAACCAGGCGCTCACCGGCAGGGACACCGATTTCAAGCGCGGCGACAGCGCGTACGACCACTACTACACCGACCCGGCGGTCATCCCGAACTCGTGCCTCGCCCCGCTGTGGCTGGCGCCGTACTACGCGTTCAAGATCGTGCCAGGCGACCTCGGCACCAAGGGCGGCATGGTGACCGACGCGCGGGCCCGCGTGCTGCGGCCGGACGGCTCGGTGATCCCCGGGTTGTACGCGGCGGGCAACGTGAGCTCGGCCGTGATGGGACACAGCTACGCCGGTGCCGGGTCGACGATCGGGCCCGCCATGACTTTCGGGTACATCGCGGCCAACGACATCTGATCACTCCCACACCGTGACGTCGCCGGTGATCGCGGCGCCGTCAATCGCGACGACGTCGACCCGGAAGATCCGCCCGGCTGGCGACCTCCCGCACACGCGGCTGCCCGCGATCAGGTTCTCCGCGTCCTTGGTCGCCCGCTTCGCGAGGTCTGCGGCGCACTCGGCCTGTCCGGGCACGCCGTCGCCCAGCCACTCGGCGACCTCGTAGCCGTCGTCGCCGTGCAGGCGGTTCTGGGTGAGCCGCCACAGGTTCGTGCCGGGCACGTCGCGTGGCTGCGCGAGGTCGAGGTGGAAGCTGCCGAACCGCAGCGTGCCCGTGAACCGCACGCCGGTCGCAGACGGCGGGGCCACGACGGCCACGGTGGTCGTGGTCGTCGGTCCGACGGCGATCGGGGTGGCGCTGGTCGGCCGCGATGCCGAGCCGACCGGCGCGGGACGGGCGGCGCCGGCCGCCGTCGAGGTGGCCGGTGCGCCGGAGGAGGGCGACGACGCCGGGACGGTCTCCGTCGGCGACGCGGAGGTGGCGGCCGCGGGCGTCTGCTGCTGCACCTGCTCGTCCGGCACCAGCACGAACGTCAGCACGGCGGCAGCCACGGCAGCGGCCGCAACGCCTGGCAACCAGTACCGGCGGTGCCACCGGGGCGAGTTCACGTGGACCTCGCCGATCGACCCTGCCTGGATCGACGTGCCGCTGACATCGCCGTCGATGCCGTTGTCGGTCGAGTGATCGGAGTGTTTCACGAGTGCCTGCCCCGGGCTGCGGTTGCGTGATGAATGGCAGATCGGCGGACCGGCGGCAGGTGTTACGGGTACGAACGAAGTGGTCTCAGCGGCCCTGGAAGTCCGGCTTGCGCTTCTCCGCGAACGCGCGCGGCCCCTCCTTCGCGTCCTCGCTGCGGAACACCTCCATGCCGAGCCGAGCGTCCACTGTGAACGCCTCGTTCTCGTGCATCGCCTCGGTTTCGCGCATGGTCCGCAGGATCGCCCGCACCGCCAGCGGTCCGTTGGCGGTGATCAGCTCGGCCAGCTCCATCGCCTTGTCCAACGCCTGACCGTCGGGCACCACGTGGCCGATGAGGCCGATTTCCTTGGCCTCGGCAGCCCTGATGTGCCGGCCGGTCAGCAACAGGTCGGCCGCGACCGTGTACGGGATCTGGCGCGGCAGCCGGACCGCTGATCCGCCGAGCGGGAACAGGCCCCACCGCGCCTCGGACACGCCGAACCGCGCGCTCTCGCCGGCCACCCGGATGTCGGTCGCCTGAAGGATTTCGGTGCCGCCCGCGACCGCAGGGCCTTCCACGGCCGCGATCAGCGGTTTCGTCAATCGACGACCTTTGAGCAGCGGTTCGATCACCGAGAAGTCGTGGTTTCCCGCCGTGTCACTGGGGTGGTTCGACGTCATCGCCTTGAGGTCGGCGCCCGCGCAGAACGATCCGCCCGCGCCGGTCAGGATGCAGACGCGCACGTCGGGATCGTTGTCCACGCGGTCCCAGGCCTCGCGCATGATCGCCATCATGGGGCCCGACAGGGCGTTGCGGACCTCGGGCCGGTTCATCGTGACGACCAGAACGTTGCCGACCAAGTCCACCAACGCGTGGGGTTCCGTCGTGGTCGTCATTCGCGCGCCTCCTGGATCGAGTCTGACCGCACGGGGGATTGTCCAGAACAGTAACACGTTCTACTTTGCCTATCATGGCCCTCAACGTCGCAGACCTCGTTGAACACGCCGCAGACACCGTGCCCGACCGGACCGCGCTCGTGTGCGGGCCGAAGCGGGTCACCTATGCCGAGCTCGAGTCGCGAGCCAACAAACTGGCTCACCACCTGGCAAAGAACGGCGTGACACAGGGGTCGCACGTCGGGCTCTACGCGCGCAACTCCATCGAACTCGTCGAAGCCATGCTCGCGGTCTACAAGCTGCGCGCGGTGGCCATCAACGTCAACTACCGCTACACCAAGAACGAGTTGCAGTACTTGTTCGGGGAAGCGGACCTGGTCGCGCTCGTACACGAACGGCGGTATTCGCCGTTGGTCGCGGAGGTCGGCGCTCCCGGCCCCACCGTCGTGATCGACGACGAGTCCGACGAGGAGTTCGCCGGTGTCGAGTACGAGGCCGCGCTCGCGGAGGAGTCGGGGGAGCGGGACTTCGGGCCGCGCAGCCCGGACGACCTCTACATCCTGTTCACCGGCGGCACGACCGGCATGCCCAAGGGCGTGATGTGGCGGCACGAGGACGTGTGGCGCACGCTCGGCGGCGGCATCGACTTCGTGACCGGCGAACGGCTCACCGACGAGTGGCAGCAGGCCAAGTCGGGCAAGGACTACGGTCTCGTCCGGCTCTGCCTCCCGCCGCTGATCCACGGCGCGGCGCAGTGGGCAGTGCTGGGCGCGCTGTTCTGCGGCAGCACCGTCGTGCTGGTGCCGAAGTTCGACCCCGCCGAGATCTGGCGGGTGATCGAGCGGGAGAAGGTCCAGGTCGCGGCGATCACCGGCGACGCGATGGGCCGGCCGTTGATCGAGGAGTTCCAGCGCGGCGACTACGACGGTTCGTCGCTGTTCATCCTCAACAGCAGCGCCGCGCTGTTCTCCTACCCGGTGAAGAAGATGTACCAGGAACTGCTGCCGCACACGACGTTGCTGGAGTCGATCGGGTCGAGCGAGACCGGGTCCACCGGCATCGGCGCGGTGCCCAAGGAGATCGTGCAGACCGACGGCACCAAGGTGAAGCTCAACGAGGACACCATCGTCATCGACGACGACGGCAACAAGCTCGACCCGGTGCCGGGCGTCATCGGCAAGCTGGCGCGCGGCGGGCACATCCCCCTGGGCTACTACAAGGATCCCGAGAAGACCGCGCGGATGTTCGTCGAGGTCGACGGCAAGCGGTTCACGGTGCCCGGAGACTACGCGCGGTTCGAGGAGGACGGCGACATCACGTTGCTCGGCCGCGGCAACACCTGCGTCAACACCGGTGGCGAGAAGGTGTTCCCGGAAGAGGTCGAGGGCGTGCTGAAGTCGCATCCGGACGTGTTCGACGCGCTCGTCATCGGCATCCCGGACGACCTGCTCGGCCAGCGGGTCGGCGCCATCGTGCGCCCGCGCGAGGGTGCGACGCCCACACTGTCCGAACTGGACGCTCACGTGCGCCGGACGCTCGCCGGGTACAAGGTGCCGCGGTCGCTCTGGTTGGTGGACGAGATCGGCAGGACCCCCAGCGGCAAACCGGACTACCAGTGGGCCCGGGCTCACGTGGAGGAACATGCGCACCAGCCTGTGTGACCAGTTGGGCATCGAGCACCCGATCTTCGGCTTCACGCCGTCCGAGCACGTGGCGGCGGCGATCAGCAGGGCGGGCGGGCTCGGGGTGCTGGGATGCGTGCGGTTCAACGACGCCGAAGACCTCGACCGCACCCTGACGTGGATGGACGAGAACACCGACGGCAAGCCGTACGGTGTGGACATCGTCATGCCGGCGAAGGTGCCCACGGAGGGCACGCAGGTCGACCTGACCAAGCTCATCCCGCAGGGGCACAAGGACTTCGTGCAGCAGACGCTGCTGAAGCTCGGCGTGCCACCGCTGCCGGACGGCGAAGGCGGCGAGGGTGTGCTCGGCTGGCTGCACTCCGTCGCGCGCTCGCACGTCGACGTGGCGCTGGAGCACCCGGTCCGGCTGATCGCCAACGCCCTGGGCTCGCCTCCGGCCGACGTCATCGAACGGGTGCACGCGGCCGGTGTGCCGGTGGCTGCCCTCGCGGGCAAGGCAGAGCACGCCCGCAGGCACGTGGCGAACGGCGTCGACATCGTGGTCGCCCAGGGTTACGAGGCAGGCGGCCACACCGGCGAGGTCGCCACGATGGTGCTCGTGCCGGAGATCGTCGACGCGGTGGACGTCCCGGTGCTGGCCGCGGGTGGCATCGGTTCGGGACGTCAGGCGGCCGCGGCCATGGCGCTGGGCGCCGCGGGCGTGTGGATGGGCTCGTACTGGCTCACCACCGCCGAGTACGCCCTCGGGAACTCGAGCACCCAGGAGGCGCTGCTGGCCGCCGGTTCCAGCGACACCGTCCGCACCCGCATCTACACCGGCAAACCGGCGCGGCTGCTGAAGACGCGGTGGACCGAGGCGTGGAGCGCCGAGAGCGCGCCGGAACCGCTGCCGATGCCGTTGCAGAACCTGCTGGTCAGCGAGGCGCACCTGCGGATCGCCCGGTCCGACGACCCGTCCGTGGTGTCGATGCCGGTCGGGCAGGTCGTCGGGCGGATGAACGAGGTCCGCCCCGTCGCCGACGTGATGACGGAGCTGCTGCGGGAGTTCGACGAGACCGTCGAGCGGCTCACCAAGCTGCGCTGAGCCTCAGGAGCTGGGCGGTGGCCCCGCCCAGCTCGAACTCGGCCCGCTTGGCCGCGGTGAAGTACCTGTGCACCTCGTGGCTCATGTCGATGCCCGTGCCGCCGTGGACGTGCACGGCCGTGTGCGCCACCCGGTGCCCGGCGTCGGCCGCCCAGAACTTCGCCGTCGCCACCTCGGCCGCGGCGTCGAGGCCTTCGGAGAGCCGCCAGGCCGCCTGCCACAGCGTCAACCGGATCGCCGCGACGTCGATGTACGCATCGGCAAGACGTTGCGCCACGGCCTGGAAACTGCCGATCGGCCGGTCGAACTGCACGCGGGTTCGCGCGTAGTCGGCCGTGAGCTCCAGCGCGCGTTCGGTCACGCCGAGCTGAAAAGCGCACAATCCCACCGTGTAGCGCGTGATCAGCCACTCCGGGGTGAGCCCCTCGACCAGGCGGCCGCCGGTGAACTCGAACGTGCCCGCGTCCGAACCGTCGACCAGCTCCTGCGCGCTGATGTCCAGCTCGCCGGCCTCGACGAGGAAGACCTGGTCGTCGTGCGCCACCAGGAACGCCGAGGCGATGGTGGCGAACGGGACGGTCGTCTTCGCGCCGGTCTCGTCCTCGACCAGTGCCAGTGAGAGGACGGCGCCTGGACGTGGCGTGTCGAACTGTGCCAGCGCCTGCTGGGCGAGCACGGTCGGCAGGTAGGGGACGGCCGCGACGGCACGGCCGAGCTCGACCATGACCGCGCAGTGCTCCAGGACGCCGAACTCGGCGGGGTCCTCCGGCACGACCCCGGACTTGACCAGGTCGGGCCACGGGTGGTCGGACGAGTCGAGGATCTTGCGGGTCAGGGCGGCGAGTTCGCGTTGTGCCTCGGTCAGCGTGAAGTCCATGGAAGTCTCCGTTGTCGAGGCGATTCATCTGGGCACGGCGGGCAGCCCGAGGCCCACCCGCGCGATGATGTCCCGCTGGATCTCGTTGGTGCCGCCGCCGAACGTGAGGATCAGCGACGAGCGGTGCATGCGCTCCACCCGGCCCTGCAACAGCGCCCCCGGTGAGCCGGTGCGCACGATTCCGTTGGCGCCCAGCACTTCCATCAGCAGCCGGTAGCCCTCGGTCGCGAACTCGGTGCCGAACACCTTGGTGGCAGAGGCCTCCGCGGGTGAGGGCGCCTCGTCACCGCCGGAGGCGATGCGCCAGTTGATGAGCTTCAGGAACTCGGTCTTGGCGTGCACGCGGGCGAGGTGCAGCCGCACCCACTCGTGCCGGGAGGCGCCCGTTTCGTCCGCCCATTGACGAACTTCGCGCAGCGCGGTCTGCAACGGCGCGGCCGAGCACAGGGCGACGCGTTCGTGGTTGAGCTGGTTGGTGATGAGCTTCCAGCCCTTGTGCTCCTCGCCGATCAGGTTCGCCGCCGGCACGCGCACGTTGTCGTAGAACGTGGCGCTGGTGGTCGGGCCGGACATCGTCGGCACCGGCGTCCAGGAGAAACCGGGGGAGGTGGTCGGCACGATGATGATGCTCAAACCCCTGTGCCGCTGCGATTCCTGGTCGGTGCGGCACGCGAGCCACACGTAGTCCGCGTACTGGATGAGGCTCGTCCACATCTTCTGGCCGTTGATGACGTAGTCGTCGCCGTCGCGGACCGCCCGCGTGCGCAGCCCCGCCAGGTCGGTGCCCGCCTCCGGCTCGGAGTAGCCGATGGCGAAGTGGATCTCACCGGACGCGATTTTGGGCAGGTAAAAAGCTTTCTGCTCGGCGGTGCCGAACGCCATGATGGTCGGGCCGATCGAGTTCAGCGTCAGGAACGGAACCGGCGCGCCCGCGGCCGACGCCTCGTCGAGGAAGATCAGCTGCTCGATCATCGGGCGGTTGCGGCCGCCGTACTCCTCCGGCCAGCCGATGGTGAGCCACCCGTCCGCGCCCATCTGGCGCACGGTGTCCTTGTACACCTCGGCATCGCCGTAGTCACTGCTGCCGGCGAGCCTCGCCCGGCGTTCCGGCGTCATGAGCGCGGCGAAGTACGCCCGCAGCTCCTGGCGCAACTGCTCCTGTTCGGGCGTGAAACCGATGCGCATGACCGCTACTCTAGAACAAGTTCTACTTGATGTCAGGAGGCCGCGATGAAGGTCGGGGTGGACCCTTCGATCTGCGAGGCGCACGGGGTGTGCATGTCAATCCTGCCCGAGGTGTTTGACCTTGACGATGAAGAGGTTCTGCAGATCCGGGATGGTGAGCTGGCCGAGGGCGAGGTGGAACGGGCCGAGCGGGCCGTCGCGTCGTGCCCGATGGGCGCACTGCGGCTCTCACGCTGATGGACCTTGTCACGAACAGGAACAGATTCTAGTGTGCGACGGGTGAGTCAGCCGTGAGCTCAGCGAGGAGTGATACCGGTGAAGGCAGCCGTGCTCAACCAGGTCGGTGACGACAAGCTCGAGCTCCGGGACGACGTGACGACCACCGCACCGGGGCCGCAGGAAGTCCGCATCAGGATCAAGGCGTGCGGGGTGTGCCACAGCGATCTGTCCGCGATGGACGGAACCCTGCCCGCGCTCGCACCCGGTGTCATCGGCCACGAAGGCGCCGGTGAGATCGTCGAGATCGGCAGTGCCGTGACGTCGCTCGCGGTGGGTGACCACGTGGCGATCACGTTCGTGCCGCCGTGCGGCAAGTGTCCTCAATGCGTGACGGGCCAATCGCATCTGTGCCTCGTGCACACGTTGTCCGCGTTCACTTCGCCGCGCTTCGTCGTCGGTGGCAATCCCGCGTTCGGTTACGCGGGACTCGGCGCGTTCGCCGAAGAGATGGTCGTCCCCGCCGACGCGGCGATGAAGGTCGACGACGACGTGCCGTGGGAGATCGCGGCACTGCTGTCGTGCGGAATCCTCACCGGTGTCGGCGCCGTGCTCAACACCGCGAAGGTCGAACCCGGTTCCAGCGTCGCGGTGATCGGCTGCGGTGGTGTCGGCATCGCGGTGATCCAGGGTGCGCGGCTCGCTGCCGCCGCGCGGATCGTCGCGGTCGACCCGGTCGTCGAGAAGCACGACGTGGCCAAGAAGTTCGGCGCCACGCACGCGACGACGCCGGACGGCATCGCGGACCTCAACAACCAGCTCAACGGCGGCATGGGCTTCGACTACGTCTTCGACGTGGTGGGCCTTGCGGCCACGATCCGCCAGGCGTGGGACCTGACCAGGCGCGGCGGCCACACCGTGGTCGTCGGCGCGGGCAGGGCCGACGCGATGGTGTCGTTCAGCGCGCAGGAACTGTTCCTGCACGACAAGACCTTGCACGGGTCGTTCTACGGAACGGCGAACTTCCGCCGGGACGTGCCGCGCATGATCGCGCTGTGGCGGGAGGGCAGGCTCGACCTCGAAGGCATGATCAGCAAACGGATCCGGCTCGAGGACGTCAACGAAGGCCTCCAGGCCCTGCGCGGCGGGGGATCCCTCATCCGCCAGGTCATCCTGTTCGACTAGGAGTCTCAAGTGGACCTCGCGGGGAAGGTCGCCGTCGTCACCGGCGCCGGTGCCGGACTGGGCAGGGCGGAAGCGCTGGAACTGGCTCGTGCCGGTGCTTCCCTCGTGCTGAACGACCTGCCGGGCTCGGCCGACGCCGCCGCGGCCGAGATCGAGCAGCTGGGCGGGAAGTGCGTCGTGGTCGAGGGCGACGTGGGGGAGCGGACCACCGCGGACGCCCTCGTCGCAGCGGCGCTGGAGGAGTTCGGCGGGCTGCACGTCGTCGTGAACAACGCCGGTGTGCTGCGCGACCGGATGCTGTTCAACATGACCGACGAGGACTGGGACCTCGTCGTGAAGGTGCACCTGCGCGGCCATTTCCTGTTGTCGCGCAACGCCGTCTCGTTGTGGCGGCAGCAGTCGAAGGCGTCCGGCGAACCGGTCTACGGGCGGATCGTCAACACCTCGTCGGAGGCGTTCCTGCTCGGCTCGGAAGGCCAGGCCAACTACGCGGCGGCCAAGGCGGGGATCGCCGCGCTGACGGTCGCGACCGCGCGAGGCACGTCCCGCTACGGCGTGCGCGCCAACGCGATCTGCCCACGCGCCCGCACGGGCATGACCGCCCACGTGTTCGGTGAGGCACCGGAAGGCGACGACTCGCTGGCGCCCGAGCACGTGGCGAAGTTCGTGGCCCACCTCGCGGGCCCGTCCGGCGAGAAGATCAACGGCCAGGTCTTCGTCGTGCACGGCGGCATGGTCGCGCTGATGGCGCCGCCGACCGTGGAGCGGAAGTTCGACGCGCTGAGCGATCTCGACGGCTACTTCGCCGACCGGGATCCACAAAGGACTTTTGCCTGTACTGAAACGATGTCTCTGTAGGAGGAGCTGTGACGCTCACCGTGCAACCGCACCGCGAGACGCTCGGCCTGAAGGACGGCCGGCTCCTCATCGGGGGCGAGTTCCGCGAGACGGACGAGACCTGGACCCACCACCACCCCGCGACCGGCGAGGAGATCGGCAGCTTCGCGGTCGCGTCGGCCAAGGACGTCGACGCCGCGGTCCTGGCCGCGCGCAAGGCGTTCGACGAAGGCACCTGGGGCCGGTCGAAGGCGGGCGAGCGCATCAAAATCCTGCGCCGCTACAGCGACCTGCTGCGGGAGCACTCGGACGAGCTGCGCGGCCTGCAGGCCCTGGACAACGGCGTTCCGCTGTCGTTCGGCCAGATCTACGCCACGTCGGTCGGCATCGCGGCCGACATCTTCGACCACCACGCCGGCTGGATCGACAAGGTCGGCGGCCAGACCCTGCCGCCGTACCAGGGCGGCGACCACCTCGCGATGACGTTCCGCGAACCGGTCGGCGTCGTCGCGGCGATCCTGCCGTGGAACGCGCCGTTCGTGCTGTTCGCCCAGAAGCTCGCTCCCGCGCTGGCAGCCGGGTGCACGGTCGTCGTGAAGCCTTCGGAGTACGCGTCGTTCTGCGTGATCCGCATGGTCGAGCTGCTGATCGAGGCGGGTCTGCCCGAGGGCGTGGTCAACCTCGTCACCGGCCCCGGCGACCCGACCGGTGAAGCCCTGATCACCCACCCCGGGGTCGACAAGATCAGCTTCACCGGCAGCCGCGCGGTCGGCCGCCGGATCGTCGAGGCCTCAGCCGGCACGATGAAGCGCGTTTCGCTGGAGCTGGGCGGGAAGTCGCCCGCACTCGTGTTCGCGGATGCCCCGAACGTCGGCCTCGCCGCGATGACCTGCATGGGCATGGTCACCATGGGCCTGTCCGGCCAGGCGTGCGTCGCGCACACACGGGCGTTGGTGCAGCGGGACGTGCAGGAGGAGTTCGTCGCCAGCGCCTCGATGCTCGCGGGCGCGGTCACGTTCGGCGACCCGTTCGACCCGGCGGTGCTGGCCAGCCCGTTGATCAATCAGAAGCAGCTCGACCGCGTGCTCGGGTACATCGAGCGCGGCCAGGAGGACGGTGCCCGGCTGGTCACCGGCGGCACCAGGCTCGAAGGCGACCTCGCGTGCGGGAACTTCGTGGCGCCGACGGTCTTCGCCGACGCCAGCAACGACATGACGATCGCGCGGGACGAGATCTTCGGCCCGGTGCTGACCGTCGTGCCGTTCGACGACGAGGAAGAGGCCATCCGCCTCGCCAACGACACGGAGTACGGCCTGGGCGCGGGTGTCTACACCAACGACGTCCGCAGGGCGTTCCGCGTCTCGAAGAGGCTGCGGGTCGGCATGGTCGGCATCAACGGGTTCCAGCTCGAACCGCACGTGCCGTTCGGCGGCTACAAGCAGTCCGGGCTGGGTCGCGAGGGCGGGCAGAGCGCCTACGAGGCCTACACCGAGCTCAAGACCGTGATGATGCCGCTCACCGACGAGCTGATGTAGATGCGGCTGGACGGCAAGATCGCCCTGATCACCGGTGCGGCCCGCGGTCAGGGCGCGGCCGCGGCCCGCCGGTTCGCCGCCGAGGGTGCGAAGGTGATGCTCACCGACGTCCTCGACGACCAGGGCAAGGAGCTCGCCGCCGAGCTGGGCGCCGAGTACTGCCACCTCGACGTGTCGGACGAGGACGGGTGGGCCGAGGCCGTCGCGGTCACGATCAGCACGTTCGGCGACATCACCGTTCTCGTGAACAACGCGGGAATCCTGCACTTCTCGGCGTTGGCGGAGACCACGCTCGCCGACTACCAGCGGGTGATCGGCATCAACCAGGTCGGCACGTTCCTCGGCATGCGGGCGGTCGTGGAGTCGATGACGCGCGCGGGCGGCGGCTCGATCGTGAACGTGTCGTCGGTCGAGGGTCTCGGCGGCATGCCGTACCTGGTCGCCTACACCGCTTCCAAGTTCGCCATCCGGGGAATGACCAAGGTGGCCGCGATGGAGCTCGGCCAGCACGGCATCCGCGTCAACTCCGTGCACCCCGGCGCGATCAACACCCCGATGGTCGGGGAGGCACTGGGCCGTCCGATCGACATCTCGCCGATCGGCAAGAAGGTGGCGCTGCGCCGGGTCGGTCAGCCCGACGACGTCGCGAACGTGGTGTTGTTCCTGGCCAGTGATGAAAGCGCTTACTGCTCCGGTGCGGAGTTCGTCGTCGACGGAGGGGCCACCGCGACGCACGCGCTCAGTTGAGGCCCAGGATGCAACCTCGGGGGTAGGGATGGCGTCTCCCTGACCGAGAGGTTGGAACTGGGGAGCAACATTTGAAATCACTACTGGTCACGGCGGCGCTCTTGATCGGCCTGGCGCCCGCCGCCGTCGCGGAACCCGACCTGGAGACACCGGCTCTGTCCTGGCAGGACTGTCAGGACGGGTTCCAGTGCGCGACCGCGAAGGTGCCACTCGACTACGACCAGCCGGCGGGCACGAAGATCGACCTCGCGGTCATCCGGCTGCCGGCGACCGACCCGTCGAAGCGGATCGGCTCGCTGTTCGTGAACTTCGGCGGTCCCGGAGCGTCCGGTGTGGACAGGCTGCGGGGCCGCGCCAAGTGGGAGTGGCTGTTCTCGTCCGAGCTGCGGGCGCGGTTCGACCTGGTGTCGTGGGATCCGCGCGGCATCGGGCGGTCGGCCACCGTGCGCTGTTTCGACAGCGTCGAGGAACAGCAGAACTTCCTCAACTCGATCCCGGTCTACCCGGACACCGCCGCGCAGGAACCAGCGTTCTACTCGGCCTACCAGGAGTTCGTCCGGCGGTGCGAGGCCAAGTCCGGCGACCTGCTGGACCACGTCTCGTCCGCCAACACGGCGCGTGACCTCGACCAGCTGCGCAAGGCCGTCGGCGACAAGAAGCTGACGTACCACGGCATCTCGTACGGCACGCACCTCGGCGCGATCTACGCCAACATGTTCCCGGACAAGGTGCGGGCACTGGCGTTCGACGGCTCGCTCGACTTCATCGGCAACGCCACCGGGCACGGCAACCAGGGCACGACGGTGCCGCTGGACACGCGCCAGGACGTGCCGCGCGGTGTCGCCGAGACGTTCGAGGAGTTCCTGAAGCTGTGCGCGGCTCCGGGAGCGAAGTGCGCGTTCGCGGGCGGCGACCTGAAGCAGAAGTGGGCGGACCTGGTCGCCAAGGTGACGGCCTCGCCGGTCACCACGCCGGACGGCCGCTTCGACCGCGTCACGCTGATCAGCACCGTCTGGGACGCGCTGGCGCAGCCGGAGACCTGGCAGGACACCGCGAGGATCCTGCAGGGCATCTGGGAGGCGCCGGCGTCGCTGCGCACGGCGTCGGCGGACTACATCACCAACCGGTTCGAGGCGTACAACGCGATCCAGTGCGCGGACAGCGACTTCCCGCGCGACACCGCCACGTACACCAGGTTCGGCCAGAGCGAGGACGAGCGCGTGCCGTACTGGGGCCGTCCCGTGGTGTACGACATGATGGCCTGCGCGTTCTGGCAGGGCCGTGACGCGGACCGCTACACCGGGCCGTGGAACCGCTGGACGTCGGCGCCGATCCTGTTCATCAACAGCAGGTTCGACCCGTCGACCGCGCTGCACGGTGCTCGCGACGGTGCGGCGGAGATGGCGCGCACCGGGTTCCTGACCGTCGAGGGCTACGGGCACACGTCCATGTACGTGCGCAGCGCGTGCGCGGAGAAGGTGAAGCGGGAGTACCTCTTCACCGGTGTCCTGCCCACCCAGAAGACGTGCGGCATCGACAAGTCGCCGTTCGCCTGAGGCTCACCCCGCCCTGAACACATGATGAACGGCGCTTTTGTCCACCTCAGGTGCACAAAAGCGCCGTTCATCGTGTTAGCCGCGCAGTGAGTGGATCATGCTCTGCAGGATCTGGAAAGCGGCTGCCTGCTCGGGCTCTGTGAGGCCGGAGAGCATTCTGACCTCGACGGACCGGACCGCCGCGCTCGCCTTCTCCAGGCGGCGGCGGCCACGAGGCGTGAGGCGCGTGGGCAGCACTTTTCCGACGGGCGCCTCGGCGGGCCTGGTCACGTCGCCCTCTCGCTCCAGGGCCTGGAGCAGCACGTTCATCGTCTGACGGGTGACGAACGCGCCCCGTGCGAGCTCCGAGTTCGACAAGCCCGGCCGTTGGGCCAGCAGCTCCAGGCAGGCGTAGTGCGTCACGTTCATCCCGAGTGGACGCAGCACCTCCTCCATCGCCGCGCGGAGCGCGCTCGACGCCTCCTTCAGCAGGTAGGCCAGCGACTTGTCCAGGTCGACGCCGTCTTGACTCATGTCAGTATTCTGACATAGCGTTGCCCGTGTCAGAAAGCTGACACGACAACGAGGAGCATCATGCCCGCCACCGGTCCCGACTTCCTCTCGCTCCAGGCCCGCGACCTGGACGCCTCGCAGGCGTTCTACGAGCAGTACCTCGGCCTCGTCCGCTCGCCGGCCGGACCTCCGCACGCCGTGGTCTTCGAGACGAAGCCGATCGCGTTCGCACTCCGCGAGGTCGTTCCCGGCACCGATCTCGCCTCCGCCGCCCACCCCGGCGTCGGTGCCGCGATCTGGCTGCACGCCACCGACGCCCAGGCCATCCACGACGCTCTCGCCGCCGACGGTCACACCATCGTCTCCGCGCCGATCGACGGCCCGTTCGGCCGGACGTTCACGTTCGCCGACCCCGACGGCTACCGGATCACCCTGCACGACCGCGCCTGACAGCCGCTGTCAGGCGCTGTCAGCGGCTTGTGCGCGTCCTGTCAGCGGCCCGGCGCACAGTTCGTCCCGACACAGGGAGGAACGAACGATGTCGCTGGCGATCAGGGCAGAAGGCCTGGTCAAGCACTACGGGGACACCAAAGCGCTGGACGGTGTCGACCTCGAGGTGCCGGAGGGGAAGGTCGTGGGCGTGCTCGGGCCGAACGGCGCGGGCAAGACCACGGCGGTGCGGGTGCTGGCCACGTTGTTGCGGCCCGACGCGGGGCACGCCACGGTCGGGGGACACGACGTGGTGAAGAACCCGCGGGCGGTCCGGTCGTTGATCGGGCTGACCGGGCAGTACGCGTCGGTGGACGAGGACCTCTCCGGCACGGAGAACCTCGTGCTGCTGGCCCGGCTGCTCGACCACTCCCGTGCGGGGGCGCGGGCCAGGGCGGCCGAGCTGCTGGAGCAGTTCGAGCTGACCGACGCCGCGGGGCGGGCCGCGAAGACGTATTCCGGGGGTATGCGTCGCCGGCTCGACCTCGCGGCGAGCCTGGTCGGGAACCCGTCCGTGTTGTACCTGGACGAGCCGACCACCGGGCTGGACCCGCACGCCCGCAACGAGGTGTGGGCGGTGGTGCGCAAGCTCGTCGCCAACGGGGTGACGGTGCTGCTCACCACGCAGTACCTGGAGGAGGCCGACCAGCTCGCGGACACGATCACGGTGTTCGACCACGGGCGGGTGGTGGCCGAGGGACGGCCGGACGAGCTGAAGCGGCGGGTCGGCGGGCAGACGCTGCAGGTGCGGCCGACGTCGTTGCGCGATCTCGATGCGGTGCAACGGATTCTCGGCGACCTCACGGGCGTGCGGCCGGCGCGGGACGAGGACACGGGACTGCTGACCGCGCCGGTCAACGACCCGGTGCTGCTGTCCACCCTGGTCCGCAAGCTCGACGACGCCGGGATCACCGCGGACGAGCTGGCGCTGCGGCTGCCGTCGCTCGACGAGGTCTTCCTGGCGCTGACCGGCAAGCAGACCGAAGGGAGCCCGGCATGAGCACCATCGCGCTGGACAGGGGCATGCGCCACGGGTTCTCGCTGGCCTGGCGCGGAATCCTGAAGATCCGCAAGAACCCCGAGCAGCTCATGGACGTGACGATCGCGCCGATCGTCTTCCTGGTGATGTTCACCTACCTCTTCGGCGGCGCACTCGCCGGGAACACCGACGCGTACCTGCAGATGCTGGTGCCGGGAATCATGGTGATGAACATCCTGCAGGCCAGCATGACCGCGGGCGTGCAGCTGAACACGGACGTCTCCAAGGGCGTGTTCGACCGGTTCCGGTCGATGCCGATCGCGCGTTCGGCGCCGCTGGTCGGCGCGGTGCTGGCGGACATCGTGCGGTACGTGGTGTGCATCCTGGTGCTGCTCGTGGTCGCCACGGTCATGGGCTTCCGGGTGCAGACCGGACCGGCGGAACTGCTGATCGCGGTCGGGCTGACGATCGCGTTCGGGTTGTGCTTCTGCTGGGCGTCGGTGTTCGTGGGCATGCTGCTCAAGACCCCGCAGGCGGTGCAGGGCATGATGTTCGTGCTGATCATGCCGTTGACGTTCGGCAGCAACGTGTTCGTCGGGACGTCCACCATGCCGGGCTGGCTGAAGGCGTGGGCGGACATCAGCCCGGTCACGCTGATGGCGGACGCGCTGCGCGGGCTGCTCAACGGCGGTGCGATCGCCGGGCCGCTCACCGGGTCGCTGATCTGGATGGTCGCGGCGGTGGCGGTGTTCTTCCCGCTGGCCACGCTGGCCTACCGCAGGAGGGTCTGACACGGGGCGGGCATCAGGTGCTGATGCCCGCTTCCGCACGAATCCGTTGCAGCGCCTCGGCTTTGGTGATCGAGAGCCGTTCGGGCTCGCCGATCAGGGCGACGAGGTGCCGCACGTCGGGATCGCCCAGGTCGAGTCGGCCGCGGATCACCTGGGCGAGCGCGAGCGACCGGGCCGCGGCGTCGTCGCGGCCCTGCGCGTGCCGGACGAGCGCGAGCAGTTCGGCCACCGTTGCCAGGTCCGGCATGTCACCGCGGTCCGACGTCGTGGTGATCGCGGCCGCGACGCAGGCCTCCGCCTCGTCCGGGGTGCCGTCCGCGATCGCGATGCGCGCGTCGAGGATCGCCGACCACTCCGTGACGAACGATCCGAGCACCGTCGAGCTCTCGGCAGCCTCCTTGAAACGGGCGCTGAGCTCACGGGCCTCGGCCACGTGGCCCGCCCGCAGTCTGACCTCGGCCTTCGCGTAGCTGACGATGACGGACATCTGGTCGTTGCCGATGCCGCGGATGTACTCCTCCGCCGCGGCGACCTCACGCTCGGCCGACTCGTGATCGCCTGACCTGGCGTACTCGACCGCGAGCCGCCACCGCTGCTGCACCGCGTCGTCCTGCGACCGCAGCTCCAGCGCCACGTCCAGACCCCGCTCGTACAGCTCGATGGCCGCCTGGTTGTCGCCGGTGTGCGAGACGAACGCGGCCTTCATGCCGAGCGTCATCGCCGAACCCCAGCGGTCGCCCACGGCGACGAACTGCTCGTACGCCCGGTCACGCGCCACTTCCGCGCCGTCGAGATCGCCCTCGTCGACCAGGATGAAGCTCAACGCCCAGTCGGCTGCCGCTCGTGCCCACGCGTCCTCGCTGGCCGCCGCCCGTGCCACTTCGCGGCGTGCGAGCTCGGGGTTGTGGCTGAGGAACGCCAGCATCGGCAGTGCGATCGCCAGCGAGGGGTGCTTCTGCGCGGCGCCGGTGCGCACGCACTCCTCGATGACGGCCGCGGCCTCCGCGGTCTCCGGCGTGCCGGGGATCGCGGTCATGATGAGGTGCATCGCGCGGAACGTGGCGGAGAGGTCGGCCGGCAGGTCGTCGCCGAGGGCCAGCACCTCGCGCACCGACAGCTCCGCACGTTCGTTGTCGCCCTTGACGAGCCAGTACCAGAAGGCGCCGCCGAGCAGGTCCGCGGCCAGCCCGACATCGCGGTCGTCGAGCGCGCCCCGCAGCGCGGCCACGACGTTGTCCTGCTCCGCCTCGAACATCGCGATCGCCTCGAGCTGGCGGGACGTGCGGGTGAGCGGTTCCCATCTCGCGGTCAGGTCCCGGTAGTACCGCCGGAACCGGTCGACCACCTCGTGCTTCTCGCCGGACGCTTCGAGCTGCTCGGCCGCGTAGACCCGGATCGTCTCGAGCATCCGGTACCGCGGCTCGTCGGTCTCCACCACGTCCACAATGGACTTCTCGACCAGGGACGTCAGCACGTACAGCGCGTCGTGGTGGCACACCTGCTCGATCGCGGCGAGGTCGGCTCCCGCGGGGAACACGGACAGCCGGCGCGCGAGCTCGCGTTCCTCCTCCGTCAGCAGGTCCCAGCTCCACTCGACGACGGCCCGCAAGGTGCGCTGGCGGGGCAGTGCCGTGCGGCTGCCCGAGGTGAGCAGCCGGAACCTGTCGTCGAGGCGCTGGGTGATCTGCCGGACCGTCATCGACCGCAGCCGCGCGGCCGCCAGTTCGAGCGCGAGCGGCATGCCGTCGAGCCTGCGGCAGATCTGCCGCACGTCGTCCACAGTGGACTCGTCCAGGGCGAAGCCGGGCTTCACCGCCTTGGCCCTGTCCAGGAACAGCCGCACCGAGCCGAACCCCGACACGTCCGCCTGCCCGTCCGGCACCGAGAGCGGCCCAACTGGGCACAGCGACTCGCCGTCGATCGCGAGCGGCTCGCGGCTGGTCGCGATGACGCGCAGGTTCGGCACCCGGCGCAGCAGATCGCCGGCGAACTCGGCTGCGGCGGCGATGAGGTGCTCGCAGTTGTCCAGCACCAGCAACGACTCGCCCGCGCCCAGCACCTCGGCGATCCGGTTCATGCCCTCGGCCCTGCGTCGCAACGGGTCCCCGCCGAACGCCAGGTCGAACGCGCTGAGCACCGCACCGGCCAGGTCCTCTGCCGCACGGACACCGGCCAGCGCCGCGAACCACACGCGGCCCTTGGCGTGCAACGGATGGCGTACCGCGACCTCGGTCGCCAGCCGGGTCTTGCCCGCACCGCCCGGCCCGACCAGCGTCACGAGCCTGGCCTGCCCGAGCCGGTCGGCGATCTGGACCAGTTCCTCGTCACGGCCCACGAAGCTGGTGAGCCGCACGGGCAGCCGGTCGACCGCGGTCCTCGGCGTGAGCTCGCCGCGCAGCGCCGCGAGGTGGATCTCCTGCAGCTCCCGGGACGGGTCGACGCCCAGCTCGTCGGCGAGCTTGCGGCGAACGTCCTCGTAGACGCGCAACGCGTCCGACTGCCTGCCCTGCGCGCACAACGCCCGCATCAGCAGCCCGGTGACGCGTTCGCGCAGCGGGTGCCGCTCGTGCATCAGGGTCAGGGCGGCGACGTCGAGCTCACCGGTGGAGAACCGCTCTTCCTCCGCGGTGAGACGCGCCTCGTCCAGGCGGGCGGCCGCGGGCTCGGCGAACGGCGCCTCCCGGACGTCGGCCAGCGCCTCGCCACGCCACAGCGCGAGCGCCTCGTCGAACCGCCCGGCGGCGCGGAGCCGCTCGAACCGGTGGACGTCGACGTCGTCCGGCGTGATCGCGAGCCGGTAGCCGCCCGGCTCCAGCGTCACGTCCGGGAACACCTTGCGCAGCCGTGACACGAGCGACTGCAGCGCGTTCGACGCGTCCGCGGGCGGCTGTGCGCCCCACAGGTCGTCGATCAGCGTGCTGGCCGGCACCGGGCGGCCGGGGTCGAGCGCGAGGCGGGCCAGGAGCATGCGGACGCGGGCGCCACCGATGTCGACCGGTGTGCCGTCGTCGGTCTCGACGGTCGTCGGACCCAGCAATGCCACGCGCACACGTCCAGCTTTCCAGATCACTCGCGGCGGTCAGGCGAGAACGTCGAGTGCGGCCTTGAGCGCGTCGGTGATCAGACGCTCCATCTCGGGGTCGGTGCTGCCGCGCGGCACCCGTTCGACCAGCATGATCGAGTACAGGTAGGCCTGGTAGGCGGCGAGCCGCACGCGCGCCGAGTCGGTGAACTCGAAGCCGTAGCTCGTCAGGAAGTCCGTGTCCTGCTCGATCGAGGAGAACAGCGCGAGCGAGGAGAACTCGGCCACGGGGTCGCCCCAGAACGCCCGCTCACCGTCGACCAGCCCGGTGAGGCCTCCGCCGGCCAGGACGTTGCCGTCCCAGAGGTCGAAGTGCACCAGCGCAGGCCGCTTGACCTCGTCGAACACCGAGGCGTTCAGCGGAATCTCCGGCAGCGTCACGCCGTACCGCTCGGCGTCGGCCTTCACGGCGTCGACCATCGCGAAGAACGCCGAGGTCCACGACGAGTGCAGGCCGAGCTGGGGATAGCCGAAACCGGGCCCGGTGATCTCGTGCAACGCCGCCACCGCCGTGCCGAGTTGCCGGCGGATCAGCGGCCGGTCGACGTCGGACCGTCCGAACAGGGGCTCACCCGGCAGGCAGGTCGTGAGCAGGGCGTCGCCGGGGACCCGCGAACGCGAGAAGTCGGTGTGCACGACTTCCGGCACCGGTGCTACTGCGTGGCCGAGGGTGCAGAACATCGCCTCGGTGCGCATGAGGTTGCGCTCGTAGGTGAGGCCTGGCCGACCGGCGGGGGACACCTTGAGCACGAAATCGCCTTCGGGTGACGTCACCCGGTACACCGAGTTGTACGTGCCGCCGCCCAGCGGACGGACCGTGAACTCGGTCAGGTCTGCGTCGGCCAGAATCCGCTCCACCGTCACACCGGCAATGTAATGATCGCCGGATGGACACGTACTGGGGGACCGCGGAGGCAGCCTGGCGGTGGGTGCTCGATCAGGTGCGTTACGACGACGGGGTGTGGATTCCGCCGTCAGCGGGCGCTGAGCTCGACCAGGAGGACCGCGACGGCATGTACGCGGGCGTCGGCGGCCTGGCGCACGTGCTGGCCGAGATCAGGCTGTGCCGGGACTGGACGGCCGAGGAAGCACGCCTGGCGCAGGCCGTTGCCGAGCAGGTGCGTGCGGGCATCGGCACCACGACCGACTACACGTTCTTCAGCGGCCTGGTCAGCGCGATCGGCGTGCTGACGCTGCTCGACGCCCCCGGCTCCGGCGCGGCCGTCGCGAGGCTCCTCGAACTGTCCACTCCGGACGGCTGGCCGCTGGACCACTTCGGGCCACCGCGGTTCCTGGAGGGCGCCCGCTCCCACGACCTGACGACCGGCACGGCGGGGGTGCTGCTGGGCGCGGTGCAGGCGCGGCGGCACGGTGTAGCCGGAGCGGAGGAACTGGCCGACGTGGCGGCCGAGATCCTGCTGGCCGAGCGCGAAGAGGTGCCGACGGGACTCAACTGGCGTGCCGTGCCGGTGCGCTCGTGCGTCGTGCAACGGGAGACGCCGAACTTCTCGCACGGACTCTCCGGCATCGCGACCGCGCTGGTGCTCGCGGGTGCGGAGTTCGGCCGTCCCGATCTCGTCGAGGCCGGTGTCAGGGGCGCGGAGCACCTCGTGGCGCTCGCCGACGAGAGCGACGGCGGCTTCCGCGCACCGCTCCGCATTCCGCTGCTGGAGGACATGGAGCCGTTCAGCTACGGCTGGTGCCACGGGCCGACCGGAACCTCGTTGCTCTGGCAGGCGCTGCGGCACGCGGGGGTGTCCGAGGTGGCGGGTTCGAAGGTGACGGACTGGCACAGCCGGTGCCTGCACAGCATCCGGGTCTCCGGCCTGCCCGAGCGGCGGTATCCGGGTTTCTGGGACAACGACGGCCGGTGCTGCGGCACCGCGGGCGTCGGCGACCGGCTGCTCGACTCCGGGGAGCACACGGACTTCGCGCTGCACCTCGCCGACGTGATCGTCGAGCGCGCGATCCCGGACGGATCCGGGGTGTGCTGGCGGTTCGTCGAGCACAGGAACGACGACCCGCTGCTGCCGCCCGGTGTCGGCTGGATGCAGGGCGCGGCGGGCATCGCGGGGTTCCTGTTCCACGCGGGCCGTGTCGCGCGGGGCGACACGGCCGCTGTGCCCCGCATGGACACCTGGTGGGCGCTTTAGGGCTGCCAGCCCAGCTCCGGACCCAGCTTGGTGGCGATGTCCGTGAGGATCTGCACGTAGTCCCGGTGGTCGAAGCTGAACGGCAGCGCGAACGCCACCTCGTCGACCTCGCGGAACGCGAGGTGCGCGTACAGCTGCTCGGCGATCTCCGCGGACGTGCCGATGAGGTCGCGGGCGAACATGAACCGGCGCGGCCCGACCGGGGCGCCGGTGCGGGCCGTCCGCTGGTCCACGTAGTCCTGGTACTTCGCGCGCTGCTCAGGGGTGGCGGAGTCGGTCGGGATCACGACGAGGCCCTGCGAGACCCGTCCGCCGCCGTGCTCGCGGAACGTCCGGATGTGCGAGAGCTGGATCTCGGCGAAGTCCTCCGACTCCTCGGCCTGGACCACGTTGCTGCACAGCAGGTTCAGCCCGTGCTCGCCCGCCCACCTCGCCGACCGCAGACTGCCGCCGCCGTACCACATCCGCTCGCGCAGACCGGCCGAGTGCGGTTGCACGCGGTCGGAGAAGACCTCGATGCCCCTGGTGCCCGCGAAGTCCGTGACCTTCTCGCCGCCGACGAAGTCCAGCAGCCGCCGCAGCCGGTCGTAGCTGAAGTCCTCGGCATCGGCCGTCTGCGGGTACAGCGCGTGCTTGACGTCGTCGTAGTACATCGGCGGACCGACGCTGACGCCGGGGTTCAGCCGGCCTCCGGTCAGCACGTCGACGGTCGCCAGGTCCTCGGCGAGCCGCAGCGGGTTCTCCCAGCCCAGCGGGATCACGGCGGTGCCGAGGCTGATCCTGCTGGTGCGCTGGGAGGCCGCCGCGAGGATCGCGACCGGCGAGGAGATGCCGAACTGCAGGTGCCGATGCCGCACCCACGCGCTGTCGAACCCCAGCTCCTCGCCCAGCTCGATGATCTCGAGCGTGCTCTGGTGGCCGGGTGCGGGGTTGTGCTCGTCGAACAGCCCGATGGTGAGAAAACCCAGCTTCCGCAACGGTTCTGACTTCCGCGGCACGGAACCCTCCTTCAGTCCTCCTCCCGAGCTTAGGTGACATTTCAACTAGGTCCACATGCTGGGACGTCAGGACAGTGGGGTGAAGACGACGGAGAAGCTCGCCTTCTGCGCGTGCAGCCGGTACTGCGGCAGCACACCCGGCCCGCACGACGCCGTGCCGAGCCCGTGCTGGGCCAGATCGAGGTTCAGGTACACGTGCTCGCGCGGCTTCAGCTCGTCGGTGTGCCTGGCCGCGTCGAGGTCCTCGCTGGTCCAGCGCCGTGCGGTGAAGTCGAACACCGGCTCGCCGCTCACCTGGATGCCGCTGTTGTGCGCGGTGAGGCGCAGCCAGCGCGCGTCCGCCCGGTTGCCGTTCTCCTGCGGGAAGACGTACGGCGTCTGCAGTTCGTCCACAGTGGACCTGAACCGGCCGGTGCGGGCGGCCTGGCGGCTGTCCGCGTACGCCTCGCCGGGACCGGCGCCGAACCACTCGGCCGCGTCGAGCTCGGCCGGGAGGGCCAGGCGGAGGCCGAGGCGCGGGATCGTGCACGGCCATTCGCCGTCGGGCGTGACGTCGAGCCGCAGGCGCAGCCGGTCGCCGTCGGCGGTCCAGTGGTAGTCGGCGAACATGCCGAAGCCGACCGCCGGCGGTGCCACGCGGGTGCGGACGACCAGGGCGGTCTCCTGCACGCCGACCTCGATGACGCGGTGCTGCAGCCGGTGCAGGCCCGCGTCGCGCCAGGCGCGTTCCTCCGGCCGCTCCGAGCCGCGGTCGTTGTCGGTGGGCGCACGCCAGAGGTCGAGGCGCGGGCCGTCGACCGCGTGATCGCCGAGCCTGGTCAGCACGCCGGTGGCCGGGTCGAACTCGCCGGGTCCCAGCCGCAGGACGTCGCCGGTGCTCACCTGTTCCACGGCGCCGACGGGGGTGGGAGGCGTGGCTTCCGCGACGGCGATCTGGCCCCAGGCGACGACGTGACCGGCTTCCGCCCAGGTGGTGGCCGCGGCCAGGGAGGTGCGGACGGTCAGCCAGCCTTCGCCGGAAGCCTCGGGGAGCTGCGGGACGTCGAGGTCCGCGTGCCCACCGGCAGGCACCGGAGGCACGTGGAGCGCACCACTCGCCACCTCCACCCCGTCGACCTCGTACACCCAGTCGAACCGCAGGTGGTCCAGCGACACGTGGTCGTAGTGGCTCTCGACCCGGATGCCCTGCGCGGTCCCGGTGATCCGCACCGGTTCGAAGACCTTCGCGAACTCCAGCAGACCGGGCGACGGCGTGCGGTCGGGGAAGACCAGGCCGTCGATCACGAAGTTGCCGTCGTGGATCGTCTCGCCGAAGTCACCGCCGTACGCGTAGTGCCCGTCGGCTTCGAGGCCGTGGTCGATCCACTCCCAGATGAACCCGCCCTGCACGTGCCGGTACCGCTCGAACAGCTCGCGGTACTCGAGCATGCCGCCGGGGCCGTTGCCCATCGCGTGCGCGAACTCGCACAGCACGAACGGCAGCGTGCGGCGCCGGGCGTTGGTGTCCTCGCGCCGGCCGATCTGGTCGACCTCCTCGTGGGAGGCGTACATGCGGCTGTAGACGTCGACGTACTCGCACTCGAAGTCGCCCTCGTAGTGCACCGGACGCGACGGGTCGCGGTCGCGGACCCACGACGCCATCGCGGCGAGGTTGCGGCCGGTGTGGGACTCGTTGCCCAGCGACCACATCACGACCGACGGGTGGTTCTTGTCGCGCTCGATGGTCCGGCGCATGCGGTCCACATAGGACTCGGCCCAGCGCGGGTCGTCGCTCGGGTTGCCCGCCCAGCCCAGCCCGCCGAACCCGTGCGTCTCCAGGTCGCACTCGTCGATCACCCACAGGCCGTGCTCGTCGCACAGCTGCAGGAAGTGCGGGTCCGGCGGGTAGTGGCTGGTGCGGACGGCGTTGACGTTGTGCCGCTTCATCAGCAGCACGTCGGCGAGCATGACCTCGCGGGGCACCGCGCGCCCGAACCGCGGGTGGTGTTCGTGCCGGTTGACGCCGCGGAACACCACGCGCGAGCCGTTGATCGTGATCACGCCGTCTTCGATCGCGACCGTGCGGAACCCGATCCGCACCGGCACCCGTTCGGTGGCGGTGTGCACGACACCGTCGTAGAGACGCGGGTTCTCGGCGCTCCACGGTTCCACCGGCACCTCGGCGGTCCGCGCGTCGTGCACGCCCAGCTCGGGCACGGTGACCAACACGTCGGGAGCCGCGTCGAGCGCCAGCGTGCCGAGTCCGGAGACGTGGTCGTACGACGCCCGGAGGTGGTAGTCCGCGACACCGCCACGCGGCCGCGAGAGCAGCGTGACCGAGCGGAAGATGCCGGACATCCACCACATGTCCTGGTCTTCGAGGTAGCTGCCGGACGACCACTGGTGCACGCGCACCACCAGCACGTTCCCCTGCGGGCGGAGCAGGTGGCCGACGTCGAACTCCGACGGCAGCCTGCTGCCGCGCGTCACGCCGAGCTCGGAGCCGTTGAGCCACACCCGGCCGCACGAGTCGATGCCGTCGAACCGCAGCACGGCCGGTTCGTCGGCGGGCCAGTCCGAAGGCAGGTCGAACTTGAGCCGGTGATCGCCCGTCGGGTTCTCCGACGGCACGAACGGCGGCTCGACCGGGAACGGGTACACGACGTTGGTGTAGGCGGGCGAGCCGTGGCCCTGCAGCTGCCAGTGCCCGGGAACGGTGAGTGTGCCCCAGCCGCTGTCGTCGAAGTCCTCGCGCTCCACGTCTTGCGGCGCCGCCGCGAGCGACGGTGACAGGTGGAAGCGCCAGGTCCCGTCAAGGGACAGCGACGGCGCGTCCGAGGTGAAGAAGGCGCGCGGGGGCAACGCACCCGTGCCAGGACCCATGTCTTCGATGTACACGACCCAGCCTTTCGAACCCGCAATCGGTCCGTGAACGCTCCCGTGAACGTTCACGGGACGCTTGGAAGCATGCTCACCGACGTCTGCGCCTGTCAAGGCGTCAGGTGGATTCGCGCACCAGAAGGACGGCGTTGACCAGCAGTTCTTCCGACGGCAGCTGTGGCTCGCCCGCCAGCAGCCTGCCCGCCTGCTCGATCGCGAGCGCACCCACGCGGCGGGTGTCGAGCGCGACGCTCGTCAGCGCCGGATCGACCACCGTGCCGAGCTGGAGCCCGTCGAACCCGACCACCGCCAGGTCGTCCGGCACCGCCCTGCCCAGCCGCCGGGCCGCCCGCAGCGCGCCGACGGCGATGATGTCGTTGAACGTGAACACGGCGGTGAGATCGGGGTGCTTCGCGAGCAGGTCCGTCAGCGCCTCGGCACCGCCGTCCACCGACTGCACGGCGTTGCCGACGGCATCTGCCGCGAGCCCGTGGGCGTTCATCGCGTCGGCGAACCACGCGCGCCGGATGCTCGGCTCGGCGCGCCCCTCGTAGTCGAGCATGCCGATCCGTCGATGTCCCTTGGCGACGAGGTGGTCGACCGCCTCGCGCACCCCGGCCGCGCCCTCGATGCGGATCGAGCTGAACCGCGGCGTCCGGTGCTCGCGCCCGATCAGCACGGCGGGCATGCCGCTCAGGTGAGCGTCGAGTTCGGACTCCGCCAGGCTGAAGTAGCCGACCACGGCGTCCACTTGGGACACGACGACCTCGATCGTGCCGCGTTCTTCCTCGACGCTGCCTGCGGTGTCGTAGACGATCACGTGCCAGCCGCGTGCCCGCGCTGCTTCCAGCGCCCCGGCGGCGACCTCGGTGAAGAACGGGTTGAGCAGATCGGGGATGACGAGGCCGATGGTGGTGGTGTCCTGCCGCACCAGCCCGCGGGCGAACCGGCTCGGCCGGTACCCGAGCTCCCGCACGGCGTCCAGGACCCGCTGCTTGGTGCTGCCGTCGATCTCGCCCTTGTCGTTGAGCGCACGCGACACCGTCTGCCGCGAGACCCCGGCGGTCCGCGCGACGTCGTTGATCGTCACGCGTTTGCTCACGTGATCACCTCTCGTCCGACTGCGACCGAGTATGCAGGGCGTCCAGCACAACGGTGATCGCGGCGCGCGAGTCCCTGCGCACGGCGGCGGTGATCCTCCGCGTCACCGGCAGCTCCTTCCTGGCGACGTCGAACCGCGGATCGACGGCCAGGGCGGGCAGCACCGCGACCGCCAGGCCCGCCTCGACGTGCTTGAGCGTCAGCATGTAGTTGCTGAACCGGCCGACGACCCTCGGCTCGAAGCCCGCCTGCCGGCACAGGCGCGTCGCGAGGTTCGCCATGTAGGAGCCGGGGATGTCGAACGCCCACGGCTCGTCCTTGCAGGCCTGGAGATCGGTCTTCGGCTGGCCGGGCGGCGAGAGCAGCACGATCGGGTCGGTCGTGAGCGGCACGACGTCGATGTCCTGCGGCACCGGCAGTTCCACGAAGTCGGTGGTCGTGATGATCACGTCGACCTCGCCCGCCAGCAGCGCGGGCATGCTGGCGTGCGGTTCGAGTTCGACCAGTTCCACCTGCAGATGAGGGTGGTCGAGCCGCTGGAGCGCGGGGACTACCAGCATGTGGATCGAGCTCTGGAACGCGCCCAGCCGGACGCGGCCCGACGGCTCCTCGTTGAGGCCGCGCAGCTCGGCCTCGACGGCGTCCATCTGATCGAGGATCGACCGCGCCCTCCTGGCGAGGATCAGCCCGGCCGACGTGAGCCGCACCCGCCGCCCCGTCCGTTCGAGCAGTTGCGTGCGCGTCTCGCTCTCGAGCACCGCGAGCTGCTGCGACACGCTCGACGCACTGAGGTTCGCGGCCTGCGCCACGGCCCGCACGGTGCCCAGCGCGTCGAGCTGGCTGAGCAGGCGCAGGCGCCACGGGTTCAGCGTCATGCTGTGCAGTATCTCCGAACAGCAGGCGTGGAATTGTGAGATGGACCTGATGCTCGCGGGTTCGTAGCGTCGTTCGCATGGACACCTTCTGGGATGACGTCGACCGCCACCTCGTCCGCTACGGGGGCACGTTCACGCGAGAGATCATCGACAGCGCGTCGGGGAGCTTCCTGTTCACCGAGGACGGCCGCCGGATCCTCGACTTCACGTCCGGCCAGATGAGCGCCATCCTCGGCCACTCGCACCCGCGCATCGTCTCGACCGTCAGGCGGCAGATCGCGAACCTGGACCACCTGTTCAGCGGCATGCTGAGCCGCCCGGTCGTGGACCTGGCCCGCCGCCTCGCCGCGACGTTGCCCCCGTCCCTGTCGAAGGTGCAGCTGCTGACGACCGGTGCCGAGTCGAACGAGGCCGCGCTGCGCATGGCCAAACTCGTGACGGGCAAGCACGAGGTGGTGTCGTTCGCGCGCTCGTGGCACGGCATGACGGCAGCCGCGGCGGCCGCCACCTACAGCGCGGGCCGCAAGGGCTACGGCCCGGCGACGCCGGGCAACTTCGCGATTCCGGCACCGTCGGGCGACTGGCAGACGCAGCTGGATCTGGCGTTCGACCTGATCGACGCGCAGTCCGTGGGGTCCCTGGCCGCCTGCATCGTCGAGCCGATCCTGAGCTCCGGCGGGATTCTGGAGCCACCGGTGGGGTATTTCGCCGCGTTGTCGGCGAAGTGCCGGGAGCGCGGGATGCTGCTGATCCTCGACGAGGCGCAGACCGGGTTGTGCCGCACCGGGACCTGGTACGCGTTCGAGCGTGACGGGGTGGTGCCGGACATCCTGACGTTGTCCAAGACCCTGGGCGCCGGGCTGCCGCTGGCCGCCGTGATCACCTCGGCCGAGATCGAGGAGGAGGCGCACGCGCGGAACTACCTGTTCTTCACCACGCACGTGTCGGATCCGCTCGTCGCGGCGGTGGGGAACGCGGTGCTGGACGTGCTGGAGGAGGAACGGCTGGACGAGCAGGCGGCGAAGCTCGGGGCGTTCCTGCGCAACGGGTTGAACGACATCGCTGCTCGCCACCCGCTGGTGTCCGACGTGCGCGGGCGCGGGTTGCTGGTGGGGGTGGAGATCGCGGACGAGAGCCTGAGCGCGCCGATCACGCGGAAGTGCCTGGAGCTGGGGCTGCACATGAACATCGTGCAGATTCCCGGGATGGGCGGGGTGTTCCGGATCGCGCCGCCGCTCACCGCGACCGAGGAGGAACTGGCGCTGGGGTTGAGCATCCTCGACGAAGCGATCGGGGCTGTCGGCTGACCTGGCGACCGCGCACGTCGTGGCTTCCTGACCTCAGCCGAACGGCTGACCACGCCCAGGGTTGTCGGCTGAACGGCCATGATCTTCCGGCTCTCGGGCCGATCCGGCGGGACCCCCTCCGGCAGCAGGCTCGTCCACATCGGACTTCCGGTGGACGAGAGGGTGACCTGTGCTGGAACAGAGTGTCCTGACGCGTGTCGACCTGCGACGGGTCTGGGCCGTGGTCGCGGCAGGGCTCCTCGTCTGGGTGTGCGTGCGGAGCCTGCAGGACGGTGTTCTCGACCTGCGGGTCTACCTCGAAGGCGGGAAGGCGTGGTGGTCCGGCGCCGGCCTCTACGGCGAGGACTTCACCGGGCCGCTCGGTCTGCCGTTCACCTACCCGCCGTTCGCGGCGATGCTGTTCAGCGGCCTCACCGCGCTGCCGCTCGTGGTCACCGCGGCCCTCTTCACCGCAGGCGGCATCGCACTGCTCACGGCCGCGTGTCAGGCGGCGGCGTCGCGGATCTCGTTGCCGTGGGCCGGTTTCGGGCTGGCGGCGGTGTGCCTGCTGCTCGAACCCCTGCGCGTCACCCTGGACCTGGGCCAGATCAACCTGATCCTGATCGGCCTCGTCGCCACCGACTGCCTGCTGCCGCGCACACCGTGGCCGCGGGGGATGCTCGTCGGCCTCGCCGCCGCGATCAAGCTGACACCGGCGATCTTCGTCCTGTTCTTCCTGTGCCGCAGGCGATGGCGGCCCGCGCTGACGGCAGCCGGCACCTTCGCCGTGGCCGGTCTGATCGGCTGGGTGCTGGCGCCGGGGGAGTCGAAGCGGTTCTGGTTCGACGCGATGCTCGACCCGTCGCGCGTCGGCGGTCTCGCCTACACCGCCAACCAGTCGTTGCGCGGCCTGCTGTTCCGCCTCGGCGCACCGGTGCCGGTGTGGGCGGTGTCGTGCCTGCTGGTGCTGGCGGTGCTCGTCTTCGTGCTGCCGCGGCTGCGCGACGACCTCACCGCGGTGCTGGCGGTGGCCGCGGCCGGGCTGTTGATCTCGCCGGTGTCGTGGTCGCACCACTGGGTGTGGATCGCACCCGCGCTGCTGGTGCTCAGGGGCTGGGTGAGGATCGCGGCAGGGGCGGTGTTCGCGGTCGGCCCGCACTGGCTCCTGCCCGCCACCGGCGACCAGGAGCTCGCGTGGACCTGGTGGCAGCACCTGATCGGCAACACCTACGTGTGGCTCGGGCTCGGGTTTCTCGGCTGGTGCGTGGTGCAGGCCGTGCGGCACCGCTCGCCGGGCGAACCCGTCGAGGTCGGGGAACCGGCCCGTTACCTGGTAGCCGGTTCCGGCAGCTTGCCGAGCAGCGCCCGCGCCTTCCGCACGATGTCGGCCTCCTCGTGGCCGAACTCCGAGAGGTAGTGGCGCAGCGCGTGCCGGAGGAGGACGAACTCCTCGTCGGTCAACTCCAGGGTCTTGGTGCCCATGACTCCATGTTAGGCCTGCCGGGCCTGGTTTGGTGGCACCCCACCCGGTCGTGCGCAGCCCACAGCTGCACACGGCCGGGGGTGCCGTTGGCGCGGAATTGGCTCTCGCCGGTGGCGAGTGAGACGAGCCGGGCGATCGTGTCGGCGCCGCTCGCGTGGATCAAGTGTGGCGCTTGGGCTGACCAGGCCCAAGGGGCCAATCGCGGCTAGATCAAGCCCAGCCTGCGCGCGGCGAGAACGGCGTCGCGGCGCTGGTTCACACCGAGCTTGCGGTAGATGCCGCGCAGGTGGGTCTTCACCGTGTTCACCGAGACGAACAGCGAGTCGGCGATCTCCTCGGTGGTGCGCATGGACGGCAGTTCGAGGAGCAGGTCGCGCTCGCGGCTGGTGAGCACGTCGGTGGAGGCGGTGGACGCGGCGGGCAACGCGGTCATCGTGGTGGTGGCGAACGACTCCAGCCTGCCGAACCGGCCGGCGCCGCGGGCCAGCAGGTCGCGCACCGGCTTGCCCGCGTTGAAGAACGGACGCAGCGCGCCGACCGGTTCCGCCGCGGCCAGCGCCTTCGTCAGGGCCTCGTGTGCGCGCCGCTGGTCGCCGGACCGGTCGACGAGCACCGCCTCCAGCAGCCAGCCGTCCACGACCGTCGGTGCCGCGAGGGCGGGAAGTTCGCCCGACAGCAACGGTTCCACGAGTTTGCGGGCCTGGGCCGCGCGGGCGTGGTGGGTCTGCACGACAGCGCGCAGCACGGCCTGCTCGCCGCACGGCCCGAACATCGCCTCCACCTGGTCGGGCATCGCCGACGCCCACTGCTCGTCGCCGGAACGCAACGCGATCCGTTGCACGGCCGGGGCGATGTGCGCGATGACCGGCGGTATCACCTGCCGTTGCGCGACGTCCTGCCACTGCGCGCGGATGCGGCCGACGACAGCCCGCGGATCACCGGCCGTCGGGAACGACACCGCCGCGTCCAAAGTGGACACGGCGAGTCCTGTCGCCGGGTCGGGACGGTCGCCCAGTGCCCGCACCGCACGGCTCGCGAGGTCGGCCGCCCGGGTGTCGTCGAGCCGCAGGTAGGCCTGCACTCCCACCAGCGTGTAGGCGAGCGCGCAGACGAAGTGCGACTGCCAGCCCTTCTCCTCGGCGAACTCGAGCGCCTCGCCCGCCTGCCTGGCCGCGGCGAGGATGTCACCGGACGCGCTGGTCAGCGCCGCGAGGTGGACCTGGCAGTCCAGCACCGCGTGGTCGAACCGCTCCTGCCGCGCGATCGCCGCCGCCCGCACCAGATCGCGTTCCGCGCCGGCGTGATCTCCCGACAGCATCGCCGCGACCCCGCGGTTCAGCAACGCCGCGACCTCGGCATCGGTGCCGCCACGCCCCGCCGCCGTGCGTGCCATCACCCGCAACGCCTCGCCGAGTCGCGCGTCGAACCGGCCACGCCGCAGCAACGCCGTCGCGTGCAGCACCCGCACCCGGTCCTGGCGCAGCTCGAGCGGCTCACCGCCGAGCGCGGCGAGCACCCTGTCCGCTACCGCGAGATCACCCGCGTCCATCGCGACCAGCGCGGCGACGACCCCGACCTGCGGCCTCGCCAGCACGTGACCGGGCACCGCCTCGACCACCGCCCGCAACCGGCCGCTGCCCTCCCGCAACACCTCCGGCAGCACCGAGTGCTCGACGATCTCGGCGGTCAGCTGGTCGTCACCGGCCTGCAACGCGTGCCGCAGCGCCACGGACGGCTCGTCGTTGCGGTGGTACCAGTGGGCCGCCGTCCGGTGCAGCGACGCCTCGTCGGCCGGCCGCGACCGGCGCAGTTCGGCCGACAGGTGCGCGCGCAGCACCGGGTGGCAGCGGTACCACTCGGGTGCGTTCTCGAGCCTGCTCACGAACGAGTTGGTGCGTTCGAGCGCGTCCAGCACGACACCGGGGCTGGCGTGCCGGGTGAGCGCACCGGCGAGTTCCGCGCTGACGGTGTCGCACACGCTGGTCGCGACGAGCAGGTCCCGCGCCGGTCGCGGCTGCCGCGCGAGCACCTCCTCGCCCAGGTACCGGCTCACGACCTGGTCGAGGCCCGCGAACATGAGCAGGTCGCCCGGTCTGGCCCCGGTCGTGGCCATCCGCATGATCGCGAAGCGCAGCCCGCCGATCCACCCCTCCGTCTGCGCGAGCAGCTGGTCGACGTCGTCGGCGCAGAGCTGGAGCCCGTGCGCGGCGAGCAGCGCCTCGGTGCCGGCGCGGTCGAAGGCGAACTCCTGCGGCAGCACCTCGCGCAGCCGTCCTTCCAGGTGCAGGCGCGCGAGGTGCAGCGGTGGCGGGAAACGGCCCAGCAGGACCAGCCGGAGCCGGTCGGGTGGGGTGCGGGTGAGCTGGTCGATGCTCGCGAGCGCGCCGGGGTCGCGGATCTCGTGAACGTTGTCCAGCACCAGGCACCGCTGCTCGCCCGCCTGGTCGAACGCGGCGATGACCGCTGAGGAGAAACCCGGCTCGGTCAACACAACGGTGTCGGCCAGGGCGAGGGCGTCCCGGACGGCGGCCCGCAGTCGCACGGGATCGTTGTCGTGCTCGTCGAGCGTCAGCCAGGCGACGTGATCGTCGCGGCGGCGCGCCCACTCGGCGAGCAGCGTCGTCTTGCCGCAGCCCGCCGGACCGGTGACCACGGTGACCGGGGCGGACGACACGTGATCGTCCACTGTGGACAGAAGCTGCGGGCGCGGGACGAGCGGTGTCGCGGCGGCAGGCGGTCGCAGCTTCGCCTGACTGGTCTCGGGGCTGTGCGGCTCACACTCCGAACTGTCGGACATTGCGGCTTTTCTCCCGATGGGGTTGGTCGAGGCATGATCGCGTGATCGAACCGCATCACCCAGGGCACTCGTTCGCCCTGCCGGGAGCGGAGATCAGCCACAGTCCCCTGCCCACCAGGCCCATCAGCCGCGGCAGCAGGGCGAGCGTGGCGATCACCCCGGTCGTGCCGGACGGCTCGCAGTCGTCGCCGGTACCGCTGACGACGACCGCGATGAACACCGCCACGGCGAACACGATGCGACGGGAGCGGGAACGGTCGGGTTGACGGCTCAAGATCGGTCACCTCCGCCGCCGACGCTGCTCGCCCTGCCCGGTCTCCTGCCTCCTCCGCGACGGGCGGTCGCGGCACGGGGGTTCACCTGCCGAGGGTGAAGCAGCGGGTGGTCCCGGCCGCAGAACCTGGGCCGCATGAGCCACCGACTCTCCTTGCCCGACCTCGTCGACGTCGTCCGTCCCACCCGCCCCGTGGCGTCCGTGTACCTGGGCTCGAGCCCGTTGCGGGCGTGGCGGGCACGCTGGCACCGCCTGGCCGACCAGCTGCGCTGCGACGGCGCGGGTGCCGACGTGGTCGCCGCGATCGGCGAGGTGCTGCAGCGGGCCCGTTCCCTCTACCCGGCCGCGGACACGCTCGTCGCGTTCGCGGGTGAGGAACTGCCGCCGCGCGTCTTCCACACGCCCGGCCTGCGTCACCTGGACCTGGCCTGGTTCAGCTCACCCGCCCACGTCCTGCCGGTGCTCGCCTGGCTGCAGGAACGTCCGCCGCGCGTCGCCGTGACCGCCGGGCGGTGCTGCACCGACCTGGCCGCGGGCGGCGAACGGATCTCGCTGAACTACCCGGAACTCCAGTGGCTGCCCGGCGTGCGCTCGGCCGCGGCGGCGTGCGCGGAGATGCTCGGCCGCCAGGAGGCCAGGCTGCTGGTGGTGGCGGGGGAGGACGAGGTGGTGGGCGCGTTGTGGGAGGCGCTGCCCGCCCCCGTCCGCCGCGACGTCGTGGTGCGGTGGACCGGCCGCGACCTCACCCCGAGCCGCATCGCCGCCGAGACGCGGGCGGCGGCGCGGTCCTGGACCGAGGGCGTCCTGGCCGACTTCAACGACCGCGGCCGGGCGAGGAACCTCTCGGTGGAAGGGGCCGACCACACCCTCGCCGCGCTCGCCGCGGGCCGCCTGGACGACCTCATCGTCGGCTACCCGGAGGACGTCACGGCCACCGCCTGGTACGGCCCCGCGCCCACCGACGTGGCCCGCGGCTGGTCTCCCTCCCGCCGGTGCGGCCTGCTGGCCGACGTGGCGGTGCGCGCCGCACTGCTCAGCGGCACCCGAGTGCACGTGATCACCACGGGCACCCCGTCCGCACCGTTCGAGGGCATCGGCGGACTCTGCCGCGCGCAGCTCTCCCTGGTGCGCTCATGACCGCCGAACTGATACCGCTGCGCCCGGGCTTCGACGTCGCGTGGCTCGGCTACCGCCGCGACCAGGTCCAGTGCTACGTGGCCGAGACCGAACGCGACTTCGACCTGCTGTGCGCCGATCGCGACGCCGCGGAGGCGCGGGCGGAGTCCCTGGCGCGGAACCTGGAGGCCGCGCGCTCGGAGAACCGCGCGCTGCAGGACCGGATCGACCGCCTGTGCCGTCAGCCGCTCTCGCCGGACTCGGTGGGGGAACGTCTCCGCCACGCCGTCGACGCCGCCCTCGCGGAGGCCGCCGCGATCGTCGAACGGGCCGGTGCGATCGAGGACCACGTGTGGGCCTCCGCCCAGCAGATCCACGCCGAACACCTCGACCTGCTGGCCACCACCCGCGAACGGATGTCCCGGCTGGTGCGCGAGGGTGAGGCACGCCGCCGGGCGCTGGACGACGCCGCCGCCCGGCACCGGGCCCAGGTGGAGGAGGACTTCGAGCTGGCTCTGGCGTTGCGGCGCAGGGAAAGCCTGCGGGACGCGCGGCTGATTGAGGAGACGGCACGGCTGCGGGCCGACCGCATGGTGCGGGAGGCCGGGCGGCAGGTGGAGGTGCTGCGGGAGCACCGGGACCGGGTGGCGGACGTGCTGCGGGTGGTGCACGCGTTGCTGGGCAAGGCGGCGGGGCACCTGCGGGTGGGGGAGAGCGGGTGAAGATCCTCCCGTTGGCGCTGGCCCAGTTCATCGCGAGCTACGCCGCCACGAACATGAACGTCGCCATCAGCACGATCGCCGAGGACCTCGGCACCACGATCACCGGCGTCCAGACGACGATCACCCTGTTCACCCTCGTCATGGCCGCGCTGATGGTGCCGGGCAGCAAGCTCACCGACATCTGGGGCCGGCGCCGGTGTTTCGTCCTGGGCCTCACGATCTACGGCACGGGCGCGCTGCTCGCCGCGTTCGCCCCCGGTCCCGGTCTGCTGCTGGTCGGCTACGCGATCGGGGAAGGCGTCGGTTCGGCGCTGATGATCCCGCCGATCTACATCCTGGTCACGGCGCTCGCCGCTGATGCCACGGCGCGGGCGAAGGGCTTCGGGATGGTCTCCGGCGCCGGCGGGCTGGGCGCGGCGGCGGGACCGTTGCTGGGCGGCCTGATCACGAGCACGTTGAGCTGGCGCGCCTCGTTCGTCGTGCAGGTGCTGGTGGTTGCGGTGATCATCGTGCTCGCGCGGAACCTGCCCAGGACCGCAGGGCAGCGCAACGGGTTCGACCTGCTGGGCGCGGTCCTGTCGGGCACGGGCCTGTTCCTGGTGGTGCTGGGCGTGTTGCGCACCAACGTGAACGGCTGGGGAGTCAGCACGTGGCTCTTGCTCACCGCGGGAGCTGTGGTGCTGGCGCTGTTCGCGGTGCACATCCGCCTCGCCGAGAACCCGCTGTGCGATCCGAAGCTGTTCAGAGACCGCACGTCCAACCTCGGCCTGGGCACGCAGCTCGTGCAGTGGCTGGTGCTGCAGGGCACGTTCTTCGTGCTCTCCGTGCACCTGCAGCAGGAAGAGGGCCTCACCGCGATCGGCACCGGCCTCGCCCTGCTGCCCGCCACCATCGGCCTGCTCGCCACCTCGGCGCTCGCGGGCCGGTTGGCCCAGCGCCACTCGCAGCGCACGTTGATCCGCGTGGGTTTCCTCGTGACGATCGCAGGCACCCTGCAGCAACCGGTCGGGTTGTTCCTGGTCGGAGCCGGAATCGGGATCATGCTGACGGCCTCGGTCAACGTCGTGCAGTCGCGGTGGCCCGACGCCGACCAGGCCGACGTGTCCGGGGTGTCGCGCGCGGTCTCGAACCTCGGCTCGTCGCTCGGCACGGCGCTCGTCGGCTCCGTTCTCACCGGGGCCGGGCATCCGTACCGCGCGGCACTGACGCTGCTGGTCCTGATCGCAACGGTGGGCCTGGTGCTCGCGCTGTTCATCCGGAGCGACGGCGAACCGCCGCGAGGATGACCTTCAGCGCCACGCCCACGACGAGCAGGTCCGCGATCATCTGCACCGTCACCAGAACGCGAGCGGCAGCGGAAACCGGTGCGATGTCACCGAATCCGACGGTGGCGAACACCGTGACGACGAAGTACAGGGCATCCGTGCGGCTCAGCGGAACGGTGAAGCTGCCGGGCTGATGGCGTGCCAGCACGAAGCACGCCTGGGCGAACACCAGCAGGAACAACGGAACCACGAGGGCGAGCGCCTGCACGCCCTGCCAGCCGGGGTGCGCGGACCGCCCGATCATCCGAATCTGCCACCAGAGCACGACGAGCACCAGCAGCAGAGCGCAGACCAGCCGGAGCACGGTGTACCCGTCCTCCGGCTGGTCCATCGGCAGGCGGTAGTAGACCAGCAACAGCACCCCGACAGTCGCTGCCGGCCGCACCACCGCCGAGATCACCGCGCGGGTCAAGACGTGAACGTCTCCCGCAGCAGCTCTTCCTGTTCCACCGAGAGGTTGGTCGTGACCAGGGTGGCTCCGGTCTGCCTGAACTGGTCGGCGACCCGGTCGACGACCGCGTGCTCGGACATCACGAACAACGCCGACGTGCCCGGCGTGACGCTCTCCCGGACGTCCTTGACGAAGTCGTCGTCGATGCCCGCTCTGGACAACGACCCGGCCAGGGCGCCGACGCCCGCGCCGATCGCCGCGCCCAGCACCGGGACGAAGAAGATCAGCCCGAACAGCAGGCCCCAGAACGCTCCGCCGAGCGCGCCGGCGCCGGTCAGCTTCCCGAGCTCCTTGGTCTTCGGGCGTTTGGCATCGGCCTCCCAGTAGACGTAAGCCGCGTCGCGGACGGTGATCAGTTGCTGTTCCTGGAGTTTCCGCAGGAGGTCGAGCGCGAGGCGCGCTCCGTCGGAGGTGTCGAACTTCCACACGGTCAAAGTGGCCATGGCCGAACTCTGCGGTTCCGACCCGGCCGCGGTCCTCACCCGTGCGGGGTGGGCTGCGCGTCGAGGGTGATGGCCGCGTCGATGAGCGCCAGGTGGGTGAACGCCTGCGGGAAGTTGCCGAGCTGCTCGCCGGTCAGCCCGATCTCCTCGGCGAACAACCCGAGGTGGTTGCCGTAGGTCAGCATCTTCTCGAACACCAGCCGCGCCTCGCGGGCTCGCCCGGACAACGCCAGCGCCGTCACGTAGTTGAAGGTGCACAACGAGAACGTGCCCTCGGACCCGCGCAGCCCGTCCGGTGCGGCCTCGGTGTCGTAGCGGAGCACCAGGCTGTCGTGCACGAGCGACTCCATGGCGCGCAACGCGTCCAGCCACACCGGGTCGCGCGGTGCCACGAACCCGACCTGCGGCAACCGCAGCAACGACGCGTCCAGCGCGGAGTCCCCGTACCGCTGGACGAACGCCCCGGTCAGGCGGTCCCATCCACGTTCCCACACCTGGCCGTAGATCCGGTCGCGCACCGAACGCCAGCGCTCCACCGGTCCCGGCCGTCCTTCCGCCGCGGCGATGCGGATCGCGCGGTCGAACGCGACCCAGCTCATCACCCGTCCGTAGGTGAAGTCGGCGCGCCCGGAGCGCGTCTCCCAGATCCCCTCCTCCGGCTGGTCCCAGTTCTGCGCCAGCCACTCCAGCTGTTCGAGCACGGCGTGCCAGCCTCGGTGGGAGATCCGCAGGCCGGCGAGGTGCGCCGCGTACACGCCGTCCAGGAACTCGCCGTGGATGTCGAGCTGCAGCTGGTCCGCTGCGCCGTTGCCCACTCGCACCGGGCTCGACCGCCGGTATCCCTCGAAGTGCTCCAGCACGTGTTCGACGAGGTCCGCCGACCCGTCCACGGCGTACATCACCTTCAGCGGCCAGCCCTCCTCTGACCGCCGGGTGAGCCACCGTCCGAACGCGGTCGCCTCCTCGGTGAAACCCAGGCGCAGCAACGACGAGACGGCGAACGACGCGTCGCGCACCCACGTGTAGCGGTAGTCCCAGTTCCGCTCGCCGCCGACCTGCTCGGGCAGTCCCGCGGTCGGAGCCGCGATCAACGCACCGGTGGGCGCGTAGGTCAGCAGTTTCAACGTGATCGCCGACCGGTCGACCGCGTCCCGCCACCGGCCGCGGTAGGTCGACCGGGAAAGCCAGCCGTGCCAGAACAGCACGGTCGCGTCGAACAGCTCCCGTGCCTCGGCGGCCGGCACGGCGCGAGGTGGTCCCGCCGTGCCGGATTCCAGCACGACACCACGGGCCTGGCCCTCGACCAGCGGGAGGGTGACGCGCAGGTCCTGCGTGCCGGTGATCGCCCCGGAGGCCAGCCGGGGATCACCCGGCTCGCGCACGGCGTGCACCACGAGGCCGAACTGGCCGCACTCGAAGGTCACCCCGTCATCGGTGAGGCGGGCGCGGTGCGCACGGCGGCCGTAGTCGAACCGTGGTGCCACCTCGAGCTCGAACGTCATGCGCCCACGTACACACCGCACGATCCGCACCAGCCGGTGCCGTTCCGTCGCGTCCTCGTCCGGCAGCGGTGGCATGAAGTCGACGACCTCACCTGTGCCTTCCGCCGTCATGAACCGGGTGATCAGCACTGCCGTGTCGGGGAAGTACAGCTGTCGTCCCGGACCGCTGCCGTCCGCCGGCCGGATGCGGCAGAACCCGCCGCGCTGCCGGTCGAGCAGGGAGGCGAACACGGACGGCGAGTCGAACCGCGGGAGGCAGAACCAGTCCACGGTGCCATCGGTGGACACCAGCGCGGACGTCTGCAGGTCGCCGATCAGCCCGTGGTCGGCGATCAGCGGGTACGGGGGTTGTGTCGTCATGCGGCCGAGATTCACCGGCGGGGTCCGCGCGGGTCTTCACCCGCCGGGGCGGAGCACCACGCCGCCTCTCGCACGCGACGGGTGAAGATCCGCTGTGTGCGCCGGTGCCACGGTGGCCGCGCAACCATCGGCGAGACAACGGAGGCACGATGCGGGAGACAGGATGGCTCGGCTGGATCTGGTTCGCAGGCATCATGATGATCGTCATGGGGTCGTTCAACGCCATTGAGGGGCTGGTGGCGTTGTTCCGCGGTGAGTACTACGTCGTGACCGAGGAGCAGGTGCTCGTCTTCGACCTCACCGCGTGGGGCTGGATCACCCTTCTGATCGGGATCCTGGTGGCGCTCGCGGGCGGCGCGCTGCTCTCCGGTGCCGCGTGGGCCAGGGTGGTCGCGGTGGTGCTCGCGGTCATCAACGCGGTGGCGCAGCTGGCGTTCGTGTCGGTGCACCCGCTGTGGTCCACGATCGTCATCGCACTGTGCGTCACGGTGATCTGGGCCGTGGTCGTGCACGGATCGGAAGCGGACACCACGACGGCCACGACGAAGTTCGAGTCGTCACCACACCACCGTTGATGCCGCGCGCACTCACGATCCTGCTCGGTGGCGCCGCCGCGGTCGTGGTGGTCGCCGGAGTGCGGGCGGTCGCGTGGCTGGTGGCGCCGGCGCTGCTGGCGCTGCTGGTCGTGATCGCGATCAGTCCCGCGCACCGGTGGCTGCGCGGCCGCGGGGCGCCGCCGTGGCTCGCGACGCTGACGGTCGTCGTGCTCGTCTACGGCGTGCTGGCGGTCGTCGCCGTCACCGTCGCGGTGTCCGGGATGCGGCTGGCGTCGATGCTGCCCGAGTTCGCCCGTGCGGAACTGGTCGTGCGGGCCGAGCGGGTGATCAGCGGCATCGACCGCGGTCAGCTCGTCGGAGCGATCGGCGGGTTGCTCACGGAGCTGGCGAGCCTCACCACGAGCCTGGTGTTCCTGCTGGCACTGCTGCTGTTCCTCGGTGTCGAGGTGGGCTGGGCCGGCTCGCGGCTGGCCGAGATCGCGGCGGACCGGCCGCGGCTGTGCGAGGCGCTGGTGGAGTTCGTCCGCCGGACCCGCCGCTACGTCCTCGTCACCACCGTGTTCGGGCTCGTCGTAGCGACGCTGGACACGGTGGCGCTGGCGTTGCTCGGCATCCCGCTCGCGGTGCTGTGGGGCGTGTTGTCGTTCGTCACCAACTACATCCCCAACATCGGCTTCCTCCTCGGCGTGGTGCCGCCGGGGGTGCTGGCGCTGGTGCAGGAGGGCCCGCGCGGGGCGCTGGCCGTCCTGGTGTTCTACGGGGTGCTGAACTTCGTGGTGCAGTCGCTGATCCAGCCGCGCTTCACCGGCGACGCCGCCGGGTTGTCGACCACCGTCACGTTCCTGGCCCTGGTGTTCTGGGCCTGGGTGCTCGGCCCGCTCGGCGCGTTGCTCGCGGTGCCGCTCACCGTGCTGGTGAAGGTGGTGCTGGTCGACATCGACCCGGCGGCGGGGTGGGCGGCGGCGTTGCTCAGGCCGCCGCGAACAGGTGACATCCCCACGCCTCCAGTGCCACGTACAGGGGACTGAGGTCGTCGTCCTGCTCGTACACCATGCCGTCGAGCAGATCGGTGTACCGGCGCAGCTCGACGGGAAGCAGTCCCTGCGCGGGCTGGTCGGAGAAGTTCACGACCACGACGTGCCGGGCACCGCCGGCGGCCGTCCACGTCCACGCGAGCAGACGCCGGCACGACTGGTTGTCCGGCCAGCCCTCGGCCTCGAGCAGGCGCCACTCACCGAGCCGCACCTGGTGGTCGTGCACCACCGCGAGCAACCTGCGGTACCACGCGGCCAGGTCGTGGTCGAGCGGTTCGTCCGGCCGCCTGGCCAGGAACACCGGCGGCCGGACCCGCCTGCCCTCGAACTGACCTTCGTGCCACAGAGTCGCGCCGGGAAGTGTCGCGATCGCGACGGCGGCGGCCCGTGCGGCGGCGGGCGGCAGCTCACTCGCGATGCGCGGTTCGTCCTGGTTCTCCAGGAATCGCAGCAGCCGCGCCTGGTAGGCGGGGTCGGCCCGCAGGTGATCGCGGATCCCGCTGCCGCTGATGAACCGGTCGTAGAGCCGTTTGTCGTAGCAGAAGTGGAAACCCTGCTGCTGCAACGTCCACTCCATGTCCCAGTACGCCTCCGCGATCAGCACGGTCTCCGGGTGCCGAGCCCGCAGCGCGCCGATGACCTCCGGCCAGAAGTCCTGCTCCGGTGGCGTTTTGTGCCACGTCCTGGCGAAGACCTCGTTGGTGACGAGCATGGCCATGTCGCAGCGGATGCCGTCGCAGCGGGCCGCGACCGAGCCGAGCGTCATCGTCGCGGCCGCGCGGAAGGCGGGGGAGAAGGCGTCGAGCTGCACGACGTCCGGCCACGCGGGGAAGTACGGGTCCTTGCCGCGTGCCAGCACGTTCCCGCCGACGACGAGCCAGCTCCGCGGGTCGTTGGTGTAGTCGTCGGCGGTCCCGCGGACGAAGAACTCCGGATGATCCGCGACCCAAGGGTGGTCCGGTGCCACGTGGCTCGGCACGTAGTCGAGGATCAGCCGCACGCCCCGCGCCCCGAGTTCGGCACGGGCCTTCGCGAGGCCCTCGTCGCCTCCGAACGCGTCGGCCACGACGTAGCGCTGGACGCAGTACGGCGAGCCTGCCACGTCCTCCGCGCGCAGATCCGGCAGCGCCTCGCGGAACGACGCCCGCAGGCCGGGATGCGCGTTGGCGATCGCGAGGCCCAGCACGCTGCGTTCCCACACGCCCATCAGCCACACCGCGTCGACTCCGGCCGGGGTGACCGCGTGCCAGGCGGACGCGGGCACGTCTCCGAGCGTGATCTCGCGGCCCGCCGCACGGGACAGCTCACCCAGCCACACCGCGGTGTTGATCTCGTAGATCACGGGCTGCTCCGGCCAGCTCATCGCGCCACCTCCCGCGGCAGCAGGGCGACCAGCGCGGTCCACCCGGTCTGGTGGCTCGCGCCGATGCCCGCGCCGTTGTCGCCGTGGAAGTACTCGTAGAACAACGGCAGGTCCTGCCAGTGCGGATCCCGGTACCGCGTCTGTCCACCATGGACCGGACGACCGTCCACACCGGACAGTAAGGTGCCGAGCAGGCGGTCGCCGATGTCCCGTGCCACCCCGCGGAGGGTCAGGTGCCGCCCGGAACCGGTCGGGCACTCCACGGTGAAGTCGTCGCCGAAGTACTCGTGCAGGTGCCGCAACGCCCTGATGACCAGCACGTTGATCGGGAACCACACCGGGCCGCGCCAGTTGGAGTTGCCGCCGAACATGCCGCTGTCCGACTCGGCCGGCAGGTACGCGACGCGGTGCTCGACGCCGTCGACCGTGAGCGAGTACGGGTGCTCGGCGTGCCAGCGCGACAGTGAGCGAATGCCGTGCGGGCTCAGGAACTCCTGCTCGTCGAGCATCCGCGTGAGGATGCGGCGCAGGCGGCTCTCGTCGAACAGCGAGAACAGCACGGGGCCGGTGGCGTCGGTCTGCGCGCCGTGCCCCCACAACGCGGCCCGCACCGCCGGATGCCGGTCGAGGAACTCCCGCATGCCGTCGACCAGGTCGGGATGCTTGCTCCTGAGGTCGGAGCCGATCACGGTCGCGGCGGCCAGCGGGAGCAGCCCGACGGCCGAGCGGATCTTCAACGACGTGGCGGTGCCGTCCGGATGCCGCAGCACGTCGTGGAAGAAGCCGTCCTCCTCGTCCCACAACCCGCTGCCGACGTGGTTCGTGGCGGCCGCGATCCACGCGAGGTTCTCCAGCAGGCTCGCCGCCTGCTCCACCTCGTCGAGCTCCAGGGCCATCTGGATGAGGTTCTGGCAGTACAACGCCATCCACGCGGTGCCGTCGGCCTGGTCGATCCGCCCGCCGGTGGGCAGCGGCGCGCTGCGGTCGAACACCCCGATGTTGTCCAGGCCCAGGAACCCGCCCTGGAACAGGTTGCGCCCGTCGGCGTCCTTCCGGTTGAGCCACCAGCAGAACGCCCGCAGCAGGGGCGGGAACACGCGCGCCAGGAACGCCTTGTCGTGGTCGTGCTGGTAGACGAACCACGCCGCCCACGCGTGCGCCGGCGGGTTGACGTCGCCGAAGTTCCACTCGTAGGCCGGGATCTGGCCGTTGGGGTGCAGGTAACGGCGGCCGAGCAGCAGTTCGATCTGCTGCTTGGCCAGTTCCGGGTCGACGACCACCAGTGGCACGGCGTGGAAGGCGAGGTCCCACGCGGCGAACCACGGGTACTCCCACTTGTCCGGCATGACGATGACGTCGTCGGCGACGAGGTGCCGCCAGTTCTGGTCCGCTCCCAGTGGATCGACGCCGCGTTCGGTCAGCCAGCGCTCGACGTCGAACGAGTAGTACTGCTGTGACCACAGCAGCCCAGCCAGCGCCTGCCGGCACACCAGCCGTTCGTCGTCGCGCGGGTCGCCGCCGAGCACCTCGTCGTAGAAGTCGTCGGCCTCACCGCGGCGCTCGCTGACGACGGAGTCGAAGCCCTCGAAGGGCTCGTCGAGGCTGCTGTCGGTGAGCCGGACCCTGACCGTGGCGCTCTGCCCCGCCCCGATGCGGAACTCGTGGTGGGCAGCGGCTTTCGTGCCGACCCCGTCCGCGGCGACCGCGCTGAGATCGCCGTGCACCACCGCGCGGTCGATGCCGTCCTTCACGTACGGGGTGACGTTGGGCGAGCCGAACACGCGCTCGTCGTCGGTCTCGTTCTCCGTGACGAGAATCGGCGCGGGCGGTGCGACGTACCACCACCGGACGCCGAGATCGGGATGCTCGGCTCGCACCGTCCCCGGCTCGCAGACGTGCAGCGACGGCATGCGGACGTCACCCGCCCACGACCACGTGTGCCGGAACCACAAGGTGGGCAACAGGTGCAGCGTCGCGTCCTCGGGGCCGCGGTTGTGGACCGTGATGCGCATGAGGACGTCTTCCGGGCCCGCCTTCGCGTACTCGACGACGACGTCGAAGTAGCGGTCGTCGTCGAACACTCCCGTGTCGAGGAGCTCGTACTCGGGATCGAGGCGGGTGCGCGCGGCGTTCGTGGCGACCAGGTCCTCGTACGGGAACCGCGCCTGCGGGTACTTGTAGAGCATCCGCAGGTACGAGGAGGTCGGGGTGGCGTCGAGGTAGAAGTAGCACTCCTTGACGTCCTCGCCGTGGTTGCCCTCGCCGTTGGTCAGGCCGAACAACCGCTCCTTGAGGATCGGGTCGGCGCCGTTCCACAACGCGAGCGCCAGGCAGACGCGCTGCTTGTCGTCGCTGAACCCGGCCAGCCCGTCCTCACCCCACCGGTAGGCCCGATACCTGGCCTGGTCGTGGGTGAACGACGTCCAGGCGTCCCCGGCGTCGTTCCCCTCGCGGACCGTGCCCCACTGCCGTTCGCTCAGGTACGGCCCCCACCTGCGCCACGGACCGGCGTTCTGCAGCCTCTGCTTCTCCACGTCGCCCACCTCTCGTCTCACCGGGAAACCCAAGGCTGGCCGGGAGATCGGGCGTGCCGGTTCACCCCGCGCGGATGGTTCGGCGGCACCCGGCCACCCGTGCGGGACGAGTTGGCCCCTCGCTTGCACGGGCCGTGCGCGAGGAGGATGAGGTGATGGCGACCGCGTTCGTGCTCGCAGGCGGTGGGAGCTTGGGCGCGACAGAGGTCGGCATGCTGGCCGCGCTCACCGAGGCCGACGTCCGCCCGGACTTCGTTGTCGGCACTTCGGTGGGCGCTGCCAACGCCGTGTGGTTCGCCCTTCATCCGTCCGATGTGGACTCTCTGGTCTCGCACTGGGTGTCGTTGCGCCGCAGCGACGTCTTCCCCGTCCGTCCGGTGCGCGGCCTGCTCGGCCTGCTGGGGCTGCGCGACCACCTCGTGCCGAACACCGGGTTGCGCCGCCTGCTGGACCGCTCGCTGGGCCCGATCGACCTGACGAACACCGAGATCGGAGTGCACGTCGGCGCGACCGACGTCCTCACCGGCGCGGAAGTGCTGCTGTCGAAGGGACCCGCGGTCGACGCGGTGCTGGCCTCGACCGCCATCCCCGCCGTGTTCCCGCCGCTGAACCTCGGCGGCCGCTATCTGATGGACGGTGGTGCCGTGAACAACACCCCTGTCTCCCACGCGGTGGAGCTCGGCGCCGATCAGGTGTGGGTGCTGCCGACCGGCTACGCGTGCGCGCTGACCTCACCGCCGCGCAGTGCCGTCGGCGTCGCGTTGCAGGCGTTGACGTTGCTGGTCAACCACCGGCTCGAGGCGGACGTCGAACGCTATCGGGAGCTGGTCGAACTCCGGGTCGTGCCGCCGCTCTGCCCGCTGCGGGTGTCACCCGCGGACTTCCGGCACGCCCGTGAACTGATCGACGCGGCGTACGCGAGCACCCGCGAGTGGCTGACCGCGGGCTGCCCCACCAGCCCGCGGCATCAGGCCTGCGGGACCACCAGGCCGGTCTCGTAGGCGATCACGACGAGCTGAGCGCGGTCGCGGGCGTGCAGCTTCATCATCGCGCGGTTGACGTGGGTCTTCGCGGTCAGCGGGCTGATCACCATGTGGTCGGCGATCTCGTCGTTGGACAGGCCACGGGCGACCAGCACGACGGCCTCGCGTTCGCGGTTGGTGAGGCCGCTGATGTCGCCGTTCGGGTGGAGCGGACGGCTGACGTACCGGTCGATGAGCCTGCGGGTGATCGACGGGGCGAGCAGCGCGTCACCGCGGGCGGCCACCCGGACGGCGTGCAGGAAGTCCTCCGGCTGGACGTCCTTGACGAGGAAGCCGGCGGCACCGGCCTTGAGGGCGTTGAACACGTACTCGTCGAGGCCGTAGTTGGTGAGGATCACGACGTGGACGCCCGCGAGCGACGGGTCGGCGGCGATGCGGCGGGTCGCCTCGATGCCGTCCAGAACAGGCATCTGGATGTCGACCAGGGCGATGTCGGGCAGGTGTTCCCTGGCGAGTTTGAGACCTTCCAGGCCGTCCGCGGCTTCGGCGACCACCTCGATGTCGTCCTCGGCGTCGAGCAACGCGCGGAAGCCGCTGCGGATGAGCGGCTGGTCGTCGACCAGCAGGACGCGGATCACGGCTGTGCCACCGGGAGTTCGGCCTGGACGGTGAAGCCGCCGCCGGTGCGCGGCGCGGCGTCGAGCCTGCCGCCGAGAGCGGTGACGCGTTCGCGCATGCCGAGCAGACCGACGCCGGGTTTCGGTGCGGCGTCAGGGGTTGCGCGGCCGTCGTCGTCGACCTGGATCACGAGCGCGTCCGGCCGGTAGTCGATGCGGACCCGCGCGGTCGCGGCGGCGGCGTGCCGGGCGACGTTGGTGAGCGACTCCTGCACGATCCGGTACGCCGTCCGCTCCACGGCGGCGGGCACGTCGTTGCGCTCGCCCTCGATCGTCAGCTGCGCGTCGAGACCGGTCGATCTGGCGCGTTGGACCAGGGCGGGGACGTCGTCGATGCCGTGTGGCGGGTTCTTGTCGTCGTCCCGGAGCGCTTCCAGGGTCGCGCGCAGCTCCCTGGCGGCCTCCCGGCCGGCGTCGCGGATCGCGAGCAGCGACTCGGGGACCTCCTCGCCGCGCTTCTGGGCCAGGTGGACGGCGACCTCGGCCTGGAGCTTGATCACCGAGATCTGGTGGGTGAGCGAGTCGTGCAGTTCGCGCGCGATGTGCAGGCGTTCCTCGTTGGCACGCCTCAGCGCGGTCTCCTCGCGGGTGCGTTCGGCTTCGTCGGCACGCTGTTCGGCCTGGCGGAGGGCTTCACCGGCGGCCGCGGCGGCGATCAGCCAGGCGATCTGCAGGACGTCGCGGGACTGGGCGAACGCCTCGGCCGTCGTGAGATCGCGGGGTGACACGAGCGCCGCGAGGGGGAGCAGCCCCAGCATCACTACGGAACCGGCCGCGGTGACGACGCGGTGGCCCGCCCTCATCGTCGAGTACACCGCGAACAGGAACGCGATCACCGGCACGTCGTAGCCGAGCGCCTGGTAGCCGAGCGCCGCGAGCCCGGTCGCGGCCAGCACGGCGATCGGTGCCGTCCGGCGGGCCACGAGCGCCAAACCTCCGGCGGCCAGCAGCGCGTAGCCCAGCGGGCTCGCCGGGTGTCCGGCCACGACGAGGCTGGCCGCCACCCCGGCGGCGATCACCCAGTCCAGCCAGATCTTGTTCATGCGTGCACCTTAAACCCCTGTTCGCACTGGTAGATCGTGCGCTGGGATGACATCGGGCCTACTGCGTCCGCAGTAGACATTGTCTGCGCGCGCACGACGACGTGCGGTCGTGCGGCGGACAAGCTCATGCCATGTCTCTTTCCCAGATTGCCGCTCAAACGTACGGATTGACCGCCGGACGCGCCTGGTCGCTGGTGGGCATCGTGGCCGGACTGGCCGGTGTGGGCATCGGCGTGTTCGCGCGGCGCAGAGGAGTTGTCGCCGTGGCCTGCGGGGTCGTCGGCGTGGTGCTCGGTGTGGTGGTCGTGCTCATGGCGAAGGGCGGCCCCGGCACCGGCTACGGCATCGTCGGCGGCTACGTCTCGCTGGTGGTGGGCGTGGTGGCCGCGGCGCTCGGCTGGCGGGCTATGCGAAAAGGCGCTCGGGCTGCTGCACCGCGCGTCGAGTGACGAGCCCGGCGGCACCGCGCACGACGGCGAACTCACCGAGCGGTGAGGCGACCAGCGTGGTGTGCCGTTCGCCGCCCGCGAGCACCCTGGCGTCCATTTCGGACTGAATGGCCGTGCTCAGGTGCTCGTGCAGCACGGCGTAGCTGCCGCCGAGCACGACGGTCGGCACGTCGAAGAGGTTCATCAGCGTGGCGAGGCCGACCCCGAGCGCCTCTCCCGCGGCCTTGACCGCGCTGAGGGCCTTGGGATCGCCCGCGTCGAGGGCCTTCGCGAGCGAGTCGAGCCGACGGCGTCCCGCCTCGCGCAGGATGACGTCGAGGCCCGCGTACCGCTCGACGCAGCCACGGCTGCCGCACGTGCAGCGGACGCCGTTGCGTTCGATCACGACATGACCGAGCTCGCCCGCGAAACCGCTGACACCGCGGTAGACCTCGCCGTGCAGCACCACGCCCGCGCCGATGCCGACGTCCGCCGAGACGTGCACGAAGTCCTCACCCGCGAGATGGCGGGGCCAGAGGTGGGCCAGTGCGGCGAGGTTCGCCTCGTTGTCCAGCTCGACGTCGAGGTTCAGGCGCAGGCCGAGGTCCGCGGCGAGGGGAGCGCCGACGAGCTTCGGCAGGTTGGGCGCCCTGACCAGGACGCCGTCGTGCACGACGCCCGGCACGGCGAGACCGACACCGAGCACCGGCCGGGCCGGGATGATCTCGCGGATCAGCTCGGCGACCCGGTCGAGCACCTCGTCCGAGGTGGCGTCGCGGATGTCGGTGGGAACGAGCACGCGCCGCAGCGTCTCGCCGTCGAGGCCGAGGGTCTCGACGGCGAGGTGGCTCACGTTGATCTCCGCGCCGACCGCGACCGGGCCGTCGGGGTGGAAGCGCAACGGCTTGGACGGCCTGCCCATCCCGGCGAGCGTGGCCGGTTCCTCGACGAGAATTCCGTTGGCCAGCAACGGTTCCGTGAGGTTCGACAGGGTCGCCTTCGTGAGCCCGGTGCGGGCCGCGAGGTCGGCCCGCGAGCCCGGCCGGTCGACGAGGGCGAGCAGGACCGTCCGCAGGTTGCCGAGGCGGACCTGGCGCAGGTGGTCGACGGTGGTCATCGAGCCAAGTATCGCTGCGCGGCCTCCGCGTACCGCGCTCGGATCTCCGGCACGCCGTCGGCGGAGTACCGGCTGCTCTCCGACCCCTGCCACTCCGGCGGGGTCGTTCCGCCCGTGAGCGTCCACGCCGCCTGTCGTGCCGCGCCGTCGGCCACGTACTCGCCCGGCGCGGGCACCGTCACCGGCACCCCGAACACCGTCGGCGCGATCTCCCGGACCGCGGGGGAGGCCGCCGCCCCGCCGACGAGCAGGACACCGGTGACGTCGGCACCCTGCCCGGCCAGCGCGTCGAGGCCGACCGCGAGACCGCACAGCATGCCTTCCACCGCGGCGCGCGCGATGTTCGCGGGCGTCGCGTTCGTGAGCGTCAGGCCGTGCAACGCTCCCGTGGCGTCCGGCAGGTTCGGCGTCCGTTCGCCTTCGAGGTACGGCACCAGCACGACGCCTTCCGCACCGGGCCGGGCGGACAGCGCGAGATCGCTGAGCGTCGCTAGATCGACGCCCAGCATCCGGGCGGTCGCGTCCAGCACGCGGGCGGCGTTGAGCGTGCACGCCAGCGGCAGGTACCGGCCGGTCGCGTCGGCGAAGCCCGCCACGATGCCGGAGGCGTCCGCCGCCCGCACGTCGCTCGCCGCCGTGACGACGCCGGACGTGCCGAGCGACACCAGGACCTCCGTGCCCGCCCCGACGCCGAGGATCGCGGCCGCGTTGTCACCCGCGCCCGCACCGAGCCGGACCGGGCCCTCGACGAACTCGGCGGGCCCGAGCACGCGCGGCAGCACCACGTCGGCGCGGCCGAAACCGCGTTCGAGCAGCTCCGGCACGTACTCGTTGGCCGTGGAGTCGAAGTAGCCGGTGCCGGACGCGTCCGAGCGGTCGGTGACGAGGTCGGCGAGGTCGCCGGTGCCGCGCAGCCGCCACGTCAGCCAGTCGTGCGGGAGGCAGACGGCGGCGGTGCGCTTGGCGTTGGCCGGTTCGTGCTGGGCGAGCCAGCGCAGCTTGGTGATCGTGAACGACGCGACCGGCACCAGCCCGATCCGCTGGGCCCAGTGTTGCGCGCCCAGCTCGGCGGTGAGGTCCGCGGCGGCTGCCGCGGACCTGGTGTCGTTCCAGAGCAACGCTTCCCGCACCACGTTGCCGTCGTCGTCGAGGCACACCATGCCGTGCTGCTGCCCGGCGACGCTGAGCGCCGCGACGTCGTCAAGCCCGCCGGCCTGCTGGATGGCCGACTGCAGCGCCGTCCACCAGTGGTCCGGGTGGACCTCGGTGCCGTCCGGGTGGGTCGCCCGACCCTCCCGGACGAGCCTGCCGGTCTCCGCCTCGCGCACCACGACCTTGCACGACTGCGTCGACGAGTCGACGCCCGCGACGAGCGTCATGTCAGCGCGCCCCGGTGAGGTGCTCGAGCGCGAGCTGGTTGAGCCGCACGAACCCGAAGCCGCGCTCGGCCGCCTTGTCCGGGTCGAAGCTGTCGTCCTTCAGCAGGTCCTCGTAGGACTCGCCCTCGCCCAGGGTCGGCTTGCCCAGGTCGGAGACACCCGCGACCTGGAGCGCCTCCTGCACCTCGGGGTCGGCGCGGAAGGCCGCGGCGCGCTCCTTGAGCAGCAGGTACGTCCGCATGTTCGCCGCGGCGGAGTCCCAGACGCCCTTGATGTCCTCGGTGCGCGACGGCTTGTAGTCGAAGTGCCGCGGACCCTCGTACCCGGCGCTCTCCAGCAGGTCGACGAGCGCGAACGCGTTCATCAGGTCGCCGTGGCCGAACACGAGGTCCTGGTCGTACTTGATGCCGCGCTGGCCGTTGAGGTCGATGTGGAAGAGCTTGCCCTGCCACAACGCCTGCGCGATGCCGTGCACGAAGTTGAGCCCGGCCATCTGCTCGTGGCCGACCTCGGGGTTGAGGCCGACCAGGTCGGGCTGGTCGAGCGTCGAGATGAAGCCCAGGGCGTGCCCGATCGTCGGCAGCAGGATGTCGCCGCGCGGCTCGTTCGGCTTGGGCTCCAACGCGAACCGGATGTCGTAGCCGCGGTCCGTGACGAACCCGGTCAGCAGGTTGAGGCTCTCGCGGTACCGGTCGAGCGCCGCCCGCACGTCCTTGGCCAGGTCGTACTCCGAGCCCTCGCGCCCGCCCCACAACACGTAGGTCTTCGCACCGAGCTCGGCCGCGAGCTCGATGTTGCGCAGGATCTTCCTCAGCGCGAACCGCCGCACGCCGCGGTCGTTGCTGGTGAGGCCGCCGTCCTTGAACACCGGGTGGGTGAACAGGTTGGTTGTCATCATCGGGATGACGAGACCGGTCTCGTCGAGCGCGGCCTTCAGCCGGTCGATCTGCTGCTGCCGGTTCGTCGCCGCGAACCCGAACAGGTCGTCGTCGTGGAAGGTCATCCCGTAGGCCCCGAGCTCGGCGAGCCGGTGCACCGCCTCGACCACGTCCAGGTCCGGCCGCGTGGCGTCGCCGAACGGGTCGCGGCCCGGCCAGCCCACGGTCCAGAGACCGAAGGAGAACTTGTCCGCCGGAGTGGGCGCCGTCATGATCCACCTCATTCGTTCAATGCTTGAACTTAGTGCGGACAGTACGACGCCGGAGCCGTGATCGCAATCGGTCAGACCCGATGTTCCGCGGCGACCGCCTCGACCGCGGGGCCGAGTGCGGCGGCGATCGCGCGGTAGCCGGCGGCGGACGGGTGGAAGCGGTCGGCGGCGAAGAGCGACGGGTCCGCGGCGAACTGGGGTGTGACGACGCGTTCGACGTGGGCGACCACGCCACCCGCGCGGATGACGGCCTGCAGCTGCGCCTGCGCGTAGTCGCGGCTCACGGTCGACACGAGGCCGCGCAACGCGGGCGGTACATGGGCGACCACGCTCAGGTCAGGTGCCGTGGCCACGACGACGTGGGCGCCTGCGCGTCGCAGGTCCGCGACGGCGTCGTGCAGCTGCTGGGCACCGACGTGCGCGGGAACGAACCTCGTCAGGTCGTTGGCCCCGATCACCACCACGGCGAGATCCACACCGCCCGCGATCGCGGCCCGCACCTGCGTGCTCAGGTCGGCGCTGCGGGCGCCCGGCACGGCGTGCACCCTCAGGTCGACGTCGTGCCCGGCCGCCCGCAGCCGTGCGGCGAGCAACGGTCCGAGGGTGTCCTCGCGACGCGTGCTGCCGACACCCGCGGCGATGGAGTCGCCGAGCAATCGCAGTCGCATGCCAGGTAAAACGGCGAGCGCCGGAACGGTGTTCCGCGCCAGACTGTGACGGTGGACGAGCTGCTGGGGTGGTGCGTGGTCGCGAACGTGGCCGCCGCCGATCTGAAGCACTTCTCGCAGGGAACGAAGCTGTGGGTGCTGCCGCCGCAATGGGGTGACGGCGGGGAGGACCTGATGGTGGTCGGCCGGCACCGCGGCAGCCCTGGGCCGTTGTGCACGATGGTCGTACCTCGGGTGCACCTGACGAACTTCCGGGTCCGCGGGGTCTACCAGCCCGTCGTGCACCGCGCGCTCACCAAGGAGTGGAAGCGCGGCGTGCCCAGGCAGTGGGAGTCGCGGGAGGAAGCGGAGAAGGTCGCCGGGTGGTGGGCGCGCGACGCGGCCATCCACGCGGGAGTGCGGCGCCCGCTGAAACGCGCCGAGTTCTACCACCGGCTCGCCGATGTGCTGCCGGGACACGTCCTGCAGCAATGGGCCGTCCAGGACGTCATGAACCCGAAGCTCTCGTTCGAGCTCGGCGAGGTGTTCCGCGATCAGCACGAGGTGGACGCGGTCCGCGAGCTGCGCGAACTCCTCGGCACCATCGCGACCGCGGGTGTCGCCAACTGGGCGGACAACGAGCTGTGGCCGGTTGTCGGCACCGTCGCGGCCAGGACGCGGGCTCTTCTGAGTCGCTGAACTGGTCACCGGCGCGCGGTGTGGCTCTGTTCGTCCAGAGCGTCGAGCTGCCCGCGCACCCGCTCGGCGTCGTTGTCGCGGCCCTGTTCCCGGAACAGCTCCAGCGCTTCCTGCCACGTCTTGCGGGCCTGGTCGTCCTGTCCGAGGGCGGCGTGGGGGTGGCCGAGGTTCTCCAGGGTGTTGGCGACCTGGTAGGCGTTGCCGAGCGTGCGGTACCGCGCGAGTGCCTCCTCGTAGTGGTCGAGGGCCTGCCGGTGGTCGCCCGCGCGGTGTGCGATGAGCCCGAGACTGTCCAAAGTGGTCGCCTCGCCCTCGGTGAACCGGTGGTGCCGCTGCAGAGCGAGGGCGGCACCGCAGAGGTCGCGAGCCGTGTCGAGATCACCCAGCTGCGCGGCACACCAGCCAGCCGCGTTGAGCGCCTCGCCTTCCCACAGCGGGTTGCCGAGAGACTGGTAGTGGTCGAGGGCCTGCCGGGCGTGCTCGAGTGCCTTCCTGCTGTCTCCCCACCCTTCCGACACGTACGTGAGGATCAGATGGGTGTGGGCCTGTTCGGTGGCGTCGTTCTGCTGCACGGCCAGGGAAAGAGCCCGATCCAGGTGCGCGGCGGCCTCCTCCCGCAGACCCAGCTGTGCGCAGGCGTAACCGAGGTGCCGGTGGGCACAGCTGCGGAGGAAGGGGTCGTCCGGGAGGTGCGTGGCGGCGTCCAGCGCCGCACGCCACGCGGCGATCCCGTCGTGCCGGTGCGCCTGCCGGAGGTGGAAGGTGTTCAGCGCCCAGGCGAGGTGCCAGACGACCCGGTGGCGGCCGAGGGCGGCGGCGGCGCGCTGGGTGGCCAGCAGGGTGGGGCGTTCGGCCCGCAGCCAGGCCGTCGCGGCCGCGGCGTCCGCCAGCGGGTGCGGGTGCACGCCGGGCGCGGGCGGGGTGGGTTCCAGCAGCGGGCGCTGGGGCTCCAGGAGCCGGTCGGCGGCGCAGGCGGTGTGCAGGTGGAAGTCCATCACCCGGACCAGGGCCGCCTCCCGCACGTCGTCAGGCAGGTCGTGGGCGGTGGTGGCGGCGTAGGCGCGGACCAGGTCGTGCATCGCGTACCGGCCACCTGGCTGCCGTTCGAGCAGGGAGGCCTCTTCCAGCGCTGCCAGCGCTTTGCGCGCCCTGGCCGCGGGCAGACCGGTGAGGGCGGACACGGCGGGCAGGGTGGTGTCGGGGCCGGGCGCGACACCCAGCAGCCCGAACACGGTGCGCTGCTCGTCGGTGAGCCGGCGCAGCGACCACGACAGCACGGCGGGCAGGCTGGCGGCGGGGTCGGTGTCGTGGTCGAGCGTCGCGAGGCCCAGCTCGCGCAGCTCGGCCGCCACCTCGGCCAGCGGGGTACCGGTGACGGCGGTGCGGGCCGTGATCGACAGGGCCAGCGGATAGCCACCGCACAGCTCGACCAGGTCGTCGACGGCGGCGGGTTCCGCGGTGACTCGGTCGGCGCCGAGGCGTGCGGCCAGCAGGGCACGGGCCTCGGCGCCCGGCAGCGCGTCCAGTTGCAGGTGGCGGGCGCCGTGCCGGTCGATCAGGGAGACGAGCCTGGCGCGGCCGGTGACCAGCACGGTGCAGGACGGGCTGCCGGGCAGCAGCGGCACGACCTGCTCGGTGGTGGCGGCGTTGTCGAGCACGATCAGCATCCGGCGGTCCGCGACCAGGCTGCGGAACAGCGCGGCCTGGGCGTCGAGGGCCGGCGGGATCCGGCCGGAGTCGACACCGAGGGCGTCGAGGAACCCGCGCATCGCGGACTCCGGCGCCATCGGTTCTTCCGTGGGGTTGAACCCGTGCAGGTCGACGAACAACTGCCCGTCGGGGAACCGCTCGGCGTGCTGGTGTGCCCACCGCAGGGCCAGCCAGGTCTTGCCGATCCCGCCCGCTCCGCCGATCGCCGAGATCAGCACCGTGCCGGAGGTCCCGCCGAGCGCCTCGTCCAGGCGGGCCAGTTCGGCGCCGCGGCCGGTGAACCACCGCGGCGGTGCGGGCAACTGCCGGGGCACCGGCGCTGATCTGCCGCCAGGAGCAGTGGCGGGTGGGGTGAGCGCGGGATCGGTGTCGAGGATGCGCTGATGCAGCTCCTGGAGTGCGGCGCCGGGGTCCGTGCCGAGGTCCTCCGCCAGGCGTTCCCGCACCTGCCGGTAGTGGGCAAGGGCGTCCGCGGTGCGTCCGGCGCGGTGCAGCGCCAGCATGAACTGGCCGGCCACCCGCTCGTCCAGCGGGTGCCGCGCGGCCCGTGCCGACAGCTGCGCCACCAGTTCTTCGCCCTGGCCCAGGCGCAGCAGGACGTCGGTCAGGTCGTGCTCGGCGGCCCACCGCTCCTGTTGCCAGCGGTCGCGCTCGCCTTCCACCCACTCGCCGTTCACCCCGGTCAACGGCTCCCCGCGCCACAACGCCAGCGCCTCGGTCAGCGGCGCCACCTGCTCGGCGTCGTCCGCGCGGCGGGCCCGATCGCGCAGCGCCTGGAAGCGGACCAGATCGACGGTCTGTTCCGCCTCCACCTCCAGGACGTAGCCGTCGGAACGGTGCACCACGGGCAGCGCGCCGCCAAAGGCCTTGCGCAGCCGCGAGACGTGACTGTGCAGCGTGGCCCGCCCTCGCCGGGGTGTGTCCGCACCCCACACCCGCTCGACCAGCCGGTCCGCGGGCACCAGCCGGCCCGCGTCCACCGCCAGTGCCGCCAGCACACACCGTTGGCGGGACGGCCCGAGATCAACCGGCCTCCCGTCGACGCGCGCGGAAACCTCGCCCAGCAGAACGATCTCCACCGCCATGCCCGTCTCTCCCTCCCCGAACCACAGGGATAGCGCAGTGACCAGGGCAATGCAGAAACCTCGCAAGAGGTTCACACGAACGGCCGCGCATTGTGAATCCCGGGGCGGCCCAAGGGATTCACCAGGGGGAAGGGCCGCCTCCTGGTTCGTCGACCTACGACAAGAGGGGCTGAACGATGAGGCTGTTTTCCACCATCACCGCGCTGGGGGTCGTTCTGGCGTCGGGCATCGCGATGACACCCGCGAGCTCCGCCGACGTCGGCGTGTTCGGGCGTGTCTACCTCGGCGCGAACTACGCCTCGTCCAACGGGACGTGGGTCGAGGTCTGCGACATGGAGCGCGATGGCAACGGCGTCTACGGCCAGTTCGAGACCAACACCGGAACGAGCCGCGTCAACGACGGCAACGGTTCGGCCGGCGGCTGCGGGAACGCGACGTTCGGCCGGGTCAACCGCTTCCGCGTGTGCGAGGACCTCAGCGGGCGGCCGGACCCGTGCTCGAGCTGGGCCCGCCCCTGATGCGGTAAAACCGTTTCGCGGCTGCGCTCGTCCGTCTACACTCCACGATCAACATCACCGAGTGACGAGGGGAGACCGGCCGTGCGTACCGCCGTTGTCGTTCCCCCGTCCCGTTTCGACGTGATCCTCGTGTCTTCGCACCCCGGCTGCTCGCTGCGCGCCGGGCACCGGAGTGTCTGACGAACCGGAGTGTTCGTCAGGTCATCGCGCTGACCTCGTAAGTCCTTTCGCACCGAGAAGGCACTTGAGCCATGCGCACGATCACGTTGAACGCTGTCCGCAACCTGGGCATCCTCGCCCACGTCGACGCGGGCAAGACCACGCTGACCGAACGAGTTCTGTTCGCCACGGGCAGCACCTACAAGCGCGGTGAGGTCCACGACGGCACCACCGTCACGGACTTCGACCCGCAGGAACGCGACCGCGGCATCACGATCTTCGCCGCGGCCGTCAGCTGCACGTGGGACGGGCATCGCGTCAACCTCATCGACACGCCGGGACACGTCGACTTCTCCGACGAGGTCGAACGGTCGTTGCGCGTGCTGGACGGGGCCGTCGCGGTGTTCGACGGCGTGGCAGGGGTGGAGCCGCAGAGCGAGTCCGTGTGGCGCCAGGCGGATCGGCACGGCGTGCCGCGGATCGCGTTCGTCAACAAGCTCGACCGGGCGGGCGCGGATCTCGACAAGGCCGTGGAATCGCTGCGGACGCGGCTGCACACCGTGCCGTTGGTGGTGCAGCTGCCGATCGGGGCCGAGGACGGGTTCGCCGGTGTCGTCGACCTGGTCCGCATGCGGGCGCTGACCTGGGAACCGGACCTCGTCGAAGGTCCGGTTCCGGAAACCCTGCTGGCAGAAGCACGACGACGTCGCCGCCTCCTGGAGGAGACGGTGGCGGAGCTGAACCTCAAGGCGCTGGAGGAGTTCTATGCGCACGGAGCGTTGGGGGAGCAGACGCTCACCGAAGCGTTGCGGGAAGTGACGCGATGTGGCACCGGAACCGTCGTGCTGTGCGGCTCGGCGTACCGGAACCGGGGCGTCGAGCCGTTGCTGGACGCGGTGATCGCCTACCTGCCGTCCCCTGTGGACGTTCCGCCGGTGCGGGGCGTCGGCGGCGAGGAACGGCAGGCGGATCCGGAAGCACCGTTCGCGGCGCTGGTGTTCAAGGTGAACTCCACCGCCACCGGGCGGCTGACCTACGTCCGCGTGTACTCCGGAACGCTCCACAAAGGACAGACGGTCCTGGTGGGTGGCCGGTCCGAACGCATCGGCAGGATCCTGCGGGTGCAGGCCGATCGCCACACGCCGGTCGACACGGCTGTCGCCGGTGACATCGTGGCCGTGGTGGGCCTGAAGTCGGCTCGCACGGGGGCGACCCTGTGCGCGCCGGAGGCTCCGCTGCTGCTCGAACCGCCGGTGTCGGCCGACCCGGTCGTGTCGGTGGCGGTCGAGCCGAAGTCCAGCGCGGACAACGGAAGGCTGGCCGAGGCACTGGCACACCTGGTCGACGAGGACCCGTCCCTGCAGGTGCGGACGGATCAGGAGACCGGTCAGACGGTGTTGTCGGGTCTGGGTGAGCTGCACCTGGAGGTCGCGGTGGAGAAGGCGCGCACGCACCACCGCCTCGAGATCACGATGGGCCGGCCTCGGGTGGCCTACCGGGAGACCGTGGCCAGTGGTGTCACGGGATTCGTCTACCGGCACGTGAAGCAGGACGGAGGTTCTGGACAGTTCGCTCACATCGTCATCGACACCGAGCCGCTGGAGACCGGTTTCGAGTTCCGCTCGACGGTCACCGGCGGGCGCGTGCCGCAGGAGTTCGTCCGCGCGGTCGAACAGGGCTGCCGGGACGCGCTGGCCGAGGGACCGCTCGGCCACCCGGTGACCGGCTTGCTGGTGACGCTCACCGACGGGTCCACGCACGTCAAGGACTCGACGGACCTGGCGTTCCGCACGGCGGGCCGCCTGGGCCTGCGCGAGGCCCTGAAGGCGGGCGCGATGACGTTGCTCGAACCGATCGCCGAGGTCACGGTCACCGTGCCGGACTCCTGCATCGGCGGCGTGCTCGGTGACCTGGCCGCGCGCCGGGGCCGGATCCTCGGCTCCGAGGCCAGGACCGGCACGACGGTGGTGACGGCCTCGGTTCCGCTGGCCGAGATGTTCGGTTACGCGACGAGGTTGCGCAGCCGGACCCAGGGCCGTGGCACGTTCACCGCCCGTCCGACCGGTTACGCGCCGGCGTAGGTGCACACTCGGGCGGCAGGTCGTGGGAGCACGTGGCCGCGCCTGCCGCCCGAGCCCGCCGGAGGTCGAGGTAGGGCCCCGCGATCTGCTCGCGGGGCACCGGCCCGAGGGCCAGCACGGCGTCGCCCGCGGCCAGTGTCTGGCGCCGCATCCGCTCGTGGTCGACGGCCTCGGCACCGAACGACGGCGCCCAGAGCGTCCACGGCCCCGAGATCATCGCCATCGTCGGGACGAGGTGCGAGTGGAAGTGCGTCCCGATGCCGCCGAACGAGCACTGCGGCGGCGCTCGGTCCGGCACCGGGACGTCGCTGCCGGGCAACACGAACGTGCGGTCCACCGCTCGTCCGGTAAGGGCTGCGGAGGCCGTCCTGGCGAGCACGGGACTGCCCGCGAACCAGCCCGACAGTTCCGCCGCGCCCGTCGGTCGCAGGGACCCGGCGCTGGGCAGGAACTCGCGTGTGCCCAGATGTTCCAGCACGAACGCGAACGCGACTGCGCCGCCGTCGTAGTCGGCGTCGAGCGCGCGGGCCCGGAACTCGCTGCCTTCCGCCGGGCGGTGCAGGTGGCCGGTCGCGAAGACGAATTCGATGGTCCGGGGGCGGCAGCGCAGCGGGAGTCCGGCGAAGTGCTCGGCGAGGGCGAGAAGGGCGACGGTTCCGTTCTCCTGCACCCAGCCCACGCCGTCGGTGTTGGTGTCGATGACGATGCGTTCGGGGCTCCTGCCGGGCAGCGTGGCGATCACCGAACGCGTCACGGCCGGTGCGCGGCCTGCCAGCACGCTGATGGTCGTGCGAGTGCCGGGCCGGAGTTCCAGCGCCGCGTCGGAGCCGACGAACACGCCCGGCACGCGGTAGTGCGTGCCGGTGTGCGGATCCCAGTAGCCGCGGACCTGCTCGTGCGGGAAGGGGAAGGCGACGACGACGCCCGCGGCACCGGCTGTGCCGGCGTCGATCATGTCCTGGTGCAGCGCTGGTTCGGCGAGATACCCGCGGTCGACAGCGGGGAAGTCGCGCAGGACGACCTTGCCGCGCGCGTTGGCGGCGGTGATGGGTTCGGTTGCGGGGAGGCGGACCAGGTCGCCGGAGCGCAGACCTGGGGCCGAGTAGGGGATCGCGGCCGCGACCGGCACCACGCCGCCGGACAGCAGCAAGCCGGGGCCAGGTTGCCAGCGGAGGATGTCGAAGCGTTCGGAACGCACCGACATGCCGGGAAGCCGCGAGACACGGCGTTCCAGCCAGGAGATCAGCCTGGCGTGGGCAGGGCTGCCGGTGGCGCGCACGCCGAACCCGGCCACCGTCGCGTTCAGCTCCCGCAGTTCGGCCGCCGAGGCGAACGCCCGGTCGTCGACCGAGGTGGGACAGGCGGGAGAGGCGGAGGCAGGAGAGGCGAGCTGGACGCAGAAAACCGTTACGACACCGATGAATCCAAGCCATCTGGCAGGCAGCACGACCCCACTGTGAGCGGTCGCGAGGTGGCCTCACAATCCGCTGTCCAGGTCACGCGGTCAACCGTGAACGGAGAATGGTTCAACCAATTTCCGCTACGGTCCGCGAGATGCGCTTGAATTCGACGCCCGGCCGCATCGCGGTGATCGCGTGCGCGCTGTTCCTGCTCGGCTCCACCGCCACGGCCAACGCCTCGCACGGCAGGGAGTGCGACACCCCGTCCATCGACCGGCTGCAACAGTGGCTCGCCAGCGGCGAAGGCGCCACCGAGCCCGCGACCGGCAGCATCCTCGTGCCCAGGAACAGGCACGACTACTCGGCGAAGATCAAGTTCCTGGCGCACGACTGGCACGTCATGGTCGTGTGGCTGGGCAACAGGTTCGAGGCCCAGGCCGACCTCACCGAGTCGCGCGGCTTCTGGATGACCTACCGCGCCACGGCCGACCTCCACGTCCAGCTGCGTCCCGCCTCGCACTGGAGCGGCGGCGACAAGTGGGTCACCAGGATCCCGTCGACCGGCGGCAGGCTGGTGAAGAGGTTCTTCAGCTTCGCCGAGCGGTACTGGACGACCCTGCCGGAACTCGGCAAGCCCGCCTACCCGCTCGCTGAGGCGCTCGACGACGCCCGCGGTCTGGTGTTCGTCGGCAAGACGCCGAACGACCTCGAGTTCCAGGGCCTGAGGATCGACGGTTACCGGCCACCCTGCGTGTATTAGCTACGTGGAGAACGGTGAGGCCGCGCCCTCGGCACGGGTGCGGCCACGCCGGCGTGCCGTCGCGGACAGCGGCAGCGCGACGTCCTCCAGCGACTTGTTCTCCGCGTCCACCGCGAGGAACCGCGCGACCAGCCCGCCGGAGATCATCACCAGCGCGCCGACCAGGTACCCGACGAACAGCCGCACGGGGTGTTCGCCGGTGCCGATCAACGCGCCGTAGATCACCGGCCCGAGCGCGCCGAAGCACTGGGCGATCGCGAAGAACACGCCGATCGCCTTGGCCCGCACCTCCAGCGGGAAGATCTCGCTCACCGTCAGGTACGCGGCACTGGCGCCGGCGGAGGCGAAGAAGAAGATCACGCACCACGCGACGGTCTGCGTGATCGCGTTCAGCATCCCGGTGTAGAACAGCACGGCCGTGACGCCGAGCAACGCGCCGGAGATCACGTAGGTGCCGAACAACATTGCGCGGCGGCCGATCGTGTCGAACAGGTGCCCGATCGTGAACGGCCCGACCAGGTTGCCCACCGCGAACGCGATCAGGTAGAGCGGAGTGGTCTCGGAGGAGACGCCGTAGAACTTGCCGAGCACCAGCGTGTAGGTGAAGAAGATCGCGTTGTAGAGGAACGACTGCGTGATCATCAGCGTGGCTCCGAGCACCGCGCGCGACGGGTACTCGCGGAACAGCACGCGGGCCAGCGCCAGGTAGCCGATCTCCTCGGCCGGCTTGACCTCGATCGCCTTCTTCTCGTCGACCGGCGGCAGCGTCCTGCCGGTGTCCTCGACCTCGCGTTCGATCTGGGTGATCGACCGCTCGGCGGCCTCGGTGCGGCCGTGCATGATCTGCCAGCGCGGGCTCTCCGGCAGATGCCTGCGCACCACGAGGATCACCAGGCCCAGCACCGGGCCGATGAGGAACCCGAGCCGCCAGCCGAGCGAGAGGTCGACCTGGTTCAACAGGATGAACGAGCCGAGCGTGCCGAGCACAGCGCCCGCCCAGTACGTGCCGTTGACGGCGATGTCGACGCGGCCCCGGTACCGCGCCGGGATGAGCTCGTCGATCGCGGAGTTGATCGCCGCGTACTCGCCGCCGATGCCCATGCCCGCGATGAACCGGGTGAGGTACAGGAAGACCAGCCAGCCCGCGCCGTTGCCCAGGGTGAACGCGGTGAGGCCGGAGCCGGCCAGGTAGACCGCCAGGGTCAGCATGAACAGGTTGCGGCGGCCCAGTTTGTCGGACAGATGGCCGAAGAACAGCGCGCCGACGACCTCGCCGATCAGGTACACGGTGGCGAGCAGGCCGACCGCGGTCGACGACAGGTGCAGGGTTTCCGGTTTGGTCAGCGTGTCCGCGATCGCGCTCGCGACGGTGATCTCCAGGCCGTCCAGGATCCACGCCACACCCAGTGCCACGACCATGCGGGTGTGGAAGGGCGACCACGGAAGCCTGTCGATTCTGGCGGGAATCAGCGTCCGCACCCCAGTTTCCATTTCATCCCCTCGCCGCGATGAGCGCCTGCGGTGCGCTCTGCTTCATCCTCGTTTTCAGCCATGCGAGCTGCCGTGCGGTGTCCTTCTCGCACGAGCTCACGACGTTCAGGAGTTCCTCGTCGCGCAACCCCTGTGCGGCCTGGCCCACGACGGTCCAGGTGATGTCGGTGAACGACGCCAGCGCGTAGAGGTCCTGCAGGTCGCGCAGCAGTCCGACGGCGCCGCCGCGGGTCTGCTCGAACTCGGCCGCGTGCAGGCGTTCCGGTTCGGACTCGCGGTGCTCGCCGTAGCGGTCGACGATCGGTCCGAGCTTCTCCACCTGGCCGTCGAGCCGGTTCGCGAGCACCTCACAGGTGCTCCGGACGTCCGGCTCCTCGCCGTGGCCCTTCGCCACCTCGCGGAACGCGCCGGCCAGCGTCCGCAGCGACGTGTGCAGCAGTCCCAGGTAGGTCGCCAGGTGCATCAGGTCCTCCTGATCCGCACGGCGCTGATCTTGTACAGCGGCTGCTTCGACACCGGGTCCCACTCGGTGCGCGTCAGCTCGTTCGCCGCACGCTGGTGCCCGTCGGGCTCGACGTCCCAGTAGCCGTAGTGGAACGGCAGGAACACCACGCCGCCCCGGCACCGTCCAATCCGGACCGGAACCTCGACGCTGCCGCGTTCCGACTCGACCAGCACGACGTCCCCGTCGCTGAAGCCGAGCTCTGCCGCGTCCTCGGGAGACATCTCGACCCACGGCTCCGGCGCCGCCCGGCGCAGTTCCGGCGAGCGGCCGGTCTTCGTGCGGGTGTGGAAGTGGTACACCGAACGTCCGGTCGTGCACAGGAACGGGTACTCGGCGTTCGCCTGCTCGTGGGGCGGCAGGTACTCGGCCGCCTTGAGGAACGCCCGCCCGTCCGGCCGCTGCGCCTTGTACTCGGTCGGCGTCACCGTCGCGCCGGTGAGCAAGTCGTGGCCGTAGTCCTCGCAGTAGTCGGCGGCCGTGGGGAAGTGGCCGTCGGCGTAGAGCCGCTCAGGACCCCAGGCGATTCCGCTGCCACCGCGCAACTTCTCGTAGGTCAGCTCGGTGTAGTCGCACGGACGGCCGCGGCTGCACTCCCGCCAGGCGTCGAACGCGCCCTCGGCGTCCTTCCACTTGATCAACGGGTCGCCGTCGCGGTCGCGGAAACCCATGCGGGAGGCGTAGTCCAGGAAGATGTCCAGGTCGCTGCGTGCCTCGCCGGGCGGCTCCACGGCCTGCTCGGACAGGTGCACGACGCGCGAGAGGTTCGTGAACGTGCCCTGCTTCTCGCCCCACAGCGCGGCGGGCAGCACCACGTCGGCGAGCTCGGTCGTCTCGGTGGGGAACCCGTCCTGCACCACCACGAACAGGTCCTCCTTGCGCAGGATGTCCCGGATGCGTGCGAGTTCCGGCAGCGAGACGGCGGGGTTGGTCGCGGAGATCCACAGGAACCTGATGGAGCCCTGCTCGGCGTACCGCCAGATCTGCATCGCGTGCGTCGGCGGCGCCCAGTGCGGGATCGTCAGCGGGTCGACGTTCCACAGCCGCGCGAGCTCCCGGACGTGCTCCTCGTTGTCCCAGTTGCGGAAACCGGGCAGGTCGCCGTCAGCGCCGGTCTCGCGGGTGTTCTGCGCCGTGGGCTGGCCGTTCATCTGCAGCACGCCCCCGCCCGGCTTGCCGATCATGCCGCGGATCAGGTGCAGGTTGTTGACCTGGCACGACGCGGCGGTCGCCTGGTGCGACTGGTAGAAGCCCTGCAGCACGGTCGAGAGCACCCGCCGCGAGGTGCCGAAGATCTCGGCGGCGTGCAGCAGGTCGACGGGGGAGATGCGGCAGATCTCGGCCACGTGCTCGGGCGTGTAGGGCTCGACGGTGGACTTCAGCTCCTCGAACCCGAGGGTGTGCCGGGCGATGTAGTCGTGGTCGATCCAGCCGTGCTCGATCACCGCGCGCAGCAGGCCGTTCAGCAACGCCTGGTTCGTGCCGGGCAACGGCGCCAGGTGCACGTCGGCGGACTCGGCGACCGGCGTCCGGCGCGGATCCACGACGACGACCCGAGGGCGCTCCGGTCCGGCGAGACGGTCGAGCACACGCGCCCACATCACGGTCTGCGTCGCGGCCATGTTGTGCCCGAACAGGAAGAGCGCGTCGCACAGGTCGATGTCGGCGTGGCAGGCGGGCTGGCCGTCAGAGCCGAACGACTCCTTCAACGCCGCTGCCGCCGTTGCCGTGCACAGCCTGGTGTTGCCGTCCATGTGGGGTGTGCCGATGCCCGTTTTGCCGATGACGCCGAGGGTGTAGTACTCCTCCAGGAACAGCTGCCCGCTCGTGTAGAAGCCGTGCGACGACGGGCCGGACTCGGCCAGCAGCTCCTGCGACCGGTGCACCACCTCGTTCATGGCGGTGTCCCAGTCGGTTTCGACCAGCACGCCGTGGCGGCGGATCAACGGCTTGGTGAGGCGGTCCGTGCGATGTGCCTGCCACGAGCCGAAAAGCCCCTTCGGGCCGAGCCTGCCGTGGTTGACGATGTCTGCCGCACGTCCGCGAACACCCACCATGCGGCCGTCCTTGACCGCGATGTCGCAGCCGCACCCGTTGCTGCACAACACGCACGCCGACTGGACCCAACGGTCCACATCGGACTCACCGATCCCGTCCGCGAGCTGCTGGTCGACCCGGACCGGCCAGTCGGTCTCTCGTCCGTGCGGAGTGCGTGGTCCCCATACATCGGCGATGCGATCCACGAACGAGCAATACCCGGCGTTCCTGGAATGAAACTCAGTCGGTCAGCACCCTGCCGTAGCGTTGCAGAACGCGTTGCCGCAAATCGGCGTTCGTCCTGGGTACCGGCTGGATGAACACCTCGTCGACGTCGTGGAAGAGCTCGCGCAGTTCGTTGTCGATGCGAATGCAGGCCTGTTCCACGTCACCGGCGGAATAGTTGTCGATGAAGTCGACTCGTGCACATACGAGTACTTTGTCCGTTCCGGTGAGCATTGTCTGGACGTCGACCAGATCGTCGACCTCCGGCTGCCGTTCGACGTGCTCCCAGACGGCCCGCACGAGTCGCGGATCAGCCTGGCGGCCGATCAGCAGACCCTTGCAGACCCGGCCGAGCAGCACCGCCACCACGGCCAGCAGCACACCGATCAGGATCGACGCGATCCCGTCCCACACCGCCGACCCGGTCAGCTGGTGCAGTCCGACACCGGCCGCCGCGAGCACGATGCCGATCACCGCCGCGAGGTCCTCGGTGAACACGGCCCGCGGCGCCGGATCGTCGGTGCCGCGCAGGTGCGCGGCCATCGAGTGCTCGTGTTCCTCGGCTTCGTCGCGGACCTGCCGCGTCGCCTGCACCAGCGAGGTGCCTTCCATGACGAACGCGATGGCGAGCACGACGTAGTTCACCCACACGTAGGCGCTCTGCTCGTGCGGCGAAATGATCGTGTGCACGCCTTCGTAGAGCGAGAACACCGCGCCGGAGACGAGAATCCCGAACGCGGCCAGCAACGACCAGAAATACCGCTCCTTGCCGTACCCGAACGGGTGGCGCTGGTCGGCGGGCCGTTCCGATCTCCTGACCGCCGTCAGCAACAGGATCTGGGTCGACGTGTCACCGGCGGAGTGCGCGGCCTCCGAGAGCAGCGCACCGGAGCCGGACAGCAGCCCGGCGACGAGTTTCAGCATCGCGACACCGGCGTTCGCCAGCAGGGCGAGCAGGACGGTGAACCTGCTGCGGTCGGATCCGGCCATGTGCCCCCGGCTACCCGTCGACGGCCACGGCGACACGTGTTTGCGCCGCCGATCTGGGGGAACCAGCCGACAAACGGGAGGAGAAGCGAAGTGAAGGCTGTCGTGTGGCACGGCGTGGGCGACATCAGGCTGGACGAGGTGGCCGATCCGCGCGTCGAGGAGCCGACCGACGCGATCATCAGGATCACCCGCAGCGCGATCTGCGGCACCGACCTGCACATGGTGCGCGGCACCATGCCGGACATGGTCGAGGGCACGGTTCTCGGGCACGAGGCCGTCGGCGTCGTCGAGGAGGTCGGCAGCGCCGTGCGCGGGTTCACGCCGGGCGACCGCGTGGTGGTGACGTCGACGATCGGCTGCGGTACGTGCTCCTACTGCCGTGCCGGGTACTTCGCCCAGTGCGACACCGCGAACCCGAACGGACCCTCCGCCGGCACGTGCTTCTTCGGCGGGCCCAAGGCGACGGGGCCGGTCAACGGCCTGCAGGCCGAGCGCGCCCGGATCCCGCACGCGATGACGACGCTGGTGCGGGTGCCGGACGGGGTGACCGACGACCAGGCGATCCTGCTGTCCGACATCTTCCCGACGGCGTGGTTCGGCGCACGCCTCGCCGAGGTCGGCTCCGGTGACACCGTGCTCGTGCTGGGCGCGGGCGTGGTCGGGCAGTTCGCGATCGCGTCGGCGAAGCGGCAGGGCGCCGGACGGGTGATCGTCGTCGACGGGATCGCGTCGCGGCTGGACCTGGCGCGCGGCCAGAACGCCGAGACCGTGAACTTCAACGAGGAGGATCCCGTCGAGGTCGTGCGGGACCTGACCGGCGGGATCGGACCGGATCGCGTGATCGAGGCGGTCGGGGTCGACGCGGAGGAGCCGGGGCGGCGCACGGACGAGCAGTGGAAGCCGGGTGACGCGCCGCGACTGGCGCTGGACTGGGCGGTCGAGCTGGTCGCCAAGGCCGGTTCCATCGGGATCATCGGCGTCTACCCGCCGGGGTTCGACGACTTCCCGATCGGCCAGGCGATGAACAAGAACCTCACGATGCGGATGGGCAACTGCAACCACCGCCGGTACCTGCCGCGCCTGCTGACGATGGTGCAGACCGGATCGGTGGACCCGACCGCGTTCATCACCAGGCACGAGAAGCCCACCTCCGCGATCGACGCCTACCGGTCCTTCGACCTGCGCGAGGACGGCTGGCTGAAGACGGTGCTCGATGTCGCCTGAGCGGGTCGTCGTCACGGGCGGTGCAGGTTTTCTCGGCTCGCACGTCTGCGAGGCGCTGCTGGCGGAGGGCGCGGAGGTCGTGTGCGTCGACGACTTCCGCACCGGATCGCGGGAGAACGTGCCGGACGGTGTGGGAGTCGTCGCCGCCGACGTGTCCCGCCCGCTGGACCTGCTCGGCCCCGTCGACCTCGTCCTGCACCTCGCGTGTCCCGCGTCGCCTGCCGACTACCTGCGGATGCCGTTGGACACGTTGCGCGCCGGTGGTTTCGGCACGTACCACGCGCTGGAGCTGGCCCGCCGCAAGGGTGCTCGCGTGGTCGTCGCGTCCACCAGCGAGGTGTACGGGGACCCGGAGGAGCATCCGCAGCGGGAGTCCTACTGGGGGCACGTGAACCCGATCGGGCCGCGCAGCGTCTACGACGAGGCCAAGCGGTTCGGTGAGGCGATGACGGTGGCGTTCCGGGCCGAACACGGTGTCGACGCCGGGATCGTGCGGATCTTCAACACCTACGGGCCCAGGATGAGGGCGAACGACGGCAGGATGATCCCGACGTTCCTGAGACAGGCCCTCGCCGGTGAGCCGCTCACGGTGCACGGCGACGGGCTGCAGACCCGGTCGCTGTGCTATGTGGACGATCTCGTGCGCGGGCTGCTCGCGATGGCGCGCAGCGATCATCCCGGCCCGATCAACCTCGGCAACCCCGCCGAGGTCACGGTGCTGGACGTCGCCCGCAAGACGATCGAGGTCACCGGAAGTTCGTCGGTGGTGCGGCACGTCGAGTCGATGACCGACGACCCGCGGCGACGCCGGCCGGACATCACTCTCGCGCAGGAGGTTCTGCACTGGCGGCCGACCGTTCCGCTGGAGGAAGGACTTCGCTCGTTTGCCCGGGAGTTCGCCGGGTAGCCGCAGTTCATGCGAGTTCTCGGGATCAACGCGGTGTTCCACGACCCCGCTGCGGCGGTGGTGGTCGACGGCAAGATCGTCGCGGCGGCGGAGGAGGAACGGTTCTCCCGCCGCAAGCACGGCAAACGCCCCGTGCCGTTCTCGGCGTGGGAACAGCCGGAGCTGTCCGCGCGCTGGTGCCTGGAGCAGGCCGGGCTGAGCGCGTCCGACCTCGACGCGGTGGCGTATTCCTACGATCCGTCCCTGGTGGACGCGGAGTACGCGCCGTGGGAGGACCTGCGGACGACGTACGCCCGCAAGGCGCCGCAGTTCCTGGCGACGTCGTTGCCGGGTCTGGATCCCGAGATCGTGCGGTTCGTGCCGCACCACGTCGCGCACGCCGCGTCCACCGGGCTTGCCGCGCCGTTCGGCGGGAACTGCGCGGTGCTCGTCTCGGACGGACGCGGCGAGTGCGGCTCCCACCTCGCCGGGCGGTACGTCGACCAGGAGCTGACGACCTTCGCGTCGCAACGGCTGCCGCACTCGCTCGGGCTGATGTACGAGGAACTGACCGAGCACCTGGGCTTCCTGCGATCCAGCGACGAGTACAAGGTCATGGCGCTGGCGTCGCACGCGAAGCCGGTGCACCTCGACCTGATGCGGGAACATGTGCTGGTGCACGACGGCGGCTTCGAGATCCGGCCGCTGGACTGGAACTCCCTGGCGAAGCAGCGCAAGAAGGACGACGAGCTGACGCAGGAGCACGCCGAACTGGCCGCGAGCGTGCAGGTGCGGCTGGAGGAAGTGCTGCTGGAGCTGGTGCGGTGGCTGCACGACCGCACAGGGGAACAGCGGCTGACGATGGCCGGCGGCGTGGCGCTGAACTGCGTCGCCAACACGCGGATCTTCGCGGAGGGACCGTTCGACGAGGTGTGGGTCCAGCCCGCCGCCGGTGACGCCGGAACGGCTCTCGGCGCGGCGCTGGCCATCTCCTCCGACCGGGTCGAGGCGATGCCGGGCGCCGATCTCGGCCGGGGATTCTCCGACGAGGAGATCGAATCGGTGCTGCGGACCGCCGCCGTGCCGTTCGAGAAGCCGGCGGACGTCGCGGTGGAGGTGGCCGAGGCGCTCGCCGCGAACAGGATCGTGGCGTGGTTCCAGGGCCGCAGCGAGTACGGCCCGCGGGCGCTGGGGCGCCGCTCGTTGTTCGCGAACCCGTGCTTCGCCGAGAACCTGACCCGGCTGAACGACGTGAAGGGCCGCGAACAGTTCCGCCCGGTGGCCCCGATGGTGCTGGCCGAGAGGGCCGCGGCCATCTTCTCGCGCGGCCCGATTCCCAGCCCCTACATGCTCTTCGTGCACGACGTCCGTCCGGAGTGGACTGAGCGGATCCCGGCGGTCGTGCACGTCGACGGCACCGCGCGGGCCCAGACGGTGGCCGGCGACCCGCTGCTCGAACGCATGCTGCGCGAGTTCGAGGCGCGGACCGGTGTCCCCGTCGTCGTGAACACGAGCCTGAACACCGCGGGCCGTCCGATGGTCGACAGCCCGCGCGACGCGCTGGAGTGCTTCGGCTCGTCCCCGATCGACCTGCTCGCCATCGGCCCGTACGTGGTGCGCCGATGAGCTATTCCGTCGTGATCCCGACCGTCGGCCGCCCGAACCTGGACGTCCTGCTGGACGCGCTGGTTTCCGGCGACGGACCGGAACCGTGCGAGATCATCGTGGTGGACGACCGCGAGACCGGCCTCGGCCCCGCCGCCGCCCGCAACACCGGCTGGCGCGAGGCACGCGGCGACTGGGTGGCGTTCCTCGACGACGACGTGGTGATCCCGCCCGACTGGAAGGCCCGGCTGCACGCGGACCTGGCCGATCTGCCCGACGACGTGGGCGCGAGCCAGGCCAGGATCGTCGTGCCGCTGCCGGCTGATCGCCGCCCGACCGACGCCGAACGCGGCACGGCAGGTCTCGCCACGGCCCGCTGGATCACCGCCGACATGGCGTACCGCAGGGAGGCGCTGGCGCGGGCGGGCGGCTTCGACGAGCGGTTCCGGCGGGCTTACCGCGAGGACGCCGAGCTGGCGTTGCGCGTGCAGGAACTCGGTTACCGGATCGTGCGCGGCGCACGGGTCACGACACACCCGGTGAAGCCCGCGACGTTCATGACGAGTGTGGACCAGCAGCGCGGGAACGCCGACGACGCGTTGATGCGGCGGCTGGTCGGATCGCGCTGGCGCTCGCGGATCGGCGGTCAGCGAGGACGGCTCCGGACTCACGTGGTGACCACGGCGGCGGGCCTCTGCGCTGTCCTTTGTGGACTCCTGGGGTGGCGGCGCGCGGCCGTGGGGCTCAGCGCGGCGTGGGCCGCGCTGACCGGGTGGTTCGCGGCCGAGCGGATCGCGCCAGGGCCGCGGACACCGGACGAGGTGGTGCGGATGGTGGTGACCAGTGCCCTGATCCCGCCCGCCGCCTGTGTGCACCGGCTGAGGGGCGAGCTGCGGTATCGGCGGGTGCGGTCATGAGAATTCTCGTGCTCAGGGCCCTCGGCCTGGGTGATCTGCTGACCGCCGTGCCCGCGCTGCGCGGGTTGCGGGCGGCGTTCCCGCGCGCGGAGATCACGCTGGCGGCGCCGGAGTGGTTGCGCGACGCGGTGGACCGGATCGAGGCGGTGGACCGGCTGCTGCCGACGCAGGAGCTGGCGCCGATCGCGTTCGAGCGGCCGGACCTCGCGGTGAACCTGCACGGCAGGGGACCGCAGAGCGTCGAGAGGCTGCTCGCGACGAGGCCGCGCGAGCTGATCACCTACGAGGGCTGGGACTGGCCGGTCGGCAGGCACGAGGTGCTGCGGTGGTGCGATCTGCTGCAGCGCAACGGGATCCGGTGCGATCCGGACGACTTCCGGCTGCAGCCCGTCGGCGACCGGACCGGTCCGGTCGTGATCCATCCCGGTGCGAGCACCGGAGCCAGGCGCTGGCCGGTGGAGAGGTACGCGGCCGTCGCGCGGGCACTGGAGTCCGAGGTGGTCGTCACCGCCGGGCCGGGGGAGCGGGACCTGGCCCGCTGGGTCGGCCCCGAGCCGTTCTCCGGCACTCTCGCCGAGCTCATGGACCTGGTCGGCACCGCCCGCCTGGTGATCTGCGGCGACACCGGCGTGGCTCACGTCGCCACCGCCTACGGCACACCGTCGGTGTTGCTGTTCGGCCCGGTCCCGCCCCGTCTCTGGGGCCCGCGCCGCGGCCCGCACCAGGTGCTGTGGCACGGCGAGACCGGCGACACGTTCGCCGACGAACCCGATCCGGGGCTGCTCCGGATCACAGTGGACGAAGTTCTCGACGCGGTAGGAGGTGTCCTGTGCGAGCAAAGCGAATCGGCGTCGTCGGCGCGGGCTACGTCGGCCTGACGACGGCCGCGTGCTTCGCGCACCTCGGCCATCGCGTGATCTGCGCCGACGCGGACGCGGCCAAGATCGAGGCCCTGAAGGCGGGCGAGATCGGCCTGCACGAGCCGGGGCTGGGCGAACTGGTCGCGCGCAACCGCGAGCGGCTCGAGTTCGTCACCGACAACGCCTCCGCGTTGTCCGATGTGGACTTCGCCTTCGTCTGCGTGCCGACGCCGACCGGGCCCGACGGCGCGGCCGACCTGTCGGCGGTCGAGCAGGTGCTGAGCGAGGTGCCGGCCGGGACCCGCGTGGTGCTGAAGTCGACGGTGCCGGTCGGCACGGCGGCAAAGCACCCCGGTGTCGTGTCGAACCCGGAGTTCCTCAGGGAAGGCCACGCCGTCGAGGACTTCCTGCGGCCCCAGCGGATCGTGATCGGAGCGCAGGACGAACGACAGGCCCACGAGGTGGCCGAGCTCTACGCGCCGACGAAGGCACCGGCGGTGTTGACCGACAACACGAGCGCAGAGCTGGTCAAGTACGCGAGCAACTGCTTTCTGGCGCTGAAGTTGTCCTACGTCAACACGCTGGCGGAGCTGTGCGAGCACCTGGACGCCGACATCGACGGCGTCACCGAGGGCATGCGGCTGGACGACCGGATCGGCGCGTCGTGCCTGCAGCCCGGCCCTGGATGGGGCGGATCCTGTCTGCCCAAGGACACTCTCGCACTGCTCGCCACGGCGAAGGCCGCCGGCGTCGACTTCGCCACCCTCGAAGCCGCGGTGAGCGCCAACCGCCATCAGCCCCAGCGTGTCGTCGACCGGATCCGCGAGGAGCTCGGGACGCTGCACGGCGCGAAGATCGGGCTGCTCGGCCTCACGTTCAAGGCGGGCACGAACGACCTGCGCGACTCACCGGCGCTCGTCGTAGCCCGGCTGCTGGCGCAGGAAGGCGCCGAGCTCACGGCTTACGACCCGTGCGTCGGCGAGGACCGGCCGAACATCAGCACCAGGAGCACCGCGGAGGAGGCGGCGGCGGGCACCGACATGCTGGTGGTGCTGACCGAGTGGCCGGAGTTCGCCGAACTGGACTGGCCGGAGCTGGCCGGGCGGATGGCCGGCCCGCGCATCTTCGACACCAGGAACGTGCTGCCGGAGGAGAAGGTGCGCGAGGCCGGGTTCCACCTGATCAGGACAGGCCGTTAGGCAGACCGAGGTGGACCACCTTGGTCGTGGTCATCTCGTCCAGCAGCTCGGGGCCGTAACCGAATCCGGTGCCGGACGCGCCGCGCGGCTGGGCCGCGCCACCGGGGGCACCGCCGAACACGGCGTTGACCTTCACCGTGCCGACCGGAAGCGACCGCCACGCCCGCTGGGCGTGCTCCATCGAGCTGGTCAGCACGGTCGCGGCCAGGCCGTACTCACCGGAGCACGCCTCGGCCAGGCCCTCGTCGAACGACGACACCAGCTGCACGGGCGCGACCGGGCCGAACGTCTCCTCGCACATCACCCGCATGGCCGACGAGCAGTTCGCCAGCACCGTCGCCGGGTAGTAGGCGCCACGGCCCTCCGGAACCGAGCCGCCGACCAGCGCCGTGGCCCCCGACCCCACGGCGTCGGCGACCTGCGAGTGCACGAACGACCGGTGCCGGATGTCGACCAGCGGCTGCGGATTCTCGTTCCACGACCGCGCCTGGGCGCACAGCGCCTCCAGGAACGGCTTGGCGATCGCCTTGTGCAGGTAGATCCGTTCGACGGAGGTGCACAGCTGGCCCGCGTTGGTGAAGGCGCCCAGCGCCGCCTGCGCCGCCGCCCACACCGGGTCGACGTCGTCGTCGACGAGCAACGGGTCGTTGCCTCCGTTCTCCAGCAACAACTTCGCGGAGGAAGCCTGCGCGATCGCGCGGCCGGTGGCGGTGCTGCCGACATGTGCGACGACGTCGACTTCGGAGGAACTCACCAGTGCGGAGCCCACCTGTCCGTCGCCCACCAGCGTCTGCAGCACACCGGCGGGGAAACAGGGCCGAAGAACGGTGGCGAGCAGCAGTCCGGTGTGCGGGCAGCGTTCGCTCGGCTTGTGCACCACGACGTTGCCGGTCACCAACGCCGCACCCAGCAGCCCGCAGGCCACCGCGATCGGGTCGTTCCAGGGCGTCAGCGCCACGACCACGCCGCGCGGTTCGGGAACCATGAAGTCGACGGCGGAGCCGAGCAACGACCGTCCACGATGGACTGGACCGAGCTCGGCGTACTGCTCCAGCGTCCCCGCACCCGCCAGCACGCCCTCACGCGCCGACGCGAACGGCCGCCCGGTCTCGGTCTCGATCACCGTCGCCAGGTCGCTCGCCCGTTCCCGCAGCGCCGCGGCGGCCGCCTTGACCGCCGCGCCCCGTTCCGCGGCGGGTGTCGCCGCCCAGTCCGGCCAGGCGGCGCGGGCGGCCGCGAGCGCGGCGGTCACGTCGTCCTCCCTGGCGGCGGGAAGCCAACCGACCAGTTGGTCGTCGAGGGGGCTGTGGACATCGATGGCGTGCATGGCGGTCATGGCTCGCGGGTACCCGTTGGCGCAGGTCGAAACCTTGGAGGAGCCATGCCCGGACGCGAGGAACTGCCCAGCACGGTGGCACGTTCGTCGAAGAAGGCACAGCGGACGTGGATCAAGGCGCACGACTCCGCCGTCGAGACGTACGGCGAAGGCGAACGGGCGCACCGCACCGCCTTCTCGGCACTCAAGCACAGCTTCGAGAAGGTCGGCGACCACTGGGAGGCCAAGGCCGAGAAGGGGCCGTCCGACCGGCAGGCCGAGCGCAGCACACCGGCCCAGGGCGAGACGGCCGGCGGTGTGGACGCCAACGCGAGCAAGCAGCACCTCTACGACATCGCGAAGCGCCTGAAGATCGAGGGCCGGTCGCAGATGACCAAGGACGAGCTCGTCGAGGCGATCGAGAAGGCGAACAACCGCGAGACCGCGCGAGCGCGATCGTGAAGGTCGTCGTCACGGGCGCGACCGGCAACGTCGGCACCGCCCTCCTGCGCAGGCTCGCCGAGGAGCCGGACGTCCGGGTGCACGGCATCTCCCGCCGGCCACCCGCGGACGCGCCGCCGTACCAGGGCGTCGACTGGACGCCGATCGACATCGGTCAGCCCGGCGCCGAAGAGCTGCTCGACATCGCGTTCGAGGGCGCCGACGCGGTGGTCCACCTCGCGTGGCTCATCCAGCCGTCCCACGACCAGCGCGAGCTCTACCGCACGAACGTCGCCGGATCGTCGCGCGTCTTCAACGCCGCGGCCAGGGCCGGCGTGCCGCACCTCGTGCACATGTCGTCCGTCGGCGCCTATTCACCGACCCGCAAGGACCACCGCGTCGACGAGTCGTGGCCGGTCGACGGCGTGTCGTCGTCGTTCTACAGCAGGCACAAGGCCGCCGTGGAGCACATGCTGAACCAGTACGAGACCAGCATGCTGATCTCCCGGCCGCGGCCCGGCCTGATCCTGCAGCCCGACGCGGGCACGGAGGTGCACGACTACTTCCTCGGCAGCCTGGTGCCGAAAGCGCTGTTCCGGCACCGGATCCCGGTCCTTCCGCTGCCGAACGACCTGGTGCTGCAGTTCGTCCACTCCGCTGACGTCGCCGACGCCGTCGCACTCATCCTGCGGCACCGTCTGCACGGTCCGGTCAACCTCGTGGCCGAGCCCGTCGTCACTCCCCGTGTTCTCGCTGAGCTGCTCGGGGGAAGGCACCTCCCGGTTCCGCCGTGGCTGTTGCGTCTACTCGCGAACGTCACCTGGCGATTGCGTCTGCAGCCGACTCCACCGGGATGGGTCGATCTGGCGCTGACGGCGCCGCTGCTGGACGCGGCCCGCGCCCGGACGGAACTCGGCTGGAAGCCCGCTTTCGACGCGCAGGAGACGCTTCAAGCACTTGTCCGGGGAATTGGGGAAGGTAAACACGTTCCGGCCAGCCCGGTGCTGTGAATCGCTTCGCGGAGTAGCGTTTCAAGCCGCTTCTGGCGGCTAAATCTCCTCTATGGACCAGGCCTTCGACGCGGTGCTCTTCGACCGCGACGGAACACTCATTCGCGACGTTCCGTACAACGGCGACCCTCAGCGCGTCGTACCGATGCCGGGTGCCCGCGAGATCCTGCGGGACCTGCGCACCCACGGCGTGCGCACCGGTGTGGTGAGCAACCAGTCCGGCATCGGCCGCGGGCTGCTCACCGAGACACAGGTCGCCGCGGTGAACGCACGGGTCGAGGAGCTGCTGGGCCGGTTCGGCACCTGGCAGATCTGCCCGCACCACCCCGACGAGGGGTGCGCGTGCCGCAAACCGGCACCCGGCCTGGTGATTTCCGCCTGTGCGGCGCTGGGGGTCCGCCCGGAACGCACGCTCGTCGTGGGGGACATCGGGGCCGACGTGGCGGCCGCCGAGGCCGCCGGCGCCGTGCCGGTGCTGGTGCCGACCGAGGTGACCAGGCCGGAAGAGGTCGAGCGCGCCCCGCGCGTCGCCCCCGACCTGCACGCCGTGGCGGGGATGATCCGGTGAGGACCCTGATCGCCCGGCTCGACAGCGACGGTGACGTGTTGCTGTCCGGACCCGCTGTGCGCGCCGCCGCGACGGCGGGCGAGGTCGTCTTCCTGTGCGGTCCCGGCGGCGTCCAGGCAGCCGAGATGCTGCCCGGCGTCACCCGGATCATCGAGTGGGAGTGCCCGTGGATCGCGAACCCCGCACCGGACGTCCGCCCCTTCGACATCGAGGCCATGACGGCGTTGCTGCACGGTGTCCGCGCCGACGTGGCGCTGATCCTCACCTCGTTCCACCAGAGTCCGTTGCCGCTGGCCCTCGTCCTGCGGCTGGCGGGTGTGCCGAAGATCGTCGCGCGGTCGGTCGACTACCCCGGCTCGTTGCTGGACGTCCGGCTGCGTGACGACCCGGACATCCCGGAGGCGGAACGAGCGCTCGAGGTCGCGCGAGCGGCGGGTTTCCCGGCGTCGGACAGCAGTCTCGCCGTGGTCGAGCCGCCGAAGACCCCACTGAGCCGTCCGTACGTTGTGGTGCACCCCGGTGCGACGGCGCCCGCCCGCACCTGGTCGCCTGACCGGTGGGCGAAAGCCGTGGTCGCGCTGACCGCGGCCGGGTATCGCGTCGTCGTGACCGGAGGTCCGGCAGAGGCCGGGCTGACCGAGCACGTCGCGGGCGCGTGCGGACACGATCTCGGCGGGCGCACCAGCTTCCGCGAGCTGGCCGGGGTGCTGGCCGGTGCCGACGCCGTCGTCGTCGGCAACACCGGGCCCGCCCACCTCGCGGCCGCGGTCGGCACCCCCGTCGTGTCGTTGTTCGCCCCGGTCGTTCCGGCGTCCAGGTGGGCCCCGCACGGCAAACACGTGCTGCTCGGCGACCTGAACGCGCCGTGCGCCGGCACCAGGGCCCGTGAGTGCCCGGTACCCGGCCACCCGTGTCTCGACCTGATCGACCCGGCCGACGTCGTCGCGGCTGTTGCGGAGGTGACGGCATGAGGATTCTGCTGTGGCACGTGCACGGTTCCTGGACGCACGCGTTCGTCCAGGGCGGTCACGACTACCTGATCCCCGGCCCGCCGGAGGGCATCGGGCTCGCCGGGCGGCCGTGGTCCGCGACGGAGGTTCATCTATCCGAAGTGGACTCCGCTGGCGCCGACATCGCCGTCGTGCAACGGGTCGAGGAGCTCTCGCAGGTACCGGTCGGAATCCCGGTGGTGTACCTGGAGCACAACACGCCGCGCGCTCCCGGCCAAGAACACCCGCTGGCGGGCTGGGACGGCACGATCGTCCACGTCACGCACTTCAACGACCTCATGTGGGACTGCGGCACCACCAGGACCGTCGTGATCGAGCACGGCGTCGTCGATCCCGGTCCGCTGTACACCGGCGAACTCCCGCGCGCGGCCGCGGTGATCAACGAACCGGTCCGCCGCGGCCGGATCGTCGGCACCGACCTGCTGCCGCGGTTCGAACCGGTCGACGTCTTCGGCATGGGGACCGAGCAGATCGGTGGCCTGGGGGACCACGAACTTCCGGTCCTGCACCGGGAACTGGCCCGCCGCCGCGTCTACGTGCACACCGCGCGCTGGACGTCGCTGGGGCTTTCGCTGCTGGAGGCGATGCACATCGGCATGCCGGTGGTCGCGCTCGCGTCGACGGAGGCGTTGCGTGCCGTGTCCGCGGAGGTGGGCGCGATCTCGACGAACGTGGAGGAGTTGGCGGCGGCAGCGCGGGAGCTGGTCTCGGATCCGGCTCTCGCGCACGAGAAAGGGAAACGGGCCCGCGAGTTCGCGCTGGCCCGGTACGGGCTCGATGCGTTCCTGCGCAACTGGGACGTGGTGCTGAAGGAGGTGATCGGATGAGGATCGCGATGGTGTCGGAGCACGCCAGCCCGCTCGCGGCTCTGGGTGGTGCCGACGCGGGAGGACAGAACGTGCACGTGGCCGCGCTCGCGGCGGCTCTGGTGCGACGTGGTCATGAGGTCGCGGTCTACACGCGACGCGACGCGCGCGGTCTGCCGCGCCGGGTCGACACTTCGGACGGCTACGAGGTCGTGCACGTGCCCGCCGGACCGGCGAAGCAGATCCCGAAGGACGACCTGCTGCCGCACATGACCGACTTCTCCCGGTTTCTGATGCACGACTGGCAGGACCAGCGGCCGGACGTGGTGCACAGCCACTTCTGGATGTCCGGCCTGGCCTCGGTGCTGGCGGCGCGCCGCGAGCGCGTCCCCGTCGTGCACACCTACCACGCGCTGGGCACGGTGAAGCGCCGTCACCAGGGCGCGCAGGACACCAGCCCCACCGACCGGATCGCCGTCGAACGGCTCGTCGGGCACGAGGTGGACGCCATCGCGGCCACGTGCGACGACGAGGTCGAAGAGCTGATGGCGATGGGGCTGAAGCGGAACAAGATCACGGTCGTGCCGTGCGGGGTGGACACGAAGCTGTTCGAGTCGGTCGGCCCGGTCGCACCGCGGACCGCGCAGCACCGGATCGTGTCGGTCGGCAGGCTGGTGCCGCGCAAGGGGTTCGACGACCTGATCGCCGCGCTGGCACTGGTGCCGGACGCCGAACTGGTGATCGCGGGCGGCTCGGCCGACCTCCGGCATGACCCTGAGGCGCAACGACTGCTCGCCTGCGCCGAGGCGCACGGAGTGTCGGACCGCGTGCACCTGATCGGGCAGGTCGCACGCACGGACATGCCGGCGCTGCTGCGCTCTGCCGACGTGGTGGCGTGCGTGCCGTGGTACGAGCCGTTCGGCATCGTGCCGTTGGAGGCGATGGCGTGTGGTGTACCGGTTGTCGCGTCGGCCGTCGGCGGCCTGACCGACACCGTGGTCCACGGCGTCACGGGCGTGCTGACCCCGCCACGTGACCCGAAGGCTCTCGGACGGGCGCTGCGCAGGTTGCTCGCCGATCCCTCGCGCGGCATGGCGTACGGCATCGCGGGCCAGGACCGGGTGGACGCCCGGTACACGTGGGACGAGGTGGCGGCCCGGTGCGAGCACGTCTACCGCCGGGTGTCCGCGAACGACGGCTTGGCGGTGGCTCGGTGACCGTCGAAAGCCATCTCTCCGGACTGAACGAGACGTTGACCGGTCTGCGGGCGCAGGCCTCGCGGATCAACCGCTGGGGCGGCGAGCTCGCCCGCCTGCTGACCGACGGCGGCAGGCTGCTCGCCGCGGGCAACGGCGGATCGGCCGCGGAGGCCCAGCACCTGACCGCCGAGCTCGTCGGGCGGTATCGGCACGACCGCGCCGCGTTCTCCGCACTGGCGTTGTGCTCCGAGACGTCCAGCGTCACGGCCATCGCCAACGACTACGGCTACGACCAGGTGTTCGCGCGTCAGGTGACGGCACACGCCAGGCCTGGTGACGTGGTGGTCCTGCTGTCGACCAGCGGCAGCAGCCCGAACCTGCTGGAGGCGGCGCACGCTGGCCGGCTGGCTGGAGCGAGCGTGTGGGCGCTGACCGGGCCGTTGCCGAACCCGCTGGCCTCGCTGGCCGACGACACGCTCGCGTTGCCCGGCGACCCCTGCCACGTGCAGGAAGCGCAGCTCGTGGTGGTGCACGCGTTGTGCGAAGCCTTCGAGGCCGCACTGCCCTCGGCCTACCGGAGGGCGTCGTGAAGCTGGTCGTGGTGGGGGACGCACTGCTGGACGTCGACGTGGAAGGCACCGTCAGCAGGCTGTGCCCGGACGCGCCCGCGCCCGTGCTGGACGTCTCCGCGGAACACCCGCGTGCCGGTGGCGCGGCGCTGGCGGCGACGATGGCCGCGCGGGACGGCGTGGACGTGACGCTGGTCAGCGCGCTGTCCGAGGACGAGGCGGGGGAGCGGCTGCGGTCGCTGATCGAGGTTCCCGGCGTGTTCGGCCGAGCCGACTCGGTGCCGGTGAAGACGCGGTTGCGCTGCGGTGGAACGTCCCTGGCCCGGATGGATCGCGGTGGTGGTTCGGCGCCGCCGCAGGTCACCGACGACATGCTCGACGTCGTGCTGTCGGCGGACTTCGTGCTGGCGTCGGACTACGGACGAGGGCTGCTGCGCGACGAACGGCTCCGCTCGGTGCTCGCACGGGTGCCGGTGGTCTGGGATCCGCATCCACGTGGACCGGCGCCGGTGCCCGGAGTGCGGCTCGCGACGCCGAACCTGCCGGAGGCCACCGCGTTCAGCGGCACGGCCGACCCCGACGAGGCGGCGGCCGGGCTGCGGGCCGAGTGGAAGGCGCGGGCGGTCGTGGTGACCCTGGGCGGCAACGGCGCGGTGCTCCACTGCGGAGGGATGCCGGTCGCGGTGCCCGCACCCGTTGTCCCCGTTGCCGATCCGTGTGGTGCCGGGGACAGGTTCGCCGTGACGGCGGCCGTCCGGCTGGCCCGCGGTGCCGCTCCGGACGACGCGGTCGCCGACGCGGTGGCCGCCGCGGCCGAGTTCCTCGCGCACGGCGGTGTGTCGGGCATGAGGGCACCACTTCCGTCCACGGTGGACGAGGTGCGTCGGCGTGGCGGAACCGTCGTCGCCACCGGAGGCTGTTTCGACGTCCTGCACCCGGGACACGTGCGGATGCTCGCCGCGGCACGGGCGTTGGGGGACTGCCTGGTGGTGTGCCTCAACTCCGACCTGTCGGTGCGGCGCCTGAAGGGCGAGGGGCGGCCGGTCAACGGCCAGAACGAGCGCATCGAGGTGTTGCGCGCACTGGAGTCGGTGGACGACGTGGTCGTGTTCGGCGAGGACACCCCGGAAGCGGTGCTGGGCCGGTTGCGGCCGGACGTGTGGGTGAAGGGCGGCGACTACAACGCCGACCTGCTGCCAGAGGCCGCCGTGGTGCGGCGCTGGGGCGGCCGGACCGTCGTCGTGCCGTACCACCGTGGACATTCGACGACCGAGATCCTGTCGAGGAGGGCTTGATGCTGGGCAACGTGCTGGTGACCGGAGGTGCGGGAGGCCTCGGTGCCGCCGTGGTGGACGCGGTGCGAGAGGCCGGGGGAACACCGCTGGTGCTGGACAAGTCCGCGCCGTCCGCCGCCGAGTTCGAGCTGGTCGACCTGGCGGACGGACGAGCGGCCGAAGCGGCCGTGCAGAAGCTGGCCGAACGGCACGGAGGGTTCAGCGGCGTCGTGACCGCGGCGGGCATCGACCGCTGCGGCACTCTGGCCGAAGTGCCGGCGGAGGAGTGGGAGAACGTCGTCCGTGTGAACCTCTTCGGCACCGCCGCGGTGGTCAGGGCCGCGTTGCCGCACCTGGAGAACGGCCGTGTGGTGACGGTCGCTTCGACGCTCGGGCTGCGGGCCGTCAGCGACGCGACCGCGTACTGCGCCTCGAAGTTCGGCGTCGTCGGGTTCACCCGCGCGCTGGCCGCGGAGACCGCTGGCCGGATCGGTGTCACGCTGATCGTGCCCGGCGGGATGCGGACGAACTTCTTCGACGACAGGACCGAGCAGTACCGGCCGAAGGACCTGGACAAGCTCAACCCGCCGGACCGCGTCGCGTCCGCGATCGTGTTCGCACTGAGCCAGCCGCCCGGCTGCGAGATCCGCGAGCTGGTGATCGCGCACAGCGAGGAACCGTCCTGGCCCTAGGTTCTTCGATCACCCGTTCTGGGTACGTAGAACAGCATGATCGGTGATGACGAGCTCGAGGAGCTGGACGAGGAGTCCCTGCACGACAGCGACGCGTTGCCGTCCGAACGTCCCAACCCGATCATCATCGCCGCGAGCGTCATGGCACGGGGTGGTGCGCTGTGGGTGCCGGTCGCCGGCCTGATGGCCTTGGCGGGCAAGCGAAAAGCGGCGAAGAAGGCGTTGACGGCGGCCGCGGTGGCGTTGCCGATCGGGCACCTGATCAGCCTGGTCGTGCACCGCCGCAGGCCGCCGTCCGCGAACATGCCCGCGAGAAAGGCCTTACCGGAACACCCGGACTCGTCGTCGTTCCCGTCCAAGCACGCGGTGACGGCTGCCGCGTTCGGCACCGCCACCGCGTTGCAGGACCGGGAGGCCGCTGTTCTCGTGACGCCCCTGGTGCTGCTGGTCGCCTACAGCCGCTTGCGGACCCGCGTGCACTGGCCCACGGATGTCCTGGGAGGACTGCTGATCGGCGCGGTCGTCGCGTTCGCTCAGGCGGGAATCGGGCGTTCCGCCAAGGCGAGGGCGACGGCGTGGAGGTTGGCGGCCATGGTGCGGCCGGTGTTCTCCGACCACTCGTGACCCTCCGAGGTCTCGGAGAAGCTCGGGCCGGGGCCAGGACCGCGGTTCCAGTACGTCCAGGCCTGGCCGGGGATCGTGTAGCCGATGTCGCCGAGCCCGCCGGCGATCTCGCTGATCACGTGGTGCGCGCCGTCCTCGTTGCCGGTCACCACGACACCCGCGACGCGGTTGTAGGCCACCGGCCGGTCCTCGTCGTCGGTCTCGGAGATCATCGCGTCCATCCGCTCCAGCGCCCGTTGCGCGAGCGAGGACGGGTGCCCGACCCACGTCGGTGTCGCGAACACCAGGATCTCCGCGTCCAGCAACGACGCGTGGATGCGCGGCCACTCGTCACCCGGACCGAGATCGGTCGTCACGCCGGGCGGGATGTTGTGGTCGGCGAGCCGGTACGTGGTGACGTCGACGTCCTTCTTCGTCAGCTCGTCGATCACGACCTGGGCGAGCATGTCGGTGTTGGACTCCTCCGGCGACTTCTTCAGGGTGCAGTTCAGCACCACGGCGCGCATCAGGGCTGCCTCCACTTCTCGTCGGTGAGCATTCCGCTCGCCTGCGGGCCCATCAGGGACATTCCGCCGTCCACGACGAACGACGCTCCGGTCACGTAGCTGGCGGCGGGAGTGGCCAGGAACGCCACCACGGCAGCTACTTCGGCGGCGTGGCCGGGACGGCCGAGCGGCACGCCCGGCCGGGGCTGGGTGCGCGGGTCGACGTCCTCCTGGCCGGTCATCGGTGTGGAGATCTCGCCCGGTGCCACGGAGTTCACGGTGATGCCGTGCTCGGACAGTTCGAGCGCGAGGACCTCGGTCAGCGCGCCGAGCCCTGCCTTCGCGGCGCAGTACGGCGCGGCGCCGACCCGTGGCAGGTGCTCGTGGACCGAGGTGATGTTGATGATCCGGCCGCCGCGGCCGGCGTCGATCATGCGCCTGGCCGCGCGCTGGCAGCACAGGAACGCGCCGTCCAGGTCGACCGAGAGCACCTCGCGCCAGGTGTCGAACGACATGTCCATGACCTTCTGGCTGCTGCCGGTGCCCGCGCAGTTCACCAGGACGTCGACGCCGCCCAGTTCCTCGGCCAGCTCGTCCACGACGGTCGCCGCAGCGGGCAGATCGGTGAGGTCCAGCTGCCGCACGGCACAGCGGGCGCCCGCCTCCCGCACCTGGTCGGCGGTCTTCGCGGCTCCGTCGGCGTCCTCGTGGTACGTGATGCCCACGTCCACACCGCCACCCGCCAGTGCGACGGCGATGGCCTTGCCGATACCGGAGTCCGCCCCTGTCACCACGGCGTACATGGGTGCGTTCATGAGACGCGAGTACCCGTGGGGGTGGCGTGCATGCGCAGCCCGAAGTGGTTGAGCGTCCTCGGCAGCGGCGCGGTGAGCTTCGGGAACGCGAGGTGCTCGCTCAGCGCGTCCAGCATCGCGCTGCCGGTCGCCAGCACGAGGTCACGGCCGGGGCACACGCCGGGACCGCCGCTGAACGGCACGATCGCCGGGTCGAGGGGCCGGTCCCAGATCTCCGGCGCGTATTCGTCGGCGTACGGCAACCGGTCCGGGTCGCGGTGGAAGAACGGCGCGAACACGACGAACTCGGTGTTCTCCGGCAGCCACGTGCCGTGCCAGCGGGTGGGCTTCGTGCTCTCCCGCAGGATCACCGGCGTCGTCGGCCACAGCCGGGCCGACTCGAGGATGCCGTACGTGCCGCGGCCGCCGATCGCGAGCGCCCGCATGGTGACGATCCCGGCCGCGTCGAACGCGAACAGCCAGTGCGGCACCTGACCGGCCAGGTCACCCGGCTGGGCGGCCAGGCTGCCCTCCTCGGCGCGGCCGAGGTGCTCGTCGAGCCTGCGCTGGAAGCGTTCCCGCAGGTCACGCTGCTTGGGGTGGAGGAACGCCCAGTTGGCGTTCTCCCGCAGCGCCTTCAGGTCGTCGGTCAGCTGCTCGTCGTCGCGGGCGCGGTCACCGAGCACGATCCTGCGCACCACCCGCCACCACGCCTGGGCGAACGCGTCCCAGGTCAGCTCACCGGTGCTCATCACGTGCCGGGTGAGCAGGTCGGCCTCGTCGCGCACGATCGCGTCGACGGGCACGTTCTCCGGCCGCAACGCGCGCTCGTTGAGCTCCCTGCGCCGTTCCCGGGACGTGCCTTCGGAGATCAGCACGCCGTGCGGCTGGAAGTGCTTCAGCGCGGCCTTCTTCTCCTTGGTGGCGAGCGCGAACGGTTCTGGCGACTCGGCCAGCAACCGGCCGACGTCAGCCGGGTCGACCAGCATCGCGACACTGCGGCCGGTGATGCGCAGCCGCACCGGCTCCGGGCCGTAGCGGTCGCGCAGGTGCCGCATCGTGTCGATCGCGGTGCCGTCGGCCTGCAGCTTCTCCGACAGGGCCATCACGCCGGGCCTGCGGACGATGACGCCCTTCGCGAGCGTGGGCAGCAGAACCATCGAGAACACTCGGGCGGTGTCGAGTCGTGATGAGATCGCCATGCCTCTCGGCTACCCGTCGTCACCCTGGTGTGAACCGCCCTGACCGGGGGTATTCGCGGGTCAGCTCGAACCAGGAGGTCGTGATGCCAGCGGGATCGAACGCGAAACGTGAACGCCAGTACGAACACATCAAGGACTCCGCCCGCAGCCGTGGCGCGTCGCCCAAACGGGCGAAGGAGATCGCCGCGCGCACGGTGAACAAGAACCGCGCCCAGTCCGGCGAGTCCAAGACCGCCAGCAAGTCCTCGACGAAGGACATGTCACCGCAGAAGCGCGGCGGTCAGCGGTCGGGCACCAACCGGCCGAAGGGCTTGACGAAGGAGCAGCTCTACAACGAAGCCAAGAAGAAGAACATCAGGGGCCTCTCGACGATGACGAAGAAGGAGCTGGCCGACGCCCTCGGACGCTGACGTGCCGCACGTGGACAAGCCCTCGGCGCTGACGATCCTCACCACCGAGCACTACACGTTGCAGATGGTGCGCACCGCGACGATCACCGACGCGACCGGACGGGCAGGACACCTGCTCACCACGATCTCCGCGTCGATGATCGCCCTGGGCTTCGTCGCCCAGGTGGTGCCGCCGCCGGTGCTGCTGACGCTGGTGCTCGTCGTCTTCAGCGGGTTGTTCCTGATCGGGCTAGCCACCCTGTTCCGCACGGTGGAACTGTCCATCGAGGACGTCCAGGCCGGCCTGGGGATCAACCGCATCCGGCACGTCTACGGCGACCTCGAACCGTCCACAAGGGACGCCTTCGTCCGTCAGGTGCACGACGACACGGCCGCCGTCGAGGCCGACGCCGGCCAGACCGGCTGGCCCAAGGCCCGGCGGCCGAAGCTGATCGGCACCGCGCTGAGCGTCGCCGGGTTCGTGAACCTCGTCAACGGACTCGTCGCCGGCACCATCGCCGGTGCCGCGGCCGGCCTGCTGGGCGCCGGCCTCACCTGGTCCATCGTCATCGGCGCCCTGGTGGCGTTGACGGTGATCAGCGCGTTCGGCGTGGCGCTCGGCCGGATCGGACGGCGCGGCCTCGCACCCATCACCACGCGTTATCCCCGAACTGAAGGAGATCCACCGTGAAGTACGACGTCGTCGACCTGATCATGCAGGACCACCGCGAGGTGGAGCGCCTGTTCGCGGAGCTGCAGAACAACCCGGAGAAACGGCCACTGCTGACCCCGGTGCTGTGCGGCCTGCTCGTCGCCCACAGCAGGGCCGAGGAGACCGAGGTCTACCCGGTCGCCAAGCAGGAGGCGGACGAGTCCGACGAGGTCGAGCACAGCCAGGAGGAGCACGCCCAGGCCGAGCGCCTGCTCGCCGAGCTCCTCGACTGCGAGTACGACTCGCCGCAGTACGACTCGAAGCTGCGCGAGGTCATCGAGGCGGTCACGCACCACGTCGAAGAAGAGGAGAAGACGGTCCTTCCTGGCATGAAGCGCCGCCTGAGCGACGAGCGCCGCCACGAGCTCGGCGAGAAGTTCGCCCACGTGCGGGCCGACCACCTCGGCGACATCCCCGGCCAGGCGAGCCGGGAGGAACTGCTCGCGCAGGCCCGCAACCTCGGGCTGCAGAACGCCTCGTCGATGAGCAAGTCCGAGCTGCAGCGCGAGATGCAGAAGGCCGGCTCCTGAGGCCCAGCCCCGTAGGCACCGGCTCCGTCGATGAAGGGCTCCTTGCTCCACGTCAGGTGGATGAAGGAGCCCTTCATCGCGCCACGCCCCAGGGGATTCCAATCGCCTCGTAATGGACTCCGATCCCGGACGATAAGCAGGCCAGGAGGCCTGCGATGAACGATCCCGGGATGGTTGCGGTCACCGGTGCGACGGGTCGCCAGGGCGGCGCCGTCACCCGGCACCTGCTCGCGGCCGGCTGGCGGGTGCGGGCGCTGACCCGCGACCCGTCGTCGGCGAAGGCGAAGCGCCTGGCCGAGGCCGGGGCCGAGGTGGTGCGGGCGGACATGGCGGACGTCGCCACGTTGCGCCCCGCGTTCGCCGGGGCACACGGCGTGTTCAGCGTGCAGAACCCGATGATCAGCGGGCACGACGGCGAGCTCGCGCAGGGCCGCAACGTCGGCGACGCCGCGGCCGAGGCCGGCGTGCGGCACGTGGTGTACGGGTCCGCCGGCGTCGAGCGGCCCGGCACCGGTGTCGCCCAGTGGGAGTCCAAAGTGGTCATCAAGGCCCACCTGGAGTCGCTGGGCCTTCCGCTCACGGTGCTGCGGCCGATGGCGTTCATGGAACTCATGACCGACAAGGACTTCTACCCGCCGGTGTCGATGTGGCACCTGATGCCGAAGCTGATCGGCGGTGAGCGCCCGCTGGTGTGGCTGTGCGCGGACGACCTCGGCGCGGTCGCGGCACGGGCGTTCGCGGAGCCGGACCGGTTCGTCGGAGCGGACCTCTCGCTGGCGTCCGACGTGCGCAGCATCGACGAGTGCCGCGACCTGTGGCGTGCGGAGTTCGGGAGCACGCCCCGGCGTTTCCCGATGCCGATCTGGCTGTTCCGCCGGTTCGTCGGCGACGACCTGCTGAGGATGTGGCGGTGGCTGCACGACAACCCGGTCGAGGTGGACCCGGCCCAGACGCGTGCGCTCGTGCCGTCCGCGAAGACCGTGCGGGACTGGCTCAGCTCTCGCGCTCGGTAGACGCGAGCGTGTCCTCCGTCGGCTGGTCGGGCGGGGTGGGGTGGCCGCGCCGCACGATCGAGAAGTGCGCTTCTTCGCGCATGCGCTCGACCATGTGGGGGTAGTGCAGCTCGAACGCGGGCCGCTCGGACCTGATCTTCGGCAGTTCGAGGAAGTTGTGCCGCGGCGGGGGAGAGGTCGTGGCCCACTCCAGCGAGTTGCCGTACCCCCAGGGATCGTCGCGCCCGGCCGCTTCGCCGTGCCGGTAGCTGCGCATGATGTTGTAGAGGAACGGCAGCACCGACGCGCCGAGCACGAACGCGCTGATCGACGAAATGGTGTTGAGCAACGTGAACCCGTCGCTCGGCAGGTAGTCGGCGTACCGGCGCGGGAAGCCCTGGTTGCCGAGCCAGTGCTGGACGAGGAACGTGCCGTGGAAGCCCAGGAACGTGGTCCAGAAGTGCAGTTTGCCCAGCGGTTCGTTGAGCATCCGGCCGGTCATCTTGGGGAACCAGAAGTAGATTCCGGCGTAGGTGGCGAACACGATCGTGCCGAACAGCACGTAGTGGAAGTGCGCGACGACGAAGTACGTGTCGTGGACGTGGAAGTCCAGCGGCGGTGAGGCCAGGATGATCCCGGTCAGGCCGCCGAGCAGGAACGTCACCAGGAAGCCGATCGAGAACAGCATCGGCGTCTCGAACGTGAGCTGCCCGCGCCACATCGTGCCGGCCCAGTTGAAGAACTTGATCCCGGTCGGCACCGCGATCAGGAACGTCATCAGCGAGAAGAACGGCAGCAGCACGGCGCCGGTCGCGAACATGTGGTGCGCCCACACCGCGACCGACAGCATGCCGATCGCGAAGGTCGCGAACACCAGGCCCTTGTAGCCGAACAGCGGTTTGCGGCTGAAGACCGGCAGGATCTCGGTGACGATCCCGAAGAACGGCAGCGCGACGATGTAGACCTCGGGGTGGCCGAAGAACCAGAAGAGGTGCTGCCACAGGATCACGCCGCCGTTGGCCGGGTCGAACACGTGCGCGCCGAGGTGCCGGTCGGCGGCGAGGCCCATCAGCGCGGCGGTCAGGATCGGGAACGCCAGCAGGATCAGCACGGACGTCACCAGGATGTTCCAGGTGAAGATCGGCATCCGGAACATCGTCATGCCGGGTGCGCGCAGGCAGACGATCGTCGTGACCATGTTGACCGCGCCCAGGATCGTGCCGAGGCCGGAGACCGCCAAGCCCATGATCCACAGGTCCGGCCCGATTCCCGGGGCGTGCGTGGCGCTGGACAGCGGGGTGTAGCCGGTCCAGCCGAAGTCCGCGGCGCCGGCGGGCGTCACGAAGCTGCTCATCACGATCAGGCCGCCGAACAGGAACAACCAGTACGAGAACGCGTTCAGGCGCGGGAAAGCGACGTCCGGCGAGCCGATCTGCAGCGGCAGGACGAAGTTGGCGAACCCGAACAGGATCGGCGTCGCGTAGAGCAGCAGCATGATCGTGCCGTGCATGGTGAACAGCTGGTTGTACTGCTCGTTCGAGAGGAACTGCAGGCCCGGACGTGCCAGTTCGGCGCGCAGGAGCAACGCCATCACACCGCCCGCCATGAAGAAGGCGAACGACGTCACCAGGTAGAGGATCCCGATCTGCTTGGGATCGGTGGTGCGCAGCAGGGACAGGAAAACGGCACCTTTGGGACGCCGGCGTGCGACTCCGGGGTGCGGCACCACCGGCGTCGGCTTCAGGGCGGTCATGAGTGTGGCTACCCCGGCCACGGGTACCCGGAAACGGCCATGAGAGAGGACTTGCCATGCGCACCGCATTGCACGGCCTGGCCGAACGCGGCCAGAGCCCGTGGATGGACCAGTTGTCACGTGACCTGCTCCGCGGAGGCGATCTGGCCGGCCTGGTCGATTCGGGCGTCCTGGGTGTGACGTCGAATCCGACGATCTTCCAGGACGCCATGAGCAGCGGAAACGCTTACGACGCCCAGAAACGCGACCTTCAGGAGGACGACCCGAAAGAGGTCTTCCTCGCCCTCGCCGCGGAGGACATCCGCAACGCCTGCGACCTGCTGGCGGGCAAGGGCAGCTCGCCGCGCGACGGCTGGGTGTCGATGGAGGTCGACCCGAACTTCGCCCACGACACGCAGGCGACACTCGACGAGGCGCGGCGGCTGCACTCGTTGATCGATCGGCCGAACCTGTTCGTGAAGATCCCCGGCACCGCGGAAGGCCTGCCCGCCATCGAGGAGTCGATCGCCCGCGGCATCCCGGTCAACGTCACGTTGCTCTTCTCGCTCGACCGGCACCGCGCCGCGGCCGAGGCCTATCTGCGAGGTCTGCGCAGATTCCGCGCCGACGGCGGTGATCTGACCAAGGTCGCGTCGGTGGCGTCGTACTTCGTGTCCAGAGTGGACACCGAGGCGGACAAGCGCTTGGACGCGATGCGGGGCCACGAGGTGCTGAAGGGCAAGCTCGCGATCGCCAACGCCAAGCTCGCCTACCAGCAGTACCTGGAGATCTTCTCCGGCGAGGCGTGGGACGACCTGGCGCGGGCGGGCGCGACCCCGCAGTGGTGCCTGTGGGCGTCCACGTCGACCAAGAACCCGGCCTACCGCGACACGCGCTACGTCGAGGAGCTGATCGGACCGGAGACGGTGACCACCATGCCGCGCAAGACGATCGAGGCCTTCCTCGACCACGGCCGCGTCGCCGACACCCTGACCCGCGACGTCGACGGTGCCCGGCGCATCCTCGACAGGTTCGCCGAGATCCGGATCAGCTACCGCGACGTCACCGAGACCCTCGAACGGGAGGGCGTCCGCAAGTTCGCCGACTCCTACCAGCAGCTCCTGGACAGCCTGACCGCCCACCCAGCACGGAGGTGACCCTTGCCCCACAACGACTTCCGCCACGAACTCGCCCAGCAGCTGCGCGTCGACTCGGTCCGCGCGAGCGACGCGGGCGGCTCCGGTCACCCGACGTCGTCGATGTCCGCGGCCGACCTGATGGCCGTGCTGCTCGACGGCTACCTGCGGCTCGACTACGCCAACCCGGACAACCCGGCCAACGACCACCTGGTGTTCTCCAAGGGCCACGCCTCACCGCTGTACTACGCGATCCTCAAGGCGGCGGGCGCCATCACCGACGAGGAACTGCTGAGCTTCCGCACGTTCGGCAGCAGGCTGGAAGGCCACCCCACACCCCGCATCCCACCGACGGACGTGGCCACCGGCTCGCTCGGCCAGGGCCTGCCCGTGGGCGTGGGCCTGGCGTTGGCGGGCAAGAAGCTCGACGCGCTGCCGTACCGCGTGTGGGTGCTGTGCGGTGACTCGGAGATGGCAGAGGGCTCGATCTGGGAGGCGTTCCAGCACGCGGGCTGGGCGGGCCTCGACAACCTCACGGCCATCGTCGACGTCAACCGCCTGGGCCAGACCCGCGAGACGATGCTCGGCTGGGACCTCGACGGCTACGCCGCCCGCGCCGAGGCGTTCGGCTGGAAGGCCATCGCGATCGACGGTCACGACCTGGACGCCATCGACGCCGCGTTCGCCCAGGCCACGTCCGTGACGGACCGGCCGACCGTGATCATCGCCAAGACCCACAAGGGCCGCGGTGTGAAGGCCGTGGAAGACCAGCCGGGCAAGCACGGCAAGCCCCTGGAGGAGCCGGCCGAGGCCGTCGAGGAGCTGGGCGGCCCGCGTTCCCTGGCCGTGACGGTCAAGACCCCCAAACCCGGCACACCGCACCGCTTCGCCACCAACGGCGGCACGCTGCCCCGCTGGGAGATCGGCGAGGAGGTCGCGACCCGGCAGGCGTACGGGCAGACGCTGGCCGAGCTGGGCGGCCTGCGCGGCGACGTCGTGGTGCTGGACGGCGAGGTCTCGAACTCGACCATGTCGGAACTCTTCGCCAAGGCGCATCCCGACCGCTACTTCGAGATGTTCATCGCCGAACAGCAGATGATCGCCGCCGCCGTGGGCATGCAGGCCCGCAACTGGGTGCCGTTCGCGTCGACGTTCGGCGCGTTCCTGACCCGCGCCCACGACTTCATCCGCATGGCCGCGATCTCTCGCGCGGACCTCCGCCTGTGCGGCTCGCACGCCGGCGTGTCGATCGGCGAGGACGGCCCGTCGCAGATGGCGCTGGAGGACATCTCGATGTTCCGCGCGATCCACGGCTCCACCGTCCTGCACCCGTCCGACGCCAACCAGACAGCGGCTCTGGTCTCGGAAATGGCGTCGCTGCCGGGCATTTCGTACCTGCGGACGCTGCGCGGCAAGACCCCGGTGCGCACGTCGCCGGACGAGAACATCCGCGTCGGCGGCAGCAGGGTGCTGCGCAACAGCGACCACGACGACCTGACGATCGTGGCGTGCGGCATCACCGTCGGCGAGGCGGAGAAGGCCGCCGACGTGCTGGAGGCCGACGGCATCCGGGCACGGGTGATCGACTGCTACTCGATCAAGCCGATCGACGGGAACACGCTGGTGCAGGCTGCCGCGCAGACACGTGCCGTGCTCACCGTGGAGGACCACTGGCCAGAGGGCGGGCTCGGCGATGCCGTTTTGGACGCGCTGGCTGCTTGCGAGGCTCGGCCGCCGGTGCGGAAGCTCGCGGTGAGTTCGATGCCGGTGTCCGGGAAGCCGGGGGAGCTGCTGCACGCGGCGCACATCGATGCCGAGGCCGTGGTGGAGGCGGCTCGGCAGCTGGTGAAGGTTTAGGTCAGGCCGGGTTCGGCGGGTCCGGCGGCCGGGCCTGGTCAGACCGGATTCGGTGACTGCGGGTCCGGGTCCGGGTCCGGGGCCCGGGCCGGTGTGGGTGGCTGCGGGTCTGGGTCTGGGTCTGGGTCGGGCCCCGGCGTCGGCGGCAGCGGATCCGAGTCCGGGTCCGGTCCCGGCGGCCGGGGCTAATCGGGCCCGGTGTGGGCGGCTGCGAATCCGGATCGGGCCGCGGGCGGGCCGGACCTGGTCAGACGGGGTTTGGCGGCTGCGGGTCCGGGTCCGGCGCTGGCGTGGGCGGCTGCGGGTCTGGGTCGGGCCCCGGCGGTCGAGGCACGTCCGGCCCAGGCGTGTTGGGTACGGGTTCAGATGGCGGCACTGGCTGCGTCATGCCCACCGGATACCCGCCACACCCCCTGCTCTCACCAGCACAAATTCCGCACGCCCTCGAATTCCCCGATTTCCGCTAATGCCCCGGCCCCTCCGCCCGACAATCCGTCTGTTTGGGACCGGCAGAACGGGGAGGCGGGCGGATGGCACTGTCCAGGTTGACCTCGCGCGAAGACTGGTACCTCGGCTCCTCCCGCGGCCTGCACTTCCTGGGCGCGCTGGAACTGCTGGAGTTGCTCGACCACCTCGCGTCCCGCCCGCGCTGGCCGCGCAGGGAGGTGCCGCTGCCGATCATCCACCTCCGCCGGCCGCCGGGCACGGACAGTCCGCTGGAGGCCTTGGCCAACCGGCCGGCCACCGCGCGTGGACGCAGGGTCGCGCTCGCGTTGGTGGACGGCACCAAGCAGGACCGGCGGGAACTTCTCGACGACGTCGTCGGCGGGCTGGCCGAGGAGGTGCGGGGTGCGGCACGGCTGCGTTTTCCGCACTACGCGCTGGTCGGCTGGCTGCTCGACCTCACGTTGCCCGCCGGCGTCCAGGCCGACGACGAGCAGCGCGAGATCGCCCGGCAGTTCAAGCAGCACCTGAGACGGCGCGTGCGGATGACCGCCGAGGGCGCCCAGGATCTGGCCCAGGACTTCCCCTGGTGGATCCGGCTGGTCGTCGCGCTCATGCCGCGGATCGGGCTGGCGCTCATGGCGATGCTGTGGCGTCCGGCGGCGTGGGTGGGCGAGCAGTCGTTCGGCGGCAGGTCGCGGCACGGGCTCTACCGGCTGGCGCGCGCGTTCGTGAAGGAACGTCTCGCCGAGCGGCACGAGGACGAGGTCGGCGACCTGCTGGTGCGGGCGTTGCTGGAGGATCTGCGGCGTTCGCACCGGCGCTGGACGGTGTGGGGAACGGGCAGGCGGCGCACGGGGTACCCGTGGCTGCTGATCGACCACGGGGGCTGGCTCGTCGACGCCATCGGCCGCGCTCGCAACTCAGTCCACGGTGGACGGTCGTGGCGCACCAACCCGTTGAGCCGCCCCGATCCGCTGCTGGTGATCTCGGTCGGCGAATCGGCGGATCAACCCGGAACGCATGTGGCCGACGCCGTTCAGGGGTACAAGGACTGGCTCAGGGCACTGCCGCGGTCGGAGAACTGGGTCATCCCGCTCGACACCGACGTGAACGAGCCCGCGCCCGGTGTCGGCGGCAGGCTCGCCGGGTACCCGCCGTTGCGTCTGCGCCGGGCCGTCGCCGCGCCGCTCGTGCTGACGGTGGTGGCGGGGCTGCTGGCGGCCGTGCCGTTCGTCAACCACGCCCGGTGCGAGGAGTGGTGGTCGCCGTCGTTCCGCTCGCCGCTGGAGCGGGTCGGGGCGGAGTGCATCGGGGTGTCGGCGGATCCGTTGCGCCACTTCGTTCCCGACTCGGTGCCGGAGGACATCCGGCCCGCCCTGGAGGACGTCTACGGGCGGATCACGGCCGAGAACGGCAAGGTCGCCAAGCGGCCGGACGCGGTCACGATCGTGTTCCTGAACGTGCTGACTCCCAGCACCGCCAACAGTTTCCACGCCCTGGTCGAGGAACTGCGCGGTGTGTGGGTGGCGCAGAAGACCAGCGACGTGCCGATCAGGGTGCTGCTGGCCAACGGCGGTGAGGGGCCGGGCGGGCGCGGGCTCGCGTCCGGTGACATCGCGGCCGACAAGATCATCGAACTGGCCGCGCGGGAGAAGAGCGTGGTCGCGGTGACCGGGCTGTCGATCAGCACCGACACCGCCAAGTCCGTGGTGAAACGGTTGGGCAGCAACGCTTTGCCGCTCATCGGCACGCTGACGTCCGCGGACGACATGGCCACGATCAACGAGTACTACTACCAGATCGGGCCCAACAACATGCGCGAGGCGAAGGTCGCCGCCCACTACGCGCAGACCCGGCTGAAGGTCACCGACGTGGCCGTCTTCTACTCGGGAGACCCGACCGACAGGTACAGCCAGAACCTGGCCGCGGACGCTCGCGTCACCTTCGCCGAGCGCGGCATCACGATCAGTCAGTACAAGTCGTATCGGGTCGCGAACGACGACGAGGGCCTGGCGCCGGCGAGCCTCGGGCAGGGCGCGTGCCCGGCCGAGGCGAAGCCGGGGTACGCGGTCTTCTACGCCGGGCGCGCCCAGTACCTGGCGGAGTTCCTGCGCGGGATGAACAGCAGGTGCCAGGGCAGCACGCCGCCGGTGCTCGCGGGCGACTCGTCCACGCGGTTCATCCTGGAAGGCACGATGGCGCAGTTCCCCAACGTGCGGCTGGATTACCTGTCGTTCGCGAGCCCCGCCGCGTGGACCGACTGCGCCAAGGTGCCGTTCTACAAGAACTACCTCGACGCCTTCCGCAAGAACTGCAAGGCCCTCAACGACGGACGCTCCGCCGCCGCCTACGACGCGATGCAGGTGCTGGCCGAGGGCGTGCGGCAGGTGCGCAGGACCGATCCCGGGGCGCGCGTGCGGGAGGGACTGCTCGCCGGGATCGGCAGCATCCGGCCGGACAACGCGATCCAGGGCGCCACCGGCACGATCGGGTTCGGTGCCAGCACACGGGTTCCGTCGGACAAGGCCGTGCTCGTGTTGCAGGGCAACACCGACACGACCTCGACACCGCGGTTGCTGTGCGGAGAACTGCCGTTCAAGAACGACCTGGCCTCAACGCTGGAACAGGACGGCGGTTGCCCACGCGATCCGCACTAGCGCTCGGAGCCCAGCACCGGCTTCACGTCGAGGACGGGCGTGCCGTCGATCGCCTCCAGGTCGGCGACCCGCACCTTCACCCCGTCCACGCCCAGGATCCGGACGCGGTGCAGCCCGATCGGGTTCGGCCGATCCGGCGACCTGGTGGAGAACACGCCGGTCTCCGGCCGGTTCGCGTCGCCGCGCGGATGGACGGCGAGCACCGACCGGTCCGCGCGGTCGAGCCACGTCAGCACCAGGACCTCCTGCCCGGCGGCGAGCTCGCGCATCGCCCGCGCGTACTCCGGGGCGAAGACGAGCCACGACTCCGGTGTGTCCTCGTCACCCTGCTTCGGGGCGGACGCGCGGTCGAGCAGGGGTGATTCGACGTGGCCGATCGGCTGCAGCTTCATCAGGTCCCGCAGAAGGTCTGGTAGGTGGCACTGAAGTCCTGCGGCGCAGGTGCCGCGAAGTATTCCAGCCCAGGCCGTTCGCCGTACGGGGCGGTCACCGCTTCCAGCAGTCGTTCCAGCGGACCCAGATCACCGGCGGACCCCGCCGCCAGCGCCTCCTCCACGAGGTGGTTGCGCGGGACGTAGACGGGGTTGACCCGGTCCATCGCGTCGGCGTCGGGTGCGAGCGCACGCCACCGGCCGATCCAGTCGTCGATCCCGGCGAGGTCGAGGAACAACGACCGCGCGGGTTCGGCGTCCCCGCGCGCGGCGGCGGACAGCCGGTGGAAGAACGACGTGAAGTCGACGTGGTTCGCGTGCATCAGCGCGAGCAGGTCCTTCACCAGCTGCACGTCACCGGCACCGCCGAGCTTGGCCTGCAGGCCGTCCAGCCAGGCGCGTTCGAACTGCCCCTCGAACGTGCGGAGCGCCTCGACCGCCAGGGACACCGCCCGGTCCTCGTCGTCGGCGAAGAGCGGCAGCAGGGCCTCGGCCAGCCGGGCGAGGTTCCACTCGGCGATGATCGGCTGGTTGCCGTACGCGTAACGGCCGCGGTGGTCGATCGAGCTGTACACCGTCGCCGGGTCGTAGGCCTCCATGAACGCGCACGGGCCGTAGTCGATGGTCTCGCCCGAGATCGTCATGTTGTCGGTGTTCATCACGCCGTGGATGAAGCCGACGAGCATCCACTGGGCCACGAGCGCAGCCTGGGCGGCCACGACCTGCTCGAACAGCTCCAGGTAGGTGCTGCCGGGGTAGTGGCGGGCGATGGCGTGGTCGGCGAGGCGGCGCAGCAGGTCGGGGTCGCCGGTGTTGCGGGCGTACTGGAAGCTGCCGACCCGCAGGTGCGACGACGCCACGCGCGCCAGAACAGCACCGGGCAGCGGGGTTTCGCGGTGCACGACGGCGCCGGTCGCCACGACGGCCAGCGAGCGGGTCGTGGGGATGCCGAGGGCGTGCATCGCCTCGCTCAGGACGTACTCGCGCAGCATGGGGCCCACCGCGGCGAGTCCGTCGCCGCCGCGGGCGAACGGGGTGCGGCCGGAGCCCTTCAGGTGCAGGTCGCGCAGGTGGCCGTCGGCATGGGTGAGCTCGCCGAGCAGCAGCGCGCGGCCGTCGCCGAGCCTGGGGGAGTAGCCGCCGAACTGGTGGCCCGCGTAGGCCTGGGCCACGCCCGGCGCCTCGTTGCCCACGAGGAACGGCAGGCCGTCGGAGCGCAGCCAGGCGGGGTCGAGGCCGAGCTCCTTCGCCAGCGGCTCGTTGAGGACGAGAAGCGCCGGTTGAGGGACTCGCGCCGCTTCCCAGGAGACCGCCATCTCCGGCACGGCACGAGCGAAGTCGCTGCTCAGGCTGATGCTCACGGTCCCCACGGTACCCGGCGGCGGCAAACACCCCGCCGATCGTGAGTCCGAAGTGGACTCACGGCGCCGACCAGGGCATCGCCCGATCAGGTCAGGAACGCCGCCGCTAGGCTCCCGGACATGCGCTATTCCGCCGTTGCGCTGGTACTCCTGCTCGTCGGGTGCGGTTCCGCCGGCACGACCTCGCTGCCCACCATCACCCCGGCCGTCACCTCGTCGTCGTCCTCACCGCTGCCGGAGCTGCAACCCCGGCTCGACGCGATCGGCACGCTGCTGACCGCCTGCCTCCCGAGGCTGCGCGGTGAGCCCGTCGACCCCGTGGACAACTGCGCCCACCTCATGCCGGACGTCAAGAGCGTGATCGACGAGGTCGAGAAGCAGGCGGGCAAGCTGCCGCCCAACGGCCGTTCCGCCGTCGAGCAGGTCCGCAGGGCCCTCACCGGCATCGAGCCGTGTGAGCCGTGGTTCGCGGCAGGCGGGTCGAGCACCGACGGGCAGCTCGACGCCCGGTGCGGCAAGGCGTGGGACGAACTGTTCAAGGGCTACACGACCCTGCGCAATGCTGCTTAGCGACGCCAGGCAGATCGGCCGCGTCGCGCTGCCGCTGTACCTGTCGATGGTGGCGGTGTCGCTCAGCGCGCTGGTCACCACCGCGGCGCTCGGCCGGTTCGGCACGCAGGCGCTGGCCGGCTTCGCGGTGACCACGGCCGTCTACTTCCCCGCGATGGCAGCGGTTTCCGGTGCCGTGCGCGGGGTGATGCCGTTCGTGGCGGCGAAGGCGGACGATCCGCCGGGGCTGCTGCGGGTGGTGCGGGACGGCACGTGGCTCGCCGTGTTCGTCGGTGTGCCCGCCGCGCTCGCGGTCGCCTGTGTTCCGCTGATCGCGCGCGCCGGCGGGGTGCCGGCGGCGACGGTGGCACAGCTGGGACCGTTCCCGCTCCTGATGGCCGCCGGTGTGCTGTTCAACGCCTTCGGCTCGACGGCCACGTCCAGCCTGGTCGGCCTCGGGCGCGGCAAGGTGGTGATGCGGGCGGGCCTCGCCGGTGCCGCGTGCACAGCGCTTCTCTCGCCGCTGCTGGTCTGGAAACTCGGTCTCACCGGCGCGGGCATCGCGCTGTGCACCGCGAATCTGGTCAGCTGCCTGATCACGGTTTCCGGGCTCCTCAGGCGACTTCCCGGCCGACCGGAGCTGACGGTCCACTTCGGACAGATCGTGGAACTGGCGAAGGTCGGCCTCCCCATGGCCGGGACGGTGCTGGTCAAGTTCGCGGTGCTCGGCGTGCTGACGGTGGCCGCCGCGCGCGTGAGTGCGACGGCAGCCGCGGCGCACAACATCGCGACGGGGCTGGTCAGCCTGACGTTCACGGCGGCCGTGGCGATCGGGCAGGCGGTGGTGCCGCTGGTCAGCACCCGGACCGAGGGTGTGCGGCGGGCGGTGGGCGCAGGCTTGGCGATCACCACCGCGACCCTGTCGGTGATTTGCGCGATCATCGTCCTGGGCGGCGTGCACCGGCTCTTCACCGACGACCCCGCGGTGCTCGCCGCGGTCGCGCACCTGCCGGCGTTGATGGTGCTGGTCGTCCTCGCGGACGGCGTGCAGGCGGTGCTGGGGTTCGCCCTGGCGGGGCTGAAGCGCACGACACCGAGCTTCGTCGTCTTCGCGCTCTGCTACGGCGTGCTGGCGGTCGTCGCGGTCCCGTCAGCCGAGTACGGGTTGACCGGCCTGTGGGTGGCGCTGGCCGCGGCGAACCTGGCCGTCGCGATGGGGCAGGGCCTCGCGTTCAGCAAGGCGAGCAACCTCTGAGGCTTCCGGCACCGTACTGACCGCATGCGGAAACTGGTCTTCCTGGTGTTGCTGGTGGCGGCTTTGGTGTCCTGCGGGCGCAACGAGCCCAGGGGGTTCCCGATGAACGTCCCGGAGCTGACGAAGGCGGCCGACGCGGTGCAGCCGCTGCTCGAGGAACGGTTCGCGAGCAGCTACGCCGGGCTCGAGGTGCGCAACGACGTGCCGATGCTGGTCGTCTACCGCAAACCGGACGAGAACCTCGACGCCGAGGTCACCAGGGTCGCTCCTGACGTGCGGATCGAGTTCCGCGACGCGAGGTACACACGGGTCGAGATGGCGGAGCACGTCAAGCGGGTCATGGACGACGGCGACTTCTGGAAGGCGCGCGGGATCAGGATCGTGTCCGCCGCGCCGGAGGTCGACGGATCGGGCGTGCGCGTCGGGGCGGTCGAAGCGCCGGACGATCTGGTGCACCAGCTGGAGGTGCACTACCCGGCCATGTCGTTCAAAACCGAGAAGACCGGCGAGATCGTGCCGGCGTAGTCAGGACGGCAGCGGGCCGAACTTCGCCCGTTCCGCCTCCACCTCGGCGGGGTTGAGCTCCTCCAGCATCGCGAACGCGCGCGCGTACTCGGTCCGCATGCGGGCGTGGTCGCCCATGTCGCGGCACACGTAGGCGATGCACAGCCGGTCGCGGGCCTCGCGGAGCCGGTTGTTCACCCGGCGGTGGATCTCCAGCGCCGCCTCGTGGCACGCGAGGGCGGCGGGGAAGTCGTGCAGCGCCTCGTGGACCCGTCCGAGGTCGCCGAGGGTCGCCGCGTGGATCACGTCGGCGCCCAGGCCGCGGGCGGTCTCGGCGGCCTCGGTGCCGGCGGCCAGCGCGTCGCCGAGCCGTCCCATCCGCTGGTAGACGGTGGTGAGGTGGGTCATCGCGAAGACGCGGCCGAGCTGGTTGCCCAGGCGCCCGAAGATGTCCAGCGCCCGCAGCAGGTGCTGTTCCGCGGCAGGGCCGTCGCCGGTGCCGCGGCCGACGTACACGCCGGCCAGGTTGATCAGCGCCTGGCCCTCGCCGTGCTCGTCGGAGACCTCCCGCCACACCGGCAGCGCGCGCTGGAACCACCGCTCGCCTTCGTCGTACGCCCGCCGGACCGAGTGCAGGATGCCGATGTTGTTGCACAGCACGGCTTCCGCGCGCCTGTTGCCGGACGCCGTGGCGGCGTCCAGGCCGATCAGGTTCATCGCGAGGCCGTCGTCGAAGAGCGAGTCGAACTCGAAGAAGCTCATGAGCGCCAACGGAAGCCGCGCCGCCAGCTCGGTGTTGCCGCTGTCCGCCGCGTATCTGATGGCCGCGATCAGGTTGACGTACTCGGCCCGCAGCCACGCCCGTGCCTTGTCGGAGCTGTGGAACTCCTGCGGGCACACGTCTTCCGGCAGCTCCGGCAACGGCATCCGTCTGCGGGCGGGGAAGAGGAGCCGAGCCCGCCGCGTCGGCGCTGTGCAGGTACCAGCACAGCAACCGGTCGACGGCCTCGCCTGGGCTCGGCTCGTCGTCGATCGCCTTCTCGTGCGCGTACGTCCGCAGCAGGTCGTGGCAGCTGTACCGGCGCAACGCGACCTCGTCGACGAGGTGACCCGCGCACAGCACGTCGAGGAGCCTGCGCGCGTCCCTCGGCGGCAACCCCGCCAGCGCGGCGGCCGCACCGAGCGACGGAGCCGGGCCGGGGTGCAGCCCCAGCAGCCGGAACATCCTGGCGGCTTCCGGCGTCAACGCCCGGTAGGACCAGGAGAACGTGGCGCGCACGGCCGTGGTCTCGTCGGCCTCCAGCACGTCGAGCCGTTCGGACGCGAGCTCCTCGGCCAGCGCGGCGAGTGTCCTGTTCGGACCGGTGTTCACCCGTTCCGCGGCCAGCCGCAACGCCAGCGGAAGCGCGCAGCACAACCGGACGAGCTCGCGAGCCGCCTGCGGTTCGGCATCCACGCGATGGCCGATGACAGACCGCAGCAACCCGAGCGCATCGGCTTCGGGCAGCACGTCGAGCGTGACCCGGTGCGCGCCACCGGAGACGACGAGCCCGCTCAGCCGGTTGCGGCTCGTCACCAGCACCGCGCTGGACGACACACCGGGCAGCAGCGGCCGCACCTGCTCGGCGTTGAAGGCGTTGTCCAGCAACACGAGCACGCGCCGTCCGGCGAGCACGCTGCGGTACATCCCGGCCCGGCCGTCGAGGTCGTCCGGCAGCGACTTCTGGTCGATCCCGAGCCCGGTCAGCAACCTGCGCAGCGCTTCCTCCGGCGGCACCGGCGTGCTGTTCGGCGCGAACCCCTGCAGGTCGATGAACAGCTGCCCGTCCGGGAAGCGGTCGACCAGCAGGTGCGCCACGTGCACGGCCAGCGCGGTCTTGCCGATCCCGCCCGTGCCGTCGATCGCCGAGATCACGACGGTCCGCGGCCCGGACCCGTTCAGCCGCGCGCACAGCTCGGCGATCTCGCTGTCCCTGCCGACGAACCCGATCGTGTCGTGCGTGGTCTGGGCGGGCCGCGGGGTCTTCGGAGGTGCGGTGCCCTTGAGGATGAGTTCGTGCTGCTCCCGCAGTTCGGGGCCGGGTTCGACGCCGAGCTGCTCCACCAGCGCCGTCCGTGCGGTGCGGAACGCCGCCAGCGCCTCGGCCTGCCGTCCCGACCGGCCCAGCGCCAGCATCAGCAGTCCCACGAGCCGTTCCCGCACGGAGTGATCGGCCACGGTGCGGGTGAGCACGTCGACCACCTCGCCGTGTTCGCCGGACTCGATCGCGGCCGCCGCCCAGTCCTCGACCGCGGTGAGCCTCGTCTCCTCCAGCCGGGCGCGCTGGCGTTCGGCGAACGGCCCCGGCACGTCCGCGAGCGCCGTCCCGCGCCAGATCTCCAGCGCCGACCGCAGTTCCGCGCACCGTCCACTCCGGCGCGCGGCGGCGACCAGGCGCTCGAACTCGGTCAGGTCGGCGGGCGCCTCGCGGCAGGCGTACCCGCTGCCGGTCGTGATGATCAGGTTTCCGCACGCTCGGGGCGGCAGATCGGGTTCGACGAGCCGCCGCAGCGCGCTGATGTAGGTGTGCAGGCTGCCGGAAGCGCTGGACGGCGGATCGGCGCCCCACACGGCGTCGATCAGCTCGTCCCGCGACACGGGACGCGGCGACCGCATGGCGAGCACCGCGAGCACCGCGCGCTGCCGGGGCTGGCACGGGACGAGCCGCTTGCCGTCAACGGTGATCCGCAGCTCACCGAGCACGTCCACGCGCAGCTCGCCCATGCGGGGAGGGTAATCGGCTCAGACGAGTCGTGCGGGCAACTTCTCCACGGCCCGGCGGGTGCCGCTCGTGGAGCTCCACGCCGGTTCCGCCGCGGCGACCAGCGTGGGGAACCGCTGCCGCAATCCCGTGAGCACGTGCGCCATCGTGGCGCGCCCGAGCGTGGTGCCGCAGCAGTTGCCGGTCGACAGCGTCCGCCGCGGGTCGCGGGCCGGGTCGAACGTGTCGGGATCCCGAAATGCGCGGGGGTCGCGGTTGGCGGCGGCGATGAGCATGCGGACCGACGCCCCCGCCGGGATCGTGACGCCGCCCAGCTCGACGTCGGCCGAGGCGATCCGCGGGACCGGCGTGCAGAGGACGACGCCGTCGTGCCGCAGCGCCTCGTCGAGGAACCGCTGCACCTTCGCCGGGTCGTCGCCGCACCACGACCGGTGCCCGGGATGGGCGAGGAACGCCAGCACCGCGCAGTCGATGCCGGAGACCGTGCTCTCGTACCCGGTCGTCCACAGGAGCGTGATCAGCGGCTCGTCGTCGTGCGCCTCGACGAGCCGGCTGATCAGGCCGGAGAGGTCCGCGAACACGTGCCGGGTGAGCGGCACGGACACCTCGGCGTGCAGGTCGACCGTCTCGCCCGCGACGAGCCGCGGCCCGAGGTCGTCGAAGACGTTGCCGAGGTGTTCCAGGATCCGCGGCCGCATCCGCAGCACCCGAGCGGGCGTCAGCTCGCGTGCGATGGCCGCCCGCAGACGTGCGTAGCCGGGGTGGTTCTGCGCCGTGGCCGGCGTCCCGGGAGCGAACGTCCCGGTCTGCCGCAAGGCGAACGCGACGTCGTCGTAGCTGCTCAGCAGGTAGCAACCGCAGCGGGTCCGGTGCACCGGGTCGTTCTCGCGCAGCCAGTGCAGGAACGGGTACGGATCTTGGCGGTGCTCGGGCTTCGCGAGCTCGCCGAGGACATCGATGGTGGCGGACACCGACAGACCTCCTGGTGGCGGGGAGGGGGTGACCCTAGGCACAGCCCGGCCTCCGGTTGCGCGGATCCGCCCTGGTTGCCGCCGAGAGATGCCCGATCGGGCAGCGCCGTGGAGACGGCGTGGAGTCCCAGTGGAGAGCGTCCTCGAAGGATGCGTTCATGCAACGAGTGCGCGTCGCGGTCCACGCAAAGGATGCGGTCACCCGCTGGGGCATCGCGGGCTACCTGCGGCTGCGGCCGGAGATTCAGGTGCTGGCCGAGCACGCTCTCGCCCAGGCGGACGTCGTGCTGGTCGCCGCCGACGGCGCCAGGCTGACGGCCGAACTGCAGTGCGTCGCCCAGCGGACCTCCGCGTGCGTCGTGCTGATCACCGACCACCTCCGCGCCCACGACCTGCCGCGCGCGATCGACCACCGCGTCGTCGCCGTGCTGCCACGGGCGGGCATCACCTGCGAGAGCCTGGTCTCCGCGGTGCTGGCGGCGCACGAGGGCCGTGCCGAGCTACCGGCCGACCTCGCCCTGTCCTGCCTGGCCGAGCGCGAGCTCGACATGCTGCGGCTGTTCGCGGAGGGCTGGACCACCGCCGAGGTCGCGAAGAAACTGTCCTATTCGGAGCGAACGGTGAAGAGCGTGGTGCAGAACGTGCTCACCCGGTTCCAGCTCCGCAACCGCACCCACGCCGTGGCGTTCGCGATCAGAGCAGGCGCCATCTAGGCGAACCGCGCGGTGAGCTCGTTGGAGATCTCGTAGTGCCGCACCAGGAACGTGCGCTCGTCCAGCTTCTTGCGCCGCAACCAGCCCGTCACCTCGGCGTTGCACTTGCTGGCGTTGCACGACCCGCACGCGGGCACGACGTTGCCGAGCGTGTACCGCCCGCCCCGCGAGATCGCCTGCACGCAGTCCTTCTGCAACGACGTCGCGGGCGCACCGCAGTAGGCGCACCCGCCCCAGGACGCCTTGAGCGCGTCCCACTGCGCGTCGGTGAGGTCGTGGACCACCCGCGCCATGCGCTTCTTGCGCTTGCGGGCCGCGCGAACCTGTTTGCTACCGCCGGTCGGCACGATGCGTGACACTACGCGTCGCGATGGTCAACAGGTCGGAGGCGGGCCCTCGGGGTGTCCTGCCCGCCGGCCACACCGCCCGCAACGCCCGATGCAGATCGACGTCGCTGACCTCGACCCGGACCAGCGTGCGCGTCTGCAGATCCGCCTCCACGGCGTGAATGCTCAGCACGGCGGGCCCGATCCCGCCGATCGCCGCCGCCTTGATCGCCGTCGTCGACGACATCTCCAGCAACGGCCCGGCGAACTCGGTGATCCCCGCGGCCCGCAGCGCGTGCTCCCACGCCTGCCGCGTGCCCGACCCGGACTCCCTGCTCACCAACGGCGTTCCCGCGGCCTTCGCGGCCGTGACCCGGCGCCGCCTGGCCCACGGATGCCCCGGCGCGACCACCAGCACCAGCTCGTCCTTCGCCACCACCCGGCCGGTCAGCCCCTGGGGCGTGCCGGTGCTCTCGATGAACCCCAGATCGGCCCGCCCGGCCAGCACCTGCTCCGCGACCTGCACCGAGTTGCCCGCCGTCAACACCGTCGCGGTGTCCGGACTGACCGCCCGCAGCGCGATCAGCCACGCGGGCAACAGGTACTCGGCCACCGTGAGACTGGCGGCCACCCTGAGCTGACTGTGCCGATCCGCCCGCAAACTCGTGATCCCCGCGTCGAGATCCACCGCCCTCGCCAGCACCGGCGCCGCCCACCCGGCCACGAGCTGCCCGGCCGTGGTGAGCCGGGCCCCGCGCGACGTGCGTTCGAGCAACACCACCCCAACACGGGCCTCGAGGACGCGAAGCCGCTCGCTCGCCGACGGCTGCGACATCCCGTGCGCCTTGGCGGCCCGCCCGATGCTGCCCAGCTCGGCCACGCTCAGCAACAGGTCGAAGCTGGCCAGATCACTGACCCTGGACGGCAGAGGCATAGGCACAGCCTATGCGTTCATCGGCGATTGCCGCCTACCGGCGCTCTGCCCGCACGAGGATCGTTGTCTCGTGACCGCTCTCGCACCTCACCCACACCGTGCCCCCGAGGTGCGACGAGCGGCGCCCTTCGGCCCGAACCTCTTCGCCTCGGTGATGGGCACCGGCATCGTCGCCACCGCCGGCGCCACCATGCCCGGCCTGCGCACCCCGGCCACCTACGTCTGGGCCCTGGACGCGGCCCTTCTCGTGTTCCTGGTCGCCGCAGCCCTGCGCCGCTGGACGTGGACAACAGTGCGCGCCCAGCTGGCCGACCCGGTGATGGCCCAGTTCTGGGGCGCCCCACCCATGGCGCTGATGACCGTCGGCACCGGCACGCTGCTGCTCGGCTCCGACTGGATCGGTCTGCCCGCCGCCCTGGCCGTCGACTGGACACTGTGGACCGTCGGCACCGCCCTGGGCCTGGCCACCTCGGTCCTGGTCCCGCTGCGCATGATCGGCAGCGGCGAACGCGCGTTCGGCGGCTGGCTGATGCCCGTCGTGCCACCCATGGTCTCCGCGGCCTCAGGCGCCCTGCTGGCCCAGCACCTCCCGGAGGGCCAGTTCCGCCAAGCGGTCGTGCTGGCCTGCTACGCCCTGTTCGGCGTGAGCCTCTTCGCCACAATGGTGATCGTCCCGCAAATCTGGCAACGCCTGGTCCAACACGGCCTTGGCGCCGCCTCCACCGTCCCCACCCTCTGGATCGTCCTGGGCCCGCTCGGCCAGTCGATCACCGCGTCGAACCTCCTCGCCAGCGTGCCCGTCCTCCCCGGCCAAACCGCGTTCGGCATCCTCTACGGCACCATCACCTGGGGCTTCGCCCTGCTCTGGGTGGCCATGGCCACCACCGTGACCATCCGAACGGCCCGCCGCGGCCTGCCGTTCGCCCTGACGTGGTGGAGCTTCGTCTTCCCTCTCGGCACCCTGGTGACCGGCACCAGCGCCCTGGCCACCCGCATTCCGTCCGCGATGTTCTCCTTCGTGACGCTCGTGCTCTACGCCGCTCTGGTGCTCGCCTGGGTCACGGTGGCCGTCCGCACAACCCTGATGACCGCGAAACAATCCTAACTTTCCGGTTTTGAACCCAGTTCACTCGATGGTGTTTATTTTCGACCGTAATATTCTTGTGATCTTGCGGTAGAGTCGAACACGTGAGCGACCCTGACCTTTCCCTCCTCTCCACCGGCGAGCTGCTGCGCGGCATCGTCGACGAGGTGACGGAAATCCGGGCCCGCGAATACACGGTCATGCAGAAAATCGCCGAACTGAACCGGCGCGGAGCCGCCGCCGAATTCGGCTACAAGACTCTGCCGCAGGTGTTGCAGCACGCGGTCCGCTGGGACCCCAAGACCGCGAAACGGTGGGTCGAGCAGGCCGCGCTGCTGAGCAGTGAGATCACTCCGACCGGTAGTGAGGTCGCCGCCCGGCTCCCGATCACCGCCGCAGCGGCATCCGAGGGTGCGTTGTCGATCGAGCATGTCGCGGTGGTCGCCGAGGTGATGAAGACCCTGCCCGGCACGTACGAGGCGCAGGTCGTGGGCTACGCCCGCGAATTCGCGCCCGCCGCGGTGCGCGTGCTGGGCACGAGGCTGATCTACGGGCTCTACCAGAACGACCCCGAACCGCGTGACCCTGAGCCCGAGCCTGCGGGTAACCGGCTCACGCTGCGCCAGGGCAAGGACGGCGGCCTGAAGGTCGCGGCGACGCTGGACGCGGTCACTGGCGCGAAGTTCGTGACGCTGCTGGATCCGCTGGCCAAGCCCCGCCCGACCACCGGCGAGGGCCCGGACCCGCGCTCGCTCGACGAGCGCCAGGGTGACGCCTTGGCCGAGCTGGTCGACCTGACGTTGCGCGCCGACATGCTGCCTGAACACGGCGGCGAACCGGTCACCCTGACTTTGACGATGCGCTATCAGGACCTGGCCGCGCAGACCGGAGCGGCGACGCTGGACAATGGCGAACCGATCCCGGCCGACCAGGTCCGCCAGCTCGCGTGCAGTGCCGGGATCATCCCGATGGTGATGGGCAGCCGGTCGCAGCCGCTCGATGTCGGCCGCCGGTCGCGGCTGTTCACTGCCGGGATCCGCCGGGCCCTGGTCGCGCGTGACCACGGCTGCGCGTTCCCCGGCTGCCACCGGCCGCCCAAGCACTGCGACGCCCACCACATCCACCACTGGGCCGACGGCGGCGACACCCGCATCGACAACGGCGTCCTGCTCTGCCGTCACCACCACACGCTGATCCACCGCAGCGGCTGGGAAGTGAAGATCGAGCACGGCATCCCGGTCTTCTACGCGCCAACCTGGCTCGACCCGCTGCGAAAACCCAGACGCAACCAGCTCCACCCCGCCGCCTGACCCCGACCAGGGAGACGCGAGCGGCCCCTCACCACCATCTCGACCGCCACGGCCGTGCAGCACCACCACGGCCGTGGCACAGCCATGCCCAAATCCGTCCAGGGTCGAAAGCCGCGACAGCGACAAGAGCGATCACGCTGACAAAGCGTCGGCACCCGCACAGGCAACCACCCCAGACGAGGCCCGCGCACCGGTACAGGAACGACCAAGACGAGGCTGCGGCATCGGCAAAGCAGTCGAATCGGCAAAGCCGATGACAAACCACCATCCCGCAGTGGCTATGTACCGCAAGCCGTAAGCCCTCCGCTGCCACGCATTGCTAATGGCAAAGCCGAGGCCCCCGGAAACGGCGATGCGAAGCGAGCCGGACAGCACCTGATGCCGCGCTGTTCAAGCGGTAATTCCCGGAACCCGACCGCCCAAAGCGACCACGCACGCTCGCGATTGGGGCTTGACTTTGGGTGCGAGGTGCTACCGTGTTCGGATCGGCCGGGCTCCTTATGCCCGGCTTTTTAAGGCCGATCTGCGCCTCGCAAGGGCCCCGAAGTCAAGCCCCAATCGCAATCGTCGCGAAGCGGCGATGAAATGACCCGGCTCGTCACTGCCCGCGCAACCACCTGCGCAAGGCGACGTCACGCAAGCCACGTGACCCCTCCGCTGGAACCGGCACCCAACCGCCAAACCGGACCACCGCAGTCCCGACACCCCCCATCGCCCAACGTTTCACCGACACCCCGCCGGGGTATCCGACCGCCGCACAAAGGGGACCGCTCGCCCAACGGAGGCACCGCCGGCATGGACCGCGACGTGACCATCGACCCAGACCTAACCCCAGCCCTGGCCCTGGACCTCGACTCCGACATCGACCTGGACATCGACTTCGACGACTCGGCGGCGCGCAGAGCACGGCGCTACGTGCGCGAGGTGGTCGCGGGTATCGGGCTGCGCGGTGACAGCTCGTTCGTCGAGACAGAACCGCACCCCGCGGCATACGTGGCACTGGACGGCCGGCTGCCCGACTTCCCCGACCACGACGTGGCACTGCTGTGGAACGAGTCGAGCGGCTGGTCGGCGGCGATCGAGGACCGTCGTGGCGAGCTGGTGGTGGTCGCGAGGATGGGTGGCGACCCGCGGCCGTCGGCCGGTGCGGTCGTGAGCTGGGTGCGGGGGCTGTTCCGCCGGGAGTGCGCGCAGGGCCGGTCGAACCGCGACTTCGCCGCCTTCGTGCCTTCGCCGCGCGCCGATGGCTTCTCGTGACGTTCGCGGGCGCTCGATCGGGGTAGCCGGTCGGCATGAGCACTGAGAGGCAGCGAGAGCAGGAGTACGACGACGCCAGCCGTGCGTCGCTGGACGAGTCGGGGGAGGACGCCGGCACCGTGCCGGGGCGCAGCGGTTCCGGTTCCGCGCACCCGGAGCCGAACCCGACCGGCAACGTCGGGCTTTCGGACTACTCCGTGTCCGAGGATTCCGACCGGGGCTGAAGAAGTCTGCCCGCGCGTCGTTTCGGACCGAGCGTTCAGGGGTAGTCTGGTCTGATACGTGGCAGGAGCGTAAGAAGAACCTCTCTATCGTGACCAGTTCGCTGGTTGGCTGCTTTCGCACATGGATGTCAGACAGGCGTTGCCCAGCTACGTGACCGGGACACCGCAGGGTCGTTGACCCTGCGGTGCCTGAGCCACAAGCAGGGAAGAGCCCTGACATGAGCTTGCATTCGCACGCACCCTTGCCCATTTGGGTCCAGACGATCTATGTCGATGCCAAGGTGCCGGTGACCTCCGTTCGCGGCGAGATCGACCTCAGCACGGACTACGTGGTCCAGGAGGAGGTCACCGCTCAGCTGTCCGCCAAACCGCGTCTGCTCGTCCTCGACCTGAGCCAGGTCGCGTTCATGGGATCGGCGGGCATCCATCTGGTTCTGCGCAACCACGACGAGGCACTCGCGGTGGGATCCACGCTCGCGGTCGTCGCCGACGGGTATTCGCGCCACGTCCTCGCGCTGAGCGGGGTCGACGGCGTGCTGCACCTCTACCGGGACGTCCGGACGGCGCTCAAGGAGATGTGCTGAGCCACGCGATTCGACGAAACTGTTGTGGTTGCGGCGAAACGGCCCCGTTTGCGCAGTCGCCCCCAGGGTAGCTCGTAGGCACACGACTACGAGCTGAGGAGTCGGCCGTGACCGAAAACCAGATGCGCGCGGCGGCCAGGGACGAAGGTGTCGACGTCGCGCGGCACGCGGGTGAAGCCGCCGGGCAGGTGGGGTCCACCGTCGCGGACCAGGCGGCGCACGTGCGCCGGGAGACCGCCGAGCAGGCCAGGCACGTTGTGCGGGACGTGCGGGAACGTGTTGCGGCGGAAGCGGAAGAGCAGGCCGTGCGGGTGTCGAAGCAGCTCGGCCGCATCGCCGACGAGCTGGGTGAGATGGCGGGAGCCGCGCCGCCGAGCTCGATGTCGGCGGGGGCGATCCGCAGCGTCGCCGACACGAGCAGGCAGGCAGCGCGGTTCCTCGACGAACGCGGGGCGCAGGGTCTGCTCGACTCGGCGCGGGACTACGCGCGGCGCAAGCCGGGCACGTTCCTGCTCGGCGCCGCCGTGGCCGGGTTCCTGGTGGGCCGCATCGCGAAGAGTGCGACCGGGAGCCAGGACGAGGGCAGGCAGCGGTCGCAGGGCGGAGTTGTCCCGGTGGCGTCCGAACGTGCCGGCGTGGCACCGGAATACGGCGCCCCGGCGCAGTACGACCAGCCGACGCCGGCGTACGGCACGCCGTTGTCGCCGGGCGCGGCCGCGGCGCCGGAGGTGTCGCATGACGGGCCCTGAGGTCCCACCGTCGCGAGTGGACAGTTCAGGAGAGTCGATCGGTGATCTGGTCAGTGAGCTGACCGGTGACCTGTCCAAGCTGATGCGGCAGGAGCTCGAGCTCGCCAAGGCGGAGATCCGGCAGGAGGCCGTCAAGGCGGGCAAGGCGACCGGGATGCTCGCGGCAGCGGGGTTCGCCGGCTACCTGACCACCGTGCTGCTGAGCCTCGCGCTGGTGTTCGCACTCGGTGCCGTCGTGCCGCTGGGCTGGGCGGCGCTGATCGTCGCTGCCCTGTGGGGCGCCGTGGGCGCCGTTCTCTACGCCACCGGGCGCGCCAGGCTGCGCACCGTCAACCCGAAACCCGAACGCACCGTCGAAACGCTGAAGGAGGACGCGGAATGGGCGAAACACCCGACCAGATAAGGCGCGACATCGAAGTGACCCGCGCCGAGCTGCGAGCCGACGCCAACCGGCTGGCCGACCACGCGAGCCCGCGGCGCATCGCCCAGCGGCGGGTGCGCGGCGTGCGGCGGGGACTGACCGCCATGAGGGAGCGAGTGATGGGTACCGCAGCAGACGCCACGACCGCGGTCAAAGAGCAGGGCCACGAGACCGGGCAGGCCGTCGCCGAACGGGCGGAGCAGGCCGTCCAGGCGGTGCAGGACGCGCCGCGGCAGGTCGCGCGGCAGACGCAGGGCAGTCCGCTCGCGGCAGGGCTGATCGCGTTCGGCAGCGGTCTGCTGCTGGCGGCGGTTCTTCCCCGCACCGACGCCGAACAGCAGGCGGTGCACCAGCTCTCGGAGAGCTTCGGCGACGTCGTCGAACCGGCCAGGGAAGCGGTGGCGGAGTCGGCGCAGCACCTCAAGGAGGACGTGAAGTCCTCGGTGAGCGACGCGGCGGGCGAGGTCAAACAGGTGGCCGCGGACGCCGCGCAGACCACGGCCGAGCACGCGAAGGAAGCGGCGCAGGAGGTCGGCGGGCACGCCCAGCAGTCAGGTCAGCGGCTGTCGGGGCAGTGACCTGTGTCCGTGCGGGCGGAAGACCTGAAACTGCTGCTCCGGTCGACCCGGCCGGAAGCGACGCTGGTGCTCGTCGCCGGCAGCTACGTGGTGGCGGGCCGCGACGAGCTCGCCACGGCGGCGTTGCGCGGCGCCGTGCCCGTGGTGACGCGGGACGAGCTGCTGGAGCGCGTCGGCGGACTGCCGGTGACCGAGCGGGATCTTGACGAGGCGGCCGCGTCGCTCGCCGCGGCCGAGGACAACCGGGGAGGCTGACGCGTGACAGGCACGCCCTCGGTTGCCGCGTCGAGCAGCTGGCACGACGACGAGGGCACCCGCATGCCGTCGGGCGACGTTCACGCCTGGTGGCCGCGCCAGAACCAGACGCTGTGCGGTGTGCCGCTCAGCCGGGCGCGGCTCGGCCGGTTTCCCCACGTGCTGTGGGTCGACGCGGTGTGGCTCAACGGCACCGCGGACGCACCGGTGATCGCGCTGTGCCGCCGGTGCTCGGCGGCCACCCGGCCGCGTGCACGGCGGCGCGCGGATCGTTTGGGCGGTCGGTGAGGTGGGTAGCCGGGATCGGCGTCAAGCAGTCGGCGCCGCAACCCCCGACTGTCCAAGAAGGCGGCGATCATGGTGCGGCACGACTCTCTCGACCAGGCGATCTGCGACGCTCTCGTGCTCATCCGCACCACCACCGGCGCGGACCTCGCCCTGCAGGCCGAGCAGGCCCGCAAGCGCCTCACCAGGGCGGTGATGGACGCACCTGACGCGCCCCGGCAGGCGTTGGCGCACATCGCGGCCGCCGACGAACACCTCGAATACGGCGAGCTGATGGAGGCACGCACGTTGCTCACCGCCGCGCGCGGGTTCCTGCCCGGCCGCAGGGCTGTGGTCCCCGCACGCGCATGAGCCGGTGCCTGGTCGCACTCCTGATCATGGCGGTGTGCGCGGGATGCGGAGGCCTCGGCCCGAGCGTCGCCGATCGGCCCAACACGTTGGTCACCACGGGATTCGGCCTGCCGGACGAACACGCCACCGCACGGGTCGGGGTGTTCAGGGCACGCCATCCCGAGGTCGACCTCCGCGTCAACGAGGGCGTGCTGGACGAGCAGCAGTTCCTCTCGGCGGTGGCGGCGGGCGACCCGCCGGACCTCGTGTACGCGGACCGGCGCAAGCTCGGCGGTTACGCGGCCAGGGGAGCGGTGCAGGACCTCGGACCGTGCCTGCGACGGCAGCACGTCGACCTGAACACGTTCCGCGAGGCGGCGGTCCGGCAGGTCACCTACGCGGGCACGGTCTACGGCGTGCCCGACTTCTTCAGCGTCCGCGTGCTCATCCTGAACAACCCCGTGCTGCGCGAGGCGGGCGTCGATCCGGCCGCACTGTCCACAACGGACTGGCAGCGCCTCGCCGAGACGACGGCGAAGCTGGCGCGCACGGAGAACGGCAAGATCGCGCGGATCGGGTTCGACCCGCGCGTGCCCGAGTTCGTCGCGCTGTGGGCCAGGGCGAACGGCGCCGACCTGGTCGGCGACGAACCGCACCTGGACGACCCGCGCGTGGTCGAGGCCGTCCGGTACACCACCGATCTGGTGCGCGCCCAGGGCGGCTGGGCGTCGTTCAAGGCGTTCCGGGACACCTTCGACTCCTTCGGCGCGAACAACGAGTTCGTCACCGGGCAGGTCGCCGCGATGGCGATGGACTCCTGGTACGTCAACACGATCGCGGCCAACTCGCCGGACGCGGACGTCACGGTCGTGCCCTTCACCGACCGGCAGGGCGCCCCGCTCACGGAGGCGGGAGGGCAGGCGTGGGCCATCCCGCAGGGCGCCCGGCACCCGGACCTGGCCTGTGAGTTCATCGCGACGATGACAGCCGCCGACACCTGGGCCACGGCGGCGAAGGCACGCCGCGACGCGCTCGCCAAGAAGGGCAAGCCCTACAGCGGCACGTTCACCGCGAACCGCGCCGCCGACGAGAAGATCTTCAGCGAGGTGTACGACCCCCGCGGGATCCGCGTGCTCGAACAGGGCGTGCGGGTCGTGCAGTCCGTGCAGGACAAGGCCTTCGCGCTACCGCCGAACCCCGCGGCGAGTGATCTGGTCCGCTCGTGGGAGTCGGCGGTCACCAGGGTGCTGCTCGGCCAGCAGCGCCCGGAGGAGTCGATGGCGCAGGCGCAGCGCGAGGCGGACCGGGCGATCACCCGCGTGGGAGGCCGCTGATGGTGAGCGCGCGCGAGGCACGGGCCGGCTGGCTGTTCGTGCTGCCGTGGGTCGTCGGATTCCTGCTGCTCACGGCCGGTCCGATGCTCTACAGCCTGGGCCTGTCGTTCACGCACTACGACCTGCTCAGGCCCGCGCGGCCCGCCGGACTGACCAACTACCGCGAGATCCTGCAGGACGAACGTGCCGCGAAAGCGTTGTGGAACACCGTGTTCTTCACACTGCTGCACGTCCCGCTGCTGATCGTGCTCGCGCTCGGCCTGGCCTCGCTGCTGCGCCGCGCCGGACGGTCCGCCGGGTTCTTCCGCACCGTGCTGTTCCTGCCGACCATGACCCCGCCGGTCGCGCTCGCCGCGTTGTTCCTGTTGCTGCTCAACGGCCAGAACGGCGCGATCAACGCGATGCTGGGCTGGTTCGGGTTCACCGGGCCGCAGTGGACGACCGACCCCGCGTGGATCAAACCCGGCCTGGTGCTGATGAGCCTCTGGACGGTCGGCAGCACCGCCGTGCTCTACCTCGCGGCGCTGACCAGGGTGCCGGGCGAGCGGTACGAGGCGGCGCGGCTGGACGGTGCCTCGCCGTGGCGGCAGTTCTGGCACGTCACGCTGCCCGGCATCAGCGGCACCGTGTACTTCACGCTGATCGTCAACACCATCGCGTCGCTGCAGGTGTTCACCGAGGCGTACACGATGTTCTTCGGCGCCCGCCCGTCCACGCCCGCGGAGGGCGACGCGGCGCTGTTCTACGTGATCTACCTGTTCCAGGAGGCGTTCGGCTCGCTGCGGATGGGCTACGCGTCCGCGCTGGCGTGGGTGCTGTTCCTCGTCATCGCCGCGATCACCGCGCTGCAGGTGCGGTTGTCCCGTGACTACGTGCAGTACGAGGACCGGTCATGACCCGCCGTGCACCGGTCCTGCTCGCCCTCGTCGCGGTCGGCGTGCTGTTCGCGTACCCGTTCTGGTGGCTGGTCAGCGCGTCGCTGAAGGACCGGTCGCACGTCTTCGACAACGCCCTGCTTCCGGCACCGGTGAGCCCGCAGAACTACACCGAGGTCTGGCGGGCCGTGCCACTGCTCGCGTGGGTGGGCAACAGCGTGGCCGTCGGTGTCGCCGCCGCGGTCGCCGCGACCGTGTCGAGCGCGGTCGTGGCGTTCGGCTTCGCGCGGTTCCGGTTCCGCGGCCGGACCGTCCTCTTCGGACTCGTGCTCGCCACGATGATGCTGCCCGCCGCGGTGACGATGGTGCCGGTCTACCTGGAATGGCACGCGGTGGGGCTCGCGACGACGCAGATCCCGTTGTGGGCGGGCAATCTCTTCGGCTCGGCGTTCTACGTCTTCCTGCTGCGCCAGTTCTTCCTCGGCCTGCCGGCGGAGGTCTTCGACGCGGCACGGGTCGACGGCGCCGGGCCGTGGCGGCAGTTCGCCTCGATCGCGCTGCCGCTGGCGAGGCCTGGCCTGATCGTGGTGTTCGTGTTCGAGCTCAAGGCCGCCTGGACGGACCTCATCCGGCCGCTGATCTACCTGCGCGAACCCGAGCTGTACACGTTGCCGCGCGGGCTGAAGGCGGTGCTCGACAGGTTCGGGCAGGGCGGTGAGGCGCAGTGGGAGCTCGTGATGGCGGCGAGCGTCGTCGCCACCGTGCCGATGATCCTGCTGTTCCTGGTGGCACAGCGGTACTTCGTGCGCGGCGTCGTGACGCAACGGGTCGAGGAGTGACCTAAAGGCCGCCCTCGTCGTCGGGCTCGGACTCGTCGGGTCCCCGGTGCGGGCCGCCCGGATTCTCGTCGGCGTAGGTCGGCCGGGTGTGCTCGGAGCCGATGTCGGCGTCCTCCAGCTCGCTCTCGGCGGTGTCGCGGTCGGGTTGCGGCGTCGTCATCGCCACTCCTCCTGCCAGTCGTGGTGGGTGTCGTAGGCGGCGGCCAGCAGCCGCAGCAGCGCCTCGTCCCTGGTCTGCTCGACCTCGGTCCGCAGCAAGGGGAACTTCTCGGGGAACGGCACCGGCACCCGTTCCGTCGCCGCCTGGATCGGCCCCGGCAGCAGGAGCAGCCCGGATCCGTCGTCCGAACGGATGATCCGCAGCCTGCCCCTGCCCTCGGCCTCGTCGAGCAGCGGCAGTTTCTCCTCCGCCAGGCGCTCCTCGTCCTCCGCCAGCCGCGCGAGAACGAATCGCCGCAGTTCCTCGGTGTCCATGCCGGAGGGGTATCCGGTGCGCCGCCGGGTACGCCTCCGGCAGCTGTACTCGGAGAGGAGCACCTCATGCGCAGTCGTGTCCGTGCCGCGGGCCACGCCGTTCACCCGATCCTCATCGTGTTCCCGCTCGGCCTGCTGACCACGTCGGTCGGCTTCGACGTGCTGTACCTGATCACCGAACGCGACAGCTTCGCGTTCACCGCGGCCCACCTCGTCGCCGCCGGCGTGCTGATGGGCGTGGTCACCGCCGCCACCGGCTGGCTGGACTGGTTCCTCGTCACCCCGCGGGGCACGCGCGCCCGCCGCATCGGCCTCCTGCACGGGTTGGTGAACGCGGTGGTGCTGGTGTTGTTCGCGGTGAGCTGGACGCTGCGCCTCGCCGAGACCGACTGGACCCCCACCTGGCCCGCGCTCGTCGCGGCCTGGCTGGGCGTCCTCGCGGGCGGCCTCGGCGGCTGGCTCGGCGGCGAACTCGTCGAACGGCTCGGCATCAGCGTGGACGAAGGGGCTCACCCCGACGCGTCCAGCTCGCTGGCGCCGTCACGGAGCTGATCAGTCCGGAGGCTCACTCGCCTCGTCATCGGTGTCCCGCTGCGGCACCTGGGGTTCCTCGGTCTCGAGGTCGTCGAGGCTGGGCGTGCCGGGCGAGTGCGGTGCTTCGGGGTTCAACGGATCGGTCATGCCGCCCGGTTACCCGGACGGCACGACCGCGAAGCACTACGCCGGAACCGTCCACCTCTGGTTGGCCCCGCCGGTGCAGGACCAGATCTGCAGTCTCGCGCCATCGGCCGTGTTGTTGCCGATCACGTCGAGGCACCTGTTGCTGCCCACGTTCACCAACGTGCCGTTGGTCGCCGTCCAGCGCTGGTTGCCGCCGCCGAAGCAATCCCAGAGCTGGACCGGTGTGCCGTCCGCCGTGCCGTTCCCGGTCACGTCCAGGCACTTGCCGAGCCCGCGCACGGTTCCGTCGGCCGCGAGCGTCCACGTCTGGTTGGGGCCGGGGTAGCACGTCCACATCTGCGGCCGGGTGCCGTTGACCGTCGAGCCGTCCGTGACGTCGAGGCACTTGCCGCCGAGGCCCGTGATGGCGCCGGTCCTGCCGGGCTGACCGGGGTCGAGCGAGCCGGGCCAGCTGAACGTGGCCATCGCACCGGCGGGCAGGGTGTAGCCGAACGTCTGGCCGCTGTAGGAGACGCGGAAGGCCTGCGTGCCACCGGAGTTGAGGGCCACCAGCACGATCCGGCCGTCCGGGTTGCGGAAGGCGACGTTCTGGATGCCGCCCTCGCCGTAGCCGGTCGAGTCGATGCGGACCGCGCCGGGCTGCACGAACTTCGACAGGTGCCCGAGGACGTAGTACTCGGCGTTGTAGGTGACGTTGCTGCCGTTCGTCGTCACGACACCCATGCAGTTGGTGCAGCTGCCGATGACCGGGCCGTGGCCGGCGTCCAGGGCCAAGTTCCAGATCGCGACGGTGCGGGCCCAGTTGCGGGTGGCGCCGATCGCGAGGTTGATGCCCTGCCAGCGCAACGTGTCGCGGAACGTCGCCGCGTCGTTGCCCGACGACGTGCCGGAGCACTCGGTGAAGAAGATCTCCTTGGTGGGCTGGGCGTTGTGGACGACCGACTGTCCACTCGGGTTGCCGCCGTAGCAGTGCCACGCCGAACCGGCGACGTTGTTGCCCGCGCCGTTGTTCACGACCTGGGCGTAGTTGGTGTCGTCCCAGTTGTGGTCATAGCCGAGCACGCGTGCGTTCTGCCCGGCGGCGCGCAGCTTCGGCACCAGGTTGTTGATGACGTTCACCTGCTGCTGCGCGGACATTCGCATGCCGGGATAGCCCAGCGGCTCGAAGTTCGGCTCGTTCTGCACGCTCAGGTAGTCGATCGGCGCGCCGGCCGCCTGGTAGGCCTGCGTGAACTTGACCAGGTAGTCGGCGTACACCCCGATCTGGCTGTCGTTCAGCGACCCCTGGACGAGGCTGTTGTTGTTCTTCATCCACGCCGGCGCGCTCCACGGCGTGGCCATGATCGTCAGCTGCGGGTTCAGCGACTTCGCCTGGCGGATCAACGGCAGGATGTAGGCGTCGTCGTGCGCGATGGAGAACCGCGACAGAGTCGGGTCCGCGGCGCCGTCGTCGTAGGTGTAGAAGCTGCGGGAGAAGTCGGTCGAGCCGATGGGCTGGCGCAGGAAGCTCAGGCCGATGCCGCCGTTCCTGCCGAACAGCTGGTTCATGATCTCGTCTTTGCGCGGCGAGTTGAAGACGTTCCAGGCGGCCGAGTCGGTGAACGACGCGCCGAAGCCGACCATGGACTGGTAGGTCGAGTTCGGGTTCACGGTGATCGTCGGACCGCTGCCGCCGGATCCGAACGTCACGTCCGCCTGCTGCCGCAACAGGTTCGAGCGGTCCGCGGTCGTGAGCCACACACTCGCGTTCGTCGCCGCCGTCGCCGAAGGGGTGGTGAGACCCGCCATCACGACGGCCGAGACGACCGCGATCCCGCGCCAACGTTGTGTCGTCATTGACATAGCGCTCCTTGCAGGGTTTGGGCGCCCGTCTGCAACAGGATTTCATCATCCTGAAACATATCGTTTCAGGATGAAACATCGAGGCGTCGCGCACGTCAATGCCTGCAGCGAGTTCCGGTACATTGACCTCGTGCAACGCAAGATCGGGACCGTGAAACAGCGCGCGAGTCTGCGTGACATCGCCGCGGACACCGGTGTCTCGGTGGCGACCGTCTCCCGCGTGCTGAACGACCACGTCAACGTGGCGCCGCGGACCCGTGACCTGGTTCTTCAGGCCGTGGAGCGGCGCAGGCAGGAGGCGCCCACGAGGACCGTCTACGTGCGGTGCCCGTACGTGCTCACCGACTACTTCGGCCTGATCGTCTCCTCGATCGCGGAGACGGTGAAGCTGCACGGCCTGCGCCTGCTGCTGGACGCGGGCGAGTCCGGCCAGCACACCGACGCGCTGCGTGGCCTGCCCGGCCAGGACGACGTGGACGCGGCGATCCTGATCCTGCCGCCGGAGGAGGGCGACGACCTGGTCGCGTTGTCCCAGGCCGGCTTCCCGTTCGTCGTGGTCGATCCGCGCACCCCTCCGCCACCCGACATCGCCGCGGTGTCGGCCGCGCACTCGTCGGGGGCGCGGGCGGTCGCGGACCACCTGATCGGTCTCGGGCACCGCGACATCGGCGTGATCGCGGGACCGGAGGAGTGGCTGGCGGGCGACGCCCGGCTGGCCGGCCACCGCGCGGCTCTCGCGAAGGCGGGCGTCCTGCTGACCGCGGACCGGTTGCGGCACGTCGAACCCACGACCGCTCACGGCAAGCGCGCGGCGGCCGAGCTGCTCGACCTCTCACCCCGTCCGACCGCGATCGTCTGCTTCAACGACAAGGTCGCGGTCGGCACGTTGCAGGCGGCACGGGAGCGCGGTCTGCGGGTGCCGGAGGACCTGTCGGTCGCCGGGTTCGACGACATCGACGTCGCCGAGGCCACCGATCCACCGCTGACGACGGTGCGGCAACCGTTGCAGGAGATGGGAAGGATCGCCGTCACGCAGCTGATGCGCGTGCTGGCCGGCCATCAGCCGGAGGCGTTGCACATGGAGCTGGCGACGACGCTCGTGGTCAGGGAGTCCACCGCCGCGATCGGCCAGAAGACGGCCTGACGCGGGGAGCCGGGTGGGAGTGCTCCCACCCGGCTCCTCGGTTGGGTCAGGTGATGGTGAGGACGAACTCCGCGCTGCCGGACCTGCCGTCACCGCTGGCGGTGATCTTGATCCGGTAGGTGCCCGGCGCTGTCGAGAACGACGTGGTGATGTGGGCCAGCGCCGTCTGGCCCGGGTTCACCGTCGCGGGCAGGAACGTGACGGTGACACCGGCCGGCTGACCGGACGCGCTGAGCGTGACCGGGCCGGCGGCTCCCGTGACCGTGATCGACGGGAACACCGCTCCACCCCTGCCGATGGCGGCCGACGATGGCGACAGCGCCACGGTCAGGCCACCCGGCTGCCCACCGCCGACGGTCAGCGAGAGGGTCGTGTCCCTGGTGACGGACCCGGACGTGCCGGTGATCTTCACCGGGTACGTGCCCGCCGGCGTGCTCGACGCCGTGGTGATCGTCAGCTTCGCGGTGCCACCGGAGGTCACCGAGGAGGGCTGGAACACCGCCTGCGCTCCGGACGGCAACCCGCTGGCGCTCAACGAGACGTCGGCGGGGGAGCCGACCACCTGTGTGGTGACGGTGGTGGAGGCGTAGCCGCCAGGGGTGACCGTCAGGGTGGCCGGGCTGAGGCCGATGCCGAAGTCGGAACCGGGGTTGCCGGCACCGATCGTGAGTGTCAAAGTGGCCTGTTTGGACACTCCGGACGCCGATTTCCCGGTCACCGTCAGCTGATGCGTGCCGTCCGGGGTGCCGGAGGCCACGGTCAGCGACAGCTTGGCCCCTTCGCCGGACTTCACCGTCGCCGGTTGGAACGTCGCCTCCACCCCGCTCGGGAGTCCCGCGACGGACAGCGCGACGTCCTCGACGGTGGCTCCCGCCGTGGTCTTCACCGCGACGGAACCCGCGGCACCGGTGCCGACCCGCAGCGAAGACGGGTCGACGCTGACACCGAACTCGGCGGGCTGCGGGTCGCCGACCTGCTGCCTGACCCAGTCGCCCATGTCGTTGTCCAGCCGGGCGAAGACGCCGTACCAGCGGAAGTCCGACCGGCTCCAGGACGCCACGCCGACGATCTTGCCGCCGACCACGAACGGGCCGCCGCTGTCGCCCTGCAGGATGGTGGTGCGGCCGTCCGGGTACCCGGCGCAGATCATCGTGGCGAGTTTGTAGCCCGCCCCGACGCCCTGGCACTCGCGTTCGCCGTCGACGATCGGGAAGTCCTGCTTGTCCAGCGACACGTCGGCGGGGACGTCGTCGTGGGTCTTCTTGCCGTAGCCGTAGCTGCGGCCGGTGTCGCCGACCTTCCAGATCCCGGCGTCGGCGGAGGTCGCGTACTTCGCCCACTTGTCCGGCGCCAGCGGGATGTCCTCGTTGGTGGTGATCACGGCGACGTCGTAGCCCTGGTCCCAGTTGACGTATCGGGGGTGCTTGACGTACGACTTGGTCGTGAGCGTCGTGCCGGTGCCGGCCACGAGGTCGTCCAGGCCGTACAACGAGGTCTTCACGCCTGCCAGGTCGTGGCAGTGCGCCGCCGTGAGGATGTGCCTGCGGCCGATCACCGCGCCGGTGCAGGACTGGCCCTTGGGCCTGCTGCCCTCCGAGCGCAGGTTCGCGATCACCGCGGGGTACTCGGCGACGGTGGCGTCCTGGCCCCGGTAGATCTGCCCGGTGGCACCGTCCCAGGTGGAGATGGAGTTGTCCGCGTAGGAGTTGCCGGGGTCACGGGCGGGCGCCGCGGCGGCGACGGTCGCCGCGGTCACCGCCAGCGCCGTCGTGACCACCGCGATCAGCTTGCTTCTCAACATCTTCCGTCCTTCCACAGTGGATCGCGCGGTCACAGGGCGAGCGACCAGGAGGTCAGCGAGCCGGAGTCGTAGCGGTAGACGTCGGTCACCCGCAGCTTCCAGGTGCCGTTCTTCGCCTCGCTGGAGGCGTCGGCGGTGTAGGTCGCGTGCACCCCGCCGGACTCGCCGACGCCACCGGGCTTCTTCAGCGAGTACACCGAGCCGTCGGGCGCGACCAGATCGATCGCGAGGTCGGCGGTGTAGGGGTGGGTGATGTCGACCTTGACGGACGTGGTGGCCGAGGCGTTGCCGGTGCAGCCGCTGACGGTGATCGGCGACTCGACGGCGGCACCGGCGTCCGGAATGGACAGTGGGGTGGTGTTGGCGGGAGCGGTGCACTCACCGGGCTGCGGACCACCGGCGAGACCGGTGACGTTGAGCAGCTTGTTCGGCGACCCGCTGCCGGGGTTGGTGATCTTGCCGGTCACCGCGGCGCCGGTGATCGCGGACGACACCTGCGCCGGGCTGCTGCCCGGCTTCGCGGTCAGCAGGATCGCCGCCGCCCCCGCCACGTGCGGCGTCGCCATCGACGTGCCGCTCATCGTCTGCGAACCACCGTTCTTGCTGGTGGAGACGATGTAGTTGCCGGGTGCGAACAGGTCGAGGCACGAGCCGTGGTTCGACAGGCTGCCGTTCGGGAACGTCGCACGGCGGTCCTGGTCGTCACTCGCGCCGACGGTGATCGCGCCGGACACGCGGGCCGGGCTGGTGCCGCAGGCGTCCTGGCCGGAGTTGCCCGCAGCGAGCGTCGTCGTGATGCCCTTGGCCAGCACGCGGTTGACGGCGTCGTCGACGGAGGTGTTGGCGCTGCCGCCGAGACTCGCCGTGGCGACCGAGTTGGCGCCCGCGTTCTGCGCCACCCAGTCGAAGCCGCCGATGACCGCCGACCACGCGCCGGAGTTGTCGCAGCCCAGCACGCGCACCGCGACGAGCTTCACCTTCTTGGCCACGCCGTGGCTCGTCCCGCCGACGGTGCCCGCGACGTGCGTGCCGTGGCCGTTGCAGTCCGAGGCGTCGTTGTCGTTGTCGATGAAGTCCCTGCCCGACGTCAGCCGCCCGCTGAAGTCCGGGTGGCTGGTCACACCGCTGTCGACGACGTAGACGGTCGCGCCACTGCCGTCGTTGGGGTACGCGTACTTCTTGTCCAGCGGCAGGGACTGCTGGTCGACCCGGTCGAGGCCCCACGACGGCGGGTTGGCCTGCTCACCGAACCCGTGCGCGACGCCGTCCTGCTCGACGTAGGCGACCTTCGGGTCGGCCGCGAGGCGTTTGGCCTGCTGCTCCGGCATCGTCGCCGAGAAGCCGCGGATCGACGCGGTGTAGGTGAGCTTCCGCCGCGCACCGTACTTCGCGGCGAGCTCGGAGGCGGTCGCGTCGACCTGCTGCGCGCGGAGAGTGTCCTCCTTGAGAACGACGATGTAGCTGTCCTTGATCGCGCCGGGTGCTCCCGCGCCGCGCACCGGCGCCTCCGGTGGCGCCGCGACCGCGGCCGGCAGGGTGGCCACGAGCGCGGCGGACGCGAACGCGCCCAGCACCGCCAGCCGGACTGAAGTGCTCGAACCCATCGATGTGCTCCATTCACCACCGCCACACGGCGCACAGCTCGTGGGGCGAGACGGCCGCGGGGCAGGGATGTGGATCGAGCAGCCGTCTGGGGGCACCTTGTCCGTTGGTTCGCGCGCAACCATCCGTGCTGAATTGGGTACCGGCCCCCAACTTTTTCGCGCGCCGGGAACGGACGCGCGAATCACCTAGCGTCGGTCGCATGACGACTGGGCTCGTGGGGCGGGCGGCGGAGCTGGCCGAGGGCGTGTGCGTTGTGGTGGCACCACCCTCGGTGCTGTGCGTCGCCGGACCGGCGGGGATCGGCAAGAGCCGGTTGGTGGCCGAGATCCTCGCCGACCGGCAGGTGCGGACGCGTCGTGTGCTGCGCGGCGTGTGCCTGCCCGGCAGCGGGTTTCCCCGCGGCCCGGTTTTCGAGGCCGTGCGCGGGTGCGGCCCACTGCGGACGGTGCCGAGTCCGGTGACCGGTGCGCTCTCCGCGTACCTGCCGGAACTGGCCGCGTGGCTGCCGGAGGCGCTGCCTGCGCTGCCGGACCCCGCTGCCGAACGCCATCGCCTGTTCCGCGCTGTGCGCGATCTGCTGGAGGCGTTGACACCGGCCGTGCTGGTGGTGGAGGACGTGCAGTGGGCCGACGACGAAACCCGGTGCCTGCTGGCGTATCTGGCGGCTCATCCGGTCGACCGGTTGTCCGTCGTGGTGAGTTGCCGGGGTGAGCCGGCCGGACTGCCGGGCGAACACGTCATCACACTGTCCACTTTGGATCGTCGGGCGGTCCGGGAGCTGGCGCTGGCGATCGTGCCGGGTCTGGCCGAGCGCGTGCTGGCGGAGCTGCCCGCTCACACCGGCGGAAGGCCCGATCTGGTCGTCGGAACGGTATTGGGACTGGTGCGGACCGGTGAGGACGACGTCGCGGTCGTCGAGCCACCGGACTCGGTGCGGCGGGACACGGCTCGCCTCCTGGCAGCACTGGACGCTCCTGCCCGCGCTCTGGTCGAGACCGCCGCGGTGATCGGTGTGCCGGTTGCGGCGAACGTTCTCGGACGTGCCGCGGGGATCGTCGCGACGGACGTCGTCGCCGCAGCCGTGCGGAGCGGGTTGTTGGTGGAGTCGGGGATCGGCCGCTACAGCGTCGAACCGGGTGCGGTCCGGCGATGTGTGCGCGACCAGCTCGCGGCTCCGGTCCTCCGGCGTGCGCACGCCCGCGCGCTGCGGGTGTTGCGCGCCGAGCCCGAGCAGCCTGCGGCCCGGCTCGCCGAACACGCCCGTGCGGCGGGGAAGTTCTCCGACTAGCTGACCTACGCCGTGGCCTCGGGTTCGGCCTCCGCCCTGACCGCGGTCCTGGACGAACCCGCGCTGCCGCCGGACGTCCGCGACCGCGCCGCGATCCAGTACGCGCGCGTGCCGCACCGGTCTCCTGACAGGCTGGCGGACCTGGTGCGGGACGACCGTCTTGGCGCGGAGGCCCGTGGCGAGGCACGGCTCGCTCTCGGCACGATGCTGGTGCGCCGCCCCGGAAGTGTGGTGGCGGGGCAGACCGAACTCGCACTCGCCGTGGCGGATCTGGGCGAGGCACGAGCGGCACGCGCGATGGCGGTGCTGGCCGATCCCTCGCTGGGTACGCGGCCCGTCGCCGACCACCGGGAGTGGGCCGAGAAGGCGCTTCGCGTGAGCGACGACCCCGCGCTGCTCGCCGCGGTGAGGGCGACCCTGGTGCACACCGCCGACCACGAGCTGCCGGAGCTGGTGCGCCGCTCTCCCGGCGGGCCCCGCCTGGCCGACGCGCACCTGACGGTCGCACGCGCGTTGTGCTCCGCGGGCCACCCAGGCCGGGCGCGTGCCCATCTCCGCACCGCCCGGACGCTGTCGCACGAGAACGCGGGCGTCGGGCTCGAGCTGCTCCTGGACTGGTGCACGGGCAGGTGGACCGGCCTCGCCGAACGGGCGGAGGCGCGGCTGGACACGCTGCCGGACGCGGCGGAGGCCGCCCTGGTGCGAGCGCGGCTGGCCGTGGCCGCGGGGGAGTGGGCGACGGCCGAGACCTGGTTCCCCCGCACCGGTGTGGACACACCGGAGGAGGCGGTGACTCCCGTGGTGCTCGCCGCCTGTGCGTGCCGGATCCGGTCCTCACTCGACCGAGACGACCTCGCGGCGGCGGAGGTGACCGCCGACCGTGCCGCCGATCTCTTCCGCCGCAAGGAGAACTGGGCGTGGGCGACCGACGTCGTGCCCGCGGTCGTGCCGGCCTGGTTGCGGGCGGGACGACGCACCGAGGCCTACGACCTCGCCTGCGAACTCGCCGCCGTCGCGGCCCACCTCGACGCCCCGGCGCTGATCGTCGCGAGCCACGCGGCCACCGCCGCGGTGTGCGCGGCGGAAGGAGCACACGAACGCGCGCTGGACCATTGGGACCGGGCCCGCCAACACGCGGCCCGCATCGGCGCGCCGTACCTCGCGGCCGGCCACGCCGAGAACACCGTCCGGGCCCGCCTTCACCTGGGCGACCCCGCCGCCGCGGACACCTTGCTCGACGTCATCGCGCAGTACGACGAGCTCGGCGCGACCCGTGACGCCAACAGGGGACGCCTGCTGCTGCGCACCCACGGCATCGCCACCCACACCCGCCGGTGGCGCCGTGACGGTCCGCGCGTCCTCTCACCCCGTGAGCGCGACGTGGCCGATCTGCTGTCCCGGGACAGGTCCAACCAGGAAATCGCCGACACGTTGCTGCTGTCGTGCCGCACGGTCGAACACCACGTCGCGAGCGTGCTGCGCAAGCTGGGCGTCAAGTCGCGCCGCGAGGTCGCGCTGCGCGTTCGTCACGCGCGGCAGCCGGGCACCCAGTGAGGTTCGCGGGAGACGACGGTGGACAGCAGCGGACGGTCGGTGCACCGGCGCTGGTTCGTCGAGAGGATGTCGGCTCTGAGTTCCTGCAGGAACATGGCTCCCGGCAGCAGTGCCACGATTTCCCGCTGGCAGTGCACGCACTGGCTGCTGTGCAGCCGGAACTCCGCGGTTTCCTCCGGCGTGAGCATCTCGAGCAGGTAGCTGCCGGCTGAGACGATGTGGGGACAGGCGTCCTCGGACAAAACTCTCCTCCTGCGTGGCGGCGAAGGGGTGGACGAGCGGCGGCGTGTGGGGCAGGCCGCCGCCCGTCCCGGAATGGGCGACCCGGTGAGGGAGAGTGGGAGCAAACGGGTCGCCGGACGTTTCCGGTGCGCGTCAGCGCTCCGTCTTGGTGGGCTTTCCCGGGGAGTGGTCGGACTTGCCCGGCTTGTCGTCGAGCTGGCCGGCGCAGAAGGCGGGCACCTTGTCGGCGCCGCCCGCTGCCGTGATCAGGGCGCTGAACGCGGGGTTCTCGTGCGCCTTGCCGTGTTCGGATCCGGCGCCCGCCGTGTAGGCCTGGCACAGTCCCTTCAACGAAGGCGAGGGAGAGGCGCTGTTGTCCGGCTTCTTGTCCGGGGAGTTCGGCTTGTCCTTCGTCGTGACGGACGTCGTGGCGACGACGTTCGTGTCCGCGGCGGGCGCGGGTTCCTCGTGCCGTTGGCCTGGCAGCGTTCCCGCGGCGGCGGCCAGTGCGATGCCGCCGGCGGCGGCTGCCGCGACGGCGGCGATCTTCACTGTCAGCACGTTCGCCAGGGCGATCTTGAGCATCCGGGGTCTCCGTCGCTGAGGGGCGGTCGCGAGACGAGCGTCGCGGAACGCCACCACGGCGGCCTGCTCACCGGCCAGCTCGCGATCGCGGGCCGGGGCGGACGCCGCCGCGAGCAGGTCGCTCAGGCGCTCGTGTCCGGTGGCCCGCGTCCGGCCGTGCGCGTCGCGCAGCAGTCGCTCCGCGGTGCGCCGGCTGATGCGGCGGAATCGGTGGTCGCTCATCTCACGTCCTTCAGCGTCAGGGCCTCGTTTTTTGTCACTCCTGTGGTGTTTGCCCTGGTGGAGGCGTTGCTTCGAGGTGTGCGGCGAGGGTGCGCAGGCCGCGGTGCGCGGCGGTCCTGACGGCTCCCGGCCGCTTGCCGAGCACCTTGGCGGCGGCCTTCGCGTCCAGGCCGACGACCACCCGCAGCAGCACGGCCTCCGCCTGGTCCCTCGGCAGCCCGGCGATCAACGCGAGTGCCGCGTCGGTGGCCACGGAGTCGACCGCGGCCTGGGCGGTGTCCTCCGGCCCCGCGGGCTCGGCCACGTCCTCGACGGTCCCGTGCACGACCGGCCGCCGCTGCTGACGGCGCAGGTGGTCCATCGCGCGGTTGCGGGCGATCGTCGTCGCCCAGCCGCGGAACCCGTCGACGTCGCCGCGGAACGATCCCAGGTCCCGCGCGATCTGCAGCCAGGCGTCCGACGCCACGTCCTCCGCGTCCGCTCCCACCAGCACCTGGAGATAGCGCAACAGCTTCGGCTGAACGTCGCGGTAGAGGGCGCGGAAAGCGGCCTCGTCACCCCGTCGCGCCGCGGTCAGCGCCTCCTCGGCACCGGTGTCCGCAATGGACTTTCCCGCGCTCGACCGTCGCGGCGACCACACGACACCGGAGATCTCGCCGCTGTCGCCGAAGCCCGCCGCACTCTGCACGCGCGGCATCTTGAACGAAGGTCAGCTTCGTGCCAAGTCCTTGTCATCGAGCCCGATGTGGACTAACGGAGCGTTGACGACCTGCCGTTGGGCTCAACGGGCTGCGCCGGTCGACCCTGCCGCGATGCGTCCGTTCAGGGTAGCGCCTTCTTTGGTTGCCACGCCTGCCGAGGTCCTAACTGGACACCCACGGCCGCAGCCGGGGAAGCCAGCCGGGAACCGCGGCCCGGTACGTGTCGTACTGATCGCCGAACTGCCGGTGCAGGGCGGGTTCCTCGTGCCAGTGCACCATCGCCGTGAACGCGGCCGTCACCACGGCGGCGTAGGCGAACAGGACCAGCTGCCCCAGCACGAGCGCCTGCCCGACGATCAACGACAGCACGGCGAGGTACATCGGGTTGCGGACGTACCGGTAGAACCCGCCCACCACAAGGCGATCCGGCGGCGCGACGGGCGCGGGCGTGCCCAGCCCCTCCGCGGCGAACCGGGCGAACGACGAGATCAGCACCGCGAGCCCGGCGAGCAGCAGGAGTGCGCCGAGCACCCGCAGCGGTAACCAGAACGGCAGCGGCTCCTCCACCCGCCACCGGGTCAGCAGCCACGGGACGAGCCCGGCGACGCCACCGGGCGCCAGTACGAAGAACGCCGCGGAGCCGAGTGCCGCCTGTCGCCTCTCCATGGCGTACACCCTTACCCACGCGAACCACCGCAGGTAGCTCTGCGCCACGTCTTCCCGGCCGGATTCACCTGGTCGGGCTATCGGCTCCGGCCGCGATGGTCACGGTGCCGGAGACGACATGCCTGCGCGCATGGAATTTGGTCTCATTGGAGCAATGTTCTCGCCAAATGCGTTGGGCATCAATTCACGCTTGACATGTCCGGCTGATTTTCGATAGACAGGTCGGGCTGGATCTCGGCCGTTGGGGGCAATGAGGCGAGACTGTTCGGCACTTTCACTCGCGTGCACCTGCTGCATTGGGGCTGCAGCGGTTCTGTCTGATCAGCGGGTGTTTTCGGTGTTGCCTTCATCGGGGGAGTCGCGACCGAATTCGTAGTGAGTCGTGCAATTTTTGGGGGAATTGGATGAGACTGCGTGGATGGCGGCGCGCCGCGTTCGCGGCCGTCGCCGTGACAGCGCTCGTGGGTGGGGTGGCACCGGCGTACGGCCAGCCGGTGGAGCCCGCTCCGCAGGTGCGGACCTACCTGATCACCGGTCCGGACCTGGTGAACCACCCGGAGAAGGTGACCGAAACGCTGAAGAGGGACGGCAATCTGGACGCGTTGGGAATCAAACCGGATCCCGACAACGCCGCCAGGTCGATCCCGAGGACGGCCGAAACCGAGGATCCCGGCTACACGGTGGACAGCGCGGAATTCGACGGCGGCCGCAAGCCGCAGGACCCCTACCGTTACATCGACTACGCCCAATGTCAGGGCAACAACAGTGCGCCGACGCAGATCGGCTGGATCAAGAACAGGTTCTCCTACTGTCAGCGGCACCTGTTCGTGATCACGTACGACGACGTCAGCACCGGACTGGTCAGCACGGCCACCATCCGCGCCACCATCATCGGCTACGGCAAGATCGGCCCGCAGCCCGGCAGCGCCACGACCCGGTACGCGGACTTCGACTTCACCGCCGAGGTCCTCGAACCGAACGGCATCTTCCTCGACCCGCGCAGCGACATGGAGATCACCATCGAGTGCGCGGGCCGGTACCGGCGTGACATCGACCTCGATGACGACGACGCGTGCTATCCCAACGACGACCTGGAGAGCCACGAGAAGAGCTTCATCGGGTGGGAGCTGGACCCGGTGGCGCGCTACCAGCTGCTCTCCGACGGTCAGCGTCCCGACCCGAGGTGGGGCGAGCAGATCGCCCAGGGCGTCTTCCACTTCGAGTACGAGTTCGACTTCCCCGGCCCGAACACCCCGGCCAGCAAGAAGACCTGGGAAGGCGGGCTGCGGTTCGACAGCGCCGACTACCTGTGGGACAAGCAGGGCAGCATCTTCGACCGCGCCGTGCCGGGCATCGGCTACTCGAAGACCGACCAGAAGATCGCGCGGCACGCGAAGTTCGTCGACGAGTCACGGGCGAACCCGAGCGCTTCCTGGCCGGCCAAGGCCGGCAAGAAGCTCCTCGGCGGCAGCCCGTTGCACGCCGACAGCTTCCACCGCGTCGCCCGCGCCAAGGGGCACGACCTGATCATCGAACAGAACCGCAGGGTGAAGGACCGAGCCTGCGGCGCGGCGGGCATGCCGGCCCCGTTGCCCGACGAGACCGCCCCGTACGACTGCGACGAGTACGGGTACGCCACGACCTACGAGGGCGCCGCGGGCTGGCGTGATCCCGGAGGCATCATCGACCCGAACAAGTACAAGGACGAGTTCGCCGTCCGCTGGGTGAACAGGGACCACAACCAGGAGGCCGGCCGGCGCCTGAACGCGTTCTACGAGACGCACCGGCTGCTCGACGTGGACCGCTGGAACCCGCAGTGGAACAAGGAGCTCGACCCGAACGACCAGGAGCGCTTCTGGGTTCCGATCACTCCCTAGGATCGACCGGGTGGTGTCCGGCGGCCGAGCCGGGCACCACCCGCCCTCCCGACGAAAGGTGTTCGGCGTGACCGTGGAACAGTCCTGGCAGCGGATCACGGCAGCGTTGTCGTCGCACGCACCGGCCACCGCCAGGGAGATCCGCCCACCGGCACCCGCCGGGGACGTCGAGGCTCTGCAACGCCTGGTGGGCCTGGACTTCCCGGCGGACGTGCTGGAGTGGTGGTCCATCACGGACGGCATCGACGACGAACGTGACTTCGGCGGCAACCGGGACGGGCGCCTGGTTCCTGACGGCTACGTCCCGCTCGGCGTGCGGCGCGCCGCGGAGGAGTACCGCAGGCAGGCGGAGTTGCCGGACCAGGACTGCTGCGACCCCGGCCGCGCGCACCGGAAGTCCGCCGGTGACACGGGATTCCCCTACTGCACCGCGCTGCTTCCGCTGTGCAGGGACAGCGGGGGCGGCCTGCTCTGCGTCGACCTGCGTGACGGCGAGGACCGCGGCTGGATCATGCGGTGGTCCGCCGACGAGGGCTACTTCCCGTCGGACTGGGCGAGCGTGACCGACGTGCTGGCCGAGATCGCCGACCGGCTCGAACAAGAACCCGTCCCCACCGAGGGCGGAGCGCTCGTCTGGCCCTGACAGACGCCGTGTATCGGCGATGTATCGGCCGTGGATGTCCCCTCGAGAAGCTGCGAGAGCAGGGCAGTTCTTGTGAAAAGGGGATCTTCATGCGGTTCACGAAAATGACGGCCGCGGTCGTCGGCCTGCTGGGCGCGGCGCTGATCAGCACGGCCGCTCCGGCCGGTGCGACCGGCGCGGAGGCGTTCAGCCAGGACGTCGAGATCGCGCAGCCGTGGCTCGAGGACACGGCCACCGCGCCCGCCCTCGACGGCGACATCACCATCCAGCAGACGGCGGCCGGCGCCATCAAGTGGATGTCCGACCGCCGCGGCAGCACCGCGTACGAGGGCTACTGCGAGCGCGCGGTGCGGCTCGCGTGGGCCCGGCAGACGCACCACGCCTCGGCGATCGAGCACTGGCGGTCCTCCGACGGTGCCCGCCACACCACCGGCACGCCGCCCAAGGGCGCGTTCGTCTTCTGGAACACCAGCCAGTACGGGCACGTGGGCATCGCCGACGGCGCCGGTGGCTTCTGGTCGACCAGCGTCGGCGGCAAGATCGGCCACGGCAGCTCGCTCGGCTACTTCCGCAACTACCTCGGCTGGAAGTACGGCAACAGCAACTGATCCAGTGCACCCGCCGCGCGCGCCAACGTGCGCAGCGCGGCGGGTTCGCCTTCCCTGTTGCCGGTGCGGCGATATGTTTCCAGCGCTTGTTCCACCAGGTCGTGTGCCGCCTGCGGGTGACCGTTCGAGATCAGCGCCTCGGCGAGCTCGACCTGGGCGAACGCCGTGCACCGCTCGTCGGTGAGGTCCATCAGGATCGTCACGGCCCGGCGCGCGCTGACCAGCTCCGCCTCGTGTTCACCCGTGCTGCGGTGGAGGGTCGCGAGGCGGACCAGCACGAGCGCTTCCCGGTGCGTGTCACCGAGGTCGGCGGCGAGTTGCCGGGCACCGGTGAGCCACTCCCGCGCCTGTTCGACCGAGCCGAGGGCGCCGTGGACCGCGCCGATCGACGCTCGCACGTGTGCGACGGAGTGCAGGTCTCCCGCGGACTCCAGCAGCCGCAACGCCTCGGTGTAGCAGGCCATCGATCGCTCGTACTCCGCCCGCAGCCGGTGGATCACACCGACTCCGGCGATCGCGGTTCCCTGGCCGCGTTCATCGCCCACCGCGCGGTAGAGTTCCCGCGCCGCAAGCATGTCCCGCTCGGCCTCGGCGAACTCGTCGCGGTAGATGTGCACCTGGGCGATGCCGCGCAGCAACACCGCCTCGCCCGCCCTGTTGCCCGCCGTGCGAACACAGGGCAGGGCCCGCGCGTGCGTCCGAGCCCAGTCCTCGTAGTGGCTGTGGAGGTCGAAGAACGGCACGCAGGCCGCCGCGAGCTGCCACGCGAGCTCGTCGAACCCCGCTGCCGCCGCGATGTCGACCGCCCCGCACAAGGTGCGCCGCTCCGCCTCGAACCACGCGACCGGCTCGGCGAGCAGGTGTTCCGGTGCCGCCACGCGGTCGACGTCGGCGATCGTCGTGCCGAACGTGACCGGCAACCGGCGTGCCGCCGTGACCGCGAGCCACAGCCACGCCCGCAGCATCCGCTCCACAGTGGACAGCCGGTCGGGCAGCGAGCGGGCCAGCTCCAGGGCGTGGCAGCGCAGGAGGTCGTGCAGCCGGTACCGGGGCTGGCCGATGCCGTCGGCGCCGCAGGACTCGAGCAGGCCGGCGTCGACCAGCCCGTCGAGCAGGTGTTCGCTGCCCGGCTCGTCGAGCAGCGTGTCGACCACCCAGCCGGGGAAGTCGTGCGGCCCCGGCAACGCCAGCCGCACGAACGCGCGGAACTCCTGCTCGGGGAGCTGCCGGATGCTGAGGTCGAAACTCGCGCGCACCGCCAGTTCACCGGAGCTCAGCTCGCGCAACCGGGTCGACTCGTCGACCAGCCGCTCGCGCAGCACCTGCATCGACCACCCGCTGCGCCCCGCCAGCCGTGCGCCGGCCACCCGGATCGCGAGCGGAAGGTGTCCGCACGCCAGCGCGATCGCCGCGGCCTCGTCCGGCTGGGCGCTCACCCGGTCCTCACCCGCGATGCTCGCGAGCAGCTCGGCGGCCTCCTCCGGCTCGAACGGCCGCAGCTCCACCTGCAGGGCGCCGGGCAGTTCGGACAGCCTGCGCCTGCTCGTCACCAGGACCGCGCACCCGGCGTCACCCGGCAGCAGCGGCACGACCTGGCTCACCGAGGCGGCGTCGTCGAGCACCACGAGCACCCGGCGTCCGGCCAGGCGGGAACGGTAGAGCGCGGCACGGGCGGTGAGCTGCGAGGGCAACCCGGCACCGGTGATTCCCAAGGCGTGCAACAGTTCCGTGAGCACGTCGCCCGCATCGCGCGGCTGCTCGGCCGTGCCGCCGAGGTCGACGTACAGCTGACCGTCCGGGAAGTGATCGCCGACCAGGTGCGCCACCCGGATCGCGAGCGTCGACTTGCCGACACCGGGCGGCCCGGTCACACCCGCCACCGGAGCGGACACCGAACCGCGCCGCAACGCCCTCACGAGCGCCTCGGTTCCCCCGGCACGGCCGCAGAAATCGGACACCGACGGCGGCAACTGCCTGATCGGCGCGGAAGCCGGTTCACCGCGCAGCACCGCGAGCTGGGCGTCCCGCAACGCCGGTCCCGGCTCCAGGCCGAGCTCGTCGGCGAGCCGCGCGCGCATGTCCGCGTAGACCTGCAGCGCCTCGGCACGTCTGTTGTCCTGCCGCAACGCGATCACGAGCTGTCCGCACACGCTCTCGCGGTACGGGTGCGCCGCCAGCAACGCCCGCAGCTGGGGGATCGCGGCGGCACTGTCGCCCCGCTCCACCTGCAACGCGAGCCGGTGCTCGGTGGCCGCCAGCCGGGCCTCCTCCAGCCTGGCGATCGCGGGCGTCCACGCGTCGTGGTCCGGCAGGTCCTCCAGCGGACGGCCGCGCCACAGGGATTCGGCCTGGCGCAACAACTCCAGGGCGGCGTCGGGCCTGCGGCGGGCGTCGGCGACCAGCTCGTCGAACAACAACGCGTCGAGCTCCTGCGGCGACACGGCCAGCACGTAGCCGGTGCCGTGGGTGCGCAGGTGATCGTCGAGGACCTGCCGCAACCGCCAGACGTACGTGCGGACGTTCGACACGACCGACCGCGGCCGGGACACCGGCCACAGCGCCTCGACGAGCTGGTTGAGCGACACACCGGTGTTCGCATGCAGCGCGAGGTGTGCGAGCAGCGCCCGCTGCTTGACGCCACCGAGGCTTTCCGCGCGGTCGCCCCGCCAGACCTCGAGCGGGCCCAGCACCCGCACGCTCAACGCGCTGATGGCTCCTCCGATCGTCGGGCCTCAGCGCGGCAGGATAGTGGCGGCTACCCCGCTCTCGTGCCGGTTTCCGCTGTTTCCGGTGCGATCTGCGCCTGCAGCAGACCTTCGACGCCACGCAGGAACGTCTCGCAGACGACCTCCGCGTCGGACAGGCAGCCGGACGCCATGGCGCCGTCGCGCAGCATCACGAAGTGCCGTGCGGCCGGCTCGGCGGACGCTGCCCGGATCTGGGTGAACAGCTCGGTGACGGTGGTCTGGAACCACTCGCGGTGGGCGAGCACGGCCCGGTGCACCGGGTGCTCGGGATCCGGGTACTCCGCGGCGGCGTTGAGGAAAGCGCATCCCCGGAACTCCGGTGACCGGATGCCCCCGGCGATGGCCCGGCTCAGCTCCCGCACGGTGTCGGCGGGGGAGTGGCCGCGGGCGGCGGCCTGCTCCGCCTGCGCGCGCATGGCCGCGTCGGCCTCGTTCAGGTAGGCGACGACGAGCTCCTCCTTGCCCAGGAAGTGCCGGTACAGGGTCGCTCTCGTGACCTGCGCCTCCTCGACGATGCGATCTATGCCGACGGAGTGGATGCCCTCGGCGTAGAAGATCTTGAGGGCCGTGTTGAGCAACCGGGTCCGCGCCTCGGACGGCCGGCCCGTCTGCTGGGTGCGCGCCATGGCGCCGACTCTAGCGGATAGAACGTTCGGTCTTGACGAATCGGCACCCGGCCGTCAGGGTGGAATGAGGTAGAACGTTCGGTCTCTTTGGCTGGACGTCGTCGAAAGGATCTCCATGACCGCCGTTGCCTCTTCCGCCCCGACCGCGTCCGCACTGCGCAGGCTGTACTTCGTCCGGTTCGGGTTCGCCGTCGTCTGGGCCGCCCTGCTCTTCGTGACCAGGTCGGAGCTCGGGCCGGTCAGCGTCGCCCTGCTGGTGCTGTACCCGTTGTTCGACGTGGCCGCCGCCGTCGTGGACGCTCGCTCGTCCCGCGCCACCGGTCCGGTTCGCGGGTTGTACCTGAACATCGCGATCAGCCTGCTCGCGGCGGCCGGCCTGGCCGTGGCCGGCGCGTCGGGGGTGCCCGCGGTGCTGCGGGTGTGGGGTGCCTGGGCGATCGTCTCCGGGCTGGTGCAGCTGTTCGTGGGCGTGAGCCGGCGCGGGATGGGCGGGCAGTGGCCGATGATCCTCAGCGGCGGCATCTCCGTGCTGGCCGGGTCGTCGTTCATCGCGATGGCGTCCGCGGAGGGTGCGTCGTTCGCCAACCTCGCCGGCTACGCGACCATCGGCGGCATCTTCTTCCTGGTCTCCGCATTGCGCCTGGGACGTGTCACAGCCTGAGCCGCTGCCTTGTCCGGGCTGAGATCGCCGCGGGCACGGCGATCTCAGCCCGCGCCCATCAGGGCAGCGTCACGAACGGGCGCAGGAAGTCCCTCGCGCCAGGGGTGTCCAGCCGGTAGACGACGTTCGTCGCGTAGCACGGCGTGTCACCCGTGATCGTGGTGGCCGCGAGCGTCAGCTTGCCGTTGATCGTGGCGAAGTTCGGGCCACCGGAGTCGCCGTAGCAGGCACCGCCGTTGCCCTGCGGCGCGGTCATGGCGAGCCGCACCCAGGAGTTGTTCAGCGCGTCGAAGGTCACCGGCGCCTTCATCCGCACGCCACCACCGGGGTGGGTGTGCCCGCCGGGGCCGCGACGGGCCTCCTGCGTGCCGTAGCCGGCGACCAGCCAGGGCGTGTCGTTCAGCCCTTGCGGGCCCAGCTCTCCCAGGCGGTTCGCGGTGGGCAGCGTCGCCGGGGTGAACGTCCACCGCGCCCTCATCTGCTGGGCGGGCACCTCGATGACGGCGATGTCGTGCGTGTCCGCGGCCGGACCGGGGTAGGCGGGATGGGTGTGGGCGGTGCCCTGCACCCCGACCGCGGCGGCGATCTGCGCCGGTGTGCCCGTGGCGTTGTCCAGCGCGGTCTGGACGTCCTGGTGCAGCGAGACGTAGAACTTCACGTTCGCCGGCCAGTCGCTGGTGCAGTGCGCGGCGGTGAGGAACGTGTCGGTGTCGATCATCGTTCCGCTGCAGACCCAGTCGACGCGGTCCGGGGTCGCCGGGTTGTCGTCGTTGTCCCAGGTCGCGATGAGGGCACCGACCTCGGTGCGTTCCGGTGCCGGGGTGGCGTTGTAGGAGTTGATCGCTGACGCGGGCAGTGCGGACACCGCGAGCAATGCGGCGGCGATCGCTGTCGTGCTCATCAAACGCATGCTGAAGCTCCTTCGACGGCGTGCGCGGATTCAACCTCCGCGCACGCCGCGGCGACAGCATTCACAGATGACGCGGGCTTCGGCCGAGGATCAGATCCAGGCGAGATCGGACGAGGTCACCGCGGGTTCGCCACCGGCGTCGGTGAACGCGGTCAGCGCGTCGACGAGCCCGCGGCGTTCGTCGGGCGACATCTTCGCCACGATCCGGCCGATCGCCGCACGCCGCCGGCTGGTCACCCCGCGCACCACGCGGCGGCCCTCGTCGGTCAGGTCGAGGACGACCTCGCGGCGCGTCGCGGGGTTGGGCAGGCGCGTGACCATCCCGGTCGCCACCAGCCGGTCGATCATGCGCGTCGCGGTGGACGGGTTGACGTCCAGCAGCTCGGCGAGCGAGCTGGTCCTCATCGCGCCCCTGCTGTCGAGGATGACGAGCACCCGGAACTGCGGCAGCGTGATCGTCTCCTCGACCGCCGCGAGCGAGCGCGCGGACACGGCGACCAGGAGGCGCGACGCGGTCAGCACGGCGTCGGTGAGCGCGTCGACGTCGTTCACGCCGACCTCGGACCGGGTCATCCCACTGTTGTACCGCAACCGCAGTGGTGCACCCCACTTCGCACTGGCGGGTGAGAGTGAGGTGCGGGAGCCTGGGCCGTGATCACCGCGTGAGAGCTGGGGGCTCCGATGGGGAAGACGATCGTCGCGCTGCAGTCGAAGCAGCCGTTCACCGTCGCACCGGCCGTGGCGTTCCCTTCAGAGGAATTCGACGTCGTCGTGCTGACCGACGGCCCGGCGGACGCGGTGTTGCGCGAGGACGTCACCGGTCCCGCGCCCGAGATCACCGTGCTGGACCGCGAGAAGTGGCTGGAACACCTGCGCGCTGTCGAGGGTCAGATCGAGGTCGTGACGAACGACGAGTACTGCCTGGCCGAGTGCGCGCGGCTGCGGGCGGAGCTCGGCCTCGCGCCCCGGCACCCCGAGCGGCCCGCCGCGTACCTGGACAAGGTCGTGATGAAACGGCTGCTCGCGGCCGGTGGTGTGCGGGTGCCGCGGTTCCACGCCTTCGAACCCGTCGTCACCGCCAGGGCGGCCGACTGCTGGTCGAGGAGATCGGCCTGCCCGCGGTGGCGAAACCGCGTCAGGAGGCGAACTCCCGCGGCATCACGATCCTGCGCACGCCCCAGGACGTGCGCGACTGGCTGGCCGCGCACGACGGCGAGACCGGCTGGCAGGTCGACGAGTTCGTCGACGGCACCCTGCACCACGTCAACGCGCTGGTGCGGGACGGCCGGATCACCCCGGTGCAGGTGGGGCGGTACCTGGGCCCGCTGCTCGGTCTCGACGCCGGCCGCACCCTCGGCGGTGCGACCGAACAGGAGTCGCCGTTCACCGCGGCCGCGCACGAGCTGAACGAGCGCGTGATCCACGCGTTGGGCAGCAGGGGAAGTTTCGTCGTGCACACCGAGTTCGCGAGGAACCGCGACGGCGAACTGGTGGTGCTGGAGGTCGCCGGCCGCGCACCGGGCGCGCTCGTGTCGGAGCTGGCCCGGCTGCACGCCGGGGTGAACCTGGAGGTGGCGAACCTCAGGATGCAGGCGGGGCTGCCCGTGCCCGAGCCGGTCGGGCAGGACGTCCAGGCCGCCTGGCTGTGGCCGCCGGTCATGCCGGGCACGAGGTTCCGCGAGCCGGGCCCCGACCTGAGCGGCCTCAAGAGCTCGTACGAGGTGCACGTCCGCCGGGCCGGCCGGGAGGGGAACCAGTCCGGCGGCGGGCTGATCGGAGCGTCGGTGCTGTTGTGGCACCGCGATTCCGGCCAGCTCGCCGACGACGTCGAACGTGCTCGTGACCTGACCTGGTTCAGCTAGGGCACCACCACCGGGCACGCGGTGGCGCCGCTCGTCGTGCAGGTGATGCGGCCGACGATCGCCGGGCTGATCGGCGAGTTCGCGGCGACGTGGTCGGCCAGGACCTGGTCCATGATCTCCCTCGTGGTCGCGCGGCTGGAGAAGTTCGGGTAGCCGTCGCCGCCGTTGGACATGAAGTCGTTGTCCGCCAACGAGTACGTCGCCGCGGCCGTCAGGTCCACCGGCGCACCGGTGCACGACCCGTCGAGGGCCTGTCGCACCGCCGACACCACGCGCGACCCGGCGGGAGAGGAGATGTCGTAGGTGAAGCAGAGCCCGGACACCTGGGCGAAGCGCCCGTTGACGGCCGGCATCTGCGAGACACCGTTCTCCAGCATGGTCTTCAGCTCTGCGCCGTTGACGGTCAGCGTCGTCGCGACGTTGCCGAACGGCAGCACGCCCAGCACCTGGCCGCGCGTGATCGGGTACGGCGGCGGGGTGAACGCCGGGCAGAAGTCGTTCGGGTTGTCCGTCGCCGGGCACGTCAGGTCGGCGCGCAGACCACCGGAGTTGGTGATGGCGAAGTCCACGCCGTACCTGAGCCGCAGCGCGTCGGTGACCGTGTTGCCCACCAGCGACTCACAGGTGCGGCCCGCGCTCTGACCGCACGCGTCGGCACGCGGGATCACGCGGGTCGACGCACCGATCACCGTGCTCAGGACCGGTGCCAGTTGCGCGTTGAGGTCGTTGATGCGGGCCTGGATCGCGGGGTCGGCGGTGATGCCGATGTCCCACGGCTTGTGGAAGTCCGCGGTCTTGTAGACGACCTTCTTGGCGTTGGTGTCGACGACCAGCCGCACTCGGGTGAACCGGATGCCCTTGCTGCGGTTCTCCGTCAGCAGCACGCCGTTCGACCGCGTCGCGACGACCTGGAAGTCGGTGTGGTCGCCCAGCACCGCGTCCACGTTGGACACGTTGTCGGCCAGGTTCACCACCGGGCCGGTCGGAGCGGTGAGAGTGCCCGCCGTGGCGCCGAGGTGGCCGAGCGCCACGATCGCGTTGACACCGCGGGACTTCAGCCGTGCGGCTTCCGCGTTCACCGCGGCCGTCGAGTTGGTCAGCTGGAACGGGGCGATCGCGCCGGGCGCGGTCAGGTCCAGCAGGTCGTCGTTGGAGAAGCCGACGACGCCGAGCTTGACGCCGCCGAAGACGTCCACGACGGCCGACGGCGCCCACTCGGCAGGGGTCCTGCCCTTCGCGTCGACGATGTTGGCCGAGAGGAACCTGTACTGCGCCAGCGGGATCAGGGTCTGCCGGAGATAGGCCTGGCCCTTGTCGAAGTTGTGGTTGCCGAGGCCGTCGAACGTGAAGCCCATGGCGTTCATCAGCTCGATGGTCGGTTTGTCGCCGAAGAACGCGGAGATCGGCGGGGTGGCGCCCACGGAGTCGCCGCCCGCGACGGTGATCGAGCCGTTGGTGGCCTCCGCGCGGTACACGTCGAACCACGGCTTCAGGAACGCCGAACCACCGATGCCGAACGCCGGGTCCGTGCCGCCCGCCACCGTGTCGGCGGTCTCGGACAGCGGCACCAGCTGGCCGTGGTAGTCGCTGATGTTCAACACGGTCAGCTCTTTCAGCGCGCCCGGTTGCGGCAGCAGCGAGTACAGGACGCGGCCACGCGCGTTCTGCGGGCCGGGCACGCCGAGCAGCAGCGCCATGGTCGGCGCCAGATCGATCGCCCGGACGCCGGCGAGCGGACGCTGCTTGCGGATACCGGGACCGGCGGCGACGAAGACCGCGTGCATGTTGACGCCGTGCGCCAGGTCCACCAGGTCGGGCAGGTAACCGTGCTGGCCGAAGAACTGGCTGAACGCGATCTGCTGGCCGGGAGTCGCCGCGTCGAACTGGTACGGCGGACGGGTCACCACGACCACGTCACCCGAGCGCGACGGGTGCAGCGAGTCGGAGCCGTCGACGTTGCGCAGCTCCTCCTTCTTCATCACCTTCTGCACGACCTGCTTGCCGTTGTGCGTGATCCCGCTGAAGGCGTTGATGATCTGGGTGCGCACGGCCTCGTAGTCGGCCGCGGGCACCACACCGCCCGGATCACGGCCGGCGAGCGAGATGTAGATCTGCGCTGTGCCACCGGCGTAGCAGGCCTTGGCCTTGGTGACGCCACCGGTGCGGCAGTTGCCGGCCTGCTCGGTCTGCTGCAGGCCCGCGTCGGCGAGCACCTTGCCCGCGTTGAGCGCGTACCACTGCGGCGCGAACCCGTGGTCGCTGGCCGCCATCGTCGTCGGGTTGCCGCCCATCAACGCGCGAGTGCGCGCGAGCTTGGCGTCCGCCTCGTGGTAGGCCGCGCGCAGGTACCCCTCGCGGATCGCCAGGCGGTTGTCCTTCACGCCGTCGCCGTTGACGTCGTCGAAGTACGGGTTCGCCGCACCGTCCATGTCGGTGGGCACGGTGAGCCCGAAGAACTGGTGCGAGAACTCGTCGGTCACCGGGTAGCCGACCTGCGCGAGCTGGGTGTCCGGCTGCAGCGTGCCCAGGACGTAGTCGAGCACCGCGTCGCCGTACGCCTTCTCCAGGTCAAGGCCCTGCTGGACGTAGGTGTCCTCGTCGATGATCCGGGCCTCGAGCGGCGCGAAGTCCGCGGCCACCGCGGTCGGCGCGTTCTCCGCGAGGTACTTCTCCAGCCGGTCCTCCCCGGCGCCACCCGCGGGCAGCGCGGTGCACGCCGCCGTGGCGCACGTGGCGATCAGGCGCTCGACCGAGGTGAAGTACAGCTTGAACGACGACAGGTCGGGCGCGAGGCCGATCAGCTTCGTGTAGAAGCCCGCCGCCTGCCCGGCCCGTGCGCCGATCAGCCCGTCCGCACCGCGGAGCTTGACCTCCTTGAAGTCGCCAGGCGACAGCGACACGGCCTGCGAGGCGTTCTTGCCCGCGCCCGTCGGTGTCAGCAGCACGCGGTCGTACGCCGCGGTCCCGTCGGCGTTCGCGTCGAACACGTAGAGGTCGTAGGTGCGCGTGGGGTTCTGCGCCGCGGACGTCGTCGCGATGGTCAGGACCGTCTGTTGCGGCGGTGCCGCGGGATCACCGGCGGGCACGCCGGTCCAGCCGTCGGCCGGGCTGAACGCGGCGACCTGGTACGACAGCCCGAACGCCGCCGCGCCCGCCTGCTCGTCCGGCACGACCGGCGCCGTCAGCACGCCGCGCGTGGAGAAGAAGGTGGCGAAGTCCACGGTCGGGCCCGCGATCTTCGCGGCCGCCCCGCCGACCCAGTCGATCTGCGCGACCTTCTTGCCCGCGCGTTCGGCACTGGCGGCCAGCGTGTCCGCCTGCAGCACCCCGTTGGCGGAGAACGACGTGCGGTTGGTGAAGTTCGGCTCGCCGATGCGGTGGAACGTGTTGTTCGTCGAACCGTGCTCACCGGGATAGGTGCCGGTGGCCATCGTGTGCCAGCCGACGCCGGTGTTGGGCGGGAACGCCTGAACCATGCCGTTGACGCCCTTGACACCGTCGGCCATCAGCTTCGCGTAGGTGGGCATGGCGCCCGCGGCGGCGTACTTGTCGACCAGGTCGGGCCGCATGCCGTCCGAGGCGAAGAGCACCGCCCGCGACGCGGCGCCTGCGGAGGGTGCGGCCGCGGCGGTGACGGGAGGGGACACGACCACGAGCGGAACGACGGCGGCCAGGGCGAACACGCGGATGCGGCGCATGGCAGATCCCTCCAGGTACCTGCCCCGACCCGCCCAAAGCTTAGGTCCGTCCGGGCGTGCTTCCTACGGCCGAACGACCCTAACGGGGGGCGGCGAGTGCCGATGGTCCCGGCCACGAGAGCGCTGATCGGTGCCACCGCCGCGGTCGTCACCGTCGGGCTCGGCGTCCTCGTCGACGCCACGCTGCTCTGACGTTCAGGGCAGCGTGACGAGCGGGAAGGCGGACACGCATGCGACGGTGACGAGCACGGCGACCAGCAGGAGGACGCGCGGCCCGGTGGTGCTGAGGTGCCGGTGACGCCCCAGCACGACCAGCGTCACCGCCACGACGGCTGTGCACACGGCGGGCACGGTCGCAAGTCCCCAGCCACGCCGTGCCGCGACGTGCAGCAGCAGCAAGGCGCACGCGGCGGATGCGAGCGCGGTGCGGTTCCACGCCAGGTTCGTGCGCTCGGGTTGCAGGCCGGAGTCGCGCTTCATCCGGTGATCACCAGGACCGCGGCGAGCAGGGCCATCAGCAGCACCCCGGCCGCGAGCACGCCCACCATCCGGCTGTGCGGCAACGGAGTCCCGGCCCGCATCGCGCGCTGGACGCGGCGCCAGCGCGGGAAGCTGGTGGCCGCGACGACCGCGGCCAGGGTGGTGCACGCCAGCGCCAGCACCGTCGTGGCGCCCGGCACGGCGAACGCGGGAACGAGCTGCCGGACCGCGACACCCGCGGCCAGCAGGCCGAGCGCGGTCCGGATCCAGGCGAGGAACGTGCGTTCGTTGGCGAGGGTGAACCGGTAGTCGGGTTCGGTTCCCGGTGGTTCGGCCGCCATCAGCCCTCCTCGTCCTCGCCGGGAGTATCGCCGGAGCCGGGCGGCCGGGCCACTCACCCGGTGGTGCCCTGGCCGAGCAGCGCGTCGAGGGTGACGAACTCGTAGCCGCGCGCCCGGATCGCGGCGATCACGCCGGGCAGCGCGTCGGCGTCCAGAGTGGACTTGTCTTCCGGGTGCGATCCGATGTGCATCAGCACGATCTCACCGGGCTGCAACGCTGTGACGGTGCGTTCCAGCACGCGCTGTGCGCTGCCGCCGCCGGTCGTGCCCTGCCAGCCGAGCGTGTCGACGGTCCACCGGACCGCCACGTAACCCCTGGCGTTGACGGCCGCGATCGTCCGGGCGTCCCGGTCGCCGTAGGGAAAGCGGAACAGCGGCCGGGGATCGGCGCCGGTGCGCAGGAGCGCCTGTTCCGCTCGCGTCAGTTCGCCGGCGATCTCGTTGTCGGGCAGCTTGGTCAGGTACGGGTGGGTCATCGAGTGGTTCCCGGCGCGGTGCCCCGCGGCGAGGATCGCCCGGACGTGCCCCGGGTCGCTCTGGGCGAAGTCGCCGGTGAGGAAGAACGTCGCGCGCACGCGCTGGTCGGCCAGGGTGCGCAGGATGCTGGGCAGTCCCGCGGCGTTGGCGCCGGCGTCGAACGTCAGCGCGACCACCCTGCGGTCGGTCGGCAGCCTGGAGACGTCCTGGCCGCGCAGCGACTCCGGGAAGGGAACGCCAGGGGAAGGTTCCGCCGTCGGGCGAGTGGTCGTCGGTGCCGTGGTGGTGGCCGTGGTCGTGGTGACCGGCGTGCTCGTGGTGGTCGACGGCGTTGCGACCGGTGGTCCGGAGACCGGGCGGAGCAGTACGAGGACCAGCACCGCCACACCGCAGAGCACCAGCACCGCCCCGCCTGTCGCCAGGGGCCGGTGCGCCAGGAGCCACGCCTTCACCGCGCTCACCTCCACCACCAGGCTCGCTGCTGGTGAGCGCGGTGAAACGGGCAGGAGGTCCCGTTCCCGCGAGGACCGATGGCGTGGTGCCGGGGAGCGCGAAGTGGTGATCACGGGTTAGTCTTCCGCGCGGTGTGCCGGGAAGCCTGGTCGGCGATGTGGCGGAGCTGTCTTTCGAGACCGGGATGACCAGGAGAGCGGATGGCGTCAGCGTCGCTGGATCGCCCGCACCGTCAGTGCGGCCGCGACGAAGCCCCCGATGAGCAGGAACGTCACTGCGAGACCGGACATGGGCTGCACTCCCGCCCGTTGCGGATCACGATCGGTGGAAGAGTCATGGTAACGCCGTGTACGACCGCCGCCACCTCAGTCTTCCGTGAAGGAGCACGTCATGCGAGCACGTGATCTCGCCGAGGAATATCCGCTGGTCCAGCTCACCGACGACGCGCTGACCGCGGCCCGGCTGATCGCCGACCAGCGGCGGCCCGGCGTCGTGGTCGTCGACGCCGAGGGACGCCCGGTGACCGTGCTGCCCGGTTCGCAGGTGCTGCGGTTCATCATCCCCGGCTACGTGCAGGAGGACCCGTCGCTCGCCCGCGTGTACGACGAGAAGGGCAGCGCGCAGGCGTGCATCAGCAAGCTCGAAGGGCGCACGGTCAAGGAGTTGTTGCCGCCCAAGGAAAAGCGTTACGAGCTGCCGAAGGTGTCCGGTGACGCCACGGTGATCGAGTGCGCCGCGATGATGGCACGGCTGCACAGTCCGCTGCTGCTCGTCAGCGACGACGACACCGTCCACGGCGTGGTGACCACGTCCCACCTGCTGAAGGTCATCCTGTCCACGACAGGGAAGGCACCATGAGCCCGAGCCAGATCCTGTCCGTCCTGGTCTTCGCGGGCGCCTACGTCCTGATCGCCACCGAGCGGGTGCACCGGGTGGCCGCGGCCCTCGGCGGTGCGGCGATCATGCTCGCGCTGGGCCTCACCAACGGCGAGACCGCGTTCCACTCGCTCGACGCCGGGGTGGACTGGAACGTCGTGTTCCTGCTGCTCGGCATGATGATCATCGTCGGGGTGATCAAGCAGACCGGTCTGTTCGAGTACCTGGCGATCGCCGCCGCCAAGCGCGCCAGGGGAAAACCCTTCGCCGTGCTGGCGATGTTCGTGGTCATCACCGCCGTCGCGTCGGCCGCGCTGGACAACGTCACGACCGTGCTGCTGATCGCGCCGGTGACGTTCCTGGTGTGCGATCGGCTGGGGCTCAACCCGATCCCGTTCCTGATCGCCGAGGTGCTGGCGTCGAACATCGGCGGCACCGCGACGCTGATCGGTGACCCGCCGAACATCATCATCGCCAGCCGGGCGGGCTTGTCGTTCAACGACTTCCTGGTTCACCTCGCCCCGTTCATCGTGGTGCTGATGGTCGTGTTCGTGGTGGTGTGCCGGTGGTTGTTCCGCGACGCGTTCCACTACGACGAGGACCGGGTCGCCGAGGTCATGGCTCTCTCCGAGCGGGAGGCGATCAGGGACAAGAGGCTGCTGTGGCAGAGCCTGCTCGTGCTGGCGCTGGTGCTGCTCGGTTTCGTGCTGCACAGCGCCCTGCACCTCGAACCGTCCGTGGTCGCCCTGCTCGGCGCGGGTCTGCTCGTGCTGATCTCCAAGGTCACCACCGAGGACGCGATCGCCGACGTGGAGTGGGAGACCCTGGTCTTCTTCATGGGGCTCTTCGTGATGGTCGGCGCGCTGGTGAAGACCGGCGTGATCGACGAGGTGTCGGAGACGCTCGCCGGCGCGGTCGGCGGCGAACCGCTCGTGGCCGTGATGGGGCTGCTCGTCATCTCCGCGCTGTTGTCCGCCGTCGTGGACAACATCCCTTACGTCGCAACGATGTCACCGATCGTCGGCGAGCTCGTGGCGGCGCAGGGCCACACACCGCAGGCGGAGTCGATGTGGTGGTCGCTCGCGCTGGGCGCGGACCTCGGCGGCAACGCCACCGCGGTGGGCGCCAGCGCGAACGTCGTCGTGCTCGGCCTGGCCGCGCGCAACGGCACGCCGATCAGCTTCTGGCAGTTCACCCGCTACGGCGTCGTCGTCGCCGGCCTGTCGATCCTGCTCGCGGCTCCGTACCTGTGGCTGCGCTACTTCGTGCTGGCGTGACGCCACTAGGGTTGACCAGGATTCCTGGGGAGGACGCGGTGGCCACGGCGACGACGATCGTGAACGCGAAGGTGTTCGACGGGACGCAGGTTCGGGACTGGACGTCGGTCCGGTTCGCCGGCGGGGTGATCACCGAGTGCTCGGCGGACTCGCTCGCCCGAGAAGGCGACGAGGTGGTCGACGCGGCGGGCGGCACCCTGCTGCCCGGGCTGATCGACGCGCACGTGCACCTCGTCCCCGGCGCCCTCCAGCAGTCGCTGATCTTCGGCGTCACCACCGTTCTGGACATGTTCAGCAAGCCCGGTCTGGTGGCCACGGCCAAGGAACAGGCAGGGACTCGTCCGGACGTGGCCGACGTGCGCTCGTCTGGCATAGGTGCCACCGCACCCGACGGACACCCGTCGCTGATGTACGCCCCGTTCCCGACGCTGACCGCCGCCGGCCAGGCCGAACAATTCGTCGCGGACCGGATCGCCGAGGGCTCGGACTACCTGAAGATCTTCTCCGGCGTCGGGGGCCTGTGGCCGTCGCTGAACTTCGAGACGATCAAGGCGCTGGTCACCGCCGCGCACGCCCGCGGCCTGCTCGTCGTCGCCCACGTGAGCTCGGCGGCCGGTGCCGAGCAGGTCGTGGCCGCCGGTGCCGACGTGATGGCCCACGTCCCCGCGGACGCCGAACTGGACGAGGACCTGGTCGGCCGCATCGCCGAGGCCGGGATCGCGGTCGGCCCCACGCTCGCCACCATCGAGAACACGCTCGGCGAACCGGGCGGCGCGGCGGTGGCGGGCGATCCGCGGCTCGCGGACGCGCTCGGCGAGGCCTGGACCCGCCGGTTGACGTCGGGCGCCCTGCTCACCGGTCGTCGCCTGCCTTACGCGTGGGCCGAGAACAACGTGCGGCGACTGGCCGACGCGGGTGTCACGGTGCTGGCGGGCACCGACGCGCCGAACCCGGGAACCGTGTTCGGCGCCAGCCTGCACCGGGAGCTGGAACTCCTCGTCCGGTGCGGCCTCAGCCCGGCGCAGGCCCTCGCCGCCGCCACGAGCGCACCGGCACGGGTGTTCGGCCTCGCCGACCGCGGACGTGTCGCGGCGGGGCAGCGCGCGGACCTGGTCCTCGTGTCCGGCGACCCGTTGGCGGACATCACCGAGACGCGGGCGATCGAGCGGATCTGGCGCGGCGGAGTGCTCTGCGACCGGCGTGCGTTCGTCGCGAGTCCGGCGGAGGCCGAGCAGCTCGACGCGTTCGACGCCCAGGTGGCGAAAGTCGTGGCGGCTGTGCGCGAACGCCGCTCCGCGAGGAGGTTGTAGAGGTGTTCGAGGTCGACTTCCTCGTCCACTGTGGACGCCAAGCGGGACCGTCCGCGAGCGGTTCTGGGTGGTGAGCCCGCACTGCGTCAAGGCCGGGGCGTGAGCACGGCGGTCAGGACCGCTGCGCCCGGTGGCGTTCCCACAGCCAGCCGAAGCGGTCGATCCGCCACAGCTGGGCCACCACGACGAGGGTGGCACCGAAGACCGTCGGCCACACCTTCAGGGCGATCAGGCCCCACAGGATCATGCCGAACCCGATGACGCCCAACGAGACCAGCAGACGCAACACGTGCCGGTGGTCCGGCGGCACCAGGTCCCTGTGGCGCACCCAGGCCTGCTCGCCGTAGATGCCGCGCTCGGTCCAGCTGTGCGGTTCGTCCACGGGCGGGAACGCCCTCGGGTTGACGAAGAGCCACACGACGACGGCACCGATCGGCACGAGGCACCACCACCCGATCCACGTGCGGCTCCAGATCGCCAGCAGCATCAACGGGATCGCGGCGAACCGGTCCACACGCTCCACGGGTTGGCGTGCCGTCGCCACGCCTCGTCGGTCATGCCGAAGGTCTTCGCGATCCGGTCAGCGGTGTCCATCGTGGATCCTTTCGAGTTCGTGCACCGCGGCGCGCACACCGTCCTCGGCACGGATCTCCTCGCCGAGGACCGCGGCCCGCTGCCGCAGCGCGGGGTCGCCGACTGCCCGCGAGATCGCCTCGCCGAGCCGGCCGGCACTGAGTTTCCGGTGGGGAAGGGGTTGCGGGGCGACGCCGATGGCGTGCATCCGCTGGGCCCAGTGGGGCTGGTCGGCGACGAACGGGCAGACGACCTGGGGCACACCCGCGGCCAGTGCCGCGGCGGTCGTTCCTCCACCGCCGTGGTGCACGACTGCCCGCACCCGGCCGAACAGCCAGTCGTGCGGCGCCTGGTCGATCACGTGCAGGTCGTCCGACGAGCGCGCGGCGAGTCCGCCCCAGCCGGTGGCGACGACCGCGCGCACCCCGGCCGCACGTGCCGCCTCGGCGACCAGGTCCCCGGTGCGCCGCGCATCGCGTCCGGCCATGCTGCCGAATCCGATGTAGACAGCCCCGTCGTCGAGGAACGCCCGCAACGACGCGTCCGGCGTCCAGTCCGCGGGTCTCGGCAGGTACCAGAAGCCGGTGGTGCGCACCGAATCCGGCCAACCGGGATCCACCGGCGTGACACGGGAGCTGAACGCCTGTACCACCAGGGCGTGGCGCGGACCCCGGCCGGGACGCAGGCCGAGTTCACCGGCACGCCAGGCGTTGACCACTCCGGCGTACGCCCGCAACGTTCCCGAGACGGTCAGATAGGTCGCCCGGTTGAGGAACCGGGGCAGCCGCGGCAACGGCAGCAGCGGGCAGGGGAACGCCGACGTGGGAACCCATCCCGGTTGCAGGGTGGCGAGCACCGCCGGGACACCGAGGAGTTCCGCCACGTGCTGAGCGGGCACGCTCGGCGTGTGCACCACGACGTCCGCACCGCAGGACCGTGCGACCGCACCGAGATCACGCAGCACGTGCGCCATCAACGGCTTGATGCGCTGGACGGTCGACCACGCGGTGATCTTGCCGCGCACCCCGCGGTAGCCGCCCTCGATCGCCTCCTTCAGCACCGGATCGTCCATCAGCCGGTTGGGGCCGTCGTCGAGAGGTGCGAACTCGACGCCCTGTGCCCCAACGGCTTCGGCGAACGACGCCGGAGCGGCGAGCAGCACCTCGTGACCCGCGTTCGTCAACGCCACCGCCAGCGCGAGCAACGGCTGCACATCGCCACGGGTGCCGTGCGTGACGAGCAGGGTCTTCATCGCTCGCCGACCTCGTTGAACGCGGTGAGCCAGCGGTCGTCGGCGAACAGGCCGGACGTGAGCATCTCCAGCCCGGCCCGCGCACCCCGCACCGCCGTCGCGGTCTCCGCCGGATCCCCGCCGAGCAACCGGCCCACGTGATCACCGAGCACGAGCGGCGCCAACAGCCACGACACGTAGGTGACCGCGCGCGCCCGTGCGTCGGAAGCCGGACGAACCCAGCCTTCCTCTTCACCCGTGGCGAGCCATTGCTGCGTGCGGTCGACGATCTCGTCGAACAAGGTGCTCGCCGCGGCGGTGCCGTCGAGCAACGCGCGAGCCAGGTAGCGCCGCACCGGCGTTGCCGCCTGCAGCACCTCACCCAACGCGTCCGTCCCCGCCTCACCGCCGGAGCGGATCCCTTCGAGCACGTGGTCGTCGCAGGCCTGCCGCAGCCCTTCCTTGGAGCCGAAGTGATGCACCACCAACGCCGGTGAGACCCCGGCGTCAGCGGCCACCGCACGCACCGAGGTTCCTGCGATTCCGTCGGTGCCGAACCTGATCAGTGCGGCGTCACGGATGCGCGCACGGGCCGTGAGGTCAGAGGCTGAACGCATGTTCAGAGTATTGAACACTTGTTCAGCGCGGGTCAAGCGATCTGGTTTGCGCCGGGCGGTCGTTTACGGCATCTTTTCGCGTGGAGCGCCGGGAAGCCTGGTCGGCAACGCTCATCACGAACCCGTGGTGGGCCTGGTCGGCTGGGACGGGGTTCGTCGATGGCGCTGGTGCTCGCGTTCGGTGTGGTGCTGCTGATCAGCGTGTCGCTGTCGGGTCTCGCGGCGCGCACGATCCTGTCGACGGCGCTGATGTTCCTCGCCGCCGGAGCCCTGATCGGGCAGGGCGGCCTCGGTCTCGTGACCATCCCGTCGAACAGCTCGTTCGTGACGGTCCTGGCGGATCTCGCGCTGTTCACCGTCCTCTTCACCGACGGGCAACGCGCCGGTCTGCCCGACCTGAAGCAGGGCTGGCGGCTGTCGGGCCGCGCGCTGGGCCTCGCCATGCCGCTCACCATGGTCGGCATCGCCGTGCCGACGCACTTCCTCACCGGCCTCGACTGGACGACGTCGTTTCTGATCGGCGCGATCCTCTCGCCGACCGACCCGGTGTTCGCCTCGGCGATCGTCGGCCGCACCGACGTCCCGCTGCGACTGCGCCGCCTGCTCAACGTCGAGTCCGGTCTCAACGACGGCCTCGCGCTGCCGTTCGTGCTGATCTTCCTGGCCACCGCCTCGAACAGCGGCACCGACTTCGCCAAGATCGGCATCGAGCTGGCGGCCGGTCTCGCGCTCGGCATCGTGATCCCCGCCGTCGTGGTGCTGGCGTGGCGCCTGCGGATCTTCACGGCGGAACCACGCCTGCAAGCGCTCGGCCCGCTGGCGATCGCGGTGGTGCTGTACGCGACGTGCCACCTCACCCACGCCAACCCCTACCTGGCCGCGTTCGCCGCCGGGTCGACGATCGCGACGCTGGACCGCGTTGCGGCAGAGCACTTCGAGCACTTCGGCGACCTGCTGTCGGAGATCACGAAGTTCGCCGCGCTGCTCGTGTTCGGCGCGCTGATCACGCCGGAGCGGCTGTCGCACCTGAGCGCGGGGGAGTGGGCGGTCGCGGTGATCGCGATCCTGCTCGTGCGCCCGGCCGCGATGATGGTGTCCCTGCTGCGGACGCCTTTGCCCGCCCGCGAACGATCCGTCGCCGCGTGGTTCGGCCCCAAGGGTTTCGCCTCGGTGGTGTACGGGCTGTTGGTGCTGCAGGCGGGGATACCCGCGGGCGAGGACGTGTTCGACCTCGTCGCGATCACCATCGCGTTGTCGATCGTCCTGCACTCGTCGACCGACGTGCCGGTGGCGAAGGCGCTCAGCGTCGACCCGCCGGACGACCTGCCCACCGGCAAGCCGGAGGTCCGGCCGGAGCAGAGTTGAGCGGTCAGCGTCCGACCGCGGCGGCCGCCATCGCCCGCAGCTCGACGCGGCGCACCTTGCCGGTGGCGTTGCGCGGCAACGAGTCCACGAAGAACAGGTGCTTGGGCACCTTGAAGCGGGCGAGGTTGGCCTCGAGGTGCTCCCGGAGCACCCCGGGGTCGAGGTCGGTGCGGGCGACGACGTAGGCGGCGCCGACCTCGCCCCACCGCTCGTCCGGCACACCGACCACCGCACACGACTCGACTTCGTCCAACTGCACGATGACGGCCTCCACCTCGGCGGGGTAGACGTTCTCCCCGCCGGAGATGATCACGTCCTTGATCCGGTCGACGACGTGGGCCCAGCCGTCGTTGACGCGGACCACGTCGCCGGTGCGGAACCAGGAGCCGTCGACGAAGCTGTCCCGGGTCTCCTGCGGTCGGTTCCAGTAGCCCGCGAACACGTTGGGGCCGCGCACGAGCAGCTCGGCGGGTTCGGTGCCGAGCGGCACGACCTGCTCGGCGCGGAGTGCGGCGACGTCGGTGAAGAAGTGCGGCACGCCCGCGGACACGGGGTGGTCGAGCGTGCCGTCGTGGGTGGCCATCGAGACGCCAGGAGACGCCTCCGTCATGCCGTAGCCCTGCAACAGCCGGACACCGCGGTCGAGCCACGCGCGCGCAACGCGTTCCTGCACCGGTGAACCGCCGTAGAGCACACACGTCAGTGAGCTGAGGTCGGCGGTGTCCCAGGCCGGGTCCTGGCACATCATCTGCAGCATCGTGGGCACAGCGGCGAAACCGGTGATCCCCGCCTCTCCGATGCGCGCGAGGATCGCGCCCGGATCGAACTTCGCCACCGGCTCCACGCTGCCGCCCTTGAACAGTGTCGGCAGAGTGATCTGGCCGAGGCCGACGCAGTGGAACAACGGCGCGATGCACAACGCGCGGTCGGTGCTGAGGACGTCGAAGTGGGCGAGCTGGTTGACGGTGTTCCAGGTCAGGTTGCCGTGCGTGAGCACCGCCGCCTTCGGTTTGCCCGTCGTGCCCGAGGTGTAGAGCAGCAGACACGGGTCGTCGAACGTCACCTCGGCGCCGGGAGGCTCGTCTCCGGCCACGGTGTCGAAGTCGGCGGTCCGCAGCACGGGCGGCAGCGGTCCGGCCGCGGCGACGAGGGAGTCGGCGTCCGCGCTGTGCACGAGCAGGGACGCGCCGCTGTCGGCGAGCATGTAGGCGATCTCCGTGCCGGACAAGCGGTGGTTCAACGGCACGAAGATCGCCCCGCACAGCGCCGTGGCGAACAACGTCTCGAACACGGTGATGTCGTTGACGCCGAGGTAGGCGACCCGGTCACCGCGCCGCACGCCGAGCCGGGTCAGCGCGGCCGCGAGCCGGTCGGCCCGGTGCGCGAGCCCGGCGTAGGTCAGCGTCCGGTCTCCCTGCACGAGTGCGGTGCGGTGCGGGGAGATGCGCGCCCGTCGCGCCGGCCAGCTGCCGACGCCGTGGTTCGCCGGTCCGATCATCCCGGTCTCACCCGAGCCGCAACACGGGCTTGATCGTCACGCCCGCCAGCGCGTCGTCGACGGCCCGCTGGATCTCCCCGAACTCGTAGTGGGTGATCAGCCGGTCGATCGGCAGCCTGCCCGCCGTGACGAGGTCGACGAGCACCGGGATGAGCGACTGGGTCTCGGCGTCACCCATGGTGAGTCCGACGACCCTGCGGCCGGACAACATGAAGTTCACGTTGACCGGGACCTGGGTGCCGAACGCGGGCGCGCCGACGATCACCGCCGTGCCGCGCGTGGCCAGCGACGAGATCGCCGTGCCGAGCACGCCGGCGTTGCCGGTGGTCTCCACGACACCGTCCACGCCGCGGCCGGACGTGAGCTTCGCGACCGCCTCGCCGAGGTCGTCGTGGGTGGTGTCGACGGTGTCGGTGGCGCCCAGCTCGGCGGCGAGCTCCAGCCGGCGCGGGACGCGGTCGGCGGCGATGATCCGGGTCGCCGGGGTGAGCCGGGCCGCCATGATCGCGGAGAGACCGACCGCTCCCGCACCGGTGACGAGGAGGGTGGCGCCGGGTCGCGGGGCGAGCGCGTGCCAGACCGCGCCGGCGCCGGTCATGACCCCGCAGCCGAGCGGGGCGAGCAGGTCGAGTGGCGCGTCGGCGGGGGCCTTCACCACGCTGCGCTCGTCGACGACGGCGTGGTGGGCGAAGCTCGACTGGCCGAAGAAGTGACCGCCGAGCGGGACGCCGTCGCGGGAGATCGGCGACGTCCCGTCGGCTCGTTCGCCGCCGATCAGGTTCGACGGCAGCCAGGTGTCGCAGTAGGCGGGATGGCCGTCGCGGCAGTTCGGGCAGCGGCCGCACGAGGTGTAGCTCAGCAGCACCTGGTCGCCGGGAGCGACCTTCGTGACCGCGGAGCCGACCTCCTCGACGATCCCGGCGCCCTCGTGGCCGAGCACACCGGGCAGCGGGAACGGCAGGTGGCCGCCCGCGACGCCGAGGTCGGTGTGGCAGATGCCGGCGGCGACGACGCGCACGCGCACCTCGTCGGGACGCAGGTCGTCGAGAGCCACCTGGGCGAGCGTGAACCCGGAACCGGCGGACTCGACCACGGCCGCCGTCGTTGTGGTGGGCATCGGATTCTCCTGTGGGCTCAGGCGAGAGAGATGACGACGGACTTCGTGCGCGTGTAGGCGGCGAGTGCCTCCGGGCCGTACTCGCGGCCGTGACCGGAGTCCTTGACGCCGCCGAACGGGATCGCCGGGTCGAGCAGCGCCCAGTCGTTGATCCAGACGATGCCCGCCTGCAGCCGGGCGGCCACCCGGTGCGCCCGCGCGAGGTTCTCGGTCTGCAGCCCGGCGGCGAGGCCGTAGGGCGTGCCGTTGGCCATGGCGACCGCCTCGTCCTCGGTGTCGAACCGCTGCACGGTCAGCACCGGGCCGAAGATCTCCTCCCGCACCACAGAGGACGTGTCCGGCAGGTCCGCGATCACCGTGGGCGGGAAGTAGCACCCGGCCCGGTCGAGCCGCTGCCCACCGGTGACGATCCGGCCGCCGTCGGCCTTCGCCTGCGCGACGTAACGCTCCACTTTGGACAGATGTCGCTCGCCGGCCATCGGCCCGATCACGGTCGCCGGGTCGAACGGGTCCCCGACCGGCACGGTGGGCACGGCCTCGGCGAGAGCGCCGAGAACGGCGTCGTACAACGGTGCCGCGACGAGCAACCGTGGCCCGCCCATGCAGAACTGGCCGGTGTTGAAGACGAACGCCTTGATCGCCGCTCCGATCGCCTTCTCCAGGTCGGCGTCGTCGAAGATGATGTGCGCCGCGTTGCCGCCCAGCTCCATGGTCACGGGCTTGAGCTGCGCGCCCGCGATGCTCGCCGCGTGCCTGCCGACCGCGGTCGACCCGGTGAACGCCACCTTGTCCACGCCGGGGTGGCGCAGGAGGTGCTCGCCGATCTCCGCGCCGTAGCCCGTCACCACGTTGACCACGCCGTCGGGCACACCGGCCTCGGCGAGGATCTCGGCCATCAGCAACGCGCTGAGCGGTGTGTCCTCGGCGGGCTTGTGCACCACCGTGTTGCCCGCCGCGAGCGCCGGAGCGATCTTCGAGCTCGACAGGATCAGCGGGAAGTTGAACGGCGTGATCGCCGCGACCACCCCGATCGGCTCGCGGCGGGTGTAGGCGTGCGAGGGGATCGGGATCTGCCGCGTCGCCCCGTCGAGGGTCTGCGCCAGCGCCGCGTAGTACTCGTACTGCTCGGCGGTCGTCTCCACGTCGACGGGACGGCACAGCGCGACCGGCTTGCCGACGTCGAGGCTCTCCACCGCGACGAGCTCGTCCGCCCTGGCCCGCACGATGTCCGCGACCCGGTGCAGGATCCGCCCGCGCTGCCTGCCCGGCGTCGCCGCCCAGCCCTCCAGCGCGGCGCGGGCGGCGTCGACCGCGTCGTTGACGTCGGCCGTGGTGCCCCAGGCGACGGACGTGACGACGGATCCGGTGGACGGGTCGGTCACGGGGATGCGGGCGTCCTCGGTGGACTCCCGCCACGTGCCCCCGATGAACAACCTGCCGGGTGCGACGACCGGGCGGCGCACCGTTGCGGTCGGACGCTCGTCGAGTGCGGTCATGTCGGGTTTGCCTTCCTGTGCCAGGCTTCTGAGTGATCGGCGTGATCGATGGGGAAGGTGGAGCACGTGCGACCGTCGCTGATGTACGAGATCAAGCAGGTGGAGCTCGCGGTGCGCGCACTCATGGACGAGGTGCTGCGGCCGGCCGGGGTGACGACGCTGCAGTACACGGCGCTGACGGTGCTGGCCCGGCGCGACGGCCTCACGTCGGCCGAGCTGGCGCGCCACTCGTTCGTGACCGCGCAGACGATGACCGACATGGTCGCCGCGCTGGAGCGGCGTGAGCTGATCGTCCGGACGCCGGACCCGGCGCACGGCAGGAGGTTGCTGATCAGCCTCACGGACTCCGGCAGGGCGTTCCTCGACGAGCACGCCGACGACGTGGCGGCGATCGAGAAGAGGATGGTGAGCAAGCTCAGCAAGGGCGAGCGAACCGCGTTGCACGACATGCTCAACCGGTGTCGTGCCGCACTCGCCGGTTCTTAGCGACCACGCATGGGTTCGGCTCCTCACTGAGCTGGTGTATCAGGATTACGAATATCAGGAATCCTGATACACAAAGCATGGTTCGGTGTTGTTGAACTGTCAAGTGTTTCCGGTCAGAGGTCGAGGACCAGCCGCGGGGAACGCGAGCGGGACACGCAGATCATCATCACGTCGCCGTTCTCCCGTTCGTCGTCGGTGAGCACCGAGTCGCGGTGGTCGGGCGTTCCGGCGAGGACGACCGTCTCGCAGGTGCCGCAGGTGCCCTCCTGACAGGACGACAGCACGGGCACGCCCGCACGTTCGACGACCTCGAGCACGGACTCGTCCGGCTCCACCCGCAGGACCTCGCCGGACTGCGAGAGCTCGACCTCGAACCCCTGCCGCGGGCCTTGTGCCGCATCGGGTTTGGGTGCGAACCGTTCGACGTGGAGTGTCCCGGCCGGCCACTGCGCACAATGCTGTTCGACGGCGGTCAGCAGGCCTTCCGGTCCACAGCAGTACACGGCGGTGCCGGGCGCGGGCTCGCCGAGCAGGGTCGCCAGGTCCAGCAGGCCGGCCTCGTCCTGGGGGCGGATCTCGACGCGGCCCAGGGGTTCGAGCTCGTCGAGGAACGCCATGGAGGAGCGCGTCCTACCGCCGTAGACCAGCCGCCAGTCGTGGCCGGCCGCGGCCACCTCGGCGATCATCGGCAGGATCGGCGTGATGCCGATGCCACCCGCGATGAAGAGGTACCTCTCGGCCTCGACGAGCGCGAAGTGGTTGCGCGGCCCGTGCACCTCGATCAGCTGCCCGGCGGTGAGCACGTCGTGCACGTACTGCGAACCCCCGCGGCCGTCGGGTTCGCGGAGCACGGCGACCTGGAGGACCGTGTTGTCGTGCGGGTCACCGCACAGCGAGTACTGGCGGACCAGGTCGTCGCCGAGTTCCAGATCGACGTGCGCACCGGGCGTCCACGCGGGCAGCGGGTGACCGTCCGGATGCCGCAGGGTCAGCAGGACGACACCGTCGGCGATCGGTTTCTTGCTCTCCAGCAGCAGTTTCATGGCGTGTGTCCCACGGGGTGGTCGAGCAGCCACTCCCACAGCTCGACCGGGTCGTCGAACTCGCGCTCGGCGGAGCAGTGGCACACCGCCCGCAGCCGGTCGGTGCCCAGGACCCAGTGGATGCGGAAGACGCGGTTGCCGGTCAGAGCGTTCATGCCTGCTCGCACAGCCGCTTGAGCATCCGGCGCGCGGCGAGCCCGCCGGTGTCGATGTTGATCGAGAGCTCCTGGTAGCCCTCGGGCTCGGTGGCGATGACCTGTTCCAGCACGTTCAACGCCTCGACGTCCTGCAGGACGACCGTGCGGTTGTTCTCGGCGAGGAACGCGGACACCTCCTCGTCGCCGAGCGCGAAGTCCCGTGCCACGGCCCAGAAGTCGTGCGTCGAGTTCTCGCTCTCCGGCGTGATCGCGTACACGACCTCGACGTGGAACGCGTCCGGGTCGGTGCCGTCCGGATTGGGCACGGACCCCACCGGCGCGATGCGGCTGTGCAGCTTGTACAGGCACGGCGGCGTGTACTCGATGTCCTGCCAGCGCGCGATCCTGCCCTGCAGCCCGGTCGACTTCGAGTAGAACGGCGGGCACTCCGCGTCGTCCATGTGTCGCGAGACGTAGACGATGCCGGCGTCCTCGTCGACCTCGGTCGTGATCGGGGTGGCGGCGACCTCTGGCGTGCCGATGTAACCGCCGTGCAGATAGGTCTCGTGCGACAGGTCGAGCAGGTTGTCGACCAGCAGTTCGTACCTGGCGGCCAACGGTTCCATGCCCGAGACGGTCGTGTAGTCCGGCGCGACCAGCCACGGTGCGCGGGGGATCCGCGACGCGTCGGCGTTCGCCGGGTCGCCGATGAACACCCACACGAACGAGTCCTGTTCCACCACCGGATACGGCAGCAGTCGCGCGGTGCGCGGGATGCGGGTCTGACCGGGCACGGCGACGCACTTGCCGGTCGCGTCGTAGGTGAAGCCGTGGTAGCCGCACACGACCTGGTCGTCGACGAGCCGGGAAGGCGGCTGGGACAACGGGAAACGGCGGTGCACGCACCGGTCGGGCATGGCCGTCACCGCTCCGTCGCGGGTGCGCCAGAACAGGATCGGCTCGCCGCAGACGGTGCGGGTGAACAGGTCGTGCCCGATCTCGGAACCGTAGGCCGCGACGTACCACTGGTCGCGCGGGAAGCCGGTCATCGACGCTCCTTCTCCGTGGTGGGGGTCACAGCGTGACCGAGACCGCGGCCCGGTCCGTAGCGGTGTTTCCGGAAAATGGAAGCCCTTAGGCCGAGAGGGCGCGGGAGATCGCCTGAGCGCTGGTGCGCACGAGCCGCGCCAATGCGTGCGGCGTCGTGCTGCCGTGCCGCACGACGAGAGATACCGCGGCGATCACCTCGCCGTGCCGGTCGCGGATCGGCGCACCGACCGAGAGCGCGTCCATCGTGACCTGGCGGTCGCTGATCGAGAAGCCGTTCGCCCTGGTGTCGGCGAGCATCCGGCGCAGCTGCCGCGGATCGGTGACGGTCTTGGCCGTGTACCGGTCGATCGGGCCGCCCAGCACCTCTTCCTGCACCTCGGCGGGGGCGTGGGCGAGCAGCACCAGGCCGACGCCGGTGGCGGTGAGGGCGAACCGGCCGCCGACGCGGGTGAGCACCGGCACCGCGCCGGACCCCGCGATCCGTTCGACGAAGACGACCTCCGTGCCCTCCCTGACGGCGAGCTGCACGTTCTCCTTGGTGATCTGGGAGAGGTCCTCCAGGAACGGCAGCGCGGTCTCGCGCAGCCCCGGCCCGCGCGGCGCGAGCGAACCGAGCTCCCACAGCCGCAACCCGATCCGGTACAGCCCGTCAGCGTCGCGTTCGACCGCACCCCACGCGCAGAGCTCCTGCATCAGCCGGTGCGCGGTCGACAACGGCATGTCCGCGCGCCTGGCGAGCTCGCTCAGCGTCAGCTCGCGACGCTGGGCGTCGAACGCGTCGAGCAACCGCAGCGCACGGCCGATCACCGGCCCGGTGGGACCGGCCGGTCTGCCTCTCCTCGGCGCGCTCACTCCGCCATCATCCCTCGTGGACCGCGTCTGGTAGTCGTGGTGGCATGAGTGACGCAGCGGAGTTCGAGAAGATCTCGCCCACCACCCTCGCCGACGTGCTGGGCCGCGAGCGCGTGATGGACTCCGGCATCCATCCACTGTGGACGCCCTTGCCGCGGGTCGCGGGACCCGCGTTCACCGTGCGGTGCCCGCCGGGTGACAACCTGATGCTGCACGCGGCCATCTACCGCGCCGAGCCGGGCTCGGTGATCGTGGTGCAGTCGGGCGACCTCGACTACGCGCTGGCCGGCGGCAACGTCTGCGCCGTCGCGCACCGCCGGGGTGTCGCCGCGTTCGTCCTCGACGGCGTGATCCGCGACGTGGCCGAGACCAGGGAGCTGGGCTTCCCGGTCTTCGCCAGGGGAGTGATCCCGATTCCCGGCACGAAGAAGGCCGTGTCGCCGTTCAACGAGCCGATCGAATGCGGTGGCGTGCGGGTCGAGGCGGGCGACGTCGTCGTGGCGGACGAGGAGGGCGTCGTCGTGGTGCCGCGCGACCGGCAGGACCAGGTCCTCCGCGACGCGCGGGCGAAACTGGCGGAGGAGGCCTCCCAGACGTTGGACGACTGGGAGGCCGAGCACCACGCCCGCATCGCGAAGGCACTGCGGGACAACGGCTTCGCCGGCTAGCCGGGTGCCGCTCAGCCGCAGTGCGAGGGCGCCGAGTACCAGGCGTTCCAGACTCCGCTGATCGTCACGCCGCCTCCCCAGATGATGCACTTGCCGGCGGCGGACACCTTCACCGGACCGGCGTAGGTGGTGTAGGGCTTGTCGTCGTTCTTGAAATCGGTGTAGCTGCCGTCGGCGTTCTCCTTCGCGATGGCGGCCAGCAGCCGGGTGGGGCTGCCGGGGTTCGTCCGCCACGTGACCACGCAGTTGGTGCTGCCGTTGTACAGCAGGCGGATCGTGGCGACGCTGCCCAGCTTGTGGCTGTCGATCTCGTGGTAGCTGCCACCGCCACAGGCCTCGATCGGTGACGACGCCGCTTGCGCCGCGGTGCTCATCGTCACCGACGCGGCGAGGACGGCTGCGGTGGCGAGGCTGAGGGACAGCGCTTTCCTGAACTTGTTCACGGCGGCGACCATAGGCGGAGGAAGCGAGAAAACGGCAGCAAGTCGGACGACCTCGGACACCCCGATCCGTTGGGACGAACGCCGCACGCCACCTGGCTGATGCCAATTGCAGCACTCGAATGCATTCACCGAATTCGGCCGTTCGCTCTATCGGGATGCATTCGCTCTGACATGCCCGTCAACATGTTAATTCTTCGTCGGTGAGCAATTCTGCATGGCGCCGTGAACTGCCTCTATGGTGGGGAGAGTGGCTGACGATTCGAATGACAGTTCGCCATCCGGAAAACCTGAGAAACTCACCGCCGCATTCGCCATTCGAGCCGCAACGGAGCAGTTCGGTGCGCTGTTCGGCAGGACGCCGGAAGCCGTTTCGGGGATTCGCGCGCTGCCGGACGGCGGTTGGTCCGTCCTGGTCGACGTGCTCGAGCTCGAACGCGTCCCGGCCACGACGAGCGTCATGTCCACCTATCGCGTCGACGTCGACGCGACGGGCGAGCTGTGCGGCTGCGAGCGGCTCCGGCGCTACACCCGTGGCACGACCGACCTGTGAGGGGACCGTTCCAAGTGGACAACAGATCCAGTTCTCTCGCCGACACGCTGGAACGCGTCCTGGACAAGGGCGTGGTGATCGTGGGGGACATCGCCGTCAGCGTGGTGGACATCGAGCTGCTGACGTTGCGGGTGAGGCTGTTCGTGGCGTCCGCGCAGACCGCGCGCGAGATGGGCATCGACTGGTGGGAGAACGACCCGTTCTTCGCTCCGAGATCGGCGGCGAGACAGCTGGCGGCGGAGAACGCCGAGCTGCGCGACCGGCTGGCGGCACTGGAGCGGGCGCTGGAGGAGAACCGACCATGAGCCGCGGCCTGTACGCGTACGCGATCACCAGGGATCGGCGGATCGACCTGGCCGGGCCGTGGCTGATCGGTCACCGAGGCCTGGCGCTCGTCGTGGCCGAGGTGGAGACCGAGCGGTTCGCCGGGCTCGAGTTCGACGAGCCCGCCGAGGACAGTCCGCTCGCCGTGCTCGCCCGCTACCACGACGCCGTGGTGCGTGCGGTGTTCCAGCACGAACCGGTGCTGCCGCTGCGGTTCGGCACCGTGCTCGACGGCGTCGACGCGGCGCTGCGGTTGCTCGGCGCCCGCCACGAGGAGGCGTCGGCCTGGCTGGACCGGGTGGAGGGACGGCGCGAGTGGGGCGTCCGCGTGCGCGCCGCCGCACCTGCGCCGGTGGACCTCGACGCCTTGTCCGGAACGGCCTACCTGGCGATGCGCCGGCAACGGCTGGACGCCGCCGACGCCGTCCGTCGCGGCGCCGCGAGCGTGCACCGGGCGTTGACCCGGCGGTCAGCCGAGAGCACGTGCCGCGACCTCGCCGGTGACGTGCTGCTCGAAGGGGCGTACCTGGTCGACGTGGAGAACGAGGAGGACTTCCACGCCGAGATCGACCGGCTGACCCGGGAACTGGGGCTGCGCGCGGAGATCACCGGGCCCTGGCCGCCGTACTCGTTCACGAAGGTCGAGTTCGCCGATGCCTGAGCACAGTGCGGCGAGCCTCGTCGACCTCCTCGACCGGGTCGTGCACCGGGGCGCGGTCGTGCGCGGTGACGTGGTCATCGCGTTGGCGGGCGTCGAACTCATCCGGCTCGACCTGAGGCTGTTGCTGATCGGCATCGGCGGCGACCGGTGAGCGCGCAGGACGCGGGCCGGGGGCTCGGTCGCATCGTCGTGGCGGTGCTGGAGATCGTGTGCGAGCTGCTCGAGCGTCAGGCGCTGCGCCGGGTGGACGCCGGAACCCTGACGGCCGAGGAGATCGAGAACCTCGGCCAGGCGCTGATCTCGCTGCAACGCCAGTTCGCGGCGTTGCGCGAGGCACTCGGTGAGCCGGACACGTCGAGCGTCCGGCTCCCGGTCGACATCGCGACCCTGCTGAGCGAAGAGAGGGCAGCACCATGACCGCTCCTGTCGTACCGAACTCCGGCGGCCTGGCCGACGTGCTGAACGTCCTGCTGGACAAGGGACTGGTGATCGACGCGTCCGTGCGGGTGTCGCTGATCGGCATCGAGATCCTGGCCATCGACATCAAGGTCGTGATCGCCAGCGTCGACACCTACATCCGTTACCTGGAAGCGATGCAACGTCTCGAAGCGACCCGCAGGGGCGTCGTGACGGCGGCACCCGCGGCCCAGGGCATCTCCGGCACCTACGGCCTGCTGGCCTCGGCGGTTCCCGCCATGGTCGCACCCGCGGTCGTCACCCCGGCCGCCGTCCCGGTGGAGGAACCCGAGCAGTGAGCCTGTATCTGCACGGCGTCGTGCGGGCGAGTCACCGGCTGCCGGACGACTCGCCGTTCCGGCTGGTCGACGTGGACGATCTCGCCGCGGTGGTCAGCGACCGGCAGAACGATCAGGTGCTGACCGAGCAGGAGGTCGTCGCTCACCTGGAGGGGTTGTGCGCGCTGCTGCCGGGCGGTCCGGTGCTGCCACTGCGGATCGGCACCACCGCGGTGGACGAGGCCGCGACCCGCACGGCCGTCGTCGCACTGGGGCCGCCGTCACTGCGGCACCACCTCGACGAGCTCGACGGAATGGCGGAGATGCACGTGCGGCTGGTGTTCGACGAGAACACCGCGTTGCGCGCGGTGCACGACAGGGGCGTGGTGACGAGCCGGGCCGTGGACGTCGTAGCGCAGGGCGAGCTGATCGCGCGGGAAATCGTTGCGTGGCGCCGGAAGGAGGCCGACGCACTGCTCGCGCCGGTGGCGGCGGTGGCGAAGGCGATGGCGCTGCTCGACGCGCCGGCCCACACCGAGGAGGCCCGCGCGTACCTGGTGCCCCTGGATCAGGTCGAGGCGGCGTGCGCGGCGGTCGCGAAGATCAGTGAGGTCACGGCGACCTGCACGGGTCCGTTGCCCGCCTACCACTTCCTCGATCCGCCCCGGCCGGCTTCCCGCTGGGGCTGGTAGGACTCACGCCTTCGCCGACACCAGCCCACGCCCGGTGGTCAGCGGCAGGTCGAGTGCGGTGAGCAGACCGGGTGCGGCGGCCACGACCGCGGGAACGGCGTTGACCAGGCGCATGGCGGTCGACGCCACGCCCGCGGTGTTGTGGTCGCCGTCGCCGCCGGTCAGCCGCACGTCCACGACGTAGTTGGGTTCACCGGAGATCTCCACGCGGTAGCAGCCGGTGCCGACCGGCTGCGGCCAGTCCGGCGCGTGGCCGGGCCGCAGCCTCGTGACGTGTTCGAGCACGAGCACCGGCCGATCGCCGACCATGCCGCTGACGGTGAACCGCAGTGCCGCCATGCTGCCCTCGGCGATCGTGCGGCCCGCGGCGGTGAACTCCTCCGGTGCCGCGAACCGCTCGTGGTGTTCGACGACCGAGTCGAGCGTGACGTCCAGAGCGGCGGCCAGTTGCCGGACGACGCTGCCCCACGCGAGCGTGAGCACGCCGGGTTGCAACAGCAGCGGCGTCTGGCCGGGCGCCGAGCCGAAGCCCATGATGTCGAACAACACCAACGGGTTGTCGTAGGTCGAGTAGTCCGTGATCTCCGAGCAGCGGATGAGGTCGATGCGCTGACAGGTGCCGGACAGCAGCAGCGGCAACCAGTCGTTGGCCCAGCCGGGGTCGATCCCGTTGACCCACAACGAGCTCCCGCCCTCGGCGGCGGCCTGCCGGATGGGCTCGACCAGCTCCGGCGGCACGGTGCCCTCGGGATAGGACAGGAACACCGGACCGCTGGCCACCACGTTGATGCCCGCCCGCAGCAGCCGGCACAGGTCGTCGATCGCCTCGGTCAGCCGGTTGTCGGCCATCGCCGTGTAGACGACGCAGTCCGGTTTCGCCGCGATCAGCTGATCGGCGTCCGTGGTCGCGCGGACCCCGGCCGGGTCCACCCCGGCCAGCTCGCCCGCGTCGAGGCCGTTCTTGGCCGGGTTCGACACCCAGACTCCCGCCAGGTCCAGGCCGGGATGGTCGATGATGCCGCGCAGCGCCCACTTGCCGACGTTGCCGGTGCTCCACTGCACGACGCGAAGCGCCACCTGTGTCTCCTCGCTCAGAGATCCGGGAGGGCGAAGTCGAGGTTGGGCGCGCCGATCCCGCCGTCGACCCGCAGCACCGATCCCGTGGTGTAGCCGGAGGCCCTGGACGCCAGGTACAGCACGGCGGCCGCGACCTCGTCGGGGTGGCCGAGCCGGCGCAGCGGGGTGGCCTGTTCCATCGAGGTCCTGATCTTCTCGTCGCGGGCCACCACGTCCAGCGCCGAGGTGTGGACCGAGCCGACGTCGATCGCGTTCACCCTGATCCGCGGCGCGAGGTCCGTGGCGGCCAGGTGCGTGTAGTGCGTGAGGGCGGCCTTCGCCGTGCCGTAGGCCAGGAAGCCGCGACCGGCGAGCCTGCCCATCACGGAGCTGATGTTGATCACCGACCCGCCACCGCCGTCGAGCATCAGCGGCACCGCGGCCTTGGTCAGCGCGTGCGCGGTGGTGACGTTGAAGTGGAAGGCGTCTTCGAGGAACTCCGGTGTCGTCGTCAGGAATGTGTTCGGCAAGGTGCCACCCACGTTGTTCACGACGACGTCCAGCCGTCCGAGCTGCGAGGCGGCCGTCTGCGCCAACGACGCCGCGGCGTCCACATCGGACAGATCTGCCGGAACGACCACAGCCTTCCGTCCCAGCGCCTCGATCCTGCCCGCGACCTCCACCAGCTGGTCCTCAGTGCGCGCGCTGATCACCACGTCCGCGCCCGCCTCGGCCAGCGCGATCGCCGAGGCGGCACCGATCCCGCGCCCCGCGCCGGTCACCACCGCCACCGCGCCGGGCAGTCCGAACATGTCCGTCACCACCCGGCCCACTCTTAAGCGCTAGTACTTAAAAGTCAAGGCCCAGTGCTCACCCCGTGCTACCGTGCGTGCCGTGGCCAGCGCGGATGCCAGGGAACGGATCATCGTCGCCGCCGAGCGGCTGATCGCCGAGCACGGCGTCGAGGTGCCGTTGCGCGACATCGCCACGGCCGCCGGTCAGCGCAACAACTCCGCGGTGCAGTACCACTTCGGCGGCAGGGACGGGCTGATCGACGCCGTCGCCGAGCACCGCATCGCCGACCTCGAACAGCACCGCCTCGAACTGCTCGCCGAGAGCGAGGCCACCGGCGCGGCGCAGGACGTCCGCGCCCTGGTCTCCGCACTGGTCGTGCCGATGCTGACCGTGCCCTACGAGCACGGCGCCACCCACTACGCGCGGTTCCTCGACCGGGTCCGCACCCACCCCGCGCTGGCCGCGGACACCAACCTCGGCCGGGCGGGGCGGGCCGCGGTCCGGCTGATCATCACACGCCTGGACCGGGCGCTGGACGACCTGCCGACCGCGGTCAGGCGCCGCCGTCTGCGCGTCCTCCCCACGGTGCTGTTCGCCCTGCTCGCCGACCGCGAACGGGCCGTGGCCGCTGGCGAACCCGACCCGCACGCGGCAGCGGAGCTGGTCGACCTGATCGTCGGGATGCTCACCGCCCCTGTGTCCGTTGCGCCTCGATGAACGAGCGGTACCAGTGGTAGCTGGCGCGCGGCGTGCGCTTCTGCGTCGCGTAGTCGACGTGGATCAGGCCGAACCGGTGCTTGTAGCCGTGCGCCCACTCGAAGTTGTCGAGCAGCGACCAGCAGAAGTACCCGCGCAAGTCCACTCCGGCCGCCGCCTCGGCCGCAGCGATGTGGTCGCGGAGGAAGACGATGCGGTCGTGGTCCTCGAACGTCTCCGTGTCCGGGTAGACGCAGCCGTTCTCGGTGACGTACACGGGCGGCAGATCGGGATGCCGTGCCTTGAGATCGGTCAGCGCGATCGTGAGACCGGCGGGTTCGACGGGCCAGCCCATGCCGGTGCGCGGAACGTCCGGCAGCCGGGTCGTGTCGACGCCGATGTCGTGGGCGGTGCGCTTGGCGGGATCCGGCTCCCGGTGCGGCGCGTCGGCCACGTGCAGGCGGTAGTAGTAGTTGAGGCCGACGTAGTCCAGCGGTTCGCCGATGATCGCGAGATCCCCGTCGTGCCGGAAGGAGAAGTCGGTGATCGCGCCGAACATCGACGTCAGCTCGTCCGGGTACGCGCCGCCGAACAACGGGTCGGTGAACTGCCTGCGCAGCAAGCAGTCCTGACGGCTGGCGGCCGCGACGTCGGCGGGGGAGTCCGTCACCGGCACGGTGGGGGACTGGTTGAGCACGATGCCGAACTCCTGACCGGGCGCACCGTTGGCGCGCATGGCCTGCACGGCGAGACCGTGCCCCAGCAGCAGGTGGTGCGCCGCCGCCAGCGCACCGTGGCCCTCCCTCGCGCCGGGAGCGTGCCGGCCTTCGCCGTAGCCCACGATCGAGGAGCAGTACGGCTCGTTCACCGTGACCCACTTGGTGACGACGTCGTTCAGCGCCTCGTGCACCGTCGCCGCGTAGTCGGCGAACCAGCCGGAGGTGTCACGGCTGCGCCACCCGCCCAGGTCCTCCAGTGCCTGCGGCAGGTCCCAGTGGTACAGCGTGACGAACGGCTCGATCCCCTTGCTCAGCAACGCTTCGGCGAGCCGCCGGTAGAAGTCGAGGCCGCGCTGCTCGACCCGGCCGCGCCCCTCCGGCAGGATCCGCGACCACGAGATCGAGAACCGGTACGCGTCCACGCCGAGGTCGACGAGCAACCGCACGTCCTCCGGCCAGCGGTGGTAGTGGTCCGCCGCCACGTCACCGGTGTCGCCGTTCGCGACCGCGCCGGGAACCGCCGCGAAAGTGTCCCAGATGGACGGACTGCGGCCGTCGAGCCGCGCCGCCCCCTCGATCTGGTAGGCCGAGGTCGCCACACCCCAGCGGAAGCCGTCCGGAAAACTCACAACGCCACTCCTTGGAAGAGGTCAGCCCTTGACGGCACCCGACATGATGCCGCCGACGATCTGGCGGCCGAACAACAGGAACACGGCCAGCACGGGCACCGTGCCGATCGTCGCGGCGGTCAGCACCAACGTGTAGTCGGTCGTGTAGCCGCTGGCCAATGTGGACAGTGCGGTCTGCACCGTCGGGTTCTCCGGCACCAGCACCACGAGCGGCCAGAAGAAGTCGTTCCACGCCTGCATGAACGTGAACAACCCCAGCACGGCCGCCGCCGGCCGGGCGGCGGGCAGCGCGACGTGCCAGAACAGCCGCAGCGAGTGGCAGCCGTCCATCCGGCCCGCTTCGAGCAGCTCGTCCGGGATCGCCCGCTCGAAGTACTGCCGCATGAAGAACACCCCGAACGCGGTCACGAGCCCCGGCACGATCACCGCGTGGATCTGGCCCGCCCAGCCGAACTCGCTCATCATCAGGTAGAGCGGGATGATGCCGAGCTCCGTCGGAATGGCCTGCGTGGCGATGATGAGCAGCAACAACACGTTGCGGCCCCGGAACTTCAGCTTGGCGAACGCGAACCCGGCGAGCGTCGAGAAGAACACCACCGACACGGTCACCGTGCCCGCCACCACGATCGAGTTCGTCAACGCCAGCGCGAAGTCCGTGGTGTCGAAGACGCGGGCGATGTTGGCGAAGAGGTGGCCGCCCGGCACCAGCACCGGCGGCACGCGGTCGATCGCGTCCGGCGTCTGCGACGACACCACGAACGACCAGTACACCGGGAACGCCGAGCCGGCGAGCACCGCGATCAGGGCGGCGTACGTCCACGGTCCCGCCACGCGCCTGGCCAGCCTGCGCGCCCTCACCGCGGGCCCGGCGGGACGTCGCACCGGCGCGGGAGGATCCAGCACTGCGGTCATGGTGTCCTCACTCCGTCTGGATCCGTTTGGTCACCAGGTAACCGAGACCGGCGACGATGACGGTGGCGATCGCCAGCACGACCGCGATGGCCGAGCTGTAGCCGAAGTCGTAGTTGGTGAAGCCCTGCTCGTAGAGGTACAGCGCGGCGGTCTGGAACTGCCGGTCCGACCCGCCGGTCGCGGCCGCCGCGCCGGGGTTGAACAGCAGCGGTTCGGCGAGCAGGCGCATGTTGCCGGTGGTCGCGATGATCGTGGAGAAGATGATCTGCGGCCGCAGCAACGGCACCGTGATCCGCCAGAACTGCTGCCAGCCGCTCGCACCGTCCAAAGTGGCCGCCTCGTACAGGCTGGGCGAGATCGCCTGCATCGACGCGAGGAAGATCAGCGCGTGGTAGCCGGTCCAGCGCCACACCACCATCACGGCGATCGCGACGTGCGAGGTGGCGGTACCGGCCTGCCAGTCGACGTGCCCGCCGCCGAACAGGTCCAGCACCCAGTTGATCAGGCCGAAGTCCCTGCCGAACAGCTGGGCGAAGATGATCGTCACCGCCGCGACCGAGGTGATGTTCGGCAGGATCACGCCCATCCGGAACAGCGTGCGGGTGCGGACCTTGCGGTTGAGCAGGGCAGCGATGCCCAGGGCGAACAGGATCTGCGGCACAGTGGTCAGCAGCCACAGGCTCATCGTGTTGCCCATGGCGTTCCAGAAGTACGGGTCCGCGAGCAGCCGCGCGTAGTTGTCGAACCAGACGAGCGACGCACCGCCCTCGTCGAGCAGGTTGCGGTGCTGCAGCGAGACCCAGATCGTGTACAGCAGCGGGAACAGCCCGAAGACACCGAAGAGCAGGAAGTACGGCGCCACGTACCCGTAGGGCGCGAACCTGGTGTCCCACCGGTGCCTTCTGGCCGCCTTGTCGGTCACAGCCATGTCCGTCACGTCTGGACGTCCGTCACTTCTGGACATCGGCCACGAACTGGCGCCACGAGTCCTCGCCGTTCTGCTTGCCCTGCTCGACGCGCTGCATGGCGTTGCCGATCGCGGTCTGGATGTCACCGGCCTTCGGCCCCTGGTACTGCGGCTGCAGCTTCTTCGCCGCGTCGGTGAACAGCTTCCCGACGGGAGCGTCGTTGAAGAACGGGTTCTTGTAGCCCACGATCGCCGGGTCGTCGTAGAGCTTCGGCGTCGACGGCAGGAGACCCGAGGTGGTGAACACCCTGGCCTGCTGCTCGGGAGCGGTCAGCCACGCCGCGAGCTCCACGGCCTTGTCGACGTTCTTGCCCTGCTTGGGAACCGTCAGGTACGAGCCGCCCCAGTTGCCCCCACCGCCGGGCACCGAGGTCACGTCCCACTTGCCGGCGGCGTCCGGCGCCTGGTCCTTGATCTTGGCCATCTGCCAGGCCGGGCAGGTCACCGTCGCGAACTGGCCCTGCTTGAAGCCCGTGTTCCAGACCGGAGTGGAGTACAGCAGCTTCGCGGACAGCCCCGCCTGCACGCCGTCGACCACGAGGTCCCAGCCCGCCTTGATCTCCTCGTTGTCGCCCACGACGATCTTGTCGGACCTGTCGTAGTAGCCGACGGACGCCTGGCCGACGATCGCGTTGAGCACGGTCGGGCCGCCGTCGAACCACTTCACGCCCTCGGGCGCGTTGGCCTGGAACCGCTTGCCCGCGGCCATGAAGTCCTGCCAGGTCGGCCACAGCGCCGCGACCTGGTCGCGGTCGGCGGGCAGCCCCGCCTTCTCCAGCAGGTCACGCCGGTAGCAGATGGCCAGGCCGCCGATGTCGGTGCCGTAGCCGATCTGCTTGCCCTCCTTGCTGAGCGAGGCCTCCCACTTCCACCCGAGCCAGCGGTCCTTGAGCTGGTCACCGCCCTTGGTGTTGAGGTCGACGAACTTGTCCGGCGTGGCCTTGAACTGGTTGATGTAGCCGGTGTCGACGGCCTCGATGTCCGCCGCGCCGTTGTTCGTGGCGAGGTGCGCGGCGAGGTTCTTGTGGTGGTCGGAGTAGGACGCGGTGCGGTCGGTGATCTCGATGTCCGGGTGCGTGCTCGCGTACTCCTTGAGCAGCTCGGCGTAGCCGAAGTTGCCGAACAGCCCGATGGTCAGCTTGGTCTTGCCGCCGGACGCGGTCTCGCTGCCGCAACCGCTGAGCACCACGGCTGTCGCCAGCGCGGCGCAGCCGATGGCGAGTGCTTTGGGGCGCATTCCAGGCCTCCGTCGAATTTTGGGCGCGCTGAAGCAGAGAAAGGTGTTTCTCGGAGCGGGTGAACCGGCGTCAGGACGAATCGACAGCCGGTGATGTGTGGTGCCTATGACAGCCGGGTTACGCGACACCAGTCAAGTAACAAAACGATAAACGTCTCGGCTGTTGCACCCGTTTGACTAGGAGAAGTGCTGCTCGTACGGTGATGTAACCGCTTACGGTGAAACGGAGGATCCGATGGCGACCGGGCGAGAGATCGCCCAGCTCTGCGGCGTGTCCGTGGCGACGGTGTCACGTGTCTTCAACCAGCCGGAAACGGTCAACGAGGAGACGCGGGAACGCGTTCTGCGGGTCGCGAAAGAGCTGGGTTACCAGCCCAACGAGTCCGCTCGGGCGTTGTCGACGAAGCAGTCCACGATGATCGGACTGGTCTGGGACACCGACCACCGCAGGCCCGGCTGGCGGCACCCGTACCTGCAGGACCTGCTGATCGGGCTGAAGTCCGCGCTCAGCGCGCACGGCTACCACCTGCTGATGCTCGCGACGAGCGGCGACGCCCGCGAGGTCGGCGCGTCGCTCGCGGATCCGGTCGGCTACGTGAACATGACCCGCCGCCACCACCTCGGCGGGCTGGTCCTGATCGACAGCGGCTCCGACGCGGAGGCGTTCGAGGCCTTCGCGCAGTCGGGTGTTCCGTGCGTCGCGCTGGACGTCGCCGTCGACGGTCCCAAGGCCACCTACGTCACCTCGGACAACGAGGGGGGTGCCCGTCAGGCCACCAGTCACCTCGCGGCGCTGGGCCACACCCGGATCGCCACGATCACGGGCCCGCCGGGCAACCAGCCGTCCGAAGCCCGTGTCTCCGGCTACCGCAAGGCTTTGGCAGAGGCCGGCTTGCCTGTGCGCGACGAGCACATCGTGGCCGGTGATTTCTACCGGACGAGCGGAACCCTGGCCGTGCAACGACTTCTCGCGCTCGACGAGCCGCCGACGGCGGTGTTCGCCGCGAGCGACGAGATGGCGGTCGGCGCACTGCTGGCCGCCCGTGCCGCGGGCCTGCGCGTGCCGGACGACCTGGCGATCGTCGGGTTCGACGACATCGAGATCGCCTCGGTGGTCGACCCGGCGCTCACGACGGTGGCGCAGGACAAGCCGGGGTTCGGCGTCGCGGCGGCCAAGGCGATCATGGCGATGATCACCGGGGGCGGCCGCGAGGACCCGGTGATCCTGCCGACCAGGCTGGTCGTCAGGGACTCCTGCGGATCCTGAGAGGCCCTGTCAGGCCTGCACGACCCGGCCGCACCGGGCGAGCCAGGTGCCGACGTGCAGCCATTCGCGGCCACGACGGTGCGTGACGAGCACGGTCGGCCGCAGGCACCGCGGGCACGGCTGTGGTGGGGAATCGATGGTCATGGCGGGTTCTCCAGTGGTGAGACCACGGGGCGGACGGCCCGACCGCAGAGGCGCGCTGCGGCGAGCAGACCGTCCGCCCCGTTCGCCCGGTGCGCGTCGGTGTCGAGAGGGGGGAGTCGACACCGTCATCGGGGAACCACCGGGGCACGTCGAGGGCGGCCGGCGGACTCAGGCCGCCCCCGAACGAGATCAGGCTGCGGGAGCGATGACGCTGTGGTCGGGCATCATCAGACCCCCGTCGTCGAACAGGACGATCCCGTTGCAGAGCAGGTACCAGCCCTGCTCAGGGTGGGAGACGACGATCTCTGCCCGCTGGCCGCGCGGATCCGCAGCGGCGGGGCACTTCGGCTCGTGCTGGCACATGTGGAAAGGGTGCTCGGCACGCGGCGCGGGCACATCGGGAGGAGTACGTAGAAGGCTACGGATTCCGAATCGTTGCGTGTTCTTTCCTGCGTGCCGAGAGGGGCCGCACTACCGTTCGTCGGTATGGGCACGGTCGTCCGGAGGAGAACGACAGGTCTACCTCTGGAGCTGAGCAGCTTCGTCGGGCGCAGGCGCGAGGTGGAGGAGGTCAGGAGCCTCCTGCAGTCGTCACGCTTGGTCACTCTGACCGGACCGGGCGGAGTCGGCAAGACCCGGCTGGCCCTGGAGGTGTGCCGCGCCGTGCACCGGGCGTTCCCCGACGGAGTGGTGCTGGTCGAGCTCGACGAGCTGCGCGACGCGGAGCTCGTGGCGAACGCCGTGGCGCTGGCCGTGGGCATGCGCGAGGCGGGCAGGACGTCGGTCGAGATGCTGGTCGACTACCTGGCGTCCCGCCGGCTGCTGCTGGTGCTCGACAACTCCGAGCACCTCGTCGACGCGGTCGCCGAGCTGTCCCAGACGCTGCTGCAGAACTGCCACGAGCTGCGCATCCTGTCGACGAGCCGGGAGTGCCTCGGCATCGTGGGCGAAGCCGTCATGCCCGTGCCCCCGCTGACGCTCCCCGACACCCGAGGGCCGCTCGCCGAACAGGAACTGAGCAGTTCCGAAGCGGTGACGCTGTTCGCGGAACGGGCGGCGTCCGTGCGGCTCGGGTTCACCGTGAACTCCGCCAACGGCAGCGTGGTCGCCGAGATCTGCCAACGCCTCGACGGCCTCCCGCTCGCGATCGAGCTGGCGGCGGCGCGGGTGCGGGCGCTGTCGGAGAAGGACATCCTCGCCCGGCTGCTGGACCGGCCCCAGCTCTTCACCGCGGCGCGGCCGCACGTTCCCACCCGGCAGCAGACGCTGCGGTCGTGCATCGAGTGGAGTCACGGCCTGTGTTCCGACCAGGAGAAACTGCTGTGGGCACGGCTGTCCGTGTTCGCGGGCGGGTTCGAGCTCGACGCCGTGGAGGCCGTGTGCTCCGGCGGCGGGCTCGCCGGCGAGGACGTGCTGGGCACCCTGGCCTCGCTGCTGGACAAGTCGATCCTGGCCGCGGACCAGCACGCCGACGTCATGCGCTACCGGATGCTGGAGACCATCCGCGAGTTCGGCGTCGAACGGCTCAAGGACACCGGCGAGTACGACGACCTGCTGCGCAGGCACCGCGACTTCCACCTCGGCCTGATCGAGCAGGCCAACGCCGACTGGGTGAGCTCGCGGCAGGTGCACTGGTTCGCCCGGCTCGACCGCGAGCACGCCAACGTCCAGGCTGCGGTCGACTACTGCCTCAAACAACCGGGGGAGCTCGACGCCGCGTTCCGGATGCTGTCCGGGCTGTTCCACTTCTACTGGTGGGGCCGCGGGTGGGCCAGGGAGGGCCGCCTGTGGCTGGCGCGTGCCCTCGACCGGCCGTGCCCGCCGTCCGCGCTGCGGGCCAGGGCCCTGCTCACCGACGGCAGCCTGGCGTCCGCGGACGGGCAGTTCGACGTGTGCCTGCAGCGGCTGGCCGACGCCAGGGTCATCGAGGAGGTCGTGGACGACCCGACCATCACCGCCTTCGCCTGCTGGGTGGAGGGCAGCGTCGACCTGTACAGCGGTGACCTGCCGGCCGCGATCGCCGTCTTCGAGAAGGGCATCGCCGCGTTGCCGCCAGGGGTGGACGTGCCGCGCCGCCTCGACCTGATGCTGAGCTACTCGAGCGCGGTCGGCCTCACCGGTGACGTCGCCCGCGCCACCGCCTGCCACCAGGAGTGGCTGCGGATCACCGAACCGCCGGGCGAGTGCTTCCACCGCTCGTACGCGCTGTGGAGCATGGGAATCTTCGCGATGGCGCAGGGCGACCACGACCGGGCCGCCGCGCTGTACCGCGAGAGCATCGGGCTGCGCCGCGACATCCGCGACCTCACCGGAATCGGCTGGTCGGTCGAGTCGCTGTCGTGGGTCGAGTCCGCACTGGGCCACGCGGAGGAGGCGGCGACGCTGCTGGGCGCCGCGGACCGGATCTGGGAGATCATGGGCCGTCCGCTGCGGACCTACCAGCACCTCTACCCGTACCACGAGGAAACCGAACGCGTCGCGCGGGAACGCCTGGGCGCCAAGGGGTTCGACGAGGCGTTCGGACGCGGGCGGGCGATGGACGTGGACGAGACCGTCGCGTTCTCGCTGCAGGAGGAGCCGCCGGTCGTCGAGCGGGAGGCGCCGCCGGCCGTGCTGACCCGGCGCGAGCGCGAGATCGCCGACCTCATCGCCCAAGGCCTGACGAGCCGGGAGATCGCGGACCGGTTGGTGATCTCGGTGCGGACCGCGGAAACCCACACCGAGCACATCCTGGCCAAGCTCGGGTTCAGGTCGAGGGTGCAGGTCGCGACCTGGGTGTCGCAGCAGAGGTGAGCCCGCCTCATGTGAGCGTTAACAGCAGCTCCTCCTGCTGAGACGCCAATACGCGTTACCGGTGAGTTCTGTTGTGTCACATCGAGAACCGCGCAGGCCGTCAGGCCCGTCTCAAGTGGCGGGGTGTATTGACGTGACTCCGTCGCGTTATCCAGTGTTAGCGCTAACGCAACATGGACTGCGATGAGGGAGAACATGATGCAGGCAGGACTACGGCGGCTCATCGTCTGTGCCGCCGCTTTGCTCACCGCCGCGCTGCTGCCCGCGACACCGGCGGTCGCGGAGTCCAACGGTGGTACACGCGTGATGCCGCTCGGCGACTCGATCACCGAGGGCACGCAGGTGCCGGGCGGCTACCGCATCGGACTGTGGCAGCGTCTCGGCGCGGCGAACTACCGCGTCGACTTCGTCGGTTCCCAGTTCAACGGCCCCGGCTCGCTCGGCGACCACGACCACGAGGGCCATCCGGGCTGGCGCATCGACCAGATCGACGCGAACATCGTGAGCTGGCTCCGCAACACCGATCCGCGCACGGTGCTGCTGCACATCGGCACCAACGACGTGCTCCAGAACCACGACGTGGCCAACGCGCCCGCACGCCTGTCGGCCCTGGTCGACCGCATCACCGCCACCTCGCCCAACGCCGACGTGTTCGTCGCGACGATCATCCCGATGAGCAACGCCGGTCAGGAGTCGGCCGGGCAGGCGTACAACGCGACGATCCCGGGAATGGTGCAGAGCAAGAGGAACGCGGGCAAGCGGGTGCACCTGGTCGACATGCACTCGGCCATCACCACCGCCGACCTGATCGACGGCGTCCACCCGACCGCCACCGGCTACGACAAGATGGCCGCGACCTGGTACGCCGCGTTGCGGGGCGTGCCCGGCAGCATCGGTGACAGCACGAGCAGGCAGATCGTCGGCGTGCAGTCGGGCCGGTGTGCCGACGTCGCCGGTGCGAGCACGGCCAACGGCACCCAGGTCCAGCTGTGGGACTGCCACGGCGGATCCAACCAGAGGTGGGTCCAGACGTCGTCGAAGCAACTGGTGGTCTACGGCTCGAAGTGCCTGGACGCCTCCGGCTGGGGCACCACCAACGGCACCAAGGCGGTGATCTGGGACTGCACCGGCGCGGCGAACCAGCAGTGGAACGTGAACGCCAACGGCACGATCACCAGTGCGCTGTCCGGCCTGTGCCTCGACGCCAGCGGCAACGGAACCGCCAACGGCACGCAGCTGGTGCTGTGGTCCTGCACGGGCCAGGCCAACCAGCAGTGGAGGCCGTGACATCCTGCCCGGTCGCACGATGAACGGCGCATTTGTTCACCTGAGGTGGACAGATGCGCCGTTCATCAGGATGGTCACGCGGCCTGGGGCGCCAGCGCGGGCTTCGGCTGGGCGACGAGCAGGCCGAGCGCTCCCAGCGCCACCAGTGCGGCGATCGGGGGCAGGGCGAGCAGTCCGACGTTGCTCACGACCAGGCCGCCGAACACGCCCGACAGGCCCACGCCGAGGTAGATCGCGGACGCGTTGACCGACAACAGGAGTCCGCTCGACGGGCCGGGCGCGAGCTCGATCAGCCAGTTCTGGATCGGCGGGTTCACCGACCACGTGAACAGGCCCCACACGAACAGCACGACGCCCGCGGTCGCCGCCGTCGTCGCGGTGAGCGGCAGCGTCGCCAGGACGGCCACGAAGACCGTGAAGATCACGAGCAACGGGACCCGGCTGCCCCAGCGGTCGGTGACGCGGCCGCCGATCGAGTTGCCGATCGCGCCACCCACGCCGTAGACGAGCAGCAGCACGCTGATCGTCCAGCCGTGCACGTTCGCGAGCGACGTCAGGATCGGCGCGATGTAGGTGAACACGCTGAACGCCGAGAGGCAGGCGAGCACGGTCATGCCGAGCACCAGCAGCACCCGGCGATCACGCGTGGCGGCGAACCGTTCGCGCAGGCCGGCGATCGGCGGCGCGGCGACCCTCGGAACGCCGAGCTGGATCGCCAGGGCACCGAGCAGCGAGACGAGCGCGACCGCCGCGAACACGCCCTGGTAGCCGAGCTGCTCGCCGATGACGTTGCCCAGCGGCACGCCGAGGATCAGGGCGAACGTGAGGCCGCCGAACACCGTGGCGACGGCGCGGCCGCGATGGTCCGGCGGAGCGAGCACGGTGGCGACCGCGGTGGCGACTGGCGTGAACGCGGCGGCGCCGAGCGCGCTGATCACGCGGGCTCCGAGCAGCAGCTCGAACGTCGGCGCGACGGCGGCCAGTGCGTTGCCGGCTGCACTGGTCAACAGCGCGGCGATCAGGAGTTTCCGGCGTTCCCACCGTCCGGTGAGCACGGCCAGCACGGGCGAGGTGATCGCGTAGGCGATGGCGAACGCGGTGACGAGCTGGCCCGCGGCGGCGGGGGAGACGTGCAGCTCGCGGCTGACGGCCGGCAGGACGCCGGTGACGATGTAGCCGCTCGTGCCGACCGCGAACGCTCCGGCGGCGAGCAGGTGGATGCGAGACAAGGTGACTCCTTCGACGGCTAGTACGACGCACACCGTACTACGAAACTCGTCGAACTACGATAGTTGTCGTACTATTGACCTCATGAGCGAGGACCTGCCGCACCCCGACCGCGCCGAGATTCGGATCGAGGCCGTGCTGCACGCGCTCGCCGACCCGGTGCGGCTGCACTACGTCCGGGAGCTGGACCGGATCGGCACCGGGGTGGCCTGCGGCGCGATCGAGCTGCCGGTGACCAAGTCCACCCGCACCCACCACCTGCGGACGCTGCGGGAGGCCGGGGTGATCCGGATGCGCAAGGAGGGCACGGCCCGCATCGCGACGATCCGGCGGGACGACCTCGACGCGCGGTATCCGGGCCTGCTGAACGCGGTCTTGTCCGCCGAGAGCTAAGGGTCACCCCGAGTTCGTCCGGCGGTGTCCTCCTGATCGCCGGACGTTCTTCACCGGCGGGTGACATCGGGGCCATGTCTGAGGTCAACCGCCGCCAGTTCTTCAAGCTCGGTGCCGCCACCACGGCGCTCACCGCGTTGTCGGGGAGCATCGCGCGGGCCGCCGAGATCGCGCCCGCCACGAGGACCGGCACCGTCCAGGACGTCGAGCACGTCGTGGTGCTCATGCAGGAGAACCGGTCGTTCGACCACTACTTCGGCACGTTGCGCGGTGTGCGCGGGTTCGGGGACCCGCGGCCCGTGACGCTGCCGAGCGGCAAGAGCGTGTGGCACCAGCCGGACGGCGCGCGGGACGTGCTGCCGTTCCACCCGGCGGCCGACGACATGGGCATGCAGTTCCTCCAGGACCTCAACCACGACTGGAACGGCGGCCACCTCGCGTTCAACGGCGGCCGGTACGACAAGTGGGTGCCCGCCAAGACGGCGACCACCATGGCGTACCTGAACCGGCAGGACATCCCGTTCCACTACGCGCTCGCCGACGCGTTCACCATCTGCGACGCCTACCACTGCTCGTTCATCGGTGCGACCGACCCGAACCGGTACTACATGTGGACCGGGTACACCGGCAACGACGGCACGGGCGGCGGGCCGGTGCTCGGCAACGACGAGAAGGGCTACGGCTGGCGCACCTACCCCGAGCGCCTCCAGCAGGCGGGCGTCTCGTGGAAGATCTACCAGGACGTCGGCGACGGGCTGGACGCGAACGGCAGCTGGGGCTGGATCTCCGACGCCTACCGCGGCAACTACGGCGACAACTCGTTGCTGTACTTCAACACCTACCGCAACGCCAAGCCGGGCGACGCGCTGTACGAGAAGGCGCGCACCGGCACGAACATCAAGGCCGGCGGCACGCTGTTCGACGGGCTCGCGGACGACGTCAGGAACAACCGGCTGCCGCAGGTGTCCTGGATCGTCGCGCCCGAGGCGTACACCGAGCACCCGAACTGGCCGGCGAACTACGGCGCCTGGTACATCGCGCAGGTCCTCGACGCGCTCACCGCGAACCCGGCGGTCTGGGCGAAGACCGCGCTGTTCATCACCTACGACGAGAACGACGGCTTCTTCGACCACGTCGTGCCGCCGTACCCGCCGTCGTCCGCCGCGCAGGGACTGTCCACAACGGACGTCGCGACCGAGCTGTACCCCGGCGGCCTCGGGTACGTGCCGGGACCGTACGGGTTGGGCCAGCGGGTGCCGATGCTCGTGGTGTCACCGTGGAGCACCGGCGGCTACACGTGCTCGGAGGTGTTCGACCACACGTCGATCATCCGGTTCCTGGAGACCCGGTTCGGCGTGCACGAGCCGAACATCTCACCGTGGCGGCGGGCGATCTGCGGCGACCTGACCTCGGCGTTCGACTTCACGGCGAAGAACACCACGGCTCCGGCGCTGCCGGACACCAGCGGGTACGCGCCGCCGGACCGCGACCGGCACCCCGACTACGTGCCGGCGCCGCCCGCGACCCCGTCGATGCCCGTGCAGGAAACCGGATCACGCCGCACCAGGCCGCTGCCGTACGCGCCGGTCGTCGACTCCGCGGTGAACGGCGGCAAGATCACGCTCACCTTCACCGGTGGCGCCAAAGCCGGTGCGCACTTCTACGTGACGGCACGCAATCGCGGTGACGGCCCGTGGACCTACACGACCGCGGCGGGCAAGCAGCTCTCGGACACGTGGAACACGGCGTACTCGAAGGGCGTGTACGACCTGACCGTCCACGGCCCCAACGGTTTCCTGCGCTCGTTCCAGGGCGGGCGCGCCGGTGCGGAGGTGACCGCGCGGCACGAGAACGGCAACCTGGTGCTGCGGTTCACCAACGCGGCCGGTTCGGTGCGCCACCTGAAGGTGACGAACGCCTACGGCGGTGCGTTCGCCCTGACCGTGCAGCCGGGGTCGACCGTGACGCGCACGATCGACCTGGCGGCGTCGAAGCGGTGGTACGACGTGTCGGTCGTGTCCACTGAGGACAGCGGGTACCTGCGGCGGTTCGCCGGTCACGTCGAGACCGGCGCGCCCGGCGTCAGCGACCCGGCGATCCGGACGGCGTGACGGCGGCCCGGCTGCGGGAGAACCGCAGCTCGTCGTCCTCGACGGGCAGGCGGCGCAACAGCTTCACGTCGCTGGTGTAGCTCATCGACGTGAGCCACGGCGCCCGCTCGCCCTGGCGCGGCAGCTGGTCCACGACGCGCTTGATGTAGCCCGCGCCGAAGTCGAGGAACGGGCGGGTCGGCGCGTCGGGATCGGCGACGACGGGCCGTGCGGTGTCGTAGCCGTGCGCGTCCATGTGAGCGAGCAGTCGGCAGAAGTGCTCGCACAGCAGGCCGATCTTGAGCGTCCACGACGAGTTGGTGTACCCGATGGCGTAGGCGAAGTTCGGCACGCCCGAGAGCATCATCCCCTTGTACGCCAACGTGTCCGGGAGGTTCACCGGCTCGCCGTCGACGGTCAGCGCCATGCCGCCGAACGCCTGCACGTTGAGCCCGGTCGCGGTGACGATGATGTCGGCTTCCAGCTCGCGGCCGGACTCCAGCCGCACGCCGGTCTCGGTGAACGTCGTGATCCGGTCCGTCACGACGGACGCGCGGCCGCTGCGGATCGCCGCGAACAGGTCGCCGTCGGGGACGATGCAGAGTCGCTGGTCCCAGGGGTTGTACGGCGGGTTGAAGTGCTCGTCGACCGGATAGCCCTCCGGCAGCAGCTTGGCGTTGAACCGCCGGATCAGCCGTCGCGCCGCCTTCGGGAACCGCCGGGCGAACCGCCAGGTCAGTTGCTGCTGCAGGATGTTCTTGCGCCGCGTGAGCGCGAACGCCCGATCCTCGCTCAGCACCTTGCGCAGCAGGGTGCCGATCGGATCCTGGGCGGGTACGGGCAGGATGTACGACGGGGTGCGCTGCAGCATCGTCACGTGGCCAGCGGTCGGTGCCATGGCGGGCACGATCGTCACGGCCGTCGCGCCGCTGCCGATCACGAGGACCCGCTTGCCCGCGTAGTCGAGGTCCTCCGGCCAGTGCTGCGGGTGTACGAGCTGACCGCGGAAGCGTTCCCTGCCCTCGAAGTGCGGTGTGTACCCCTCGTCGTAGCGGTAGTAGCCACCCGCGCAGAACAGCCACGAGCACGTCAGCGTCTCGCGTTCGCCGTCCTTCTCGACCTCGACCGTCCAGTGCGCGTCGGCCGACGACCACTCGGCGGCGATCACCCTGGTGTGGAACCGGACGGCCTTCTCGATGCCGTGCTCGGCGGCCGTCTCGCGCAGGTAGGCGAGGATCTTGTCCGCCCCGGCGATCGAGTCCTCGTCGCGCCACGGCTTGAACTCGTAGCCGAACGTGTGCAGGTCCGAGTCCGACCGGATGCCGGGGTAGCGGAACAGGTCCCAGGTGCCGCCGATCGCCCCGCGCGCCTCGAGGATCGCGTACTTCTTCCGCGGGTGTTCGCGCTGCAGGTAGTACGCGGCGCCGAGGCCGGAGATCCCGGCGCCGACGATGACAACGTCGAGGTCAGCCATGTCTCCATGGTGGCGGGGTGACGCCGGTCACGAAAGCACGAAGTGCACCTGTTCACCGCTCTTGTGGTGCAATGTGCACCATGTCGTGGGAGCGGCCGTCACCCCGCGTGCGTGAGCTCATCCGGCGCGGCGCGGAGATCGCGCTCGACCCGCCCGCCGAGTGGCTGGCCGAGCTGGACGCGGCGACGCTGTCGGGTCCCAACCGCAGGCAGGTCGCCGAGGATCCCGTGCTCACGGCCGCGTTGAAACGCACGAACCGGTCGAACCTGCTCGGCTGGGCGTCGGCCAACATCCGGGCGCCGGGGGAGCGCGTGCCCGCCGACCTGGGCGAGGCACCGCTCGCGTTCGCCCGCGACCTGATCCGCCGCGGGCTCGACGAGTCGGCGCTCGACGCCTACCGCTCCGGGCAGGGCGTCGCGGTGCGGCTGTGGCTGCGGATCGCCTTCTCGCTGACGTCCGACCCCGACGAGCTGCGCGAGCTGGTCGAGGTCTCGTGCCGGTCGATCGAGGCGTTCGTCGACGACACCGTGGCCGCGATCTCGGTGCAGATGACCCGCGAACGCGAGCAGCTCACCCGCGGCACGCACGCCGAACGCCTGGAAACGGTGACGCTGCTGCTCGACGGCGCGCCGATCACCGCATCGCGCGCGGAGCACCGCCTCGGCTACCGGCTCTCCGGCGACCACACCGCGGCGATCGTGTGGAGCGACGACGCGCTGGGCGACCTCGACCGCGTGGCCGACCTGCTCGCCGCGGCCGCCGGGGAACCGCGCCCGCTGACCGTGCTGGCCAGCGCCGCCACCCGGTGGGTGTGGGTGCACGGCGCACCGGACGACGCCGTGCTGCGCGCGGGCGTCGCGCGTTTCCCGGCCGTGCGGGTGGCGCTGGGATCCAGTGGGCTCGACGCGGACGGGTTCCGCCGCAGCCACCTCGACGCGCTCACGGTCCAGCGCATGCTCGCCAGGCTCGCGTCACCGCACCAGCTCGCGACCCACGAGGAGGTCGAGCTGGTCGCGCTGCTCACCACGGACGCCGAGCGCGCCGACCGGTTCGTGCGACGAACCCTCGGTTCCCTCGCCACGGCCGACCCGGAGGTGATCGAAGCCGTACGGGCGTTCATCGCCGCGAACTGCAACGCGACGACGGCAGCCGCACGGCTCTACACGCACCGCAACACGCTGCTGCGGCGTCTGGCCCGAGCGTCGAAGCTGCTGCCGCGGCCGCTGGAGCAGAACCTGGTGCACGTCGGGGTGGCGTTGGAGGTGCACCGGTGGCGCGCGCAGTGATGTCGCTGGTCAGTTGGTCGTGCGAGCAGGGGGGATGGGCCGGTGGGGCTGAACCTGGTCGGGCGCAGTGATGTCGCTGGTCAGTCGGTCACGCGTGCAGGCCGCTGGGGCTGAATCTGGTGCGCGCGGAGTGATGCCGCTGGTCAGTCGGTCGTACGAGCAGTGGGCTCCGGTGGATGTGGCTGCTGGGTGATGAACCTGGTGGCGCGCGCAGTGACTCCGTTCAGGTAAGGTTGACAGGTCAACTAAGCGACGGAAGTGGGCGCGCGATATGAAGAAGATCGGGTTCCTGTCGTTCGGCCACTGGTCGGACAGCCCGCACTCGCAGACGAGGTCGGCGTCGGACACGTTGCTGCAGTCGATCGACCTCGCGGTGGCCGTGGAGGAGCTGGGTGCCGACGGCGCCTACTTCCGGGTGCACCACTTCGCGCGGCAGCTCGGGTCGCCGTTCCCGCTGCTGGCGGCGATCGGGGCGAAGACCGAGCGCATCGAGATCGGCACCGGCGTGATCGACATGCGGTACGAGAACCCGCTCTACATGGCGGAGGACGCCGGTGCCGCCGACCTCATCGCCGGCGGCAGGCTGCAGCTCGGCATCTCCCGCGGATCACCCGAGCAGGTCGTCGACGGGTGGCGGCACTTCGGCTACCAGCCCGCGGAGGGCGAGACCGACGCCGACATGGCCCGCCGGCACGCCGAGGTGTTCCTGAAGGTGCTGGAGGGGGAGGGGTTCGCGCAGCCCAACCCGCGGCCGATGTTCCCGAACCCGCCCGGCCTGCTGCGGCTCGAACCGCACTCGCCCGGCCTGCGCGACCGCATCTGGTGGGGCGCGGGGTCGAACGGCACCGCCGTGTGGGCGGCCGAGCAGGGCATGAACCTGATGAGCTCGACCCTGAAGTTCGACGAGGGCGGCGCGCCGTTCCACGTGCAGCAGGCCGAGCAGATCCGGGCGTTCCGCAAGGCGTGGACCGAGGCCGGGTGGCGGCACGAGCCGCGCGTTTCGGTGTCGCGCAGCATCTTCGCGCTCACCACCGACCTGGACCACGCGTACTTCGGCGACGACGGTGAGAGCACCGACCAGATCGGTTACATCGACGGGCCGAACAGGGCGATCTTCGGCCGCTCCTACGCGGCCGAGCCCGACGTGCTGATCGAGCAGCTGGCCGGGGACGAGGCGATCGCCGAGGCCGACACGCTGCTGCTCACCGTGCCCAACCAGCTCGGTGTCGACTACTGCGCCCACGTCGTCGAGAACATCCTCGTGCACGTGGCACCGGCACTCGGCTGGCGCTGATCAGCGTGCCCCGGATCAGCAGATCCGGGGCAGCTGCTCGCCCACCAGCACGTCGACGATGCGCGACGAGCCGACCAGCGTGTGGGCGAGAACGCGACCGGGGTCGCCCTGGGTGACCTCGCCGATGACGGTGGTCTCGGCGCCTTCCGGCAGGGCGCGCATCGCCGCCATCACCGCGTCGACCGACGCGGGAGCCACGAACGCCACCAGGCAGCCCTCGTTGGCCACGTGCAGGGAGTCGAGCCCGAGCAGGTCGCACGCCGCCGCGACGGGTGCCGGCACCGGCACGGCCGGCTCGACGATCTCCACGCACACCCCGGACGCCGCGGCGATCTCGTTGAGCGAACTGGCCAGACCGCCGCGGGTCGGGTCGCGCAGCACGTGCACGTCCGCGCCGCCGGCGGAGATCATCGCCGCGACCAGGTCGTGCAACGGCCGGCTGTCGGAGGTGACGTCGGCCTCGAACCCGAGTCCTTCCCTGGCGCTGAGGATCGAGATGCCGTGGCGGCCGATGGGGCCGGACACGAGCACGACGTCGCCCGGCACGGCACTCGCGGCGGACGGCCAGGCGTTGCGCAACCGCACGCCGACGCCGGTCGTCGTGATGTAGAGGCCGTCGGCCGCGCCGTGACCCACGACCTTGGTGTCACCGGTGACGATCGGCACGCCCACCTCCCGCGCGGCCGCGGCGGCGGAGTGCGTGATGTCGCGGAGCTCGCTGATCGGCAGGCCTTCCTCGATGATGTAGGCGAGGCTCAGCGCGATCGGCCGGGCACCGCGCATCGCGAGGTCGTTCACGGTGCCGTGCACGGCAAGCGAACCGATGTCGCCGCCGGGGAAGAACCGGGGCGTCACGACGTAGCTGTCCGTGCTGAACACCTGGTCCAGCCCGATCAGCGCGGCGTCCTCCAGCGGACCGGTGAGGCCGAGTTCCGGGGTGATCACCTCGGCGAGCAGTTCGGCCATGAGCTGGCCGCCGGAGCCGTGTCCGAGCAGGACGCGCTCGGTTTCCACACGCGGGACGGGGCAGGAGAGAGTCATCGGTGCTCCAGGGTTCGGCCGGCGTTGAAGAAGGCGGCGCAGGTGCCTTCGCTGGAGACCATCGGGGCGCCCAGCGGTGTCCGGGGAGTGCAGGTCTTGCCGTAGGCGGCGCAGTCGGTGGGCACGCGGGTGCCGCGCAGGATGTCGCCCGCGATGCAGTCGGGCGACTCCCTCGTCACCAGATCACCCACCGCGAACCGGGTTTCCGCGTCGTAGCCCGCGAACTCGGGGCTGAGCCCGAGGCCGCTCGCCGGGATCGGGCCGATGCCGCGCCACGTCCGGTCGGTCACCTGGAAGACGCGGCGCATCGCGTCCTGCGCCGCGGTGTTGCCGGACCGGCGCACCGCGCGGGCGTACTGGTTCTCCACCTCGGCGCGGCCTTCCTCGAGTTGCCGCACCGCCATCAGGATGCCCTCCAGCAGGTCCAGCGGTTCGAACCCGGTCACCACGACGGGCACGCCGTACGCGGCGGCGATCGGTTCGTACTCGGCCCAGCCCATGACGGCGCAGACGTGGCCGGCCGCGAGGAACGCCTGCACCTGCGTCTCCGGCTCGTCCATCAGCGCGGTGATCGCGGGCGGGACCAGGACGTGGCTCACCAGCACGCTGAAGTTCCGGACACCGGACGACGCGGCGTGCAGCACGGCCATCGCGTTCGCGGGAGCCGTCGTCTCGAAGCCCACCGCGAGGAAGACGACCTCGCGGCCGGGGTTCTCCTGCGCGATGCGGACGGCGTCGAGCGGCGTGTAGACGACTCGCACGTCCGCGCCGCGGGCCTTGAGGGACAGCAGGTCGCCGGACGTGCCCGGCACCCGCAGCATGTCGCCGTAACTGGTGAAGATCACGTCCGGCCGCGCGGCGATCGCGAGCGCCCTGTCGATGATCTCCAGCGGTGTCACGCACACCGGGCAGCCGGGGCCGTGGATCATCCGGATGCCGGCGGGCAGCAGTTCGTCGATGCCCTGCCGCACGATCGTGTGTGTCTGGCCACCGCAGACCTCCATGATCGTCCACGGTGCGGTGGCCGTGGCCCGCAGCTCGGCCAGCAACCGGCGGGCCAGCACGGGATCGCGGTACTCCTGCAGGTACTTCACGGTCCCAGCTCCGTTTCGATCGCGTCGGGAATGGCCCGCAGGACGGCGAGCGTCCGCGCGGCTTCCTCCTCGTCGACGAGGCTGATCGCGAAGCCGACGTGGACGATCACGTAGTCGCCGATCTCCGCCTCCGGCGTGTAGGCGAGGCAGACCGGCCTGCGCAGGCCGTCGAAGTCGACGGTGCCCGTGCGCGGGTCGGTGTCGCCGTCCAGCGTCACGATCCGTCCGGGAATCCCGAGGCACATCAGCGGTCCCCTCCCGCCAGCAGGGCCGCCGCCACGGCGGCCTGTCCGTAGCTGATCCCGCCGTCGTTGACCGGCACGCGTTCGCCGACGAGCACCCGGTGGTCCGCGAGCTCACGGGTGACGGCGTCGACGAGCCTGCGGTTCTGGAACACACCGCCGCCCAGGCAGACCGTGCGGAGGTTCCCGGCGACCTCGCGGACCAGTGCCGCGGTCACCTCCGCGATCGTGGTGTGGAACCGGGCCGCGGCGACGCCGGTCGGGTCGCCGCAGGTGACGAGGTCGCGCAGGGTCGGAATCGGGTCGTACACCCACATTCCGTCCCGCCGGTGGAGTGCCCAGTCCAGCGACGGACCGTCGTGTCCCGCGGCCGCGGCCTCCAGCAGCACCGCCGCCTCACCCTCGTACGAGTTCTCCTCGCACAGGCCGAGCAACGCGGCGGCGGCGTCGAACAACCGCCCGGCGCTCGACGCGAGCGGGCTGTTGACCCGCCGCTCGATCATGCGCCGCACGAGCTCCGCCTCCGGCGTCGGGCGAACGTCTGGAATGGACGGTGCGCCGAAGTCCTCCGCGCCGTGCAGGTACCCGAGCGCCATCCGCGACGGCCGCCGCACCGCCACCTCGCCACCGGGCAGCGGTGCCCGGCCGAAGCGGGCGACCCGCCGGTAGTCCCGGTAGGTGGCCAGGAAGATCTCGCCACCCCACAACGTGCCGTCGTCGCCCATCCCCAGACCGTCGTACGCGACACCGACGAACCGGCCTTCCACACCGTGTTCCGCGGCGGTCGCCGCGACGTGCGCGTGGTGGTGCTGAACGGGAATCCGGCGTTCACGCGACCACCGCTCGGCGTACCGGGTCGAGAGATAACGCGGATGCAGGTCGTGGGCGCAGTACTCGGGCGTGACGTCCTGCCAGCGGCACAGCGCCTCCGCGGTGCGCTCGAACGCGGCGAACGTCTCGGCGTTCGCCAGGTCACCGGTGTGCGGCCCGAGCACCGCGCGGTCACCGACCGCCAGCGCCGTCGTGTGCTTCAGATGCGCGCCCAACGCCAGCACCGGATTCGGCGCGGGCAGGGGCAGCGGCAACGGTTCCGGCGCGAATCCCCGTGCTCTGCGGACCATTCGTCCCGCGCGCACGACCGAGTCGTCGTAGCGCGCGAGGATCGGCCTGTTGTGCGAAAGGACGCCGTCCACCAGCGGCCCGAGCTTCGCCTCCGCCTCCTCGTCATCGATCACGATGGGCTCGCCGGACCGGTTGCCGCTGGTCACGACGAGCGGCCGGGCCAGGTGGTGCAGCAGCAGGTGGTGCAGCGGGCTGTACGGCAGGAAGAGCCCGACGTCCAGCCCGCCGGTGCGGGACGGCAGCACGACGATCGGCGCGGCGGGGGACCGCAGCAGCGCCGCCGCCTGATCGTCTACAGAGGACAGTGTGCGCGCTTCGCCGAGATCGCGGACCATCACGGCCAACGGCTTGCGCGGCCGGTGCTTGAGCTTGCGCAGCCGCGCGACGGTGTCGTCCTCGGCGGCGTCGCAGACGAGCTGGTAGCCGCCGATGCCCTTGACGGCGACGATGCCTCCGCGCGCGATCGCCGCGACGGCCACGTGCAGCGCCTCACCGCCGGTCACGTCACCCCAGCGCAGGCGCGGTCCGCAGTCGGGACACGCGACCGGCTCCGCGTGGAAGCGGCGGTCGGCTGGGTCGTGGTACTCGGCCGAACACGCGGCGCACAGCGGAAAACCGCGCATCGACGTCCGCGACCGGTCGTAGGGCACCGACTCCACGATCGTGGCGCGCGGCCCGCAGTCGGTGCAGTTGACGAACGGGTACCGGTAGCGCCGGTCGTCCGGGTCGAACAGCTCGGCCAGGCAGGCGTCGCAGGTCGCGAGATCCCCGATGATGGTGCGCGGCCCGGCGGCGAACCCGCTGTCCCGCACCGCGAATCCGGTGTGCAGGCTGGTGGCCTCCAGCGTGACGGTGATGTCGTCGACCCGCGCGTTGCGAGGAGCCCGCTCCCGCAGAGCCCGCCGGAACGCGTCGAGGGTGTCCGGCGGCCCGGACGCGGTGATCACGACGTGCCCGCCGATGTTGCGGACGTCGCCGCGGATGCCGAGCTCTGTCGCGAGCCGGAAGACGTGCGGCCGGAACCCGACGCCCTGCACGGCGCCGTGCACCTCGATGCGTTCCGTGATCACCGTTGCTCCCCGCCGTGCCGTTGGCCTCTTCCGACGAACGTCGCACCGATGGGCGCTCATCGTGAGGGGCCTAGGTCCCGGGACGGCCGGGCCAACGGCTCCCGCCGAGCGCGCGGGCGGACCGGTAACGTCGGGCGATGGCCACACTGCGCGACCTGCTCGACCGCCTCGACGAGCTGGACGACGACTCGACCATCTACGCCGCGCCGTGGAGGACAGCCGGGAAATGCACGCGGCGCCGGCCGCCGGGATGACCTACCTGCTGGAGGTCGACCTGGTCCACGACGTGCTCGAGGTCTGGCACGCATGGCGGCCGGGGCGGACGGCGACCTCGGACACCGGTGTGCCGCGGTGATCCACTACGCGGAGCACGACGCGTATCCGGAAGGGTGATGTCCCCCGAGCGAGCTACACCGAGATGTCCACCGCGCGGTGACGATTCCGGGCGTCCGAATCCCTAGCGTTTCCGCCGACGGGGCGGCGCGATGGCCGCCGACATCTCACGAAGGATCGGTCATGCGACTGTTGGTGCAGCTCGTGGCGGTCGGGCTGGTCGCGTTCGGCGGCAGTGCACTCGTCGGCGCGATGCAGTGGAACGTGCCCCTCACCCTGGCGTTCGGCCTGGCGACGGCGGCGCTCTCGCTGTTCGTCTACGCATGGGTGGTGCGGCGGACCGAACGCCGGGCGCCGGACGAGGTCGCGCTCAAGGGAGCGGGCCCCGCGTTCGGGCGAGGGCTGCTCATCGGTCTCGGCATGTTCGGCGCGGTCATCCTCAACATCGCTCTGCTGGGCGGTTACGAGGTGCGTGGCCTGGGGTCGGTGCCAGGTGCGCTCGCGATCGCCGGCTTCACCGCCGCGGCCGTCGTGGTGGAGGAGCTGATCTTCCGCGCCATCCTGTTCCGCATCGTCGAACAGCGGTTCGGAACGTGGATCTCGCTCGCGCTCAGCGGGGTGTTGTTCGGTGCGGCGCACCTGTTCAACCCGCACGCCACGCTGTGGACCGCGACCGCCATCGCCATCGAGGCCGGCTTCATGCTGGCCGCCGCGTACGCCGCCACGCGCACCCTGTGGGTGCCGATCGGCGTGCACTTCGGCTGGAACTTCGCCCAGGGCGGCATCTTCGGCACGAGCGTGTCCGGCACGGAGGCGCCGCAGGGCCTGCTGGACGGCGTCACCTCCGGCCCGTTGCTGCTCAGCGGCGGGGAGTTCGGCCCGGAGGCGAGCGCCTACTCGGTGCTGGCGGGTGTCATCGTCACGGTCGCGTTCCTGTGGCTGGCCAGGAGGCGGGGCACCGTCGTGCGCCGGGTGCCCGCGGCTACGCTCGCCGGGTGATCAGCCTCCGGCAGCGGTGGAGCCGCTGGGACGTCACGATCAGGGACGCTCCGATCGCGGTGGCGCTCGCGCTGGCCTCGCTGGTGCCCGCGCTGCACAACAGGGGAACGCAGCTGGGCGACCTGCCCGGCCGGCCGCTGGACGCGCTCGCCGCCGTCGTGATCGCGCTGGAATGCCTGCCGCTGGTCGTGCGGAGGCGGTGGCCGGTCGTCTGCCTCGCACTGGTGTCCGCCGGGTTCGCCGCCGACCAGCTCCTCGGCTACCACGCGGTCGCCGGCACCGCGTTGCCCATCGCCTTGCTGAGCACGGGTCTGCACCTGGATCACCACCGGCGCACCACCGCCGTGCTGGCCTCCGCGGCGTACGTGCCGCTGGCCGTCGCGCTCGACCGGGAGGGCTCGGGGGAGGGCGTGGCCGGGTTCGTGACGTTCTACCTGGCGCTGGCCGCCGCGTGGGCGATCGGGGCGTGGCTGCGGGTGTCCAGGGTCGCGGAGGAGGAACGCCGTCGCCACGTGGCCGAGGCGACCCGTCAGGCGGAACGCACGCGCATCGCCCGTGAGCTGCACGACGTGGTGACCCACCACGTGACGGCGATGGTCGTGCAGGCGGAGGCGGCGCGGTACCTGACGGCGGCTCCCGAGCGCCTCGACCAGGCGTTGACCGCGATCACCGACACGGGCCGCAGGTCCATCGCGGACCTGCGGCACCTGCTGGACGTGCTCAACCCGGACCACGACGGCGATCCGCACACGGAGTCCGTCGGTGAGCTCGTCGAGCAGACCAGGCGGGCCGGGCAGCCGGTCGAGTTCACCGAGGAGGGCGTGCCGGCGGTGGGCAGTGCGAAGGTGGTGGCGTACCGGGTGGTGCAGGAGGCGTTGACGAACGCCCTCAAACACGCGCACGGCAGCCGCACGAAGGTTCATGTGCGGCACGGCGAAAGCGAGGTCGTGGTGCACGTCGAAACCGACGGCACCGGATCGTCCGCCGCGCCGACCGGGGGCGGGCGGGGTCTCGCCGGTCTGCGCGACCGGGTCGGGGCGCTCGGCGGCGAGTTCAGCGCGCGCAGATTCGGCGACGGCTTCGTCGTGCGGGCCCGCATTCCGGTGGGGACCCGCTCATGATCCGAGTGCTGGTCTGCGACGACCAGGCGCTGATCCGCACCGGCTTCGCGACGATCATCGACGCCCAGCCCGACCTCGAGGTGGTCGGCGAGTGCGGGGACGGGCGGGCCGCGGTCGATCTCGCCGGGCAGCTCGGCCCGGACGTGGTGGTGATGGACGTTCGCATGCCCGTGCTCGACGGCATCGAGGCGACCCGCCTGCTCGCGGGAGCCGGTGTCGCCCATCCCGCCAAGGTGCTCGTAGTGACGACGTTCAACCTCGACGAGTACGTGTACGAGGCGTTGCGCGCCGGTGCGAGCGGGTTCCTGCTCAAGGACGCCCCGCCCGCCCAGCTGCTGCACGGGATCCGCACGGTCGCCTCGGGCGCCGCGCTGCTGGCACCCGAGGTGACCAGGCAGCTCGTCGGCCGGTACGCCGAGCGGATCAGGCCTGCCGGTGGCACGCCGGACGACGTTCCCCTGACAGCGCGGGAACTCGAGGTCCTGCGCCTCATCGCGGACGGCCTGTCCAACGGTGAGATCGCCGCGGCACTCGTGATCAGCCACGAGACCGTCAAGACCTACGTCTCGCGCATCCTCACCAAGCTCGGCCTGCGCGACCGCGTGCAGGCCGTCGTGTACGCGTTCCGGCACGGCCTCGTGGCCTGAGCGTCAGCGCTGCTGCAGGATCCCCGGTATCGGTGGCTGCTCCACCTTCGGCCGCTCGGCGCGGACCGAGGCGATGCCGCCGAGGATCAGCAGGCCGCCGAGCAGCTGCAGCCCGGTGAGCTCCTCGCCCAGCAGCAGCCAGGCGAACAGGGACGCGGAGACCACCTCGAGCAGGGCGATGAACGACGCGAGCCGCGACCCGAGGATCCCGGACGCCGTGATGCCGGACGCGTAGGCGAGCGCCGTGCCGACGACCGCGACGACGAGCAGCGGCACCCACCAGGCCGTCGTGGTGCCCAGCAGCGGCACGTCGCCGAACGTCGCGGTGAACGGCAGCAGGCCGGCCGCACCGATGAGCGCGAGGACCGGTGCGGCGAGCAGCAGTCCCGTCCCGGCGAGCGCGACGGGCGGCAACCCGTCGTTGGGACGCGCCGCGATCACGAAGTACCCGGCGCAGCCGAGGGCGGCACCGAACGCGGCCGCCAGGCCGATCGGGTCCACCGCCTGGATGGCGCCGGGTCCGATCACGAGCACGAGACCGCCGACCGCGAGCACGGAGCCGAGCAGGACGACGGGAGCGGGCGTGCGCCTGCTGACCGCCCAGGTGAACACGACCAGGATGATCGGCGCGAGGAACTCGATGAGCAGCGCGGTCGCGACCGGGATGCGCTGGATGGCGGCGAAGTAGAGGACCTGGGTGATCGCCACCCCGACCAGCCCCATGCCGAGCACGGCCCACCGGGCCCGCAGGAGCAGGTCCCACTTGCCGCGCAGGGACATCACGACGAACGGCAGCAGCACCAGCCCGGCCGTGCACGCGCGGGCGGTGACGGCGGCGGTCGGCGACCAGCCCGCCTCCAGGAGCGGTTTGACGAACGCCCCGGACGTGCCGAACGAGATGAACGAGACCGCTGCCGCGATCAGACCGGTGGATCTCGACGGAATCCCCATGCGCGCTGCCTCCCCCTGCGGACCGATGTCATGGCCTAACCTGGGTTACACCCCTGACGCTAGGCCGGTGCGGGTAAGGAGTCAATTTGCGTTTTGCCCCTGACACGGAGGAGGCGCTCGTCTTCGTCGTGGTCCTGTGCAACACCGATCCGTCCGCGTCCCGCAGCGGCACGGACGAGCTGGCGACGATCGATCAGCTCAAAGCCCTGCTGGACCGGTACCCCTTCACCGGGCGCATCGACCACGACGAGGCCGAGCTGCGCGACGTCCAACGCACGCGCGCGCTGCTCCGGCACGTCTGGACCCTCGACCGCGACGACGCCGCCGAAGCCGTCAACAAGATGCTGCGCGACGCCAAAGCGCTCCCGTACCTCGTGCGGCACGACTCGCTCGACTGGCACATGCACGCCACCGAGCCCAGCTCCCCGCTCGCCGAACGGCTGCGGGTGGAGGCGGCGCTCGCGCTCATGGACGTGATCAGGATGAACGAGATGGACCGGCTGCGGGTCTGCGAGGCCGACGACTGTGCCGGCCTCCTGCTCGACCTGTCCCGCAACGGGCTCAAGCGGTTCTGCAGCGTGCGGTGCGGCAACCGGATGAACATGATCGCGTTCCGCGAACGCCGCGCGGACCGGTGAACTACCGCAGCGCGGCCTCGATCGCGTCGGTGATCACCGCGTCCTCGGGCTCGACGCGCGGACGGAACCGCCGCAGCACCTTCCCGTCCCGCGACACCAGGAACTTCTCGAAGTTCCACTGCACGTCACCGGCGACGCCGTCCGCGTCGGGCTGCTGCACGAGCTCCTGGTAGACGGCGTGCCGTCCGGGGCCGTTGACCTCGAGCTTCTCGTACAGGGGGAACGACACCCCGTAGGTCGTCGAGCAGAACGTGGCGATCTCCTCGGACGTGCCCGGTTCCTGCCCGGCGAACTGGTTGCACGGGAAGCCGACCACCGAGAAGCCGTCCTCGCCGTACTTCTCCTGCAGCCGCTCCAGCCCGGCGTACTGCGGGGTGAGGCCGCAGCGCGACGCGACGTTGACGACGAGCAGCACCTTGCCCCGCAACGCGCTCAGGTCGGCCGGTTCGCCCGCGAGCGTGTTGACCGGGATGTCGTAGATCTCCATGCCGCCAACGTAGTTCATCCCGCCGGATCGACGAGCTGCAGGATCCACCCGCTCCACGCCGTGTCGGCACGCCGTTCCGGCAGGTCGAGAGCGCTGGAGACGGTCTGGACCAGGCCGGTGGCGAAGAACGTGCGGACCTGCGCCGGGTCCGCGCCCGTCAACCGCGCGATCGACTTCATCAGGTCCAGGTGCCGTCGCCGCACCGCCTGCCGGACGTCGTCGTCGGCAGCGGCCGCATAGCCCTGCAACACGACCAGGCCGACGGTGCTCTCGCGGCGCAGCAGCTTCACGTAGGCGTCGCCCAGCGCGGTCAACGTCGGCTCGGCGCGCTCGAACGCCGTCTCGATCTTGCCGTAGGCGATGTCGACGACCTCGAGGAACAACTTCTTCTTGGAGCCGAACATCTGGACCACGCGCGGGTGCGAGATCCCGGCGCGCTCGGCGATGGCGTCCAGCCGCCCGCCGGCCAGACCGTGCCGGGCGAACTCGAGCTCGGCCGCGTCGAGGATCCCCGCCCGGCGTGCGGCGGCGGGCAGGCGGACCGGTGCCTGCCCGGTCACCGCCCGGCTGCCCCGCCGCGCACCTGGCGCTCCACGAACTTGTTGTCGTACAGGCACCGGTAGGCGTGGACGAGGCCGTCCTCGCCCAGCTCCAGGCGGTCGTCGCCGTGGAACTCGACGCGCCGGTCGGTGCCCGCGACGGTGCCGGTGAACTGCCACGCCACGAGCACCGCGCGCCGGGTCGTCTCGGCGTAGACGCCCATTCGCTTGAACGAGAAGTCCGGGAAGTTGCGCGCCATCTCGGCCACGAACGCGCGGATGGCTTCCCGGCCGTGCGCGGTGCCGCGCAGCGCCGGTTCGTCGTAGACGAGGTCGTCCGCGCACAGTGCGGCCACCGCGTCGGCATCGCGCGCGTTCCAGGCCTTCTCCCACTTGCCGCAGAACTCCTCGACCGCGCCGATGTCGGTGGCGGCCACGTCAGCAGGGATCGTCATGCAGCTAACTTACAAGTCAGTAAGAAGCGTCGTCCAGTGCGCCGGGACCGAACACCTCGTACCTGATGTCGTCGGCGGACATGCCACGACGGCGCAGGGCGGCCCGGACGTCGCGCATGAAGGCGATAGGACCGCACAGGTAGGCGATCGCGCCGAGAGGCAGCGGGATCGCATCCACGTCGACGCGCCCGTCGCCGTTCTCGTACCAGGTCAGCTGCCGCGAACCGCCGAGCTGGTCGTACTCCGCGCGGTGTGCGTGCCGCTCGGGCGTGAGTTCGGCGTGCGCGGCGACGACCGTGCGCGTGGGCTGCGTGGCGGCGATGTGGTGCAGCATCGACAACATCGGGGTGATGCCGATGCCCGCGCTGATCAGCACGACCGGCCGTCCGGTGTGGTCGAGGGTCACCTCGCCCGCGGGCGAGGTGACCAGCACGACGTCGTCGGTGTGCACGTTGTCGTGCAGGAAGTTCGACACCGCGCCGTCCGGGACGCGCCGCACGGTGATGCGCAGCTCACCGTCGCCGGGAGCCTGCGACAGCGAGTACTGGCGCGGCTGCCGGTGCCCGTCCGGCAGGTCGACGGCGACGGACACGTACTGACCCGGCTCGAACGCCGGCACCGGGCCGCCGTCGTCGGGCACCAGGGTGAAGGACACCGTGTCGACGGCCTCCTCGTCGCGTTTGGCCACGCGCCACGGACGCCAGACCGTGTCGGGGGAGACCCCGGCGTTCTGGTAGAGCCGCGCCTCTGCGGCCACCAGCAGGACGGCGAAGAGCCAGTACACCTCCTCCCACGCCGCCGCGACCTCGGGTGTGACGGCGTCACCGAGCACGGTGGCCACGGCGCCGATGAGGTGCTTGCCGACGATCGGGTACTGGTCGGGACGGACGCCGAGCGAGACGTGCTTGTGCGCGATGCGGTCGGCGATCGGGCCGAACGGCACACCGTCGAGCAGGTGCTCGGCGAAGGCGACCACCGCGGGGGCCAGCGCGATCCGCTGCCGTCCGTTGGCCTGGTTGCCCTGGTTGAACAGGTTCAGCAGCTCGGGGTGCGCGGCGAACATCGACGGGTAGAACTCGGCGGTGATCTCGGCGGCGTGGTCGCGGACGACGGGAAGGGTCGCGCGCACCACGGCAGCTGAAGCAGCGGACAGCACAGATTTCTCCTCAACCAACGGGAACGGATGCCTTCGAGCTTGCGCGACCAGAGGTGGCCGGACGCAGTTCGGAACGTCGTGCGCGGGACAGGACCAACGTCCCGGCGATCACGACCGGAAGGCTCCTGCGGCCTCAGCTGACCGGCACTCCGCGGTCCACGAACTGGCCGCGCACGCGCCGCAGCAGAGCGGCGTCGGGCACAGGGGTGTCCGCCAGGGGGAACGGGATGCCGAGCGCGGCGTACTTGGGCGCGCCGAGTTTGTGGAACGGCACCACTTCGACCCGTTCCACGGCGTTCAGCGTGCTGACGAACGAGGCGATGCCGTCGACGTTGTCCGGCGCGTCGGTTTCGCCGGGAACCAGCACGAACCTGATCCACATCGGCTTGCGCAGCGCGGACAGCCGCCGGGCGAACTCGAGCGTCGGCCCGACCTCGCCACCGGTGACGTGCCGGTAGGTCGACGGGTCCCAGGACTTGATGTCGAGCAGGACGAGGTCGGTGTCGGCGAGCAGCTCGTCGGTGGCACGGGCGCCCAGGAACCCCGAGGTGTCGAGCGCGGTGTGCAGGCCGAGCTGTTTCGCCCGGTGCAGGACGGCGGCGGTGAAGTCCGGTTGCAGCAACGGTTCCCCGCCGCTGATGGTCACGCCGCCGCCGGCCACCTCGATGAACCGGCGGTACTTCGCCATCTCGGCCGCCACCTCGTCGACCGTCGTGCGGCGGCCGTCGCGCTCGTGCCACGTGTCGGGGTTGTGGCAGTACCGGCAGCGCAGCGGGCACCCGGCCAGGAACAGCACGAAGCGGGTGCCCGGCCCGTCGACCGCGGTGGCGACGTCCCACGAATGGACTGATCCGGTGCCGGTCACAGCGACTCGTGGAACGTGCGGTTGACGACGTCGCGCTGCTGTTCCGGCGTGAGCCGGATGAAGTTCACCGCGTAACCGGACACGCGGATGGTGAGCTGCGGGTGGTTCTCCGGGTGGGCCATGGCGTCGAGCAGCGTGTCGCGGTTGAGCACGTTGGCGTTGAGGTGGAAGCCGCCCGCGTCGGTGTACGCGTCGAGCACGCCGACGAGGTTGGTCACCTGCTCGTCCTCGGTCCGTCCCAGCCCGGCGGGCGTGATGCTCGCGGTGAGCGAGATCCCGTCCCGCGCCTGGTCGTACGGCAGCTTCGCCACCGACAGCGCCGCGGCGACGAGCCCGTGCCGGTCGCGGCCGTTCATCGGGTTCGCGCCCGGTGCGAACGGTTCGCCCGCGCGCCGGCCGTCCGGGGTGTTGCCGGTGTGCTTGCCGTAGACCACGTTCGAGGTGATCGTCAGCACCGACTGGCTGTGCACGGCACCGCGATGCGCCGGGTAGCGCCGAACCTTCGCCATGAAGCTCTCCACCAGCTCCACGGCGATCGCGTCCGCACGGTCGTCGTTGTTGCCGTACTTGGGGAAATCTCCCTCCACGACGTAGTCGATCGCGAGGCCGGTCTCGTCCCGGATCACGCGGACGCGGGCGTGCTCGATCGCCGACAGGCTGTCCGCCACCACCGACAGGCCCGCGATGCCGCAGCCGAGCAGGCGCTGGACCGGATGGTCGTGCAACGCCATCTCGATGCGTTCGTAGGCGTACTTGTCGTGCATGTAGTGGATGATGTTGAGCGCCTCGACGTAGGTCTTGGCCAGCCAGTCGGTCATCCGGTCGAACGCCGCGCGCACCTCGTGCGGGTCGAGGTACTCCGAGGTGATCGGCGCAACGGCGGGCCCCACCTGGAGACCGGTCATCTCGTCGCGCCCGCCGTTGATCGCGTACAGCAGCGCCTTCGCCAGGTTGACCCGTGCGCCGAACAGTTGCATCTGCCGGCCGACCTCCATGGCCGACACGCAGCAGGCGATGGCGGTGTCGTCGCTGAAGCGCGGGCGGATCAGGTCGTCGTTCTCGTACTGGATGGAGCTGGTGTCGACGGAGGCCTTGGCGCAGAACCGCTTGAAGCCAGGGGGAAGGCGCGGGGACCACAGCACGGTGAGGTTCGGTTCCGGTGCGGGGCCGAGGTTGTAGAGGGTCTGCAGGAACCGGAAGCTCGTGCGCGTGACCAGCGTTCGCCCGTCGTCGCCCATGCCGCCGATCGACTCCGTGACCCACGTCGGGTCGCCGGAGAACAGCTGGTCGTACTCCGGCGTGCGCAGGAACCGCACGATGCGCAGCTTGATGACGAGGTCGTCGACGAGTTCCTGCGCCTCGCGCTCGGTGAGCAGGCCCTCGTCGAGGTCGCGCTGCAGGTACACGTCCAGGAACGTGGAGGTGCGGCCGAGCGACATCGCGGCGCCGTTCTGCTCCTTCACCGCGGCGAGGTAGGCGAAGTACAGCCACTGCACGGCTTCCCGGCCCGTGCTCGCCGGACCGGAGATGTCGTGGCCGTAGGACGCGGCCATGCGGCGCAGTTCGCCGAGCGCGCGGATCTGCTCTGCCAGCTCCTCGCGGTCCCTGATCACGTCCTCCGTGGACACCAGGTCGTCGAGCGCCGCGCGTTCGGCCTTCTTCGCCGCGACGAGCCGATCGACGCCGTAGAGCGGAACGCGCCGGTAGTCGCCGATGATCCGGCCGCGGCCGTAGGCGTCAGGGAGCCCGGTGATGATGCCGGCCTTGCGCGCCCGCAGGATCTCGGCCGTGTAGGCGTCGAACACGCCGTCGTTGTGCGTCTTGCGGTACTTGGTGAAGATCTCCCGGACGCGCGGGTCCAGCTCGTGGCCGTAGGTCGCGAGACTCGTCTCCACCATCCGCAGACCGCCCGCGGGCATGATCGCGCGCTTGAGGGGCGCGTCGGTCTGCAGGCCGACGATGATCTCGTCGTCGAGGTGGCCGGGAGCGTGCGCGGTGATCGACGACGGCGTGCTCGCGTCGACGTCGTGGATCCCGCGGGCGCGCTCCTCGGTGAACATCTCCGTCAACCGGTGCCACAACGCGGTGGTGCGCGGCGTCGGACCGGACAGGAAGCCCGCGTCGCCCTCGTAGGGGGAGTAGTTGGCCTGGATGAAGCCGCGCACGTCGATCTCGTCGCACCACCGCCCGTCGCGGAAACGGCGCCAGGCCGTGGTGGACGTGCGCTCCGTCGTCGTGGTCACCGGATCAGCACCTTCCTCGTCACTGCGTCCGTTCCAGGCTTGCCGCCGCGGCGGTCGCGGCGCAGAGACCGTGGTCCTCGCGGCCGAGGACCTAAGGACCTCCTGGCCACGGGGGCGGCGGACCTACCGTCGCCGCATGAAGCACGCTCTCGTGGTTTTCGAGTCGATGTTCGGCAACACCGAGAAGATCGCCGAGGCGGTGGCGGACGGCCTGCGGACCGCGATGACCGTCGACGTCGTGGAGGTGGGATCCGCTCCCGCCGTGCTCGGCGCGGACGTCGAGCTGCTCGTGGTCGGCGGTCCGACGCACGCGTTCGGCCTGAGCAGGCCGAGCACCCGTGCCGACGCCGGCAAGCAGGGAGCCGACGCGAAGAGGGCGTCGGGCACGGGACTGCGCGAGTGGGTGGACCAGGTCAGCGCGGGAGCGGCACGCCCGGCGGTGGCGGCGTTCGACACGAAGGTGAGGCGACCGAGGCTGCCCGGCTCCGCCGCCCGCGCCGCCCTGCACCGGCTGCGGCGTGCCGGGTTCCCCGCCCGCACGTCCGCGCAGAACTTCTACGTCGGCGGAACGCCCGGCCCGCTCGTGGAGGGCGAGCTGGACCGGGCGCGGCAGTGGGGAGCGCGGTGCGCGGCTCAGTGACCGGCAACCGCCTCTTCTTCGGCGTCCACCAGCAGTTCCGCGACCGAGCGCCGCGGTGAGGCCGGCACCGGCGTGCTGTACCCCACGCGCAGCACGGTCTGCGGCACGAGCACGCCACCCAGTGCGCGGCGCAGGTCCTCCCTGACCGGCCGCACCTCGATCGGCTGGGAGAGGAACGACGCGGACAGCCCGCGCACGGTGGCGGTGAGCAGGACCCGCTGCATCGCCTGTCCCGCCTGGAGATCGCCGAGCTGGCTGTCGTAGTGCGAGCACAGGACCGCGACCAGCGGATCGGACTCGTAGTCCTTGCCGGGGCCGCGTTCGGGTCCGCCGAAGTCGCGGAACGCCCACTCGTCCTGCATCGCCGGGCGCACGCCCGCCGAGGGCGGTGGCACGCCGTCGGTGGCGCCGGGACGGTGGCCGGAGTACGCGGCGAGCTCCGCCTGCACGGCCCGGTCGGCGAGCTGGATCTCGTGCGCCCTGCGGACGAACTGCTGGAGCTGGGCGCGTCCCTGCGGCGTGGTCACGACGTGCAGCCACGAGCGTTCCAGCTCGGCGGCGCGGACCAGCGCGTGCCGCTGGCGGGGATCGACGGGGGCCTCCAGGAACGGCCTGCGGTTCGTGCGGCGGCGCGGCACCGCGTCGAGCAGCGCGCGGGTCTCGTCGTCGATCTTCACGGTGCCGCCGCGCCGCACGACCGCGAGGGCGCCGGGCGCGTCGTTGCCCGGCAGCATCGTGACGAGGGGACGTACGCCCATGCCCTGCAACGCCAGCCGGAGGTTGTAGAGCGCCGCTCCGCAGGACAGCCGCAGCTCGCGGTCCTCGGGGTCGGTCGCCGACAACGCACGGGAGGTGTCGGTGTGCAACTCGATCCGGTCGGGCCGGATCTTGAACCGCCAGGGCTGGGTGTTGTGCACGGAGGGAGCGAGCGTGGCGGTGACGAGTGCACGCTCGACCTGTTGCGCGGTCAGCCCCAGCGCCGCCGTGACATCGGCCATCAGTTCACTCCGTCGTGGTGCGTGGTGAAGCCTGCATCACCCCACTGTCCGTGCGGCCGCCCGCCGCTCACACCATCGAAGGTCCCTAGCTGGCCGGGACTCGTTGCTCCACAGTCGCCACAATTGTTTCAGTGTTGACCGAAATCAAGCATTTCGTCGAACGGCTTCGAACAGACGCCATGACCTACGGCCGAAGGTGTTGAGCGCGCTCTCACGGTGCTACACACGGAGGAGTTCTCGCGCTGCCGCCGCCGCAGACACCTCGTCACAAGGTCAAGGAGGCAAGCATGAGACTCCGTGAAGGTCTGCTGCTCGGGACTGCGGTGGCCCTCGGTCTGGCGTTGACACCGGGAACGGCGGCCGCGGTCGAGCGCGACGTGGCGACGAACCTGGTCGTGCCGTGGGACATCGCGTTCCTGCCGGACAGCTCGGCACTGGTCACCGAACGCGGCTCGGCCCGCGTGCTGTCGGTCGGCAACGGCACGACGCGCGAGGTCGCCCGCATCCCCGGTGTCTCGGCGCAGGGCGAAGGCGGTCTGCTGGGCATCGCCGTCTCGCCGAACTACGCCGCGGACGGGTACGTGTTCGTCTACTACACGTCCGCTTCGGACAACCGGATCGCCAGGTTCCGCATCGGCGAGACGCCCCAGCCGATCGTGACCGGCATCCCGCGCGGCCAGTCGATCCACAACGGCGGCGGCCTGTCGTTCGGACCGGACGGACTGCTCTACGCGGGCACCGGCGACGCGGGCAACACCGCCAACGCGCAGAACCCGGCCTCGCTCGGCGGCAAGATCCTGCGCATGACGATGGACGGCAAACCCGCGCCGGACAACCCGACGTCGTCACTGGTCTACAGCCTGGGTCACCGCAACGTCCAAGGACTGGCCTGGGACAGCGGGGGCCGGATGTTCGCGGCCGAACTGGGGCAGAACCGGCTCGACGAGCTGAACCGCATCCAGCCCGGCGGCAACTACGGCTGGCCGACCTGTGAAGGTCCCTGCAACGACACGCGTTTCGTCAACCCGGTGCTGACCTGGTCGACCGCGTCGGCCTCGCCCAGCGGCCTGGCGTTCCACCAGGGGAACCTCTACCTGGCGGCGTTGCGTGGACAGCGGCTGTGGAAGATCCCGGTCGCCGCCGACGGGGGTGTCGGCCAGCCGCAGGCGTTGTTCTCCGGCACGTACGGCCGCCTGCGGGCGGTCGCCTCGGCACCGGACGGCACGCTGTGGTTCTCGACGTCGAACCGCGACGGGCGCGGCAGCCCCGGCTCCACCGACGACCGGATCGTCAGCACGACGGGGTGACGAAGGCGGACCTCCGCCTCGGCGCGCTGCCGAGGCGGAGGTTCATCTCCTGGTGAGCCGGTCCCTGATCTCGGTCTTGAGGACCTTGCCCACCTTGGACCGCGGCAGGTCCGGCCAGATCTCCACCTGCTTGGGCGCCTTCACGCTGCCGAGCCGTTCCTTCACGAACGTCGTGAGCTCGTCGGCGTCGGTGTGCCCGGTGGCGCGCAGCTGCACGACCGCGGTCACCCGTTCGCCCCACTTGTCGTCGGGCAGTCCGACGACGGCGGTGTCCTGGACCGCGGGATGGGCCCGCAACGCCTGTTCGACCTCGGCCGAGTACACGTTGAACCCGCCGGTGATGATCATGTCCTTGGCCCGGTCGACGATGAAGAGGTAGTTGTCGTCGTCGAGGTAGCCGATGTCGCCGGTGTGGTGCCAGCCGTGGGCGCTGACCTCGGCCGTCGCGGCCGGGTTCTCGTGGTACCCGGCCATCACCAGCGGGCCGCGGACGACGATCTCGCCGCGTTCTCCCCGCGGCAGCAGGGTGCCGTCCTGCGCCATGATCGCGACCTGCGTCAGCGGGGTGGGCCTGCCCGCCGAGGACAGCCGGGCCGTCGCGATCGAGCCGTCGGGCAGGAAGTGGTCGGCGGGGGCGAGAGTGGCGATCATGTTCGGTGCCTCGGTCTGGCCGAACAGCTGGCCCATCACCGGCCCGATCCGGTGCAGCGCCTCGGTGAGCCGCACCGGGGACATCGGCGCGGCGCCGTACCAGAGGCAGCGCAGCGAGGTCAGGTCGGTCGAGTCGAGGTCCGGGTGGTCGAGCAGGCCGTAGATCACGGTCGGCGGCAGGAACGCGTGGGTGATCCGGTGCCGCTCGATCAGCAGGAGGAACTCGCCGAGGTCGGGCGCGGGCATGATCACCGTCTCGCCACCGGTGGCCATGATCGGGAACGTGAGCACGCCAGCCGAGTGCGTGAGCGGGGCGAGCGCCAGGTAGCGCGGCCGGTCGCCGAACGGGTAGCTCATCAGGGTCAGCGCGGTCGCGGTCTCCAGGTTGTGGCCGGTCAGCCGCACGCCCTTGGGACGCCCGGTGGTGCCGCCGGTGCCGGCCAGCACGCAGAGGTCGTCGTCGGCCACCGTCACCGGGTCCGGCTCCCGGCCGTGACGCTCCAGCCACGCGCTGAACGTGACGGCGCCCTCCACCTCGCCGTCGAGGCACACGAGCGCGGTCAGCGCGGGCAGGTCGCCGCGGATGCGCTGCACGAGCGGCGCGAACCGGGCCTGGAAGAACAGGCAGCGGCAGCCGAACAGGTCGAGCAGCTCCCGGTTCTCCGCGGCCTCGTTGCGGGGGTTGACCGGGCACCACACCGCGCCCGCCCGCGAGATGCCGAACACGCACGTGAGGGCGAGCGGATCGTTCGCGGACAGCACGGCGACGCGGTCGCCGGGGCTGATTCCGCTGCCCTGCAACGCCCCCGCGATCGTGCGGGAGCGCTGCTGGACCTCGGCGTAGGTCGTGGAGACGCCGCCGATCGTCAGGCACGGCGCGTCGCCACCGAGCGACGCGCCCTTGTCCAGGTAGTCGCAGAGCCGCATCAGCGGTGCACTTCGAGGATCGGGTCGAGCACCAGGCCGAACGACCGCAGCGTGCCGAGCAGCTCCCGGTGGCCGAACGCCTGGCAGCCGGAGGCGAACCCGACCCGCCGCGGCGCGTCCTGCAACAGGTGCACGGCGGCGTGCACGTTCAGCAACGCCGTCTGCTTGTAGTTGCAGTTGCCGTGGATGACGCAGTGCGCGCGGCCGAGCGGGCCGGACGCGTGCACGGAGTCGAGCGAGATGTTGATCCGCGGGTTCTCCCTGGGCGGCATCTCGCTGCGCACCTGCGCGGAGAACTCGTCGACGATCCGGTACTTCTCCTCGTCGGACTTGCCTTCCATCTGCTGCAGCGCGGCCGAGACGATCTGCGGCACACCGAGCATCAGCGGCCGGTTGAACACGCCGCCGAGCGCCCGCACCGACGCCACCCGCGGATCCTTCCTGAACCACACCGGATGCGCGGTGCCGCCCCACGGCAGCGCCAGGCCCAGCTCGTGCTGACCGGGCACGACGAGCTCGTACAGCCCGGCGTCGGACGGCCATTCCACGTACTCGTTCTGTTCCAGGTAGTACGCCTTGGCGAACGCCGCGTTGGTGAGGATCGTGTTGGTGGAGGCGACGGTCGGGTAGCCCTTCCAGAACACCTCGATGTCCAAAGTGTCCAGTCCGGGCGTCTCCAGGCAGATCTGCGCGGCGATCTCGCCGACCGTGTACATCTGCGCGATGCCGGGGGAGAGCAGCAGGCCCTGCGTCGCGAACTCGGCGCCGTAGCGTGCTTCGGCGTCGATCATCCAGTCCTGCTCGCCGTTGGTGTCGGTGTAGTGCGCTCCGACGTTGAGGCTCGCCCGCACGGCTTCGTGGCCGTGGCGGGAGAACGGGCCAACGGTGTTGAGCACGACCTTCGCCCCGGTGAACGCCTCGGTCAGCGCCGCCTCGGTGTGCTCCACCTCGACGACCTCGTAGTCGACGGTGTCGATGCCGGGCACCGCGTCGACCGCTTCCTTGACCCTCTTGGCGTCCCGTCCGGCGGCGAGGAACGGAATGCCGTATTCGCGCAGGTACTCGCAGATCAGGCGGCCGGTGTAGCCGGAGGCGCCGTAGACGACGACAGGCTTGCTCATCACATCCCCATTCCGCCGTCGACCGGAAGACCCGCGCCGGTGATGAACTTCGACGCGTCGGAGGCGAGGAACACCACCGCGTCGGCCATGTCGTCGACCTGCCCGAGCCGCCCGAGCGGGGTCAGCTCCACCACGGCACCCGCCGCCGCCTCCGGCGAGGGGAACAGGCCGAGCCGGGCGCAGTCGACGGCGAGCTGGTTGCCCATCGCGGTGGGGGTGAGGCCGGGGTAGATGCAGTTGACCCGCACGCCGTAGCCGAGCTTGCCGGACTCCGCGGCGGCCACCCTGGTGAGCCGGTCGATGGCGGACTTGGTCGCCGAGTACACGCTGATGCCGGGGAAGGCGATGGTCGCCGCGACGGACGCGACGCTGATGATCGAGCCGCCGTTGCCCGCCGCGCCGCCCGGACGCATCGCGCGCAGGCCGTGTTTGAGGCCGAGTGCGGTGCCGAGCACGTTGACGTCCAGCATCCTGCGGGCGTCGGCGGGGTCGAGCTCGGTGATCAGGCTGGTGATCTCGATGCCCGCGTTGTTCACCAGGATGTCGAGGCCGCCGATGGCGTCGATCGTGGTGCTCACCGCCGAGGCCCAGTTCACGTCGTCGGTGACGTCCAACGGCACGAACTCCGCAGTCGCGCCCGAGTCGCGCAGCGCCTGGGCGGTCTGCTTGCCCTCGTCCTCCAGGACGTCGCTGATCACGACCGCCGCGCCGGCCGCGGCGAGCGCCTCGGCCATCCCCGCGCCCAGACCACGCGCACCGCCAGTGACCAGCGCTTTCCGTCCGTTCAGCTGATAACTCGTCATCGAGTCGCCTCCTGAAGTGAGTTGGCTCACACCCTAGCTTTCGCTTGACAGTCGTCAAGTTTTTCTTTGACAACTGTCCAAGATTTTTCGGACGGCTGGTCAGACATCGTCGTCATCGGCGTTAGGATCCGAGGCGTGACGGACGTCGCCGAGAGCAAGCAGGACCGGATCGCCCGCCGGCAGGTCGACAAGTTCGACGCCAGGCGGACCGAGCTCGCGGTGGCGACGCTGCACACGCTCGCCGAACTGGGCTACGCGCGGACGAGCCTGCGCGAGATCGCGCAGAACTCCGAGTTCTCCCACGGAGTCCTGCACTACTACTTCGCGGACAAGCGCGACCTGATCACCGAGGCGGTCCGCCAGTACGAGGTGGTCTGCGTGACGAAGTACGACGAGGTGGTGGCCACCGCGACCAGCGCCGAGCAGCTGCGCGACGAGTTCGTCGCGACGTTTTTCGACACGCTCTGCCAGGACGCGACGCTGCACCGGCTCTGGTACGACCTGCGCAACCAGAGCCTGTTCGACGAGTCCTTCCGCGCCGACGTGCTGGAGATCGACAGCCACCGGGAAGCCATGGTGTGGCGGGTGATCAGCCGCTACGCCGAGCTGCGCGGCGGTGAGCCCGCGGGCTCACCGGCCGTCGCCTACGTGACGCTCGACGGCGTCTTCCAGCGTGCGCTGCTGCACCACCTCGCGGGCAACGCCGACGCGGTGGCGCAGCTGCGGGCCGAGCTGCCGGACGCCATCGACCTGCTCGTCACCAAGCCCTAGGGTCGCCGAACCACCGGCGAGCGGCTCGGTCGAAGCCTTCCTGGTCGGGAACGCGATCGCCGACCCACGCCACGATCCCGTCGGGACGGACCAGCACGGCGCCCAGACCCAGGTCGTCCACCGCGGGACCGGCGGCATACCGCAGGTCGCCGTCCCAGCCCGAATCCCTCAGGCACCCGCCGGCACTGAAGTCGAGGACGACGCCTCGCCCGTCCTGCATCAGGTCGGCCAGGCGGGTGCCGTCCTCCAGGCGGAAGTCCGGGGAACTGCGCCCGACCAGCGGGTGCTCGTCGCCGAGGTCGTAGCGGGTCGTTCCACCCGTGATCTTCCTGATCACGTGGTTGGTGCCATCCCGGGTCGCGAGCAGGTCCCTGACGACTGCCCGGATCGCGCGGGCGTGCGGGTCCGGCCGCATGGTCGCCACCTGGGCGCGGGTCCAGTCGAGCGCCCAGGCACCGACCGGACGGCGTTCGCTGTCGTAGGTGTCGAGCAGGCCTTCCGGCGCACGTCCCCGCACGGTCGCGGCGAGCTTCCAGCCCAGGTTCACGGCGTCACCGAGGCCGGTGTTGAGACCCTGCCCGCCGAGGGGCGACATGATGTGCGCGGCGTCTCCCGCGAGCAGGACGCGTCCCCGCCGGTAGGTCGTCGCCTGCCTGGCCCGGTCGGTGAAGCTGGAGGCGAACTGGACGTCGGTCAGCGTCACGTCGATGCCGGACACGCGGCGCAGCACGGCCTGGAGGTGGTCGCGGGTCAGTTCCTGGGACCGGTCGAACGCGCCGCCGTCGAAGTCCATCACGCCGATGTGCCCCGGCGCGGGCATTGTGATGTACATGCCTTGCGGCGTCAGGTTGAACCCCGGGCCGAGCCGTTCGGCGTCCGCGACGGTCGCGAGCATCACGTAGCCGGTGAAGGTCGGTTCGGTGCCGTCGAAGCCGAAACCGGCGAGCGTGCGCACGGCACTTCGCCCGCCATCACAGCCCACGACCCAGCGCGCCGCGTACTCGTGCTCGCCGTCGCTCACGACGACGCCTCCGTCGTCCTGGGCGATGGCGGAAACCTCGGCGCCGTAACGGATTTCCACGCCGAGCTTGACGGCTCGCTCGGACAGCACCGCCTCGACGGTGCCGAGGTCGGTCAGCACGAACTCCGGTGCCGAGCTGGGCAACCGGAACGGCTGCGGGCCGGTGTCGAGGTTGGCCGCGTCGAGCATGATGCCGGCGAAATGACCCCCCGCCCGCCGGCGTGGCCCGGCGACGGCGGCCGGATCGCCCGCCGTCGCCAGCACCGGCTCCAGCATCCCGCGGCGGTCCAGCGCCTCGACCGAGGAGATGAACAGGCCGCGCATCCCGAGCGGCGCCGCCCGCCACGGCGAGCCGGGCCCCGGCTCCCGCTCGAGCGCGAGGACGGAACACCCCGCGAGGCCGAGCTCGCAGGCGAGCAGGAGACCGACGGGGCCGGCGCCCACGATCACTACGTCATGCATGAGAAATCCCCTTCTGCCACCGGATTCCCGGCGACCGGCCAAGACTGCGGCCGGTCGCTGGCAGGGGGCGCACACCGTGCTGGCACCGCGCGCACACCGGCTGTCAGAAGGGGATGTCACCAGATCACGAGGTCCACGAGCGGCACCAGGACGAGCCCGACGACGGACAGCAGGGTCTTCACGAGCCGGAAACCGGCGTCGTTGACGTGGGAGAAGAACAGCGATCCCGCGCCGACGGCGAGCACTAGCGGGGACGTCTCACCGGGGCTCAGGCGTTCGGCGCGCTCACGCCCCGGTAGGCCGCGGTCTGGCTGTAGACGATGCTCGTCGTGGTGCTGCCGAACGCCATCAGCTCGTCCACCACCTTTTCCAGGTGCGGCATCGAGGTTGCGGCGACCTTGAGCGTGTAGCAGTCCTCACCGGTGGTGCGCAGGCACTCCAGGATCTCGGCGCGTTCGGCCAGCAGCCGGTGCAGCGGCTGGTGCTGGTTGCCGGGGTACTTCAGCCGCACGACGGCGAGGACGCCGTAGCCCACCTTGCCGAGGTCCACCGTGGCGCGATAGCCGGTGATGACTCCGGTGCTCTCCAGCCTCTTGACGCGTTCGGTGGTGGCCGAGGCGCTGAGGTTGACCCGGCGGCCGAGTTCGGTGAGCGGCACCCTGCCGTCCCGCTGCAGCTCGGCGAGGATCGCCCAGTCGGTCGCGTCGAGGGTCTCGGTCATGGCGCGAAGTTACCGTGGAATCCACGGCGCACGGCCCCGGATGCCGGGAACAGTCCCTTCTGCCGCGGGTGGCCGGCCTCCTAGTCTTGATCATGTGTTGATCGGCGTGAACGTCCCGAACTTCGGCCCCGGCACCAGCCCCGGCGTGCTGCGCGACTGGGCGCGGACGGTGGAGGGCCTCGGCTTCGACATGCTCCTGATGTCCGACCACGTGGTGGTGACGCCCGACGTGGCCGAGCAGTACCCCGCACCGTTCTACGAGCCGTTCACCGCGCTGTCGTGGCTCGCCGGCGTCACCGAGCGGATCACCCTCGGCACGACGGTGCTGATCGCGCCCTACCGGCATCCGCTGCTGGTCGCGCGGATGGCCGCCAACCTGGCCGACCTGAGCGGCGGCCGGTTCGTGCTCGGCGTCGGGATCGGGTGGGCGCGCCAGGAGTTCGCGGCGCTCGGGGTTCCGTTCGAGCGCAGGGGAAAGCTCACCGACGAGCTGATCACGACCGTGCGCGAGGCGTGGCAGGACGAGGGCTACCGCGCCGGAGACATCCCGATCTGGGTGGGCGGCCACAGCGACGGCGCCCTGCGTCGCGTGGTCCGGCTCGGCGACGCCTGGCACCCGTTGCGGCAGACTCCGGCTGGATGGCGGGAAGCGTTGGCACGGCTGGAAGTCGTTGCCGCCGCCGAGAACCGTCCGCGCCCGTCGCTGGCGCCGCGCATCATGCTGAGGCTCACCGACGAACCGCCGGAGAACCGGCGGCTCGGCGAGGGCACGCTGGACCAGGTCGTGGCAGACCTGGAAGGACTGCGCGCGGACGGAGCGCACGCCGTGGTGCTCGACCCGTTCGCCGGCGATCCGGAGGAGACGCGGCACCCGGACGTCGCCTGGCACGCGTTGGCCGCGGTGCGAAAGGAACTCCGGTGAACGAAGAACATCTGCGGCGGGCGATCGCGCTGGCGGCCGAGGCGCGGGCGGGCGGCAACCCGCCGTTCGGGTCGCTGCTCGTCGGGCCGGACGGCACCGTGATCGCCGAGGAGCGCAACTCCACCCTGACCGACAACGACATCACCGCCCACCCCGAGCTCAAGCTGGCGCGCTGGGCCGCGCGGTCGCTGGACCCGGCCACGGCGGCCGGGACCACGATGTACACCAGCTGCGAACCGTGCCAGATGTGCTCGGGTGCCCTGGCGCGGTCCGGCATCGGGCACGTGGTGTTCGCCCTCTCCGGAGATCAGCTGAACGGGTTGAAGACCTCGGGAGGGTTCCCCGCCGTGCCCACCGACGGACCGCACCTCTACGACGAGGCCAGGGTGCCGGTCGAGGGCTACTACCCCTGACCGGGCGCTGCCGGCGAGGTCACGCGTTGCAGCGTGGTCCGCAGCACGGTCAGCAGCGCGTCGCGGACCGACAGCTTCACGCGGGCGTCGAAGGTGATCAGCGGGACGTGGTCGCCGATCGCCAGCGCCCAGCGGATGTCCGCCACGGCGTGGCTCAGCCTGCCCTCGAAGAGGTTGACGGCGACGACGAACGGCAGCCCCGCCTTCTCGAAGTAGTCGACGGCCGGATAGCACTCGTCGATGCGGCGCGTGTCGACGATCACGAGCGCTCCCAGCGCGCCGAGCACCAGGTCTCGCCACATGAAGCCGAAGCGGTCCTGGCCCGGTGTGCCGAACAGGTACAGCTTGATGTCGTCGTCGATCGTGATGCAGCCGAAGTCGAGCGCCACGGTCGTGGTGGTCTTGTCCGGGACGTGGGCGGTGCGGTCCACGTCGTCGGACGCCGTGGTGATGGCCGCCTCGGTGCGCAGTGGTGTGATCTCGGAGATGGACGACACGGCGGTCGTCTTCCCGACCCCGAAACCGCCGGCGATGATGATCTTGACCGGTGTCGGGGTGCGGGGTTCAGCTGATTGCTTCAAGGCGGCGGATGATCCTCTCGATCATGGCGGGGTCGCCGGAGAGGCCGGCGGCCGGTCGGTGGACGACGACGTACCCGAGCGCCGCGAGGTCCGCCACGAGAACCCGGGCCACACCGATGTGCAGCCCGAGAATCGCGGCGACCTCGGCCACCGACATGGTCTTCGTGCACAGCGCCACGATGTCGCGGCGCTCGAACGACAGGCTCGCGTGGGACGCCGAGCCGAGCTCGGTGGTGAGCACCTGGGCCTCGATCTCGAGGGTGCGGTCGATCGGCCCGGCCCGGCCTGACGTGAGCAGGTACGGCCGCAGCAGCGAGACCTCGCGGTCCTGCATGTCCTACCGCCCGACCGTGAACTTGAGTTCCTCGATCACCTGCGGGGTGAGCACGGCGCTGGCGCGGTTGGCGAACATCGCCATCTCGTAGCCGATCGTGCCGAGACCGGCCTGTTTGGACGCCAGCACACCGAGGGCGCAGCCGATGCTGATCGTGGAGACGATCAGGTAGCCGTGCCCCAGTTCGACGATGACCTTGTCCGGTCCGCCGAGCGGGTGGCAGTCGGAGACGCCGTTCGCGAGGCTCAGCATGGCCGAGGTGATCGCCGCCAGCCGGTCGGCGTTCTCCCGCACCAGATCCGTCGACATCGCGATGAGCAGACCGTCGGACGACACGGCGATCGCGGCCAGGGCGCCGGGGGTGCCCTGGGCGAACCGGGTCACGAGCCAGTTGAAGTTCTGTGCCTCGACGCTGGTCCGTGCGGCGGGGAGCGTGCTCATTCACTGCCTTCTCTCGTGGGTTGCGTACCTGCTCCGGCGGCGGCGCCCAGTGCCAGACCGTTCGCGAACGCGTCGAGCGCGGCTCGTTCGGCGGCGGGGTCGCGGTCCTGCCAGGAGGCGGTGTTCTCGGGAGCCGGTGCGGCCGGTGTCGCGGTGGTGTTGCTGCGCAGGCTCGGTGCGAGGTTGGCGCCCGGCACCCGCCGGGTCAGTCCCGCGCGTCCGGCCTGGTCGGGTGCGAGCACGGGTGGTGGTGGATCGGGCTGCGGCAGCACCGCCACGCGCGCGATGGCCGACGACACCAGCGTGATCTCCGCGGTCAGCTCGCCGGAGAGGTGGTCGGGCTGGTCGCTCACGACCGGCAGCGTCGTGGTCGGGTCGTCCATGAACCAGCCGAAGACCCTGCCGTCCAGCGGTGCCGGTGGCGCGGTCGTCAGCAGTGAGGACCGCGAGGGCCGGTCGTCCTGCGTCAGCAGCCGGGCCGGCAGCGCGACCCGCGCGGTGACGCCGCCGCCCTCGGTCGGGAGCAGGTCGACGGTGAGGGAATGCCTGCGCGCCAACCGTCCCACCACGAACAGGCCCAGCACGCTGGTCGGCGCGATGTCCAGCCGTTCCCGGTCCACCAGGCGCTGGTTCTCCTCGGCGAGCCTGGCCTCGGTCATCCCGATGCCGTGGTCGACGATCTTCACCACGCAGGAGCCGTCGGCCGCGCGTGCGGTGCCGACCTCCACAGTGGACTCCGGCGACGAGAACGAGGTCGCGTTCTCCAGCAGTTCCGCGAACAACAGGATCAGGTCCGACCCGAGCGAGGACGGCATCGTGACCTTGCCGACGGTGCCGAGCCGGACCCGCTGGTAGTCCTCGATCTCCGCAAGTGCCGAGCGCAGGACCGTGGCCAGCTGCATCGGGCCGGACAGCTTGCCGTCCTCGCGGGCGCCCGCGATCACGAGCAGGTTGTCGGCGGTGCGCCGCAGCCGCGTGGAGAGGTGGTCGAGCTGGTACAGGCTGGCGAGCAGCCGTTCGTTCTGCTCGTCGCGCTCCAGCTCGTCGACGAGGGCGAGCTGCCTGCTGACGAGGCTCTGCGTGCGCTTGGCGACGTTGGCGAACATGAGGCTCACGTTGTGCCGCGTGATCGCCTGCCGTTCCACGAGCTGCGCCGCCGTGCCCTGCACGCGGTTGAACGCCTCGGCGAGCCTGCCGAGCTCGTTGCCGGACGACACGTCGATCTCGCGCAGCCGCGGCAGCTGCTCGTCGGCCCCCTCGGTGTCGGAGACGCGCACCAGCTCGCGGCCGGCGAGGTCGGCGACCGCGCCCGCCGCGTCGGTGAGGTTGCGCAACGGGTTCGCGATCGAGCGCCGGACGACGATCACCAGCCACACGACGAGGGCGAACAGCGCCGCGCCTCCGGCGCCGACGGTCCACGCGACCACGGTGGCGCTGCTCGCGCGCGCCGAGGCCGCCGCGGCGATCTCGTCGGTGACGGTGTCCTGCGCGACCTTGCGCAGCTCGGCCTGCGCGGTCACCGCGGCGAGCGCCTCGGTCGCGAACGACGGGTTCGGCTGGCCCGGCAGCCGGGTGGCGAGGTCGTCCACCCGCCGTGCCTCCGCGCCTTCCTCCACCGTCACGACCAGTGCGGCGTGGTCGGCGTCGGCCTGTTGCACGAACCGCTCGGTGAACGCGTCCGCCTGCATCACGGCGTCGTTCAGCAGATCCTGCCCGGTCTGCCTCCTCGTCGCGGCGATGATCAGGCCGGTGTCGCGCAGGGACTGCTGCTCGGTGGCGCGCAGCAGCGCTTCGAGCGCGGTGAGCTGCCGCGTGCCCTCCGCGTCGCCGGTCGGCTGCGGAACGAGGCGCAGCGAGTCGATGATCGCGGTGATGGCGGCGTGGTAGGTCCGCGCGACGCCGTCGGACGACGCTCCGCCGCGCAGGGCGTTCTGCCGCAGCCCGGTCAGCGAACCCAGCCGCACCAACGCGTTGTCGAGCTCGTCGGACATGGTCGACCCGAGTGCGGTGCGCACCTCCTCGGCTGCCTTGTCGACGTTTCCGTGCTGGCGCCTGAGGTTCTCGCCGTCGGTGGGCGCCGCGAGGTGCGCGGCCGTGAGCACGCGTTCCTTCTGCAGTTCCCAGATCAGGTTCCCCAGCTCGCGCACCTGCCGTGCGGACGTCGCGGTACCGGCGGCCGATCCCGCGTCGCCCGCCTGGCCGAGGAGGAACGGCACGGCGACGAGCACCGCCGCCACCAGCGGCGGCACGATCAACAGGTTGAGCTTGCGGCCGATGGAGTGTCCGTGGAGTCTCACCTGGCCACCCCGCTGCGGTGCTGGGCGCGCACCAGGTCCTCGACGGACGCGCGGAGCTCGAGGAACGCGGGCGAGCGCTTGGTCGCGAGAGTGCGGTCCTCGGCGAGCGGGATCCGGAGGTCGGCGGCGACCCGGCCGGGGTCGCTCGCGAGCACGACGACCCTGGTGCCCAGGAACACGGCCTCCTCGACGTCGTGGGTGACCATCAGCACGGTGGTGCCCGTGTCGCGCCAGATCTGCCTGATCAACAGCTGCATGTCCTCCTTGGTCTGCACGTCGAGCGCGCCGAACGGTTCGTCGAGCAGCAGCACGTCCGGCTCGCACACCAGGGCCCGCGCGATCGCGGCCCGTTGCTGCTGGCCGCCGGAGAGCTGGCGAGGCAACGACCTGCGCACGTCCGCGAGTCCGGTCTCGGCGAGGTACCAGTCGACCCTGCGGCGGCGTTCGGCCGCGTCGAGGTCGAGCAGCTCCAGTCCAAAAGCGACGTTGCGTTCCACGGTGCGCCACGGGTAGAGCGATCCGGTCTGGAAGACCAGCCCGCGATCCGGTCCGGGGCCGGTGATCGGCCGGCCGTCGATGGTGATCACGCCGCTGGTCGGCGTCGTGAGCCCGGCGACGAGCGACAGCAGGGTCGACTTCCCCGAGCCGCTCGCACCGACGACGCAGAGGAACTCGCGCGGGGACACCGTGATGTTCACGCCGTCGAGCGCACGCTTCTCGCGACCGCGCAGGCCGTAGTCCATGGAGACGTCGACGAGTTCGAGCGTCATGCGGCCCACCGCCCCACCCGAGCGCGCACCAGGCGCAGGGCCACGTCGATCGTCACACCGATGACGCCGATCACGACGAGCACCGCGAAGATCTTGTCCGTCTGCAGGAAGCGTTGCGCGCGAACGATCCGGTAGCCGAGCCCGGCCGTGGAGTTGACCAGCTCCGCCACCACCACGAAGTTCCACGCCGCCGCCGCGTTGACCCGGACCGCGTCGATGATGCCCGGCAACGCGTGCGGCACCACGACCTTGCGCAGCACCTCACCGCGGCGGGCGCCGAGCGTGTAGGAGACGTCGATGAGGGCGCGCGGCACACCCCGGACGACGTCGGCGGTCATCAGGGTGTTGAAGAAGACCGTGCCGATGAACAGGATCGCGATCTTGGAGGGTTCGCCGAGCCCGAGCCAGATGATGAGCAACGGGATGAACGCGCTCGCGGGCAGGTACCGCAGCAGCCCGATCACGGGCTCGAACGCCGCCTGCCCGGCGTGGAACGTGCCCATCAGGATGCCGAGCGGCACGGACACCAGCACCGCGAGCCCGAAACCCTCCAGCACGCGGCGGGTCGTCGTCCACGCGTCGACGGCGAGCTCGCCCGAGCGCGCCATCTCCCAGCCGGCGGACAGCACCGCGCCCGGCGCCGGCAGGAACGTGGCGGGCACGGCGCCGGTCGCGCTCAGCACCACCCAGCAGGCGAACGGGACGGCCAGCGATCCGACGGTGAGCGCGGTCGCGGCGCGGCGGGAGAGCGGTGTGCGGATGGTGAGCGCCGTGCGGCGCGAGCGGGTCCGGCGCGGCAGTGGCGGCCAGGTGGCGCGGACGTCCGCCGAGCGTTCGGCCAGGGCGGCCTTCATCTCTGCACCGCCTTGACGAACCTGTCGTCGAACAGCCCGTCCAGCGAGGGCCGGTTCGGCGTGAGGCCCGTGCTCACCATGAAGTCCGCGATCTGACCGGCCTGGTGGTTGAGGTGGGTGGGCGTCACGCCCGGCGTGAACGCGTCGATGTTCTGCCGCAACGTGAAGATGGTGGTGCCCGCCTCGTAGGTCCGGTAGTCGGCCGGGCTCACGCCACCGCGCTTGGCCATGATCTCGACGGCCCTGTCGTTGTTCTCCTTGATCCAGTCGAGCGTGTCGAACCAGGTGTTCACCAACGCCTGCGCCGCCTCCGGGCGGTTCTTCACGAACTCGCGCGACACCACGAGGTGGTCGGGGATGGCGCCGGGGAACTCGGCGGAGGTGGCGATGGCACGGCTGCCGGCACGTTGCAACGCGGTGGTGGTGAACGGCGCGAAGGCGCCGACCGCGTCGACCTTGCCCGCGACGAAGGCCGCCGCGGCGGCGTCGGTGGCGAGCGGCACCAGCTCGACGTCCTTCTGCGTGAGACCGGCTTCGGTGAGGGCGAGCAGCAGCAGGTAGTGGTCGACGGTGCCCTGCTCGACGGCGACCTTCTTGCCCTTGAGGTCGGCGACGCCCGAGATGCCCTCACGGGCGATCACCTGGTCGTTGCCCGTGGAGTTGTCGTTGACGAGGATGATCGTCTGCTGCGCGCCACCGCTGACCGACGCGAGCGTGTCGTTGAGCGTCTGGCTGTTGGCGTCGATCGCACCGCTCGACAGCGCGTTGAGGCTGTCGGTGTAGCTGTCGAAGTACTTGAGCTCGACGTCGACGCCGTTGCGGCGGAAGAGATCCTGCTCCTGCGCGACCTGCCACGGGAACCAGCCGGGCCACGCGCTCAGCCCGAGGGTGATCTTGCCGGCGGACGCCGGGGTCGAGGTGCATGCCGTGGCGCACAGCAGAACGAGTGCGATCAGGAAACGGCTGATGCAGCGGGAAGTCAAACCGGACTCCAATGAGATTCTGTTGTGGGAGAAGGCTGTCAGCGTCGAGGGAGGTGGCCCGCGCGGACGAGGCAGCCGAGGGTGTCGCAGATGACCCTGGTGGCGATCAGCGACGTGATCTCCGCCTGGTCGTACGGGGGAGAGCACTCGACGACCTCGATGCCCGCGAGCGGCTGCGCGGCGACCAGCTGGATGAACCTGAGCACCTCGCGGGGCAGGAACCCGCCGGGCTCCGGCCAGCCGGTGCCGGGCACGAACGCCGCGTCGAGGCAGTCGACGTCGAAGCTCAGCCAGACGGCCTCGGCGCCGTCCCACGCCACGTCCAGCGCCCGCTGCGCGGCGGCCTCGATGCCCATCTCCACGCAGTCGGTCACCGTCATGATCGTCGTGCCGCGCTCGCGCCCGACCTTCACACCGGGGCGCGGTGCCTGCCAGCCGCCGATGCCGATCTGGACGAGGTTGCGGGCCGGCACGTTCGGGATGTCCGTCGCGTGGAACCACGGCGTGGTGTGCATCCGCTCGTCGAGATCGGTTTCCTGCGTGTCGACGTGCCGGTCGAAGTGGATGATGCCGAGATTTCCCCGCAGGTGCTCGGAAACACCGCGCACGGTGGGATAGCCGATCGAGTGGTCGCCCCCGAGGACGACCGGAAAGGCACCCGACGCGTACACGTGCCCGACCGCCTTGCTGATCTGGTCGAACGTCTTCTCGATGTTGCCGGGAATGGTGAACACGTCGCCGACGTCCGCGATGGTGATGGACTCGCGGAGGTCCACGCCGAGTTCGAAGTTGTACGGGCCGTACAACGCGGAGATCTTGCGGATGCCCTGAGGCCCGAACCGGGTGCCGGGCCGATAGGTGGTCCCGCCGTCGAACGGTGCGCCGAGCACGACCACGTCGTACTCGCCGCACGTGCGGACGTCCTCCACGAACGGCGCCTTGAGAAACGTGTTGATGCCCGCGAAGTGCGGCAGCTCACCGCGGGAGAACGTGGGGATGCGTCTGTCCACAATGGAGTCCGCTGCGGGGAGCCCCAGTTCCAGGCCGCGGGCGACCTCGCGTTCCCATCCGGTCGTCGGCAGCACGCTCTCGCGTTCGACGGCTCTGCGGGCTTCCGGGCCGTAATTGTCGTGCAACGGTTGGCCGCCGGGCTCAGTCATCGGTGTCCGCACGCTTCCTCTGCGCATTCTTGATGTACCGAAATGCGGAGGTCCCCGAAAACTCCATGTACTTTCTCATGCACCTGGACGGAATGGCTGTGAATCCAGGCCCAAATGAGATTCCAAGCGTAGCGGTGTGCGCAACCCCTTCCGGTCGCGGGCGGGGTTGTCGAATGGAGCAACGATTTCCGGTACTTCGAGTTTCCGTTGTGAGAGATACGCCCGTGGCCTGCGGAGTTGGCGTGCAGGTGGTCCAGGCCAATGCCGTGCCGTTTCGCAGAATTACGATGTTTGGGGCCAACCGGGTGATTTGACAGAGGCCTTCTGGGAACGTTGTCAGAGGGCTCGTGCGGAACGTGGCAATTGACTGACGCCGACGCGCGGGGCTACGGTGCAACTAGTTGCATGAAACTAGTTACATCACACGGACCGCGGAGGTGCGGGATGCGGATCATCGTGGTGGGTGCCGGGGTCTACGGGGCGGCTGTGGCCGCGTCGCTGGTGCGGCGAGGCGCGGCGGTGACGGTCGTCGACGCCGGTGCGCCGGGGTCGGGAACGTCCGGCGCGTCGTTCTCGTGGGTCAACTCGCGCGACAAGCGGCCGCTCGTCTACCACGAGCTCAACGTCGCGGGAATGGCGGCGCACCAACGGTTGGCGGCCGCGTTCCCGCCCGGCGACTGGTACCACGGTGGCGGCGGCGTCGAGTGGACCACCGACGCGGCGGGGCTGGGCGCGAAGGTCGACGGGCTCGTCGCACTCGGGTACGGGGCCAAGCTGCTCAGCCGCGCCGAAGCGCTGGAGCTGGAGCCCGGCATCGATCCGGACCGGCTCCCGGCCGACGGCATCGCGTACTACCCCGACGAGGGCTGGGTCGAGCCGACGCGGTTGATCGCCCATCTGCTGTCGAGGGACGTCGACGTGGTCGCCGGCGACGCCGTGGTGGGCCTGGACGTCAGCGGTGACGCGGTGCGGGCCGTGCGGCTGGAGGCCGGGCGGGTGCTCGCCGCGGACGCCGTCGTGAACTGCGCTGGACCGCAGGCGGCCGAGGTGGCCGCGATGGCGGGGCTCGCGCTGCCGATGCGCAACCTGCCGTGCGTGCTCGTCTACACCTCACCTGTCGCGGTGCCGCTGTCGCGGGTGGTGCACGCGCCGGACGTCCACTTGAGACCGGAGGGGGACGGCCGGATCCTGTTGCACTCCAGCGAGGTCGACCGGGGCGGGCAGGAGGCGGTGGACGAGCTGGTGCGAGCCGCCGCGTCGCTCTACCCCGGGATCCGGGCGGCGACCGTCGAGAGCGTGCGCACGGGGGAGCGGCCCATCCCCGGCGACGGGCTGCCGGTCCTGGGGCGGGTGGCCGATCTGCGCAACTACTTCTTCGCCGTGTCGCACAGCGGGGTGACGCTGTGCCTGCACGCGGGCGAGCTCGTCGCCGACGAGGTGCTCGGCGAGAACAGGGACGACGCGCTGGCGGCGTTCCGCTTCGAGCGGTTCGAGCGATGACGACCGTCGTGCGCGGCTGCGACCTGGTCGACGGCCGGGGCACCGAACCTCGGCGCGGTGTCGACGTCGTCGTCGAGGGTTCGACGATCCGCGAGATCGTCGAACCGGGAAACGGCGCGTACCCGTCGGCCGAAGTCGTTGACGCACAGGGAATGTTGGTGATTCCAGGTCTGATCAACAACCACACGCACGGCACCGCGTACGGCCCGTTGTTCCCCAGCGGCCACGAACCGTTGCCGCACAGGCAGGTGAACGCGAACCTCGACCGGCACCTGCTCGAGGGCACGACGACGGTGCTCTGCGTCGACGGGTTCATCACCGCGGAAGCCGTTGCCAGGACCGACGAGGCACATCCGGTCAACGTGAAGGCGGCCTCCTGCAACACACCCGCGTGCCTCGATGCGGCGATGATCACCGATGGGGGCGGGCTCACGGAGGCCGACAGGGCGTTCACCGCGCGTCAGGCCGTCGCCGAAGGAGCGGTGGCGCTGGGGGAGATCGGCTCGGGCCACACCCTGGGCGGCGGAGGGGCGAGCTACCTGTACCTCCCCGAGGAGATCGCGCGGCGCACGGGCGTGCGGGTGACGAGGTCGCAGGCCAACGAGTTGAAGATCGCGGTGCTGGGCAGGCACATCAGCGCGTCGGCGTTCGACCGCGACGCGGTGGAGGAGGCGCTGGAGAACGCGGGCCTGGCCGGACTGCTCTCCGTCTCCGACGTCCGCGAGATCGTGTCGGGCGTGGTGCTGCCCGCGTTCGACGTCGCGCTGCGCGGCTTGGCCGAGGCGGCGGAGGAGGCAGGGAAGCTGGACGTGCCGGTGCTCGTGCACAACGCGGCCGCGTCGATGACGCAGGTTGCCGCGATCGCGAGGACGGACGTGCGGCTGATCGCCGGCCACTCCAACCACCCCAGCTTCACGACGCGGGAGGCCCTGGACCACGCGGCGTGGCTGAAGGAGCGGGGAGTGGTGATCGACGTGTCCATTTTGGACACGTTCAGGGGCGGGAGGCCGGACCTGACCCCGGACCTGCTCTTCGCCATGTTCGAGGCAGGACTGGTGGACACGATCTCGACCGACTACGCGGCCGGCCACCACGACCCGATCCTGCTGGCGATCGACCGGGCGACCAAGGCGGGCGTGGTGAGCCTGCCCGCCGCGATCGCGATGGCCACGTCCGCCGTCGCCGACACGTTCCCAGGCCTCGCACCCCGGCGCGGCCGGATCGTGCCGGGCGCGGTCGCCGACCTGGTGGTGACCGACCCGGTGGCGCTGGACGACGTCCGAACCGTCATGATCAGTGGCAGGATCGCAGTGCGGGAAGGCAGGCTGGTCGCGGATGAAGCGAGTGACGATCGGTGACGTCGCCGCCCACGCGGGGGTGTCCACGGCGACGGTCTCGCGCGTGCTGAACGGCGGTCTGGTCGCCGAGTCGACCGCCGCGAAGGTGTGGGCGTCCGCCGAGAGCCTCGGCTACAGCCCGAACGCGCTGACGAAGAGCATCTTCGCCGGCCGGTCGAGCACCATCGGCGTGATCATCCGAGACCTGAGCAGCCCGTTCTACCTGGACCTGATCCGGGGCGTCGACGAGGTGGCCGCGGCGAACGACAGCCCGGTCATGCTGGCCAACACCGACCGCCGCACCGACCGGGAGGCCGCCCAGGTGCGCGCGATGGACCAGCACCGGGTGCGCGGCCTGATCACCACCGCCGACGAGACCGCCGACCCCCAGGCCCGCCGGATGGCCGCCAACGGCACACCGTGCGTGCTCGTCGCGCGCACGGCCCCGGGCCTGCACTCGGTCAGCCTCGACGACGTGGCGGCCGGCCTGCTGATGGCCCTGCACCTGGCCGAGTGCGGCCGCTCGCGGGTGGGAGTCGTGAGCGGCAGCCACCGGCCGACACAGGTCAATCGCGTGCAAGGGCTGCGGCAGGGGCTCGCCGAGAGCGGCCTGCCGCAGCCCGAGGAAGTCCTGGTGGAGAACGAGGACGAGGTGGATGGCGCGGTCGGGTCGTTGCTGCACTGCGTCGACGCCGTGGTGTGCACGACCGGCCGGTTGACCGTGTCCGTCCACACGGCACTGACGGCTCGGGGGCTGAAGATGCCCGACGACATCGGGTTCCTGACGATGGACGAGTTTCCGTGGGCTGGCGCGCTCGGGATCAGCGTGGTCGCGCAGCCGTCGTACGAGATGGGGCGCAGGGCGGCGGAACTCGTCGTGGAGGAACCTGCGGTGCCAGAGCGGGTCGTCTTCCAGCCGACGCTCGTCGCCCGCGGCTCGTGCGGCTGAGACGTCAGCCGACCTCGTCGATGTACGACGTGCCCGCCGCGGCGTGCGGGCCGTAGCGCTCCCACTCCTCCCGCAGCCGCAGGCGCCCCTCCGCCGTGAACTCGGGCGTGTTCACGGTGTGCCCGCAGATCACGTCGCCGTTCGTCAGCACCATCGTGTATCCCATGTGGAGGGTGCCGTCCGGCGCGCGCGTGCCGGCGAGCGAGCCGCGGCGGACGGTGCCACCGGCGAAGTCGGCCCAGACCAGGTCCCCTTCCTGGTGGTACTCGGCGATGGTGTGCGGGTCGCTGTCGGGCTTGCGGAACTTGCGGCCGTTGTAGTCGATCACGCCAGGTACTCCTCGGCCATGATGCCGTCCCACCAGATCGCGTAGTAGGAGAAGTTTTCCTCGTGCCGGTTGAGGACGTGGTGGTCCACGTTGCCCGGCATCAGCATCAGGTCACCCGCCGCGATCTCGTGGGTGTGCTCGCCCACGACGACCTCGGCCCGTCCCGCCATCGCGATGAACAGCTCCTGCTCGCGGTGCTGGTGCGTGTCGGTGCGGTCGCCTGGGCGCAGGACGCACCAGGCGCCGCGGAACGGTGTGGCCAGGCCGGGCCACGGGTGCAGCAGTTTGAGGTCGAGCCCGTGTTCGCGGACGAGGTTCTCCGGCTCGCTTCTGCGGAAGTCCACGTGGTCTGTCGGCATCCCAGCTCCGATCGGCGTTTCGGCGACGACGCGGAGCGTAGGTTCGCGGGTTTCCCCACCGACAGAGGACGCTTTCCCTTCCGTGCCAGGAACTACCGCCCCAGGCCGGCGTCGCGGGCGAGGACGATCGCCTGGGCGCGGTCGGCGACGCCGAGCTTGGCGAAGATCGACGACACCCGGTTGCTGATGGTCTTCGAGGCGAGCGCGAACTCCCGCGCGATGGCGACGTTCGACCGGCCGGCCGCGATCCTGTCGAGCACCTCCCGTTCCTTGCCGGTGAGCTGGGGGAACGGGTACGGCGGTTGGTCGGCCGGCGGGTGCATGAGCGTTCCGAAGCGGGCGGCGATGGTCTTGCCGATGAGGAACTCGCCCGCGGCCACGGCCTGGATGCCGCGCACGATCTGGTCGGGGTCCGCGTTCTTCAACAAATAGCCCCGCGCGCCCGCCCGAATGGCGGCGAGGACGGTCGCGTCACAATCGAGCGCACTGAAGACCAGAATGCCCGTTTCGGGGCATGCGCGCGTTATTTGTTCCACTAATAGGCAGTTTCCCGCTCCCACGGTGTCGACGTCGATGACGAGCACGTCGGGTTGGCACCGCATTGTCTCGGCGAGCACCTCGGAAGAAGTAGAAGCTTCACCTACAACGGAAACGCCGTCCACGCGTTCGAGCACCGAACGCACTCCGTGCCTGATGGCTGGCTGCGTGTCGGCCAGCACCACCGTGACTGTCGCAGGTCTGTGCAGGACCGCGATGTCGTGGCCGCGGCGCAGCGTTGGCAGGGCCGCGTGTTCCACCTGAGTCATCCGACTCCCCCGAAAATAGCTGTTCGTGTCATTCCACAGCGGTCACCTGATCTCCCCCAAAGAGCGGCACCGGCCGTAGGGTATATCGCCTCATCGGGGTAAGTCGCGATCTCGAAAACGCGGTTTTCACTCGTTCGGCCCAACGTGATCCTTGGTGCTGATGACGACCGGAGTAGCGGCGTGACTGCGTTCGGCGCGCCCGTTCGGCGAAGCGGCCCAACGCGGGGGCGCAACAGGTGACGCCCGGTGAGCGCCACCATGATCACTCTCGGTGAACCGGTTCCGTACTTCTTTGTCCCATAAGGGAATCGGCATTGCCCATGCGGATCGGGAACAGTTCCCCTACCTGTTGGGAAGGGCCGCTACCTAGCCTCTGGAACGCCACTCGGGGACGAACAGAGGGGGACGTGTGACTGTCCAAGACGTGGGCGTACTGGCGATCGGCGCGGGCCCGGCGAATCTCGCCCTCGCGGTCGCGATCGAGGAGTCCGGTGCGCGGGAGCTCGCGAGCGACACGCTCGTGCTCGAGCAGCACGAGGACGTCAAGTGGCAGCGCGGCACGCTGATGCCGTGGGCGCGCAGCCAGGTGTCGTTCCTCAAGGACCTCGTGACGTTGCGCAACCCGCGCAGCCGGTTCTCGTTCCTGAGCTTCCTGCACGAGCAGGGGCGGCTCGACGAGTTCGTCAACCTCGGCACGTTCCACCCGTACCGCTGGGAGATGTCCGACTACCTGCAGTGGGTCGCGTCCTCTTTGGACCGCGTCGCCGTCCGCTACAACGCGCGCGCCCAGCGGATCGAGCCCGCCCGCGAGAACGGCGTGATCACCGGCTGGACCGTGACGCTCGCGAACGGCGACGTCATCCGGTGTCGCGACCTGGTCGTCGGTGGCGGCCGGGACCCGCACGTGCCCGAGGTGTTCGCCGGCCTGCCCGCGGACAAGGTCGTGCACAGCTCGCAGTACCTCAACCGCATCGGTGGCGTGCCGAAGGATCGGCCACTGCACGCCGTCGTCGTGGGTGGCGCGCAGAGCGCCGCCGAGATCTTCTACGCGCTGCACTCCGACCTGCCCGACAGCCGGGTCACGATGGTGGTGCGGTCGATCGGCCTGCAGAACTACCAGACCAGCAAGTTCATCAACGAGGCGTTCTTTCCGTCCTACGTGGACGAGTTCTACGACACGCCGGAAGAGGTGCGCGCGCAGATCCTCGACGAGATGCGGTTCGCGAACTACGCGGGCCTCGCGCCGCCGTTCCTCGACGAGCTCTACACGATGCTGTACCAGCAGAAGATGCTGGGACCGCAGCGATCCTGCGTCCGGTCGATGACCGAGGTGCTCGACGCGCGGCAGGACGGCGACGAGATCGTGCTCGACCTGCACGACCGCAAGACCGGCAAGGTCGAGCCCGTGCGCTGCGACCTCGTGGTGCTCGGCACCGGCTACGACCAGCGGATGCCCGCGATGGCACGCGACCTCGCCGACCGGCTCGGGCTCGAAGGCATCGCGGTCAGCCGGCAGTACCGCGTGGACATCGGCGATGCCGCGTGGGGTGCGCTGTACCTGCAGGGCGTCAACGAGAAGACGCACGGCATGTCCGACTCGCTGATCAGCGTCCTCGCGCACCGGTCGCAGGACATCGTGAACGACCTGCTCGCCCGCCGCGGCGCCGCCGAGCTGAGGAGTGCCTGATGAGCAAGCTCCTGGTGATCGCTCCCGGCCCGACGGCGAACGGCGACCTGCACCTCGGTCACCTCGCCGGACCGTTCCTTGCCGCCGACATCTGCGCGCGGTACGCCCGTGCCGCCGGGTGCGACGTGCTGTTCGGCACCGGCATCCACTCGACGCAGAACTACATCGTCACCACCGCGCGCCGTCTCGGCGTCCGGCCGGAGGACCTGCGCGAGAAGTCGGCGGGCGAGGTCGAGGCGTCGCTCGCGGCGATGGGCATCGAGCCGGACGGGTTCGTGCGGTTCGACGAGCGGTACGTCAAGACGGTCGTCACGTTCTTCGACCGCCTGCACAGCGCGGGCAAGCTCCGGCTGCGCGCCGTGGAGTTCCCGTACTCACCGCGCACCGGGGAGTTCCTCACCGACGCGTACGTGCGCGGCGGTTGCCCGGTGTGCCTGAGCGACGGCTGTGCCGGGTTGTGCGAGGGCTGCGGTCACTGGATCGCCTCCGGCGAGCTGGTCGACCCCAGGTCCACATTGGACCCGGACGACCCGGTCGAACTGCGCTCGGCGGAGGTGCTCGTCCTGCCGGTCGAGGAGTACCGGGCGGGACTGGAGGAGTTCTTCGCGCGGCACGCGCCGACGTTGCGGCCGAGGCTCGCGCGGATGATCGAGGAGATGCTGGCGCGGCCGTTGCCGGACTACCCGATCACGCTGCCCATCTCCTGGGGCATCCCCGCGCCGTTCCCCGAGGTCGCCGGTCAGGTGTTCTACTCCGACACCGAGACCATCACCTGGAGCATCCACGCGTCGGCACTCGCGGCCCAGCGGCGCGGTGAGGTGCTGGAGAGCGACGACCAGCTGTGGTTCGGCGACACGGAGGTCGTGTACTTCTTCGGCTCCGACGCGGGTTTCGCGTTCGCCGTCGCCGGTGTCGCGATGCTGCTCGCCCTTGAGGAGTACGTGCTGCCGGAGCAGTTCGTCACCAACGAGTTCTACGAGCTGGAGAACGACAAGTTCTCCACCAGCCGCGGCCACCTCGTCACCGGCCAGGAGCTGCTGGCGCAGGGCGTCCCGCGCGACCTGATCCGGTTCTACCTGGCCTCGACCAGCCCGGAGTTCCAGCGTACGAACTTCACCCGCGCCGCGATGGCGGAGGTGACGTCGTCGCGCCTGGTTGCCCCGTGGAACCGGATCGCGGCGAAGGTCAACGCGCTGGCGCCGGTCGCGCTGCCGGTCTCGGAACGCTCCCGCGTCGCCGCGCGGCTGATGGCCGAACGCTTCGCCGGCGCCTACGACGTGCGGCGGTTCAGCGTCACGGCGGCGGCGTTCACGCTCACCGAGCAGCTCGCCCGCCTGGACTCCTTCCCGCTCACGGCGGAGAACGCGGGCGACTTCTGCCACGAGGTCGACGTGTTCCTGCGCTGCGCCGCGCCGATCCTCACCGACCTCGCGGCTTCGGCGTTGCCGGACACCGCGATCCCCGCGACGTTCGACACCGCGCGGTTCACGCCGAGACCTCTGCCGGAACTTCCCGAGTGATGGCCAGGATCGTCATCGTCGGGGCGGGCGTCACCGGCCTCGTGACGGCGGTGGAGTGCGCGCTCGCCGGGCACCGGGTGACGGTGCTCGACCGCGGCAGCATCCCCAGTCCGGTGTCCACGTCGTTCGACCAGCACCGCGCGATCCGGACGTTCGTCCCGGACGACGTGGACGCCACTCTCGGCCGGATCGCCGCGCATCGCCGGTGGCTGGAGCTGGAGTCGTTGCTGGACACCAGGTTCTACCGCCGGGTCGGCATCGTCACGGCGTGGCCGCGCGCCCTGGCCGCGGTGATGGCCGGGCAGGCGGTGGCGTGCGGGCTGCCGGTCGAGACGCTGGAACCGGAGAAGCTGCCGCACCTGGCGTTCGCCGACGACGCGGTGGGCGTGCTGGAGGTCGACGCCGGGGTGTTGCTCGCGACCCGCGTGCTGGTCGCGGCCGTGCGCTGGCTGATCGAGCACCCGCTGGTCTCGTTGCGGCCCAACAGCCGCGTGACCGCCGTCGACACCGGCCGCGTGTGCGTCGAGGGTGGCGGTACGGTCCGGGCGGATCTGGTGCTGGTCGCCGAAGGCCCCTGGACCGCCGAGCTGGTCGACGTCCCGGTGCGGCTGTTCCGCCAGACGATGGTGTACCTGCGGCCTCCCGAGCCGCTCATGCGCTGGTGGGAGACCGCACCCGGTGCCGGACGCCTCGGCGACGACGGCAGGGCGTGGCTGCTGCCACCCGGCGACGGCACGCTGCTGAAGATCAGTTCGGACGCCGTCTGCCGCGAGGTCGAGTCCGTCGACAGCGCCGAGCCGTACCAGGACTGGGCCGAGCAGCTGCTCGCCGCGTCCGTGGTGTCCGATGTGGACCGGTACACCGTGGTCGCGGTGAAGCACTGCCACTACGCCGCCGACGCGGTCACGGGTGGCGCGCGGCTCACGGAGGTGGCGCCGGCCGTCTGGGCCCGCGCGGCCTGCGGTGGCTCGGGGTTCGCGTCGGCGCCGCTGGTGGCCGCACGCATCGTGGGCGCTCTCGGCGCGCTCGGGGAGGCGGCGTGATGTCTGGTTCCGGTTCGGTCAACACTCCTGAGGAGGCAGCCTGATGACAGAGAAGACCGGGGTGTTCGCCACGTTGCGGGCGACCCCCACCCCCGTTCGCTACCTCCTCGGCGGCGTGCTGATCAACCAGCTCGGCGCGTTCGTCCAGACCTTCATCCTGCTGTACCTGACCTTCCGCGGCGACGCGATCGGCATCGCTGGTCTGTGCCTCGCCGCGTACAGCGTCGGGTCGATCTTCGGCACGCTGCTCGGCGGCGAGCTCACGCACCGGCTCGGGCCGCGCACGACGATCACCCTGGCCATGCTGGCATCCGCGCCGCTGGTCTCGTCGATCCCGTTCGTGGCCCAGACCCCGGTGGTGTTGTTCCTGGTCGTGGGCCTGGCAGGGCTGGTGACGCAGGCGTACCGGCCGGCCGCCGCGGTGCTGCTCAGCGATCTGATGCCGGAAGAGCACCAGGTGATGGCGTTCTCGATGATGCGCATCGCGCTGAACACCGGCGCCGCACTCGCCCCGCTGATCGCCGCCGGGCTGATCCTCGTCGACTGGGACCTGCTCTTTTACCTCGACGGCGCCACGGCACTGATCTACGCGCTGCTGGCGTACGCGCTGCTGCCGCGGGTCGAGGCGAAGGAGGAACGCGAAGAGAAGTCCACTGTGGACTCCCGCACCGCGTACTCCAGGATGCTGGGCGACGGGAAGTACCTCGCCTACCTCGCCGCGGTGTTCCTCGGCACGATCGCGTACGCGCAGTCCGTCACGGCGCTGCCGCTGGAGATCGTCGCGGACAAGTACCCGACCGGCCTCTACAGCGCGGTGCTCACGATCTCCTCGGTCGTGCTCATCACGTGCGAGCTGAAGATCACGACGTACATCGTCAAGATCCCGGTGCACGTCGCGGTGCTCGCCGGGCACCTGGTGAACTCGCTGGGTTTCGCCCTCTACGCCCTCGCCGTGCACTCCGGGACGTTCGTGATCCTCGGCGCGGTGTTCGCGGTGAGCGGCCTGATGATCGCCGGGCCGAGCATGTTCGCGCACCCGGCGAAGTTCCCGGCGGCGTACAAGTCCCGCTACATCGGCACGATGCAGGCCGTCGTCGGGCTCGCGTCCGCCGTCGGCCCGCTGTTCGGCGTGTTCACGTTCAACTCCCTCGGCGGCGCGTTCTGGATCGTCATCGCGCTGGTCAACGGGGTGGCCGGGCTGCTGGCGGTGTACGGCGTCCGTGAGGCGGAGAAGCCCGTGCCCGTGGGAGGTGCGGCGTGAAGCCCGTCATCGTCGTCGGGTTCGTCGGTGTCACGACCGGCCTGATCGCCGAGTTCCAGCCGGACGACTCGCTCATCTACGTCGAGGAACCTGACGTGGTGCGCAAGCGGCACGTGCGCGAGCAGATCGAGGGCGTCGGGTTCGTCCGCGGCCTGATCGAGTGGGAGTACCTCACGCCGGGCAGGGCCGACGAGTTCTTCCACGCCCACCGCGACCTCGACCCGGCGGCGGTCGTCCCGGCGATCGAGTACGCGACCCCGTTCGCCGCCCGGCTCGCCGAACGCTACGGCCTGCCGGGGGCGACGCTCGGCGCGGCGCAGATCATGCGGGACAAGGCCCTGCTGCGGCAGGTCACCGCGGCCGCCGGCATCCGCAACCCGGCCAGCGTGCGGGTGACGAGCCCGGCCGAGGTGCTGACGTTCATGCGGGACCGGCCGATCGTGCTCAAGCCGTCGAACCGCCAGGCGTCCGTGGGCACCCAGGTGATCCACGACCCGGACGACGTCGAGCAGGCCTGGGCGCACTGCACCCGGCAGGACGAGGGCATCTTCGTGCCCGACCGGCCGATGGAGCTCTCGATGCTCGCCGAGGAGTTCGTCGAAGGCGAGGAGTTCAGCGTCGAGATGCTGGTGGGGAACGGGAAACCGCTGTGGGCCAACGTCACCGGCAAGCAGCTCGTCCCGGGCCCGCGCCCGGTCGAGCTCGCGCACATCGTGCCCGCGGACATCCCGCCCGAGCTGGACGACCTGCTGAAACGCGAAACAGCGCGGGTGATCGACGCGACCGGGTTCCGCGACGGCATCGTGCACTGCGAGTGGATCGTCGCCGGCGGCGTCCCACATCTAGTGGAGTGCGCGGGAAGGCTGGCCGGGGACGGCATTCTGGACGTCGTCCAGCTCGCCTACCCGGTCGAGCTGCTGCGCTGCTACTACGCCGTGCTCAAGGGCGAGGACCCGCCGAGCGACCTGCCCGCACGCGCGAAATCCGGTGCGGCCGTGCGGTTCCTGACGATCGAACCCGGTGTCGTCGAGAGCGTCGAAGGCGTGGACGAGGCACGGCAGCTCGACGGCGTGCACCTGCTGCAGGTCACGGTCGCGCCGGGGGAGAGGTTCGACGGCCTGCGCAGCTCGTGGGACCGCGCGGGCATCGTCATGGCCACGGGTGACACGTCCGCGGAGGCGTTGCGCCGCGCGGAAAACGCCGCGAGCACCGTCCACATCGAAGTCCGGTAATTCCCGGGCGGTCGGGAACGGTTCCTCTTCTTCTCGGGGAACTTCGTTGTCTAGCTTCATTTTCGGCTGCGAAACCATCGGAGGGGGCACTGTGACTGACCGAGAGGTTGGGGTACTGGCGATCGGCGCGGGACCGGCGAACCTGGCGCTCGCCGTCGCGATCGAGGAGTCCGAGTCGGACCTGGCCGAGAACACCCTCCTGCTGGAGCAGAGCCCGGACGTCAAGTGGCAGCGCAACCTGCTCATGCCGTGGGCGCGCAGCCAGGTCTCGTTCCTCAAGGACCTGGTGACCCTGCGCAACCCGCGCAGCCGCTTCTCGTTCCTCAACTTCCTGCACGACCAGGGGCGGCTCGACGAGTTCGTCAACCTCGGCACGTTCAGCCCGTTCCGCTGGGAGCTGTCGGACTACCTGCAGTGGGCCGCGAAGTCGTTGGAACGCGTGCAAATCCGCTACGACTCCCGCGCGCAGAGCATCGAGCCGACGCGGTCGGACGACGGCACGATCACCGGCTGGGAAGTGTCCCTCGTGGACGGTGACCGGATCAGCTGCCGGGACCTCGTCGTCGGCGGTGGCCGCGACCCGCGCATCCCCGACGTGTTCGGCGAGCTGCCGGCCGAACGGATCGTGCACAGCGCCCAGTACCGCACCAGAATCGCGCGGATACCGAAGGACGAGCCGTTGCGTGCCGTGGTCGTGGGCGGGGCGCAGAGCGCGGCGGAGATGTTCTACGCGCTGCACCAGAACCTGCCCGAGAGCCAGGTGACGATGGTCGTCCGGTCGATCGGGCTGCAGAACTACCAGCACAGCAAGTTCGTCAACGAGCTGTTCTACCCGTCGTTCGTGGACGAGTTCTACGACAGCCCGCCCGAGGTCCGCAAGCAGATCCTCGGCGAGATGCGGCTCACCAACTACGCCGGCCTCGCACCCGAGTTCCTCGACCAGCTCTACACGATGCTGTACCAGCAGAAGACGCTCGGGCCGCAGCGCTCGTGGGTGCGGCCGATGACCGAGGTCGTCGCCGCCCGCGTGGAGAACGACGAGGTCGTGCTCGACCTGCGCGACCGCATGAGCGGCAAGGTCGAGCCGCTGCACTGCGACCTGGTGCTGCTGGGCACCGGGTACGACCCGCGCATGCCGTGGCTCGTCCGCGACCTGGCCGGACGCGCCGGCATCGACGAGATCACCGTCAACCGCAGCTACCGCGTCGACCTCGGCGACTCCGCGTGGGGCGCCATGTACCTGCAGGGCGTGAACGAGGAGACGCACGGCATCGCCGACTCGCTGATCAGCGTCATCGCCCACCGCTCGCAGGACATCCTCACCGACCTGCTGGCCCGCAGAACGGGAGTCAAGGCATGAGCAACCCCGCGATCCTCGTCATCGGCAGCGGACTCAAGGTCTACCGCGAGTACCTCGTCGCGCCGATCGCCCGCCGCGCCAAGGCTGCTGGCATCGACCTGGTCCTGATCAACAACCTCAAACCCACCTGGCAGCGCCAGTACTTCGACGAGATCATCGTCGCGAACGTCTTCGACTCCGAGACGATGGGCAGGGCGGCCCGCGAGGTCGTCGCACACCGCACCGTCGTCGGCCTGATGTGCTGGGACGAGCCGCTGGTCCTCGACGCGGGACTGCTCGCCGCCGAGTTCGGCGTGCCCGGCCTGTCCGCGGCGGGCGTGCGCGGCTGCCGCGACAAGGAACGCACCCGTGCCGTGCTCACCGCCGCAGGCCTGCACCAGCCCGGTTTCGAGCTCACGACGACCGTCGAGCAGGCGCGTGCGGCCGCCGAACGCATCGGCTACCCGGTCGTGATCAAGCCGCGCGCGATGGGCGCCAGCATCGGCGTCGTCTTCACCACCACCGAGTCCGAGCTCGACGAGGCGTTCCACACCGCGCTGGCCGCGAGCCAGGTGGACCCCGGTCCGTACCGGGCGAGCGCGATCGTCGAACGCTACGCGCCGGGCCAGGAGATCAGCGTCGACGGCGCCGTCCACAAGGGCGAGTACCTGCCGATGTTCTTGGCGCGCAAGCACTCCAGCGACCACCCGTACTTCGAGGAGGTCGGGCACGTCGTCGACGCCAACGACCCGCTGCTCGACGACCAGGACCTGATGCGGCACCTGGCCCAGGCGCACGAGGCGCTCGGCATCGAGAACGGCATCACGCACGCCGAGGTGCGGCTGACCGACCGCGGCCCGCTGATCATCGAGATCAACGGCAGGCTCGGCGGCGACCTCATCCCGTTCCTCGGCCGCACCGCCACCGGTGTCGAACCCGGCGAGGTGCTGTTCGACGTGACGATCGGGCAGCGCCCCGACATCACGCCGAAGCACCGCCGCGTCGCGGGCATCCGCTTCGGCATCCCCGAGCAGGACTGCGTGCTGAAGTCGATCACGCTGCCCACCGCGGCACCGGGCCTGGTCGCGGCCTCGCCGATGTGCGAGCCCGGTACGACGTTGCGGCTGCCGCCCGGCGGCTACCTGGCGCGGCATTCCTTCGTGGTGTGCGAGGCCGACGACCCGCGGACGTGCGACGAGCGGTTGACGGCCGCCGCCGACCTGGTGGAGCTGGAGACCGAACCGGCAGGGCCGGCCGATCCCGGCGCGCCCTTCGCGATGCCCGCGGGGCTTCTGGATGTGGACGAGTGAGGAGCGAGAACATGACCACGGTGGCCGACGAGCCCCGCACGGCGACCGAGATCATCGCCCGCGCCAGGGCGCTCGCGCCGGTGCTGCGCGAACGGTCCGCGGAGATCGAGGAGGCCGGGCAGCTCCCGCCGGACGTCGTCGAGATGCTGCGCTCCACCGGCGTGCACCGCATGTGCTTCCGCCGCGAGTGGGGCGGCCCCGAGCTCACGTCGATGGAGCAGACGCAGGTCGCCGAGGCGCTCGCGTACGGCGACGCGTCCGCCGCGTGGTGCGGCATCATCGGCGCGAACACCGGTCTGCTGGCCAACTTCCTCGAACCGGACGTGGTCCGCGAGGTCTACCCGCGGCTGGACATGATCACCGCCGGCGTGCTCGCCCCTGCCGGGCGCGCCGACAAGGTGCCGGGAGGGTTCCTGCTGAGCGGCCGGTGGTCGTTCGGCAGCACCATCCACCACGCCGACTGGGTGATGTCCGGTGCGTTCGTCTTCGAGAACGGTGAACCGTACGCGAGCCCGGACGGCAGCAACCCGCACGAGTCGCGCCAGTTCCTCGTGCCGCAGAGCCAGGTCGAGATCCTGGACAACTGGGACACCACCGGTCTGCGCGGCAGCGGCAGCTCCGACTACACGATCACGGACGTGTTCGTGCCCGAGGAGCACACGCTCACGTTCGACAACCCGCGCTGCGAACCGCACCCGCTCGCGCAACCGGAGTCGTTCATGCGCAGCCTCTGCGGGGTTCCGCTCGGTGTCGCGCGTGCTGCCCTGGACCACGCGCGGGAAACGGTGTTGCAGCGCGTCGACCGGATGACCGGCACGGACTGGGCGGACATCTGGCGCGTGCAGGTGACGCTGGCCGAGTGCGAGGCCGACTTCAACGCCACGCGCAACGGCGTGTACTCGGCGATGACGCGGCAGTGGGAGGTCCTGTCGTCCGGCGGCACGCTCGACGATCTCACGCCGAACGAACGCGCCGCGTCACCGATCGCGTGGCTGCACGCGTTCCGCACGTCCCGCTCGATCGTGAACCGGCTGTTCGACCTGCTGCAGACGTGGTCGATCCACCGGTCCTCGCCGATGGACCGCTGGATGCGCGACACCGCGACCATGTGCCAGAACCTCTCGGCACAGGACGCGATCCTCGAGTCCGCGGGCGCGTACCTGCTCGGTCGCCGGCCCAAGTTCCGCATCTGCCTCGGCATCGTCAAGTAGGGGGAGTTCAGGTGACCATGACGAGGGAACCCGCCGCCACCACGGCCGCGGAACTCATCGAGCGCGCCAGAGCGCTGGCGCCGATGCTGCGGGAACGGTCCGCCGAGATCGAGCAGCTGCGGCACCTGCCGCAGGACATCGTGGACACGTTGCGGGACAACGGTGTGTTCCGCATGTGCTTCGGAAAGCACTGGGGCGGCCTGGAACTGACCTCGATGGAACAGCTGGAGGTCGTCGAGGCGCTGTCCTACGGGGACGCTTCGGTCGGCTGGTGCGCCATGATCGGGTCGAACACCGGCATCTACGCCGAGTTCCTCGACCCGGTCGTGGCGAAGGAGATGTTCCCGAACCCGGACCAGATCGTCGCCGGTCTGCTCCAGCCGTCCGGCCGCGCCGAGAAGGTGCCCGGCGGCTACCGGCTGAGCGGGCGCTGGCCGTTCGGCAGCGGCATCCACCACGCCGACTGGGTGATCTCCGGCGGGTTCGTCTACCAGGACGGCGAGAAGTACGCGAGCCCGGACGGCAGCAACCCGCACGAGTCGCGGCAGTTCCTCGTGCCGCGCGACCAGGTCGAAGTGATCGACAACTGGGACACCACGGGCCTGCGCGGCAGCGGCAGCTGCGACTACACGATCACCGACGTGTTCGTGCCGGAGGAGCACTCGTTCAGCTTCGACAACGTCCGCGGCCGCCGCGGCCCGCTCGCCCAGCCCGACGCGTTCACCCGCACGATGTGCGGCGTCTCGCTCGGCGTCGCGCGTGCGGCGCTGGACTACGCCCGCGAGATCGTGTTGCAGCGCGTCGACCGGATGACGGGCACCGACTGGGCGGACATCTGGCGCGTGCAGGTGACTCTGGCGGCGTGTGAAGCCGACTTCAACGCCACCCGTGCCGGTGTTCGCGGCGCGTTGGAACGCCAGTGGGAAGTGCTGGCCGCCGGTGGTGTGCTCGACGACCTCGACCCCGTCGACCGCGCCGCCTGCCCGCTGTCGTGGGTGCACGCGTTCCGCATGTCGCGCTCGATCGTGAACCGGCTGTTCGACCTGCTGCAGACGTGGTCGATCCACCGGTCGTCGCCGATGGACCGCTGGATGCGCGACACCGCCACGATTTGCCAGCACCTCGCCGCGCAGGACCGGATTCTCCAGTCCGCCGGCGCCTATCTGGTGAACGCCAAGCCCGAGTTCGGCATCGCCCTCGGCATCGTCTAGTTCTGACCAGCGGGGGAGATTCGATGAGCAGAGGCCTGGTAACACTCGTCAACCCGAACAAGGTGCACCCGCCGATCGCACCGTACGCGCTCGACGTGCTCACCACGTCGCTGGAGAACGCGGGGTTCGAGGTCGAGGTGGTGGACCTGACGTTCCACCGCGACGACTGGAAGACGTTCCTGACGGAGTACTTCACGACGCGCGAACCGATGCTGGTCGGCATCACGGTCCGCAACACCGACACCGTGTACGCGTTCGAGCAACGCCCTTTTGTGGGCGAGCACAAGGAGATCATCACCGAGATCACCCGCCTGACGGAGGCACCGATCGTCGCGGGTGGCATCGGGTTCTCCACGATGCCGTTCGCGCTCGTCGACTACTTCGGCGTCGACTTCGGTGTCAAGGGGCCGGGCGAGGTGATCGTGGTCGACCTGGCCGACGCCATCGCGACCGGACGTGACACCTCCACTGTGGACGGACTGATCCGCAACACCCCGGACGGGATCGTCCGCACGTCCACCGTTCTCTCCCCGAGACCGCTCGTCGGGCCGACCGTGGTCAAGACGTGGCAGGTCGACGGTGCCGGGACGTACGTCCGAAGATCCGGGGACAAGTACAAGGTGGACAACGGCGAGTACTACCGGCGTGGTGGTCTCGCGGGCATTCTGACCAAGTCCGGCTGTGTCTACCGGTGCGCGCACTGCGTCGAACCGGATGCCAAGGGCGGTGCCGTCGCACGCCGTGACGTCGCCGCCGTCGTGGACGAGATGCAGTCGTTGGCCGCACAGGGGATCCTCGACCAGCACACCACCGACAGCGAGTTCAACCTGTCGATCTCGCACGCCAAGAACGTGCTGCGCGAGATCGTGCGCCGCAAGCACGCGAGCGCGGCCAACCCGCTGAACGACCTGCGGCTGTGGGTGTACTGCCAGCCCTCGCCGTTCGACGAGGAGTTCGCCGACCTGCTCGCCGCCGCCGGGTGCCGGGGCGTGAACGTCGGCAGCGACCACATCCGCCAGGACGTGCTCGCGAACTGGAAGGTCACCGGCAAGGGCACGACGTACTACACGTTCGACGACACCGAGCGGCTCGTGCGGCTGTGTCGGGAGCGCGGCATCAAGACCATGGTCGAAGCGCTGTTCGCCATGCCCGGCGAGACGTGGGAGACCATGCGCGACTGTGTCGACGCGTTCATGGCGCTGGACGCGACGGTCACCGCGTTCTCGTTGGGGCTGCGGCTCTTCCCGCACCACCCGCTCGGCATCTCGATCGCCGAGCAGTGCGCGGGCGTCCGCACGGTGCCGGGTCTGCAGTCGAACACCGCGAGCGGGCCGATCATCCTGAAGCCGTTGTCGATGTGCGCGGATCTGGTCGAGTACGAGAAGCAGTTCATGTTCGACGAGCGCGGCGAGTTCCGGCTCGTCTGCTACTTCTCGCCGGACCTGCTGGAGGACGAGGGCACGAACACCGACCCGAACGGCCGCTGGTCGCGCACGGTCGAGTACCTCTGGTCGCTCGTCGACCCGTCCGACCACCACCGCGTGATGCTGCCGACGCTCGCGGGCATGAGCGAGTCCGAGAACAACTACGCCGACAACCCGTTCCTCATCGGCCTGACGAGCCTCGGCTACAAGGGCGCGTTCTGGTCGCACTGGCGGGAACGCGAGGAGATCCTGCGCGAGGCCCAGCTGGCAGGTGTCGTCCAGTGACGTTCGACGGTCTCGCCGCCCGGCTCCGCGGCCGGGTGCTGCTGCCAGGCGACGACGGCTTCACGAGCGGCAGCAAGCCGTTCAACGAACGCTACGCCGGCATCGTCCCGGCGGCGGTGGTGTCCGCAGCGTCCACAGAGGACGTCGTCACGGCGATCACGTGGGCGCGGGAGAACGACGTGCCGCTCGTCGCGCGCGGTGGCGGCCACAGCTACGCGGGAGCGTCCGTCAACACCGGACTGGTCCTCGACCTGCGCGGCCTCGACCAGGTGCACGTCGACCCCGGCACAGGCCTGGTCACGGTCGGGGGCGGCACGCGGATGCGCGCGCTGTACGAGGCGTTGCGGCCGCACGACATCACGTTCCCGCTGGGCAACTCGGACGAGGTCGCGATCGGCGGCCTCACCCTCGGCGGGGGAGTGGCGGCGGTGTCGCGGGCGTTCGGCCTGACCTGCGACTCGCTCGTGAGCACCGACGTCGTGCTGGCGGACGGCAGCACGGTGAGGTGTTCCGCCGAGGAGAACCCCGACCTGTTCTGGGCGTGCCGGGGCGGTGGCGGCGGCAACTTCGGCGTCAACACGTCGTTCACGTTCCAGGCGCGGCCGGTCGTGAACAGCGCGACCTGCCTGCTGCTGTGGGAGTGGGAGCACGCGGTCGATGTCGTGCTGGTGGCGCAGGAGATCCAGCGCACCGCACCGGACGCGTTGTCGTTGCGCATCGGCCTGACCAGCAACGGAATGGTGTCGCTGATCGGCTGGCACCTCGGCTCTGCCGACGAGCTGCGCGCGGTGCTCGCGCCTTTGCAAAGCACCCGGCCGTCGCGCTGCGACATCGAGGACAGGACGTACTGGGAAGCGGTGGAGTACGTGCACCACGAGACGGCCGGTGGTGCGTTCGCCGGCCGGACGCGCACGACGTCCGTTCCGCTGCCGGAAGAAGGGGTGCGCACGCTGGTCGCGGCCGTCGGCAAGTGGCCAGGCAGCAGCAATCCGGACGGCGGCGGGGCGGCGTTGTTCGGCTGGGGTGGCGCGATCAACGCGCTGTCCCCGACGGACACGGCCTTCCCGCACCGCGACGCGTTGTTCCTGGTCTCGCTCGACACGTCGTGGCTGCCGTCGGACGGTCCGCAGGTCGTGCGCGACAACCTGGAGTGGCTGACGGCGTTGCACGAGGACATCGGCGAACACACCGACAACGCGTCCTACCTGAACTTCACCGACCCGGACCTACCGGATTGGCGGCAGGCCTACCACGGCCCGAACCTCGCCCGGCTGACCGAGGTGAAGCGCCGGTACGACCCCGACCGGTTCTTCGAGTTCTCCCAGGCGATCTGACTCAGGCGCTGGGCACGGGATTCGCCCGTGTCCAGTCGTCGACGTGGAACGGCGCACCGCCATTGGCGGTCTTCGCGTGCGTGACCACCTCGGCCGGCAGTTGTCCGTCGGACAGGCCGAGCCGGTCGCGGTAGTCCGCCGCGAACGCCTCGGCGACGTCATCGGCGGTCAGCGCGGGCGCGTAGTCGGTGAGGCCCGCGATGGAGCTGCGGCGCAGGTCGTAACCGAGCGCGTCGGACACGTCGGCGATCACGGCACGCACCCGGTCCGAGACGACGACCTGGACGACCGTGCTGAACAGGGAACCGGTGGCGGTGACGCGTTGCGCCGAGCCGACGATCTTCGCGGTGCCTCCGACGTTGATGCTGTACTCGCCGGGGCAGTACTCGCCGTCCACCTCGCCGACGCGGGCGTCGACGTCACCGAGGCCGCGCAGCACCCTGGCGTGGTTCTCGGCGTTGTCCGCGAACGTGGCGCTGCCCGCGTGCCGGATCCCGGTGGTGCGGTCGAGGTGGTCGATCACGACAGCGCCGCTGTCGTAGGCGACCATCCGTCCGCCCGGTGACCGCACGACGGTCTCGAACCCCGCCGCGCGCGCCACCTCGGTCGCGGCGGCGATGCCGGGCGAGCGGAGGTCCCGGCCGCTGAACGCGACCGTCGGGCCCTGCGGCACGTAGACGTGGACGAGCTCCGACCACGTCGCACTCGGTGCACGCAGCAACAACGCCGGGATCACCAGTTCGGTGACGGCGGGACCGGCACTGCCGGACACCAGCAGACGGTTCTTCACGCCCGTGATTCTCGATCACGACCGATCCGGATGCCGCTCAGGACCTGCATGGCGTGGCGTTCGGAGTCCGCGAGTTCGGTGAGAATCGCCGAGGCACGGGTCAAGTGCTCCGGGTCGCCGGTTTCTCCCGCGGCCGTGACGTGGTGGGCGACCTCCGTCCACAGTGGCGCGATGTCGGCGTACAGCTCGTGACCGCGGCGGAGGTTGTCGTCGTCGACGATCGTGGTCGCCTCGGCGAGGAAGTCCCGGTACATCGTACGGAACAGGGAACCGCCGGTGCCGCCGCGTTCCATCAGCGTAGCGGCCAGCGGGAGGTCGCGGGACGGGGCGCCGGAGCGGTCGAGCCACCGCGTGATCTGCCGGGCTGCCTTGCCGATGCCGCGATGCCCGAGGTTGGCGATGGGCGGGTTCAGGAACGTGTCGGCGTTGCCGACGATCGACTTCCGGACGGCGTCGCCCAGATCGAGCGTGACGGGGCCGGTGATGGTGTACGAGAGGTTGCGGGCGGTCATCGGTCCGCGTTCGGCGCGGGCCCGTTCCAGGCTCGCCAGCGAGGTCGTCACGGTGCCGCCCTGCTGGGCGGTGTCGACCAGGTAGGCCAGGGTGTCGTCGTAGCCGTACATCGCGACGAAGTGGCCGCCGAAGTGGACCTTCGTGGTGAAGTACTCCAGGTGGTAGGAGTCCAGCTGCAGGCCGACGGGACGGCCGGCGGCGAGGGCGGTTGTCACGTTCTGCCAGGCCTTGCGGGGCGACGCGGTCTCCTGGACCTGCAGCGTCAGGCCAAGCCGGTCGGCCACCGTGCGGGTGATCGCGGCCGGTTTGCTGCGACCGCCGAGGAACGGGAAGTCCAGGTTCTTGGCGTCCCAGTAGACGAAGCCCAGTCCTTCGCCGAGGCCGAACAGCATCGGCTCGGACAGCTCGACGCCCTCGTGACGCAGCAGGGCGCCGAGCGCGGTGGTCTCGCAGTGCACACCGGCGGGGAACGAGACGTTCTCGAGTATCACGGTCATCAGCGTGGACCCTCTCACCGTGTGAGGGTCAACTCGGGGGATCGGTGACGGTCAGCGTCAGGCCCTGCTCGGTGACCGTGACGACGACGTGCTGCCCGCTGTGCAGCTCACCCGCGAGCAACGCGCGGGACAGCCTCCGGTCGAGCTCCTTGCCGATGGTGCGGCGCAACGGCCGGGCGCCGTACTCGGGGACGTAACCGCGGGACGCGAGCCAGTCGATCGCCTGCTCGTCCACCTCCAGCGTGATGTTCTGCTCGCGCAGCCGCTGGCGGGTGCGTTCGAGCAGCAGTGCGGTGATCTGCCGCAGCTGGCCGGAGTCCAGCCCGCGGAACAGGATGATCTCGTCCAGGCGGTTGAGGAACTCCGGGCGGAAGTACCGGCGGACCGTGGCCATCAGCGGCCCGCGCAGCTCGTCGACCGGAACACCGGAGCCGGCCGCGGCGAGCAGCTGGTCGGCGCCGATGTTGCTGGTCATGATGATCACGGCGTTGGCGAAGTCGGCGGTGCGTCCCTGCGCGTCGGTGAGCCTGCCCGCGTCCAGCACCTGCAACAGCGTGTTGAAGACGTCGCTGTGCGCCTTCTCGATCTCGTCCAGCAGCAGCACCGAGTACGGAACGCGCCGGACCGCCCCGGTGAGCTGACCGGCGTCCTCGTAGCCGACGTAGCCCGGTGGCGCGCCGATCAGCCGTGCCACGGTGTGCTGCTGCGAGAACTCGCTCATGTCGAACCGGATCAGCCGGTCCTGCGACCCGAAGAGCACCTCGGCCAGCACCCGTGCGACCTCGGTCTTCCCGACGCCGGTCGGGCCGAGGAACAGGAACGACCCGACGGGCTGGTGCGGGTGCTTGAGGCCGGCACGGCCCTGGCGGACGGCGTCGGCGACCGCCTCCACCGCCTCGTCCTGCCCGATGATCCGCTCGTGCAGGTGGTCCTCCAGGTGCAGCAACCGGTCCCGTTCGGCCTCGGTGAGCTGCGCGACCGGGATGCCCGTGCTGCGGGAGACGACCTCGGCGACGTCGTTCGCCCCGACCTCGGGCGCGTTGGCCAGCGCGGCACGAGCGGCCTCCAGTTCGGCGACGGCCCGGTCGAGCTCCTCCTCCAGCGAGTACGCGTCCCCCTGTGCCGCAGCGATCTCCCGCTTCAGCCGCCACACCCGCTGCTCGAGCACCACCGGATCCGGTGGCATCGGGGACTTCTCCCGCAACCGGACCCGTGCGCCCGCGCGGTCCACCAGGTCGACGGCCTTGTCCGGCAGGAACCGGTCGGTGACGTAGCGGGCCGACAGTTCCACGGCCGACACGATCGCCTCGTCCGTGATCCGCACCCCGTGGTGCATCTCGTACCGGGCGCGCAGGCCGCGGAGGATGGCGATCGACTCCTCTGCCGACGGTTCGGTGACCAGGATCGGCTGGAACCGGCGCTCCAGCGCGGCGTCCCTGGCCACGTGCCGCCGGTAGTCCTCGACCGTCGTGGCACCGATGACCTGCAGCCTCCCGGTCGTGAGCACGGGTTTGAGCATGTTCGCGGCGTCCATCGGCGCACCTTCGGCACTGCCGGCGCCCACCACGGTGTGCAGCTCGTCGATGAACAGGATCACCATCCGGTTCGTCGCGGCCACCTCCGCGATGACGCCTTCCAGGCGTTCCTCGAACTCACCCCGGTACTTCGCCCCGGCGACCATGCCCGCCAGGTCCAGCGAGATGAGCCGCCTGCCGCTCAGCGTGGTGGGCACCTCGCCGCTCGCGATCCTGGCCGCGATGCCCTCGACGATCGCGGTCTTGCCCACCCCCGGATCACCGATCAGGACGGGGTTGTTCTTGGTGCGCCGCGACAACACCTCGAGCACCTCGTCGATCACGTCCTCCCTGCCGACCACGGGATCGAGCAGGCCGTCCCGTGCCGCGGCGGTGAGGTCGCGGCCGAAGTGGTCGGTGCGCCGCGTGGCGGACGGGGCCCGCCCCAGCCCGCCGAACAGCTTGCCGACCAGGTCCTCCAGCGAGTTCGACCCGAAGCCGAACAGCCAGTCGTCGCCCACGCCTGTCACCTCCACCTCAATACTCCGCCTCGTCGGCCGGGAGCACAGGTCAGAGGTGTTGCACGGAGACGCAAAAGCTTCTTCCGGCGCTCTGGCCGAGGTTGGATGCCGCCATGGGTTCGAGAAGCTTCAGCAAGATCGCGGCCGCCGCCGCGGTGGCACTGTCGGCCACCCTCCTGACCGCGCCGCCGGCCGGTGCCGCCGCGCAGGAGTTCATCTACTCGGCGCAGGACTACGGGTACGCCGGTGCGACGTTCGACTGGACCGGGCGGAGCTCGGCGTCGAACATCGACCTGATCGTGTCGGACTGGGGTTGTGACGCCAAGCCGGTCTACGCGTACTTCCTGTTCTACAACGGATCTCTGCACCCGGACAGCACGCCGACGCGCCGATACGACCACTCCGGCTGCGACAAGGAGGACTACACGACCTACAACGACCTGAAGTGGTCGATCAGCGGCGACTCGATCACCTACCTGGGCGTCGTGGTGTGCCGGGACGCGTTCAACGGTCCGTGCAAGGTGGGTGGGCTTTCCGGGCGCAATCCCTACGCGTGAGGATGTCGGCGCTGGCCGCGTCCGCCGGGAGCCAGGCCTCCAGGTGCAGCTCGGCCAGTGTCACGTCGACGGCGGTGGCGAACGACGTCAGCGTCGTGAGCAGCTGCAGGGTGCCGTCCGCCGTGCGCAGCCGCAGCGGAACGGCGAAGCCCAGGTAGTCGTCGCCGGGCGGCGGCGCGTCCGGCAGGTACCCGGACAGTTCGGTGATCAGCTCGCTGAGCTGAGGATCGGGATGGCGGGCCGCCCTGGCGCGCAGGCCTTCGATCACGTGCCTGCCCCAGACGTCGAGGTTCCGCACGCGGGCGGCCATGCCGTCCGGGTGCAGGGCCAGCCGCCAGACGTTCACCTCGCCCGCCAGCAGTTGTGGTGCGGCGCCCTCGGTGAGCACGTCGATCGCGTCGTTGGCGGCGACGACCTGCCCACGCGGGCCCGCGACGAGCGCCGGGTAGGGCAGGTGCCCGGCGAGCACCTGGTGCAGCGCCTCCCGCACCGGCCGCATCCGCGGGTCGTCGAGGTTCGTCTCGCTGAACGCGGGCGCGTAGCCCGCCGCGACCAGCAGCGCGTTGCGTTCGCGCAACGACAGGTCCAGCGACTCGGCGAGGCGCAGCACGAGCGGCCGGCCGGGCAGTGAGCGGCCGGTCTCGACGAAGCTCAGATGCCGTTGCGTGGTGCCCGCCCGCGTGGCCAGTTCCAGCTGGCTGAGGCGGCGCGTGTCTCGCCACCGGCGCAGCTCGCCTCCCAGGGCGTTCTCGATCGGCACGTGGTCTTTCTAGCCGGTCACGGGTCATTCCTCGCAGGGAATTGTTCAGGTTCACCGCGGATCACAAGATCGGCTCATGACGGAGAAGACGCGGAGCTGGCGGGCGACCAGCGGTGCGGGGATCGACGGGATGACGCTGCGCGAGGACCCGGTGCCGGTGCCGGGACGCGGTGAGGTGCTGATGGCGGTGCGGGCGGTGTCGCTCAGCTTCCGTGAGCTCCTGGTGCTGCGCGGGGAGTACGTGCTGCCGGTCAAGGAGGACCTGGTGCCGGTGTCGGACGGTGCAGGTGAGGTGGTGGCGGTGGGACCGGGCGTCGAGCGGACGCGCGTCGGCGACCGGGTGACCGCCGGGCTCTTCCCCAGCTGGGTGGACGGTCCGTTCGGGCCCGAGCACCTGGCCCAGCTCGGCGGATCGCTCGACGGGATGCTCGCGGAGCTGGTGGTGCTGCCGGAATCCGCGCTGGTTCCCGTGCCGCGACACCTGTCTTTCGCCGAGGCCGCAACGCTTCCGTGCGCCGGGGTGACGGCGTGGAACGCGTTGTCCGGCGTGCGCGCGGGCGACACGGTCGTCACATTGGGCACCGGCGGGGTGTCGCTGTTCGCGGCGCAGTTCGCCGGGCTGCTCGGCGCCGAGGTGATCGCCACGACGAGCGGTGAGGACAAGGCACGACGGCTGAAAGCGCTGGGAGTTCACGAGGTGCTGAACCACCGCGCGACACCGGACTGGCCAGCTCACGTGCGGGAGCTCACCGGTGGCCGCGGTGCGGACCGCGTGGTCGACGTGGTGGGCGACCTGCCGAAGTCGCTGCGGGCGGTGGCGGTGGCCGGGGAGGTGGCGCTCGTGGGGTTCGTCGGCGGTGACGTGCCGCCGCTCGACCCGAGGGTGTTGTTCGGCTCCGGTGCGAGCGTGCGGGCGATCGCCGTCGGCAGTCAGGCCCAGTTCCTGGCGATGAACCGCGCGATCGAGGCCGGTGGCCTGCGTCCGGTCCTGGACCGGGAGTTCACGTTCGAGGACGCCGTGACGGCGTTCCGGTACTACGAGGAGAAGCAGCCGTTCGGGAAGGTCGTCATCACGATGAGCTGACCGGGTGCCGGCGCGGTCGCCGGCACCCGGTCAACGGGGATTTACTTCAGGCCCACCGTGACGTGGACGATCTGGCCGTCGTCGAGCTTGGCGCCGATCCGGTAGGCGTACCCGGCGGTCAGGCCCTTGGTCTGCCAGTTGTAGATGTACTGCTGTGCGGTGGCGTCCCAGCGGAACGCGCCGTCGGTCGTCGCCGAGTCGGTCGAGACCGTCTCGTTGACCGAGGAGGTCAGCAGACCGCCCCGGACGGGCACGACCCACTGCGGCGCGGTCCGCGACTGCACCAGCGCACCGGTGGCGTCACGCAGCTGGAACTTGACCGGCACCGTGCTGCCCGTCTTGAACACGCTCGTCGGGCCGCTGGCGTTGATCGGCTGCAGGAAGCCGCCGAACTCGTACAGCTGCACCTGGTACCGGCCGGACCGCGTGCTGGTGTTGCCAGCCTTGTCCTTCGCGGTCGCGGTGAACGCCCACGAGCCCGGATCCGCCTGTGCCGTCACGACGACGACGCAACTGTCCACACCGGACACCGCGTCGGTGGCGGTGCACGCCGGAGCCGGTGCGGTGAAGCGGTAGATCGCGCCGTCGGTCACGCTGACCGACTCGAAGACCGGAGCGACGGTGTCGATGTTGATGCCGCCGACGGTCGCGCTCTGGCTGTTGCCTGCCCGGTCGGTGACCGTGCCGGTGACCGACTGGCCCGCACCGTTCGTGCTCACCACGACGTCGTCGGGGCAGGCGGTCGCCGGGATGCCGGATCCCGTGTCGGCACAGGTGAAGTGCACCTTGACCGGCGCGGTGAACCACGGCTTGGCGCCACCGACGATCTCGGCGGTGATGCTCGGCCTGGTCTTGTCGAGCTTGATCGTCACCGAGTCGGTGCCGACGTTGCCCGCCACGTCCTTCGCCGAGCCGACGACGATCTGGCCGGCGGTGTCGGTGCTGACCACGACGTCCGGCGTGACCGATCCGGCGTCCAGACCGGAACCGGCGTCGTCGTCCTTGGCGGTGAAGTGCACGGTGACGTCGCTGTTGTTCCAGTCGTCGGCGTTGGGCGGCGGCGAGGTGCTGTGGGTGACGGCCGGGGCGATGTTGTCCCACTTCAACGACACCGCGTTCGGGGTTTCGGCGTTGCCCGCCTTGTCCACCGCCCAGTACGTCACCGTGCCCGCGCCGCTGCCGTCGAGCGGGACCGCGACGGTCTTGCTCGCGCCCGCGGCCACCTGCTCGGCGCCACCGTCGATGCGGTAGTGCAGCTCCTGCACGCCGGACAGCGCGTCCGTCGCGGAAAGCACCACGTTCGCCGTGGAGCCGGTGCACCAGCCGTTCGTCTTGGTGCACTGGTTGTTGCTGGTGGTGCTCGGGGCGGTGCCGTCGATGTTGATGCCGCCGACGGTCTTGCCCTTGGTGGTGTTGCCCGCGACGTCGGTCGCGTCGCCGCTCGTGACGGACTGGCCGGCCCCGTCGGTCTTCAGCACCGCGCTGCCGGGGCAGAACGCGACACCGGAGCCGTCGGAGGCGTCGGCGAGCTTCGGGTCGGCGCAGGCGAAGTCGACGACGACCTCGCCGCGGTACCAGCCCGCGGCGTTCGGCGAGGTGATCGGGCCGCCGCTGATCACGGGCCCGGCGCGGTCGATCATCACTCCGGTCGCGGCCGCGGGCGTGCTCTCGTTGCCCGCCTTGTCCTTCACCGTGACCGCGTTCGACGAGAGGTTGCGGCCCTCGCCGGTGATCACGCTGTCCGCCGGCACCGTCGATTCGTCCACACCGGACAGTCCGTCGATCGCGGTCCAGTGCACGGTGACGTCCGCGTTGTGCCAGCCCGCCGTCGAGGATCCGGTGAGCACGGGCGCGGTCCGGTCGATGTTGATGTCACCGACGGTCGTGGACGCGCTCTTGCCGACGCCGTCGACCGCGGTGCCGCTGACGCTCTGGCCCGCGCCCTCCGCCGTGACCACGGCCGGGTCGCTGCAGCTCGCCACGCCGGACTCGCTGTCGGCACAGGCGAAGGAGACGATCACGTCGGTGTTGTTCCAGCCGTGGCCGTTCGCCGGGGTGCGGCTGCCGGCGATCGTCGGAACCGCGGTGTCGACCCACAGCGCCAGCGCGTTGCCGTCGGCGCTCTCGGAGTTGCCCGCCTGGTCGGTGCTCCAGAAGGTGATCACGTGCTTGCCGGTCGCGGTGAAGCCGAACGGGCCGGTGTACTGCTGCGGTGCGCCGTTGTCGACGCGGTACTGCGTCTGGCCGACGCCGGAGAGGGCGTCCGAGGCGGACAGCGTGACCTCCACGCTGTCGGCGTACCAGCCGCCGGCGAACGGCTGTGCGACGCTCGCGGCCGTGTTCGGCGCCGCGCGGTCGATCTTGATGCCGGACACCGTCGTCGTGGTGGTGTTGCCCGCCTTGTCGGTGCACGTGGCGGACGCGGACAGGTTCGCGCCCTCACCGGTGACCGTGCTCGGGGAGGGGGAGCCGGGAACACCGGAACCGCCGTCGGTGCAGACCCACGTGACGGTGACGTCCTCGCGGCTCCAGCCGGTCGCGCTCGGCGTTCCGGTGAGCGCGGGCGCGGTCTTGTCGACGTTGATGCCGGTGATGCTCGCGGTGGCGTTGTTGCCCGCCGCGTCGGTCGCGGTGCCGGTCGCCGTCTGGTTCGCACCCTCGCCCAGCGTCTGGGTTCCGGTGCAGGTGTCCACACCGGACAGTGCGTCGCCGCACTCGTAGGACACCGAGACGTCCTGGTTGTACCACCCGTCCTGCGCGGTGCCGGTGACGTGCGGCGTGATGGTGGGCTTGGTGGTGTCGATGCTCACCGTGGCGGGGTCGGACGCGGTGTTGCCCGCGTTCTCCCGCACGGTGCCGGTGACGGCCTGGTCCTTGCCCTCGGTGCCGACGGTCTGGTCCGGACCGCAGCTCGCGACGCCGGAACCACCGCTGTCGCCGCAGGTGAAGGTGACCGTGACGGCACCGTTGTTCCAGCCGTTCGCGTTCGCGGCGGGCGACTGCGCGTGGGTGATCGTCGGCGGCGTCTTGTCGATGTTGACGGTGACGGTCTTCGCGGACTCCGTGTTGCCCGCGTTGTCCGTGCTCCAGTACTCGACCGCGTAGGTGCCCTGGGCGTTCAGCGTCAGCTGACCACCGGTCTGGGCCGCGCCGCCGTTGACCTTGTAGTGCGTCTCGCGCACACCGGACAGCGCGTCGCTCGCGGCGAACGCGACCGTGACGTCGGTGTTGTTCCACGCCGTCTGCGGTGCCGTCGCGCTCGTGACCGGCGCAGTCTTGTCGATGTCGATGTTGGTCACGGACCCGTTGCCGGTGTTGCCCGCGAAGTCCCTGCCCGAGCCGCGAGCCGTCTGGTCCGCGCCCTCGCCGTTGAGGACCACTTCGGACTCGCACGAGTCCACCTGCGACAACGCGTCGGCGCAGGTGAAGGCCGCGGTGACCTTCTGGTTCGTCCACGTGCCAGGCACGTAGGGGCTGCCGTTGGGCAGCTTCGTGCTCGCGGTCAGGGTCGGCGGCGTCTTGTCGATGTTGATGCCGCCTACGGTCGTGCTCTGCGTGTTGTCCGCGTTGTCCGTGGCCGTTCCGGCGACCGACTGGTTCGCACCCTCGCCGGTGACGGTCTTCGTGTCGGCACAGCTCTTGATCTGCGACAACGCGTCGGAACAGCTGAAGCTGACGGTGACGTCGCCGTTGTTCCAGCCGTGGGCGTTCGCGGGCGTGCGGCTGCCGCTGATCGACGGCTTCACGCTGTCGCGCTTGACGACGACCGACGACTCGGGCCCGATGTTGCCCAGGGCGTCGGACGCGCGGCCCGTGACCGTCTGACCAGCGGTGTCAGTGGAAATCGTGGTCGGGGAGCTCGTCGTGCCGCCGCCGACGCCGGTGCCGTCGTTCGCCGACCAGGACACCGTGACGTTGCCGTTGTTCCAGCCGGCGGCGTTCGCGGCGGGGCTGAGCGACGCCGCGACCGAGGGGCCGGTGTTGTCCAGCACGTACGCGGCCGTCACGGTGTCGAGTTTCGTGGTGCAGGTGTTGTTGTTGGAGTTCTCGCCGATGATCACGGTGAAGGTCTGCAGGCCGTCCGCGCCGGGCGGGGTCGTGAGCGGCTGCGTCCAGCTGGTGACGCCGTTGAGAGTCTCCTTCTTGAAGCCCGAGATGTGGATGCACTTCGCGGTGCTGGCGAAGTGCGCGACCAGGTTGATCTGCTTGCCCGACCGGGCGTGGAAGACCCCGTTCGACGTGACGCCGTCGCCACTGAACGTGATCGCGGGGCTGCTGAACGACGTGGCGAGCGAGGCGGGTGTGCTGAGCAGGATCGCGGAACCGGCGACCAGCGCTGTTAGTCCCCGACGAGACCTCTGTTTCATGTTTGTCACCGATCCGGAGCGAGTGCAGATACGGTCCTCGTGTCGGAACGTGGACACGCACCGTTACCGCGGTGAGGCCGATCGGCGGAATTGAGGTCCTTGGTCCCGAACCGGCCGGGACCTCCGCGCCCAACAGGGTGCCGAACGTCAGAGGCAGGAAGATCTGACTTTGCCGTTTGAGAAAGCCTGTTCAGGTGGTGAAAAAGCCGTCTCGCACATTTGCCAGGAAACGTTCCGTCGCAGGTGGATTCCGCAGCACGTGCAGTTCCGCGCCCGCCGCGTGAGTCCTGATCGCCTCGATGAGAGGCCGGCGGTGCCGACGGCGCCACGACCACACCCAGAGCCAGAAGTCGAGCTGTTCCCGTGAGCGGCGCAGCGCACGCCAGGCGCACCGCGGGAACGAGTAGTCGAGCAGCAGGACGGTGTCCGCCCTCCGCAGGCGGACGTCGAGCACGTCGTGTGGACCCAGGTCGCCGTCCATGATCCACTCGTCGGCACCGGCCAGCTCACCCTGCACGACGGCCCAGCGATCAGGCGGAGTCGCCTGCAGGCCCGGTCCCCAGAAGTGCTGGTCGAGCTCGACGACGGGGAGCCCGGTCGCGGCGCCCAGCGCGGTCGCGAGCGTCGACTTCCCCGCGCCGCCGCGGCCGAGGATCACGACGCGCTTCACGAACACCATCGTGCCAGGACGAAGATCCTGGTGTGATGGCTCGACGTTGATCGGGAGGGGGACCGTGGCCGACTACGCGGAGGTTCCGGACGAGGTCGTGGAGCGCCTGCGGGCGGTGTGCTCGGCGCTGCCGGAGGTGATCGAGGAACGAGCCTGGCGCGGCGTCCGCTGGCGGGTGGGCCAGCGGGCGTTCGCGCACGTGCTGGAGATCGAGGCCGGACGCCCGCCGTCCTACGCGGAAGCGGCCGGGATGCCGGACGGCAGCGTGCTGACGTTCCGGTCGGCGGGCCAGGAGCTGGCGGCGCTGGGCAACGCGCCGCACCCGTTCTTCAAGCCCCGGTGGGCGGCGAACGTCGTCGGCCTGGTGCTCGACGACGACACCGACTGGGGTGAGGTCGAGGAGTTGCTCGTGGAGAGCTATCTGGTGACGGCTCCGCGGCGGCTCAGGGAACTGGTGGGTCGTCCGTGATCACGACGGGACCTGTTCACCTGCCCTGCCGGGGCCGAAGGAGCGATCGAGGACGTCGCGCGCCACGGTGGCGCCGAGCCGATGACCGTCCTTGGCGGCGAAGCGGTAGTGGACCCCGGCCCAGACCCTGGCCTGGTCGAGTTCGGCGGTGGCCACCGAGAGGCTGCGGTAGTGGCGGGTGGTGCCGGAGTCGGCGCTGTGGGCGCTGAAGGACAGGTCGTCGCGGCCGAGGAACGCGCGCAGGGCCGTCGTGGTGGCGGCGGTGAAGCAGGCGTGCCCCGACGGGTACTCCGGTGACGGCGCGGTGGTCCGCAGCGGGGCCCACGCCGGATCGCCCACGGTGGCCGGGTTGCCGTCGGTGTCGGCGAGCGGCACCGCTGTCACCGGCCGCCAGAAGTGCCAGCGCTTCTTCTCCTGGTAGCAGGCGATCAGCGAGTCGGCGGCGGCCACGTCCACCATCGCGAACATGCGGGCGGTCTGCAGGAGGCTGAGCCGGTGGGTCGTGGCGAGCTGGCGTTTGATCGACCACTCCACCAGGCGCGGGTCGTCCCACCAGATCGCCGCCTCGGTCTGGTCCGGTGTGCGCGTGGTGCTCGTGGCCGAGCCGAGCGACTTGATCTCGTTGAAGTCGCGGGCCCACGCGGCGCTGGTCAGCGCGGGCGGCCCCGGCGTGCGGTAGGGGCCGGGCGCGACGACGAACGGCTTCAGCGTCGCGAACCAGGCACCGGTCTGGAGAAAGCCCGGCGGGGTCGGCCGCCACTCGCCGGGGGCGGTGCCGACGGGCCAGGTCGCGTCGGAGAACGCGCCGTCGTTGCGCCGGGCCTCGATCATGGCGGTCGCCGTGGCCTGGCCGACGGCGACGCCGCCCCGTTCGGACGGCCCGTCGGGGATCGCGGCGAGCGACTCCTCGTACTTCACGCGCAGGGAGTCGGCCTGAGCGGGGAAGAGCCACTCGAGCGTGCGGTAGGCCGCCGTGGCGACGGCCGCCGCGGTCGAGTCGCCCGGCCGGCTGCGGGGCGCTACCAGGTACGGCTCGTACGGGGTGCCGGCGATCGCGTTGACCGCGTCGTACACCGCGCCCTGCACGATCGCGAAGCTGCGTGCGCTCGCGGTCGGGGACTGCCGCGCGACGTCGAAGACGGCGTTCTCGGCGTGGAGATTCCACGTGATGACGGCGTTCTGCCGGGGCGCGGTGTCGGCGTGCGCCGACACCGGCACAGCGACCGAAAGCGCGGTCAGGAGCACTGCTCCGCAGAGTTTTCCGGGCTCACGAAAACGGCGTGTCATGGCATCCCCCAGCAGCCGATCGGCGACAGCTCCCAGTGTCCAGCCGCTGTGCGGCACGGGCAACGAGCCTTGCCGGGTAAGCACTTGCTCCGAACGAGGTACGTGCGATGAGAAATCCGGCCGAACACCGTCATACGGTCATCGGGAGTTCGACGAGGCGAGGAGTGATCGGCTTTGGGCGAGGACAGCGCCGTCGTGGCGGCCGCGCGGGAGGGCGACGAGCGGGCGTTCACCGCGCTCGTCGAGCGGTACCGGCCGGAGCTGCGGGTGCACTGCTACCGGATGCTCGGCTCGTTCGAGGAGGCCGAGGACCTGACCCAGGAGGCCTTCCTGCGGGCGTGGCGCAGCCGCGAGACCTACCAGGGCAGGTCCACCTTCCGCGCCTGGCTGTACCGCATCGCCACCAACGCCTGCCTGGACTTCCTCGACCGCAGCCCCCGCAGGGCACTCCCGGACCCGCCTCCCGGCCCCGTGCCGCCCGCGATCGTGCCGTGGCTGCAACCCTGCCCGGACGCCGTGCTGGCCGAGGTCGAGTCCGCCGAGACCGGCCCCGACGCCGTCGTCGTCGCCAAGGAGACCATCGAGCTCGCGTTCCTGGCCGCCATCCAGTACCTGCAGCCACGTCAGCGCGCCGTGCTGATCCTGCGCGACGTGCTCGGCTGGTCGGCCAAGGAGACCGCGCTGCAGCTGGAGTCGACCGTGGCCGCGGTGAACAGCATGCTGCAACGTGCCAGGCCGGTGTTGAAGGAACGCCTGCCCGAACGCCGCCTGGACTGGGCGCACACCGGCTCCACCGACCAGGACCGCGAAATCCTCCAGCGCTACATGGCCGCCCTCGAACGCGCCGACGACGACGCCCTCGCCGCTCTGCTCAGCGCCGACGCCCGCGCCAGCCAGCAGTCCGGCGCCGGCGGCCACGAGGGCGAGCACGCCGTGTGGTGCGAAGGCAGGCAGACGATCCTCGACGCCTGGGCGCCCGCCCTGCACGGACCGCACGCCGTGCGGTTCAAGGTCCTGCCCGCGACGGCGAACCGGCAGCCGGTCGCGGCCTCGTACATCAGGTCCGGCGACGAAGGCCCCTACCGGGCGTTCGCGCTGACCTCGCTGAGGATCGAGGACGGTCTGGTGGCCGAGACCGCGACCTTCGGCACCGCTTTGTTCCCGGCGTTCGGACTGCCCGCCGTGCTCTGACGGTCACCGGTGTCCTTCCGGTCTCCTGGAAACCACGCCAGAAACGCCTGGTGGTCCGCCTTGACGCTGATCCGCGCGAGATGCCCGTCCCGCGCGGTGGTCAGCCGGCCGGAGTCGTCGAGCACCACCCGCTCCCGGCGCAGCGTCACGAACGGCAGCTGCAGCGCGACGGCGAGCGCGAGGCCGCGGTGGAGCTCGGCGTCCTCGGCGATGTCCAGCACCAGCTTCGGCAGCTTTCCCTTGGCGAGCACGGTGTTCACGGCGGCTCGGTCGTCGTGCGCGCCGACCATCTGTGTGATGACGAGCCGTTCCGCGAGAGCCGGGTTCTCGGTGAGCAGCGCGGCGAGGTTCGTCGCGGGACCCGTGCCCGCCCAGCGGACCAGGCGGTCTGTGCTCGTCACGATCTGCGCGACCGCTTCGCGCAGGCCGGTGCCCGCGACCACCGGCACGTCGTCGCGCCTGAGCAGGCCGAGCAGGTGCCGCGCCCGGCGGCCACCGAACTCGTCCACAGTGGACACGAGGGCGAGTGACGGCTCGGCGGCGGCCACGACGAGTGCGATGGCGTCACCCGCGTCCGTGTCGACGATGAGGGGTGCACCCACCTGCGACGGCGGGAACGGATCCCCCGACACGGTCTGCGGCAGTCCGAACCGCTGCGCCAGGCCGGCCAGCTCCTGGCGGTCCCGGTTCAGCTCATCGCTCATCGCTTCCCTTCCCGCGCGGCGATCTCACGTGCCGGAAACACGGCTGTCACGGATTGTCGGATCTGGACAATCCGGCGGCTCGACTTCGACGAATTGTCCACTGTTCCTCGCGGCGGTGCCACTCCCAGACTGGGCGAAGCCAGTTCTCACCGAGGGAAGGACGGCCGATGTCGCAGGACCTGCAACCCTCGTTGCGCAAGCGGCACCTCAGCATGATCGCCATCGCCGGGGTCATCGGCGCCGGTCTGTTCGTCGGCAGCGGTGCCGCGATCGGCAAGGCGGGACCCGGCGTGCTCGTGTCCTACGCCGCCGCGGGCCTGCTCGTCGTGCTCGTCATGCGGATGCTGGGGGAGATGTCGGCGGCCAACCCGGACACCGGCAGCTTCTCCGCCTACGCCGAACGCGCGATCGGCCCGTGGGCCGGCTTCGCGATCGGCTGGCTGTACTGGTGGTTCTGGGTGGTCGTGGTCGGCATCGAGGCCACCGCGGGAGCCGCCATCGTGCACCGCTGGGTCCCGGCTGTTCCACAGTGGACGTGGGCTCTCGTGCTCACGATCGCGCTGACGCTCACGAACCTGTACTCGGTCCGGTCCTTCGGCGAGTTCGAGTTCTGGTTCGCCGGCATCAAGGTCGCGGCGATCACCGTGTTCCTCGTGGTGGGTGTGCTCGCGATCGGTGGCCTGCTGCCGGGCTTCGACTCTCCCGGCGCCGCCAACCTCACCGGCCACGGCGGCTTCTTCCCCCAGGGCACCGGGCCGATCTTCGCGGCGATGCTGGTCGTGGTCTTCTCGTTCTTCGGTGCCGAGATCGCCACCGTCGCTGCGGGGGAGTCGGCCAACCCCGTGCAGGCCGTGCGCGCCGCGGTGAAGTCGGTGGTGTGGCGCATCCTCGTCTTCTACATCGGGTCGATCGCCGTCGTCGTCACGCTGCTGCCGTGGGACGACGCCAACGTCGCCAAGAGCCCGTACGTCGCGGTGCTCGACACCCTCGGCCTGCCCGCCGCCGCGGTGGTCATGGACGTCGTGGTGCTCACGTCGGTGCTCTCCTGCCTGAACTCCGGCCTGTTCACCGCGTCCAGGATGGTCTTCTCGCTCGCCAGGCGCGGCGAGGCCCCTGCGGCGCTCGGCCGGGTCTCGCGGCGAGGAGTGCCGACGGTCGCGGTGCTGGCGTCCACCGTCGTCGGGTTCATCACGGTGGCGCTGAACTACCTCTCGCCGGACACGGTGTTCCTCTTCCTGGTCAACTCCTCCGGCGCGGTGGCGGTGTTCGTGTGGCTCGCCATCGCCGTGTCCCAGCTGCGGATGCGGCGGCACCTGGAGCAGCGGACGCCCGAGCGGCTCACGCTGCGCATGTGGGGCTACCCGTACCTGACCTGGGCGACGATCGTCGGCATGGTGGCCCTGCTCGTGGGCATGCTGTTCGACGCCGACGCGCGTTCCCAGCTGCTGCTGAGCCTGCTCGTCGCGGCGGTCGTGGTGGTGGTCGGCGTGGTCCGCGGCCGCCGGAGCGCACCGCAGGCCGTGGCGGTGCCGGAGACGACGTGACGAGGAGCTTCACCGCACGCGGGTGAGCAGGCCCTCGCACGTCCGCACCAGCACGCGGCAGGCGTCGGCGGACTTCCTGCCCAGCATCGGGTTCTCCGTCTGCGCCTGCCACCGGCGCAACGCCGCGAACGCGGTGTGCCGCACCTCGGCGGCCACCGCGTCGGGAGCCAGACCGAGGCGTGCCGCCGGGGCGATGCCGTCCTCGCCCAGCAGGCGCTCCGCCTCCGCCACCATCGGCCGGGGCAGGGACACGACGCCGGACCGCAGGGCCGACAGCAGCCGCAGTTCCGCGAACTCGTGGGTGCCGGCGAGGATCCTCTCCACCTCGCCGGCCAGCCGCCCGCCGCCGGAGGTGCGCACGACCCGGTCCAGCGCCAGCAACGCGGACCTGGCCTTCAGCAGATGGCGGCGCTCGCTGAACTGCGTCTGCAGCACCCGCTGCAGTTCCCGCAGTCCGCTGCGCGCCACCAGTTCGTCGGCCAGGGCGGCCTGCGAGCGGACGCCCTGGCGGATCAGCGTGACCGCCAGCCGGATCCCGAACACCCCGAACCGGCGCAGCAGAGCGGCCCGCTCCGGCGAACCCGAGGTGAACCGGTCCGCCGAGAGCAACGAGGACTCGAGCGACTCGCGGGGTTCGGCTGCCAGTGCCGACAGTGCCACGAACTCGGCCTGCGTCAGGGTTCGTCCGGCCATGGCGACCAGACCCGCCACGGCGACCACGTTCTGCGCCAGGCCGTGCAGCTCCGGCGCGCTGCGGTAGCGGGCAGCGATGGCGCGGGCGGAGATCATCGCGTCGACCCGGCCGCCGGCGATCTCGTCGGCGCGGGAGATCACCGCGACGGTGTTGATCGCGGCAGCGCGGGCGACGCCCTGGTCGCGGAACGACTCCAAGAAGGACGCGTCGGCGGAGTGCAGGTGCTTCATCAGGTACACCACGGCGTCGGCCTCGGTCGGCGTCTCGTCGTCCGGCGTCAGGAACCGCACCGCCTGCGCCGAGTTCTCCGCCGACAGCGAGGCGATGCCAGGAGTGTCGATCAACGTGGTGTGCCGCAGGCTCTGCGACGGCCAGTCCACGACCAGCCGGGACACCGCGGATCCGCCGAGGTCGATCGACAGCGCCCCGTCCCTGCGCACCACCGGCAGCGAGACCGGGCTCCCGGTCACGGGGTGCAGCACGACCCGCGGCGAACGCCCGTCCTGGTACCAGGTCACGACCCGCGTGCACTCGCCCGCGTCCGTCGGGGCGAGCGAGTCGCCGACCAGGGCGTTCAGCAGGGTGGACTTGCCGGCCTTGACCCGGCCCGCGATCGCGACGCGCAGCGGTGCCTCCAGCCGGTCCAGCTGGCCGCGCAGGAAGTGCGCGGCGCGCGGCTGGTCCCGGTACGCGTCGATCGCGAGCGACAACACGCGGCGGACCTCGTCGATGATCACGGCGTCACCTCCGCGCGGACCTTCTCCAGCACCGCCAGTTCCGCCGCGATCTCCTTCAGCCGCGCGGAACGATCCGCCGACGAGGCCTTCACGGACTTCTGGGCCGACTGGATCGACTCCTGCAGCGAGCGCTTGAGCTGGTCCGCCAGCGCGGTGAAGTGGTCGCGCAGGTCGCGTTGCAGCACGCGGAGCATGTCGCGGGACTCCTTGCCCGCGTGGAACGTCACGTCGTCGATGTACCGGCGCAGCGCGGCCTTCGCGTCGTTCTGACGGCGTTGGACGATGCGTTTCCGTTCGTCGCCGATGGTCTTGCCGCCCAGCAGCACGGCGGCGCCGATCGAGATCGGGTTGATCAGCGACAGGCCGATCGCGGAACCGAGCAGCCCGAACATGAGCAGCCCGGAGTAGCCGCCGCGCAGGCCGCTCAGGAACCGGCCGCCCACACCGAACTTCTCGTCGGAACGAACCTCCAGCGCACGCACGGCGCGCAGCGGATCGCCGGAGGACGTCTGCAGCGACGGCAGCGTCTGCTCCCGGTCCGCGTCGAAGTGCTCGGCCACGCGGCGGGCGAGCCAGCGGGCGCGCTGGGTCGCCCAGACCGAGTTCGCCGAGACGGCCGACGCGGCGGTGTCCTGGACCCACTTCGTGAACTGGTCCCAGATCTTCGTCGGGTCACCGTCCATGATGGACTCCTCCGCCTCGCGGACGATCTCGCGCATGCGGTCGCGCAGGTCGTAGTCGACGTCGGCGTTCAGGTCCGCGACACCGTCGGACAGGGTCTGCTGCCAGCGCGCGGACCGCTCCTTCAGCCCTGCCGCGCGCTGCTCGGCCGCGGAGAGCTGGTCGATCAACGCCTGGGCGGACGCCGGGTCCGACTGGGCGGACTCCTCCGCGCGCAGCGACGAGGTGATCTGGTCGATGACGGCGTGCACGTCGTGCGCGGTGGAGCGGCGGGCGAGCGACTCGGCCTCGCCCAGCACCTTCTTGCGGATGTAGGTGACCAGCGGCGGGTAGCCGGACTCGCGGTTCACGTCCTGGTCGCCCGTCTGCAACGCGTGCCAGCGCAGCGTCGACGACACCGTGAAGAACGACGGCTTGAGCCCCACGGCCTCCAGGTGGGCCTGGTTCTGCGCCGCGACGAAGCGCCAGTCCGGGTAGAGGTCCGTCTTCGTCACGACGCACGCGACGTTCGGGCACACGGCCACGGCGTTGCGGAGGAACTCCAGTTCCGGCGCCGTGTACTCCTGGGACGCGTCGGAGACCAGGAGCACGGCGTCGGCGGTCGGCAGGGCGGACATCGTCGCCGCGCCGTGGACGGAGCCGAGCCCGCCGACACCGGGGGTGTCGACGAGCTCCAGCCCCTCGCCGAGGATCGGGCGCGGAAGGCCCACCTCGACGTGGTCCAGCCGCTCGGCGTTGCCGGGGTTCCCCGATTCCGACGCGTACACCGGCAGCTGGTCCACCGGCACCTCGATGCGCGAGTCACCGCGCACCAGGGTGACGACGGGCTGCTCGGCGTACCGGACGACGGTCGGGACCGACGTCGCGATGTCGTCGAACACCGGGCACACCGGCGCTCCGAGCAGGCCGTTGACCAGCATGCTCTTGCCCTGCTTGAACTCACCGACGACCAGCAGCCGCACGCGGTCGTCCTGCAGTCGTGCCCTCGCCTGGCGCAGCCGCGCTTCGAGGTCCGGCCGTTCGTAGCGCGCGATGGCGGCGAGCGCGCGGTCGACGGCCTCGATCGGTGTGGTCGTCATGGTGGGTTCACGCAATCACTGGGTCGGGATCGGGCAAGGGTTCCGGCTCGACGTCCACCGGGAGCGGCTCCGGTTCCGGTTCGGGCAGCACGTCCGGGTCGTCCAGCACGATCTCGGGGGCGTCGTCCACCGGTTCCGGCTCCAGCGGCACGTCCTCCTCGACGACCTCGTTGAAGGAGTCCTTCACCTGCACGACGCTGGTGTCGTTGTCCTGGATCGCGACGGAGTTGACCTCGGTGTCGTCGTCGGAGTTGAACGAGTCGTCGATGATCGTGACGTCCCGGTCGTCGATGCTGATGTTCTGCTCGATGTTCGTCACCGGCTTCTCCACCACGTACTCGTGCGTGGTGTGGTGGATCTCCCGGACCGGGTCGTCGTCGTGCGAGGACGATCTCTCCGCGCCGCGGGCACGGACCGCGCCGGAGTCGGCCATGATCAGCCGCGCGTCCCGGACGTCCTGTCCGGTGACGCCGTTCAGACCTGCCTTCTTCAGCTCGGAGTCGGGGTTCTCGTCGAACGCCTTCTTCGCGTCGTCGTCCCGCAGCAGGTTCATCAGGAAGTCGATGAGGGTGGACAGCATGTCCGGCTCCTAACGTGGAACGAGCCGGGCCCCTGGACGGCCGGGGCCCGGCCCGGGATCAGAAAGCGGGCAGGTCCAGGTCCTCGACGATGTTGTCGATCTCGTTCTCGACGTCGATGTCGAAGTCGCTCGACTGGTCCGACACGGCGGTCAGGTCGGTGTCCTGGTCAGAGACCTGGTCGACGTCCTGGTCCAGGTCCTGGTCTGCGTCCACGTCGACGTTGGACTGCGCGGCGCCGCCGTTGCCGCCGGACGCGTCCGCGTCGCCGCCGTCACCGGTCACGCCGCCGTTGCCGCCGAAACCGATGCCGCTGCCACCCGACGTGGAGCCGAAGTTGACGTTGACCAGACCGTCCTGGTCGATGTCGCCGCCGGCACCGCCGACGCCGAGGCCGTTGCCCCCGTTGGCGCTGCCGCTGTCGCCACCGACGGCGGTCCCGCCGTCGCCTCCGCCGCCACCCTCGGTGTTCGTGACCGTGGTGGTGTCCTGGGCCTGCTCGGCGTCCTGCGACGCGGCCTGCGGGTTGACCTGAGCCGTCTGCAGCTGCTGCTCGGCGGCGTTGGTGGAGTCGAGGTCCAGGTCGGCGGTCAGGTCGGCGAGGAACGCGTTGAGGTCGATGGGGTTGCTCATGTCCTGCTCCTTGGTGTTGGTCGCCGGCGGCGGTTCCGACCGGCTGACAACAACGAAGCTAGGTCTGCGCAAGGCCTCTGCCATCGGGACCGAACCCTGTTCGTCTCCGCCACGAACACAGGGATCGAGGGAGGGGAGGAGGAGCCGTTGAGGGATTGCCCCCTGTTTCGTCGAATGTGGTGAACCGGACCAACTGAGACACACGTGTAGGTACGTCCGCTGCGAAGTGCCATAGGAGAGTCCGATGTCGTACCAGGTTGGACTGGATCTGGGATCGACCTTCACCACCGTGTCGACCTGTAGACCAGATCAGGCCGCGAGGCTTGAAGTGCTTGTGCCGTCTGTGGTTTTCCGGAGTCCGGACGGGACGTTCCTCGTGGGATCCGACGCGGAACGCCGCGCGCTGACCGACCCCGGTCGCGTCGCGCGGCAGTTCACGAACCGCATCGGCGATCCCACTCCGTTGCGGATCGGTGACGCCGCGTTGACCGCCGAAGCCGTGACGGCCCGTTTTCTCGTGCGGGTGCTCGCTTCGCTGCCCGGTGGACAGCCCGCGCGGGTGGCCGTGACCCACCCTGCGGGGTGGGGCCACTACCGGCTGGAGTCGTTGCGGGGCGCCCTGTCCGCGAGCGGACTGGCCGACGTGCTGTTCGTGCCGGGACCGCAGGCCGTCGTCCAGGCGCACGACGCCCTCGCGCGCCTGGAAGAAGGTGCGGCCGTCGCGGTTTACGACCTGGGTGGCAAGACTTTCGAAGCCGCGGTGGTGCGCAAGCTCGCCGCGGACCGGTTCGTGCCGGCAGGGCCGCCGGAGGAGCTGGAGGTCGGTGGCCTCGACTTCGACGAGGTCGTGTTCCAGCACGTCGTGGAGGCGCTCCAGCCGGGCTGGGACGCGTTGGACCCGATGGATCCCGCTGTGCTGACGGCGGTTGCCGAGCTGCGGCGTGCGTGCACCGCCGCCAAGGAGAAGCTGTCCGCCGACACCGAGGTGCTGATTCCCGTTGCGCTGCCGGGGATCGCGACGCGGGAGGTGCGGCTGGGACGGTCCGAGTTCGAGTCGATGATCCGGCCGGCGGTCGAGGAGACCGTGGCCGCGCTGGACCGCGCGCTGCGCGCCGCCGGCACGCCGCCGCACGAGCTCGCCGCCGTGCTCCTGGTCGGTGGTTCTGCCCGGATTCCGCTGGTGACGCAGGAGGTCTCCGCGCAGCTCGGCCGGGCCGTGTCGCCCGCGCCGAACGGCATGGCCGCGATCGGTGCCGCGCTGCACGCACGCGGCCTCGAACCGGAACCCGCCGCGGTCGCCACCGCGATGTGGACCCGCCCACCGCTCCCGGAGGCGCCGAAGGCGTTGCGGCGCAAGCGGATGAGGCTGACACCGTTCGTGACGGCCGGCGTGCTCGCCGCGGCCGTCGCCGGTGCGTTGCTCGCGAACAACGCGTTGGCCAACAAGGCCGGTGCGAAGACGACGAGCATCACCCCGACGGCACCGACCACGACGACGCAGACGACTGAGCAACCCACCGTCGTCGAGTACGTGCCCAACGCGCCGACGGCTCCGGCCACACCACCGCGGGCGACCACGACGCAACCGCCGAAGCCCAAGCCCACCACCACGACCACGCGTCCTTCGACGACGGTCACCACCACCAAGTCCACTCCGCCGCCGAGCTCGACGACCACCACCACGAGCGGCACGACGAGAGCCGGTGCCCCGTGACGAGACCCGCCGTACCTCCGAGACCTCGCCTGCAACGCTTCCAGCCCGTCGAACGGGTCACGCCGCGCGTGGTCAGGTCCGCCGCCTGGTTGTGGATCACCGCCGCCGGGCTCCAGCTGGTCGGTTCCGCGCTGGCGCTGACCGAGGCGCGAGCGCTCTTCGCCGGCGTGGTGGCCGAGGTGGCGCAGGGGTTTCCGGCCGAAGCCGAGGCCACGCGGGAACGGGTGGCCGTCGCGGTGCTGGCGCTGCTGCTCGGCGCCGGGCCGCTGATCGCGTTGCTGGAACTGGGGTGTGTGACCGCGCTGAACCGGGGGAAGCGGTGGGCGCGGACCGTGCTGGTGTTGCTGGCCGGTGTCGCCGGGGTGCACGCGGTGATCGCGGTGGGGGGACTGCGGTCGGTGTTCCTCGCAGGCCTGGCGGTGGCGAGCGGGATCGCGGTCGTCGCGGTGATCGTCTCGTTCCTGCCCGCGGCAAGGGTGTGGTTCGGAGGGGGAGAGAAGAGATGAAGGCACCTGATGTGGACCAGGCGTGGAGAGCCGGGAACACGGCCGCGGCGATCGAGGCCGCCGACCGGATCCTCGCCGCCGGAGCGGACGAGAACTGCCTCGCCGCCGGTGTGGCCGCGGCGGCCGCGGCAGCCGACGGGTCGTTGCTCGACGCGGCGGCCAGGTGGCGGGTGATCGCGACCGCGCTGACCGGCGCACCCTCCGTCGCCGCGCAGGCACGGGCGGCGCTGGCCGCGTGCCTCGGCGGTGACGTCGAAGCCGCCGACCGCGACCTGGCCGCGGCGCGCGAGCAGCTGTCGGGAGCGGCACCGCGCGGGCTGACCGTGTTCCTCGACGGCGTCGACGCCGCGATCGAGGCGGTGCGCGGCGGGTTCGACCGCGCCGCGCGCAGGCTGGCCGGACTGGCGGCCGCGACCGTGCCCGTCGACGGTCTCGCCGCCGAGCAGTGGGACGACCTGGCCGTGACCGTGCTGATCGCCGGTGGTGACGACCGGACCGCGCAGGAGGTCCTGGCGGCCGGGGAAGACCGGCCACCGACCGCGCGGCGGCGCCTGCTCGCCGCCTGGCTGCACCTGCGGGCGGGACGTCTCGCCGAGGCACGCGCCGCGATCGTCTCCGCCGGCGACGCGCCGGTGCTGCGCAGGGACGCCGTGCTCGCGGCAGCCGTGACGATCGGCCTCGCGCGGCGCACCGGGGACGCGGACGCGTTGCGCGCCACGTGGCGTCGCGTCGCACCGGTCGTCGCCGGTGCCGACGTCGAGGTGCTCCTGCTCGACGCCTGGGGCGAGCTCTCCGTTGGTGCGGCGGCGGTGTCGAGGTTCGACGGCGAGACCGTCGTCGAGGCCATGACGTGCGCCATCGCCAAGGCCGGAGTGCCGCAGTGGGCGCTGCGGGCCAACCACTGGTGGAAGCTGCAGCGCGCTGTCGGCGCCGGAGAGGTCGAGGCCGCGGTGCAGGCCGCGGCGGCGTTGCGGGAAACGGACAGGGGCGCGGCCGCACACGCGTGGGCCTCCGTGGTGCGCGGAGCCGTGAACGGACGCGAGGTGGCGGCCGTGGCCGCCGGGCTGGACGACGCCTGGGAGGCGATGGCGTTGTGCGGTGCCGCGGCGGCGAAGCTCGGCGATCCCGCCGAGGCACGCGAACTGCTCAGCACCGGGCGGGCGTTGCGCGCGCGGTTCGCCACCGAGGAACCCGCCGACGGACTGTCCAAACGGGAGCGTTCGGTCGGCGAGCTGCTGCTGGACGGCCTGACGCAGAAGGAGATCGGCGCCCGGCTCTACATCTCGCCGAAGACCGTGGAACAGCACGTGGCACGGATCCGGCAGAAGCTCGCGGTGTCCAGCAGGGCCGAGCTGATGGCGTCGCTCCGGTCGCGTCTCGCCGGCTGATCACGTGGTCCAGGGCCGGAGCTTCTCCGGGTTGCGGATCGCCCAGATGTGCGTGATGCGGTCGTCGGCGACGTCAAACGCGTAGACCGACGTCGTGACCCCGTCGAGCTGGATCAGCAGGCCGGGCTGGCCGTTGACGGTGCGTTCCAGGAGCGTGAAGCCGCCGGAGACGCTCCGGGCGACGGCGAGGAGGAACTGGCCGATCTGCTCGCCGCCCGTGATCGGCAGCAGCGCGGTGGTCACCCGGCCGCCGCCGTCCGCGGTGAAGGTCGCGGCCGGGTCGAGGAGGCCGACGAGGGCCGTGATGTCCTGCGCCTCCCACGCCTGTTTGAAGTCGCGGACCAGCGCGGCTTGACGGGCGGCCGGCGCCTCCGTCGGCGGGGACGTGCGGACGCGGCGCCGGGCGGAGGACGCGAGCTCCCGGCAGGCGCCCTGGCTGCGGCCGGTGATCTCGGCGATCTCGGCGAAGGAGTAGCCGTACACGTCGTGCAGGACGAGCGCGACGCGCTGGGCCGGGGTCATCGACTCGAGCGCGACCAGGAACGCCATGCTGACGGACTCGTCCAGCGTGACGCGGTCCGCGGGGTCGGCGGCGTGTCCCTCGGCCGGGTCCGGCAGCGGCTCGGGGATCCACGCGCCGACGTACCGTTCGCGGCGGCTGCGTGCCGAACCGAGCAGGTCGAGGCAGATGCGGCTGGTGACGGTGGTGAGCCAGGCGCCGGGCGAGGCGATCGCGTCCTGCCGCGGCCCCGGCAGCGCGTACCAGCGGGCGTACGCCTCCTGGACCGCGTCCTCGGCCTCGGCCAGGGAACCCAGCAGCCGGTAGGCGAGGTTGATCAGGTGGCGGCGTTCGCCGAGGACCAGGTCCGTCATCAGTGCTCCCGTCGGTTCGATGGCTTCACCCTGTCCGACGAGACACCACCTCGAAGTGTCAGGTCCTGACATTTTCCGCTGCCGTGTCGTCGTAGTGATCGGAAGTGCACACGACGAACGAAGGAAGCCAATGATCAGAATCGGCATCATCCTCGGCAGCACCCGCCCCGGCCGCCGGGGCGAGCAGGTGGCCCGGTGGGTGCAGGAACGCGCGACGGCGCGCGGGGACGCGGAGTTCGAGGTGATCGACCTGCTCGACCACCCGTTGCCCCATCTGGACGAGCTGCCGGGGGAGTACCGGAACGCGCACACCAGGGCGTGGTCGGCGACGATCGCGTCGTTCGACGGGTTCGTGGTGGTGACGCCCGAGTACAACCACTCGGTGCCGGGAGCGCTGAAGAACGCGCTCGACTTCCTGCGCGCGGAGTGGCGCAACAAGGCGATGGGGTTCGTCTCGTACGGCGGTGTCGGCGGTGCCCGCGCGGTCGAGCAGCTGCGGCTGGCGTGCGGGGCGCTGGAGGTGGCCGACGTGGCAGCGCAGGTGACGCTGTCGCTGGCCACCGAGTTCGAGAACTACGCCGTGCTGAAGCCGGGCGAGTACGCCGTCGCCGCACTGGACGGGCTGCTGGACCAGGTCGTCGCCTGGAGCGCGGCACTCGCGCCGCTGCGCACGGACGCGCCCGTGACCGCGGCATGACTTTCTGAGGGGGACTGACATGTCCGAAGTGGACGACATCAAGAAGCACATCGGCAGGATCGTGGAGGGGATCAGGGCCAAGGACCTCGACGCGCTGCGGCGGCTGTACTCGGAGGACGTCGTGTCCTTCGACGTGGAACCGCCGCTGCAGCACGTCGGCATCGACGCCAAGCTGAAGAACTGGGCCACGGCCTTCGCCTTCTTCCAGGACGTGGACTACGAGATCCGCGACCTGACGGTGACCGTCGGCGACACCGTCGCGTTCGGACACGGCTTCGGCCGGCTCAGCGGCACGCTGAAGAACGGCGTGACGACACCCGGCATGTGGGTGCGCGCCACCTTCTGCCTCCGCAAGATCGACGGGGACTGGCTGATCACGCACGATCAGGTCTCCGTGCCGTTCGACATCGCGAGCGGCACGGGGGTGACCGACCTCAGCCCTTGACGTACGGCGGCGCCACGCCCCAGCCCCACTTCGGCACCGGGGCCCCGTGAAACGGCGTGGCGTCCGGCACGGAGTTCCGCACCGCGAGCCGCGTGCCCCACTCCAGATAGGACACGAACGCGGCGCGGAACTCCGGATCGTCCGGCAGCTCCACCTCGTCCGCCGCATCCATGATCAGGTTGAGCCAGCGGCGGCGCTGCTCCTCGGTGATGCCCTTGCCGAGGTGCTTGGCCAGCATGAACTCGTAACCGCCGCGCTCGGCGGTGTAGTCGGCGGGTCCGCCGAACACCTCGCCCAGCCACAGCGCCACGTAACGCGCGTGGCCGGGATCCATGCCCGCGAACACCGGCGCGAGCACCGGGTCCTCGGCGACGCGCCGGTAGAACGCCTCGGTCAGCCGCAGCAACGCATCGGCGCCACCGGCCCAGGTGTAGAGCGAGGGTGTTGACTGGTCGTTGATCACGACGCCCACTCCAGCATCACGCCGGACACCCGGCAAGTACGCACCTTTTGGTGAGGAGCGCCCATGTACCACTGTCCTGTCGAGCTGGCCCTCGACGTCATCGGCGGCAAGTGGCGGGCGGTGATCCTCGCCCACCTCAAGGAACACCCGCACCACTACGGGGAGCTGCGCCGCAAAGTGCCTGGCATCAGCGAGAAGATGTTCGTGCAACGGCTCCGCGAGCTGCAGGACGCGGGCCTGGTGGCACGGACCGAGGTGCCCCCGAACGTCGAGTACTCGCTCACCGAGGAGGGCAGGACGCTGGGGCCCGCGCTGCAGGCGCTCTACGACTGGGGCCTCCTGCGAGCGGCCCGGACAGGTGTGGTCATCGCGCAGCAGTGACTCCTATGCTCTCCAGCCATGAGCAAACTGGGGGTAGTGGTCCTGCTCGCGCTGTGCCTGGGTGCCTGCGCGGAGTCCGGACCGACGAAGCAGGACGTCATCGCCAAGATCAGGGCCGACGCCGGCACCAAGGACGCGCCCGCACAGGCCGTCGAGTGCGTCGCCGACTGGTACATGGGCAGGCCCGCGCAGGAGCGACAGGCCTTCCTCGACGGCAAGGCCGCGGCGGGAGAACCGGACCAGGCCGTGCTGGACTGCCTGAAGACCGCTGCGCCCTGAGGTGAGAGCGCGATGAGAGTGGTCTGAGAGACCCCGGCGCTTGGGTGAGGTGGGACCTCTGGGGGAGGTCTGCCTGTTGCGCTGGAGGTAGTCGTGAGGGCTAGGCGCTCGATCACGATCCCCGTCGTGGGGACGTTGCTGGTCTCGTTGGCCGTGGCGATAGCCGTGGTGACACGGGAGGATTGTCCGGACAGCAGACCGGACGGGCCCGCGGCCCGTGCGGCGGCGAAGGCTTGTGGCGAGCCGGTGGACGTGGCGCTGCTGACCAGCGCCACCCGGCTCGTCGTCGCGAATCCCGACGGAACGATGACCGTCACCCAGCACGCCGCCCCGCAGCGGGTGCGCCGCGACGACGGCTGGGTGCCGGTCGACACCGCGCTCGACCCGGTGACGGTCGCACCCAAGGCCGCTGCGGTCGACGTGCGGTTCGCCGGCGGCCCGCAGGAGCCGCTGGTCACGATCAAGGACAACGACAGGTCCCTGGAATGGGGTCCCGCGCCGCAGGAACCGCCGAAGGTGGACGGCGACACCGCCACCTTCGCCACCACTCGCGTCCAGGCGCTGGCGGACGGGTTCCGGATCATCATCACCGGCCGGGGCGCGCAGCAGGTGCGCATGCCGGTGAGCACCCGCGGGCTCGCCCTGCAGGAGAGCGACGGCGTGATCCGCGCGCTGGACGCCAAGCACCGCACCGTGTTCGTGGCCGAGCGGGCCACCACGCAGGCGGGGCCGGTGCCCACGAAGATCGAGAACGGCGACGTGGTCTTCACGCTTCCCGACGGCGCGTGGGAGCTCACCCAGGTCGTGCGCCACGACCAGGGCTTCGACGGCACGGTGCTGGCCGGCGGCCGCGTCGACAGCGCGCGGCTGGGCGACGAGAACGTCACCAGCACCGTCAAGACCGCGGTCGCGCAGCAGGTTTCCCGTCTCCCGCTGGAGAGGCGCGACCAGCCGCTCGTCACCACCTTCACGCCGGGCACGACCGCCACGCCGGTCGTGACGTCCACCGACTACCCGGCCGACGGCCAGTCCCACGGCGCGCCGAAGCAGCCGGGCAAGGTCGTCTTCGCCGCGCCGGGTGCCGTGGAGTTCCGCCACCGCTGGCAGGGCGAGAGCGAGTTCACGCGCGTGCCCGCACCCAGCGGCACCGTCGAGGTCAGCGTGACGCCACCGGCCAAGGGCACGCAGGTGCTGGAGGTCAGGGCCGTCGACGCGACCGGCCAGGAGTCGGAGCTCGCGCCGCACGCCACCCGCGTCGCCGCGCTGCCAGAGCCGATCGTCAAGCACGACAACGGTGTCTTCACCGCCGAGCGCGGCACTGCGTTCAAGTACCGGTGGAACACCGACTGGATCTTCGAAAAGGCCGTGGACGGCAAGGCGAAGCTGAGCCTCGTGCCGCCGACCGCGACCACGGTCGAGGTCGTGGCCATCGGCGCCGACCCGTCGGTCGAGTCCGCCCCGGCCACCTTCACCACGGCTGCCGTCGGCACGCCGCAGGTCGCGTCCGCCGACTACCCTGCGGACGGCGTCGAGCACGGCGCCGCCGGCAAGGAGGGCACGTTCACCTTCCGCGCCACCGGAACCGACCCGGTCACCGGCTTCCGCTACCAGCTCGACAGCGGTGCCGTCACCGACGTCGCCGGCTCGGGCAAGGCGCAGGCGAAGATCACGCCGCCCACCGCGGGCGAGCACGTCCTGACCGTGAAGGCGGTCGGCGCGAACGGCGAGGAGTCACCCGCGGCGCAGTACCGCTTCAAGGTCGCGGCCGCCGCGCCGCAGGCACCCGCCGCGCCGCAGGTCGACTCCACCGACTACCCGGCGGACGGCCAGCCGCACGGCGCGCCCGGCCAGGCGGGCACGTTCACGCTGAAGAGCCCCGGTGCCAACGGTTTCCGCTACCGGCTCGGCGACGGTCCGACCACGACGGTCGCGGCCGCCGGTGAGGCGCAGGTCCAGCTCACCCCGTCGACGAGCGGCACGCACACGCTCACCGCGTGGGCCCTCAACGGCCAGACGTCCGCTCCGGCCACGTACACCTTCACCGTCGGCGGCCTGCCGGTGCCCGCACCGGACGCCCCGGTCGTGACGTCCGCGGACTTCCCGGCCGACGGCCAGCCGCACGGCAGCATCGGCCAGGCCGGCACGGTCACCGTCCGGCCGCAGGGCAGCACCGCCGCGGACGTGGTCGTGCACCAGCTCGACACCGACGCGGCACCGAAGGAGCAGCCGGTCTCCAGCGGCGCGGCGCAGCTCTCCGTCACCCCGGTCCGCTCCGGCAAGCGCACGCTCACCGTGTGGTCCAAGGTGTCCGCGACCGGCGCGCTGTCCACGCCCGTCCGGCACGAGTTCGTCGCGGGCGCGCCCGCCGGACCGCGCGACTTCTTCTACGACGCCGCCGGCCAGCTCGCCGGTGTCACGAACAACTCCGGTGAGGCGGCCGCCTACCGGTACGACGACAACGGCAACCTCCTTGCCACGGAACGGTTCGTGCAGGGCGACGCGACGGTGTTCGCGATCGTGCCCGCGCGCGGCCCGGCGGGCAGCACGGTCGAGATCAGCGGCATCGGTTTCGCCGCGCAGGGAACCACCGTGACGTTCGACGGCATCGACGCCCCGGTCACCGCCGCGTCCGGCAACCGCGTCTCCGTCACCGTGCCGCAGGGCATCCGGGAAGGCGTCGTGCGCGTCACGGCCAACGGCAAGACCTCGGTCAGCCCGCGGCCGTTCCAGCTCGCGCGGGGCGTCACCGCGCCCACGATCGCTTCCGTGTCAACGGATCGCGGTGACCCCGGCGCGGTCGTGACGATCACCGGCTCCGGCTTCGACCCCGACATCGCCCGCAACGTGGTGCGGTTCCACCAGACCGTGGCACGGGTGCGCGAGGTGACGGCGACCAAGCTGGTCGTGCAGGTGCCCGACGCCGCGTCCTCCGGCAAGATCACCGTCCGCACGCCAGGTGGCGAGGCCACCAGCGCGGCCGACTTCCTGGTCGCGCCACGGGGTTTCGTGACGGCCAACCTGGTCTACGGCGGCAAGCTGCAGGTCGGCACGGCGACGAACCTCGACATCCCGGCGGGCAAGGCCGCCGTGGTGCTGGTCGACGGCAAGATCGGCGAGCAGCTGAACCTCAAGCTGGAGAACAACACCATCCCGGTCCGCTCGGCGATGTGGATGTTCACCCCGCACGGCGGCGACTTCGCCCGCCGCGCGCTCGGCGACCCGCTCGACCTGTTCGCGGGCAGCAAGCTGCACCAGGACCTGCCGACGTTCAAGCACAACGGCACCTACACGATCGTCGTGGCGCCGGACGACGCGGCGGCGGGCAAGGTCAGCGTCACCCTGTCCAAGGACCTGACCGGCGACAAGCTGACCCGCGACGGGTCCGGTGTGCCGTTCGACATCCGGCAGGGCCAGCCGGTGAAGGAGATGCCGTTCACGGCGACCGCGGGTGAGTGGATGAGCTTCGGGCTCACCGACATCAGCGAGCCGGGCAACTACTTCAACGTCACCGTCGTCGACCCCGACGGCGTCCGGCTCACCTGGCGCGCCCGGCTCGGCGACTACATCCCGACGATGGTGTTCCAGGCGAAGAAGACGGGCACCTACAAGGTGATCCCGAACTTCGACCCCAACCAGCTCGGCTCCGGCCGGGTCTGGCTGTCCAGCGTGATCGACGCGGGACCGCTGGCGGTCAACGGGAACCCGACGTCCTACCAGGTGTTGCGGCCGGGCCAGTCGGTGCGGATGCAGTTCCAGGGCACGGCGAACCAGCCGCTGGTGCTGGGGCACACCGACAACACCATCCGGGAGAACGGCCGCGCCGCCTACCCGGTCAGCATCATGTCCGAACCGGACGGTCAGCAGGTCGAGCTCCGCGAGGGCACGGCCGAGACGCGGAACCTGAGGATCCGCAAGACGGGCACGCACAACCTGTTCATCAGCGGATGGGAGGCGGTCGGCGCGGCCAAGGCGTGGCTGTCGACCGTCGCCGAGGGCGGCAAGCTGCCCCCGAACGCCTCCACCACGGTCAGGGTCGACCGGCCGGGCCGCGAGATGTGGCTCGACTACGACGGTGTCAAGGACAAGCCGCTGACGATCGTCGTGCGCAAGAGCGTGCCCGGTCAGGTGATCATCAGGCTCTACCGGCCCGACGGCACCACCTCGGTCGGCGCGGTCACCGACGGCAAGCTCGACGTCGCGGCACTGCCGGAGACCGGCAAGTACCGGATCTTCGTCGACCCCGGCTTCGCGGTCACCGGCGACCTGACGTTCCACATGTCCGAACCGGCCGATCTCGGCACGCTCGTACCCGACGCGACACCGTCGAACCTGAACATCACCGTGCACGGCCAGAAGATCATCGGCAAGATCGCGGGCACGGCGGGGCAGCGGCTGACCATCGGCACGGCGTCCGAGCGGATCCCGTTCCTGAAGTGGAGGGTGACCAAGCCGGACGGGACCACGCTCGACACCACCGGCAACAGCGCCTACCAGACGTTCCTCGGCCTCGACCTCACCCAGCTGCCGGTCACCGGCGAGTACAAGGTGCAGATCGAACCGGTCGACCAGGACGTCCAGCCCACGGGCGGTCAGCTGACGGTCATGCTGAACTCGGAGACCGACGGCGGCAAGATCGAGTACGGCGGAGCGGCCAAGACCGTCACGTTCAACCGGCCCGCGCAGAACGGCAGGCTGACGTTCGACGGCACGCTGAACGACCTGCCGAAGCTGAGCATCAAGCGCAACATCGGCAACAACGGCGTCTACTACACGCTCTACGCGCCGAACGGCACGGTGGAGACGACCCGCAGGTTCATCAGCACCGAGCCGTACGAGTTCTTCAGCAGGCTCAAGGCGACGGGCACGTACACGCTCGTCTTCGACCCGGCCAACAGCCCGACCGGTTCGATCGACGTGTCCATCACCAAGCGGGCCACCGCGGCCCCGGTCACCCAGATCGCGCCACCCGCGGTGCAGGAACCGACCTGCCCGCAGGTGGACCAGCGTCCGCCCGCCGCCGCGGTGGGTGCCGCGCCGCAGGGCACCGACCAGCCGAAGGCCGAGGAGCAGGAGAAGCCCACCTCGACGCCGTGCAGCTCGAGCAGCGGCTGGCGCCCTGACGCCGCGAACCTCGGCGGCGTCGACTGGACCACCCGCTACGACCCGCGTCCGGTCCGGGACCGCCCGCTGCAGTTCGCGGTCGGCTTCACCGGCGTGGTCGGCACCGTGCAGTCCACCGACGGCAAGCCGCTGGCCGGCGTCACCGTGAGCGCGCGGGACAAGAAGGCGACCACCGACGCGGACGGCAAGTTCACGCTGATCGGCCTGCCGGACGGCCACGTGTCGCTGCGCGTGGACGGCCGCACCACCGGCCGTTCGTTCGGCACGTTCGACATCGGCGTGGACGTCAAGCAGGGCCAGGTGCTCGTGCTGCCGCACACCGTGTTCCTGCCGGAGATCGACCGGAACTCGGTGGTGCACGTGCCGAGCCCGACGATCACCGAGACGGTCCTCACCACGAAGTCCATTCCGGGCCTCGAGGTCCGCATCCCGGCGGGCACCGTCATCCGCGACGCGGACGGCAACGTGGCCACCGAGCTGTCGCTGACCCCGATCCCGATCGACCGCCCGCCGTTCCCGCTGCCTCCGTCGAAGGTGCCGGTGTACTTCACCGCGCAGCCGGGTGGCGGCTACCTGTTCCCGCAGGGCGCGACGATCATCTACCCCAACTACACCAAGGAGGCGCCGGGCACCCGGACGCAGTTCTGGAACTACGACCCGGACGGCAAGGGCTGGCACGTCTACGGCCACGGCACCGTCTCCCAGGACGGCACCCAGATCGTCCCGGACGCGGACGTGAAGTTCTACCGCCTGACCGGCGCGATGACCGTGGTGCCGGGCCTCAACCCGGCGGCCCGCGCGCCCAAGCCCAACAACACCAGGGTCGGCGACCCGGTCGACCCGGCCACCGGCCTGCTGGTCGACGAGCAGGTGGACCTGGTCGTCGACGACATCATGCCGATCGAGGTCAAGCGCACCTACCAGCAGGGTGACGCGTTCGTCCGCCCGTTCGGCGTCGGCACCAGCTTCGACTACGGCGTCTTCCCGTGGGCACCGCTGGTCAACGGCGCGCCGACGTTCAAGGAGTTCGACCTCGTCCAGCCGGACGGCAGCAAGATCCACTACACCCGCACGACCCCTGGCCAGGACTACGCGGGCGCCGTGTTCGCCGCGGACCCGACGCCGACGAAGTTCGACGGCTCGGTCGCGGTGTGGAACGACGCCGGCTGGGACGTGAAACTGCGCGACGGCACCATCTACGTCATCGGCGAAGAGGCGCCGCTGCAGGAGATCCGCGACAAGTTCGGCAACGCCACGACCATCACCCGGGCCCCGGCACCACCGGGCACCGACGGCAAGGTCAGGGCGAACGGCCCCATCACGCAGGTCACCTCGTCCAGCGGCCGCTGGGTCCGCTTCAGCTACGACGAAGCGAACCCGGCCAAGGTCAAGTCCGTCGAGGACAACCTGGGCAGGCGGGTGAGCTACACCTACCTCCCGACCGGGCACCTGGAAACGGTGACCAATGTGGACGGTGGCGTCACCAGGTACACCTGGGACGCCAAGGGCCTGCTCAAGACGATCACCGACCCGCGCGGTACCCAGTTCCTGCTCAACGAGTACGACGACAAGGACCGCGTCAAGAGCCAGACCGCGGCCGACGGCGGCGTCACGAAGTTCGAGTACACCGACGTCAACGGCGCGATCACCGAGACCCGGATGATCGACCCGCGTGACGCCGTGCGCCGGTTCGTGTTCAACGACAAGGGACAGGTGGTCAGCGACACCAAGGCGTACGGCACGCCGTTCGCCCAGGAGACGACCACCGAGTACGAGACCAACGGCGTGCGGGTGAAGTCGACCACCGACGCACTCAAGCGCAAGACCTCGTACGTCTACGACGCCAAGGGCTACGTGAAGGAGAGCACCGTTCTCGCGGACACGCCCGAAGCGCGCACGCAGAAGTTCGACCGCCTCGGTCCGAACGGGGAACTCACCAGGCACGTCGACGACTACAACAAGGAGACTCTCTACGAGCTCACCGCGCGGGGTGCGGTCAAGTCGGTGACCGATCCTGTTGGCCGCAAGACGTTGTTCGACGTCGACGAACGTGGCCAGGTCACCAAGGTGACCGACCCGGCAGGCAAGTCCCGCATCACCGACTACTCCGGCACCGACGCGGTGCGGACGACGGATGAGCTGGGCAAGGTCAGCACGATCGGGTACGACAGTCTCGGCCGCGAGGTCCGCGTCTCCGACCCGGCGGGTGTGGTGACCGAGACCGCCTACACGACGCGGGACTTCGTCGCCTCGGTCACCGACGGCCTCGGCCGCACGATGCGGTACGAATACGACCGCAATGGCAACAGGACCAAGGTGATCGACGCCCGCAACAGCGAGACCGTCTTCCACTACAACGCCATGGATCAGCTCCGCGCGGTCACCGACCCGCTCGGGGTGACCACCCCGGACGCGGTGTACGACCGCAACGGCAACCTGGAGAAGGAGACCGACCGCCGCGGAGTCGTCGTCGAGCACAAGTACGACCCGCTGAACCGCAGGTACGAGAGCACCTACGGGGCGGAGAGCAAGGTGACCAACACCTTCGACGCCGGTGACCGGGTCCGGTCCAGTGTGGACAGCGTCGCGGGTACGTCGACGATCGACTACGACGGCCTGGACCGGATCAAGCAGGAGACCACGCCGACCGGCTCGGTGTCCTACGCCTACGGCACGACGGTGCGGGACCGCACCACGACGGTGTCGGGACGTCCCGCGCTGCGGCACGTCTACGACGCGGCGGGTGACCTGCAGGAGATCCAGCAGAACGGCACCGCGATCAGCGTCGTGACCCGTGACCGCGCCGGCCGCACGGAAAGGGTGGGCGCACCCGGCACCGGTGTCGGACAGACCTACACCTACGACGACACCGGCAGGGTCAAGACGATCACGTACAGGTCGGGCACGACGGCGCTCGGCGACCTCGCCTACGAGTACGACGCCAGCGGCCTGCCGATCAGGACCACCGGCGCGTCCTCGCGGACGATGCTGCCCGAGCCGTACGGACCCGCGACGTACGACAACGCCAACCGCATCAAGACGATCGGCGGTTCGACGATCACCTACGACCCGGAGGGCAACCTGTTGTCCGACGGTGCGACCACCTACACCTGGAACGCCAGGGGGGAGCTCGCCACCGTCACCGGCCAGGGCAGGTCGGCGTCGTTCAACTACAACTCCGACGGCCGCAGGATGAGCCGCACGGTCTCGGGAGTGACCACCAACTACCTGTACGACGGGCAGAACCCGTTGCAGGAGAAGGTGAACGGGCAGGTCACGGCGAACATGACCGCCAGCGGTGTCGACGGGTTCCACCTGCGGGAGTCCGGTGGCACCACGCGACGGTTCCTCACCGACGCGGTCGGCAGCACGGTCGGCCTCGTCGACCCGAACGGCGCGGGCGCGTCCTACACCTACGAACCGTTCGGCCGCACCTACGCGAGCGGAGCGGGCGCGGAAAACCCGTACCGCTTCACCGGTCGCGAGGACGACGGCACCGGCCTGTACCACTACCGGGACCGCTACTACAGCCCCGTGCTGCAGCGGTTCATCAGTGAGGACCCGATCGGGTTCGAAGGCGGTCGCAATGTCCACGCCTACGTGGACAACCAGCCGACCGTCCTGGGTGACCCGAGCGGCAACAAGCCCACCAACAACGGCAAGAACAACCGGGAGAGCTGTTTCGTCAACAGCTTCGTCGCCGGCACGCCGGTGTTGATGGCCGACGGTTCGCGCAGGGCGATCGAGGAGGTGCGGATCGGCGACCAGGTCACTGCGACCGATCCCGAGTCGGGCAAGACGACGGCGAGGGAGGTCACGGCGACGATCGTCGGCAAGGGCGCGAAGCGGCTCGTCGACATCACCGTCGACACCGACGGCGTGTCGGGTACGGCGACCTCGACCCTGGTGGCCACCGACGGCCACCCGTTCTGGGTCGAGAACAGGGGCCAGTTCGTCGAGGCGCAGGACATCCAGCAGGGTGACCGGGTGCGCACGTCGTCCGGCGAGCTGCTCGCGGTCGCTGGCCTGGGTATCCGCGCGGTGGCCGACCAGCAGGTGTACAACCTGACGGTCGACACCGACCACACGTACTACGTGGTCGCCGGCGACAAGCCGGTGCTGGTGCACAACGCCCGCCCGCCGCGTCAGCGTCCGGACCCGAACGCTCAGGGCCCGCACTCCACCTTTATGCTCGGTCCGGACGGCAAGGTGAAGAAGTACGCCACTTGGCAGGAGCAGTCCAACCCGCGCAACCCGGCTCCGTGGGAGCTGGAGAAGCGGTACGACCGGTGGGGTCCGGCGCACACGAACCCGGACGGCACCGTGGTGGACACTCCGCACCTGAACCTGCCGGATGGAACCGCGCGCAAGCCGGACGCCTGGGAGGATCCGAATGCCGGTTGCTGAAAGCCCGTTCCAGTTCTTTCAGCGGTGGTACGCCGAGCAGTGCAACGGCGACTGGGAGCACGAGTTCGGCGTGCAGATCAAGACGCTGGACAATCCCGGCTGGCACGTCGTGGCCGACCTGGTGGACACCGACCTGGAAGGACGCACCCTCGACCGGTCGAAGTCGGAACCGGGTGAGGGACGGTGGATCTGGGCGTCGTCGGACGGCGAGCGGTACGAGTCGTCCTGCGATCTGCAGTCGCTCGACGAGGCGTTGAGCCGGTTCCGCGAGTTCGTGCTGGAACAGGCCGACGGCTGATGGGGAAGAGCAGGAGCGCCACGTCGATCCGCTCGCTGTACGAAGCGGATCTGCGCAAGGCGTACGGGCACCTCACCCGGCGTGATTTCGCGCGGGAGATGGTGAAGCGCGACCCGTACGCGGCGCTCCTGCTCGACCTGTCGTCCGCGGGTGACACCGAGGACGACACGGACATCAACCACGAGGTCGCCTTCACCTGCTTCGTTCGGGGCAGTCGGCTGCTGATCGTGAAGCTGTCGATGGTCGGTCCGTACGCGGTGGTGCTGGCGTTCGGCGAGGACGGTCACGGGACGGGAGAGCTCATCTCCCGTCCCGCTGGGCCGTTCGAGTCGCGGGTGCTGACGTGGTGGAGGCGCACGGGTTCCGGCTCGTGCCCGCCACCCACCTGGAGACGCCGGTGGCGATGGGACCTGACCGTGCCGAGGTGTCGTTGTACGCGGCGCTTTTCGAGCCCGAGGCGGAGCCGCCGTGGCTGTGAGTTCGTTCGAGTTCTTTCAGCGGTGGTACGCCGAGCAGTGCAACGGCGATTGGGAGCACGAGTTCGGCGTGGAGATCAAGACGCTGGACAATCCCGGCTGGCACGTCGTGGCCGACCTGGTGGACACCGACCTGGAAGGAACACAGCGTTGAGCCTGTTCCGCGAGTTCGTGCTGGAGCAGGAAGATGGCTGACGGTGCGAAGCAGGTCTCGCCGAGGGTGGCGGCGACCTCCAGCGAGTCGAAGCGCGTCGCGTTGTGCTTCGCCGGAGTCGTGGGACTCACGCCGCCCTGGTGCGCCGACTTCGGGATCGTAGTGGAAAACCCTGATGAGTGACCGTGTTTTCCTGCTCTGGCACGTGCATCACGTCGCCACGGACTCGAGCGGGGCGGTCAGGCACTTCGACCCCGGCGGCGAGTTCAGGGCCGACGAGGAGGAGGGCGACGACGTGAAAATGCTCGGCGTCTACTCGTCACGGGAGAACGCAATGGCGCGGATCGAACGCGCCAAGGAGCTCCCGGGATTCCGCGACGAGCCGGAGTGCTTCTACATCGGTGAGTACACACTGGACGAAGACCAGTGGACCACAGGGTTCACCGCGGTCTGATGAGAATCGAAGTGTCCGCTGTCGGCACGGACGATCTCGTGTCGTTCCACTGCTCGGCCGGTGCCGGTACGGGCGTGTGGAAGTCGCAGGAACCACCTGTGGCCGGCCAGGAATACGAGGTGGAGATCGACATCGACGGCGAGGTCAGCCCTCGCTCCGGTGGCGTCGCCGGGATGCGGCTCGACGGCACGTCGGTGGTGCTCTGCGGCCTGTGGCAGGTGATGGAGGACGGCGCGACCTACCTCCAGGTGGCGGGTTCGCCGGTGTCAGTGGAAGTCGCCGACGGTGACACGACAGCTTCTGGTGAGGTGGTGGAGGTGGTCGCGGACACGACCGCGATCCACCTGTTCCCCTCCAACACCTGATGTGCAGATCCGGGTCAGCTGGCCTGCAGGATCGCGGCGAACTGCTCCCGCAGCTCCGGCCCGGGATCCAGCCCGAGCTCCTCCGACAACACCTCCGCAGCACTCCGATAGGCCGCCAGCGCCTCAGCCCGCCGCCCGGAACGCCGCAGAGCCAGCATCAGCTGATGCCAGAACCGTTCCCGCAACGGGTGCTGCGCCGTCAACGACCACAACTCCGGCACCAGGTCGGCATGCCGCCCCAGCTCCAGATCGGCGTCGATCCGCATCTCCACCGCGGTGAGCCGGAGCTCTTCCAGCCGCGGCACCTCGGCTCGTTGCAGGACAGGCGAAGGAACTCCCACCAGCGCGGGTCCGCGCCACAGGTCCAGCGCGGCCGTCAGCAACCGGGATCGGGTGCCGGGGCCGGCCGCGGCGGCTTCCGTGGTCAGTTGCGTGAACCGCGTCAGGTCCAGTTGCGTTGCAGACAGCGCGATCGAGTAACCGCCTGGCGTGGTGCGGATGAGCGACTCCCCGAGGGCCTGCCGCAGCCGCATCACGTAGTTCTGCAGCGCCGCCACGCCGCGCTGGGGTAGCTGGTCGCCCCACACCTGCTCGATCAGGGTCGTCGTCGGCACCGTGCGGTTCGGTCTCAGCAGCAGTGCGGCCAGCAGCGTGCGGAGCTTGGCTGCGCTGATCGGGACGGGCACGCCGTCCGCTCGCACCTCCACCGGGCCCAGGATTCCGAACTCGAACACAATTCCCCCTGTTGTCACGACGACTCGACCATGGCTCGGCCGAGGTAGTCGTCCTTCGTGCCGTCGGTTCCCGGCAGGGTGAAGAAGTAGCCGCCGCCGAACGGCAGCACGTACTTCTCCAGCTCCTCCCCGGCGAGGCGGCGTTGTGCGGCGGCGAAGCCTGTTTCCGGATCACGTTGGTAGCACATGAAGAGGTGGCCCGGTTCGGTGGCGAACGGGTAGCCGCGGCGCAGGATCTTGTCCTTCTCCTCGGCGGGGCGGGCCCGCCGCACGTGTGAGTTGAGCAGGTCGGGAAGTTCTTCTCCCGACTCCTTGCGCCTGCCGAAGACCCGCTCCTGGTCCTCTGTGGACTTGTGGTCCCACGTCGGCATCGCGAGCCTGATCAGCCGCACCACCTGGTACGTGCCGCCCAGGTAGCACGCGGGTTCGTCGTCCCCGGCCCACACCTGAGGCGTGGTGGGGTTGCCGGCGCCCTCCTTGAACCCGAACGCGTTGCGCTCCTCGGGCAGCTTGTGCCCGTTGACCCGCCAGCGCAGCGTCAGGCCGGGCACGTCGGCCAGTTGGGCGTCCACCTGGTCCGGCGTGTCCGCCAGCGCCTGCAGCAGCAGATCTCCGTGGCACCACTGCTCTTCCAGCACGTCGCCCGCGAACTTCGGCATCGTCGTCAGCCGTCGTGGTGCGGGCAGGCCGAACCTGCCGTCGAACAGGGACGCGCCGACGGCCACCGTGACGCCACGCGAGGTGACCGCGCGCAGTGTCGCGGTCAGCTCGGCGCGGGTGCGTGCGGTGACGTCGTACGCGGCCACCCCCGCGGCGGCTGGGCTCGGTGCCAGCACGCCGGGTTGGTGGTGGACGGGAACGGCAGCGGGCATCGGCGTGTCACACGCCGTCAGGCCCACCGCCGCCAGTCCCGCCAGAAAAGCACGTCTGGTCAGAGAGTGAGCGTCCACCCGACCAGCGATCCCTCGTCGAGGCTGAAGTTGTCGCGCACGATCAGCTTCCACGTGCCGTTGGCGTCCAGAGTGGACAACGAGAGCGGGAACGTCTGGTCCAGGTTGACCGCGTTGTCGGCGCTGTTCGCCTCGCGCAGCACGACCTCCGTGCCGCTCGGCGTGACCAGGCGCACGGACAGGTCGCCGCGGAACGGGTGTTCCGCCTGCACGCGCACGGTGGCGTTGGTGGCGATCTTGCGCCCGCAGGCCGTCACGTCGAGGGCGACGGTGATGCTGTCCTGGTCCGGCACGGTCCGGCGGGTGGTGTCGGAGACGGTGCAGACCGGCTGCGCGAGCGGTCCCGTGTAGAGGAACCTGTTGGGGGACTTCTGCGTGGTGGGCGGGTCCATCGGCGGTTCGAGCGTGCTGGGGTTCAGCACGCCGGTCACCGACCGGTTGACGATTTCGGTGTGCACCTGCGCGGGCGTCAGGGTCGGCGTCTGCGACAACAGCAGCGCCGCCGCACCCGCGACGTGCGGTGAGGCCATCGACGTACCCTTGAGGATCATCGTCGCGTGGTCGGTGGCGTTGTGCGCGGACTCGATGGACTCGCCCGGCGCGAACAGGTCGAGGCAGGGGCCGTAGTTGGACCCGGTGTCCGTGCCGCCCCAGCCGCGGGCGCGTTCGCCGACGGGGTTGGCCGCGCCCACGGTGAGCGCCGCCGACACGTTGGCCGGGCTCTTGAGGCAGGCGTTCGACTCGGTGTTGCCCGCGGAGACGACGTAGGAGATGCCGGCCGCGATCGACGCCTTGACAGCGTTGTCCTCGGTCGTGCTCTGACCGCCGCCGAGGCTCATGTTCACCACGGCCGGCTTGGCCGCGTTCGCGGTGATCCAGTCGATGCCGGCGACGATCTGGCTGATCGTGCCGCTGTTCTCGCAGCTCAGCACGCGCACCGACGCGATCTTGGCCTTGCTGGCGACGCCGAACGTCTTGCCCGCGATGGTGCCGGCGACGTGCGTGCCGTGGCCGCTGGTGCTGCAGTCCTGGCCGTTCCAGCCGTCGCCGATCGCGTCGAACGCGACGCTGGCCCGGCCTTCGAACTCGGCGTGCGCGGTGCGCACACCGGTGTCCATGACGTAGACGGTGACGCCCTGACCGGCCTGGTCCGGGTACTCGTAGCGGTTGTCCAGCACGGTTCCGCGCTGGTCGATGCGATCGAGGTTCCAGATCGGGTTGGTCCGCACCGCCTCACCGCGCACGACGGAGTCGGCCTCGACCCGTTCGACGCGCGGGTCGGCGGCCAGCCGGCGAGCCTGCTGCTCGGTGGCGGTCATCGCGAACCCGTGCAACGCCGCGCCGTAGACGCGATCGACCTTCCCGCCGTGAGCAGCGGCGACGCCGAGTGCGTTGGCCTGGCCGGTTTTCTCCTGGCCGGTTTTCTTCAGGGTGACGATGTACTTGCCCGCGATCACTTCGGCGCCCGCGGGTCTGAGCACCTCCCCGACGGCCGCATGGGCGTCGGCGGGAACAACGGTGGCTGCGAGAACCAGAGCAGCGATTAATCCACGCATGCGAAACAGAGCCCCCAAAAATGACTGGCGGACGTGAGACGTCCGCACCCCCAGGTGTCGCGTGGGCCGCGCGCCTCCGAGGCTGCCACGGCATAGGAAGACCTTATACCGCCAAAAGGGGGGCTTGATCAGCGTGCTGAGACACAGCGCGAAAGCGTGCAACTGAGGCACATGAATGAACGAAGAAGCAAGGGGCCGGTATTTTCACCGCCCAGGCCAGGCCTACTCGTCGGACTGGATGATCATGAGCCGGAACGTCGTCGACGGCGACTCGCGCCCGCACGTTTGCAGCATGTGCCAGGCCAGGTTGCCGGGTCCGTTGCCGGCCTGAGGAAGTCGCTCCCTGCTGATCCCGAGGATGCCGTCGGGGCTTTCGTCGAGGATCTCCGGCGTGCCGACGAGCACGGCCAGCCCGTACGCCAGCACGTCGGCGCGCAGATCGTCGTCGAGGTCGTCGGAAAGCCCGATCATGCACTGCGGCTCGCCGTTCGTGCCAGTGCCGAGACCGACCAGGCCCGCGAGTCCGATGCAGCGTTGCGCGGGCATCTCGAACACGCGGATGTCCGTGCCCATCGCCAGTGCCATCAGCCTGGCCACCGGCGTGGTGAGCAGGGGGTCGTGGATGGAGGCGCCGTTACCTGAGGAGTCGTCCGTGCGTTCGCGCATGATGCGTCGGATCGTATGGCCGGCGGCGGCGATCGGAGGTGGCGGCGGCGGGCGTGTCGGGCAGCGTCACCCGGACGACGCACCCACGTCCGGGAAGACCGGCTGAAAACGCTCGATCCTGGCTGCGAAATCATTTTCGAAAGTTTGTCGAAACTTTTTGGAACTCTTCGGAGTCGGCCCGGCACTGCTAGTGTCGGCACTGCTCGACCGCTGTTGGCCTGGATCCCGTCGAATTCGGGCTGACCGGTCGCAAATTGCGACGGCCGCCGTCACCGCGATCACCACCATCCGCCGCGGGTCGTGTGGCGTTGCCCGGCTGCCGTGCCAACCTCAATGACGAGGAGTACCACACATGGCGAAAGCCGTTGTTCGATCGTCGGGCCGCACCCGCGGCCGTTTCGCATTGTTGGTCCACGGCGTCTGCACCGCGCTGATCATGGCGCTGGCGCCCGCCACCGCTACCGCTGACGTGGGCATCACCGCCATCTGCTCGAGCCAGACGGGCACCAACGGCGGGTACTACTACTCGTTCTGGACCGACGGTGGCGGCAGGGTCTGCATGGACTTCGGTTCCGGCGGCAACTACAGCACCTCGTGGAGCAATGTCGGCAATTTCGTCGGCGGCAAGGGCTGGAGCAACGGATCACGGCGGACCGTGAGCTATTCCGGCAGCTTCAACCCGTCCGGCAACGCTTATCTGACCCTGTACGGGTGGACGTCGAATCCGCTCGTCGAGTACTACATCGTCGACAACTGGGGCACCTATCGGCCCACGGGTACGTACAAGGGTACGGTCACCAGCGACGGCGGCACGTACGACATTTATCAGACAATGCGCTACAACGCGCCTTCCGTCGAAGGCACCAAGACCTTCCCCCAGTTCTGGAGCGTCCGGCAGCAGAAGCGGACGGGCGGAACCATCACCACCGGCAACCACTTCGACGCGTGGAGCCGGGCCGGCATGCGGCTCGGCAACTTCAGCTACTACATGATCCTCGCGACCGAGGGGTACCAGAGCAGCGGCAACTCCAACATCACGGTGAGGTGAGCGGTGCGGGCCGCGGCGCGCACCGCGGCCCGTTTCCGTGAATGATCGGGTTGCTACCGTGCCGGTCGTGAAGCACCGTCCTGATCACCTGCCGGACGAGTCCGTGCGTTCCGGCCTGTCCCAGCTGGGAATCCGGGCGGCCGAGCTCCACTACGCCGCGGTCGGGTTCGGAGACCACCACTGGCACGTCGCGGCCGAGGACGGCACCCGCTGGTTCGCGACGGTGGCCGATCTGGAGAACAAACACCACTGCGGTGACGGCCCCGCGGCCGCGCTCGCCGGCCTGCGGGCCGCCATGACCACGGCGGTGCGACTGCGTGCGGCGGGACTGGAGTTCGTGGTCGCGCCCTTCGGCGAGCCGGTGGTGAAACTGGGAGACAGGTACGCGCTCAGCGTGTTCCCGGTGGTGGACGGCACTTCTGGAGACTTCGGCCAGACGATGACGCCGGACGACGTCGTTCTGCTGCAGGAGCTTCTCGCCCGTCTGCACACCACCGAGGTCGAGGCGCCCCCGTGTGCGCTCGACCTGCCCGCGCTCAAGACGGACGGTGCCTGGAGCGACGGCCCGTATGCGGAGCAGGCGCGCAGGCTGGTGAACGAACACGAGGGCGCGATCCGCGCGCGGTTCGAGGAGTTCGAACGGCTGGCGGAAGGCGTGCGCCGGTCAGCGGTGGTGGTGACGCACGGAGAGCCGCACCCCGGCAACCTCATCCGGACACCGGCGGGCTTCCACCTCGTCGACTGGGACACCGTCGGGCTGGCCGTGCCGGAGCGCGACCTGTCCGTGCTGACCGGCGACCCTGCCGAGCTGACGCGCTACCGCGAGCTGACCGGCCACGAGCCGTCGGCGGACGCGTTGCGGCTCTACCGGCTGCGATGGCAGCTCTACGACCTGGTGGAGTTCGTCGACTGGTTCCGCAAGCCGCACACCGACGACCCCGACACGGTGCTGGCGTGGACGTGGTTCCGGAAGACGCTCACCGCGCTACAGGTCGAGCCACATGATGCGTAGGCCGACCTTCCCCTGAACGGGGTGCCGGAACGCTCCAGGCGCGATCCCGAGCGTGACGAACCCGAGGCTCTCGTAGAGGCGGACGGCGGCCGTGTTCGTGTCGACCACGGCGTTGAACTGGACGGCGGCGAACCCGCTCCGCCGAGCCCAGTCGATGAGGTCGGTGGTGAGCGCCCGCCCCACGCCGGCGCCCCGTGCCCGTCCGGCGACCATCAGGGTCCCGGACGCGACGTGGTTTCCGGGGCCGGGCCGGTTGGCGTACATGTTCGCCGTGCCGAGCACCTGCTCGCCGTCGGCGGCCACGACCACGCGTGCCGGTGCGGGCAGCAGCCACATCCGCCTGGCGTCGTGCTCGCTCATCCTGGGGTCGTACGGGATGGTCTGCTGTTCGGTGATGACGTCGTGAATGATGGGCCAGATCTGTGGCCAGTCGTCGTCGCGCGCCTCGCGGATCGCGAAGGCGGGCGCGTGTTGTGGATCATGCACGGACGACATCCTGCCTCAACGCCCGGCTCCACGGTCCACTGTGCACAACTGAGGGGTGAATCAGGGGGAACCCTGATGGCACGGTGCCCAGCCGCGGGCAAGCTGGAGTTGTCAGGGGAGATCTGCAGTTAGAGGAGAGTTATGAGCGAATCCAGGCCTGAGTCCGCCCGTACCGCCGTCGACTCGGTGGTGGACGCCGTTCGCGGGTTGGTCAGCGAGGGCATCAACCGTCGTGTCGTGGTGCGTGACAGCAAGGACGACGTGGTGCTGGAGGTTCCGGTGGCTCTGGGGGTGGTCGCGGCGCTGGCCGCTCCGGTGGCCACGACCATCGGCGCCGGTGTCGCGCTGGTCGGCAAGTGCGGCATCAAGATCGAGAACCGTCAGCGGCCCGGCACCCAGCCCGCGCCGACGGTCGACGCCGAGCAGGCGTAGCAGCGAAGGGCCGTCACCACGCCGGTGACGGCCCTTCCGCGCTACCTGTTCATCTGCAGACGCTCCGATGGTCAACATGATCTCGTTTCGCTAGGTTCCTGCGAGCTTGGCTTGCCAATTCCTGGGGGAACGAGATGAGTCGAAGAGCCTCTTTTGCTTTGTCCACAGCAGTTCTGGCAGCGGTCGTCGTCACGACACCGGCGCACGCGGCCACGACGATCACCGACCTCGGCGGCTTGCCGTCGGCGGAGATGCACGTGGCCACGTCGGTCAACGACGCGGGCGTCGCGGTCGGAGGCGCTCACAGCAACGGCCGTCCGAGCCGCGGAGTGAGGTACGACGGCAACGGCGGCGCGACCGAACTCGCCGGACCGGCCGGCACCAGCACGACCGTGGACGCGATCAACAGCAGCGGCAGCGCCGTGGGCACCGCCACCGACAACTCCGGCAGCAGGGCACTCCGGTTCAACCCGGACGGCACGCACGTCGTGCTGGCAGTACCGGCCGGCTTCACCAGCACGATCGGTCAGGCGATCAGCGACTCCGGCACCGTGTACGGCGTCGCCACCGACCTGACCCGCCGCCAGATCCCGGTGAGCTGGAGCCCGGCCGGTGTCATCACGACGCTGGCGCTGCCGGCGGGCGCGACCTGGGCCCAGCTGACGAACGCCTCGGCGAACGGCTACGTGTCCGGCTACGTCACCGGCCCCGACATGGCGGCCACGGCGGTGCGCTGGAACCCGGACGGCAGCACGACCGTCCTCAGTGGACTGTCGCCTGACCTCACGACCACGGCCTCCGCGGTCAACCAGCTCGGCGAGGTCGTCGGCGCCGGGATTGACGCCAACTTCCACACGTGGGGCCTGCGGTGGAACGCGGACGGTTCGCAGACCAGGTACGAGCGGGGGTTCGTCCCGAGGGGCATCAACGACAACGGCGTGGCAGCCGGCGCCACCCAGGTCGGAGGCAACCAGGTGCCGGTCCTCTGGACCAGGGACGGCAGGCGGCTCGACCTCGGGCTGCCCGCCGGTGCCACCAGTGCCGGTGTGTGGGACATCAACAACAACGGTGTGGCCGTCGGAGCGGCGGGCACCCGTGCGGTGAAGTGGGTCGTCAGCTGACCTGAGTCCGCAGGACCTCGCGCCGCGCAGGGTGGCGGCGCGAGCTTCTGCGGCTGGGTGGATCACGCACTACCTCGAGTCGCGGTCACCAGGCCACGGGACCGAGGCGGTCGATGAACGTCCCGGTCGGCCCGTCGGGGCCGAGCGTCGCGAGCTCGATGATCGGGTCGGACCCCTCGGTGACCGTCAGCTGACCGGTGTGGTTGTTCATGTCGGTGGCGGTGAACTTGTGGTTCGCGACCTCGCCCGGGGTGAGGGCGTTGAACTTGATCTGCGGGAGTGCCTGCGCGTACCGAACCGTGATCATGTTCAGCGCCGCCTTCGACGAGGTGTAGGCGAGCTCGTGCATCTGCGAGACGGGCTGTGCCGGATCGGTCACGACCGCGAAGGAACCGGCGGCACTGGACACCATGACCACCCGCGGGTGGTCCGCCGCCAGCAACAGGGGAAGGAACGCGTGCGTGACCCTGACCGGTCCGTACACATTGGTCTCGTAGACGGAACGCAGCTCGTCGGCGGTCGCGTCCGCCGGCGGGACGATCTTCCCCGGCGCGCCGGCGTTGTTGACCAGGACGTCCAACCGGTCGGTGTGCTTGCGGACGAGCCGCACGGCATCGGACACCGACTCCTCGGAGGTCACGTCCAGCGGGACCACGATCACGTTCACGCCGGTCAGCTTGTCGGCTGCGGCCTGGCCCCTGCCTTCGTCGCGTGAGCCGAGGAAGACCGTCCAGCCCTGCTCGCCGAGCCTGCGGGCCGTTTCGAGGCCGAGTCCCTTGTTGCCTCCGGTGATCAACACCGAGTTCGCTTCCGTGTTCGTCATGGCCATGGGACACCGGACGCGGTTTGGTTGTGACATCAGGTGATCGGCCTCACATCCGGCCGCGTCGAACCGGACGAGGGTCAGTTGGCAAGCGCATCGGTGGTCAGGCGCCGCATGCGTTCCTCGAGAACACCGGCCAGATCTTGGATGTCATCTCTGCCCACGTTCTGGAGCATCTCCGGCCACGGCCGCGCGGAGGCGGACAGCCCGGCCGGCTTGCCGTGGTCGCTGACGAACCGCTGGCACAGGTAGCCGTAGAAGATCAGCCGCAGCCAGAAGAGCGGACGGGCGTCCGGAGTGAGTCCGTCGATGAATCCGGCAAATCTGGCGAGATCACCGCGGGACTTCAAGGCGTCGCTCAGGATCTGCTGGAACTCCTCCCGGCGCGCGACGCGCTCGGGGGAGTCCGCTTCCACGACGATCAACGCTCCGGCGGCCGCACGGACGGTGCCGGAGAAGGGGTGCTCGGACTCGTTGGACCAGTTCACCCCGGCCAGTTCCGCACCCGTCGCGTCGAGCACCGGTGAGCTGTCGGTGAAGCAGTCCAGTGCGGCCGCCTGGAATCGCAGCAAGCTCGGCATGGCGGGGTCGACCGAGAAGTCCACGTAGTTGACCTGGCGCTCGATCAGCTCGGCGATGGCGACAGGTCGCAGCACGCGGTAGAGGGTGTCCCTGCCGAAGTAGCTCCGGACGTCGGTGTTCCAGCGGCCGGATCCCAGCTTCTGCACCCGGCCGACGACATCACGGCAGGCCACCAGCAGCTGGAACCGCAGCGGGCCCACCGCGGTCAGCAGCCGCTTGCGGGCCTCGAGGTCGTAGGCCATCCGGGCCTCGAACCTGGCCTTGTCCCGCTGGTTGACCCACGCGACGCCGCCGGACACCGCGATCGAGAGGACCGACACCACGATGGCGATCCAGGAGACCACAGCCATCTGCCGCTCCGTTCACAGGTGATCGACGACGCTCGATCGCAGTCCTCACCCATGAAGTCGCCGCACCGCGCCGGGCCGTAACACGCCGTGTGCTGCTCTCGGCGATCGAAGCCGCCCTGTCGGCTGCAGGGCGCTACGGGAGCATCGTGTCCGGCGAAATCTGCAGGGCGATCGTGATCAGCGAGTGCACCCTCGTCGCGATCACGGCGAGCAGGCCCTGCATCTCGGGAGCGGCGCCGTCCGCCGCGGTCTGCAGCGTCTGCAGGTCGGCGTCGATGCGGTCGAGGATCGCCGTGACGTCGGCCTGCCGGGCCGTCAGCGCCGTGGAGATCTCGTCCAGGGGAACTCCGTGGACTTCCAGACGTTGTACGAGGTGGATCCGGTCCACGTCGGCGGGGGAGTAGAGACGGTAGTTCGACGCGGTGCGCTGCGCCGGGCTGATCAGCCCCAGCGACGTGTAGTAGTCGACGGTGCGGATGCTGACGCCGGCCCGCGCGGCCAGTTCGCCGATCTTGAGCAACGCTTCGCCCACGTGCACCTCCTCGGGAAAACCATACAGTGCTACGTGCTACTGTTGCCTCATGCCTGACCAAGCCGACATTGACGGCTGCAGTAGTGGGCCGGGGCGAGCCCGGCTGAACGTTGCGAGTGCCGCGGGTGCGGCATGTTGATCCTTTCCGGCCTGGTGGCGATCGTGGCTCTGACCGCCGCCACCGGCTACTTCGTGGCCCAGGAGTTCGCCTACATGGCGGTCGACCGAGGCCGTCTGCGGCAGATGGCCGAGGCCGGCGACAAAGCCGCCGAGCGCGCGCTGCGCGTGACGCAGAAGCTGTCGTTCATGCTCTCCGGTGCGCAGTTCGGCATCACGGTCACCGCGCTGCTCGTCGGATACGTGGCCGAACCGCTGCTCGGCACGGGGCTCGCGACCCTGCTCGGGTTGCCCGCGTCGTTCGGGGTGCCGCTCGCGATGGCGGTGGCGCTGATCTTCGCGACCGTCGTGCAGATGGTGCTGGGTGAGCTGCTGCCGAAGAACCTCGCGATCGCCAGGCCCGAGCCGCTGGCGAAGTGGCTGAGCTCGTCGACGCTGGTCTACCTCAAGATCGCCGGTCCGGTGATCCGCCTGTTCGACGCCACCGCCAACAAGCTGTTGCGCGCCATCGGGATCGAACCGGTGGAGGAACTTCCGCAGGGCGCGACGCCGGAGGACCTCAAGCAGATCGTGGGCGACGCGGGGGAGCAGGGTCACCTGGACCCGGAGCTGGCCCAGCTGCTCGACCGCGGCCTGGACTTCCGCGAGCTCGTGGCCGAGCAGGCCATGACGCCGCGCGTGAACGTGCACTCCGTGCGGTTCGACGAGCCTGCGTCGCGTGTGGTGGAGCTCCTCGACACCGGCCACTCCCGGTTCCCCGTCGTGGGCGAGGACGTCGACGACATCCGGGGCGTGGTGGGCCTGGCCGAGGTGCTGACCCTCACGCCGGAGCAGCGCCCGGTCACGCCGATCGGGGCCATCGCGTCGTCCGCGCTCGTCGTGCCCGCGACGTTGCCGCTTCCCGCTGTGCTGGAACGGTTGCGGACCGAGCGCCGCCAGCTGGCGTGCGTGCTGGACGAGTTCGGCGGGTTCGCCGGGATCGTCTCGCTGGAGGACCTGGCGGAGGAGCTGGTCGGCGAGATCCACGACGAGGACGACCCGGTCGAGGACGCGATCGAACGCGTCGACGACACCAGGTGGCAGGTGCCCGGCCGGATGCGGCTCGACGAGATCGAGGACGCGACCGGCATCGCGCTGCCGCAGGACGACGCGTACGACACGGTGTCCGGCCTCGTGCTGCACCAGCTCGGCCGGACCGCCGAAGTGGGCGACGAGATCGAGGTGGGTGACGTCACGCTGTTCGTCAGCGCCGTGACGCGCAACGTCCCGGACACCGTGGTGCTGACCGCGCGGGTGCGGGAGGGGGCTCGATGAGCATCGGAACGGCTCTCGGGATCTCCCTGGTCCTGTTAACGCTCAACGCCTTCTTCGTCGCCGCCGAGTTCGCGTTGATCGCGGCCAAGCGGCACCGTCTGGAACAGGAGGCCGAGCGCTCACGGGCAGCGCGTGCCGCCGTCGCCGGTGTGCGCGAGCTGTCGTTGATGCTCGCGGGTGCTCAGCTCGGCATCACCCTGTGCACGCTGGGGCTCGGTGCGCTGGCCAAGCCCGCTGTGGCTGACCTGTTCGAGCCGCTGCTGCAGCTGATCGGCCTGCCCGGCGCGGTGTCGTACGGCATCGCGTTCACGATCAGCCTCGTGCTGGTGGTGTTCCTGCACATGGTGGTCGGTGAGATGGCGCCGAAGTCGTGGGCCATCTCGTACCCCGAACGCTCGGCGCTGTTGCTGGCGTTGCCGTTCCGGGCGTTCGCGCACTCGGTCCGCTGGATCCTGAGCGGCCTGAACTCGACGACGAACGGCCTGCTGCGCCTGGTGAAGGTCGAGCCGCAGGACGAGCTGGCGCAGGCGCACCGGCCGGACGACCTGCGCATGCTGGTGCGCCAGTCCGGCGAGCACGGGCTCATCCCCGAGGCGCAGCAACGGCTGCTGACCCGCATGCTCCAGGTGCAGAAGACCACGGTGCGCGAGGTCATGGTGCCGATCGCGGCGACGTCGACGGTCACCGAGCACACCACGGCTCGCGCGATCGAGCGCCGCAGCCTCCACTGTGGACGTTCGCGGTTCCCGGTCACGAACCTGCGCGGCGAGTTCGTCGGCCTGGTGCACATCCGGGAAGCGATGCGGGCCACCGCCGCGGGCAACGACCCGACGGCCCGGGAACTCATGGGCCCCGTGCTGACGTTGTCCGCTTCGATGCCGGTCGCCGCCGCCGTCACCGCGATGAGAACGGACCGGGCGCAGCTCGCGCTCGTGTCCGACGGCGACCGCGTGATCGGCATCGCGGCACTGGAAGACCTGCTCGAAGAGCTGATCGGCGACTTCGACGACGAGACCGACGCACCGCGCGTTGCGGTGCGCCAGAACTAACTCACCCAGTCCCCACAGGAGGAGACTTGTTCAAGCGGATGCTCAGCGCGTTCGGCGTCGGCGGACCGTCCGTCGACACCGTGCTGGACTCGCCGCACGCGACACCCGGCCAGGTGATCACCGGCCAGGTGCGCATCCAGGGCGGCACCGCGGACGCTGAGATCGGTCAGGTCGTGCTGTCGCTGGTGACGCGGGTGGAGGTCGAGCACGGCGACCACGAGTACGGCGGTGTCTCGGAGTTCTTCCGCCTGGTCGTGCAGCAGGGTGTGCGGGTTCCGGCGGGCCAGCTGCTCGCGATCCCGTTCCAGCTGCCGATCCCGTGGGAGACGCCGATCACCGCCGTCGGCGGCGCGCAGCTTCCCGGCATGACCGTGGGCGTGCGGACGGAGCTCGTGATCGCGGGCGCCCCCGACAAGGGCGACCTCGACCCGGTCCTGGTGCACCCGCTGCCGTCGCAGGACGCGGTGCTGAACGCGTTCGGCCAGCTCGGCTTCTCGTTCCGCAGCGCGGACGTCGAGGCAGGGCGCCTGCACGGCGTGCCGCAGGAGCTCGGTTTCTACCAGGAGATCGAGTTCTTCCCGCCCGCGCAGTTCGCCGGCGCGGTGAGCCAGGTCGAGCTGACCTTCGTGGCGAACCCGCACGAGCTCTACGTGATCCTCGAGGCCGACAAGCGCGGCGGCATGTTCTCCGCAGGCGGTGACGCGTTCGGTCACTTCCGCGTGCCGCACCAGGAGGCGCCGGCCACCGACTGGGCGTCGGCCATCAACGGCTGGCTCGCGCAGGTCGCCCAGCGCGGCCACGCGAACCCGGCGTTCGGCGGCCACCACGGCTACGACCAGCACGGATACCACGGGCACCACGGTCACCACCGCGGTCCGGGCATGGGCGGCATGATCGCCGCGGGCGCGGCGGGCGTGGTCGGCGGCATGGTGCTCGGCGAGGTCGTGGAAGAGGTCTTCTCCGACGACGGCGGAGACTTCGCCTTCGGCGAGGAGTGATCTGACCGCTTCGGTGTTCCCGCGCCCCTTGGCAGGGCGCGGGAACAGGTGCGATGGTGAACGGAGCACGGCAGACCAGGAGGCCCGGTATGGCGCTGGCAGACCATGAGAAGCGTGAGCTGGCCGAGATCGAGCAGCGCTTGGCCGACGAGGACCCGAAGCTCGCCGCCAAGCTGACCAGGCCTTCCGCGCTGGTGTTCCTGCCCAGCCGGACCGTGCGCGTGCTCGCCGTGTTCGGCGTCTACCTCCTCGGTCTGCTGGCCATGATCAGCGGCGTGACGTGGTCGTCGGCCCCGCTGGTCGTGCTGGGCGCTGTGCTGTGCGCGGGCGTGTTCGGGCGCCTGGTGTTCTCGGCCTGGCGGGGGTACCGCGGCTAGCTGGTGGGCTTGGCCGCCTGCTGAGCGGCGTTGAGCTGTTGCTGCAACTCGTCGACCTGCTGCTGAAGCCGCGCGATCTGCGAGGTGTCGGCCGTGGTCGCGGCGGGCGTTTCCTCGTGTCGCAGTCCCGTGGTCTCCGCCTTGAGGATCTTGGCGGACCGTCCCAGCGATCGGGCCATCTCGGGCAGTTTCTTGCTGCCGAACAACAGCAGGATCACCACGCCGATGATCAGCAGTTCGGTGGCGCCGAGGTTGGCCATGGCTCGCTTCCTCCAGATGTGACGGTGTTCCTCACCTCATAGGTACATCAGCGAGCGCATTCGCACTGTCCACTACAGACGGAATGTCGTTGATGTGCCGCAGATCGCCGGTATGTCACGGTCGGTGCGGATGTCCGGCAGCGTCAGTCGTGGTCGGGTTTGCCGGTCAGGTGGTGGTCGGCGGCGTTGACGGCCTCGAAGAGCAGCCGTCGCACGTGCCCGCCCCGCGCTTCGTGGAGTGCGCGCCGGCCTTCCCGGCGCACGGTGACCAGTCCGGTCAGCCGCAGTTTGGCGAGGTGCTGCGACACCGCCGGCCGCGCGATGCCGACCTCCGCGGCCAGGGTCGTCACGTCGTACTCGGCGCCGCACAGCAGCCACAACATGCGGAAACGCGTCGGGTCGGCGAGCATCCGGAACCCGTCGACAGCCGCCTCGACGTGCGCGCCAGAAGGTAGCTGTTGCCATTGATCCGTTGTTGCAACGTCGTCGCGTGCGTACATGAGCACATATAGTGCCACGCATGCTCGCCGTTCTGCGCAACCGCACGTATCGCCACCTGTTCGGCGCACACGTCGTGGCCCTGACGGGCACCGGTCTGGCGACCGTCGCGCTGGGGCTGCTGGCCTACGACCTCGCCGGAGCGCACGCGAGCGCGGTGCTCGGCACGGCCCTCGCGATCAAGATGGTGGCGTACGTCGGCGTGGCGCCGATCGCGGCCGCCCTGCTCGGCGCCTTGCCGCGACGAGCCGTCCTGGTGGCGCTGGACCTCGTGCGCGCCGGGGTGGCGGTGGCGTTGCCGTGGGTCGACCAGGTGTGGCAGGTCTACGTGCTGATCTTCCTGCTGCAGGCGGCGTCCGCGGCGTTCACCCCGATCTTCCAGGCCACCATCCCGGACGTGCTGCCCGACGAACGCGAGTACACCCGCGCGGTGACGCTCTCGCGGATGGCCTACGACCTCGAAGGCCTGCTGAGCCCGTCGCTGGCCGCGGCCCTGTTGATGCTCATGAGCTTCAACAACCTGTTCCTCGGCACCGCGATCGGCTTCGCCGCGTCCGCCCTGCTCGTGGTCTCGACCGTCGTGCCACGCCCCAAACCGGTGCGCCGCAAGGGAAGTCTGTACGCCGCGACCACCAGGGGCATCCGGATCTACCTGGCCACGCCCAGGCTGCGCGGCCTGCTGGCCGTGCACCTCGCCGCCGCGGCCGCGGGTTCGATGGTGCTGGTGAACACCGTCGCCTACGTGCGCGACGTGCTCGACCGCGGCGCCACCGACGTCGCGGTGGCGCTGGCGTTCAACGGCATCGGCTCGCTGGCCGCCGCCCTGGTGCTGCCCAAGCTGCTCGACCGCGTCACCGACCGGTCCGTGGTGCTGCCCGCCGTGGTGGCGCTGTTCACTGCACTGCTCGCCGGCGCCGCGTTCGCCGCTCTGCCCGACGGCCGGCACTGGCCCGCGCTGCTGGCGCTGTGGACCTTGATCGGCGCAGGCTGCTCCCTCGCACTGACGCCCGGCGCCCGATTGCTGCGCCGGTCCGCGCACTCGGAAGACCGACCGGCCCTCTTCGCCGCCGACTTCGCGCTGTCGCACGCCTGCTGGCTGCTCTGTTATCCGCTGGCGGGCTGGGTTGCGAGCGCGGCCTCCATGACAACGGCGTTCCTGGTGCTCGGCGTGATCACCGCAGTGGGCGCGGTGGCGGCGCTTCGGCTGTGGCCGCGGCACGACCCCGCCGTCGTCGAACACGAGCACTGCGACCTCGACGCCGGGCACGACCACCTGCACGGTGCCGTGCTCGCGGGCGGTGTGTACCGGCACGCGCACGAGTTCCGCATCGACGACCACCACGAGCGCTGGCCGCGTCAGGAGCGGAAACCCGTTGTGCGCGCCGGACAGTCCTGATCGGCCGACCGTCCGGAACGACCAGCTACCTGGCGGGGTCGGCACCGGCCAGTCGGGGTTCCCCTTACCCCCAAGGTGTACCTCCGGTTCAGACCACGGTCCGATGTGCGAGCTACGACCGTTCCGGTGAACTGTTCGGCAGGACGGCGTCCAGCGCCGAGTTCACTTTCTGCTGGGGGAGAGCACCATGGCCTTCTTGACCGACGCCCTCGAAGGGCTCGCCGGTCTGCCGCAGCCCGCCGTGCTCGCGGTGACGGGTGCGTTGACGCTGGCGGAGTGCACGCTCGGCGTGGGCTTCCTCGCGCCGGGGGAGAGCGCCCTGCTGCTGGCCTCGACGACGGTCACGAGCGTGCCCCGGTTCCTGGTCATGTGGCTGGTGGTCTCGGTGTGCGCGGTGGCGGGCGACAGCATCGGCTACTACCTGGGCCGCCGTTTCGGCGACCGGCTGCGCGACAGCAAGATCGTCCGCAAGGTGGGTCAGCAGCACTGGGACAAGGCAGGCGAACTGCTGCGACGACGCGGGGCGTGGGCGGTGTTCTTCGCCCGGTTCATGCCCGTTGTGCGGACCCTGGTCCCGGCGTCGGCGGGAGCGTCCAAACTGGAGTACCGCCGGTTCCTGCCCGCCTCGATCGCGGGCGCGGTGTGCTGGTCGGCGCTGCACATCGGCATCGGCTCGGCCGCGGGCGCCTCGGCGAAGTACATCGAGTCCGTCTTCAACGGAGCGATGTGGGTCGTGCTGGGCCTCGCGGTGGTCGTCGGGGTCGTCGTGGTGCTGCGCCGCCGCAGGCAGGCGGCCGTGACCGAACCCCGGGAGCTGGAAGAGGTCGCCTGACGCGAGCTTCCCGGACCGCTTGCCCATCCGTGGTCGGATGAAGCCTAAGGTGTGATGTCCCGGATCCAGTTCAGGAGATCACCATGCAGGCGGAGCTGGCGGCTGTCGCGCACGAACTCATCACCACCGTCGAACCCGGCTTCGGCTTCCTGACCCTGCGGGCGTCCTGCAGCGGGGGCGCGAGCACTCACCGGCTCACGGCCGGACCGTCCGAACAGGACGTGTTCTCGCCGCTGGGGAGCCTGCGCCAGGTCGGCCTCGACCGGCCGGCCGTGTTCGAGATGAGGGTCGACGCGGACGGCACGTTCGAAGCCCTCGTCACGAGGGACGTCATCCAGGGCACGTCCTACCTCCCGCCCTCCTACACCGTCTTGCTCAAGCCACGTCAGCGTCCCGTCAGGCACGAGGTGTCGTCGTTGGCCGAAGTGGAGGCCGCGATCGGAGTGTCGCTGCCCAGGGAGGTGCACGAGCTGTACGCGGGCCGCGCGAAGGTCGACGACGACATCTGCCTGTACTCGCCCGACGACATCCTCCTGACGTGGCAGATGTACATCGCGATGGAAGAGGAAGACCCGCGGGAATGGGAACAGCCCGTGCTCTACGCGGGACCTCCGAACGCCGTGCGTACGGTGCGCTTCCACCCGCTGTGGGTGCCCATCGGCTACAACGACTGGGGCGACACGCTGTGCGTCGACCTCGCACCCGGCCCCGGCGGACGGGTCGGCCAGGTGATCCAGCTCGCGGGTGAGGGACCGCTCACCTACGTGGCCGCTTCCGTGGCGGGCCTGGCGCTGCCGGACTCCTACCCCGGCACCAAGGGGCTGGAGGAACACTTCGACGTGGCGGACCACGGACCTGCCAGGGTGGAAGCGCTGCCACAGACCCTGCAGGCGGTCACCGTCCGCGAACCCGGCGACCTCGACTTCGGCCTGCTCGCCCGGCTGACCTCGTTGCGGCAGCTCAGAGTCGTGCGCGGCGGGTCCGTTCGTCTCAGCGCCCTCGCACACCTGCCGCTGGAACGGCTCGAAGTGAGCGGCTACGAGGTCGAGCTGCCGGCGTGCGACACCCTGACCGCTCTCGTGGTCGAGGGCCCGTTCGTCGACCTGCCCCCGCTGCCGAACCTGCGCGTGCTCGACGTGTCCAAGGCAGAGGTGGACATCGAGTCGTTGCCCGAGGTCGACTACCTCGTGCTGAACGCCGCGCAGTGGCGGCGCTGCTCGATGACCCCGGCCGCCGCCACACTGACCGGAGAGTCCTCGCTGGCCCGTGCGCTCACGTGGGCGGGCGAGCGCGGTGTGGAACTGCCCCGCGAGGTGATCAGGGGACGAGTCGCCTGATCACCCGTGCCAGCCGAGCCCCGCGAAGAGGTCGGTCTCCGGGACAGGTGATCCCGTGGTGTCCCGTGCCCGGACGAAGTCCTCGACCCCGAACGCCTCGGCGAACTCGGCCGCCGGCAGCCTGCCCGCGATCGACGACCCGAGCTGCGAGGCGTGGCAGTGCAACGCGGCCCGCTTCCGCTCGACGACCGCGCGGGTGTCGACGGTCGTGGTGATGCGCCGGTCGACGTCATCGAGCCCGGCAGGCATGTCCCGCCGAATTCCGGCCGAACCGGCCACCCGGATCAAGCGTTCCCAGTACGCCCGGCCGTGCGCCTTGAAGTAGAGCTTGGCCGCCACCCCGGACTTCTCGAACGCCGCCGAAGCGACCCGCGCGGCGTGCAGGTGGTCCCGGTGCTGCGCCGTGTTCTCGGCGTCGTAGGTCACCACGACCTGCGGCTCGTAGTGCTCGATCAGCCTCGCCACCCTGTCCGCGGCCACAGAAACCGGCACGTCCACGAAGGCACCGCGAGGCTTCTCCCACGCCGCGATGCCCGAGTCGTGGTACCCGAGCAGCTCGACGTCGGTCACGCCGAGGACACGGCACGCCGCCTGCAGCTCGCCGAGCCGGTGCGCTGCGACGCGTGCGGGATCGTGGGTGGGCGTGAACGGCTTGGCGCCGTCGGGGGCGTCGCCGAGTTCGCCGTTCGTGCACGTCACGAGCACGATTCTGGTGCCCAGCGAGGCGTAGTGGGCGAGGATGCCGCCGGTGGACGTCGACTCGTCGTCGGGGTGGGCGTGCACCGCGAGCAGCGTTCGGGTCATGGTGTCCAGTACAGGGGATGGCGGAATTCTGGCGCTATGCGCGGTAGACGTTGGTCGATCTCGAACTCCGCGTTGAGCACAGCACCGGCGTCATCTGTTGCGCGCATGCCTCCATCATCGCGCCCGCGCGACGAGAGCTGACCGACGCAGTGCCGGGGTGGCCGCGGCCGCCAGCGCGGGAACGACAGCCGCGCTGGCGGTGATCACCGGAGTGGTCCTCTCGTTCGGCCCGCTGGAGTCACGACGGCGGGACTGGGAGCGGTGCCGTCGTCGGGCTACCCGTGCCGGTGCGGGAAAAACGGGCCTTCGTGCCCGGTTGCTCCGCGTCGCCTCGGGTATCCACGGCATTCGTGCTCCGAGAGAGGCCGAATACATGAACACAGCAGGAAAAGCGCTTCTGGTCGCGGGTGTGGCGACCGCGGCGGCCGTGGTGAGGCGACGGCGCCGCGCCCCGGCCGGCCGCCGGTCCGGGCAGTGGCTCGTCGTGACGGTGAATCGGGCGCCGGAGGACGTTCAGTCCTCGCTTCCGGAGGACCTGGCGCGGTGGCGGGACCAGGTCGAGCTCCGGATCCGACCGGCGACGGGCGACAAGGGCACCGAACTCGGGGTGAAGCCCGTTGGCGACGTGGCGCGCCACGACCTCAGGCTTGCGCTACGCCGGGCGAAGGCGGTGCTGGAGGCGGGTGAAGTGGTTCAGCCCGACACCGCGCCCACCCATCCGGGGCCGATGGGGCGGGCGTTGCAGCTGGTGACGAACCGGGCCGGTGGCGGTGGTCGGCTGTGAAGGCGTTGTGCTGGGAGGGCATCAACGACGTCCGGGTGCAGGACGTTCCCGACCCCCGGCTGGTGAACGACCAGGACATGATTCTCAAGGTGCGGCTGAGCACCGTGTGCGGTTCCGACCTGCACCTGCTCACCGGGCACATCCCGTTCATGCAGGCGGGTGACGTGATCGGCCACGAGTTCATGGGGGAGGTGGTCGAGGTCGGGCCAGGAGTCACCAGGCACCGGCCCGGTGATCGCGTGGTGGTGTGCTCGTTCATCGTCTGCGGGCGGTGCTGGTACTGCCGCAACGAGCTTTACTCGTTGTGCGACAACACCAACACCAACCCGGCGATCACCCAGCACCTGTGGGGATCGGATCCCGGCGGCATCTTCGGCTACTCGCACGCCATGGGTGGCTTCCGCGGGAGCCACGCGGAGTACGTGCGTGTGCCGTTCGCCGACCACACCGCGATCCCGATTCCCGACGCCGTGGACGACATGAGCGCTCTGTTCGCCTCGGACTCGGTGCCGACCGGGTGGATGGGCGCGGACCTCGGTGGCGTGCAGCGGGGCGATGTCGTGGCCGTGTGGGGTTGTGGCGCGGTGGGCCAGATGGCCGCTCGTGCGGCGCAGTTGCTCGGCGCCGAACGGGTGCTGGTCATCGACCGCTTCGACTACCGGTTGCGGCAGGCGGAGTCGGCGTTCGGCGTGGAGACGATCAACTACGCCGAGACGTCGGTCGGTGATGCCCTGCTGGAGGCCACGGGTGGGCGCGGCCCGGACGTGTGCATCGAGGCGGTCGGCTGCGAGGCGCACTCCACCGGACCGCAGCACGTGTACGACCAGGTGAAGAGCAAGCTCAAGCTGGAGATGGACCGTCCGATCGCCGTGCGGGAGGCGATCTACCACTGCCGCAAGGGCGGATCGGTGTTCGTCCTGGGCGTTTTCACCGGGCTCGTGGACAAGTTCCCGCTGGGTGCCCTGATGAACAAGGGACTCACCGTTCGCGGTGCGCAGCAGCACGGGCAGCGCTACATCCCGATGCTGCTCGACCGCATCGCGTCCGGCGAACTCGTGACCAACCACCTGGCCACGCACGTCATGCCGCTGAGCGAGGGCGCGCGGGGCTACGAGCTGTTCAAGAAGAAGGAAGATGACTGCGTCCGATCGGTTTTCCGTCTCTGACGGGCAGGATCCTGGCCGCGTCTCGCTGCAGTTCGTGGGCAACGCCACCACGGTGCTCCGGCTCGGGCCGTTCACGCTGCTGACCGATCCCAACTTCCTCCACAAAGGACAGTGGACGCACATCGGTCAGGGAGTGGTGTCGCGCCGGCTCACCGACCCGGCGATCGAGATCTCCGATCTGCCGGAGCTGGACGCCGTGGTGCTCTCCCATTTCCACGGCGACCACTTCGACCGGGTGGCGAGCAGGGAACTCGCGCGCGACCTGCCCGTGCTCACCACCCCGCACGCCGCGAAACGCCTGTCCCGCAGGGGATTCCGCGAAGCAGCGCCGTTGCGCACGTGGGAGACCGTGACGCTGACCCGCGGGGCGGCGAAGCTGACGGTCACCTCGCTGCCGGGCAGGCACGCCCTGGGCCCGCTGGGACGTCTGCTCCCTCCGGTGATGGGCACGATGCTCGAGTACCGGGAGGCGGCGGGCGTTCTCCCGTTCCGGATCTACCTCAGCGGTGACACGCTGGTGCATCCGGCGTTGCGTCAGATCCGCGACCGCTTCGACGGCATCGATCTCGCGGTCGTGCACCTGGGCGGTACGAAGGTGCTCGGGGTGCTGCTCACCATGGACGGCAAGCAGGGCGCCGACCTGGTCGAGCTGCTCGCCCCGCGCACCACCGTGCCGGTGCACTACGAGGAGTACGGCGTCATGAAGTCGCCGCTGTCCGACTTCACCGCGGAGATCTCGCGGCGCCGGGCCGGGTTCGACGTCCGGGTGGTGGCGCGCGGAGAAACGATGTTTGACCGTCACGTCGACGGGTACGGCTGACGTATGACCCGAACTCGCTGCCGCGCGGACGGCGCCGAAGTGACGCTGCGGTCCAAGACGGTGGTCCTGGACTTCACCGGGGAGTGCGACGGCACGGCGGCCGCCGGGCTCCGGCTGGTCGCCGAGCTGCCGGACGCGGGTGGCGCCGAGGACGGCGGGACCGTCGTCCTGGAGCAGGACACGGCGACCGTCACCCAGCCGGGCGGTGAGATCCGGCTGGCCGCGCGGGAACCGCTGCGCTGCGACGGCGAACCGGTCGACGTCGAGTTCGTGCTGCCGGAGAGCCCCGAGTCGACCGTGCTCGTGGTCCGCGGGCTCGCCGTGCGGCTGGAACCCGCCGACGGCTGAGACCTCTCACCGCGCCACCACGCGGAACGTCTTCAGCTCCGAGTCGGCTGGATCGGGAAGCTCCATCCCGGCGTTCAGACCGCTGCGGACGTAGTCCACGACCTCCTTCGTGATCACCTCGCCGGGCAGGATCGCGGGCGCGCCAGGCGGGTAGGGCGTGACCATCTCGGCGCTGATCCGCCCCACGGCCAGGTCGGCGGCGATCTGCTCGGCCTCGGCGAAGAACGCGTCGCGGGGCAGCATCGCCGTCTCGAGCTGCAGTTCCCGCGGCGAAGGCAGGTCCACCGGAGGTGGCGCCGGCAGGTCGTCGGCAGCCTTGACCAGGGCGCCGAGCGCGTCGAGCAGGATCGCTGCGGTGCGGTGGTCGTCGGCGTGGGTGAACTGCGCGACGATCCGCCGGTGGTCGGACAGGCCGAGGGTGACCCGCTGCTGCTCACGCAACCAGTCGGTGGCCTGGTAGCCGCTGATGCCCAGCTCGGACACGTCGATGACGAGCTTGAGCGGGTCGAGCGACTTCGCCAGGTCGTCGCCGAGGAACTCGGCCTCGCCCATCACGCGGAGGCCGGGCAGGTCGTTGATCGCGGCACGGGTGGAGTGCGCCAGCGCGAGGGTCGCCGTGAGCAGTTCCTCGCCGTGCTGGACCATGTGCCGCCGCCAGCCGTCGAGCGTCGCGTAGACCAGCGACGTGGGGCTCGTGGTGCCCAGCAGGTCCTCGCGGGCCTTGAGCACGTTCGGGTCCACCAGGTCACCCTGCAGGTGGAACACCGAGCTCTGCTCCACCGCGGCACCGGACTTGTGCACGCTCGTGACGACCACGTCGGCGTCCGCGTCCATGCCCCACGGCGGCAGGTCGCCGTGGAACGGAAGGTGCGCGCCCCACGCCTCGTCGACGATCAGCGGCTTGCCGAATTCGTGGCAGACGGCGGCAATCGCGGCGATGTCGCCGCAGGTGCCGTAGTCGGTCGGCGTGACCAGCAGCATGCCCTTGGCCTCCGGCTCGGCCTCGAACAGCTCGCGCACCCGGTCCGCGCCCGGTGGGTGGGCCAGGTGCCGTTCGGCGTCCCAGTTCGGACTGATCCACACAGGACGGACACCGCTCAGGATCAGCGCCGACACCACGGACTTGTGCGCGTGGCGCGGCACGATGAGCTTCTCGTGTGGACCGGCGACCGAGAGGATGGCGCTCTTGACCGACAGCGAACTGCCGCAGGTGGAGAAGAAGGCCTGATCGGCGTCGACCGCCTCGGCCATCAGCCGCTGGGCCTGTTCGATGACGCCCTGCCGGTTGAGCCGGTCGTCCAGACCGTTGACCGAGATGACGTCGGCGGCGAACACCTCTTCGCCGAGGACGTCCAACACGCGGGGGTCGACGCCCCTGCCCTGACGGTGACCGGGCGGGTTGAACGGCGTGTAACCACGCTCGCGGAACGCCTGCAACGCCTCCAGCACCGGTGCCCTGTTCTGGTCCATAAAGGAGGGTTGCCGGGAGGTCGCCTCTTCAACCGGATCGCCGAAGCACCCCGGTGTCGCGGACGGCGGCAAGGGAGAGCGTCTTGTAGCCGAGGTCGTCGAACAGCACCATCAACCGGTCGGCCTCGTGGTGCACCACCGTGCCCCGGCCCCATTGTTCGTGCCGCACGACGGAGTTCAGCGGGAACTCGCTGATCTCGGAGCCGTCGTCCGGCACGCCCTCGTCGCAGTTGTCGCAGTGGCCGCACGGCTGGTCGAGCTCCTGCCCGAAGTAACCGAGCAGGAACCGCCTCCGGCAGTCGCGTGTCTCGGCGTACTGGTGCATGACCTCCACGCGCGAGCGGTCCCGGTTCTCCTGCCGCCTGGCCTCCTCGGCCACGGCTGCGACGGCCTTCGCCGGTGGGGGAGCGCCCTCGGCGTAGCGCACCCGGTCGTGGCCGGTTCGCACGATCTCCGCGCTCTCCAGCAGGTTCACGACAGCGGTGACCTTCCTGCGCGAGTGCTCCAGCCGCCGCACCAGATCGCTGATGGCGATGCCCGCCCGACGGCGGCGCACGGCGGCGGCGACCTCACGCACGCACTCGCGGTCGAGCGTCCTGGTGGTCAGGAACCGTTGCAGGCCTTGGTCTTCCGGGCGGTGGAACAGGATCACCCGCGCGGGTTCGCCGTCGCGTCCGGCCCGCCCGATCTCCTGGTAGTACGCGTCCAGTGAGCCGGGTGTCGCGACGTGCGCCACGAACCGCACGTCCGGTTTGTCGATGCCCATGCCGAACGCGGACGTGGCCGCGACGACGTCGACGTCACCCCGCATGAAACCGTCCTGCACCCGTCTTCGGTCCGCGGCCTTCATGCCGGCGTGGAAGGCCGCCGCGATCACACCCCGTGCGGTGAGGTCCGCGGCGTACCGCTCGGCGTCCTTGCGGGTGGGCACGTACACCAGGCCTGGCCCGGCGTGGTCGGCCACCCAGTCGGTGACCGCCCGTCTGCGCTCCTCGTCGTCGGTGCAGAACCGCACGGCCAGGTGCAGGTTGGGCCGGTCGAACCCGGCGACGATCACCGCCGCGTCGCGCAGGCCGAGGTGCTCGGCGATGTCGGCCCTGACCGGCCCGCTCGCGGTGGCGGTGAGGGCGAGCACGGGCGGATGGCCGAGCCGCTCGATCACGTGCCGCAGCCGCAGGTAGTCGGGCCGGAAGTCGTGCCCCCAGGCGGACACGCAGTGGGCCTCGTCCACGACGAACAACGAGGGTCTTGCCTGGTGCAGGCGGTGCAGCGGGTCCGCCTTCGCGAGCTGCTCGGGGGAGAGGAAGAGGTACTCGGTCCTGGCTTCGGTGAACGCCCGCCAGGCTTCCTCGTTGTCCTCGGACGACTGCGCGGAGTTGATCGCGGCGGCCGCCGGAGCGCCGGTGGTGCGCAGCGAGGTGACCTGGTCGCGTTGCAGGGCGATCAGCGGGGACACCACGACGGTCGGGCCGTCGAGCAGGATCGCCGGCACCTGGTAGATGGCCGACTTCCCGGCGCCGGTCGGCATGACGACCACGACGTCGCGGCCGTCGAGGAGGTGGCGCATGGCGAGCAGCTGCTCCCGGCGCAGGCTGGTCCAGCCGAAGACCTCCTCGGCCGTGCGGAGAAGGTGCTCGTCATCCGGCATCGCGCAGGTCGAACCTTTCGGCGGCCCAGCTCGCCAGGCGCGGGCGGAGAGCGACGTACACGTCCGGGTCGAGCCCCATCCCGGTGTGGGTGCTGTGCACCTCGACGCACTCGGCGGACGGGTCGAGGCTCAGCCGCCACGGCACGATGCCGTCCGACTTGGAGTACACCGACACCGCGGGCATCTCCAGCGGCGCGGTGGCCGCGGCGACGTTGTCCTCGAAGCACGATCCCGACAGGCAGTCGTTGTCCATCAGGCCGGGCACGCCGATCGCGGACAGTCCCGCCAGCGCCCTCGCCGCGAGCAGCACGTGCGGGTGGGCGCCCATCGGGTCGAGCACCGGTGCGCCGAGCATCACCAGGCCGCACACGAGGTCCGGGCGGCGAACGGCGGCCAGCCGGGCGAGCCCGCCGCCGCGGCTCTGTCCCAGCAGGACCACCGGCCCGCCGGTGGCCTCCGCGTGCTCCTCCAGCCGTCGTTCCACGCGGTCGACCAGGTCGGAGGTGCAGCCGACGTTGAACCCCACACCCGCGCCCACCGGCGCGTAGCCGCGGTCGCGCAACCAGGTGGTGGCGAACGTGAGGCTGAAGTCGCTCGCGCCGAAACCGGGCACCAGCACCACCCCGAGTCCCGCGCCCTCGTGGGGGTCCGGGTCGCGCCACACCGGATGGCGCAGCAGGCGGGGAATCGTGAGGGCGGCGAAGCCGACGTGCTCACGTGCCAACGACCGCAGCCGTACAGCGGCATTCATCGTCATCTCTCCCCTCGAGGCGTCCAGGTGCAGAGGAATTAGCCCGCCGGTGCGGGGCCAAACACCGACCATCGTCACGTTTCCCCGGCCGCGAGGGCGGTAGTTCCTGGTGGGGTCGTGGTGAAGGGAGCCGTCATGCCGGATCGTCTGCGACACGTGAGTGAGCGATGGCACCAGGTCGCGGGCGGGCAGGTCCGGAGTCTGCGAGCGGGCAGGCAGCACCCCGACCACCCGGACGTCGTCCTGGTGCCAGGACTCGGGGCGCTGGGCTATCTGGTCGACACCCTCGCGGGCTGCGGTGCCTGGGCCAGGACGCACCTGCTCGACGTGCCGGGTTTCGGCCACCGGGCCGCGCGGACCTGCCCGGCCGAGGTCGGTGCCGTCGCGGACGCGGTGTGCCGGTGGGTCGAGGAAGTCGTCGGCGCACCGGTGGTCCTGGTCGGGCACTCGACGGGAGCCCAGGCAGCGCTGCACGTCGCCGCGGCACGTCCGGAACTGGTGCGGTCGCTGGTGTTGCTCGGACCGACGTTCCCGCCGGAGCAACGCGCCGCGAAGGGCTTGCTCCGCGCGTACGTGCGCAACTCGCGGCGCGAGCCGGCCGGTCTGTGGCCTGCGACCGTGCCGGACTACCTGCGCGGCGGACCGGGGGAGATCGCGCGCTTCATCCGGTCCGCGCAACAGGACGAGCCGGAGCGGATCATCACCGAGGTCGGGTGCCCCGTGTTGCTGGCGCGCGGCGAGCACGACGCGTTCGCCCCGCAGCCCTGGGTCGACCGGCTCGCGGACGCGGCACCGGACGGACGGTCGCGAGTGGTCGCCGGCGCCCACACCTTCCCGTTCCGCAGGGGCGGGATGACCGCTCAGCTCATCGCCGGGGCTGCGGAATGAGCACGAACCCACTGCGCGGACGTGCCGGAATCCTGCTCAGCGAGATGGTGAGGTCCTGGTCGGGCACCTCGTGGTCCAGGCGGGCCAGGCGGGCGCACAGCTCGGCGAGCAGCGCGACGGTGAACGGTTCACCCGGGCAGCGGTGCCCCGTGTGCGGATCACCGGCACCCTGCGGCACCAGATCCCAGGCACCGATCTCCCGGCCGAGGAACCGCCGCGGGTCGAACCGGTACGGGTCCGTCCACAAGCGACTGTCGTGGTTCTGGCCGTAGAGGTCCAGCAGGACAAGGGAACCCTCCGGCACGTGCTCGCCCTGCCAGGTCAGGTCCTGCGCGGCGCGCCCACCGAGGAACGGCGCGAACGGGTAGAACCGGCGCAGCTCGTGCGCGAACGCGACAGCGAAGTCACCTCCGGCCCGCAGCGGTTCCCGGTGCTGCGGCCAGCGGTGCAGCGCATGCCCGGCGTAGGCGACGAACCAGCACACCGCCACCGTCGGCCGGATCACGTTCAGCAGCTCCACCGCCGCGGTGTGCGGGTCGAGCAGCTCACCGTCCGCGTCTCGGTGCAGCGCCACCACTTCCAGAGCTGATCCCTGTGGTGCGTCGGCCTCACCGGCACGCACGCGTTGCACCAGCGACCCGAGCCACGCCTCACGGCGCTTGCGGGCCTTGCGGGCGCGCCAGTGCCGGGGACCGGCAGTGGCGAACCCGTCGACCATCGCCACCAGATCGGCGGCCAGCTCCGCCACCTCGTGGGTCTGCACGGGTACGCCGGCCCAGCGGCGCACGCCCGCGGTCAGCGCCCGGCTCGCCTCGTCGAACAGCACGACCGCGCTGCCCGCGCGCCACCCGACTACGGTGTCCTCCCACGCGGCCGCCACGCAGGCGACCAGCGAGGCGATCGAGTCCGGCGTCACCAGTGCCAGGAACAGGCTCTTGCGCTGGCGATGGGCGTCACCGTCCAAAGTGTGCACTGCGCCGTGACCGAACAGCGTGCTCAGCACAGGGCTCGGGATCGCGCCGTGCCGCTGCACGTGTTTCTCGTCGTAGAAGAACTGCGCGGCTTCCGGTCCGCACAACCCGAGAGCGGGCCGGCCCATGACACGTGTCCGCACCACGTCGCTGCCGGTGCTGCGCCGGAGGCCCGGCATCCACGCGTAGCCCTCGAGCAGGAGCCGCAGCGACTGGTCCCCGTGGCGATCTCGCATTCCCATACGAAGCCTGTGCCCACTTCATTGAGCTTCAAACGCCGGCCCCGCGGTCGCGGCGAGCCGGGTGTAGACGCGCAGGGCGTCCGCGGCGACGCGACTCCACGAGTACCGCGCGGTGACGCGGTCGCGGCCAGCCACCGCGAACTGGTTGCGCAGCGTGTCGTCCTGCAGGAGCGAGCGCAGCGCCCGTGCCAGGCTCTCCGGCTCCACCGGCGGCACGAGCAGGCCCGTCACGCCGTTCACGACCACATCGGCGAGTGCGCCGGCCGCGGTGGCGACGACCGGCACGCCGCACGCCATCGCCTCCAGCGCGACCGCACCGGAAGGTTCGTACGACGGTGCGCAGACGGCGGCGTCGGCCGATCGCAGCAGCGCGGGCATCGCCGAGTGCGCGACCGCGCCGACGAACACGACCCTGTCGCCGGCACCGAGGTGCTCAGCGTGTTCCCGCAGTTTCGCGACCTCGGGATCGTCCTTCGGCCGTCCGCTCTCCGGAAGCCCGGCGACCACCAGCTCTGCACCGTCCACATTGGACAGTGCCGTGATGACCGTCTCGATGTCCCGGTACGGCAGCAACGGCGCGGTGGTGACCACTCGGTACAGCCCGCCGCGCTGTGTCCGTGCGCCTTCAGGGGTGAACGTGTCGACGTCGACGCCGGTGGGAATGACGGAGATCTTCGCCCGGTCCACTCCTGCCCTGATCAGCTCGGCCATCTCGTCCTGGCTGACCGCCGCGACGTGCGCGGCCTCCCTGCCGACGAGCGTCTCGATCCTGTCGCGCTCCTCCGGTCCGGTGTCGCCCACCCGGTGACGCCGTTCGACCGCCGCCAGCGAGTGGAACGTCTGCACCACCGGAACCCGGACTCGCCGCCCACCCAGGACGCCGGCCATGCCGGACATCCACCGGTGCCCGTGCACCACGTCCGGCGGGGAAGCGGCCCATTCCTGCAGCAGGAACGAGATGAACGCTCCCATGTGGGGCAACGCGTCCTCGTCCGTGAGCGGCGTCGCCGGCCCGGCGGGCACGTGCACCACCTCGTACCCGCGCTCTGTGCGCAGTCTCCCCGGCACGTCCGGGTCGTTCCGCCGCGTGTACACCGTCACGTGATGCCCGTACCGGCACAAGGCGGCCGAGAGCCGGGCGACGTGCGATGCCTCGTCCAGAGGACACGCGTGAGCAGACACCATCGCGATCTTCATCTGATCACTCCAGCTGAGGAAGAGGCGGATACCCGGACCGAAACCGCCGGAAACGTCGGCGCCCGACCTCTGCCGGCATGTTTCCCACCGGTGGAGGCGGGTATTCGGCCGGTGCATCCACCGGTGAAGCAGTGCGCCGGCGCCACTCCGGGTGGCGGTCAGTCGCGTGCTGTCGGCGAACCGACCGCTCCCCGGCACATCCGCGGCGCCCCGGCGTCGCGAGCAGGGCGGTGAGACGTGGAGCGGACACCAGCGGCTGTGGCGTGCGATCCGACCGTCGGCGTGGAGGAGGAATTCCTCCTGGTGGACCCGGTGACCGGAGTCGCCGTGAACCGCGCGGACGAGGTGGTCGCGGTCGCCCGTGACCTGTTCGGGCTCGAACTGGAACACGAGCTGACCGCCACGCAGGTCGAGACCAAGACGTCGGTGTGCGGTGACGCGGAGCAGGTGCGGCGCGAGCTGCTCGAACTGCGGCGGGCGGTCGGGCGGGCGGCACGCGAGACCGGCTGCCGGGCGATCGCGGTCGGCGCTCCGCCGCTGGGCGACACGACCGGTGTGATCACCGACGGTCTGCGGTACCGGCGGATCGCCCGCGAGTTCGGTGCGCTGGCGGCGTGGCAGTTGATCTGCGGGTGCCACGTGCACGTCGCCGTGCCGGACCGGGAGACCGCCGTGCAGGTCTGCAACCACGTGCGGCCGTGGCTGCCCGTGCTGGGAGCGATCACCGCCAACTCGCCGTTCTCGCGAGGGGTGGACACCGGGTTCGTGAGCTGGCGTTCGATGGTGTGGTCGCGGTGGCCGGTGTCCGGCCCGCCGCCGTTCTTCACGTCGTGGCAGCACTACCAGGACGTGTGCGACACGTTGCTCGAAGCGGGCACGGCGCTGGACCAGGCGATGGTCTACTGGGACGTCCGGCCGTCGGCGCACTGGCCGACGGTGGAGGTGCGCGTTGCGGACGTCGCCGCGAATGTGGACGACGCGGTGCTGCTGGCGGCGCTCGTGCGCGCTCTCGTGACCAAGTCGGTGATGGACGTCCAGCGGGGTGTGCGGCCGGTGCCGGTTCCCGTGGAGACGCTGCGCCAGGCCTGCTGGCGATCGGCCAGGGACGGCCTCGCCGGCAGCGCCCTGGACGTGCTGTCCGGACAGTTGCTGCCGCTGCGGCAGCAGCTGGACGGGCTGGTGGGCCGGCTGGAACCGGTTCTCGCGGCCAACGGTGATCTGCCACTGGTCGAGCGGGGCCTGCGGCTGCTGGACCGCGAGGGCTGCGGCGCGGACCGGCAGCGGCGTCTCGTCCGCGACAACGACCTGACCGCCCTGCTCGACCTGCTCGACGTCGGCGCCGCGGACCGTCCCGCGCGCGGCGTCGTCGAGGTGAGGATGGGCGCCGAGGTGGACCTGTCGAACTGCGACGAGTTCGAACGGCGCTGCACGGAGGCGTTGGACGGCGGCGCGGAAGAGCTCGTGCTCGACCTGTCGGAGGTCGTGTTCTTCGGCTCGTCCGGCATCACGGCGCTCGACCGGATCCGCGCCCTCGGGCTGGAACGGGGAGTGCCGATCAGCGTGGTGGCCAGCGCGACGGTCGCGCGCGTGCTGCACTCGACCGCGATGGACAACCTCCTGCCGCTGCGGGTGCGCCCGGAGCCGCCCCTGCCGACGGCGGGGTGATCACCCGAGCTGCGCGACCCGGCCGGCGACGGGTCACAGGGTGGCGCCTTCCCCGGCCGCTCGGCGGATCGCCGCCAGGATTCTGCGGTTCGGCACGCCTTTGATCACGTACTCGACGACACCGAGCTCGCGCAGCTCGGCCTCGGACGGCGCGTCGATCAGGCCGCACAACGCGACGAGCTTCACCGCGGGCGACTTCTGATGGATGCGGCGGATGGCGTGCACGCCGTCCCCTGGCAGGTGAACGTCCACGACGGCGACCTCGGGCCGGTGCTGTCCGGCCAGGCGGATCGCGTCGTCCGCTGAGCCCGCGACGGCGATGACATCGATGTCGGCCACGTCGCGCAGGACTTCCCGGAGCGTGTCGCGGAAGAACGGTGATCCGTCTGCCACGAGAACTCGCAGCCGGTCGGGTGCTCCGGTCACGGCGTGGTCCTGTCGTCCTGTACTGTTTCGGACTTGCTAAGATTAGCAAGTGCTGAAGCCTGCGGCCAGATGTGGGACGACGCAGGGCGGGAAGGGGTGCGCGGGTGAGCAAGCCGCTGTACCAGCTCAAGGCGGAGTTCTTCAAAACGCTGGGGCATCCGGCGCGGATCCGCGTGCTGGAGCTGCTGAGCCTGTGTGAGCACGCGGTCGCGGAGCTGGTGCCGCAGGTGGGCGTCGAGCCGGCGAACCTGTCCCAGCAGCTGGCGGTGCTGCGCCGGGCCGGCCTGGTCGCCACCCGCAAGGAAGGCGGGGCGGTCCGCTACTCGCTGACCAGCCCGCACGTGGCCGAGCTGCTGGTCAGCGCGCGCCGGATCCTGTCGGGAGTGCTGTCCGGGCAGGTCGAGCTGCTCGAGGACCTCCGCGCGACGAGCCCGCCGGTGCCGCGCACCGGGTGAGCCGCGGTCACCCCGTGTCCCTCCCCCGACGGCGGGGTGACCGCACCTGCTTCTCCGAACTGACCGACTCCACCGCGGGAGCGAGAGCGTGCTGAGTCTGTGGCGCAAGATTCGCCGGACCGGGCGAGTGGCCGAACCCCCACCGCCGCTGCCGGAGGGTGAGCGGCCCGAGCGGGCCGCGCTGCTGGGCGGGTCGGTGCAGATCCGGCACGTCGACGCCGGATCGTGCAACGGGTGCGAGATCGAGATCGGGTCGGCGTTCGGGCCCGTCCACGACGGTGAGCGGTACGGGGCGCGGCTGGTGGCGTCGCCGCGGCACGCCGACGCGTTGCTGGTGACCGGCGTCGTGACGCGGAACATGGCCGAGCCGTTGCGGCGCACTTTCGACGCGGTCCCCGCGCCGAAGCTGGTGGTGGCGGTGGGGGACTGCGCCCGCAACTGCGGGGTGTTCGCCGGCGCGTACGGGGTGGCCGGTGCCGTGCGTGACGTCGTGCCGGTCGACGTGGAGATCCACGGCTGCCCGCCGCGGCCGGAGGCGATCGTCGAGGGACTGCGAAAGCTGACCGGCCGATGAACCTCGCTGCGACGGGGATGGCCGCGGTCGTGGCCATCGGACTGGTGACGGCTCTGCTCGCCGCCGTGGTTCCGGCGCGGTCGGCGGTGGTCGGTGTGGGAACGGCGGTGACGGGTGCGGCCGCGGTGGTCGCGGGTGCCGCGGCACTGGCCGGCGGCTCGTTCTCCGTTGTGCTGCCCGAGGTCTTACCGCTGTCGGGGGTGGCGCTGACGCTGGACCCGCTCGGCGGGTTGTTCGTGGCGGTGACCGGCGGCGTCGCGGTGGCGGCGGGGATCTACGCGATGTCCTATGTGGACAGTCTGGATCTGCGCACCCGCGGGGTGCAGGTCGCGCTGCCGTTGTTCGTGGTGGCGATGGCGCTGGTGCCCGCGGCGGCGAACGTGAGCACGCTGCTGGTGTGCTGGGAGCTGATGGCACTGGCGTCGCTGGTGCTGGTGGTCGCCGAGCACCGGCGCGGCCCGCGGGTGGCCTCGGCGGGCCGGTGGTACGCGGTGATGACGCACCTGGGGTTCGTGTCCGTCCTCATTGGACTGATGGTGTTCGTCGCACACGCCCCGGACGACTCGTTCGCTGCTTTGCGCGAGGCGGGCGGGCGGTTGTCACCGGCGGTGGCGGGTGTGGTGTTCGTGGCGACGCTGGCAGGTTTCACGTCCAAGGCGGGCATCGTGCCGTTGCACGCCTGGCTGCCGCGAGCACATCCGGAGGCTCCCAGTCACGTGTCGGCGTTGATGTCGGCGGCGATGGTGAACCTGGGTGTGTACGGAGTGGTGCGGGTCGGCGTCGACCTGCTCGGCGGCGGCACGGCGTGGTGGTGGCTGCTGGTGCTCGCGCTGGGCGCGGTGTCGGCGGTGTACGGGATTCTGCAGGCCGCGATGAGCTCGGACCTGAAGCGGCTGCTCGGGCAGTCGACGACCGAGAACATGGGGCTGGTGCTCGTCGGGATCGGCGCGGCCGGTCTGTTCGCCTCGTCCGGTGAGCACACGCTGGCCGCACTGGCGCTGACCGCCGCGCTGCTGCACGTGGTCGGGCACGCGGCTTTCAAGACGTTGCTGTTCCTCGCGGCTGGCTCGGTGCTGCACGCGACCGGAAGCCGCGACCTCGACGCGCTCGGCGGGTTGCGGCCGGTCATGCCGGTGACCACGGCCGCGTTCGGGCTGGGGGCGCTGGCGGCGTCGGCGTTACCGCCGGGAACGGCGTTCGTGTCGGAGTGGTTGTTGCTGCAGGCGTTGATCCACGGCCTGCCCGCTGGCGGGGTGGCCGCGGCGATCGCCATGCCGGTCGCGGTGGCGGCGGTCGCGCTGACCGCGGGGCTCGCGGTGGCCACGTTCGTGAAGGCGTTCGGGGTGGGATTCCTGGCCAAGCCTCGCAGCGGGGCCGCGGCGGACGCGCACGAGAGCCCGTTCACCATGCTCGCCGGCATGGGCGTCGCCGCGGTGGTCTGCGTGGTGCTCGCGCTGTGGCCGGCCGGAGTCCTGCCCGCGGTCCAGGCGGCAGCGGGTGGGGCCGCGGTGTCCGGTGACGTGACGTTGCGGCTGAGCCAGGCCACTGGCGCGTTGTCCCCGCTGCTGCTGACCCTCGGGCTCCTCGCCGCCGTGGTCGTGGTGGCCGGGGTCGTCCGGGCCGCCGTGGCACGGCGAGCGCGCCGGGAGGCGCGGTTGTGGGACTGCGGTGGGGGACCGATGTCGGCGCGCATGGAGTACACGGCGACGTCGTTCGCCGAGCCGTTGCAGCGCGTGTTCGACGACGTGGTGCAGCCGGAGCTGGACGTGGACGTGTCGCACCACCAGGAGTCGCGCTATCTCGTGCAGGCCGTGGAATATCGGCGGAAGGTGCCCGACCGGATCGAGCGGCGTCTCTACGAACCGGTGCTGAACGCGATCACGGCGTGGGGCGGCGCAGGGCGGCGCCTGGCGTCGGGCAGCGTGCACCGCTACCTCGGGTACGGCTTCTACGTGGTGTGCGGCGCGCTGATCCTGCTGGCGGTGACGCGATGAGCGCTCTCGGCGTGGTCGGCGGGGTGGTGCAGCCGGTGCTGATCGTCGCCGGATCGCCGCTGCTGGTCGGGCTGATGCGGCAGGTGCGGGCCCGGCTGGAGGGACGCGCCGGCGCGGGCGTCGCGCAGCCGTGGCGTGATCTGCGCAAGCTGCTGCGCAAGGAGCGGATCACGCCGCGCGGCACGAGCGAGGTGTTCCGGTTCGCACCTCTGGTGCTGGTGGCCACGACGCTGGTGGTCGCGGTCGTGGTGCCGTTCGTCGCGACGGAGTCCGCGGTGGACCCGGTCGCGGACCTGTTCGCGGTGGTGGCGTTGCTGGCGCTGGGCGCGGTGGCGCTCGCGTTGGCGGGGCTGGACACCGGCACGGCGTTCGGCGGGATGGGCGCCAGCCGCGAGATGACGATTCTCGCGCTGGTCGAGCCCACGCTGCTGGTGGCGATCTTCGCGCTGTCGGTGCGGGTCGGATCGACCAACCTCGGCGCCATCGTCTCGTCGACGCTGCACGATCCGGCGCGGGTGATCTCGCCGGTCAGCCTGCTGGCCGCGGTCGCCCTGATCGTGGTGATCGTGGCCGAGACCGGGCGCATCCCGGTGGACAACCCGTCGACGCACCTTGAGCTGACGATGGTCCACGAAGCGATGGTGCTGGAGTACGCGGGTCCTGATCTGGCGCTGGTGGAACTGGCGTCCGCCATGCGGCTGTCGGTGTTCCTCGGGCTGCTGGCGAACCTGTTCGCACCGTGGGGAATCGCCACCGAGGCCACGCCACTGGCGGTGCTGATCGGTGTGCTGGCGCTGGTGGTGAAGGTCGGTGTGCTGGGCGGGTTGCTCGCGGCCGGCGAGGTGTTCGTCGCGAAGCTGCGGCTGTTCCGGGTGCCCGAGTTGCTGGCCGGGTCGTCCCTGCTCGCGCTGCTCGCCGTCGCGGCCTCGTTCTTCCTGGCCTGAAAGGAGAACCGTGCAGCTCTTGTACCTGGCTTGCGGTGCCTTGCTGCTGACCGCGGTGCTGGTGTTGTGGCGCCGTGAGCTCTCGGTGATCATCCGGGTGTTCGCGGTGCAGGGCGCCGCGCTCGCGGTTCTGGTGGCGGTGCTGGCGGCACAGGAGAACTCCGTCGAGCTGTGGGCTGTGGCGGTGGGCGTGCTGGTGTTGCGGGCGGGCGTGCTGCCGTACCTGCTGCGCCGGGCGTTGGCGGGCGCGGGGGAGTCGCGGCGCGAGACCAGGCCGCTGGTGAACGTGTCCGCGTCGCTGCTGGCCGCCGCGGCGCTGACGCTGCTGGCGTACGCGGTGTCCCAGCCGTTGGTGGCGTTGGCGCCGTCGGCGGCCACCCAGGCCATTCCGGTCGGCGTCACGGTGGTGCTGATCGGGTTCTTCGTGCTGGTCACCCGGCGCCGCGCGTTGTCCCAGCTGGTCGGCTTCCTGTTGATGGACAACGGAATCACCGCCGTCGGCTTCCTCACCACCACGGGCGTCGGCCTCGTGGTGGAGCTCGGGGTGTCGCTCGACGTCCTGCTGGCCGTGCTGGTGCTGCAGGTCCTCACCACCCGGATGCGGGAGACCTTCGGCGACACCGACCTCGACGAACTGCGGGAGTTGCGCGACTGATGACTCTGCTCGTTCCGGTAGGAGTGCCCGTGCTCGGTGCGCTCGTCCACCAGGTGTTCGGATGGCGCCGCGCCACCGCCTGGGTCAGCGCCGGGTCTGCGGCCGTCGTGCTGGCCGCCGGGATCACGCTGGCGGTGCAGGTGGGCCGGTCCGGTCCGGTGACCGCGGTGGCCGGGCTGCTGCGCGCGGACGCGTTGTCGGCGTTCATGGTGCTGGTGATCGGCGCGGTCGGCCTGGTCGCCACCGCGGCGACACCCGCGTACTTCCGCGCCGAGATCGAGGCGGGCAGGGCGACGGACCGCACCGCCGCGCGGCACAGCCTGCTCGTGCAGCTGTTCCTGGCCACCATGGCCCTCGCGGTGCTCGCGGCGAACCTCGGCGTGGTGTGGGTGGCGGTCGAGGCCACCACGATCGTCACCGCCTTCCTGGTCGGGCAGCGCCGCACCCGCGCCTCGGTCGAGGCGGCGTGGAAGTACGTGGTGATCTGCTCGGCCGGCATCGCCCTCGCACTGCTGGGCACGATCGTGCTCAACTTCGCCGCCGCCCACGCTCCCGGCACCGCGGGGCTGGACCTCGCCGCGCTCGCCGCACACGCGCCGGGGCTCGATCCCGGTGTCACCAGGATCGCGATCGTGCTGCTGGTGCTCGGTTTCGGCACGAAGGCCGGTCTCGCACCGCTGCACGCGTGGTTGCCGGACGCGCATTCCCAGGCCCCGGCACCGGTGTCGGCGCTGATGTCCGGGGTGCTGCTGTCGGTGGCGTTCTACGCGATCCTGCGGGTCAAGGTGATCAGCGACGGCGCGCTGGGCACGGGGTTCGCCCGCACCCTGCTCACCGTGATGGCGCTGGCCTCGCTCGCGCTCGCCGCGTCACTGCTGATCGGGCAGCGCGACTACAAACGGATGCTCGCCTACTCCAGCATCGAACACCTCGGCCTGGTCGCCTTCGGCGCCGCGATCGGCAGCCCCCTGGCACTGACGGCAGCGCTGTTGCACGTCCTCGGACACGGGCTGGCCAAGGCCGTGCTGTTCCTCGGCGCGGGCCGCGTCCTGCAGATCACCGGCACCAGCCGGATCGACGGCGTGCGCGGCCTGCTCGCCAGCCACCCCGCGGTCGCGACGACCTTCGGGTTCGGTGTGCTCGCTCTGCTCGGCCTGCCCCCGTTCAGCCTGTTCGCGAGCGAGCTCGGCATCGTCCGCGCCGGCTTCGGCGCCGGCCTCGGCTGGCTCACCTCGGCCGCACTGCTGCTGGTGCTGGTGATCGCCGCCGCCCTGATCGCCGGCACCAGCCGGATGCTGCTCGGGCCACCGTCCACCTCGGACACCGCGGCCGCGTCGCGGATCCCGGTCGCCCTGGCCGGCGGGCTGCTCGCGTGCGCCGTGCTCGGTGTCGTCGCCGGACCGCTCCCCGACCTGCTCGACCTCGCAACCCAGCCGCCGGCGGTGACAAGATGATCACGAGAACCCTCACTCCGGCCGAGCTGCCGGGCCAGGCCGGTTCCCTGCTGGAGCGAGGTTTCCGGCTCGCGCTGGCCGCCGGTCACGACGACGGCGACCGGTTGCGCGCGGTGTACCTGTTCACCGCCGCCCCTGGGGACCGCAGGGTCGAGCTGCACGTCCTGCTCGACCCGCAGGCACCGGAAGTGCCGAGCCTGGCCGGGTTGTCGTTCGCCGCCGGACGGTTCGAGCGCGAGATGCACGACCTGTTCGGCATCGTGCCCACCGGTCACCCCCTGCCGCAGCGGCTGGTGCGCCACTTCCACTGGCCCCGGGGCTGGTATCCCATGCTCACCGACGCGGGCGAGCCGCCCGAGTTCGGCAGCGTCGACGGCCCGTACCCGTTCCGGACGGTCGAAGGCCCCGGCGTGTACGAGATCCCGGTCGGCCCCGTGCACGCCGGCATGATCGGCCCTGGCCACTTCCGGTTCTCCGTGGTCGGCGAGACCATCCTCAACCTCAAGGCCAGGCTCTGGTTCGTCCACAGAGGACTCGAAAAGCTCTTCAGGGGACGCACTCCTGACGAGGGGATCGAACTGGCGGAACGGGTGAGCGGTGACACCACCGTCGGGCATACCCTCGCCTACTGCCTCGCCGTCGAGGACGCCCACCGGTGGGCGGTACCCGAGGACGCGCAACGCATCCGCGCGATCCTGCTGGAGCTCGAACGTCTCTACAACCACATCACCGACATCGGCGCCCTGTGCAACGACGTCGCCTACGGGGTGCTGAACGCCCACTCGCAGCGCGTCCGTGAACGCCTGCTGCGCCTCAACGACACCGTCACCGGACACCGCCTGCTGCGCGGCGCCATCCACCCCGGCGGCGCCACCGTCACCGCCCTGCCCGACCCGCACGAGCTGGCGGCCATCGGCACCGACGTGGCCGAGATCGTCGAGCTGGCCCTGTCCAACACCGTGGTGTCCGACCGGTTCACCGGCACCGCCCCGCTGCGCCGCGACCAGGCCGCCGACCTCGGCACGCTCGGTGTCGTCGCCCGTGCCAGCGGCCTGGACGTCGACGCCCGGCACGACCACCCGTTCCTGTCCGCGGAGTTCCCCCGCACCGTGCACACCCGCACCGACGGCGACGTGCTGTCCCGCTTCCTCGTGCGCGCGGAGGAGTTCACGACGTCGATCGCCATGATCACCAGCCTCACCGGCATGCTCGACGGCCGGATCACCGCGACCGGTCCGGCCGTCACCGGCGCCGGCGGCTCCGGAGTCGGCATCGTCGAGGGGTGGCGCGGCACGATCGTGCACCGCGTCGAGCTGACCGGCGACGGACGGCTGAGCCGGGTGAAGGTCGTGGACCCCAGCTTCTTCAACTGGCCCGCGCTGCCGGTCGCGCTGACCGACACGATCGTTCCCGACTTCCCGTTGACCAACAAGAGCTTCAACCTGTCCTACGCCGGCAACGACCTGTAGCGGCACCTGCCAGAAGTGTGCGCAGCCTCGCACACCCAAACAGTTGCATAGTTGTTTAAGTCCGCAGATCATGGAGTCTGCGGATCGAGGGAGAGATGTCGAGGACGATGAGCGAGTTCGAAACAGAGCTGGGACGCAAGATCGCCGAGGCGGGGGAGATGCTGAAGCAGGCCAGGGAAGCCGGCCACGACCACGAGGTCCACCTGCACAGCGCCCGGATCCGCGACCTGCTCGACGTGGCCGCCCAGCACGGCATCGACACCACCCACTGGATCAGCCCGGCGCTGCTGGAGAACTCGGGACCCGGACGTTGACCGCGGATCGCCCTGTCGTCGCCGTGGTGGGCGGAATCGGTGCCACCACCGCCGTCCTGCGCCGCTACGCCGCGCTGGTCGAGGAGCAGGCAGCGCTGCCGACCCGCGTGATCGCCTCGGACTACGGGCTGCACAACCTCCCCGCCGGTATCGGAGCGGTGCTGCTCGTCCGCGCCACCCCCGAACGTGCGCAGAAGGCACGCGACCTCATCACGGACGTCCCGGTGCTCACCGACCACGACACCACCGCCATCGCGCTGACCGCCGCGCTGCTCACCTCATTAGGACGTGCCGGCCGCGCACCGGAGACCGGCAGGGTCGTCATCGCGGGCGCCAACACCATGCCGTTGCTCAACCCCGTCCTGCTGACCGCGGGCATCCGGGACATCACCACCTGGAACCCCTCCGACGCGCTGGCGTTCCCGTTGCGCCGCATCGCCGCCGACGCCGACGCGGTGATCAACCTGGTCGGCGGAGGCGGCCGCTTCGCCTGGCCTCGCCACGCCGCACCCGCCGTGATCGTGCCGGACCCTGCCCGCGACCCGGCGCTGGCACTGCCGGGCCTGCTGCAGGCGCTCACCCGGCACCCGCACGCGCGGCTGACCCCGGACGTGCAGCACGCCTGCGCCGTCGCGCTGTCCGCCGCCACGCCACCGGGCGAGCAACTGCCCCGGCGTCCCGACGACACCCTCACCCGCCAGATCGCCGACTTCGCCACCGACGCGCTGCACCGAGGAGCCGCCCGATGACCGCTCCCACCGCACACCGCGGTCTGCTGGAGTGGGTGTCCGAGGTCGCGGCGCTGACCACCCCCGACCAGGTCGTGTGGTGCGACGGCTCCCCGCTGGAACGGCGCAGGCTGACCGACAAGCTGGTCGAGGCGGGCACGTTCGTGCGGCTGGAGAAGAAGCCCAACTCGTTCTGGTGCGCCTCGGACCCCGACGACGTCGCACGGGTCGAGGACCGCACCTACCTCTGCTCGGCCGACGAAGCCGATGCCGGTCCCACCAACAACTGGATGGACCCGCTCGACATGAAGATCATCATGACCGAGCTCTACCGCGGCAGCATGGCGGGCCGCACCATGTACGTCATCCCGTTCTGCATGGGACCGCTGTCCGCGGAGAATCCCGTGCTGGGCGTGGAGATCACCGACTCGCCGTACGTGGTGATCTCCATGCACATCATGACCCGCGCGGGCAGCGCGGCGTTGGCGCTGTTCGGTGAGGACGCGGACTTCGTGCGCTGCCTGCACTCCGTCGGAGCCCCGCTCAAGCCTGGGCAGGCCGACGTGCCGTGGCCGTGCGACCGGACCAAGTACATCAGTCAGTTCCCCGAGGAACGGATGATCTGGAGCTACGGCTCCGGCTACGGCGGCAACGCCCTGCTCGGCAAGAAGTGCTACTCCCTGCGCATCGCGAGCGTGATGGCACGCGACGAGGGCTGGCTCGCCGAGCACATGCTCATCCTCAAACTCACCTCACCCCACGGCACGGTGCACTACATCGCGGCCGCGTTCCCCTCGGCGTGCGGCAAGACCAACCTCGCCATGCTGGAACCCTCGATCCCCGGCTGGAAGGTCGAGACGCTCGGTGACGACATCGCGTGGCTGCGCTTCGGCGACGACGGCCGCCTCTACGCCGTCAACCCGGAGAACGGCTTCTTCGGCGTCGCACCCGGCACCGGCTGGAAGACCAACCCCAACGCCATGCGCACCCTGGCCGAGGGCAACTCCATCTTCATCAACGTCGCCCTGACCGACGACGGCGACGTCTGGTGGGAGGGCTGTTCCGACACCCCGCCGGACCACCTCACCTCGTGGCGCCGCGAGGACTGGACACCCGCCTCCGGGGACCTGTCCTCGCACCCGAACTCCCGCTACTGCACCCCGATCGCCCAGTGCCCGACCGCCGCGCCCGAGTGGGACGACCCCGAGGGCGTGCCGATCTCGGCGATCTTCTTCGGTGGTCGCCGCGCCACCACCGTCCCGCTGGTCACCGAGTCCTTCGACTGGCAGCACGGCGTGTTCCTGGGCGCCACGCTCTCCTCGGAGACCACCGCCGCGGCCACCGGCGAGGTCGGTGTGGTGCGCCGCGACCCCATGGCGATGCTGCCGTTCATCGGCTACCACGCAGGCGACTACTTCCAGCACTGGATCGACATCGGCAAACACGCCAACACCGCGAAACTGCCGAAGATCTTCTACGTCAACTGGTTCCGCCGCGGCGACGACGGCCGCTTCCTGTGGCCCGGCTTCGGCGAGAACGCCCGCGTCCTCAAGTGGGTCGTGGACCGCGTCGAAGGTCACGCGACCGCGTTCCAGACCCCGATCGGCTGGGTTCCCGGAGCCAAGGCGCTCGACCTGCGCGGCCTCGACCCGTCGTCGCACTTCGACGTCCAGCGGGCGCTCACCGTCGACCACGACGAGTGGCGCGCCGAACTCCCGCTGATCGAACAGTGGTTCGCGACCATCGGCGAGAAGCTCCCCACCGCCCTGCGCGACGAACTCGAGGCGCTCAGGCACCGCCTCGACTGAAGGGCACCCTCACAAGCCGGTGATCATCAGGTCGTCGACGTCGAAGCTCAGCTCGTTGCGCACCGAGATCACCCCGGGCACACCGCGGGCGATCCACTCGGCTCGCTGGGTCGCGCTGCGCAGGCACAACGTTCCCTGGAGCGTGGCCACCCCGTCGATCACCCGCACCGCGACCCGGTGCGCGCGCGTCGAGGCGGGCAGCAGCCGCTGTTCGAGATCGTCCCGGATCGCCTCGTCCCCGCGCAGGAACAACCGCAACGCGTCGTGCCTGCCGAGCACGCCGACGAGGGTGCCAGAACTGTTGACCACGCAGAGCCTGCCCGCCCGCACCCCAGCGAGGAGCCGCAGCGCGGCGCGCAGAGCGGCGTTCTCCGCGACGGTGACCGCCGCCGTCATCAGCTCGGCGGCGACGGTCGCGGACGACTTGTGCCACCGCGCCCGCATCTGCGCACCACCCAGTACCGGCGGGTTCTCGGCCCCGCCGCGGAACTCCAGCTTGGTGGCCAGGTCTTCCTCGGTCACCATCCCGACGGGGCGCCCGGCCGCGTCCACCACCGGGATCGTGCTCACCTCGTGGACGATCATCGTCCCGACGAGCTCCTTGAACGTGGTGTCCCGTACCGCGGTGACGACCCGCCGGCACATCACGTCCCCCGTCCTCGGCTCCGTCATGTCCGGCCTCCCAAGGCCGTGCGAGGTGACCAGGGTTGCTAACTTGGTAAGATTAGCAACTGCTGAACCCCGTGGAAATGCATCCCGAGTCGCACCGGCTGGGATTCACGAGGGAGGATCAGCACCATGACGACGGTCGAAGGGACGGGGCACCGATGAGCAGGCCCCTCTACCAGGTCAAGGCGGAGTTCTTCAAAACCCTCGGCCACCCGGCCCGCATCCGGGTGCTCGAACTGCTCAGCGAGCGCGAACACTCCGTCGCGGAGATGCTGCCCGAGGTCGGCATCGAAGCCGCCAACCTCTCCCAGCAACTCGCCGTGCTGCGCCGCGCCGGTCTGGTCACCACCCGCAAGGAAGGCTCCAACGTCTTCTACTCGCTCACCAGCCCGCACGTCGCCGAGCTGCTCGCCGTCGCCAGGCTCATCCTCACCGGCGTCATCACGGGCCAGATGGAGCTCCTCGACGACCTCCGCACGCCGGCCGTCACGACGCCGCGCGGCCGGGGCAACCGGCGGAACTGAGCCGGGCGGCCGGCCTTCGATCGTCCGATGTGGATGGTCGGGTGGGGGAGAGCTCCTTCAGCCGACGCCTGCCTGGTCCGTATCGTTGTCCGGCATGACCGACCAAGCGGCTCGCGGTACCCGGAAGTCCGGCCTGGACCTCCACGTAGGCCAGCTCGGGCGCAACGCGCGGGCGGGGCTCATGGACGCGTTCCGCGAGGCGATCCGCACGGGGAGGCTGGCGCCGGGGACGCGGCTGCCGTCGAGCCGTGTGCTGGCGAACGATCTCGGGCTGGGCCGCAACACCGTGGTGCGCGCCTACTCGGAGCTGATCAACGAGGGCTGGCTGACGGGGCAGCACGGTTCCGGCACGGAGGTGGCGCGACGTTCGGCGGAGCCGGCAGCGGACCGGGAACCGCCGCGGCCGCCGGCGGCGCCGCCGCGGCTGGTGTACGACCTGCGGCCAGGGCGGCCGGACCTGTCGTCGTTTCCACGTGAGGAGTGGGTCCGGTCGGTGAAGCGGACGGTGAGCACGGCGCCGTTCGAGGCCTTCGGGTACACCGATCCGCACGGCCGCAGCGAACTTCGCGATGCCATCGCCCGGTATCTGGCTCGGGCCAGGGGATTGCGTGCGCGGGCCGACAACGTCGTGGTGTGCAGCGGGGCCGCGGAAGGTTTGCGGCTCGTGGCCGCGGCGCTGGCGAAGCAGGGGGTCACGACGGTCGCGATCGAGGAGTTCGGCCTGCAGACCCAGCGCGAAACGTTGCTGAAGGCCGGCCTGGACACCGTCCCGATCCCGGTGGACACCGGCGGTGCGGACGTGTCCACATTGGACGAGACGCCGACTCCGGGGGCTGTGTTGCTCACACCGTCACACCAGTTCCCCTTGGGAGTGGCGCTGCATTCCGATCGGCGTGCCGCGGTCGTGGACTGGGCGCGGCGGCGGGGCGCGCTGATCATCGAGGACGACTACGACGGGGAGTTCCGCTACGACCGGTCTCCTGTCGGCGCGTTGCAGGGGCTGGATGACGACCACGTGATCTACCTGGGCACCGCCAGCAAGTCCCTGGCGCCGGGGCTGCGCCTGGGCTGGCTCGTCGTTCCGGACCACCTGGTCGGCGCGATCGTCGCGGAGAAGGGGTGGGCGGAGGAGACCGTCGGGTTCGTCAACCAGCTGGCGATGACCGACTTCGTCGAGTCGGGGGCGTACGACCGGCACATTCGCGCGATGCGCACGCAGTACCGCCGTCGGCGTGAGCAGCTCGTCGAGACGATCGAACGGAACGCGCCGGCCGCGCGGGTGACCGGGATGTCCGCCGGACTGCACATCGTCGTCGAACAGCCCGGCCGCACCGGCGCCGAGCTCGTGCGCCGCGCCGCCCGCGAACAGCTGACGGTGGAGCCACTCGGCTTCTTCCGGCACCCCGAGTCCACATCGGACCGTGACGGCGTGGCCGTCGGCTTCGCCACACCCTCCGCCAGCGCCTGGTCGGGCGCACTGGAGGCGCTGGTTCGCGCACTGCGGTGACCGCCGGACTGGTTCCCGTTCCGCGAGCCGAAGTGGACCCAGGATCCGAGCCGCAAGCGGGTTAGCGTCAACCGATCGAACTTGCGGGGAGGCGCCGGATGAAGGCGATCGTGGTGACGGATCAGGCCGCCGGAACGGCCGGGATGACGCTGGCGGAACGGCCCAGGCCAGAGCCGGCGGGAAACGACGTGCTGGTCGAGGTGCACGCGTCGGGGTTCACTCCTGGCGAGCTGGAGTGGGAGCCGACCTGGACCGATCGTCTCGGCCGTGACCGGACGCCGTCGATTCCCGGGCACGAGCTGGCCGGTGTGGTACGCGCTCTCGGCTACGGCACGAGGGGCCTGACCGTGGGCCAGCGGGTGTTCGGCCTCACGGACTGGACCCGCGACGGCACCCTGGCGGAGTACGTGGCCGTCGAGGCGCGCAACCTCGCGCCGCTGCCGGGCGACCTCGACTTCACGGTGGGCGCCAGCCTCCCGATCTCGGGCCTGACCGCGTGGCAGGGGCTGTTCGTGCACGGCCGCGTCCAGGCAGGACAGAGCGTCCTCGTGCACGGCGCGGCAGGCGGAGTCGGCTCGGTCGTGACGCAACTCGCCCGCGAAGCCGGCGCTCACGTCATCGGCACCGGACGTGCCACCGACCGGCAGGCCGCGCTCGACCTCGGTGCGCACGAGTTCGTCGACCTCCAGGACGACTCGCTGGACGACGTCGGCGAAGTGGATCTGGTGTTCGACATCTTCGGCGGAGAGGTCCAGAAGCGGTCCGCGACCCTGGTCCGGGCAGGGGGAACGCTGGTGACCATCGCCGGGCCTGTGGAGGCCAGGCCCGCGGAAGGCCTGGCGATCGACTTCGTCGTCGAGGCCGACCGCGCCCAGCTGACCGAGATCGCCCAGCGGGTGCGGGACGGGCGGCTGCGCACGCTCATCGGAACCGTCGCGTCCCTCGACGACGCTGTCGCCGCCTTCAACCCGGCCGAGCGGGTCAAGGGCAAGACGATCATCCGCGTTCGTCCGTGAGAACTGGTCTGCGTCCGGGTCCTCATCAATCCCTTCGATCGATAAGAATTTCCTATTGACAAGGGACAGTCCAGTCGCGCTGGAATCCTCGCAGAGGTGTCCAACGACCCTAGCTGGAGGCCGTCGAGCAGCCGAAAATGAAGCGGACCAGGCACGGGAGGGGACAGTCATGGCTGAGTTCGACCTTCGTCGTGGGCCCGCTGCGACGCCCGTCGAGGTGGTGATTCCGGTCAGCGTCGCGTTCGACATCGAGGCTCTCTTCGACGTGCAGCGCAAGGTTTTCGAGCGGCTCGGGCATCCGTCGTGCAACTCGGGAGCGGATATCCGGTTCACCCTCGAACGCCGGTTCATCGTGGATGCGAAGGGGACGCTCCGCAACCTCGACACGACCTACTGAGTCCGTGCCAGCGAAGCTGCCGGACCTCGGTGTCGGGGTCATGTGGTTTCCCGGCCTCGACGGGCTGATCGGCCACGCCGACGCCATCGACTTCCTCGAGTTCGAGCCCGCGGTGGGTTCCATCGGCAGCGGTCATGTCTCCGCTCGGGTTCCCACCAGCACAAAGCCGATCGTCGTGCACGGTGTCACCTGCGCGGTAGGTGGCACCGTGCCGCCCAGCCCCGAGGACATGGCCGAGCTGGCGCGGGTCGCGGCAGTGGTGGACAGCCCTTGGGTGAGCGACCACTTGAGCATCAACAAACTCACGTCAACCGGACTCGGAACCGTTCACACCGGCTTTCTGCTGCCTCCTGCTCAAACGGAGGACGCGGTGGCGGTCGCCGCGCGCAACCTCAGACTGCTCCAGGCGGCAGTAGGCCGTCCCATTGCCTTCGAAACGGGCGTGAACTATTTGCGTCCACAGCGCGGGCAGATGTCCGATGGAGACTTCTTCGCCGAAGTGGCCGAAGAGGCGGACTGTTTCATTCTGTGCGACCTGCACAACCTGTGGTGCAACGAACGCAACGGGCGGCAGAAGGTTCTCGATGTCGTCGATGCACTTCCCCTGGAACGGGTGTGCGAAATCCATCTCGCCGGCGGCTATGAAAAGCACGGCTTCATGCTGGACGCTCATTCCGGAGCCATCGATTCCGAACTGGTCGACCTCGCCGTGGAGGTGGCGCGACGACTGCCTGCCCTCCGCGCCGTCACCTACGAGCTGATGCCCGACTACGTCGGCCCTGAACGAATAGACGATGAGGTGTTCGGCGAGCAGATCCACGGCCTGCACCGGGTGTGGCGCGCCCGCGGCGGCTCGCCCGAGTCGCCGGCATCGCGGCGAACCGGACGAGCGAGTCGGGGTGAGACGACTTCCGGTCAGTGGGAGGGCGCCTTGGCGAGCGCGGTCGCCTCCAGCGCGCCCACCGGTGTGCTGGCAGCCGACCCCGCCGTGCCCCTGTACCGGGAACTGATCGACACCGTGCGCCGGGGCAACCTCGTGACCGCCCTGCCGTTGTCGTACCGGTTGCTCGCGTTGACCTTCGACGTGCAACAGGCCGACGAGCTCATCGCGAGGTACACCGCCGCAACCCCTCCGGAGGCGTGGGCCTACGACGAAGCCAAGCAGTTCCAGGAGTTCATCGCGTCCAGTGCTCCTGAGTGCCCGCATCTGCTCTGCGTGATCAACTTTGAACTCGGTGCGTGCCGCGCTGTGCTCACCAATGAGCAAGTGCGGGTGCGCTTCGACTGCGAGCCCGCGGAACTCATCGATGCTCTGCGCCGCGGGGTGCGTCCTCGGCCGCGCGCGGGGGAGTACGAGGTCGTCATCGATCCTTGAGTGCGAACGAGGGCACGAGGCGGTTGTTTGGTGATCGTCGAACCAGCAATCCAGTGCAACCCGATCGGGTGATCGCGAGTCTCTTCAGTGTGAAGAGGTGGGGATGGTTGACCACGGGGGTGGCGCTCTCGCTGACCCTCGTGCTGCTGCTGGTCATGGATTTCGGCGCCGAGCGGGAGGTGGCCGATTCGGCGGCGACGTCGTCCGCGCAGCCTCAACCCTCCTCCTCCCCGCCGAGCGACCCGGCCTCCGCTGTGCGCGCGCCGGCGAAGCTGCCGCCCTGGATGCGCAAACTCGCCGTGGGCGAAAAGCCTCCGCAGTTCGTGCTCTTCTCGTTCGACGGCGCGTCGTCCAAGAAGCACTGGGACCGTGTGCTTCCGTTGGCCCAGAAGAACAACGCGCATGTCACCGGCCTGCTTTCGGGCGTGTACCTCGTCCCCGACGAGGACAGGGAAACCTACACCGGGCCTGGGCACCCGCGGGGACGCTCGTCGATCGGGTTCGGCGGCAGCAGGCAGGAAGTCGCCGACCGCATCCGGTACCTGAACACGGTGATCGAAGCCGGCCACGAGCTCGGCACGCACTACAACGGCCACTTCTGCGCGGGCGACGAACCCGCCGTCGGCCGCTGGAACACCGATCAGTGGAGGGCGGAGCTCGACGCGTTCAAGACGATCCTCGACAAGGCCCGGGCTGCCGGGCTGAAGCTGCCGGAGGAGGCGATCCGCGGTGGCCGCACCCCTTGTCTCGAAGGCGACTGGCAGAAGGCGTTCCCCGCGATGGCCTCGCACGGTCTCGTCTACGACACCAGCCATGTGAGCCTCGGCGTGCAGTGGCCGTCCGTCCAGAACGGACTGTGGGAGTTCCCGATGCCCGAGGTGCGTGTGCCCGCGCTGGGCAGGCGGGTCGTGATGATGGACTACAACTTCTGGTACGTGCTCAACGGCGCCAGGGAGCAACCCGCGCGGGCAGCCGAGTTCTCCCAGGTCGTCGTAGACACGTACCGGTCGGTGTACCAGGCGGCGTTCAACGGCAACCGTGCGCCGCTGGTCATCGGCAACCACTTCAACGAGTGGTCCGGGTCGGCGTTCTCGAACGCGATGGAGCAGTACCTCGGTGAGGTGTGCGGGCAGCCCGAGACCGTGTGTGCGACCTACACCGAGGTCATCCAGTGGATGACGCTGCAGGACCCGGCGGTCCTCCGCCAACTCCAGCAACTTCCCGCTGCCCTGAACTGACGCCGCCATCGACGGGGCTGGTTTCGGTACCCTCAGGCCCGCCTGACGGAAGGACACGGGTGGACGACTCGTCGAAGGTCGGTGGGCGTGCTCGAGCGGTGCTGGCCGCCGCGAAGACGTTCCGCGCCGAGGCGGCAGGGGTGCGCGCGGAACCGGATCGGCTGCTCGCGCTCGCCGTCGCGAAGTACCAGGAGGTCCTGGACGCGCTGGTGGCCGACCAGCTCCGTGCCATGCCGGTGGAGAAGCTGCGGGAGACGAAGGCGAACCTGCGGCTGAGCAAGCTGAAGGCCGCCGGGTACCGGACCGTCGCCGACGTCGCCGGGGCGCGTCCGGAAGAGCTCGACGGCGTGCCCGGAGTCGGCAGGCAGTCCGCCGAGCAGATCGTGCGGGTGGCCCGCGCCGTCGTCGACGGCGTCGCGCGCGACACGACTGTCCGGCTGAACCCCGACCGCGCCGGCCGCGCCCAGACCGAGCTGCTGCAGCTGATGTCCAAGCTGCGCAGGGCGAACCAGCTCGTCGGTCCGCTGCGCGAGCCGCTCGGAGACGTGCTGGGCAGGGTCGACGCCGACGTGCGTGCGGCATCCCGTGCCGCGAGCCGGGTGCGGATGTTCTTCTCGTTGCGGAAGAACCGGCAGGCGGCCATCGATTCGCTCGGCCGGCTCGAGGCCCTGCTGGCCAGCCGCGACGTGGCGGCGTTGCGCGCGGTGGGCACGCAGCTGCGCGTGCCCGACCTGGACCACCGCGCGCTGTGGCGCGACTACGAGCTCGACGCCGCCGCCTACAACACGCTGCTGGCCGACCTCGCCGGCGCGGAGGCGATGCCGGATCGCAGTGCCGCCAAAGGTTTCGTCCCGGCCGACATCGAGCACGAGGTCGACGCGACCACGCTGGACACGAGCCTGCTGAAGGTGTCGTTGCGCGGCTACCAGGTGTTCGGGGCGAAGTTCGCGCTGGCCCGCAAACGCGTCATCATCGGCGACGAGATGGGACTGGGCAAGACGATCGAGGCCATCGCGGTGATGGCCAGCCTCGCCGCCGGTGGGCGGCGCGGGTTCCTGGTGGTCTGCCCGGCGAGCGTCGTCGTCAACTGGGTCAACGAGATCGCCAGGCACAGCGACCTCGTGCCGCACCGGATGCACGGCGCGGGCCGCGACGGCGCGGTCGGCACGTGGCTGGCGCAGGGCGGCGTCGGCGTGACGACGTTCGGTACCCTGCCGAAACTGGTGCTGCCGAAGAGGTTCCGCCCCGCGCTGGTCGTGGTCGACGAGGCGCACTACGTGAAGAACCCGGACACCCAACGCTCACAGGCGGTCAACGCGATCGTGCAGCGCGCGGAGCGGGCGGTGCTCCTCACCGGCACGCCGATGGAGAACCGCGTCGAGGAGTTCCGCAACCTGGTCGGCTATCTCCAGCCGGGCGTCGCGGCCCGCACGGGCGCCATCGACGCCGTGGTGGGAGCAAAGGCCTTCCGCCGCGTCGTTGCACCGGTGTACCTGCGGCGCAACCAGGAAGACGTGCTGGGGGAGTTGCCGGAGCTGCTGGAGATGGAGGACTGGGTCGAGTTCGGCAAGCAGGACCGGCGGGCGTACCTCGACGCGGTGCGCGAGGGAAACCTGATGGCGATGCGCCGCGCCGCCTACGCGCCGGGCACGCCCCGCGGCTCGGCGAAGCTGGAGCGCCTGCTGGAGATCATCGACGAGTCGAGGGAGAACGGCTGGAAGGTCGTTGTGTTCTCCTACTTCCACGACGTGCTGGACGTGGTGGCGGACCACGTCGAAGTGTTCGGCCCGCTGACCGGCGCGACGTCGGCTTTGGACCGTCAGCAGATGGTGGACGCGTTCACGGCCTGCGAGGACCACGCGGTGCTGGTGGCCCAGATCGAGGCGGGCGGCGTGGGCCTCAACATTCAGGCCGCTTCCGTCGTGATCATCGCCGAGCCGCAGTGGAAACCGAGCACGGAGGACCAGGCGATCGCCCGGTGTCACCGGATGGGCCAGGTCCGCAAGGTCCACGTGCACCGGTTGCTGGTCAAGGACAGCGTGGACGCACGGGTGCAGGAGATCCGCGACCACAAGACCCTGCTGTTCGACCACTACGCGCGTGAAAGCGACGCGAAGCATTCACACGCGAGCGCACTGGACTCAGCGGTGTCGGTGGAGCAGCGCGTGGTGCAGGCCGAGCAGCAGCGCCTCGGTCTCTAGGATCCGCGTCCTCACCAGACGATCAACTCAACGGATCCGACGACACCTTCGAGCAACAGCCGCGGCCAACGCACTCCAGGTCTGTTGGGACTTTCGGCGGATTGGCGTGCCTCCTGTCGTGCGGTACGAACGATCTCGGCACCGTGGCGTGCCGCGAACAGGGGGATTCATGAAGCGAAGAAGGTTGGTTCAGCGCGCCGTTTTTGTGCCCGTGCTGGCCGTCGTGCTGGCGGTGTTCACCGTCGGCCAGGCGTCGGCGCAGCCGGTCACCGACGGTTCGGTCGACTTCTCGGGTGATCCGGGGGACTGGATCACCGGCGGCGGTTCCTACAAGTACTCCAAGGCGGCGGGCGACGATCTGACCGTCCAGACCAACGCCAACCGCACGTTCCTCTCGGTGGGTGTCAACGGTGCGAACGGCGACTGGTGGACCATCTCGCTCGCCGCTCCGAAGGACGACGTTCTGTCCGCGAAGACCTACGAGAACGCCCACCGCTACCCGTTCCAGGGCGCCGGACCCGGTCTGAGCCTGAGCGGCAACGGCAGGGGCTGCAACGAGCTGACCGGCTCGTTCACGATCAGGGAGATCTCCTGGGGGCCGCAGGGCTACCTGCACAAGCTCGACGCGAGCTTCGAGCAGCACTGCGAGGGCGGGAGCGCAGCCGCACGCGGCAACATCTTCATCAACAACCAGCCGCCGCCGCCCGAGCTGAAGCTCGAGACCACCATCGCGGCTGAGGGCAAGGCGAACACGGTCAACGGCAAGGCGCTGGTGAACGGCACCATCTCGTGCACGACCAACGCCGCGGTGCAGATGACCGGCACCGTCACGCAGGTCAAGAACAACGTGATCATCCGGGGCAACTTCTCGGCCAGCGTCGAGTGCAAGGCCGGCGCACCGGTGGCGTGGAACGCGGCGGCCGACCCGACCGGCACCACGCCGTTCCAGCGGGGCAAGGCCGAGGTCTTCACGCGGTCCACCGCGCAGGACCCGAACTACCCCGGCCAGGCGATCAGCGAGAAGACCGCCATCGTCGAGCTCAAGCGGTACACACCTGCCGCGTGACCTGACGAGAGGGCGGCGACCTGCTGGTCGCCGCCCTCGGCGGTCGGGGAGCGGGAACGCCACGGGTTCACCGAGTTCCCTGCCTGCTGGTGGACCCTGCCGGTGACCTGGCGCCAAGGCCATCAGCTCGGCACGCTGCTGCCGCCATTCCTCCCACTCGTAGACGTCGAGGTTGCCGGTCCAGAAGTCGGCGTCGGTCCACTGCTCGTCTTCGGACAGCACGCGAATGGCGGTGCGACCGAAGTGGTCCGCTCAGGTCGAAGGCCCGGCCGTCGCGGTGGCTGCTCGCAATGACGAACCGGCTGGCATTGCTGAGCGAGGCCCACAATTGGTGCGGTCAGAACCGCGGTGAGTTCCGGAACTGGCGGGGGTCCCGACCTCTGCCTGTCACTTGCTGTAGCGACTCGCTCACCAGCCGAGATGTGAGCATCAACACTCGCCTGTGACGTTCTCGTGTTCATTTCGTAATGTTGCGCGTCGCGTGACCATGCCCTGTCCCCGACGCAAGGTGTTCCCGAATGCCGGGCCGACATAGAACGAAGCAGACACCCAGCCGGAAGCTGCCCATCGCAGTCGCCGCCACCCTCACCGCGGGCCTGGCCGCGACCTTCTGGGTCGTCCGCGACTCCGACCAGCCGATCGATCCAACGGGCGCGGCCGCCCAGCTGGCCGCCTCGTCCACCCCCATCAGCCAGGACCTGCGGTCTGTCACGGCGTCGTCGACCACCGCACCGCCGTCCTCGCTACCTCCGGCGACCACCACGCCGCCTCCGGTGACCACGACAGCGCCCGAGACCACCACGCCGCCTCCTCCGCCGCCCTGTCCGACCACGCTGGACGGAGTGAAACCGCATGTGGCGCAGGTCGGTCACCACCTCGCGGCCAAGTTCGGCGTCGACGACATCGGTGGCGCCGCCGGCCGGGGTGGCTCCGGCGACCATCCGCTCGGCCTGGCGCTGGACTTCATGGTCGACCCCGCCACCGGCAACGCCCTGGCCGAGCACGTGCTGGCCAACCGCCGGGCGTTCGGCGTCACCTACGTGATCTGGCGCCAGCGCTACAACGACGGCAGCGGCTGGTCGGCGATGGAGGATCGGGGGAGCCCGACGGCCAACCACATGGACCACGTGCACGTGTCGTTCCAGGCGAACGCGACCGTCAAGGTCACCTGCTGATCTGCTCAGCGGCAGGGCCAGCGCGGTGGACCGAGGTCGAGGTTCTTGCGCATCGAGCTGAAGCCCAGCGCCTTGACCTCGGGGCAGAACTGCGCGGTGTCGAGGCTGTACTCGACGTGGAACACTGCCTTTCCGGCCTTGATGAACGGGATCAGGCGACCGCATTCACCGTACTCGGCGCACTGTTCGTTGACCGCGAAGTCGAAGTCCGCCAACAGGTCGGGTATCTGGCCGAGGTCGTTCTTCAGCCCGATGGACAGGCCGCGTTCGTGCGCCAGCTCGGCGAGCATGCGGTTGTAGGTCAGCTGGTCGGCGGCCGTCAGCGGGAATCCGGTGTCGTTGGTGTAGCCCTCGACGTTGTCGGGCTCGACCGCGTCGAAACCCTTGTCCCGGCAGGTGTCGAAACGCGCCGCCATGATCGGGCGCAGGACATCGGATCGGCGGATGTCCAGCCAGCGCTCGCCCGGCCAGCCGTTGGACTTGCCCTTGACGGCGGCGGGGAACGCGTCCGCGTCCGGCCGGAAGTCCTCGGCCGCGCCGACGTTGACGTAGCAGATCACCTTGCGTCCGGCGCGGTGCAGGGCCTCGACGACTTCGCTGCCGTTGTCGACGCCGTCGATGTCGTACACCGGCACGTCCACGCCGGTGTCGACCTTGCCGGACAGCTGCCATTGCCAAGCCGTGCCCGGTGCCGGTACCCAGCGCGTGGCCGGGGGTACTGGCAGCGGCGACACCTGAGGCGCAACCCGGGACGGAGCCGGGGGCGGGTCCTGGGCCGCGGTCGCGCTGGGGACCGGGGTCGGGGCCAGGGGTGTCGGCATGGCCGCCTGCCCCGCGGAACCGCACGCGAAGCACAGTGCGGTGGCCAGGACCGGGCCGATCACGGAACGAGCGTGGCGAGCAGGCCGCCGGGCACGCGGTGCCATGGATTGAGCCCCCCTTGATCGGTGAGGAAGAGGCTGCCGGCGTGGCGGTGCTCGGCGAGTCGGCACACCTTGCCGAAGTAGTTCTCCGGCACCTCGTACACGAGGTGGAAGAAGCGGTCCGCGGGCCACCGGCGCACCCAGCGCGGTACCACGGCGTCCAAATAGGACGGAAGGGTGCCCTCGAAGGTGCCCAGCAGGTCGGCCTGGGCGGCATAGCCTTCTGCGGGATGGGCGCCGTGGTTGAACGCCACCGTCGCCATGCCCAGCTCGCGCGCCGCCCCGGCGAGCGCGGTGTAGTGGGCCAGGTCGGTGGACAGGGCCGACGCCCGGTCGAAGAGGACGCCGGTCACCCCGTACCAGTCGGCGTAGCGCTGGATTTGGGCCAGCACGTCCGCGGCGGGACAGCTCCCGTAGCCGGTGTCGACGTACCCGGCGACCGCGATCCCGGCCTCGGTCAACCGCTCGAGCGCCGGCAGGAACACCTCGTCGCACAGCGTGCCAGGGCCGCTCGCCGGGTTCAGCACGACCAGCCGGACCTGCTGCGGATGCCGCGCCAGCTCGGCCCAGTCACCTGGACGGACAGCGGGGTGGAAATACGCGGGCACGACCAGCCTGGTCACGACGACCTCCACAGGTCCGCCACCGCGTCGGCGAGATCCCGGCGTGGCCGCCATGCGAGCACGGTCGTGGCCAACGTGATGTCGGCCTGCTGCCAGGACACCCCTGCCGAGCGCGCCGAACCGCCGTCGTCCTCCCGGACGGCGCAGCTCGCACCGCTGACGGCGAGCAGTTCCTTCACCAGGTCCCGGCAGGACAGGCCACGTCCGCTGCCGACGTTGAGCACCGGCGGCAGCTCCTCCGCCGTCACCGCCGCGAGTGCGGCGTCGGCGACATCGCGCGCGTCGACGAAGTCCCGGACCGCGTCGAGCGGGCCGAGGCGCAGGTCTTCGCGGTTGGCGACGGCCACCCGCAGCGCCGCCGCGGCGCGACCGGGGAGGCCGCTGCGCCCGGCGCCGGCGCCCACCGGGTTGAACACCCGCAGCACCACGCCGTCGAGGCCGTCCGCCCTGGCGCGCTCGATCATCCGCGTGCCGAGGAGCTTCGTGACGCCGTAGTCGCCGATCGGGTGCGGTGGCATCCATTCGGCCACCGGGATTCCCTCCTGGCCGGGACCGTACTCCGCCGCCGAGCCGAGGTGGACCAGCCGAATCCGGCCGCCCGCCAGTGCCAGTGCTCGCACGAGCGTGGTCACACCGTCCACATTGGTCGTCGCCAGGGTGCGCCCGTCACCCTCGATCGCACCCGCGCAGTTCACGACCGCGTCCGGCTCGAGCCGGGCGATGAGCTCGGCGAGGGCGGCCGCGGGGATGGTGCCGAGGTCGATCAGGAGGTGCCGGGGCGACGACGCCAGCGGTGATCGGCCGGCGGTCACCACGTCGAACCCCGCGTCGAGGGCGGCCCGCCGGACGTGCGCGCCGAGGAAGCCGCCCGCGCCGATCACCAGGACGCGCATCGCGCACCCCTCAACAGGTTCTCCTTGATCAGCTCGAACTCCGCGTTGGCGCGGTCGTAGTCGTCGGGGCGGCCGATGTCCAGCCAGTAGCCGCTGAACGGGTACTCGTGGGGCGGGGTGCTCCTGGCGAGGAGGTCGAGGACCAGGTCGTCGAAGCCGAACGGAATCCCTGGCGTGTAACGCTTCAGGGTCCGGCGGCTCACGCCGTAGACGCCCATGCTGACCCGGTAGTCGACCGTCGGCTTCTCCACGAAGTCCACCACCACGCCGTCCTTTGTGGACAGGACGCCGAAGTCGACCTTGACCTGACGCTGGTAGGTCGCGACGGTCAGCGGCGCGCCGCTTTCCAGGTGCTGGTCGAGGAGGTCGCCGTAGCAGATGTCGGTCAGCACGTCGCCGTTCATCACCAGGAACTCTTCCGGGAGCCGGTCCAGCAGCTCCAGCACCGGGCCCATCGTGCCCAGCTCAGAGTCCTGGGTGTGATAGTCGATCTCCAGGCCCCAGCGTCCACCGTCGCCGACGTAGGAGCGGATGAGCTCGCCCAGGTGCCCGATCGCCAGGGTGATCCGTTCGAAGCCGTGGTGGGCGAGCTGGCCGAGCACGATGTCGAGGATCGAGAACCTGTCCCCGATCGGCACCAGCGGCTTCGGCAACAGGGTCGTGTACGGGCGGAGTCTGATGCCTTTGCCGCCGGCCATGATTACCGCGTGCATGTTCGCCTCCAGAGGTCACTGGTTGTACTCGCCGGGCCGGTAGCGGGCCAGGTTGGCGGGATCGGACATCCACTCGATGGTCTTTCTCAGGCCTTCCTCGCGGCTGTGGCGCGGGTGCCAGCCGGTGCGGTCGGTCAGCTTCGTCGCGTCGCACACCAGTCGCATGACCTCGGAGTCCTTGGGGCGGACGCGTTGCGCGTCCTCGTCGATGACGGCGTCGGCGCCCATCACCCGCGCGATGTCGCCCGCGAGCGTGCCGATCGACACCTCCGTCCCGGTGCCGGCGTTGAAGACCTCACCGAGCACCGCCGACGCCGGCGCGGTGCCCACCGCGATGAACGCCTCCGCCGTGTCGGTCACGTAGGTGAAGTCCCTGGTCGGAGCCAGCGCGCCGAGCTTGAGCCGATGTGCGCCGGCCGCGAGCTGGGTGATGACCGTCGGGATGACCGCACGCGCCGACTGCCGTGGGCCGAAGGTGTTGAACGGCCGGAGCGTGACCGCGGGGACCTCGAAGCTCAGGTGGTAGGACTCGACCAGCATGTCGGCCGCGATCTTCGACGAGGCGTACGGCGACTGCGCCTGCAACGGGTGCTGCTCGCTGATCGGGACCGTTCGGGCGGTGCCGTAGGTCTCGCTGGTGGAGGTGTGCACCAGGCGCGGGGTCCGGCAGGTGCGCACCGCTTCGAGCACGTGTAGCGTGCCGATCGTGTTGGTGTCCACAAAGGACCTCGGAGCGGCGTAGGAGTACGGCACCGATCCCAGCGCGGCCAGGTGGTAGACGACTTCGGCGTCCTCCACCACGCGCTGAACCGACGCGGGGTCCCGCACGTCGCCGAAGACCACGTCGACCTGTGCCCGCACGTCGTCGTCGAGCGTGTCCAGCCAGCCCCGTGAGCTGAACATGTTGTAGAGAACCATGGCGCGGACCCGGTGCCCGCGCCGCACCAGCGCCTCCACCAGGTGTGAGCCGATGAAGCCCTCGGCGCCGGTGACTGCGACAAGACCCGCCATGAACCGATCCCTTCTCTGTCCAGTGCCTTACCCGTGCCGGATCGCCTTGCACAGGACGGCCACGGCGTACAACGTGAGGAACAGCAGCAGTCCGCCGGTCGCGGCGAGCTGGGCGGGCACGCCGAGCCCGCGGGCGGCGAACTCCGCGGCGAACGCGGCCCCGCACGCGACCAGGGGCACCAGACGGCAGCCCATCGTCTGCAGCAGCAATGCCAGGAACATCGCACCGCCGAGCGCCAGGTAGGCCACGACCTGAGGTGCTGACGTCCACTGCGGGTCGACGAGGCCGAGCGCCGTCGCACCCGTCACGACCGCGGCGACGAGCACGACGGTGGCGGTCAGGTACTGGGCGAGCGCGGCCAGCAGGATCAGCGCGGACCGGCGGCGGAACCGGCCGACCCTGCCGGTGCCGCGCAGCAGTCTCGCGCAGCGGCGGCGGTACCAGTACAACGTCCACTCGGCGACGCCCATGCTCAGCGACAGCGGTATCGCGGCCAGCAGGGCACCGGGGTTGACGCCCGATCCGCCGGCACCCCACCCCGGCACCACCGGGAAGGCGATCAGCAGCGCTGCGAGAAGGCCGAACACCGCACTCGGCAACGCGGCCAGCACTTCGTTGCCGGACAACACCTTCCGTTCGCCACCACGAGTCAGCCACGCCGCGAGCACCGCGCCCAGCAGCGGCGTCGCGGCCAGCGCGCACGCCGTCGCCAGCGCGAGTCCGGACGGCTTGCCGAGCACCAGGAACCCGGTGCCTGCCAGGCATCCGGGTGCCAGGACGACCAGCAGCAGCCGTTCGGCCCGCAGCACCATCAGCACTGTCGCGCTCAGCAGGTACAGCCCCTGGCCGACGGCGAAAGCCATTGCCGGCACCCGCGCCGAGGTGATCGTCCCCGCCACCCAGACCGCTCCGGTGACCCCGGCGAGCAGGACGAACATCCCCCAGCGCAGCACGTGTCGGGTGCCGGCGTCGTCGCCCCGGCCGAGCCGCAGGTAGCCGAGGTAGGCCAGTCCCTGGCTGGCTGACCACGACGCCAGCATCGACACGAGCAGCACGGTGATGGCACCGGGGCCGCTGAGCAGGCCGGTCGCCGCGGGGAAGCACACCGCGGGCAGGCTGTAGAGCAGGCCGTGCAGTGCGGGGCGGCCGAAGCCCTGTCGCCACGGGTCCGGCGGGCTTTCCGGTTCGGCCGGCCGCACGGGCACGCGCCGGTGCATCTCCTCGGCGAGCGCGAACACGTCCGGGAAGCCGTACTTCGCTTGCACGGCTTGGTCGTTGAGCCCGTCGAACTCCAGCGACGCGGCGATTTCCAGTGGATCGGTCGCCGACCGGCACACCTCGGCGAGCTGCTCGCACAGTGCGTCGACACCGTCCTGAGCGGGGGCGGCGGGCGGGGTGTCCAGCAACGCGCCGGTGACTTCCGGCTGCTGCAGGCCCGACAGGGTTCCGGCGCTCATCTGCCGTCTCCGTCCGGAAAACCGGGGACGAGACCGGCGGCGACGCGCACGTAGAGGTCGTCGAAGGTCTCGATCGCCTGGTCGACGGTGAAGAACTGGAGCGCTCTGCTGCGGGCCTCGACGCCGAGCCGCTTGCGCAGCTCCGCGTCACGCAACAGGACCAGGCACGCGTCGGAAAGCGCTTCGGGGTTGCGGGGCGGCACCACGATCCCGGTGTCGGCGATCGCCTCGGTCACGCCGCCGACATCGGTCGCGACACAGGGCCGTCCACAGGTCATCGCCTCGATCACGCTGTAGGGGAAGCCTTCCGAAAGGCTGGAGAGCACCACGACGTGGCCTGCTTCGTAGGCGTCGCGGATGTTCTCGACCCTGCCTTCGAACGTCGTGGCCGTGCCGACGCCGAGTTCGGCCGCGAGCTCCTCGCACTGCCGCAGATAACCCTCGCGGCCGCCGGGCGGCGAGCCGAACAGGCGCAGCCGGGCTTCTGGGAGGACCTGGTGCACCAGCGCGAACGCGCGGATCAGCGTTTCCAGGTCCTTGATCGGATCGATGCGTCCGACCCAGGAGATCGTGGGCGCCTCCGGTTCGGAGTCGAAAGCCGGGAAGTCGGCCGGATTGACTCCGTTGTAGACGGTCTTCACGGATTCCGGGCGCGCGCCGAGCCGCCGTTCCCACCGGGTGTTGTAGACGTTTCCCGGCGTGATCAGTGCGGCTTCGCGGTAGCCCAGCGCGCACAGGTGGTGGAGGAAACGCAGGTACAGCGCCTTCACCGGCCACCGGTACGGGCCCTTGCGGGCGTGCAGGTACTGCTCGCGCAGGTAGATGCCGTGCTCGGTGACGATCAGCGGCCGGCCGTGCCTCCACTTGACGGCCAGCGCGGGCAGCACGCCGAGGCCGTTCGTCACCGCGTGCACCACGTCCGCCGGCGCCGGTGGGTGCGACAGCGCCCTCAACGAGTGGTCGAGCAGCTGCAGCGCGGTCAGCACGTCGTGCAGGCTGGGCGGGCTCGGCGCCTCGTCCGGCCGGCGTTCACACCACCGGCGCGCGAACTCGTCGAACGCCTCCTCCGTCGCGAACGCGCCGCTGAGACTTTCCTCCTGCGCGTACTCGAACAACTCCCGCAGCACCAGGCCGAAGCGAGCGGGCGCTGCCGCGGAGTCGTCCATCAACGCGTCGACCAGTTCGGTGAGCAGGGGAGTGAACCGGCGCCGCCCGGCCCGGCCAGGCCTGCGCCCGGCCGGACCGCTGCCCCACAACGGCACGCTGACGACCGAGGCGACGTTCGCCGGGAGCTCCCACGAGGGTCGCTCGACCCCGGTGGCCACCAGCGCCACCACGTGGAAGTCGTGTTCCGGCATGCCGCGGATCAGCTGATCGCACCACACGCTGACCCCGCCGAACTGGTGGGGATAGGTGCCCTCGGTCATCATCGCGATCTTCATCGTTCACCCGTCTCGCGGTTCGCTACGGCGACGTCGGGAACGGCGTGGACGGCAACGTGAACCTCGCCCCGGCCGTACCCAGCGTCGTGTAGTCGGATCGCTGACCGGCGTACGCGTTGCCGAAGGTCGCGGTGCCGAGCTTCGTCTGGTTCGGCACGGTCATCGGCACCTGCGTGCCCGCGGGACCGGTGACGACGACGGTGTTGCCCTGGACGTAACCCGAGACCGTGCCGGCGTTCCGCGTGGCGGCCCAGGCGTTCTGCGCTGCCAGCGCCTGCCCTTCCTGGGTCATGGTCGCGTTCACGACCGGCGTGTTCGCGTTGAAGACACCGCGGTAGGCACTGAGCACACCGCTCATCACCTGGTACGCCAGCCGGTCCTGAACCAGGTTGCTCTGGTGCATGTAGAACGGCCGCGGGTCGTTCTGCAGCACGTAGCCGAGCGTGATCTGGATCTGTTGCGGCAGGATGTAGGTGTCCCAGCCGGTGTTCCGGTCCAACGGCGCGATGCACGTCGTCGTCGGGTTGTTCTCGCAGATCCCGCTGCCGCCGTCGGCTTGTGAGGTGTAGAGCCAGTTGTACTCCGAGACCTCGTCCACCTCTTTCGCGACGTTGTAGAACACGTTGATCGGGTGCCGGGGCAGCCCGGTCGCCGCGCCGACGGCGCGCAGGTTCGGCTCGCGCGAGGCGTCCAGTCCGACCCACCTGATCCCGTTGGGACCGAGCGCGGCGTTGAAGTTCGGGTTGTCCAGCGGCTGCTGCGGCAGGATGAACGTGCCGGAGTGCTCGCCGGCCACCAGCTCACCGCCGCGCACCGGGATGCCGTTCTGCCTCGCCCACGAGACGTTGTTCTTGATCTCGCCGTTGATCGTGGCGCTGCTGACCCAGACGGTGTTGCCGGCCGCGTCGGTGCTGCACCGCCACGGGATCACCGTGAAGTCCTGCACGCAGCCGAGGTACGGGTGCGTGTAGGTGTGGTTGACCCAGCGGAACCGGCTGGGACCGTTGAGCTGGAACGAGAGCAGCAGCGGGTCGAACAGCCCGCCGTTGTCCTGGAGGTACTGCGCCGACGCCCCGCCGTTGTACAGCATGTCGAGCGTGAAGTTGTTCTGCTGCTGCCACTGCACGGCGTAGTTGACGTCGGAGCCGGTCATCCGCACCGGCGTGGTCTCCGGCGTGCCGGGCGGGCAGACCCCGTCTCCCGGTGTGCACTTGCCGATGTCGCTCCAGATCGCGTCGTAGCTGAACACGTCGTCGATGTGGACGCTGAAGTAGTTGCGCCAGTATCCGAAGTGGACGCCCTTGGTGACCCAGTCGATGATGCCGTGCGCGAGGTAGCGGAACTGGCCCTGGTAGTAGTTGTAGCCGAAGCTGATCTCCAGCTGCTGCCGGGTTCCGGTCGTGTACACACCGGCGAGCGTCGCGGTCGTGGTGGTACCGGGAATCGTCGCGGTCAGCATCGGTGTGAACGACGACGTCGCGGTGTTCGGCAGCGGCTGGCCCAGGTAGCCGTACGAGGTGGGGCCGCCGGGAGTGCCGTCGAACTTGAAGGTGCCGCCGAGATAGCGGAACGCGTCCGAGCGCGCCGCGCTGGTCACGGTGACCTTCGTGCCGTCGAGCGAACCCGCGTAGGTGGGCGTGTTCATGCCGACGTTCGGGGTCGGGTAGACGAAGCTGTCGACCTCGCGGATCGCATACGACGTTTCGTACGCGGTCAGTGCGGCCCGCTCCTCCGGTGCCAGCCCCAACGGGGAGTCGCTCGGCAGCACCACGCCCTGGAACTTCGCGTGCGGCGTGCCATCAGCGAGTGTGCCGGCCAGGAAGGAGCTCGTGATGGCCGGGCGCGCGCCGTTGTTGAGATCGACGACGGTCGTGGCGACACCTTCGGACGCCATCTGCTGGCGGATCGCCTCCACCCAGGGCGTTCCGTCGGTGACCACGAGAACGTTCAGGTCGACACGGGGCGGGCCCGCCGCGACGGCGGTGCTCGCCGTCACGCCCAGCCCGCAGACGCACGCTGCTGCCATGATCAGGGCGGTGGCGGAACGCCACCTTCTCGAGTGTTTCACGCCAGCCCCTCTACGTGTGGGTCGAAGCCCGGCGAATGGGCACGCCGGCCGAAACCGGTGTTGCTGCGACGCTAAGCCGCGCCACGGCTGGACAACTCATCAAGCAGGACTACTGCGATTACGACTTCGGACCGGTTGTTCGCCGGCCGGTGGCCTCGCACTTCCTCTGCGTCACAACTGACGGCGCGTCCGTGAAGCTGAGGACGGCCGCATTCCCGACGACATCGCGATCCGGATCGCGTCGAGGCTGCTGCCCACGCCGAGTTTGGTCAGGATCTTGTGGGTGTGCGTGCGCACCGTGTTGGTCGACACGCTCAGTTCGCGCGCGATCTCCGCGCGCCGCTTGCCTTCCACCATGCTGGCCAGCACTTCGCGCTCGCGGCGGCTCAGCGTGTCGAGCGGTCCGGTGCGCTCCTGCGCACGGCGGACGTCGGCCCGCAGTGCCCGCAGCACCTCGCCGAGGTGGACCGCCGGGTAGCTGGCCTGCCCGAGACCGGCGGCGCGCAGGACGCCGATGAGGTGCTCGACCGTGCTTTCCTTGGGCACCCAGGCGATCACGCCCGCTCTGGCCGCGGCCACCGCGAGCGCGGTCTGCGTGCACTCGGTGAGTGCGACGACGTGCCCGCCGGGAACGGCACCGGCCAGCTCGTCGAGCAGCTGCCCCGGTTCCGCACCGCAGTGTCCTATCTCGACGGTCACGACGTCGGGGCGGAGTGCGGCGATTCGCTCCAGCAGCAACGGGTCGTGCACCGCCGCCCCGCCCACGACGCACACACCCGGTGCCAGGGACAGCCGTGCGGCGAGCGCGTCGCGAAGCATCTGATGGTCGTCGACGAGGAAGATGCGAACCAGGTCCGGTGCGTGGAGCCGGGCGGCCACCTCGAACTCGTCGCGGAAGTCATTGTGCGTTCGCATGGTCCCGCTCCCGATCCCTCGCTCCGGGGATTTCGCGCCGCAGCAGCTGTCTGCGTCGTGCGAGGCTCTCGTAGAGGCCGTCGATCCTCGCCGCGACGGACGCGATGCCGTACCGGTCGACCACCTCGGGCACCGACTGCCTCGGACGCGGCCAGGCATCGATCTCCTTCGCGATCTCGTCGCGCAACTCGGGCACCGCGTCCGGCACCTGCCGAGCCCGGTCGGTCACGATCCCGTCCAGCGCCGGGCAGGCGGTGAACAGCGCAGGCATCCCGTTCGCCAGCGCTTCGAGCACGGACAGGCCGAACGTTTCCTGCGCGGAGGTGGACACGTACAGATCCAGCGCGGACAGCATCGCCACGCCGTCGGCCTGATAGCCGGCGAAGATCACGTGGCCGGCGACTCCGGCAGCGGCCGCGACGCCCTCCAGCCGTTCCCGGTCGGCGCCTTGACCGACGATCAGCATCTTCCGGGTTTCGCCCAGCAGCGGGGCGGCGGCCCGGATCGCGAGGTCGATCCGCTTCGCGGCGTCGAGGCGGCCCATCACGCCCACCACGAACGCGTTCTGCGCGATCCCGAGCCGCTGCCGCGCTTCGGCGCGCTTGGCCGGGTCGAACGCGAGGTCGCCGAACTCCAGCCCGTTGGGAATGGTGACGATCTTGCGTGCCGGCACGCCCCACCGGACCAGCCGTTGCCGGACCGTGTCCGACACCGCGACGGTCACGTCGGAGAACAGGTCCGTCGCCAGGTACAGCGCCCGGACGCCGAGCGTCATGGGGCGGCGCTCGATGTGGGTCTCACCGATCGAGTGCTCGCTGGTCACCACGACCGGGGTGCGGGCCAGCCAGGCCGCGGTCCTGCCGTAGACGCACGCGCGATACAGGTGGACGTGCACGACGTCGAACCGTTCCGACCAGAGCAGGCGAGCCAGCCGCGGCACCGCGGACAGCTGGGTGTTGCGCCGCATCCCGAGATCCCGCACGCGGCCGCCGTCGGCCGTGATCATCGCGGCCACCGTGGCGGGGTTGTAGAGGGTGAGCACTTCGCCGTCGTGGCGGCTGTGCTGGAGCAGCATCCGGACCTGCAGCTCGGCGCCGCCCACGTCCAGCCCGGTGATGATGTGCAGAACTCTCACTGTCGCTCTCCTTCGGATCGGCGCAGGCCGGCCAGCGGTGTGCGGAGGGTGCGGGCGAGGACGACCAGGTCCGTCCACAGTGACCAGTGCTCGACGTAGGCGTTGTCGAAGCGGACGCGCTCCCGGATCGAGGTGTCGCCGTGCAACCCGTGGACCTGCGCCCAGCCGGTCAGCCCGGCGAGCACCCGGTGGCGGTCGGCGTAGCCGGGGACGGTGGTGGCGAAGCGGGCCGCGAAGTACGGCCGTTCCGGCCGCGGCCCGACGAGCGACAGATCTCCGCGCAGCACGCACCACAGCTGCGGCAGCTCGTCGAAATGGGTCGCGCGCAGCCACCACCGCAGCCGGCTCCCGGGTTCCGGCACGGCCCAGCTCGTGTCCGGAGCCGGATCGTCGAGCGTGCGCAGCTTGAGGACGGGCACGCACTCCCCGTCCCGGCTCAGCCGCAGCTGGCGGAACAGCACCGGGCTGCCGTGGCGGACCCGCAGGGCGGCCATCAGGATCGCCAGCAGCGGCGAGAGCAGGACGAGCAGCGCGGTGGCGGCGACCAGATCGAAAACCCGTTTCGCGAACCGGTTTCCGCACACGGACCGGAGGGTGACGAGCGGGATCCCGTGGATCTCGTCCCGGTACCGTGCCGGGATCGTCGTGCCCAGCTCGTACAACCGCGGCACCACGTGAACCCGCACCGCCCGGCGAGCGCGCAGGACCGGCACGAGTTGCGCGTCGCTCACCGCGGGAAAGCAGACGACCACGTGCCGCACCTGGTGCCGGGCCACCACCGCGGACAGTTCGGCGGGAGTGCCGAGCAACGGCAGCCCGGCTGCCGGCCCCGGCGGGAGGTGGTCGACGAAACCGACCGCGCGGAGCCCGAATTCGGGATGGGCACCCAGGATTCGCGCGAGTTCGATGCCGAGCGTGCCGGTGCCGATGATGACCGTCGGCTCGGCCAGCCGGTGCCGGCGTCGAGCGGCGCGAAGCGCCGCGTAGCAGGCCGGCCTGACCACCACCGCCGCCACGCTGGTGGCGACGACGAGGGCGACGCCCACCCAGGGCCGCATCAGCACGGCGGGTACCGCCACCGCGAGCGCGAACCAGGGCAGTTCCTCGCCGAACCGCGGACAGATCCGCACCCGTTGCGTTCCGGACGACCGCAGCACGGTGAGCACCGCGGCCGCGTACGCGATCGCGGTCCACTTCCACCCGGTCACTCCTGCCGCGACGAGCACGGCGACCGTGTCTCCCGCCGGGATCACCGCGGACGCGGCGCGAAAACCGCCCAAGGCGCGCACCGGTTCCCGCCGTCCGCTTTGGGCCGGTGGGTGGGTGACGGCCGCCCTGAAGCTCATCCGAGTTCCCGCGCGATGGTGCGGGCCGCGTAGTCCGCGCCGTAGACGAACCGCATGACAGGCCCGAACGAGGCGGCCACCGCGGGGCCGGCGAAGAACAGGCCGGACACGTTGGAGTGGAAGCCCGGACCCACCCAAGGGGCACCGTCGATCAACCGCAGCCGTGCCTGCAACCTCTGGTCCAAGAACGACAACCGCCGTGCGCGAGGCCGGTAACCGGTGGCCGCGATGACGTGCTGGGTCTCGAGTTGCGCGAGGCCGTCCGGTGTCGACACGCGGAGCCGCACGCCGCCGAAGATGGGCTGGCATCCGAGCACCGAACGTCCCAGCAGCACCGGGAACTCCCCTTCGGTCCGCGCACGCAGCCACCACGCGCCGGCCGGTCCGAGCGCGGTGCGGGCGCGGTTCACCCGCAGGCCGGAGGGAAGCCGGCGGTACAGCCGCGGGCGCGTCGAGTAGAACCAGGTGGACCAGCCAGAGCCGAGACCTGCTTCCGGTTCACGCCAGCGCTGCAGCACCGGGCGGTCGGGCGCGAGCGGCGGGCCGTTCCAGACCAGCCGGTGCGCGCGGGCGACCAGCCGCACGCTCGCGCCGTGCTCGTGCAGCAACGTCGCCGACTCCAGCGCGGACTGGCCCGCGCCGACGACGATCACGTCCTTGCCGCGGAAGGTGCTCAGATCCGTGTGCGCGGAGCTGTGCGAGCACACGCTCTCCGGCAGTCCGGCGAATTCCCTTGGCAGATGGGCGAAGTACTGCACGCCCGGGGCGAAGACCACCTTGCCGGCCCGGACGGTGTCGCCCCCTTCGACGGCGAGTTCGAAGCGGTCTCCGGCGGCGCTGACCCGTTCGACGAGCCGCTCGTCGAGGTCGGGTGCGTGCGCGTCGCGGAACCAATCGCCGTAGGCGACGAAGGTGTCGAGCGCGACCGGGACGCCGTAGTCGGCGTAGACCCGACCGGTTTCGCGGCAGAACTCGCGCAGCGTGTGCTTGCCGTCCGGGTCGGACAGATTCGACGCGAACCCTTGCGACTTCAGGAACATCCCCTCGGGCATCGCGCTTCGCCACAGCTGCATCGGAACACCGAAGTGGCGGAATCGCACCCCGAGCCCCTGCAGGTGCGCGGCGATCGACAGGCCGTACGGGCCCGCGCCGACCACGGCGACGTCGGTCTCGATCATCGGCTTCCCCTTTCGGAGTGGCTGGTGGCCCGGCCCGGCCGGAATCGCGGCGGCGCCGGCGTGTGGGATCTGTTTCGCGGCGGAAACGGCCGGCGCAGGACGCGCCAGCCCAGGCGAGCGCACATCAGCCCGAACGGCCGCAGGTCGTCGCGTGCGAACCACGCCAGCTCGTCCACCTCGCGCAACGAGCGCAGCCAGGTGCGCAGGTCCAGCTCGCCCCGCCGCCAGTACCCGGCGGCCGCGATCGGGTCGTAGTTCTCGACGAGGAAACCCCGGTCGACCGGCCGGCCCTGCGGGATCTCGCGGCCGGTGAGGTCCAGGTGCGCGGCGACCGCCACGTCCACCCCGGTGTCGTCGGTGAACAGCCGGAACTGCGCGCCCAGGCGAGGGTTGAAGTCGAGCAGCTTGTACTGCCCGTCGCGCGGGTCGCGGCGCAGGTCGAGGTCCATGATCCCGCGGTAGCCGAGTCTGGCGAGCAGGTCCCGCGCACCCGCGGCGAGTTCGGCGTTCTGCTCGGCGCGCCCGAACGCGGTGAGCCCGGCGTGCGCCGGGTACGAGCGGCGCTTGCGACCGGTGAAGGCGGGGCGGCAGATCGAGCGCGCGTCGCAGTACCCGTGGAAGAACCAGTCAGCGTCCGCACCGCCGGGCAGGTACTCCTGGAGCATCAACGAGGTGCCGCGGGCTCGGTCGAACAGCGCGCTCAGCTCTTCGCGCGTGCGCACGAGAGTGGTGCTCCGCTGCCGCCTGCCGCGCTCGTGCCACGGCCGGACCAGCTTGACGATCACCGGAAACCCCGCCGTGTCCAGGAATTCCGCGGCCTCTCCGAGCGACGACGCGCGGGTCGTCGCGGCACAGGGGACTCCGAACCGGCGGCACAGCTCGTACAGCGCGTACTTGTCGGCGACCTGCCGGGGCAGGCCCGGATCGGGCTTCGGGAACAGGAACGCCTCGCGCAGGCCGGCTTCGTGCTCGGCGACGAACAGCGCACCCGCGTCGTCGGTGGGCAGCAGCACGCTCCGGCGTCCGATCCGGTCCGCGAGCCGCAGCAGGCCGAGTCGCACCCGGTCGGCGTCCTCGGTGCCGGGCCGCCACACCCAGCCGCCCCGCAGGTACCGCGACGCGCCGGCCGGGGTGAACCGCTCCTCCTGCACCGCGTAGACCGGAACGCCGAGCCGGCCCAGGCTCCGGATCACGCCCAGCCCGCCGTGGTGGAACACGTTCGCGTCGAGCTTGAGCACGAGCGCGGGCGTGTCCCGGTCCAGTTCGGGTGGGCAGGGCTGCGGCATGAACGGCTCCTGGAGATCCGGGGTGGGAAGACCGTCACACGGCGGTCGGACGAGGTCCTCGTTCAAGCGGATGAGGTTCTCTATGCCCAACGCATGGGTTTGCTGAACGGGCGGCGTTCTCCGTCACTTCGGCGAGGCGTGCGAAGGTCTCGCGCACGTCGAACTCCCGTCGCACGAGCCGGGCTCCGGCCCTGCCCTCCGCTTCGGCGCGGGCGGGATCGGCGAGCAGGCGGAGGATCTCGTGACCGATGGCGGCGGTGGCGACCGCCGCGCCGGTGCCCGGCCGGACCACCTCGGCGAGCCCGTCGACGTCCGAGGCGACCACGGGCCGGCCACAGGCCAGCGCTTCGAGGGCGCTGAACGGCAGGCCTTCCCATCTCGACGGCTGCACGACCACGTCCGCCGCGTAGAGCCACGGACGCACGTCGCTGACCTCGCCGACCAAATGCACTCCCCGCGCGCCCGGCGGCCGCGTGCCGTCGAGAGGGCCGGCCAGGACGAGCCACGCGTCCGGGCGGAGTGCGAGCACCCTGCGCCATTCGGCGAGCAGCAGGTCCTGCCCCTTCTGGCGGCAGATGCGCCCGACGCAGACCACCAGCGGCACCTCGGGCGCGACTCCGACCATCGCGCGCGCGTGCTCCTTGGACATCCCGTCCAGGCGGAACCGCGTCAGGTCCACTCCGTTCCGGACGACGGCGAACCGGCCACCGATCCCGGACCGCCGCCCCAGCCGCGCCTCTCCGTCGCTCACGCAGACGACCGTGCCGGTCCAGCGGGTGGCGAACCGCTCCCAGCCGAGCGCCAGGTGCGACTGCGCCCCGGTGGCGGCGAGCCACGACCAGCCGTGCGGCTGGAACAGCGTCGGCAGCGCGCCGCGCAGCGCGATCCGGCCGGTGAGACCCGCCTTGGCGCAGTGCAGGTGCACGACGTCGGGCCGGAAGGCGCGAACCAGGCGCGCCAGCTGGAGGGCCTCCCGCACGGTCGCCGCGCCCAGGTCGCGGGTCACGGCCCAGGGCAGGAGTGGAACGCCGTGCCGGGCAAGGGTTTCCGCGAGCCACCCGGTGCCGGGAGCGGCCACCGCGACTCGCCAGGACCGGGCTCGCTGCTCGGCCGCGGCGGCCGCGACGTAGGCGGCGGCACCGCCGGTGGTGGGCTGGACGACGTGCAGGACGGCGACCATCGGTCTCACCCCGGTACGCCGAGCTCGAGCCGGGTCCGGCGCGTCGCCAGTTCGTGCCGCAGCACTTTCGCGGTCAAGCGCAGGTTCTTGTCCCGATCGCCGACGTAGGTTCTGGGGATCGCGAACCGGCCGTCCAGCTCGGAGTGCGCCACCGCGCACGCGTAGTCGTACCCGGCGTCGCGGACCGCGGTGATCGTTTGCCCGTCAACCGCGCCGTAGGGGTAGCAGAAACCCGTCACCGGTGCCTCTGTGATCGATTCCAGAATCGTCCGGCTGCGTTCTATTTCGGCCCGAACTTTTGAATCTCCGGCTGCCGGGAGACGGGTGTGCAGCATTCCGTGCGAACCCACCTCGTTACCCAGCGTGACAATGGTTCGAAGCGCTTTCGCGTCCATGAGCTTTTTCCGCGGGCCGTCGGGGTCCCATTCGTTCACGCCGCCGAGCCGGCCCGCGACGGCGAAAACCGTTCCGGTGAATCCGTACCACGACAGCGTCCGCGTGACGTGGTCGAGGAAATCCGCGTAACCGTCGTCGAAGGTCAGCCCCACCAGACCCGCCGCGGCGCCCCTGCGGTGCGCTGCCAGCAGTTGCCGCATCGACACGCCACGCAGTCCATGCCGCCACAACCAGCGCATCTGCTGGTCGAAGCGGTCCGGCCGGACCGTGATCCGGTACGGGTCGGCGCTGTACCGGTCCACCGAGTGGTACATCAACACCAGTGGCATGCCGGAATCGGAGGTGGTCACGCGATCTCCCGGTGCGGCTCGTGCGGCCGCGCCGCGGCCAGTGTGTGGGCGACGGTAGAAGTCGGGACATCGGTGCGGTTCCTTCACGAGGATGAGGATTTTTAGACCCGCTGGGGGTCAAGGTGCCCAGGTGTGATTGGGCCGAACGACCCTAGTAACGCAGTGCTACAAACCAGCGATTGACAACTCGAAACCGACCTTGCATTGGGTGAGGGCTGCCATGACATCGGAAGTTCATCAATTCCGCCCGCCTGGGGTTGTTGAATGGCGTGATTCCGCAGGTCTGCTGCACGACCTCGGGCACGGCCTGTTCACGTTGTCGTGCCTCGCCGAGACCTTGCTGGCCGCGGACCGAGCCCCCGCGTGGGTGCACCACCGGCTGAGCCTGATCGCCGATGAGACGGACCGCCTGCTCGAACTCGTCCAGCACGCGGCAGGCGACGCGGCCGAACCGCGCCCCGTGGCCGTCCGCACGTTGCTCGACGCGTTGGCCGAAGTGGCACAGCACACCAGCGGAACGACGGTGACGGTCCGGCCGGGCGCACCGGTGTGGCTGGTCACCGACGAGCTTTCGCTGTGGAGGATCTTGACGAACCTCGTCGGCAACGCGGTGCGTGCCGCCGGCCAGGACGGTCTGGTGGAGCTGGCCGCCGAACCGGGGCCGCCGGTGGCGATCACCGTCGCCGACAACGGCCCGGGCTTCGGCAGCGGCCCGCACGGCTGGGCTGGGCAAGGCCTCCGGGTGGTGTCCGAAGCCGCGGACGCCGGCGGTGCCGTGCTGCACTTCGGGCGGCGTTCGCCCCACGGAACCGACGTGCGGCTCGAATTCACCAGCGCATCGCCGAACGCGCCAGGAGCCGTCGATGGCCACACTCGTCATCGGTGACGACCACCGCCTGTTCGCCGACGCGCTGGGCACCGTGCTGATCCAGCAGGGTTTCACCGTGCTCGCCATCGAAGCGGCGCTCGCCACGACGATCGCCGCGGTCGCGCAGACACGTCCGGACCTCTGCCTGCTCGACCGGCATTTCGCCGACGGAGAGGGCACGCGGGCGATCGCCGACGTCCGCCGCGCCGGGGGCGGCGTGACCAAGGTGATCATGCTGACGGCCGACCACGACCCGGAGGGGATGGGGTTCGCGATGGCGTCCGGCGCCGCCGGGTACGTGCACAAGTCCTGCGGACTGGCCGCGCTCGTCGCCGCCATCCGCCGTGCCTACGCGGGCGACGCGGTCGAACTGCTCTCTCCGCCCCCGGTCCGACGTGCCCCGCACGGCCGGGACATGGACGTCATCCGGCTCGCGTCGTTCCTGACCCATCGGGAGCGGCAATGCCTGGCCTTGCTCGCCGACGGGTACGGCACGGCCGCGATGGCACAGCGGCTCGGCGTGTCGACGGCCACGGTGCGCACCCACGTCCAGGCGGTGCTGACCAAACTCGGCGTCCACTCCCGGCTGCAGGCCGCCTCGCTCGCGGTGCAGAACTCCCTTGTGGACAGTGTGGATCTCGCGGAATGACCGGGAAAGCCTCGCCCGGCCCCTCGGTGTCTTCTCCTCGGCCACCACAGCGGCAAAGGCTCGATCCGCTTCACGCAACGTTTGGCGGGCAACGGAATCCCGCCACCGAAGGAAGTTGCACCCTCACTTCTTTCCGTAACAGGGCATGGCAGCAGGCGATACACCCGAAGCGGCGGAATGTGAGGTGTTGTCATGGCTGAGCGGGGCCTGACGGGCTGCGGTGCACGGGCGGTGCTCGGCTCGGCGGTGCTCGTGCTGCTGTCCTGCGCGGTGGGCAACGTGCTGCTCGCGGTCACCGAATCCGTGTGGTGGCCGCTGGCTGTGGGCGTGGGCTGGTGGGGTGTCGCGGTCGGCGTGGCGGTTCAGGCCGAGGCGGCCACCGCGTCAGGATCGGCAGCTCCCCGCGCGGCACGGCCGACGGTGGCTCCCGCTGTGCCGGCTCGTCGCGCGTGAAGTGCAGGACCTTCGTGTCGAACAACTGTGGCAGATATCTGCCACTGCTCCCCAGCGCCGTCCAGCTTGCTGGAAGGTGACGTTGGTTCGCGAGTGGGGTGACCCGAGCGAAGGGGAGAGCAGGGTGAAAACAGCCGTCATGGTCAGAAGGTCGTTGCTGGCCCTCGCGGTGCTGGCGTTCGCCGCACTGCTGCCGGTCACGGCAGGCCAATGGCGTGCCTCGGCCGCCGTCCAGGAAACGTATTACGTCGCTCCCGACGGAAACGATGCCAATCCGGGGACGATCACGGCCCCGTTCAGGACGCTACCGCGTGCACGGGACGCTGTCCGCGCGGTGAACGCGAACATGTCCGGGGACATCCACGTCCTGCTTCGCGGCGGGAACTACCCGATCACCGGCACCGTCGAGTTCACGCCGAGCGACTCGGGCACGAACGGCCATCGGGTCATCTATTCGGCGTACCAGAACGAGACGCCGGTGCTCAGCGGTGGCGTGCAGGTGACAGGTTGGACGCAGCACAGCGGCAACATCTGGAAGGCTCCGCTCAGTCGCGGCAACAAGCTGCGGGCGCTCTACGTCAACGACAAGCGTGCCTTCATGGCCACCAAGACGATCAACTCGCAGGGGTGCTACGGCACGTACAACGTCAACGCCGGTCAGGCTCCGTGGGCGTTGGAGTCGGGCTCGCAGTGTGATGGCGCCAAGTACGGCCTGGCCGACCTGCCCGCGATCTCCCGCAACCCGGACGACATCGAGATCGAGACGGCGACGACCTGGCAGACGGCCATCGCAGGGGTGCGTCAGATCACCACCAGCAGTGACGGCGCCAACCGGGTCGCGCTGTTCCAGCAACCGGGTGGGGCCATTGCGCAGGGCGCGTTCAACGGCAACTTCCAGTCCGGCGGCAGTCACAAGTTCATGAACGCCTACGAGTTCCTCGACGCGCCGGGCGAGTTCTACTTCGACAGGTCGAGCCAAACGGTCTACTACTACAAGGCCGACTCGGAGAACATGGCGACTGCGACGGTCTACGCGCCGAACAACGTGTCCACCCTGCTTCGGGTCGCCGGCACGTCCACGACCAACCACGCGCGCAACATCACGTTCTCCGGCATCACGGTGCAGCACTCGGACTGGAACCTCTTCACCGTGGCCGGCTCCGCGTTCAAACAGGCCCAGCAGGGCAACCTCGGCAACACCGTGTACGTCAAGGGCAACTTCCACGTCTACTACTACCGCAACGTCGACGCCGCGCCGGGCATCATCCAGCTGGAGAACGCCGACGGGATAGCGCTGCTCCGCAACCGGGTGCAGCACACCGGTGTCGACGGGATCAACATGGTCAACGACGTGCAGAACACGCAGTTGATCGGGAACTACACGAACGACATCGCCGGGTCCGCCATCACCGTCGGCCATCCGCAGCACGTCTACATCGGGGACCACACGCCGACGAACCGCGAGAAGTATCCCGCCCAGGTCGAAGGACTTCCGAAGAACATCGAGATCAAGAACAACTACCTGTACGACAGCGCGGTGTTGTTCAACGGGCACAGTCCCATCTCGGCGTACTTCGCCGACACCCTGACCGTGCAGCACAACCGGATCGAAAAGGCACCCTGGAGCGGCATCACCCTCGGCTGGGGCTGGTGGAACTTCGACGGCTCATCGGGTTCCATCGCGCCGAACCGGCCGACGACCACGGCGCGGAACAACAACATCAGCTACAACCACATCATCGACACGGTCCAGCGCCTCAACGACACGGCGCCCATCTACACGCTCGGCAGCCAGCCGGGAACCACGATCAGCAACAACTACCTCCAGGGCGTCCCGTCCGGACACAAGTACGGGCTTCACCCGGACGAAGGATCGGCGTACATCGCCTTCCGCGACAACGTCCTGAGCGTCGACAAGAACGTCACGTGGCTCATCAACTCCGACGACTTCGGACGCAAACACGATCTGAGCATCACCCAGACGTACGGTCCGATCAACAAGGTCTCCAACAAGAACCTGCCGAACAGCACCGTCCAGGACATCCTCGTCTACTCCGACTACGTCTGGCCGGCGGCCGCCCACAGCATCGCCGTGAACTCCGGACTGGAGGACGCCTATCGGGACGTCATCCCGCAGAGCAATCTCTCCCGGCCCGATTACGCGCTGCCCGGCAGCACCTTCGTCGGCGCCGGGGTGCCGTCGATTCCGATCCGGAGCATCGGTGACGCGACCAGGACCGTCTGGCTGGCTCCGCTGGGCACGACGAACTTCGTCCCCGGCTCGACGATGACCAAGGCGAGCGGCACAGCGACGACGATCGACGTCCCGACCACCGCCGGTGACTACCGGCTCTACGTCCTCGACGCGCAGGGAAACCGCTCGGCCGAGTCGAAGTCGCTCGTTCGCCGGCAGGGCAGCGGTGGTCAGCAGGGCGCCACGATCGTGGGCGGCCAGTCCGGGCGGTGCGTCGACATCAGCGGCGCGAGCACGGCCAACGGCGCCCAAGCGCAGTTGTGGGACTGCCACGGCGGCACCAACCAGCGCTTCACCCACACCTCGGGCAAGCAGCTGCAGGTGTACGGAAACAAGTGCCTGGCCGCGAACAACGGAGGCACTGGCAACGGAACCGCCGTCGTGATCTGGGACTGCAACAGCCAGACCAGCCAGCAGTGGAACGTCAACGCCAACGGCACGATCACGGGTGTGCAGTCGGGGTTGTGCCTGGACGCCAACGGCGCCGGTACCGCGAACGGAACCAGGATCATCCTCTGGACCTGCAGTGGCGGAGCCAACCAGCAGTGGAGCCTGCGCACCTGAACCGCTGGAGGATGTGCTGTGCCGCAGACCTGTCTGCGGCACAGCGTCCTTTGTCGAGGATCGCTCTCCATCCATTGTGGACTTTCGCGGCGAAATCGTGTCCGCTCCATTGGTGAGGCCTGCATAAGACTGATCAATGTGCAGTCAGCAGGTGATCAGATGGAGCGATGAGTCATACAAATGGTCTGGACGATCGGGGGCCTGTAGGCAGGTCCTCCTGACGGGTGGGATGCCCTGTCCTCGCTAATGCAGAGTGATCTGCTCTGCTGGTCGGCGTTGGCTTGCGCCTTGTGGAGTAACCCGACTCATCCCGATGACATGTATGACCTATTGACCGGTTCCACCCCAGCCCCTACCGTGGAAACTGTCGGACTAATCGGTTCGCTGGTCAACAAACGAATTAGGTACGTCGCGCGTGTTCGCGCGCACCCTGCCCTCGATTCGAGGAGTACCTGTGACAACGCTGTCTCGTACTCTGTCCAGACCTTCGTGCTCGACGCGGCGGCGCCGCCTGTGATCACCACCAGACGTGCAGTCGGCCGCTTCCACCTTCTTCGGTCCGCCCGGGGCCATGTCCGGAGCGTCCGTCCGTTGTGGACAGAACTCGGAAGTGGTGACCAGCACTAGGGCTTTCCGCTGGCGGACAAGGAGCTCAAGCATGGCACGAGGGCTGTTCGCGGCCGTGTGCCGACCGGCCACGCTGCGCTCCGACGCGACGGGCAAGGTGCTCGACGTCAACGGTTCCTCTTCCGCCACCAGCGATGGCAGCTCCTGCCGCAGAACTGAACGAAACCGCACGGGGAAAGAGGAACGCGCATGGCACGAGTACTGATGCTGGCGGGGGACGCCGCGGAGGAGCTCGATTCGATGTACCCGCTGTTCCGGCTGCGGGAGGACGACCACGAGGTGGTCGTGGCCGCGCCCACGACGCGTCCGGTGCAGCTGGTGGTGCACGACTTCGAGCCGGGGTGCGACGCCTACACGGAGAAGCCCGGTCGCCGGCTGCCCGTGGACCTGGCGTTCGCGGACGTGCGGCCGGAGGAGTACGACGCGCTGGTGATCCCGGGCGGCCGGGCGCCGGAGTACATCCGCACAGACCCGGACGTGGCCCGCATCGTGGCCCACTTCTTCGCGAACGACCTTCCGGTCGGCACGATCTGCCACGGCCCGCAGGTCCCGGCCGCACTGGGACTCCTGCGCGGCCGCACCACGGCCGCGTACCCGCCGTTGAAGCCCGACGTCGAGCTCGCCGGCGCCACCTTCGCCGACGGCCCGGACGTCGTCGACGGCGCGATGGTGTCCTGCCGCGGCTGGCCCGACCTGCCCGAGTGGTCCCGCGCGTTCCTGAGGGTGCTGGCGAAGCAGGCCGACGGCTGACCGTCCACAGTGGATCGTTCGTGATGCCCGCTGCCGTTGCTCTTCAGAGCCAGTTGGTCAAGGGGCAAATTGGCCGATATGTGCCACCTCGGCAACCTTGACCGCGCGAAAAGCGGCTCGTTAGCGTGGCTGCTCTACGGACGAATTCCCTGATGGCACAACGGTTGTTGGCGCATGGAGGACTCAATGGTGAGCTCGCCGGGGCGTGGTCGCGCGCCCGTGTGCTGGTGGACGGGAGCGGCCGGATGACGGTCGCGGCGCCGCTGCTGGAGGTCAGGGGCCTCGTGAAGCGCTTTCCCGGCGTGGTCGCGTTGCAGGGCGTCGACTTCGACGTTCGGGCGGGTGAGGTGCACTGCCTGCTCGGGCAGAACGGGGCGGGCAAGTCGACGCTGATCAAGGTGCTGTCTGGCGCGCACCGGCCGGACGAAGGCGAGATCCGCTGGCAGGGTGAGATCGCCGAGTTCGGCAATCCGACCGCCGCGATGCGCAGTGGTGTGGCCGCCATGTACCAGGAACTGGATCTGGTGGCGGGTCTGTCGGTGGCCGACAACGTGTTCCTCGGTCACGAACTGTCCACAATGGGCTTCACCCGCCGGGCGGAGGCACGTCGGCGGACCCGTGCGCTGCTGGACCGGCTTGGCCATCGCGACATCCCGCCGGACCGCGACGTCGGCCGGCTTTCCGTGGCGCACCAGCAGGTGGTCAGCATGGCCAGGGCGCTGTCGCTGGACAGCAAGCTGCTGATCATGGACGAGCCGTCGGCCGTGCTGGACCCGGACGAGGTGCGGGTCCTGTTCGGCGTCATCCGGGAACTGACCGCTCAGGGCGTGGCCGTGGTCTACATCTCGCACCGGATGGCGGAGATCCGCGAGATCGGTGACCGGGTGACCGTGCTCAAGGACGGCCGGACCGTCGCGGCGGGACTGCCGGCCCGTGAGGTCAGGACCTCCGAGCTGATCGGGCTGATGACCGGGCGGGTGCTGGAGAACGTGTTCCCGCAACGGGTACCGGTCGCGCAGGAGGCGGCGGAGGTGCTGGTGGTGCGCGGACTGGCCGCCGACGGCGGCTTCAGCGGGGTGGACCTCACCGTCCGCGCGGGCGAGGTGGTCGGGCTCGCGGGGCTCGTCGGGTCGGGCCGCTCGGAGATCCTGGAAACCGTCTACGGCGCGCGCAAAGCGACCGACGGCACCGTCGAGGTCGACGGCAGGCGGTTGCGGCGGGGGAGCGTCGGGGCGGCCGTGCGTGCGGGGATGGGCCTGTGCCCGGAGGAGCGCAAGAGCCAGGGACTGCTGCTGGACCAGGCCGTCTACCGCAACATCACCGTCTCGTCGCTGTCGTCGTTCGCCCGCTTCGGCTTCCTGGACGACCGCGCCGAACGGACCCGGTCGAACCGGCTCACCGAGGCGCTGGACGTTCGCCCGCCCGGTGTCGACCGCGTGGTGCGCGGCCTGTCCGGCGGCAACCAGCAGAAGGTCGTGCTCGCACGGTGGCTGTTGCGGGAATGTCGCGTGCTGCTGCTGGACGAACCCACTCGCGGAGTGGACGTGGGCGCGCGCAGCGAGATCTATGAGCTGATCCGCGACCTGGCGGCCAGAGGGGTGGCCGTGGTGGTCGTGTCCAGTGACGTCGAGGAGGTCCTGGGCCTGGCCGACCGCGTCCTGGTGGTGCGTGAGGGCCAGGTCGTCCACTCCGGACCTGCCGACGAGATCGACGAGTCCCGGGTCCTCGACCTGGTCATGGAAGGACATGCCGCATGAGCGAGGACACCGTCGTGACCGCACCGGACAGACCCGCGACCGAGAAGAACGACGCCAGGCGCGGCATCTCCGCGCTGCTCGGGTCCGCTGCCGGTCGCAACACCGGTCTCGTGGTGGCGCTGGTGCTGCTGTGCCTGGCCGGTGTCGTCACCGCCGGCGACCGGTTCGCCGACCTCGACAACGTGCTCACCATCCTGCGGCTCGCGGCGGTGATCGGCGTGGTGAGCGTCGGCATGACGTTCGTGATCACCGGTGGTGGCATCGACCTGTCGGTGGGCGCGATCGTCGCGCTCTCGTCGGTGTGGGCGACGACGCTGGCCACCCAGGGGATCGCCAACAGCACGCACTGGATCGTCGTCGTGTTCACCGCGCTGGCGGTGGGCGGGGCGTGCGGACTGGTCAACGGCGTGCTCATCGCCTACGGCCGGGTCGTGGCGTTCATCGCGACCCTGGCGAGCCTGGCCGCCGCCCGCGGGCTCGCCGAGATCATCTCCAACCGGCGGACGCAGATCCTGGACGTGCGGGGCTTCACGGCGTTCTTCGACGCGTCGGTGCTCGGCGTGCCGGTGCTGGTCGTGATCTTCGCGGTGGTCGCGGCGGCCGGGTGGGTCCTGCTCAACCGCACCACGTTCGGACGGCGGACGTTCGCCGTGGGCGGCAACCCGGAAGCAGCGCGGCTGGCGGGCATCGACGTGCGGCGCCACACCGCCCTGCTCTACACGCTGCTCGGCCTGTGCTGCGGACTGGCCGCCGTCATGCTCATCGCCCGCACCACGACCGGCAGCGCGACCCACGGCGGGCTGTACGAGCTCGACGCGATCGCGGCGGTCGTGATCGGCGGCACGCTGCTGTCCGGTGGCCGCGGCACGATCGCGGGCACCGTCTTCGGCGTCCTGATCTTCACCACGCTGTCGAACGTCTTCACCCTCAACAACCTCTCCATCTCCGCCCAGGCCGTCGCGAAGGGCGCGATCATCGTGGTCGCCGTCCTCCTCCAGCAGCGGCTGGCCAGACGCAGCGGCACCTGATGCCGCCTCCACGACCGCTGCCCTCCGAGGAGCCACAACCCATGCCACAGAAGAGAACCACCCGCCTGATCGCCGTGCTGACACTCGGTGTCGCCCTCACCGCGTGCACGGGCAACACGCCCCAGAACCAGGGCGGCGGCAACCAGGGTGGGGTGAAGGTCGCCAACGACGAGCCGGGGAAGAAAGTCGTCATCGGCTTCTCCGCGCCGGCCGCCGACCACGGCTGGATGGCCGCGATCACCAACGCCGCCAAGGCCGAGGCGGGCAAGTACTCCGATGTGGAGCTGCGCGTCGTCGAGGGCACCAACGACGTGAACCTCCAGATCAGCCAGGTGGAGACGTTCATCAACGACAAGGTGGACGCGATCGTCCTGCTGCCGTTCGACGGCGCGGCGCTCACCCCGGTGGCGCTCAAGGCCATGAAGGCCGGCATCACCGTGATCAACGTGGACCGCCAGTTCGACAGCCCGTTCGCCGCGCGCTCCACCGTGCTGGGGGACAACCACGGCATGGGCGTGTCCGCCGGCACGTACATCTGCGAGAAGCTCAAGGGCAAGACCGACGCCGTCGTCGCGGAGATCGCGGGCATCGACTCGCTGCCGCTGACCCAGGACCGCAGCAAGGGCTTCGCCGAGGCGCTCGCCACCTGCGGGCTCAAGGTGAGCAACCGCGTCGCGGCCGAGTTCACCGTGGAGAGCGGCGAGAAGGCCGCCGCGAACCTGCTGCAGGCCGCACGCAAGATCGACGCCATCTGGAACCACGACGACGACCAGGGCGTCGGCGTCACGGCCGCCATCAAGAACTCCGGCCGCAGCGAGTTCTTCATGGTCGGCGGCGCCGGATCGGCGAACGTGATGCGTGAGATCAAGGCGGACAACGGCCCGCACAAGGCGACCGTGGTCTACCCGTCCACCCAGGGCGCGGACGGCATCCGGCTGGCCCGGCTCGCGGTGCAGGGCAAGAGCCTCGGCGACCTGGTCGAGGTGGAGGTTCCCCGCCAGGTCGAGCTGTACGCACCGGTCGTCACCAAGGACAACGTCGACCGCTACCTGCCGACCGCCTTCGAGTCCTGAGAAAGGGGCACAACCGCTGTGACGACCTCTGGGACGCCACCGATGCTGGGTATCGCGATGGTCGGCCACGCGTTCATGGGAGCCGCACACTCCCAGGCGTGGCGGGTCGCCCACCGCTTCTTCGACCTGCCGGTGCGCCCGGTGATGGCCGTGCTGTGCGGCCGTGACCCCGCCCGCGCCCAGGCGGCCGCCGAGCGCCTGGGCTGGGCGGAGGCGGTGAGCGACTGGAAGTCCGTGCTGGACCGCGACGACGTGCAGGTGGTGGACATCTGCACACCGGGTGACACGCACGCAGAGATCGCCGTCGCCGCGCTGGCCGCCGGCAAGCACGTGCTCTGCGAGAAGCCGCTGGCCAACAGCGTCGCGGAAGCGGAAGCCATGGCGCAGGCGGCCGAGCAGGCGGCGCTGCGGGGCGTGCGGGCGATGGTCGGGTTCAGCTACCGCCGGGTGCCCGCACTGAGCCTGGCCCGCGACCTCGTCGCCCAGGGCAGGCTCGGCCGGATCCACCACGTGCGCGCCGTGTACCTCCAGGACTGGATCGTCGACCCCGCCGCGCCGTTGTCCTGGCGGCTGGACAAGGAAAAGGCCGGCTCCGGCGCGCTGGGCGACATCGGCGCGCACATCGTGGACGCCACCCAGTTCATCCTCGGCGACACGATCAGCGAGGTGTCCGGAACGCTGGAGACGTTCGTGACCGAGCGGCCGGTCGCCACCTCGCACTCCGGACTCTCCGGCACCGCGGCGTCCGATGAGACCGGCCCGGTCACAGTGGACGACGCCGCTCTGTTCCTGGCCCGCTTCAACGGTGGCGCGCTGGGTTCGTTCGAGGCCACGCGGTTCGCCAACGGCCGCAAGAACGCGTTGCGCATCGAGGTCAACGGTTCCGCGGGCAGCCTGGCGTTCGACTTCGAGGACATGAACGTCCTGCACTACTTCGACGGCACCGAGGACTCCGCCGTCGCGGGGTTCCGCCGGATCGTGGTCACCGAACCGAACCACCCGTACGTGGCCGCCTGGTGGCCCGCCGGGCACGGCCTGGGCTACGAACACGCGTTCACGCACCAGGCCGTCGACTTCGTCCGCGCCGTGGCCGAGGGCACCGACCCCGCCCCGTCGTTCGCCGACGGGCTGCAGGTGCAGCGCGTCCTGGCCGCCGTCGAGGCGAGCGCGCTGTCCCGCAGCTGGCACCAGGTTTGAGGAGGAGAGACCGAGATGGCACGCCCGATCACGTTGTTCACCGGCCAGTGGGCCGATCTGCCGTTCGAGGAGGTCGCCCGGCTGGCCGCGGGGTGGGGCTACGACGGCCTCGAGATCGCCTGCTGGGGCGACCACCTCGACCCGTGGCAGGCCGCCGAGGACGACGACTACGTCGCGGACCGGCTCGCGATCCTCGCCAAGCACGACCTCAAGGTGTGGACGATCTCCAACCACCTCACCGGTCAGGCGGTCTGCGACGACCCGATCGACGAGCGGCACCGGGGCATCCTGTCCGCCAGGAACTGGGGCGACGGTGATTCCGAGGGGGTGCGGCAGCGGGCGGCCGAGGAGATGAAGGCGACCGCGCGGGCCGCGGCCAGGCTCGGCGCGGACACCGTCGTCGGGTTCACCGGCTCCTCGATCTGGAAGACCGTGGCGATGTTCCCGCCGGTGCCCACGTCCATGATCGACGCCGGCTACCAGGACTTCGCGGACCGCTGGAACCCGATCCTGGACGTGTTCGACGAGGTGGGAGTCCGGTTCGCGCACGAGGTCCACCCGTCCGAGATCGCCTACGACTACTGGACGACCGTCCGGACGCTGGAGGCGATCGGCCACCGGCCGGCGTTCGGCCTCAACTGGGACCCGTCGCACTTCGTCTGGCAGGACCTCGACCCGGTCGGGTTCCTGTGGGACTTCCGCGACCGGATCTACCACGTCGACTGCAAGGACGCCCGGCGCCAGGTCGGCAACGGCCGCAACGGCCGCATGGGCTCGCACCTGCCGTGGGCCGATCCTCGGCGCGGCTGGGACTTCGTGTCCACCGGCCGCGGTGACGTGCCGTGGGAGCAGTCGTTCCGGATGCTCAACACCATCGGGTACTCCGGTCCGATCAGCGTCGAGTGGGAGGACGCCGGGATGGACCGCCTCGTCGGCGCACCCGAGGCGCTGGAGTTCGTGCGCCGCAACGCTTTCGACGCGCCGTCGGCCTCGTTCGACGCCGCGTTCAGCTCCGGCGGCTGACGAGAGGAGACGGCCGTGACCGAACGAATCGGCTTGTGGTTGAACGGTGCCAGGGGATCGGTGGCGACCACCGCCGTGAGCGGGCTGCTCGCGTTGCGCGCGGGTCTCGTGCCGCCCGTCGGCTGCGTCACCGAGCTGCTGGACGCGGACCTGCCGCCGTGGGACGCGTTCGTGGTCGGCGGGCACGACATCGTGACCACGCCACTGGCGAAGCGGGTCGAGTCGCTGGTGCGCGACGGCGTGCTGCCGTACGACGTGACGGGGTGCATCGCGAGCGGGCTGGACGCCGCGGACGCGGAGATCCGGCCCGGTTACGACCCGGCGGCGTCGTCCGGCAGCCAGGCCGACGCGGCCCGGCGGCTGGCCGGGGACATCGCGGAGTTCCGCGCCCGGCACGACCTGGCCCGCGTCGTGGTGGTGAACGTGGCGTCGACCGAGCCACCGATGCAGGTCGCGCACGACTCGCTGGCGGAGCTGGAGAAAGCGCTCGCCGTGCCGGGCAACGCTGTGCTGCCACCGAGTTCTCTCGTGGCCTACGCCGCTTTCCAGGCGGGGTGCGCCTTCGTGGACTTCACGCCGTCCACGGGCGTCGCGCTGCCCGCGCTGGACGAGCTGGCGCGCTCGAAGGGACTGCCCTACGCGGGACGGGACGGCAAGACGGGGGAGACGCTGGTGCGGGCGGCGCTCGCGCCGATGTTCACGTCACGGGCGCTGCGCGTGCTGTCGTGGACCGGCACGAACCTGCTCGGCGGTGGTGACGGGGCCACGTTGCAGGACCCGGCGCACGCGGACAGCAAGCTCGCGTCCAAGGCCAGGGGACTCGCGGCGTTGCTCGGTGAGGACGTCACCGCGCCCCTGCACATCGACCACGTGCCCGATCTCGGCGAACGGAAGACCGCGTGGGATCACGTGTCGTTCGAAGGGTTTCTCGGCGCACGGATGTCACTGCAACTGACCTGGAGCGGCCTGGACTCGTCGCTGGCCGCTCCGCTGGTGCTCGACCTCGCCCGCCTGGTTGCCGCCGCCCACGCCGCCGGCCGAGCGGGTGTCCAGGGGGCTCTTGGCTTCTTCTTCAAGGACCCGTTGGGCAGCGACGAGCACCGGCTCGCGGAACAGGCCCGCGAACTGCACGAGTGGGCCCGGACCCTGAACACCCGCTGACACCGCCAGGTTGGACTCCGCTGCGCAACCTTTCCCTGCGAAGGAGCAGGCGTGAACACCACCACGAAGAAGCGAGCGGTCCTGTCGCTGCTCGCGGCCCTGCTGTCCGTCGTCGCGTTCGCCGTGCCGGCGCGAGCGGCGGACGAGTCCATCGCCGTCGACTTCTCCACGGGCGGCGGCGCTCCGACCTACCGGGCGTCGGGCTGGATCTACGGCATGACGGAGAACGCGTCCGGGCCCGCGGACAACTTCTACCGCGACGTGAAGTTCCGGTACATGCGCGCGGGCGGCGCCCAGCTCGACAGTCCTGGCGGCTGGGTGTCCGGGAAGTACGACCGGCGGTGGAACTCGACCCGCGCCCAGCTGCTGCGGACCCGTTCACTGGGCGGGGAGTTCGTGTTGCTGCCCCACGACCTGTGGGGCGCCGACGGATACGCCATCTCGCGTTTCCCTGGTGACAACGGCAACTGGACCGACTACGACAACTTCCTCACCCGCCTGATCGCCGACGTGCGAGCCACCGGTGTTCCCGTCCAGTGGGACCTCTGGAACGAGCCCAACATCACGATCTTCTGGAACCGCCCGCAGTCCCAGTACTTCGAGCTGTGGCGGCGCACCTACCAGCGCATCCGGGCGGAGTTCCCGACCCACCTGATCGTCGGGCCGAGCTGCGCGTGCACCCCGTCGACCGGGGGCTGGTGGACCCAGTACCTGGACTTCGTGCGCTCCAACAACACCGTGCCCGACATCATCAGCTGGCACTCCCTGCCGGGTGACCCCGTGTCGAACGTGCAGGTGGCGAACCAGACCCTCGACTCACGCGGCATCCCGCACCCGCGGCCGTACCAGATCAACGAGTACGGCGCGTCGAACGAGCAGAACCCCGGCGACGGCTCCTGGTACATCTCGCGGCTGGAACGGGCGGGCGCGGACGGCCTGCGCGCCAACTGGGCCAGCGGCGGCAACCTGCACAACGACCTCGGCAACCTGCTCGTGCACAACTCGGCGGGACAACACCAGCCGAAGGGGGAGTGGTGGGTCTACCGCTTCTACGGCTCGCAGACCGGTCAGATCAGCACGGTCACACCCAGCCAGAACTACGACGGGTTCGCGACGAAAGCGCCGGGTGAAGCCAAGATCCTCGTCGGCGGCGGACGCACGACGGGCAACATCGCGGTCAATCTGCGGCGCCTGGACGCCGTCGAAGGCCTGATGAGGAACAACCAGGTGCGCGTGCTGGCCGAGCGCATCCCGTACAACAACGGCGGAGCGGTCTCTGGCCCGGTGACCGCCATCGACACGGTCGTGACGCTGAACAACAACGGCACAACGGTGAACCTGCCGCACTCCAACGTCGACGAGTCCTTCACCATCACGGTCCTGCCGCCTTCGGGCACTCCTGGCGGGGCCTTCGCGTCCACCGCGGTCGCCCAGCACTCCCAAGCCTGCCTGACCAACCCCGGCCGCAGCACCGCCGACGGCACCCGGCAGCAGCAGGTCACCTGCGGCACCGCCGACGAGCAGCGGTGGAACTTCAGCCCGGTGACCGGGGTGGCCGACACCTTCACGGTCACCAACCAGCAGTCCGGCAAGTGCCTGGACGTCAACGGAGTGTCCACAGCGGACGGTGCCGCGATCATCCAGTGGACCTGCAACGGTGGAGCCAACCAGCAGTTCACCCTGCGGAAGGTCACCTACGCGGGCAGCCCTCCCACCGACTTCCAGCTCGTCGCCCGGCACAGCGGCAAGTGCGTCGCGGTCGTCGGCGCCTCCACCGCGTCGGGTGCCCTGCTCGACCAGCGGCCCTGCAACCCCGTGAACCAGGGCAGCCCGCTCAACCAGATCTGGCGGCTGCCCGGCCGCCAGACCACCTAGCACCACTTCGGCCCGCACTTCCGGCAACGGGAGGGCGGGCCGATTTCGGCACCAACCTGGGAGCGCTCCCAGAAACGGTAGACCTTCAACGAAGAAGGACGATCATGGCCTCGTACCTCCACTCCCCGGCGCCGCCGCCGGGTTTTCGCGCGTTCCGCGGCCTTCTCGCCCGTCTCGGCCGGCGCCGTGACGCACGCGCCGGATCCACCTCCGACCCGGACCAGCTCGACGTGTCGGCTCCGCGACCGTCCGCAGCGAACCCCGCACCAGCGCGCCACCGAGACCGAAGGTTTGACCAGCCATGAAAAACCGACTCACCGCGGTGTTCTCCGCCGCGCTCCTGACCGTGGCCGGCGCCGTGGCCCTCACGGCCACCACAGCACCCCCTGCCGCAGCCCACACCGTCAACCCCGCCGACTTCCAGCAGGTCGAACTGGCCAAGGGCGTCGCCGAGATGGGCGAGCCGATGTCGATGACCGTGCTCCCCGACCGCTCGGTGCTGCACACCTCCCGCAACGGCACGCTGCGCCGCACCACGGCCGCCGGTGCCACGAGCGTGATCGCCAACATCCCCGTCTACACCCACGACGAGGAAGGACTGCAGGGCGTCGCCGCGGACCCCGGCTTCGCCACCAACCGCCACATCTACCTCTACTACGCGCCGCCGTTGTCGACACCGGGCGGTGACGCACCGGCCACCGGCACCGACTTCTCCGCGTGGAAGGGGGTCAACCGGCTGGCCCGGTTCACCCTCAACGCCGACTTCACGGTCAACATGGCGAGCCAGGTGACCGTGCTCGAGGTGGAGACGAACCGGGGGATGTGCTGTCACGTCGGCGGGGACATCGACTTCGACGCGGCCGGAAACCTGTACCTCTCCACGGGCGACGACAGCAACCCCTTCGACTCCAGCGGGTACAGCCCGATCGACGAGCGCGCCAACCGCAATCCCGTCTACGACGCGCAACGCAGCGCGGCCAACACCAACGACCTGCGCGGCAAGGTGCTGCGGATCAAGGTGAACGCCGACGGGTCCTACTCGATCCCCGCTGGCAACCTGTTCCCTCCCGGCACGGCCAGGACGCGGCCGGAGATCTACGCGATGGGCCTGCGCAACCCCTTCCGGTTCAACGTGGACAAGGCCACCGGCACGATCTACCTCGGTGACTACGGACCGGACGCAGGCTCGACCGACCCCAACCGCGGCCCTGCCGGTCAGGTGGAGTTCAACCGGATCACCTCGGCGGGCAACTACGGCTGGCCGTACTGCACGGGCACGAACACCACCAATGAGACCTATGTGGACTTCACGTTCCCGTCCGGCCCGTCCGGCGCACGGTTCAACTGCGCCGCGCCGGTCAACAACTCGCCGAACAACACCGGCCTGACGAACCTGCCCGCCGCGCGCCCGGCGTGGATCAAGTACGACAACTGCTCCTTCGCCGCGTTCGGCTGCGGGTCGGAGTCCCCGATGAGCGCGCCCGTGTACCGCTACGACGCGAACAACCCGTCGACGGTGAAGTTCCCGGCCTCGCTGGACGGGCACGTGTTCGCGACCGAGTTCGGCCGGCGCTGGATCAAGACCATCGACGTCAACTCCGACGGTTCGCCGGGGCAGGTCGGTGACTTCCCGTGGCGCGGAACCCAGGTCATGGACGCGAGCTTCGGCCCGGACGGCGCGCTCTACGTGCTGGACTACGGCACGGGCTGGGGCAACGGTGACGCGAGCTCCGCGCTCTACCGCATCGAGTACATCGGCCCGGCGGGCAACCGCGCCCCGGTGGCCCGCGCTTCCGCCAACCGCCTGTCCGGCGCCGCACCGCTGACCGTGGACTTCTCGTCGGCGGGGTCCTCCGACCCGGAGAACGGCGCGCTGACCTACTCGTGGAACTTCGGCGACGGCAGCACGTCCACGGCAGCGAACCCGAGCCACACCTACACCGCCAACGGCCAGTACACCGTCACGCTCACGGTGACAGATCCGGCCGGGCTCACCGGCAGCACCAACGTGATCATCACCGTCGGCAACACCGCACCTGTCGTCACGTTGAACACCCCGGTCAACGGAACCCTGTTCAGCTTCGGCGACAGCATCCCCTACACGATCACGGTGTCCGACGCGGAGGACGGGACGATCGACTGCGCGCAGGTGACGTTGTCCTACCACCTCGGCCACGACAGCCACTCCCACAAGATCACCTCGCGCAACGGCTGTTCGGGCACCATCGAGATCCCGGTCGACGGCGAGCACGACACGGCGGCGAACATCTACGCCGTCTTCGACGCCGAGTACACCGACAAGGGCGCGAACGGCGTGCCGCCCGCGACCACCCACACCCAGAACGTGCTCCAGCCCCGGCACCGGCAGGCCGAGCACTACACGACGCAGTCGGGCACCGGCCTGTTCGACAAGACGCCGGCCGAGGGCGGCCGCACCGTCGGCGACATCCACAACGGCGACTGGATCGCGTTCGACAACTACAACCTCACCGGCGCGAACCGGTTCACCGCGCGCGTGTCCTCCGCGGGAGCGGGCGGCACGATCACGGTGCGCAGCGGTTCCCAGACCGGTCCGGCCCTGGCCACGCTGACCGTGCCGGTGACCGGCGGGTGGGACACGTTCCGCGAGGTCTCCACCGCGCTGACGAACGTGCCGACCACCACCGGCAGGCTGTACCTGACGTTCGCGGGCAGCGGCACCGGCTACCTGTTCGACGTGGACGCCTTCACGTTCGACACGTCCACCGGTGGCGGCCGCACCGGGCCGATCACGGGGGCGGCGTCCGGCAAGTGCGCCGACGTCACCGGCGGCAGCAGTGCCGACGGCACCCGGATCCAGCTCTACACGTGCAACGGCGGCGCGAACCAGCAGTGGACGGTCAACGGGACCACGTTGCGTGCGCTGGGCAAGTGCATGGACGTCGCGAACGGCGGCACTGCCGACGGTGGCGCCGTGCAGCTGGGGACCTGCAACGGCGCCACGAGCCAGAACTGGTCTGCCGGCGCCAACGGTTCCGTGGTCAACACGAAGTCCGGCAAGTGCCTCGACGCCAACGGCGCCGGGACCGCCAACGGCACCGTGCTGATCATCTGGACCTGCCACGGCGGCACCAACCAGCGCTGGACGCTGCCATGACGACTCCGCCGCGTGCTTCGACACCAAGGAGGATCAGATGACCTACCAGGCTTGGCGACGGGCGCTCAGCGTCGCCGCCGCGGCGCTCGTCGTGGGCGGGGTCGCTGCCGCACCACCGGCGGCGGCCGCGGACGCGCCGTACGACGTGCTGGTGTTCTCCAAGACCGCCGGTTTCCGGCACGACTCGATCCCCAACGGCATCCAGATGATCCGCGACCTGGGCGCCGCCAACAACTTCACGGTGACCGCCACCGAGGACGCGGCGCAGTTCACGACCGCGAACCTCGCGCAGTACGAGGCCGTGGTGTTCCTCAGCACCACGGGTGACGTGCTGAACGCCACCCAGCAGAGCGCTTTCGAGTCCTACGTCCGCGGCGGCGGCGGTTACGTGGGGATCCACTCGGCGGCCGACACCGAGTACGACTGGCCGTTCTACGGCGAGCTGGTGGGCGCGTACTTCGCGTCGCACCCGGCGATCCAGCAGGCGACGGTCCGGACGGAGAACCGTGCGCACGCCGCCACCGCGCACCTCTCCCCGGCCTGGGTGCGCACGGACGAGCTGTACAACTACCGCGCCAACCCGCGAGCCAACGTCCGTGTTTTGTCCACTTTGGATGAATCGACGTACTCGGGCGGCACGATGGGCGCCGACCACCCGATCACGTGGTGCAAGCCCATGGCGAGCGGACGCTCCTTCTACACCGGCCTCGGTCACACGAAGGAGAGCTACGCCGATCCGGCCTTCCGCACGATGATCCTCGGCGGCATCCGGTACGCGGCGAACAGGACGAAGGCCGACTGCCGCCCGGAGACCGGCTACACCACCCTCTACAACGGGTCGACGACCGGGTGGACGCAGGCGGGCCCCGGCGGGTTCACCAACAGCGACGCCACGCTGACGTCGTTCGACGGCATGGGCATGCTGTGGTACAGCGCCAAGGAGTTCCGGTCCTACTCGCTCAAGCTGGACTGGCGGATGCCGGGGGACGACAACTCCGGTGTGGTGCTCGGGTTCCCGGCGGGGAGCACCCCGGACTCGGCTCTCACCAGCGGGTACGAGGTCCAGATCGACGCGACCGACACCGCGGACAAGACCACGGGGGCGATCTACGGGGTCAAGGCCCCGGACATCGCCGCCAGGGACGCCGCGCTGAACCCGCCCGGCGAGTGGAACACCTACGAGCTGCTCGTCGAGGGCGAACGCCTCCAGGTGTTCCTGAACGGCGTGAAGATCAACGACTTCACCAACACCGACCCGGCGAGATCGCTCACCTCGGGGCACATCGCCCTGCAGAACCACGGTCCCGGTGACGACGTGTCGTTCCGCAACGTCCGGATCAAGGAGCTCGGCGGCACGGTCCCGCGCACCGGGCGGATCACCGGCGGCTCCGGCAAGTGCGTCGACGTCGCGGGGGGCAGCAGCGCGGACGGCACGAAGATCCAGCTGTGGACCTGCAACACCAACGCGGGTCAACAGTGGACGGTCAGCGGGACCACGTTGCGGGCCCTCAACAAGTGCATGGGCGTCGCCGGCGGCAGCACTGCCAACGGCGCGCAGGTGCAGCTGATGACGTGCAACGGCAGCGGCTCGCAGAACTGGACGCCCGGCGCGAACGGCTCACTGGTCAACCAGCAGGCGAACAAGTGCCTGGACGCCAACGGCGGCAGCTCGGCGGACGGCACCCAGCTCATCCTCTGGACCTGCCACGGCGGCACGAACCAGCGCTGGACCCTGCCAGGAGGTGCGGCATGAGGCCCTCGGCAGTCTCGCCGGCGGTGCGAACCCGGATCGCTGCGGCCGTGACCGTGCTGGCCGCGGCCACGTTGACGTGGTCCACACCGGCACCTGCGGCGGCGGCGTCCACAGGACCGTGTGACATCTACGCGGCCGGCGGTACACCCTGCATCGCGGCGCACAGCACGACGCGTGCGCTTTACGGTTCCTACAACGGAAATCTCTACCAAGTCAGGCGTTCGTCGGACAACACCACCAAGGACATCGGCCTGCTCGCCGCAGGCGGTAACGCCAACGCGGCGACGCAGGACACGTTCTGCGCCAACACCACGTGTGTCATCACGGTGGTCTACGACCAGTCGGGCCGGGGGAACGACCTCTGGTACCAGGGTTCGAGCGTGGTCCCGGGCTCGCCGCAGAGCAAGCCCGCGATCGCGACCTCCGAGTCGCTGGTGATGGGCGCCGACAAGAGCAAGGCGTACTCGCTCTACATCAACCCCGGCAACAGCTACTGGCGCGACGGTCACCTGACGGGCGTGCCCACCGGCAGTGCGCCGGAGGGCATGTACATGGTGACCAGCGGGACGCACGTCAACGGCGGCTGCTGCTTCGACTACGGCAACAGCGAGACGACCCGCAAAGCCGACGCGGCCGGGGCGATGGACGCGATCAACTTCAGCACGCAGTGCTGGTTCGGCGGCTGCCAGGGCCGTGGCCCGTGGGTCCAGGCTGATCTCGAATGGGGCCTGTACCCCGGTGGAAGCCAGCAGTGGAACCCGAACCAGCGGGCCTTCACCGACAGATTCGTCACGGCGATCCTGAAGAACAACGGGACCTCGCGGTTCGCGCTCAAGGGCGGCAACGCCCAGGCGGGCGACCTGACCACGTTGTACGACGGCTCGCTGCCGAACGGCTACAGCCCCATGAAGAAACAGGGCGCCATCATCCTGGGCAGCGGTGGTGACTGCTGCAAGCCTGACGGCGGTGCCAACCTCAGCGCGGGCACCTTCTACGAGGGCGCGATGGTCGCGGGCTACCCGTCCGACGCGACCGAGAACGCCGTGCAGGCCAACATCATCGCGGCCGGGTACGGCGGTGGAGGCAATCCGCCCGTGCCCGGCGGCGCTGTGCGTGCGGTGGGCGCTGGCAAGTGCCTGGAGACACCGAACGGCACCGCGGGCACGCAGACCCGGATCTGGGACTGCTCGGGCAGCGCGGGCCAGAAGTGGGCCCGGTCGGCGTCGGGTCAGCTCACGGTGTTCGACGGCACCGCCCAGCGGTGTCTCGACGCGTACGGCCAAGGGACCACCGCGGGCACCAGGGTGGCGATCTGGACGTGCAACGGCCAGTCCAACCAGCAGTGGAACGTCAATGCCAACGGCACGATCACCGGCGTGCAGTCCGGTCTGTGTCTTGACGTGTCCGGCGCTTCCACGGCCAACGGCGCGCTCGTCCAGCTGTGGACGTGCAACGGCCAGTCCAACCAGCAGTGGAGCTTGACCTGATCCGCGGTCGTGAGTGCTTTCGGTCGCCGGCCGGCCGAAAGCACTCACGACCATTCCCATCACTGACAAAGGAGTCGTGTGATGCGCATGCCCGAGCCGACGGTCCACGACACCAGCCCTGCCGCGTGCTGGACGGACGGCTTCCGCACCGCCAACGGCGAATGCGGTGCGGTGCTGTACGGCGAGCCGGCGATGGAGAGGGTGGTCTTCGAGGCCGGCCGGTCCTGTCACCCCGCGTACGAGTTCCGGATCTCCAGTCCCGGCATGACGGCGGTCGGCGGCTACGGCCGGATCACCGACTCCCGCACCGGCGAGGTCACCTCGACCTGGACCGACGGGCACGGCACCTGGGCTCGCCGGGCCTTCGCGTCCAGAGCCGACCGGGTGATCGCGCACGAACTGCTGCCGGCACCCGGCCGGACGGTCGACACCACGCTGAGCGTCGGCACCGCGCTCGACGGCACGCGCTTCACGACCAGAGCCACCGTCAGCAACGGCTCGGGCTACCTGACCCTGCGGGGCCGGGGCTACGAGGGCATCACGAGGGTGGTGGCGTTCGGCGGCAGCATCCTCGCGAGCGGCACCACCCTCGTCGTCATCGGAGCGGCCAGGCTGCTTCTGCTGACCAGGCTCGACCGGTACGAGTCGTCCTCACCCGGCTGGATCTTCCCCGCGCTGCGCGCGGCGCTCGCCGGGCTCGAGAGCGACTACGCCACGCTGTTCGCGCGGCACACCGCCTCGGGTTCGGGCGACGATCACACGCAAGCGTGATGGTGCGGCCGATCCTTTCGTCGTCGGTGTGACAATTGGCCGATGGAGAGCACCCAGGGCATCGAGTCCGGTTCGCCGGCCGCCGTGCTGCGCATGCTGATGGACGGCAGGCCCCGCACCCGAGCGGAGATCGTGGCCGCGACCGGTCTCGCCCGGTCCACCGTGCGGGCGCGGCTCGACCTGCTCCTGGCCGCCGGGCTGGTGACCGGGGGCGGCACCGGGGAGTCCACCGGCGGGCGCCCCGCGAGCCGGTTCGTGTTCAACCCCGGCGCGCGCCTCGTGCTGGCGGCCGAGGTCGGCGCCACCCACGCCACGGTCGCGGTGGCCGACCTCGGGTGCCGGTTGATCGCTGTCGAACAGGTCGGTCTCGACATCGCGGACGGACCGGAGGCGATCCTCGGGCTCCTGGTCACGACCTGGCGCGAGCTGCTGCGCGACGTGGAGATCCCGAAGACCGGGCTGGAGATCGCCGGCGTGGGCATCGGGCTGCCAGGGCCGGTCGAGCACTCCACCGGCCGCCCGAACAACCCGCCGATCATGCCGGGCTGGGACGGGTTCGACGTGCCCGCGGCGATCGCGGCGGAGTTCGACGCACCGGTGCTGGTCGACAACGAGGTCAACCTGATGGCCCTGGGCGAGCACACCGCCTCGCACCCGGACGTGCGGCACATGATCGTGGTCAAGGCGGCGACCGGCATCGGCGCGGGTCTGATCAGCAACGGCGTGCTGCACCGCGGCGCGGCCGGTGCGGCGGGCGACCTCGGGCACATCCGGGTGCCCGACGGTGAGGACGCGTTGTGCCGCTGCGGCAACACCGGGTGCCTGGAGGCGGTCGCCGGTGGTCCGGCGCTCGCGGCGAAGCTGAGGGAGCTGGGACTCCCCGCGCACTCGACGGCCGACGTGGTGCACCTCGTCCGGTCCGGCAACCTCGAGGTCGGCCGGGTCGTGCGGCAGGCTGGCAGGGACATCGGCGAGGTGCTCGCGGGCTGCGTGAGCATGTTCAACCCGGCGCTCGTGGTCATCGGCGGGCTGGTGGCGGAGGCGGGGGAGATGCTGCTGGCGGGGGTGCGCGAGTCGATCTACCGGCGCTCCCTGCCACTGGCCACGGAGAACCTGCGGATCGTCGCGTCGACGGCGGGTGCGACCGCCGGAGTGCTGGGCGCCGCGGCGATGGTCGTGCAGCACGTGCTGTCGCCGGAGGTGCTGGACGCGCGGCTGGGCGCGGTCGTCTCCTCGATCTCCGCCGGACGAGCCTGAGCCACTTTTGGCATGAATAAGCCATAAGTTAGTCCGACAGCGCCGGACTTTTGTATTGACCCCGCCATATGGTCGGGCTTACGTTCACCTGCATGTGGGACATCGGCGTCAACACATGGGTTTGGACGTCACCGCTCACCGATGACGCGTTGGCCGCGCTCGCACCGAAGGTCCGCGAGTGGGGGTTCGACGTCATCGAACTGCCGGTGGAGCAGCCGGGCGACTGGGACCCGCGCCGCGCCGCCGACCTGCTGGCCGAGCTGAACCTCAGGGCCACCGTCTGTCTCGTCATGCCACCGGGCCGCGAGCTGGTCGCGGCGAACACCGTCGCGCAGACCCAGGACTACCTGCGGCACGTCGTGGACGTCGCGGCGATCGTCGGCAGCCCGGTCGCGGCAGGCCCCGCGTACAGCTCGGTGGGCCGCACCTGGCGCATCGACGACCGGCCGCGCGTGTACCGCGAGCTGCGCGCGAACCTCCGCCCCGTCGTCGAGTACGCCGCGGCGCACGGTGTCCGCATCGCCGTGGAGCCGCTGAACCGGTACGAGACGAGCCTGCTGAACACCGTGGACCAGGCGCTGGAGGCGCTGGACGGGCTGCCGCCCGAGGGGTGTGGGCTGGCGCTCGACACCTACCACCTCAACATCGAGGAAGCGGCGCCGGTGAAGGCGGTTCTCGCCGCCGGCGCGCGCATCGCACACGTTCAGGTGTGCGCCAACGACCGCGGTACGCCGGGTCGCGATCACCAGGACTGGCCCGCGTTGCTGGGCGCCCTGGCCGATGCCGGCTACCGCGGTCCGTTGTGCATCGAGTCGTTCACCCCGGACAACGCCGCCATCGCGACCGCCGCCTCGATATGGCGGCCGCTGGCCGACTCGCCGGACGCCCTCGCCGTCGAGGGCCTGGCCTTCCTGCACGCCGCCGCCGCCGCTCTCACCCGTTAGCCGACCGCGTCACCACCCCCGGAGGAGTGGCAATGCAACGCAGACTCACGCGATTACTGTCGGTGCTGGCCGGTGCTCTGGTGGTGATGGGACTCGTCCTGCCGACCACCCCGGCACAGGCTCACGGCCTGCACGTCCTGCTGTTCACCAAGACCGCCTCCGGCGCCTACCGGCACGATTCCATCCCGGCGGGCATCACGATGATGGAGCAGCTGGCCGCCCAGCGCGGCTGGGAGATGACCAAGACCGAGGACGCGTCGGTCTTCAACGACACCACGCTCGCGACGTTCAACGTGATCGTGATGCTGCAGACGTCGGGCATGGTGTGGGACACCGCCGCGCAGCGCACCGCGATGCAGAACTACGTGCGCAGGGGCGGCGGAGTGGTGGCGATCCACAACGCCACGGACATGAACATCGAGCAGCAGTTCCCGTGGTGGGACCAGATGCTCGGCATGACCATGACCCAGCACTCGTCGATCGTCTCCGGCACGGCGAAGGTCGCCGACCGCAAGCACCCGTCGGGCGCGGGTCTGCCGGACCGCTGGACGCGGACCGAGGAGTGGTACAACTTCAACCGCTCCGCGCGCGGCGACGTGCACGTGCTGGTCACGGCGGACGAGTCGACCTACGACGCGGGCCCGTCCAAGATGGGCTTCGACCACCCGATCTCGTGGTGCCGCAACTTCGAGGGCGGCCGGGTGTGGGCCACCGGCATGGGGCACAACGCCTCGAGCTACTCGGAACCCCTGTTCCGCCAGCACATCACCGGTGGCGTGGAGAGCGCGGGGGGCATCGTGTCCGCGGACTGCGGTCCCACGGTGTGGGGCAGCTTCCAGAAGGTGCAGCTCGACAACTCCGTCATCGCGCCGAGCACGCTCGACGTCGCCCCGGACGGACGGGTCTTCTTCAACGAGTACAACGGCAACCTGAAGATCTACAAGCCGGACACCAGGACGACCGTCGTCGCGGGCACGCTCAGCGTCTACGGCCAGGGGCAGAACTCGGAGGACGGCCTGGTCGGCATGGCGCTCGACCCGGCGTTCGCCACCAACAAGTGGGTCTACCTGAACTACTCCCCGGCGGGGAGCCAGGAGATCGCCAGGATCTCCCGCTTCACCATGAACGGCGACAGGCTGGACATGGCCAGCGAGAAGGTCCTGCTGACCCTGCCCGCGTCGCGGAAGGAGGAGCCGGGCCACACCGGCGGCCAGCTGAACTTCGGGCCGAACGGCAACCTCTACATCAGCGTCGGCGACGACACCAACCCCAACGGTGACTCTGGCGGCTACGCGCCGATCGACGAACGCCCCGGTCGCGCGCTGTACGACGCGCAGGGCACCGCGGCCAACACCAACGACCTGCGGGGCAAGATCCTGCGCATCCACCCGGAGCCCGACGGCACCTACACCATCCCGGCGGGCAACATGTTCGCGCCCGGCACGGCCAAGACGCGGCCCGAGATCTACGCGATGGGCTTCCGCAACCCGTTCCGGATCAGCGTGCACCCGACCACCGGCGTGATCTACGCGGCCGACTACGGCCCCGACGCGGGCGGCGACAACCCGAACCGCGGCCCGGCCGGTCTGGTGGAGTGGAACGTGATCAAGTCGCCGGGCAACTACGGCTGGCCGTACTGCGTGGCCAACAACATCGCCTACAACGACTGGAACTTCGCCAACAACACGTCGGGCCCGAAGTTCAACTGCGCCTCGCCGACGAACAACTCGCCCAACAACACCGGTCTGACGACGCTGCCCGCGGCACGGGCGGCGGACGTCTGGTACGGCAACGGCGCGAACGGCAACGCGTTCCCGGAGATGGGTCCGAGCAGCGGTGGCGAGGCGCCGATGGCGTTCCCCGCGTACCAGTACAACGCGAGCAACCCGTCGGCGACGAAGTTCCCCGCCTACTTCGACCAGACGCCGTTCTTCGGCGAGTGGTCCCGCAACCGCATGTGGGAGTTCCGGCTGGACTCGTCCGGGAACCTGTTGAAAATCAACAACTTCCTGTCGAACATGTCGTTCGCCTCGCCGATGGACGCGAAGTTCGGTCCCGACGGGTCGATGTACCTGCTGACCTGGGGCACGGGCTGGGACGACAACAAACCGCTGCCCGGCGCCGGGTTGTGGCGCATCGACTACACGACCACCGGCGAACGCCTTCCGGTGGCGCAGGCCTCCGGCAGTCCGCTGACCGGTCCGTCGCCGCTGACGGTCCGCTTCTCCAGCGCCGGTTCCAGCGATCCCGGTGGTCTCCCGCTGACCTACCGGTGGACGTTCGGCGACGGCGGCACGTCCACGGAGCCGAACCCCACGCACACCTACACCGCGAGCGGGAAGTTCACCGCCCAGCTCACCGTCACCAACTCGGCCGGAAAGATCGGTACCGCGAACGTGACCGTGAGCGTGGGCAACACCGAGCCGGTCGTGAGGTTCACCGGCCCCGTGGACGGCGGCATGATCAACTTTGGTGATCCGGTGCCGTACACGGTGTCCGTGACCGACCAGGAGGACGGCACGATCGACTGCGGCAAGGTGAACGTCCAGTCGAACATGGGCCACGACTCGCACAAGCACCCGATCGGCTCTCCGATGACCGGCTGCACGGGCACGCTCCAAACCACCGTCGACTCGGGGCACCAGGGGCTCAACGTGCACGTCATCGGCTCGGCCGAGTACACCGACAACGGTGCGAACGGGGTGCCGCCGCTGACCGGCAGCGCCCAGGTCGTGCTGCAGCCCAAGCAGAAGCAGGCCGAGTACTTCAACGACTCGTCCGGCGTGACGGTCGTGTCGCAGACGGGTGCCGAGTCGGGCGCCAAGGTCGGGGACATCGGCAACAACGACTGGATCTCGTTCAAGCCGGTCAACTTCACCGGCATCAACCAGGTGTCGTTCCGGGTGTCCTCGCCGTCGGGTGGCGGAGGGACGATCGAGCTGCGCGCCGGATCGCCGACGGGTCAGCTCATCGCGTCGTCCCCGGTCACCAGCACCGGCAGCTCGGACACCTACGTCAGCACGCCCGCGGTGAACGTGACCGCGCCGACCGGCACCGTCGAGCTGTTCGCGGTGTTCAAGACGTCGTCGTCGACGAGCTTCGACCTCGACTCGATCACCTACGTCGGACCGGGCGCGGGAGGGCCCGGCGGCGGCACCGCGAAGGAGATCGTCGGCGCGAGCGGCAAGTGCGTGGACGTCAACGGCGCCAGCTCGACCGACGGCGCGAAGGTGCAGCTGTGGACCTGCAACGGCGGCGCCAACCAGAAGTGGACGCAGAACGGCACGACGCTGCGGTCGCTCGACAAGTGCCTCGACGTCACCGGCAACAGCCAGACCGACGGCGCGATCGTCCGGTTGTGGTCGTGCAACGGCGCGTCCGGGCAGAACTGGACCGCGCAGTCCGACGGCACGATCCGCAACGGAACGAAGTGCCTGGACGCCAACGGCGCCGGCACGGCGGACGGAACCCAGCTCATCATCTGGACCTGCCACGGCGGGACCAACCAGAGGTGGACCTTCCGGTAGCCGAGGAGCCGGTCAGCGGCCTTGCGGGGCCGCTGACCGGTTTTCCCGGAATCGTGGTCGAGGAGGAACGATGAGCAGGACCGTCCGGTCACGCGCGACCAAGGCCGCCGCCTGGACCACTCCGCCGCCCAAGGCGAAAGGGCGGGTGTGGGCCGGTTTCCTCACCGCTTTCCTGCTGGGGCTGGCGGTCGCCTTCCTGATCACCTCGGGGAACGGGCCGGACGCGACCCAGCGGCGGATCGCGGAACTGGAACGCGAGGACGCCGCCCGCGACGCCGCGCAGCTCGGACCGCTGACCGACCAGGCCAAGGACACCAGGGACCGCCTGGCCCCGGTGCTCGCGGCGATGGCGCAGGCGGCTCCCGTCGACGGGTCGGCACCGAAGTCGCCGCTCACGTCCGACGCGGTGACCGGGTGGCGGGACGTCGTCGCCGCGGCGGAAAAGTCGTACGAGCAGTCGCCTTCCGCGGGCAACGGCATCAACGTCGCCCGTTCCGGCCTGCGCACGGCCGTGCAACAGCTCGCCGCCGCGGTCAAGGGCTTCGAGACGGCGCTGAGCGTGGCAGAGCCGGTCAGGAGCAACCTGGTGGCGCTCGCGGGTGAGCAGCGCACGCTGGCCCTGCGTACGTGGTCGGTGGCCGCGGTCCAGCTCGACGTGATCAACATCGAGGCCGACAGGGGACACGTGCACGTTCAGCTCTCCACCGGTGGCGTCCCCGGCGTGATCGCACCCGACGGCAATGGCTGATCACGTCGCCCGCCTCCTGGTCGGCGCGCGCACGCTGATCGAGCCCGTGCACCGCGCCAGCGTCGACGAGCTCGGCCCTGCGCTGCGTCGCGTCGCCGGCTACCACATCGGCTGGTGGGACGCGGAAGGCAGACCGTCGCCGCCGGGCGGCAAGGCACTGCGGCCCGCGCTCACCCTGGCCTGCGCCCGCGCGTTCGCCGACGGGCCACCGTCGCCGGACGTGCTCGCGGCCGCGACGGCGGTGGAGCTGATCCACGACTTCACGCTCCTGCACGACGACGTCATGGACGGCGACGAAACGCGGCGGCACCGGCCCTCGGCCTGGGCGGTGTTCGGGACCACGGCGGCGATCCTCGCGGGAGATGCCTTGGTGGGACTCGCGATGCGACGGGTTCCGCCGTCGTTGACCGGGGTGCTCGCCGACGTGCTGGTCGACCTGTGCGAAGGCCAGTCCGCCGACGTCGCGGCCGAGACTCCGGTGGACGTCGAGCAGTGCCTCACCACCGCGGCGCGCAAGACCGGTGCCCTGCTGGGGGCGGCCTGCCGCCTCGGCGCGCTCGCGGCCGGAGCCGACCCCGCAGCCGCTGATCACTGCCGGTGGTTCGGGGTGCACCTCGGCATCGCTTTCCAGCTCGTCGACGACGTCCTCGGCATCTGGGGCGACCCGGCGAGGACCGGCAAACCGGCCCACTCCGACATCCGGGCCCGCCGGAGAACCCTGCCGGTCGTGGCCGCACTCGCCTCGGACACGCCGGCGGGGCGCAAGCTCGCACGGATCTACCTCGACGGCGGCGGTGCGGACGAGATCGCCGAGCTCGTCGCGGAAGCGGGCGGCCGGTCGTGGGCGGAGGCCGAGGCGGACCGCCGCGTGCGCCTGGCGTTCGCCTGCCTGGACCGAGCGGACCCACATCCGGCCGCCGCCCTGGACCTGCGCGGCCTGGCCCGCCTGGTCACGAGCAGGGACCGCTGAACCGGGATGAAGGGCTCCTTCATCGACCTCAGGTGGATGAAGGAGCCCTTCATCCCGAGCTGGGAGCTAGCCCAGCTGCTGGTCCACGATGCTGGGCGACAGGACGTGGTGGACCACCATGGCCGCCGCCCCGAGCACACCAGCCACCTCGCCCGCACGGGACGGCACGATGCGCAGGTTCTCCGTGGCGAGCGGCAGCGAACGGCGGTAGACCGCCTCCCGCACCCCGGCCAGCAGCATCTCACCCGCGGCGGCGAGGTCGCCGCCGACGACGATCAGTGAGGGGTTGACCATGCTGACGCAGGCGGCGAGCACCTCGCCGATGGTGCGGCCCGCCTGCCGGATCGCCTGACCGGCCTCGACGTTGCCCGCGCGGATCAGGGCGACGACGTCGGCGCTCGTGTGGGCCTCCACCCCCTTGGCGCGCAGCCGGGCCGCGATCGCGGAGCCGCTCGCGACGGCCTCAAGGCATCCGGTGTTGCCGCAGCTGCAGGGGGCGTCGTCGCTGCCCGGTGCCCGGATGTGGCCGAGGTCGCCCGCCGCGCCGACCGCGCCGCGGTGCAGGACGCCGTTGCTGATGAAACCCGAGCCGATCCCGGTCGCCACCTTCACGACGATCATGTGGTCGGTGCCGGGGAACGAGTGCGCGTGCTCGCCCAGCGCCATCAGGTTGACCTCGTTGTCCACCAGCACCGGCACGTCGAACTCGGCGCGGACGTGCGCCGGCACGTCGAAGCCGTCCCAGGCGGGCATGATCGGCGGGTGGTTGGGCCTGCCCGACGAGTGTTCGACCGGGCCGGGCAGGCCGATGCCGACACCGGCCAGCGACACCGACGACACGCCGGCGTCCTTGACCAGTTCCCGCCAGGTCTGGGCCAGGCAGGCCAGTACCGGTTCCGGCCCGTCGGCGATGTCCAGGTCGAGCCGCCGGATGGCCAACGGGCCGCCGGCGAGGTCCGTGACGGCGACGGTCGCGTGTGTCGCGCCGACATCGGCGGCGAGGACGGAACGGGCGCCCGCGTTGAACGCCAGCCGCCCGGCGGGTCTGCCGCCGGTCGACACCCTGATGCCGCGGTCGGTGAGGAACCCCGCGTCCTGCAGTGCGTCCAGCCTGGTTCGGACCGCGGCACGGGTCAGGCCTGTCTGGCTCGCCAGTTCGGCACGTGTGCGCGGCACTCCGTCGAGCAGCAGCCGCAGCAGCTGCCCGGGAGAAGCCGCAGGAGCCCAAGGTACGTCCGGCACGGGCCCAGTGAACCAGGGAACACCGAGTAATGGTGATGTTCATCCGTAAGACATGTGCACTTTGGCAGAGAAGCGCCAACTTTTGATTGACAGTCGCCAATAGTCACCCTACGTTCGCCTCATGGCTGTGACCCACGGAACACCGGGGGTGGAAGACGACCCGGTTGTGCGCCTGGAGGGCATCGAGAAGAGCTTCTTCGGCGTACCGGTGCTGCGCGGCGTCGATCTGTCGCTGCACGCGGGTGAGGTGCACGCGCTGGTGGGGGAGAACGGCGCGGGCAAGTCGACGCTGCTGAAGGTGCTGGCCGGGGTCCACCGGCCGGACTCCGGCCGGATCGTGGTGCGGGACGAGGAGGTCACGTTCGCCTCGCCGCGCGACGCGCAGGCGGCGGGCATCGCGATCATCCACCAGGAGTTCACGCTGCTGGAGCACCGCACGGTGGCCGAGAACGTCTTCCTGGGCCGGGAACCGGTGCGGCGCGGTCAGGTGGACCGGCGCGCGCTGGAGGCGGACACCCGGCGGCTGCTCGACTGGCTGGGCGAGGACGGCATCGAGCCCGGCACCGAGGTGGCCCGGCTTTCCGTGGCACGCAAGCAGGTCGTGGAGATCGTCAAGGCGCTGTCGGCGGACGCCAGGGTCCTCGCGATGGACGAGCCGACAGCGGCGTTGGCGGACAACGAGGTCGAGCTGCTGTACGGCCTGGTGCGCAGGCTTCGGGATCGCGGGATCGCGATTCTCTACGTGTCGCACCGGATGCGTGAGGTGTTCGACCTCAGCTCACGGATCACGGTGCTGAAGGACGGTGCGTTCGTCACCTGTGCGCCGACCGCCGATCTGGACACCGATCAGGTCGTGCGGCACATGGTCGGCCGTCCGCTGGAAACGCTGTATCCCGAACGCACCGGCGTCCCCGGTGCGGTGCGGATCGCGTTGCGGGGAGCGGGGAACGAGCGGGTGCGGAACCTGACGTTCGACGTGCGGGCCGGGGAGATCGTGGGCCTCGCCGGGTTGCAGGGCTCCGGTCGTTCCGCGATCGCGCGGGCGATCTGGGGCGTCGAGCCGTTCACGACCGGCACCGTGGAACTCGACGGCGTGCCCACCCGCGTCACCGGTCCGCGCACGGCCGTCCGCAAGGGCATCGGGTACGTCACCGAGGACCGCAAGGGCGAAGGACTGGCGCTGCGGCAGTCGGTGCGGGACAACGCCCTGCTGGTCCGCCGTGCGGCGTGCCGGGGCGCGGTGGCTCGTCAGGCCGCCGATCTGACGCGACTGCTCGGCGAGGTCGGTGTCGTCGCGCGCGGCCCGCATCAGGAGGTGCGCTACCTCTCCGGTGGCAACCAGCAGAAAGTCGTGCTGGGCAAGTGGCTCGCCGTCCGGCCGCGCGTGCTGATCGTGGACGAACCGACCCGTGGTGTCGACGTCGGCGCGAAGCAGGCCCTGTACCGGTTGTTGCGCGGGCTGGCGGACGACGGCATGGCGATCCTCATGATCTCCTCGGAGCTGCCGGAGCTGATCGGCATGAGCGACCGGATTCTCGTCATGCACGAAGGCGCGCTGGCGGGCGAACTTCCGGCCGGTGCCGACGAGGAAACCGTGATGGCACTGGCCACCGGGCACGGGGCAGCGGCGTGAGCGCCGTGCGCGAACAGATCCGCCGGCGCAGCGAGGCGCCGCCGCGGACGAGGACGTTCGTGATCACCCCGGTTCTGGTCGTGTACCTCGCGCTGGCGGTGCTGCTGGTGGTCGGCAGCGTGCTGGTGGGCGTCCACGGAGGCGTGCTCCTCGATCACGGCGGCATTCTCAACATCCTCACGCGCGGCACGGTGCTCGGACTGGTCGCGATCGGGCAGACCCTGGTGATCGTCACCGGTTCCCTCGACCTGTCGGTGGCCTACCTGATCGGCCTGTGCTCACTGGTGGCCGCCGAGACGATGGCGGGCAGTACGGCGATGATCGTGCCCGGTGTGCTGGCGGCGCTGGTGGTCGCGGCGGTGGTCGGGCTGGTCAACGGACTGGTGATCACCGTGCTGAAGGCCAACGCGTTCATCGCCACCCTGGGCGTCGCGCTGGTGCTGCGCGGCTACCTGGAGCACAACTACACCGGCCCGGCGGGCAGCGTGCCGCGCGCGTTCCAGCACATCGGCTACGACCGGATCGGGCCGGTTCCGGTGGCGGCGCTGCTGATGTTGCTGCTCGCGGCGGCGGCGTGGTGGTACCTGCGGCGCACCCGCACCGGCTACCACATGTACGCGGTGGGTGGGGATGTCGACGTGGCAAGGCTTTCCGGCGTGCGCACCGGGCGGACGATCGTCACCGCGCACGTGCTGTGCGCGGTCATGGCCGGGCTCGCCGGGGTGTTCCTGGCCGGGCGGCTGGGGTCGGGCGCCCCGTACGTCGGCACCGACGCCGGATACGACCTGGAGTCGATCGCCGCCGTCGTGCTCGGCGGCACGGCGCTGGCGGGTGGTCGCGGCGGTGTGGCCGGCACGATCGGTGGCGTGCTGATCCTGTCCACATTGGACACGATCTTCGACGACCTCGGGCTGGACTCCTTCTTCAAGGACGTCGTGCGCGGCGTCGTGCTCATCGTGGCGGTGGCGCTGTACGCCCGCCGCAGGACCGCCGGGAGATCGGCATGAGAGCGCGGCTGCGTCTGGCGGACGGCACCGGCCCCGTGCTGGTCGTGCTGCTGATCCTGTTGGTGGCACTGGCGTTCGCCGGTCCCGCGTACGCCGAGCCCGCGGGCTACCTCGCGCTGCTCAAACGTGCGGCACCGCTCGTGGTGCTGGCCGTCGGGCAGTACTTCGTGATCGTGTCCGGTGGTTTCGACCTCTCGGTCGGCTCGCTGGTCACGGCCGAGGTGGTCGTCGCCGCCCGGCTGGTCGACGGTGACGACGCGAACACCGGGTGGGTGATCGCGCTGCTGCTGGGCTGCGGAGTCCTCGTCGGCCTGGTCAACGGGCTGATCACGACGAAACTGCTGGTGCCGTCGTTCATCGTGACGCTGGGGATGCTGCTGGTGCTCGACGGCGCGGTTTTCCTGTGGTCGGGCGGAGCACCGCGCGGTGCGCTGTCCCCGTCGTTCCGCGTCCTCGGCCGGGGCAGTGCCGACCTTCCGGTCCTCGGCCAGGTGCCGTGGTCGGTGATCGTGCTGCTGGTCGTGGTCGTCGCGGCGGTGTGGTTCATGCGCAGCGGAACCGGACGCCTGCTGCTCGCGGTGGGGGACAACGAGAACGTGGTCCGGCTCGCGGGCGGCCGGGTGGATCGGCTGCGCCTGCTCGCGTTCGTGCTGTCGGCGCTGCTCGCGTCGGTCGCCGCGATCCTGCTCGCCGGGTTCGCGGGGGTGTCGGCGCAGGTCGGTGAGGGCCTGGAGTTCCGTGCCATCACCGCGGTGGTGCTCGGCGGCGCTCTGCTCGGCGGTGGCCGCGGTTCGGTGGTCGCGGCGGCCGCGGGCGCGTTGTCGCTCGAAGCGCTCTTCTCCCTGTTGAACCTGCTCGGTGTCTCCGGCGCACTGGAGTCCGCCGTGCAGGGCGTGATCATCATCGCGGCCGTGGCCTACGCCGCTCACGGAGCCGGTCTCCGGCAGATGCTGCGCCGGCCCGTTCCCGACACCGCCTGAAAACCCGCCTGTACCCCGTCGACGAAGCCGAGGAGCAGCTCATGAACAGGAAATGGTCCGCCGCGGCCTTGGCGGGCGCTCTCACACTGGCCGGCTGTTCCAGCGACCTTCCCGCCGCCCAGGCCCCCGGCGGCACGTCGGAGTCCGCGAAGGCGAAGTCGGAGTTCTTCGACCAGACCGAGTTCGAGCGCCAGCTGCGGTTCCGCACCGCGAAGGCGGTCGGGCTGGACTCGCAGGACGGTGCCGCGAAGCCCTGGGAGCAGGCGCTCGAACCGCAACTGGTCGACACGGCCAAGTACGCCAAGCCCGCTGGCGGCGGCTACCACCTCTGCTTCTCCAACGCCTCGGTGGACAACCCGTGGCGGCAGGTCGGGTTCAAGACCATGAAGGAGGAGGTGAAGCTGCACCCGGAGATCACCAAGTTCACCGTGCTGGACGCGGAGGCCAAGGACGACAAGCAGATCAGCGACATCCAGTCGCTCGCCTCCCAGGGCTGCAGCGTGCTGATCGTCTCACCGAACACGACCGCCACGCTCACCCCGGCCGTCGAGGCCGCCTGCGCGACGGGCGTGCCCGTGATCGTCTTCGACCGCGGCGTCAAGACCAGCTGCCCGGTGACGTTCATCCACCCGATCGGCGGGTTCGCGTTCGGCGCGGACGGCGCGGAGTTCCTCAAGGACAAGGTGAAGCCGGGCGGCAAGGTCCTCGCGCTGCGCATCCTGCCGGGAGTGGACGTCCTGGAACAGCGCTGGGCGGCCGCCGACCAGATCTTCTCCGGCAGCCAGGTGAAGGTCGTCGGCGTCGAGTTCACCAACGGGGACGCGGCCAAGACCAAGAGCATCGTCAACGAGTACATCCAGCGCGAAGGCAAGATCGACGGCGTCTGGATGGACGCGGGCGCCACCGCGGTCGCGGCCGTGGAGGCGTTCCAGGACGCGGGCGCGGCGATTCCGCCGTTCGTGGGGGAGGACCAGCAGGACTTCCTGCGGATGTGGGCCGACGAGAAGATGACCGCGGTCGCCCCGACCTATCCGACCTACCAGTGGCGCACCCCGATCATCGCCGCCCTGCGCGTCCTCGGCGGCAAGCAGGTGCCGCGCGAATGGGTGCTGCCGCAGCCGAAGGTCACCCAGGACACCCTGAAGGACTTCATCAAGCAGGACATGCCACCGCTGCACTACGCCATGTGCGGTTGCGAGGGCATGCCCGGTTACCCGGCGTCCTGGAAGTAGCCCGGGATGATGAAGGCGTACGTGGACCTCGTTCGGGCACCCGCGGCGCTCACGGTGCTGGGGGACACGCTGGTCGGCGCGGGGAAACCGTTGCGGGGCAAGGGTTTGTTGCTTCCGCTGGCGTCCGTGTCGCTGTACTGGGCGGGAATGGCGCTCAACGACTGGGCCGACCGCGACCTGGACGCGGTCGAACGGCCGGAACGGCCGATCCCGTCCGGCCGGATCAGCCCGGACGCGGCCCTGGCCACCGCGGCCGGGCTCACCGCCCTCGGCGTCGGCCTCGCCGCGGCGGCCGGTCGCAACGCACTGCCGCTCGCCGCGGCGGTGTGGGCCTACGACACCGTGCTGAAGGCCACGCCCGCCGGACCGTTCGCGATGGCCGCGTGCCGGGCGCTCGACGTCCTGCTGGGTGGGCGGGCCGTGCTGCCCGCCGGGCTGATGGCCGCGCACACCCTGGGGCTGACCGTGCTGTCGCGGGGTGAGGTGCACGGCACGTCCCCTCGCACGGCCAAAGCGGTGCTGTCGGGCACGGTGCTGACGGCGGTGGCGGCCGGCGTCTCCACCCGGCGGGTCACCGGGATCGCGGCGGCGCTGAGCTACGCGGTGACGGTGGGACGGGCCCAGTGGCGGGTGGTCCGGCAGCCGTCCGCCGAGTCGGTCCGCGCCGCCACGAAGGAAGGCATCCACGGCATGGTGCTGCTCCAGTCCGCGCTGGCCGAGCACGGCGCCGCGCTGCCGCTGGTGCTGCCGCTCGCCCAGGCGCTGAGCAGGAAGGTGAGTCCCACATGACGTTCCACCTCGGCTACGGCACCAACGGGTTCGCCAACCACCGGCTCGACGACGCGCTGGCCGTGATCGCCGATCTCGGCTACACGGCGGTCGCGCTCACCCTCGATCACCACCACCTGGACCCGTTCGCCGACGACGTCGGCAAACAGACCGAGCAGGTCGCGACGCGCCTTCAGGAACTGGGATTGCGCGTCGTGGTCGAGACCGGCGCGCGGTACCTGCTCGACCCGCGCCGCAAGCACCACCCGACGCTGGTCAGCGAGGACCAGGAGGTGCGGGTCGATTTCCTGGTGCGCGCCAAGCAGATCGCGGCGGACCTCGGTGCGGACTGCGTGTCGTTCTGGTCAGGCGTGGGGTCGCCAGATGCCTGGGACCACCTGAAGTCGGGCGTCGCCGCGGTGCTGGAGACCGGGCCGTCCGTCCCGCTAGGACTGGAGCCGGAGCCGGGCATGGTCGTGGAACGGCTGGACCAGGCCCTGCGGCTGCGGACCGAGCTCGGGAACCCGGACCTGTTGCGGATCACCCTCGACGTCGGGCACTGCGTTGCGGTCGAGCCGCAGGACGCGGCGGCGTGCATCAGGCAGGCGGGCGAGCTGCTCGTCAACGTGCAGCTCGACGACATGCTGCCGGGCGTGCACGAGCACCTGGAGTTCGGTGAGGGACAGCTGGACCTGCCCGCCACGCTCGCCGCGCTGACCGGCATCGGCTACACCGGCGTCGCCGCGGTGGAGCTGCCCCGGCACAGCCACGCCGCGCCGGACGTGGCGGCGCGGGCACTGCGAGCGCTGCGCGCGGCGCAGTGGCTGGCCGACGCGGAACGGGCGGTCCGCGCCGATCCCGCCGCGATCGACACCCTCTTCCCCGCGGCGGGACGGGCGGTGGGAGCCGGCCAGGACGCCGCACGGGTCCGCCTGCTCACCGCGTTCGCCGACGTGGCCGACGATCCGGCCGACGGTCTCACGAGGCTCTACCGGTACGGCACCTCCGCGGAACGGCGAGGTGTCCTGTGCGGGCTCGCCGAGGTGGGCGACCGGGCTCCGGCCGCCGGGGTCGCGTTGGTCGAGGACGCCTTGCGCAGCAACGAGACCGACCTGGTCGCGGCGGCACTCGGCCCGTTCGCCACCCGGCACCTCGGCAGGCACGCGTGGCGGCACGGCGTGCTCAAGTGCCTGTTCATGGGCATTCCGCTGACCGCGGTCGACGGTCTCGACCGGCACTCGGACGCGGAGCTGCTGCGCATGGTGGCCGCGTTCGCCGACGAACGCCGCGCGGCCGGCCGTCCGGTGCCCGCCGACGCTCTCGCCCTGCTCGGAAAGGCTTCGTGATGCGCATCTTCGACCCGCACATCCACATGACGTCCCGCACCACCGACGACTACGAGGCCATGCGCGACGCGGGCGTGCGAGCGCTGGTCGAGCCCGCGTTCTGGCTCGGGCAGCCGCGGACGAACGTCGGGTCGTTCGTCGACTACTTCGACAGCCTGCTCGGGTGGGAGCGGTTCCGCGCCGCCCAGTTCGGGATCGCACACCACTGCGCGCTCGCCCTGAACCCCAAGGAGGCCAACGATCCGCGGTGCAGCGAGGTGCTGGACGTGCTGCCGCGCTACCTGGTCAAGGACGGCGTGGTCGCGGTCGGCGAGGTCGGGTACGACTCGATGACGCCGGAGGAGGACGACGCGTTCGCGCGCCAGCTCGAACTGGCGTTGCGGCACGACCTGCCGGTCCTCGTGCACACACCGCACCGGGACAAGCAGGAGGGCACGAAGCGGACGCTGGACGTGGTCCGCGAGTCGGGCCTGGCGCCGCACCGCGTCCTGGTCGACCACCTCAACGAGACCACCGTGAAGATGGTGGCGGACGCGGGGTGCTGGATGGGCTTCTCCGTCTACCCGGACACCAAGATGGACGAGACGCGGATGGTGGCGCTGCTCGCCGAGTACGGCACCGAGCGGATGCTGGTCAACTCCGCCGCCGACTGGGGCCGGTCCGATCCGCTGAAGACCCGCAAGACCGGGCTGGCGATGCTGGACGCCGGGTTCGGCGAGTCCGATGTGGACACGGTGCTGTGGCGCAACCCGGTGGAGTTCTACGGCCAGAGCGGCAGGCTGGAGCTCGAACCGGTGGCGGCGGGTGCGGTCGACGCGGCCACCGGCAGCTCGGTGCTGCGGGGTGAACGGTGATCGCCTACTGCACCAACGTCCACCCGGCGCCCGACCTCGCGGGCATCCTCGCCCAGCTCGACCGGTACGCGGTCCGGGTGCGCGAGGCGCTGGAGGCGGACACGCTCCCGTTGGGGCTGTGGCTCCCCGCGCCCGTCGCACGAGGACTCGCGGAGGACGGCACCGCACGGCAGCACTTCCGCGCCGAGCTCGCGAGCAGAGGGCTGACGGTCTCGACGCTCAACGCGTTCCCGTACGGCGACTTCCACGACGAGGTGGTCAAGCACGCGGTGTACTTCCCGACGTGGACCGACCCGCGCCGCCTTCAGTACACAGTGGACTGTGCGAACGTGCTGGCCGACCTGCTGCCCGATTCCGCGTCCTACGGCAGCATCTCGACCCTGCCGCTGGCCTGGCGGGAGCCGTGGACGGGCCGCGACGACGACCGGGCCGCGGACGCTCTCGCCGAGCTCACCCCGTCCCTGCGCCGGCACGGCAGGCCGATCAGACTGGCCGTCGAGCCGGAGCCGGGCTGTGTGCTGGACACCGTCGCCGACACGGTTGGGTGGCTGGCCGGCCGGGTCGATCCCGAGTACATCGGGATCTGCCTGGACACCTGTCACCTCGCGGTGTCGTTCGCCGATCCGGCCGAGACGGTCGCGTCGATCCGCGCGGCGGGGCTGGACGTGGTCAAGGTGCAGGCGTCGGCGGCACTGGAGGTGGCGGAACCCGGCACCGCGGCGGGCAGGAGGGCGATCGCCGGGTACAGCGAACCCCGCTACCTGCACCAGGTCCGGGAGAACACCCCCGGCGGTGTGCTGGCGGCGGACGACCTGCCGGAGGCGTTGGAGACCCTGCCCGCCGAGCACCCGTGGCGGGTGCACTTCCACGTGCCGCTGCACGCCGTTCCGCCCGCACCGCTCACGTCGACCACCGACGTGCTCGTTGCCGCGGTGGCGGCGGTGGACCCCGGCACCCACGTCGAAGTGGAGACCTACACCTGGACCGTGCTGCCCGGTGCGGGCGACCTCGCCGACGGCATCGCGGCGGAACTGCGCTGGGCGGCGCAGCACCTGCGGACGGGGGTGGCGGTGTGAAACCGTTGGTGGTCCTCAACGTCGTCGGCATGACCCCGGCGCTCCTGGCACACATGCCCAATCTCTCGCGGCTGGGCTGGCAGGCCGAACTGGGCACGGTGCTGCCCGCCGTGACGTGCAGCGCGCAGGCCACGCTGCTCACCGGCCTCACCCCGGCCCAGCACGGGATCGTCGGCAACGGCTGGTACTTCCGCGACCTGGGCGAGATCCACCTGTGGCGTCAGCACAACCGCCTCGTCGGCGGGGAGAAGCTCTGGGAGACCGCACGTCGTGCCCATCCGGGCTACACCGCGGCCAACATCTGCTGGTGGTACGCGATGGGCGCCTCGACCGACATCACCGTGACCCCGCGGCCGATCTATCACGCGGACGGGCGCAAGTCGCCGGACTGCTACGTCCGCCCGCCCGGTCTGCACGACGAGCTCACCGGAGCCCTGGGCGAGTTCCCGCTCTTCCAGTACTGGGGGCCCACAGCGGCACTGGCGTCGAGCGAGTGGATCATCGGCGCCGCACGGAAGGTCCTCGCCGAGCAGCGGCCCGACCTGTTGCTGGTCTACGTGCCACACCTGGACTACGACCTGCAGCGGTTCGGACCGTCTTCACCGCAGGCGGTCAAGGCGGCGGCAGACGTGGACCTGGCGCTGGCGCCTCTGCTGGCAGAGGCGTCGGACGCGACCGTCGTGGCGTTGTCGGAGTACGGCATCACCGACGCACGCCGCCCGGTCGACATCAACCGGGCGTTGCGAGCGGCAGGCCTGTTGGAGGTCTACACACAGGCGGGCATGGAGTACCTGGATCCGTGGACGTCGCGGGCGTTCGCGGTGGCCGACCACCAGATCGCGCACGTGTACGTCGCCGACCCGGCCGACGTCCAGAGGACGAGGGCGGTCCTCGCGGACCTTCCCGGCGTCGACGTGCTGTACGACCGGAACGCGCAGGCGTCCGTCGGGCTGGACCACGAGCGGTCCGGTGAACTGGTGGCGGTGGCCGAGCCGGACGCGTGGTTCACCTACTACTACTGGACCGATGACCACCGCGCACCGGACTTCGCCCGTGGTGTGGACATCCACCGCAAACCCGGCTACGACCCCGCGGAACTGTTCTTCGACCCGGCCGACCCGCTCGTCAAGGCCAAGGCCGGGGTGAACCTCGTCCGCAAGAAGCTCGGGCTGAGATACACGATGAACGTCGTGCCGCTGGACCCTTCGTGCGTGCGCGGCACGCACGGCAGGCTGCCCGACCGGGCGGCGGACGGGCCGGTGCTGTTGTGCTCGGATCCGGTGGCACCGCGGTCGGTCGAGCGCACCGGCCGGATCAGCGCGACCGACGTCCGCACACTCCTGCTGGAACTGCAGGGGATTCCCGCGGAGGAGTTCAGCCGATGACCGAAGTCACCATGGCACACCCGAACTGCGACTACTCGGTGGTCGTGGGCAAGGAACCCACGGCGGCGACCCAGCGCCTGCTGAGGCTCATGCGAACGGGCGCGACCGACCGCGCGATCGCCCGCGAACTCGGCGTCAGCCTGCGCACCCTGCACCGGCGCATCGCCCGCCTGCAAGCGCTCCTCGGCGTTCAGTCGCGGTTCCAGCTCGGCGTGCTCGCCGCCGAGCTGGAGTGGCTCCGCCCGGGTTGAGACAGTCCTGAGTGGACGGTCACCCGAACACGCGGCGCTGGATCTCCCGCCGGTAGTCCTCGAGGGTCCTGTCCACGTGCACGGCGGCGGCCGCGGCAGCGGCGTCCTCGTCCCCGTCGCGGATGGCCCGGTAGATCGCGGCGTGCTCCTGGACCGCCTCCGCGGTGTGACTGCCGACCGCGCCGTTCAGCCCGATGACGTTGGACTGCCGCTGCAACCGGCGGGCCTCGCGCACCGCAGCGACGAGGAACTGGTTGTGCGAGGCGGCCGCGACGGCCAGGTGGAAGTCGTCGTCGCCGCGGTCGAACAACGCCGCCTGCCCGCTGACGTGCCCTTCCCGGCACAGCTCGGCGGCGACCTCGATGGCGCGCAGCTCGGCGGGCGTCGCGCGGGTGGCCGCGATCCTGGCGGCCGCGGTCTCCTGCACCCGGCGGAACTCGAAGAGCATGTAGACGTGGTCGAGGTCGGTGGGCATGAAGGAGCCACCCCACCGGGACGAACCCAGCATGCCGTCGTCGTCGGCGACGTAGAGCCCGCGCCCCTTGTGCGCACGCACTCTGCCGAGCGCCGAAAGGATCTTCACCGCCTCCCGCACCACGGTCCGGCTGGTCCCCATCCGCCCGGCGAGCTCGTTCTCGGTCGGCATGCGATCGCCGGGACGCAGCTCCAGCTCCGCGATCAGCTGCAGGATCCGCTCCGCCACCAGCTCGTACCCCGGCCGGTAGGAGGCTGGCGGTGCGTAAGCGGCATCAGCGTCCACCGGGGGACTCCTCGTCATGAGTACGACTTTGCTTCTGTCAAGGAGGGTACAGACGCCTCGGACGAGCAGGGCGATCCATCGAACGAGGAACCAAAGGCCGTTTCAGCTCTGCCGCGCACCGGTTTCCGTTGCGCGCGCCGTGTCGGAACAGGTGCTGGTGGCCGGTAACGCAGCGGCGAAGCCGGCCGGGGCCGCGGCGCCGGAAAGATAGCGCTCGAGCATCTCGCGTCGCTCGGCGAGCTGCCGCTCCTGGTGGGCCAGCTGGTCGCGAACCTGCCGGACGCGATCGACGAGCGCGGCGCACTCACCCTCGTCCTGGGGCGGCTTCTGCCCGGTGCACGGAATGATGTCGCGGATGACCTCGGAGGGAAGCCCGGCCTGGTAGAGGTCCTGGATGAACGCGACCTGGCGCACCGCCCGCTCGTCGTATTGGCGGTAGCCGTTGGCGAGCCGTTCAGCCCGCAACAGGCCCTGCTCCTCGTAGTACCGCAGCGAACGCGTGCTGACCCCGGTGGCCTTGGCGAGCTCTCCGATGCGCATGCCGCTGCCTCTTCTCCCTGCCGCGACGGACTTGACATTGACGTCAATGTGAAAGTTTAGCGTGGCGGTCATGACGGCGAACAAAGCAAGACCGCGTGGGCAGCGCACTCTCGGCCAGGGCACCGCGCTGGTCACCGGGGCCGGCACGGGCATCGGGGCCGCGATCGCGCAACGGCTGGCCGCACAGGGGACGCACCTGGTCCTGGTGGCGCGGGACGCGGAACGCCTGGAGGTCGCGGCGCAACGGCTGCGGGCCGAACACGGCATCGACGTACTCGTCGTGCGCCTGGACCTGTCGCTGCCCGACGCATCGGCCCGGCTGGCCGAGCTCGTGAGGGACGCGGGTGTCGAGGTCGAGATCCTGGTCAACAACGCCGCCGTGGCCGCTGTCGGGCCGGTGGCCGAAGCCGACCCGGAGACGATGCGAGCGCTGATCGATCTGAACGCCGCGTCGGTGGCACAGGTGAGCGCGTACTTCCTGCCCGGCATGGTGGCCCGCGGCCGAGGCGCGATCGTGAACATCGCCAGCACCGCCGCGTACGCACCGGCGCCCTACAACGCCGCGTACGCGGCATCGAAGGCGTTCGTGCTCTCCTTCACCCGCGCTCTCTGGTTTGAGACCTGGGGCACCGGGGTCCGCGTGGTGGCGGTGAGCCCCGGCGCCGTCGAGACACCGATGAATCCTGGTCGCGGTGTCGGCAAGCGCAGACCTGAGCAGGTCGCGGACACCGTCATGAGGGCACTGCGAGGCCGTGCCCCCGCAGTCGTCGACGGCCGGGTCAACGCCGTCCAGGCGTTCCTGTTCGACCGCGTGCTGCCGACCCGGACGGTCACCCGGCTGGCCGGGAAGTACTTCCGCGCGGCGGCGACCCGCAAGAGCCGTCAGCACTCCGCACTCGCCCGCTGAGGGCTAGGTGATCACCACTTCACCGCAGCATCGAGCGGTCGGTCGGCGACAGCCGCAGCCGTTCAACGGTGCCGGGCAGCACGTCCTGGGTCAGCTCCACGTGCCGGGAGAGTTCCTGCTCGCCGGGGAAGGAAGCGAGGTAGAGCACGACGTGCTCGCCCGTGCGCACCGGCAGCTGGGGGAAGTTGTTCTCGGCGTACTCCGTCTGCAGCAGCGCGAGGGGCGTGCCACCGGCCTTCTCCACCAGCGGCAGCACCGTGCTGTCGAAGAACCTCAGCCGGTCTTCGTCCGGGGGCTCGGGCAGGTGGCTGATCGTGGCCACTACCAACGAGCCGGCGGGCGTGTCCCGCACGGCCTCGTCGAGGTGGAACGCGGCACCGGGCCCGGTCGGGCGCAGCAGCAACACGTTGTCCACGGCGATCATGGTGGCGTTGGCGGCGGCGCTGTTCGCCTTCCACGCGGGCCCGGTGTAGAAGGCGGTGAGCGCCTCGGCCCGCGTCGGCATGTCGCGAAAACTGCGCATCCACACGAAGTGGTCCGGCTCGTCGAGGTCGCGGAACTGTCCGAGGATCCGCATGCCCTCGGCCTCCTGGCTCTCCACGAACTCGCGGTCGAAGAGTTCGATGAGCACGTCCCGCTGGCCGGGGTGCAGCGTGTACTGCCGAAGTTCGACAACTTCCGTCATTTTCCGAGCTTATGGCAGCGGTGGTGATCGGCACTGGACGTTCGAGTGGATTCCCTGCACCAACACCGGCCGGTCAGCGGTTCGCTGCGGCGTGGAGCAGGGACTCGGCGACCGTGGTTCTGGCGTAGAGCACGAAGCGGCCGGTTCGGTGGGCGTCCACGAGGCCGGCCGCGCGCATCGCGGTCAGGTGCTGGGAGACGGCTCCCGGCGTGAGGCCGGTGCGGTGGGCGAGGTCGGTGGTCGTGGCGGGAGAGGCCAGTTCGGCCAGGAGGAGGGCCCGGGACCGTCCCATCACGGCGCCGAGTGCTGAGGGCACGCTGGTCTTGCGCTGCTCCCACAGGGTGGCGATGCCGCGTGGTGGGTAGCGCAGGGTGGGCTGCTGGTGCGGCGTTGTCACCGAGAAGATCCGTGGCCAGACGAACACCGACGGCACCAGCAGAAGGCCACGCCCGCCGAGTGATCGACGGCCGGAGACGCTGCGATGCGCGAGTCGCAGTGCCGGGGCGTCCCAGCTCACATTGGGGTCCAGGTCGGCGAAGAGCCGGTTCGTGCCGCCCTCGGTCAGACGTCGCGCGCGGTAGAGGACGTCACCTTCGAGCAGACGCAGGACACGTGGCCAGTACGGCGCGAGCGCCAGGTCCCAGTACGCCTCGATGATCTCGGCGAGCCGGTCGAGACCGGCTCGTGGGTCGCGGTGCAGTTCGGTCACGCGGCCGGTGGCCGGCCGGGGCATGGCGTCGAGGTCGGCGCGCACCCGTTCGGGCGGGGTGGCGCGCACGGCCGCGAGTTCCACGCTCAGGTCGGGCACGGGGGTGGTCGGTGGCGGGCAGACGAAGCCCGGGATCACCGTGGTCGGCACCGGCACCAGGTCCGAGAGCAGCCGCCAGTCGAGCCGTGCCGAGTCCAGTGCGGCCAGGGCGCCGGCCCGCCACGGCCGGTGCAGGTCTTGTGCTCCGCCACCGTTGAGCACCCAGACGCTCGCCACGACCTCCCACAACGGTGAGAACGCGAACCTGGTGTGTGCCAGGTCCTTGGCGGTGAGCTCCAGCTCGATCATGCGCAAGCCCCCGGACTCGATTTAGCTGTCGCTAAATTACTCGAAGTCCGCGGTGCCGGGTCGGCATGGTCTGCGGCATGACGATCCAGCGCCTCACCAGGCCGTCCCCGGGCGGGTTGCGCGGCAACCGCGCCTTCCTGCTGCTCTTCGGTGCCGCCGCGGTCAGCAGGTTCGGCACCTCGGTCGGTCAGCTCGCCGTGCCGCTCACCGCCGTCGCCGTGCTCGGGGCCTCGCCCGGCGAGGTGGGTCTGCTCGGTGTGCTGAGCACCGTGTCCTTCCTGCTCGTCGGGCTGCCGGCGGGTGCGTGGGTCGACCGGCTGCCCCACCGCGGGTTGATGATCAGCGCCGATCTCGTTCGCGCCGTCCTGCTGCTGTCCCTGCCGATCAGCTGGTGGCTGGGCGTGCTGACACTCCCGCAGCTGTACGTGGTCACGGTCGCGTCGGGTATGGCCACCGTGTTCTTCGACGTCGCGACGATGAGCTTCCTGCCGCACGTGGTCGGCCGACCGGCCCTGATGAGCGCGAATTCCAGCCTGGCCGGCATGGCGGCGGTCAACGACATCGGCGGCAGGAGCATCGGCGGCTACGCCGTCGGGCTGTTCGGCGGACCGCTGGCCGTCCTGGTGGACGCGGTGAGCTACCTCGGGTCCGCCGCCTGCCTCGCCTTCGTCCGGGTCGCCGGACCGCCGGCACGACGCGACGGCGAAGCCGGGATCCGGCGCGAGATCGCGGACGGGATCCGGTTCGTGTTCGGCAACCCGGTGCTGCGCGCCTTTCTCGTGGCCGGGGCGTGCACCAACATCTCGATCGTCATGATCACCACGATGCTCCCGGTGGTGTTCGTGGGCGAACTCGGGCTGTCCGCCACGGCACTCGGGCTCTTCCTCGCGGTCGGCGGTGCCGGTGCACTGGTCGGGTCGCTGTCCGCTCAGCGCACAGCCGCCCGGCTCGGCCACGGCGCCACGCTGTGGCTGGCCGGTCTCTGCGTAGCGCCCGTCGGCTTCCTCCTGCCGTTCGTCGGCCACGGCGCACTTCTGTGGCTCGCCGCGATGTCGTGGTTCATCACCACGGTCAAGGTGGGCATCGACAACGTCATCAAGGTCAGCTTCCGGCAGGCGGCAACCCCGCCACACCTCCTCGGCCGGATGAACGCCACGTTCCGGTTCCTGCTCACCGGCGCGCTGTCGGTCGGCGCCGCGTTGGCCGGGCTGCTCGGCGAACTGGCGAGTCCTCGGGCAGCACTCTGGGCCGGCGCCGTCGGCCTGGCCCTGGTGTGGTTGCCGATCTACTTCTCACCGATGCGGACCATGCGTCACCCGATCGACGCCCCTCAGGCCGAAGGCGAACTCGCGAAGGTCTCCTCGACCCAGTCGGCGACGAAGTCCCGGACGTGAGGCAGGTGGTCCAGTCCGATGTGCTCCGCGCCGCCCTCGGCGGCGGTGAAGATCCGCAGCTCGCGCTTGGGGCTGTTGACCGCCTGGTCGTAGGAGCGGTGCGCGTAGGCGAGAGGGATCTGCCGGTCGTTCTCGCCGTGGCAGATCAGGAACGGCACGGTGATCTTCTCCACGACTCCGTCGAGGCGCACGTCGTCGGCGTAGGTGAGGAAGGAGTCGAGGTCGTCGAAACCCCACACCCACAGGACGTGCTCCCAGTAGTGGGGGACCGGGCGCTCGCCCTCGCGTTCGACGCGGCGGCGCTGCACCGCGCCCCAGTCGTGGTTGGCGCCCCAGGCCACGACGAGCGCCAGGCGCTTCTCGAACGCGGCCGCTCGTGGGGCGTAGTACCCGCCGAGCGACCACCCGGCTAGGCCGATGCGCCGCGGGTCGACGTCGTCGCGGGTCTCCAGGTGGTCGACGCACGCGGCGGCCCACTTCTCCGTCTCGATCCGTGACGTCAGGCCGCCCAGGCGCAGCGCTTCGCCGGAGCCGGGGGTGTCGACCATGAGCGTCGAGATGCCGCGCGCGGCGAACTCGTCGGAGATCCCGGACAGGTAGATGTGCTCCTTCGTGCTGTCCAGGCCGTTCCACATGATCATCACCGGCGCCGGGGCGTGGTCGGCCGCGGGTGCTTTGGTGAAGTACGCGGGCAATGTCGTGTCCCCGTAGGGAACGGAGACCCGGCTGGTGCGGGGATCCGCCAGGGCGAAGGACTTCTGCATGAGGTCGAGGCATCGCTCGTAGGTGGCGATGCGGTCGGGGGAGGAGGCGCTCTGCATGCGTTCGGCCTGCACCAGGTAGTTCGTCGCCCGTGCGTAGAGGCGGCCGGCGTTGCGGGTCCGGCCTGCTTTCTCGGCTGCCTCCGCCTGGCCGACGAGGGTGTCGGCGAGCTGGGTCCACGCCTGGAGGAACTCGGCGGTGCCCGCGTCCTCACCGCGCCCGGCGGCCTCGCGAATCGGCCGGCAGGCGCGATCCACCTCGTCGATCAGGCCGCCGCTGTTGAGCGTGGCCACGACGCTCAGGTTCCACACGTAGTTGCCGGGGAAGTACTCGAACACGGTCGATCCTTTCGTGCGGGTTCAGGGGCGGAGGGCGTCACTGATCGACTTCACACCGCCGTGGGCGGTCAGACCGCCGTCGACGGGGATCTCCGCGCCGGTGATGAAGGAGGCGTCGTCGCTGATCAGGAACACCACCAGCGGCGCGACCTCGTCGGCGGATCCGGTGCGGCCGAGCGGTGTTTCGGCGATGTTCGCGTCGCGGAACGCCGGGGACGCCGACGCGGTCATGGGTGTCTCGATGTAGCCGGGATGCACGGCGTTCACGCGGATACCGCGAGCACCGAGCTCCAGGCAGGCGCTCTTCGTCAGTCCTCGCACGGCCCACTTGCTGGTGGTGTAGGCGAGCGGGTAGTGCCCGGTCAGCGCCGCCGCCGAGCCGAGGGTGACGATCGAGCCGCCGGCGCTCATCAACGGCAGCACGGACTGGACGGCCAGCAGCACGCCGCCGACGTTGATCGCGTGGACGCGGGCGAGGTCCGCCGGGTCGAGGTCGCCCAGCCGCGGCCGCAGGGTGATGCCCGCACTGGTGACCAGGCCATCGATCCGCCCGTACCGCCGGGCGACGTGGGCGGCCAAGCCGGACCAGCCGTCCTGCTCGGTGACGTCGAGCCGGTGAAAGTCCACATCGGACTCTTCGTCGGAGGTGCCGAGGTCGACGCCGATCACCTCGGCGCCCTCCTCGACGAGCAGACGTGCCACCGCCGCACCGATTCCACGACCTGCCCCGGTGACGAGCACGACCTTCCCGGCCACCCGGCCCGTCACCGGGCACGCGTCCGGGAACGGGCGGCGCGGACCGGCGGCAGGTCGATCCCCGCGACGACCCGGTTGCGGATGGTCCCGATGCCCTCGACGGTCATCTCGACGACGTCACCCGGCCGCAGCGCCGGCGGGTCCTGCTCACCGCGCCTGCCCCACAGTTCGGCGAGACAGCCGCCGTTGCCGCAGGTACCGGACCCGAGCACGTCGCCGGCGCGGACCCACGTGCCGCGGGAGGCGTAGGAGACCAGGTCCGCGAAGGGCCATCCCATGTTCGACAGCAGGTCGTGACCGATCTCGGCGCCGTTGACCGAGACCCGCATGTCCAGCGCGAGAAACCCGTCCTCGTCGTGGAACGGCGCGAGTTCGTCGGCCGTCACGAGCCACGGTCCGAGCGTGGTGGCGGAGTCCTTGCCCTTGGCCGGGCCGAGGCCGACCTTCATCTCGCGGCGTTGCAGGTCCCTGGCCGACCAGTCGTTGAACACGGTGTAGCCGAAGATCGCGTCACGGGCCTGTGCGGGTGTCAGCGAGGATCCGTCGCGGCCGACGACCGCCGCCACCTCGAGCTCGAAGTCGAGCAGTCGCGAGCCCGGAGGCATCGGAACGTCGTCGTGGGCGCCGATCAGTGCGTAGGGGTTGGTGAAGTAGAACGTCGGCGCCTCGTACCACTCCGCAGGTACTCCGGAACCGCCGGACACGCTGGCGACGACGCCTTCCACGTGCTCCTCGAACGCCACGAAGTCCCGGACGGTCGGCGGTGCCAGCGGTGGCAGGAGCCGGACCCGGTCCAGCGGTGCGGACGGACCGGTGAGCGCGGCGGCACCGGCGGCCAGTGCCGCCGGAAGTCCGGCGCGGACGAGGTCGAGGACGGTGGTGCCGGAGGGCAGGGCGTGCACGGCGTTGTCCGCGACCACGCCCGCGTGCACCGAGCCGTCCAGCTCATAGGTGGCGAAACGCATCGGGATTCCTCACACGGGCGGGGCGACGAACAGGCCCTTGTCGGGGTCGTTGAACGACTTCTGCGCGACGAACTCGTTCATCGCGTTGGCCGTGCCCCACTGGTCGGAGACCTCGGGCTGGCTGAAGTCGTAGAGGTGCGGGTGCCAGGTGTCCTCGTCGACCTCTTCGAGCTCGGTCGTGTACTCGACGGTGTTGCCGTGCGGGTCGAGGAAGTAGCTGAAGGTGTTGTTGCCGGCCAGGTGCCGTCCGGGACCCCAGATCTTCTCCACCCCTGCCCGCAGCAGCCGTCCGGTGCCGCGCATGTACTCGTCGAGGCCGCGCAGCTCGAAGGACGCGTGGTGCAGCGACGGGTGCGGGCCGCGGGCGATGGCCATGCTGTGGTGCCACGAGTTCACCCGCAGGAACCACATCATCTCGCCCATGCGCGGATGCATCAGCGTGTCGGACAGGCGGAAGCCCAGGTGGCGCTCGTAGAACGCGACGGTGCCCTCGGGATCCGCGGAGTTGACGACCACATGCGACAGTCGCACCGGGATGGACTCGCCCTCCTCGACCTTGCGGTGCTTGCGGATCGCGACGTCGGCGCTGACCTCGATGGTGCGGCCCTCGTTGTCGAAGAACCGGAATCCGTAGCCGCCGCCGGGTGTTTGCAGCACTCCAGGTTCGCTGACGAGCGTGACGCCCGAGACGGCGAGTCGGGCGGCGAGGGTGTCGACGTCGGCGGGGCTCGCGGCACCGAAGGCGATCAGGTCGATGCGCTTGTCGGCGGCCTGGCGCAGGCGGACCACGTACTGCTCCGGTGAGCCTTCCGCGGCCAGGAACGAGATGCCGGTGTCGCCGTGCTCGGCGGTGAGCCCCCAGGCACCGGTGAAGAAGTCCTGCTGGCGGGCGAGGTCGGGCACGGCGAGATCGACGTGCCTCAGGTGGGTGATCAGGCGGTCGGTCACGGTGATTTCTCCAGGGTGATCATGCGGGGTGGGACACGAGCTCGGTGATGCGGCGGATGAGACCCGGCGCGTCCCCCTGCTCGCGGTCGAAGAGCCACTGGGCGAGCTGGTTCGACGCCGCCACGACCTGTGCGGCGCGGTCGTGGCGCCGTGCGGTGAACGCGTCCCACAGGCCGTCGTCCAGTGCGTCACCGTCGACCAGCAGTTCGGCCAGCACCCCGGCGTCCTCCAGTGCCTGAGCGCCGCCCTGCGCGAGGGTGGGCGGGCACGAGTGGGCGGCGTCGCCGATGAGCACGACCCGGCCGCGGTGCCACGGCGCCGGCAGCAGGTGGGTCTCGAAGTGGGTGTAGTTCACCCGGCTCGGATCGGTGAGCGTGGACCGGATCTCGTCCCACGGTCCGTGATAGGCAGAGGCGAGCTCGCACACCCGCGCCAGCCGTTGCTCCTGCGACAGTCCACTGTGGTCAGCCGCGTTCTCGACGACGTAGGCGTAGAGCGAGTCCTCGCCAGTCGGGGTGTACCCGGCGAGGTAGCACGGACCGCCGTAGTACAGATCGGAGCGGGTCACGCTCGCCGGGCGCGGGCCGAACACGCGCCAGATCCCCATGCCGGTGGGTCTCGGCTCCACGGCGATGCCGAGCATCCGGCGGGTCGCCGAACGGACGCCGTCCGCGCCGACCACGAGGTCGTAGCGGGTCGTCGCACCGTCGGTGAAGGTGACGTCGACCCCGGTGCCGTCCTGCTCCAGCCTGGTCGCGGTGAGCCCGAAACGCGTCTTCACGCCGGTCGCGGCTGCCTGGTCCAGCAGAATCCGCGCCAGCAGCGGGCGGGGCATGCCCATCGTCGCCGGCAGGTCGGGGCCACCGCTGCGCACGTCCGGCAACTCCACGAGCAGAGTGCCGTCCGGGGCGCGCAGACCGAGGCTGTCGTACGCGTACCCCGCCCGGCGGGCCCGGTCCCAGATCCCGAGCCGGCGCAGCTCGCGCAAGGCGTTGCCCTGCAAGGTGATCCCGGAACCGATGGCCGCGACGTCGGGCTTGGCCTCGATGAGATCGACGGCCACGCCGTGGCGCGCGAGCTGGATCGCCGTGGCCGTTCCGGCGAGACCACCGCCGATCACGAGCACGTTGTTCACCGCGGGCATGAGGACTCCTTTGTCCGTGCGGTCTACTTGACTGCGATGGGGGCGACCGGGGCACCGACCGCGCCGGTCACCGGCAGCGGGGCGGCGGTCAGCCAGAACTCGTGGACGCCGTCCGCCGCGCAGTCCGCGGCGAGCGCGTCGAGGTCCCACATCTCGCCCAGGAACAGGCCGATGTGCGGGATCGCCACCTGGTGCAGCGGCTGGAAGGCGCCGTCGAACTCGTTCGGCCTCACCTCGAGGCCCCACGTGTCGGTCGCGATCCCGGCGATCTCGGTGCCGTGCAACCAGTCCAGCGTGGTGAACGACAGTCCGGGGGAGTCGCCGCCCGCGTAGTCGCCCCAGCCCTCCCGCTTGGCCCTGGTCAGCCGTCCGGTCCGGACCAGCACGAGGTCACCCCGGCCGACCCGTGCGCTGGGCCCGTGCGCGGCGATCGCGGCTTCCAGGTGCTCGGCGGTGATGGCGAAGCCGTCGGGCAGCTCACCGTCCACACCGGACACACGTCCGACGTCGAGCAGCACGCCGCGGCCCGCGATCAGCCCGGCCGTGGTTTCGATCCCGGTGACCTGATCGCCCTCGCTGGTCACGACGTCACCGGCGCGGCGGCCGTTGTAGGCGAGGCCGTGGTCGAAGATGTGGCCGAGGCCGTCCCACTGCGTCGACGCCTGCAACGGCATGAAGATCACGTCGTCGGCGCCGCCGATGCCGTGCGGGAAGCCCTGCGTGCCGCGCTCGGCGTCCACACCGGTGTCGAGCATGGTGTGCACCGGGTTGGTGCGCCGCCGCCAGCCCCGCTGCGGGCCGTTCGCGTCGAATCGTTGGGCCAGCGAGAAACTCGCGCCCCTGCGGACGAGCGCCGCGCCTTCCCTGCGCTTGGCGTCGGTGAGGAAGTTCAGGGTGCCCAGGACGTCGTCGGCGCCCCAGCGGCCCCAGTTGGAACACCGCTTCGCCGCCGCCGCGATCGCGCCCTCGGGATCGTTCCGGTCCATGACCAGACGATCGCGGTCGGCGTGCACATCAGGGAAGCCGAATTCGCTGATGTCGGCTATCACTGCCGTTGATACCGTTGTGGGCGTGAACCTCGCGCGCCTGGACCTGAACCTGCTGGTGGCGCTGGACGCGCTGCTGCAGCAGCGCAGCGTCACCCGTGCCGCCGAGCAGATGGGCCTCAGCCAGCCGGCGGTGTCGGCCCAGCTCGCCCGGCTGCGCCGGCACTTCCACGACGACCTGCTGACGCGGGCGGGCAACCAGTACCGGCTCACCCCGCTCGCGATCCAGCTCAAGGAACGTGTGCGGGTGGTGCTCTCCGGTGCGGAGCGGGTCTTCGCCGCCGAGCCGGACTTCGACCGCGCGTCGTCGACCCGTGAGTTCTCCGTGCTGATCAGCGACTACGCCGTCGCGATCCTCGGTACGGCGGTGGCGAGGCTGCTGGCGGACGAGGCACCGGGCGCCCGGCTGCGGATGATCTCCAACACGACCAGCCTGGTCGACGACGCCGCGAGGACCCTGGTCAACTCCGATCTCATGATCATCCCGCACGGGTTCGTCGAAGACCTTCCCCACCACGACCTCTACCGCGACGAGTGGGCGTGCGTCGTCGCAGCCGGCAACGACGAGGTGGGTGACGTGCTCACCGTCGAGCAGCTGGCGACCATGCCGTGGGTGGTCACCTACCACGGGCCCACCGCGTACACGCCGGCCGTGCGGCAGATGCGGATGTACGGGATCGAGCCGCGCATTCAGGTGGTCACCGAGACGTTCCTGACCGTGCCGGGCCTGGTCCGCGACACCGGCCGGGTCGCGTTGCTCCAGCGGCGCCTGGCGGACCGCGTCCCCGCCGAGCTCGGCGTGCGGGTGCTGCCGTGCCCGGTCGAGATCAGCCCGCTGGTGGAGGCCATGTGGTGGCACCCGATGCACGACGACGACCCCGAACATCGTTACCTGCGCGACCTTTTCGTGCGCGCGGCCGCGCTGATGACCGGCGACGAGATCCACATCGACGGCACTGATAGTCCACTTAGGCAGAAGTGATTTCCCTGGCCGTTCCCGGCTGCTGACACTTCGGCGTGACGCAGGTCATCGAGGACCGGCGCCTACCCCCCGGAGATGCCCGTGTCGGACCACACGCTTTCCGCGCACCCCGTCGCCGCGTCTGCCCAGAACCCGGCCACCGGCAGGCCCGCCGGTACCGCCCAAGCCGTGGTGCTCCTGCTGTCCAGCTGCCTGTCGGTGCTCGGCGCGGTGCTGCTCGCACCTGTTCTCCCCGCCATCCAGAACGCTTTCGCCGACACGCCCGGCGTCGCCACCCTCACGCCGATCGTGCTGACCGTGCCCGCCCTGGTCATCGGCCTCACCGCGCCCCTGGCCGGCCGCATCATCGACCGCCTCGGACGGAAGCGGCTGCTCGTCGGCGCCCTGGTCGTCTACGCCGTCGTCGGCACCGCACCGCTGTGGCTCGACTCCCTGCAGCTCATCGTCGCCAGCCGCGTGCTGGTCGGCGTCACCGAAGCCGCGATCATGACCTGCTGCACGACCCTGCTCGCCGACTACTTCCACGGCCCCCGGCGACAGCGCTACTTCGGGCTCCAGGTCGTGTACACCACCGTCGCGGCGACCGTGTTCTTCGCCGTGGGAGGACTGCTCGGCGCGAACGGGTGGCGCACTCCGTTCTGGCTCTACGCCGTCAGCCTGCCGCTCGCGTTCCTGGCCGCCCGCCACCTCTGGCAGCCGCCTGCCGCGCCGCGGGCGAAGCTGCCCGCGCTGCCGTGGCGGACGCTGCTGGTCCCGGTCGGCGTCAGCCTCGTCGGCGGGCTCGTGTTCTACGTCCTGATCGTCGAACTGTCCTATGTGCTCGATCGCATCGGCGTCACGTCCACGGCCACCATCGGCGCGGTGAGCGCCATCGGTTCGGCCGCCACCGCGATCGCCGCCGCCGTGTATGCCCGCGTCGCCCGCTTCGGTCCGACGATCACCGTCCCGGTCGCTTTCGTCCTTTGTGGGCTCGGAATTCTCGGCCTCGCACTCGCCGGCACCGTGCCGGTCGCCGCCGTCAGCGCCGTGATCGCCGGACTGGGCAACGGCCTGATGCTCCCCGCGCTGCTCACCTGGGCGCTGGGATCCCTGACCTTCGAACAACGTGGCAGGGCAACGGGAATCTGGACCTCGGCCGTGTTCATCGGCCAGTTCGCCTGCCCGCTCGCCGTGCTGGCTCTCGCCGGCGCCCTCGGTGGCCTGTCCGCAGCCCTGCTCGCGGTGGGGGTCGTCGCCGTGCTCGTGGCCCTCGGCGTCCGGTTCCTCCGCATCGCCTGATGCCTGGCCCGTCTACTGGTCCCCGCGCAGGTAACGGGTCACCATGGCGACCAGCTCGTTCTCGAACGTCTCGACGGGCGTCGTGCGCGGTGCGGCCATGAACTTGTGCGTGTTGATCTCCACGGTGAGCAGGACGAGCTCCGCGGCGACGGCGGGGTCGCCCACGTGGACGTCGGGATGCCGGACGATGACGTCCCGCACCTGGGCCGTGCGCAGTTTTCCGTGCCGCTCCACGGTGTCGCGCAGCTCCCGGGAGACCGGAGCCTCCTCGATCATCACCCGCAGCAGCCGGGGATCGTCGCGGTGGTTGTCGATCGCGTCGCGCACGAGCGCCCGGACCGTCGCCTCCAGCGTCCCGGGGGAGAGGTCGAGATCGGCGGCCCCGGTCCAGGCGCCTCGGTCGATGTGCTGAACCAGCAGCTCGGCGAGGATCGCGTCCTTGTTCGGGAAGTACTGGTACAGCGAGCCGATGGAGATGCGGGCGCGCTCGGCGATGCGATTGGTGGTGCCGGCGGCGTAGCCGTGCTCGGCGAAAACGTGAGCAGCCGCGGTGAGGATGCGCTCGCGCGTGAGCTCGGCGCGCACCTGACGGGGCTTGCGACGTGGCTCCAAGCGTCGATCCGACGACGGCATCCACACCCTCCTCGATGGCGGCAAAAGCGAGTAGTCAATACCTGAGCTATTGCTCAGAATAGTACTCCTAGCCGCGCAAACAGAGGAGGAGTCGCGAATGCCTCATCGCGTGACGACGGTGGACGAGATCGAGGCGATCCTGGGGCGGCCCCCGTCGATGATCATGCTGAAGCAGGTCGGCGCTCTCGACGAGGGCTGCCGGACCGTGCTGGCGCACTCCCCGCTCGCTGGCTTCGGCCACCGTGATGCCGAGGGCGTGAGCCGCACGACGTTCATCGGCGGCACACCGGGTTTCGTGCGCGTGCACACTCCCACGCGGATCTCGTTCACGCTCCCCGACGGCGAGGCGCACGGCCCGGTGTCGTTCGTCTTCCTCCTGCCGGGCGTCGGTGAGACGTTGCGCGTCAACGGTTCCGTCGCCAAGAGGAAAGGCGCCGAGACGTTCGTCGACGTCGACGAGGCGTACGTGCACTGCGCACAGGCGGTCATCCGCTCGCGCCTGTGGCAGCCACCCGCACCCGCCGGGCCGGTGCCGGAGATCCGGGGCGAAGGGCCGCTGTGCGCTCCCGGCGTCGCCGAGTTCCTGGCCGCCGCTCCGTTCCTCGCTCTGTCCACTTGGGACAACGCGGGTGGCAGCGACACCAGCCCACGCGGGGACCGGCCCGTGGCGAGGATTCTGGACGGCCGGACGCTCGTCATCGCGGACCGCAAGGGCAACAAGCGCGCCGACAGCCTCCGCAACGTCGTGCAGGACGACCGGCTGTCGTTCGCCGCACTCGTTCCCGGCCGGACCGGCGTGCTGCACGTCAGCGGCCGTGGCTCGATCACCGACGATCCCGGATTGCTGGAGACGATGGCGTTGCGTGGCACGTCCCCGCACGCGGCCCTGCTCATCGAGGTCGACCACGCGGAGCTGACCGCCTGCGACGCCGTGACGCGGTCGCGGCTGTGGACCGCGCCTCCCGGCCCCGTGCCGGATCTGCTCGCACTGGCCGGGAACCACCTCGCCGCGAACCTGGCCGAGAAGGGCCTGTTCGCCCGCGTTCTCAAGCTCGTGGCCGGCATCCCGGGGATCGGCCGGGTGCTGCGAGCGGCGATGAACCTCGCCTACCGGTCCGGACTGCGCAACGAGGGCTACGAGGACGTCGAGATCAACGCACGGCTGCGGCGGTCCACAACCGAGCCCTGGCGCGAGGTGCGGATCGCCGAGGTGCGCCGGGAGACACCCAGCGCGGTCACGCTCGTGCTGGAGGACACCGGCCGCCCAGGTGCCTTCGACTTCCGGCCCGGCCAGTTCTTCACCCTGCTCGCGGACATCGACGGCCGGCCGGTGCGGCGCGCCTACTCCGCGTCGTCCGCGCCGGGGCTGCCGCGGCTGGAGGTCACGATCAAACAGGTCGACGGAGGCCGGTTCTCGACTCACGTCCACCGGAACCTCCGCGCGGGAGACCGGTTGTCCGTACGCGGCCCGTCCGGCGCGTTCCACGCCGACCCAGGGGCTGCCCACGAGATCGTCCTCATCGCCGCGGGCAGCGGAGTCACCCCGATGATGAGCATCATCCGGACACTGCCGAAGAGCAGCCGGATCTCGTTGCTCTACAGCAACCACAGCGAGGAGGACGTCATCTTCGGCGACGAACTCCGCCGTTTGCAGCAGGAGAACCCGGAGCGGCTGACCATCACGCACGTCCTGACACGGCAACGCGGACGGCTCGATGCCGCGGGTGTGCACAGCTGGCTCACCGAACTCAATCCGTCCGAAGACACCCACTACTACCTGTGTGGCCCACAAGGACTGATGGACACCGCCCACGGTGTCCTGACCGAGCTCGGTGTGCCGGACGACCGCGTGCACGTGGAGCGGTACACCAGCGGAGCGGACACGACCGGCACGACCACCGCGCCGCAGCGAATGATCGTCGAGGACGGCGCGCACGCGGTCGGCTCCACGGTGGTGGAGCCCGGCCAGACGCTGCTCGACGCCGGGCTCGCGGCGGGACTGCCGATGCCGTACTCGTGCACGGTCGGCAACTGCGGGGACTGCCGGGTGCGGCTCCGCGGCGGGGAGGTCGCGATGAACGGGCCGAACTGCCTGACACCGCAGGAGAAGGCCGACGGCTACGTGCTCACGTGCGTGGGCTGCCCGCTGTCCGAGGTCACGGTGGACATCGCCGGCTGAGTGGTTTACGGGGAATTTACGAGGCGTCACCGGTCCGCGCAATGCCGGAGCCAGACAGTCATACCTGTCGCTCGACAGATATTCCGTCCGGCTCCGGGAGGACCCATGAGCACCTCTCTCAGTGACACCGGTTCCGCTGGAGCCGGCTACGCCCAGGAGCTGCGCAGGGGCGTGGGTTCGTTCGCGTCCTTCGCGGCAGGCTTCTCGTTCGTCTCGATCCTGACCACGGTGTTCCAGCTCTTCGGGCTGGGCTTCGGGCTCGGCGGTGCCTCGTTCTTCTGGGCCTGGCCACTGGTGTTCGCGGGGCAGCTGCTGGTCGCGCTGTGCTTCGCGGAGCTCGCGGCGCGGTGGCCGGTCTCCGGTGCGATCTTCCAGTGGTCGAGTCGTCTGGCGGGCACGACGGCGGGCTGGTTCGCCGGCTGGATCATGATCATCGGGCAGGTCCTCACCGTCGCCGCGGCCGCGATCGCGATCCAGGTCGTCCTGCCGAGCATCTGGTCCGGTTTCCAGATCGTCGGAGGGCCCGGCGCGGACTCCTCGGTGGCCTCGGCGACCGGTGCGCAGAACGCGGTGCTGCTCGGCGTGATCCTCCTCGCGATCACGACCGCCGTGAACATCGCTGGAGTGCGGCACATGGCGTCGGCCACGAGCATCGGGGTCACGGTCGAGATCGTCGCGGTGATCGTGCTCGTCCTGGCTCTGTTCGTCCTTCCCGAACGCGGTCCTCAGGTCGTGTTCACGCACGACGGCTGGACCGGGGACGGCAGCTATCTCCCGGCGTTCCTGGCCTCGGCGCTGATGGCCGCGTACGTGATGGTGGGGTTCGACTCCGCCGGTGAACTGGCCGAGGAAACGCACTCGCCGAGACGAACCACGCCGCGCACGATCCTGCACGCGCTCATCGCGTCCGCGATCGGTGGCGCCTTGCTCATCCTCGGCGCGTTGATGGCCGCGCCGAGCCTCACCGACGGAAACCTCGCCACCGCAGGGCTTTCCTGGGTGCTCACCGAACGGCTGGGCGGCGTACTGGGCCGGTTGCTGCTGTGCTGCGTCGCTGTCGCGGTGTTCGCGTGCACGCTCGCCATCCAGACCGCGGGGGCGCGGATGATCTACTCGATGGCCAGGGACAGGGCCTTCCCGTTCCACCGGCAGCTGGCCAAGGTGTCCCCGCGCACCGGCACCCCGATCGGCGCCTCGATCGTCGTGGGTGTCGGTGCCGCGATCGCACTCGTGGTCAACATCGGTCAGTCCGCGCTCTTCACCGCGTTGTCGAGCCTGTGCATCGCGATGCTCTACCTCGCGTACCTCGGCGTGACGTTGCCGCTGCTGATCACCCGGCTCCGGCACCGCGGGACCGGCGGCTGGCCGACCGGTGTCGACGAGCACGGCAAGCAGCAGTTCAGCCTCGGCAAGTGGGGAATCCCGCTGAACGCGCTCGCCGTCGTCTACCAGATCGGCATGGCGGTCAACCTGTTGTGGCCGCGGCCGGAGATCTACGACCTCACCGGTGAGACCTGGTGGCTGCGCTGGAGCGCGTTGCTCGTGATCGCCCTCAGCCTCGCGGGCGGTGCCGCGTACCTCCTCTTCAAACACCGGGTGCACGGCCGGATCGAGCTGCGCCACGTCCCGCACACCCACACGGCGGAGGCGTGATGACCGACACCGTGCTCAACGCCAGGGACGACGCCCGCGCACGGGGAGGTCAGACCAGCGAGTGGATGCCTTACCTGCCCGCGTCGTCGAGCCCGTACCGGCCCGCCGGTGTGGAGGCGCTCACGTGGGCGGAAACCGTTGCCCCCGGCGGATACACGCACAAGATCCTCGCCAGGGGCACCCGGATCCGGTTCGACGACCCCACCGGTGACGCCTGCGCACACGTGATCGTCTACAACGCGCTGGAACCGGTGGAGCGGCTCAACGTCGCCGACACGGTGAAGATCCCCTGGCAGGCCTACCTCGGTGCCGGGCACCCGTTGCTGTCGGGTGACGGCCGCGTGCTCGCGACGATCGTGGAGGACACGTCCGGACATCACGACGCGTTCTGCGGCACCAGCACCGAGATGTGGAACCAGCGGAAGTACGGCGATGCCAGGCCGGAGGGGCCGTCCCCGGCAGGTCGTTCGTTGTTCGTCAAGGCCGCGGCCAAACACGGACTCTCGCCGCGCGACCTCCCGCCCAGTGTGTCGTTCTTCCAAGGAATCAGGGTCGACGCCGACGGAGCCTTCGAGTGGCGGGGATCGGCGGGAGAGGGCACGTCGGTCGAACTGCTGGCCGAACTGCCGTTGCTGATCCTGGTGGCCAACGTGCCGCACCCGCTGGACCCGCGCCCGGACTACGTGGCCGGACCGCTGCGCGTGCACGCCTGGCGCACCGCGCCCACCGGGCCGGACGACGACCGTTTCCAAGCCACGCCCGAAGCGCATCGGGCCTACCTCAACACCATCGACTACGCGGAGGCGCGGGGACTGTGACCAGCACACTGTCTTTCGACTGGTCGGAGCCGCTCGTGCCGGGCGAGGTCGTGCTCGACGACCGGGTCGCTCCCAACGCCTCCTGGTCCGCGGTGGTGCGGGCGGGCGACGTGCTGACCATCGTGGACGTCGGCGGCAACCAGTCGGGCGACTGCCTGATCTACAACGCCGCCGACACCGAGGAGCGCTACAGCGTCCCCGACACGTTGGCCTGGCAGGGAAACGCCTACGTCCGCACGGGCACGGTGCTGCGCAGCAACCTCGGCAACCCGCTGATGACCGTGGTCGGCAACGAGATCGACCGGCAGGACACCATCGGCGGCGCGTGCTCCAAGGAGTCCAACACGCTGCGGTACGGCCACCACGTGATGTTCCACCACGGGTGCCGGGAGAACTTCCTGTCCGAGGGGGCGAAGCACGGACTCGGCCTGCGCGATCTGGTCTCGAACCTCAACTGGTTCATGAACGTCCCGGTCGAGGCGGACGGCGCGCTCGGCATCGTCGACGGGATGTCCGCGCCCGGCAAGCGGGTCGCGGTGCGGGCCGAGACGGACGTCCTGGTGCTGGTCTCGAACTGCCCCCAGATGAACAACCCCTGCAACGACTTCAACCCGACGCCGCTGCGCATGATCGTGGTGAGGCCATGACGTCGTTCGACGTGGTCCTGGTCGCCAACCGGGGCGAGATCGCGCGCCGGATCATCCGCGGTGCGCACGCCCTGGGCATGAAGACGGTCGCGGTCCACTCCGACGCCGACCGCGCCGCCCCGCACGTCCGGGAGGCCGACATCGCCGTTCGGCTCGGTCCCGCTCCCGCCCGCGACTCCTACCTGCGGGCCGACGCGATCATCGAGGCGGCTTTCGACAGCGGCGCCGGGCTGATCCACCCCGGCTACGGGTTCCTGTCCGAAAGCGTCGCTTTCGCCCGTGCCGTGGAGGAAGCGGGCCTGCGGTTCGTCGGCCCGACTTCCGAGCAGATCGCCGCGTTCGGTGAGAAGCACACCGCGCGCGAGATCGCGCTGGGCGCGGGTGTGCCGATGCTCGCCGGCACCGGTCTGCTGTCGTCGGCGGACGAGGCCGTGGCCGCGGCCGAGCGGATCGGGCTGCCCGTGATGGTCAAGGCGACCGGTGGTGGCGGTGGCATCGGCATGCAGGCCTGTGCCACCACCGACGAGGTGCGTGACGCGTTCGAGCGGGTGGAGTCGTTGGCACGGCAGAACTTCGGCGCCGCGGGGGTGTTCCTCGAACGGCTGGTGCGCCCGGCCCGGCACGTGGAGGTGCAGCTGTTCGGCGACGGGCTCGGCCGGGTCGCGGTGATCGGCGACCGGGACTGCTCGCTGCAGCGCCGCAACCAGAAGGTCGTCGAGGAGGCACCCGCTCCGGCTCTGCCCGGCCACGTCCGCGAGCTGCTGCACACCTCGGCGCGGGAGCTGGCGGCGTCGGTGCGCTACCGCAGCGCCGGCACCGTCGAGTTCATCTACGACCCGGTCCGCCAGGAGGCCTCGTTCCTGGAGGTCAACACGCGGCTGCAGGTCGAGCACCCCGTCACGGAGATGGTCTTCGGCGTCGACCTGGTCGAGCTGATGCTGCGGCTGGCCAGAGACGGCGCGGACGGCCTGCCCGACCGCGTCTTCGACTCGCCGTGGATCCCGGACGGGCACGCCTTCGAAGCCCGCGTCTACGCCGAGGACCCCGCGAAGGAGTCGCTGCCGTCCTCGGGCCTGGTGACCCAGGCGGTGTTTCCGGAAGATCTCGACGGGGTCCGGGTCGACGGCTGGATCGAGACCGGGCTCGAGGTCTCGCCGCACTACGACCCCATGCTGGCCAAGGTGATCGCCGCCGGACCCAACCGCGACGCCGCGCTCGACCTCCTCGGCGAGGCGCTCGACAGCTCCCGCGTCGACGGCATCGTCACGAACCTGGGGCTGTTGCGCGCACTCACCGCCTCCGACGACGTGCGGGCCGCGGTCCACTCGACGTCCAGCCTCGACGTCACGACCGATCCCGATCCCCGCGTCGACGTGCTCGTGCCGGGGACGATGACGACGGTGCAGGACCTGCCTGGCCGCGTCGGGTACTGGCAGGTCGGTGTCCCGCCGAGCGGTCCGTTCGACCCGGTCTCGCTGACCGAGGCGAACCTCGCCGTCGGCAACCCCGCCACCGCACCGGGGCTGGAGATCACCGCGACCGGGCCGGTCCTGCGGTTCTCGGTTCCGTCGGTCATCTGCCTCACCGGCGCACCTGTGGAGTCCGATGTGGACGGAGAACCGGTGCCGCAGTGGGAGCCGGTCGACGTCCCCGCAGGCGGCACCCTGCGAATCGGTACCGCCGACGGACCTGGACTGCGCACCTACCTCGCCGTCCGGGGCGGGTTCGACGTGCCCGCCTACCTCGGCAGCGCCGCGACGTTCACCCTGGGCGGGTTCGGCGGCCACGCCGGCCGCGCGCTGCTGGCGGGCGACGTGCTGCGGCTGCGCTCACCGGACGCGGCGGAGAACCCGGGACTGACCACGATCGGCGGCCCGACCCCGGCGCACCGCCGTCCCGCGATCACCGGCAGCTGGCAGATCGCGGTCACCGAAGGACCGCACGGGGCACCGGAGTTCTTCACCCGTGCCGACCTCGATTCCTTCTACGCCAACGACTTCAGGGTGCACCACAACTCCGCGCGCACCGGTGTCCGGCTGATCGGGCCCAAGCCCGAGTGGGCTCGCCCCGACGGTGGGGAAGCCGGGCTGCACCCGTCGAACATCCACGACACTCCGTACGCCATCGGCGCCATCGACTTCACCGGCGACACCCCGGTCATCCTCGGTCCCGACGGCCCGTCGCTGGGCGGGTTCGTCTGCCCGGCCGTGGTCGCCAGCGGTGATCTGTGGAAACTCGGGCAGTTGCGTCCCGGCGACACCGTGCGCTTCGTGCGGGTGCGTGAGACCGATGCCGCGGTCGACCGGCGAGCGGTCCCGTATGTGGTGAGTTCGGGCGGTGACGGGGACGACGGTGTGCTGGGCCGCCTGGAGGAGACCGAGGACCGCCCGTCCGTCACCTATCGTCGTGACGGCGACAGCAACGTGCTCGTCGAGTACGGGCCGATGACCCTCGACCTCGCCCTGCGCATGCGGGTGCACGCACTCCAGGAAACCCTTGCGGCACATGCCCCGGACGGCATCCTCGACGTCACACCGGGCATCCGCTCGCTGCAGGTTCACACGGACCCGGCCCGGTTGAAAGCTTCGGACGTGGCGCGGCTGCTCCAGGAACTGGAAGGCGAAGTGCCTGCCACGCAGGAGCTCGTGGTGCCGTCCCGCACCGTGCGGTTGCCGCTCAGCTGGGACGACCCCGCCACCAGGCTGGCGATCGAGCGGTACATGGCCGGAGTGCGTTCCGACGCGCCGTGGACACCGTGGAACATCGAGTTCATCCGCCGCATCAACGGTTTGGCGTCGGTGGACGACGTCCACCGGACCGTGTTCGACGCGTCCTACCTGGTGCTGGGCCTCGGCGACGTCTACCTCGGCGCGCCGGTGGCGACCCCGCTCGACCCCCGGCACCGGCTCGTGACGACGAAGTACAACCCCGCGCGGACGTGGACGGCCGAGAACTCCGTCGGCATCGGCGGCGCGTACCTGTGCATCTACGGCATGGAAGGGCCTGGCGGGTACCAGTTCGTCGGCCGCACGGTGCAGGTGTGGAACCGCTACCGCCGCGGCGGGCTGTTCGCCGAGCACCCGTGGGCGCTGCGCTTCTTCGACCGGATCGAGTGGTACCCGGTCTCAGCGGAGGAGCTGCTCGAACTGCGTGCCGAGACCGACGCCGGACGCGGTGACTTCGAGGCGGTCGACGGCACGTTCTCGATCGCCGAGCACCTCCGTTTCCTCGACGACAACGCCGACGACATCGCGGCCTTCCGCGCACGCCAGACGGCCGCCTTCGAAGAGGAAAAGGCGCGCTGGCGCCTCGCCGGGGAGTTCGACCGGCACGACGAACCGGAAGTGATCACCGCCCCCGACGTGACGCTGCCCGCCGGCGCGGTCGCCGTGACCGCACCGTTCACCGCGACCGTCTGGCGACTCGCACTGCAACCAGGTTCCCCGGTGACCGAAGGGGACGCGGTCCTCTCGGTCGAGGCGATGAAGATGGAGGCCGACGTGACCACACCCGTCACGGGCAGACTGGTGGAGCTCTACGTGAGTCCCGGTGACCAGGTCGATCCCGGTCAGATCCTCGCGGCGGTGCTGCCATGACGCCCGATCCCATCGCCGCCGTGGACGCGGCCTACGACCGGATCGAGGCGGAGGGCCGCCACGAGATCTGGGTGACCCTCCGCTTCCGCGAGGACGCCCTGTCCGAAGCGAAGATCATCGCCGAACGGGTGGCCGCGGGCGAGGACCTCCCGCTCGCCGGCCGGGTGATCGCGGTCAAGGACAACATCGACGTGGCCGGGCTGCCGACCACCGCAGGCGCGCCGTCGTACCTCTACCGGCCGGCCGCGGACGCCACGGCGGTCGCGCGCCTGCGGGCCGCGGGCGCCGTGGTGATCGGCAAGACCAACCTCGACCAGTTCGCGACCGGCCTGGTGGGCAGCAGAAGCCCGTACGGCGCGGTCCGCAACGCCTGGGATCCCACCAGGATCTCCGGGGGTTCGTCCGCGGGCTCCGCCGTCGCCGTCGCGCTCGGCATCGTCGACGCCGCACTGGGCACCGACACCGCGGGCTCCGGACGTGTCCCCGCGGCGCTCAACGGCATCGTCGGCGTCAAGCCGACAAAGGGCCTCGTGCCCGTCACCGGCGTCGTCCCCGCCTGCTACTCCCTCGACTGCGTCACGGTTTTCGCCCGCGACCTCGCCCTGGGGCGGCTGGTCGCCGAGCTGATGTCCGGCCCCGACGCCGCAGATCCGTTGTCCCGCGAGGCCCGCCCGGACGCGGTTCTCCCGTCACGGCCACGGGTCGCCGTGCCCGCGGACGAGCACCTGGCGGGTCTGGCACCCGGCTGGCGCGAGGCCTTCACCGCGGCCGCGGCGAGCCTGGCCGCCACCGGCGTGCAGATCGTCGAGGTCGACATCACCCCACTGCTGGAGGCCGCGAAGATGTTGTACGGCGGCGCTTTCGTCGCCGAACGCTACGCCGCCGTCGGCGCCCACATCGAGGCCCAACGCGACCAGATCGGCACCGGCCTGGACCCCACCGTGGCCGCGATCATCCTCGCCGGAGCGTCACCGACAGCTGCGCAGTGGGCCACCGACACCGCCACACTCGCCCACCTCGGCGCGCAGGGACGCGCACTGCTGGACGGCTGCGACGCGCTGCTGACCCCGACCACGACCTGCCATCCCACCCTCGACGAGGTGGCCGCCGACCCCGTCGGCGTCAACAGCGGGCTGGGCCGCTTCACCAACTTCGCCAACCTGCTCGACCTCGCCTCACTCGCCGTGCCCGCCGGCTTCGTCGACGGACTGCCGTTCGGCGTGATGTTCACCGGCCCCGCGTTCACCGACCGAGCCCTGGCCGACCTGGCCCGCCGCCTGCTCGCACCCTCGGTCGACCTCTTCGTAGTCGGCGCGCACCTCAGCGGCCAACCGTTGAACTCCCAGCTGGTCCAAGCGGGCGGCAGCCTGGTCCACCCGGCGACGACCGCCGCGGCGTACCGCCTCCGCGCCTTGGCCACGACACCGCCCAAACCGGGCCTGATGCGGGTGTCCTCCGGCGGCGCCTGCGTAGAGGGAGAGCTCTGGCGACTCCCGGCCGCAGGCTTCGGCACGTTCGTAGCCGCCGTACCGCCCCCTATGGCCATCGGCACCGTCGAACTCTCCGACGGGACCGCAGTCCCAGGTTTCCTGGCCGAACCGTGGGCTCTCGAGGGCGCCGACGACATCACCTCGTTCGGTGGCTGGCGGGCCTACCTGGCGGCCACCCGGACGAAGGAGACAATGACGCGGTGACTCGCCCCCGCCCCGGCCGCCCGCGCCACGCGCCCGACGAGGGCGGCAGCCTGTCGCCACGCGACCAGATCCTGGAAGCGGCCGCCGCGCTGTTCGTGGACCAGGGCTTCTCCGCAACCTCGACCCGCGCCATCGCCGACCGGGTCGGAATCAGGCAGGCCTCCCTCTACTACCACTTCGCGGGCAAGGACGACATCCTCCTGGAACTGCTCCGCACCTCGGTGCGCCCCAGCCTGGAAACCGCCCGCGCGCTGGAAGACGCCGAACTCCCACCGCCGGCAGCGCTCTACGCCCTGGCCATGGCCGACGCCCACACACTCGCAACAGCACCGCACAACATCGGCATGCTCTACCTGCTACCCGAAGTACAGCTGGAACGGTACGACCTGTTCCGCGAGGACCGAGTAGAACTCCAGGAAACCTACGCCCGCCTGGGCGCCCGCGTAGCCGGTGACGACCCCGCCTCAGCGGCGGGCGCGCGCCGCGGCGAGATGCTGATCCAACTCGTCGAGGTAGTGATCCACCAAAGGCGAACCCGCGTGCCGGACGCCGCCGACTGCCACGCCATCGCCGAGGCGTGCCTGCGCGTGTGCGGCGCCGACGAGCCGACGATCACCGCCGCGCGCGCCGCGACCGCCGATCGTCGTCGTGCGGCGCGCTCAATCACAGGGTTCTGAGCAGCTTCCTCAGCGGTGCGGCGAGGTCCGGGTGGTCGCCTTTGCCGATGCGGTGCAGCAGCCGGGCACCGACGTAGAGCTGGGCGAGCTGTCCGGCGTCGGTGTCGAGCACATGGGCGAAGGTGTCGCGCACTCGTTCCGCGGTCTCCGGTACGAGCAGGCTGTAGCAGAACAGTGTGGCTGCGTCTGTCCCTGCTGGACCGCGCCCCCACGATTCCCAGTCCAGCAGGCTGAAGTCCGGTGCCATCAGGTTCGCCCAGTGCAGGTCGCCGTGCACGGTTTCCCATTGGCGTACCACGGGGTTCACCGAGTTGCCGAAGTGCTGCTGGATCCTCCCGCTGATCAAACCCTGATCGGCGTTGACCCGCTCGGTAGGGGTCGCCGCGATCACCTCGATCGTTCTGCGCAGTTCCGTCCACCACTCGTCGGGGAGGCGGATCGCGTGGCGCAGGATCTCGGTGGGGGAGCAGGGAGAGCCTGGGGCCAGGGTCATCAGCTCGGCTCGTTGCTGCCGCCATTCCTCCCACTCGTAGACGTCGAGAACCCGAGGCTTGGACAGCGTGGCGAACACGTTGGCGTCGAGGTTGCCCGTCCAGAAGTCGCCGTCGGTCCACTGCCTGTCCTCGGACACCACCCGAAGCCAAAGCCACCGGCCGGACGCCTGCACGGGTGCGCTGATCGACCGGTCCAGCCAGCCGAGCCGGACGTTCCCGGCGATGGTGAGACCGAAGTGGTCCGCTGCGTGGCTGAGGTTTTCGTGCATCCACTGCCGGAACCGTGCATCGGCCTCGCTCAGGTCGACCGTTCGGCCGTCGCGGTGGAGGACGGGTGGGTGGTCAAGCTGTTCGGACACGGTTTCCTCTCGCCCGTGGTGCTCACCCGAGCACTGTGCGACTTCCTTGGTACCGCTTGGAAAACCTCCAAGCGAGGAGCCGAAGAGGTCATGACCCGAACCGGGGATGTGGTGAGCGAGTTGTCGGGCATGCCGATGCGTTCACCGCCCAGCCGTCTCATTCACCCCCGAGGGCTACGAGGTAGCCGACGACGAGCACTGCGCAGACAATCGCTGGGACGAGTTCGCGGCCTCGGTCGTGGTTGCGCGCGTGCACGATGAGGGCGCCGGCGAGCAGGAGGAGCAGGCCGGTGCCGGCCAGCGCGCCGAGTACCGGTGCGGTCAAGCCGAGCAGAAGCCCGGCGGCTCCGGCGATCTGCAGTGCACCGATGCCTCGGTAGGCGGCGACGGAGAACCCGATATGCGCGGCGCGTTCCCGCATGGGCGCGAGCGCGAACAGGCTGGCCGCGCCGGAGAGGAGGAAGACGACCGCCACGAGGACGGACAGGACGATCAGGACGGTCATGAGTTTCCTTGGAATTTCACGCGGAGGGGAACGGTGTAGCGGAGAGGGCGTCCGTCACCTGGTGGCTGCTGATGGGCGTGCGGTTACAGCCGGTTTCACGGTGAGCCGGCGAGTGCGTCGGCCAGTGCCTTGACCTGCCGGTGCCAGAACGCCCGGGAGATTTCGGCCTTGTCGAACACCTTGTCGAAGAGGTGAAAGGCGCCGGGAACGATGTGCAGTTCGCAGGGAACGCCACTGTCGTTGAGCCGGCGGGCGTAGTCGACGTCTTCGTCGTGGAACAGGTCGAGGGTCCCGACGCCGATCCAGGCCGGTGGCAGGCCGGACAGGTCCTCGCGGCGGGCCGCGGCGGCGTACGGAGAGACGTCCGGGCCTGCGACGGCGGGACCGAGGTAGGCCGACCAGGCGTAGCGGTTGCTTTTGGCGGTCCACACGCGCAGGTCGCGGGTGTCGAGGTCGGCTCGTGTCGTCGTGCGGTCGTCCAGCATCGGGTAGACGAGCAGTTGGAACACGGGCCGGATCTCGGCGCGGTCGTGGGCGAGCAGGGCGAGGGCGGCGGTGATTCCCCCGCCGGCGCTGGCTCCGCCGATGGCGATGCGTCCGACGTCGATGTGCAGTTCGTCCGCGTGGGCGACCAGGCCGCGCAGCGCGGCGTAGGCGTCCTCGACCGCGGCCGGTGCGGGACTGTCCGGGGCCAGGCGGTAGCGCACGGCGGCGACGGTGATGCCGAGCTGGCGGACGAAGGCGATGTTCCTCTGGTCGTCCTGCTCGGGGTCGCCGAGGATGAACCCGCCTCCGTGTGTCCAGAGCAGTGCGGGAGCCGGTGTGGCCAACCCGGCCGGCTGGAACACGCGCAGCGACACCGGCGGCGCGCCTGCCGGTCCGGGCACTACGAGCTCCCTGACCGTCACGTCCGGTCCGGGATGGGCCGGACGCGGCCTGATCCTGCGCATGATGGCCACTGATCGGGGACCGGCGGAAATGCGGGGGATGAAGCGGGCCCGCGCGAGTTCGGGGTGGAAGGTGCTCATGGATTCCTCTTGCTCTGTTCCGTGATCGCGGGGGTTCACCAGATGGCGGCACCGGCGTCGGCTTGACCGACGTTGATCTGAGCGGCTCGTCAGCCGATGGAGGGCGATGCCAGGGTTTGTGCGCTGCGGGCCAGGGCGGCGGTGTAGTCGGCGGTGACGATGTGGGCGATGTAGCCGTCGGGGCGGACGAGGATCTGGGTGGGTCCGGTGAGGCCGTAGATCTTGGTCAGGCTCGGTGCGGCTCCGGTGGGGATCTTGACGACGTGCAGTTCGGCGCCGGTGGTGGGCCAGGGGAGTGCGGTGGTGGCGGTGACGGCGGCGTCGCCGACGGCGAGCAACGTGAAGTGCGGGCCGCGGAAGCGGTCGAACAGGGTGCCGGTGTGTCCGCTGGTGTCGCGGTACTTCGCGTTCGGGGCGCGGTCGCCCGCTTGGACCGGCGCGTTGGCGACGCCCTGGTGGGTGAGCGGGCTGTCGCGGTAGTTGAGCTTGAGTTGGCGTTCCTCGTCGCCGCGGGTGGCGGCGGCGAGGGGGCGGTCGCCGAGTTTCTGGTAGAGGTCGCTGGACAGGCCGAGCACGCGGGCGGCGACGGGGCGGCGTTCGGCCTCGTAGCTGTCGAGCAGTGCGTCCGGTGCGCCGGCCAGTACCTGGGCGAGTTTCCAGCCGAGGTTGTAGGCGTCCTGGACGCCGGTGTTGAGGCCTTGGGCGCCGGCGGGGGTGTGGACGTGGGCGGCGTCGCCGGCGAGGAACGCGTTGCCGGCGCGGTAGCGCTCGACCAGCCTGACGTTGGGCCGGAAGACCGAGGACCAGAAGACCTCCCGGACCCGCAGGCCGGCTCGTCCGGACGCGTCGTGGACCAGTCGGCGGATGGCGGCGGGATCGCGGTCCGGGGTTTCGCCGGGCTTGAGGCGCAGCATGAGCTGGAACTTCTCACCGGGCAACGGGCACAGCGCGAGGAACCGGCCGCCGTTGCGTGGCCAGATGTGCCAGCGGTTGCGCGCCAGGCCGTCCACCAGGACGTCCGCGACGATCATCTTGTCGCTCTCGTCGGTCTCGCCGACGAAGGGGATGTCGGCCTGCACGCGTACGGCGCTCGCGCCGCCGTCCGCGCCGACGACGAACCGGGCGCGGATCGTCCGCTCGCCGTCCTGGCCGGTGACGGTCGCGACGACCTCGTCGCCCTTGTCGACCAGGGAGGTCAGGCGTGTGCCGTATTCGACCTTGCCGCCGAGTTGCTCCAGGCGGCGGCGCAGGCAGGCGTCGGTGTCGTACTGGGGGATGAGCCTGGTTTCGGGGTGGGGCACGTCCTCGGTGACCTTGTGACGGCCCATCATCCGCCACGGCAGCGTGAGCGGGCCGACGTGGAGGCCGAGGAGGGGGTAGGTGGTCGAGTGGTCCACGATGTCGTCGATGAGGCCGAGGTCGTCGAAGACCTCCAGCGTGCGTGGCTGGACGCCTTTGGCGCGGGAACCGGGGAAGCCGCCGTCGGCGGCGTCGACGAGGCGGAACGGGACGCCGCGGCGGGCGAGGTCGCAGGCGAGGGTGAGGCCGGTGGGTCCGGCGCCCACGATGAGCACGTCGGTGGTGTCGGTCATGTCTGAAGCTCCGTTGCGAAAGTGGTGAGCAGGCCGGCGAACTGCTGTGGGCGTTCGAAGGGCGCCATGTGCCCGCAGTCGGGGATGTGTTCGGCGCGCACGGGCTTGAGCAGTTCGACGGCGCGGTCGAAGGCGGTGGCGGTGTCGAAGAGCGTGTCCTGGTTGGTGAACGGGAAGTGCTTGAGGGTGGAGGTGAGCGCGTACATCGGGCCCTCGAACCGGAAACCGTCCAGCACCAGTGTTCGCAGCCGCTCGGCGTCCACAGTGGACTCGACGTTGCGGTCGAGGTGGGCCAGGAGGTTGCGGCGCAGCAGGTGCTTGCCGGCCAGCGGGGTGAGCGAGTCTGGCATCAGCGCGATGGGGTTGCGTTCGGCGGACAACCCGGCCGGGCCGCTCACCGTCAGCGACGCGGCGCGGGAGCCGGGGCTTGCGGCGTAGGCAAGGGAGATCAGGGCGCCCATCGAGGACCCGACCACGTGGACGTCGGACAGGCCGAGGTGGCGGATCAGGTCGTCGAGTTGCCGGACGAACAGCGGACGCCCGTACCGGCCGCGGACCCGGTCGGAGTACCCGCGCCCGTAGGCGCTGTAGGTCAGCGTGCGGTGGCCGCGTTCGTGCAGCAACGACGTCACGTCGTCCCAGAAGTCGAGCGGGATCGTGAGGCCGGGGACGAAGACGAACACCGGCCCGTCGCCGGGGCCCGCGAGTTCGTAGTGGGTAGTGCCGTCGGAGAGCACGGCGAAGTCGCCACGCCGTCCGGCGCGGGTTGCGGGAGCGAGGCGGTCGGTCTCGCCGCGCGCGACGAAGTACCGCATCAGGCCTCCTCCCAGTAGAGGCCGGCGGTGAAGGCGGTGATCGCCCGGCTCACCTCGGCGGGTGCTTCGAGGGGCATGAGGTGTCCGACTCCGGGCAGCGCGACCTCGTGGCTGTCGGGGATGTCCCGGCCGAAGTGCTGTTCCGACACGCGTTCGCTGCTCAGCACCAGGGTCGGCGTCCGGATGGTGGCGATCTCGGCCGAGCGGTCGGGGTGGTCGGTGTTGGCGAAGTCGATGAACGCGTCCCGTGCGCCTGGCCGGGACATCAGCGCGTGCACGCGGTCGACCAGCGCGTCGTCGACGACGGTCGAACCCGGTCCGACCAGCCCGGCGAGGTTGCGGGCGGTCGCGGCGCGGGAGCCGAGGCGGCGCAGGACCGGGCGCAGCGGCGGGATCCGGGCGAGGCGGAGCGCGAGCGGGACGTCCTTGTCCGGGTAGCCGGTGGCGTTCATCAGCACGAGTCCGCTGAGCCGGTCCGGGTGGGCGAGGGCGTAGGTCCAGGCGATCTGCCCGCCGAAGGAGTGTCCGGCAAGCACGAACCGTTCCGGCGTGTCGAGCAGTCGGTCGAGGAAGGACACGTACGCGCCGATCGAGTAGTCGCGGTCCGGGCGCGGTCCGGTGAGACCGAAGCCGGGCAGGTCCACGCGCACGACGTGGAAGCGGTCGGCGAGCAGGTCCGTGACGGCGTCGAAGATGTGCAGCGACCAGCCGCTGCCGTGCAGCAGCACGAGCGTGGGCCCGGTGCCGGTTCGCCGGACGTGCACGCGCATGCCGTCCAGTTCGACGAACTGGGACGTCGCGTCCGTGAACTCCATTTCGGTTACTCCGTATCCGTTATTGGTCGCTGCGAAAGCGCTCCGTGACGCCGTTACCGTGTTTCGGCTACACCGTATCCGTAATGCGCGGCGCGGTCAAGGAACCGGCCGGCACGTCGCCCGGTCAGTCGCGGGCTTCGCTGGTCCGGGCCGCCTCCAGGCCGATGATGATCAGCCGCAACCCGAACTCGAACTCGTCCTCCAGGGGCACCGGGAGCGCGTCGGCGACCGCGAGCGTGGCGGGGAACCGGTCCGGGTCCAGCCGATGCAGGTGGGCGGACACGTCAGCGTCCTCGCGGCGCTGGGCGGCGGCATCCTGGCCCAGCTGCATCGCGAAGCCGAGCACGTGCCGGGCCAGCGTCGTGTAGGCCCGTGCCGCCAGTGCGGGGGAGAACCCCGCGGCGAGCAGGAATGCCAGGGCGCGCTCGCGGTGCAGCATGGCGTTGGGGCCGACGGGCACGTGCTCGCCGATCAGCGGGGCCGCGTTGCGGTGCTTGCGCAGCACCTCGAACATCGCGGTGGCCAGCGCGGTGCACGCGTCCTGCCAGGTCGCCGCCTTGTCCGGGTCGACGTCGATCTCGCCGAAGATGCGGTCGACCACCTGCGCGAGCAGGTCGGCGCGGCTGTCGAAGTGGCGATACAGCGTCGCCGTGCTCGACTCCAGCCGCTGGGCCAGAGCGCGCAGGGACAACGCGTCAGCGCCTTCTTCATCGAGGATCGCCAGCGCCGCCGCGACGATCTGCTCGCGGGGCATCGCGGGGCGGCCGGGCGCGCGTCGGCCGGTCGAGGTCGCGCCGCGGCTGTTCGGGGATGGTGGCACGCGCCCCAGTATGTCCGGGCTTGCCGTACCCGACAATATCGGGAACAACGTATCCATTAATGTTTCCGTTCGGTGGCCGCCGCGGAGGCCTTCGCCGTCACGATGTCCGGCACCACGCTGCCCACTCCGCTGTACCCGCTCTACCAGCGGGCGATCGGCTTCTCGACGCTCACCACGACCGTGGTCTTCGCCGCCTACGCGGTGGGCGTCCTGGCCGCGCTCCTGCTCGTCGGACGTGATCGGGCGACGGCGCACCCTGCTCCCCGGCCTGGCGTGCGCCGTGCTGAGCACAGTCCTGTTCCTCCTCGCGGACGACGTCGGCCTGCTGATCGCGGCACGACTGCTGTCCGGGCTGTCTGCGGGCATCTTCACCGGCACCGCGACCGCCACGCTCGTGGACTCCGACGATGACCGCGGTCGCGCGACCCTGATCGCGGCGGTGGCCAACATGGGCGGGCTCGGCGCGGGACCGCTCGTGTCCGGTCTGCTGGCGCAGTACGCACCCGCCCCGCTGCACCTGCCCTCCTGCTCCACCTGCTGCTGGTCGTCGCGGTGGGCGTGGGCATCCGGGCGATGCCCGAGCCCGTCACCGCCCGCAGCCCGCGCGAACTGCGCATCACACGCCTGACGGTGCCCGCTGCGATGCGGACGACCTTCGCCAAGGCCACGATCGCCGGTTTCGCCAGTTTCGCCGTGCTGGGCCTGTTCACCGCCGTGACACCGCTGTTCCTGCGCACCCTGCTCGCCGTCCCGGCCGGCCTTCTGGTCTGCTGGCTGCTCGCGGTGTCGACCTTCGGCCAGACCGTCCTCGTCCCCCGGCTGCGCGCGCACGCCCTACCGGTCGGATCGGCCACCCTTGCCTTCGGCGCGCTGGTGCTCGCAGGAGCCCTCGCGGCCGGGTCGCTCCCGCTCCAGCTCGTCGCCACCACCCTCGCCGGACTCGGCCAGGGCACCACCTTCCGCACCGCCCTCGCGCTGCTGACCGCCACGAGCCCACCCGACCGGCGCGCCGAGGTCGCATCCAGCTTCTTCGTCGTCGCCTACATCGCCATCTCCGCACCGATCGTGGGGGAAGGCCTGGCCGTGCAGCTGGTCGGCCTGCGGACGGCCAGCGTGGGGTTCGGCGTGGTCGTCGCCGTCCTCGCCGCCGGCACGACGGCCAGCTTCCGACCGACGGCGCCTCCCACACCCTGAACATTTCCCGGCTCCACCACCACACGCCACGAAGTCACAGAGGGGAAGCCGTGTGCGCCGTCGGGGCGCACGCCGCACTGACCGCAGACCCGGACCGCGTCCGGGAATGCCTCGCCAAACCCACCCGGTGGAACGGATGGCTGACGCTCCACAAGTCGCGGAAGGGCAAACCGCCCGCGGTGGTCGAGGGACAGGGCGCCACCGCGGTGAGGCAAAGACGGCCGAAATATGAATTACCTCACGGGATTCTGGTGAATCCCGTGGCGGCTCTCGTCGCGTCCCAGGACAACGGCGAGACCGGTACGCCGGACCACGCCGCCGCGAGGCAATGTCCGCGTAGAAGGCGCACGAATAAACCATTGTGCGACATGGCCCAACGAGACCGCCGGCACCCGGTACGGATATCGGCGCGACTGAAGAGACGCTTGAGCTACGATCGGGACGCGCGTCTTAGGCTGCGAAGTGCATCGGTTTTCGACCTTGTGCGTGCCGACGAATACGTCCGTGCAGGTCAGGAGGCGTTGATGGTTTGTGGTCGTCATCCGGCATGATCGCGGCCGTGCTGGTCCGCTTCGCCTACCTCGCCGTCTCCCATGCCTTCGCCGCGCTGTGGCTGCTGCGCATGTCCGATCGGGACAAGGACGTCGAGATTCTCGCTCTGCGTCATCAGCTCGAGGTTTTGCGCCGGCGGCTCGGCGATCAGCGCCCACGATTGCGGCCAGAGGACAGGGTGTTGCTCGCCGCTTTACTCGCGCCCCTGGCTCGCGTGAGGTTGCGCCAGCTCCGGCTGTTGGTCAGCCCGGACATGGTGGTGAGGTGGCATCGCGATCTGATGAAGCGCCGTCATGCCCGTGCGAGCGTGAACAGAGGACCTGGACGTCCGTCCGCGTACGGTCGCTTCGATCCGCTGCCTCGTCCTGTGTCTGGCAACTGAGAACCCTTCGTGGGTTATCGACGCATCCACGGTGAAGTCGCGCTCTTGGGTGTCACATCGCCGCCTCCACGGTGTGGGAGATCCTCAAGACGGCGGGCGTCGATCCGGCGCCGAGTCGGGCAACCGTTACCTGGGCCGGGTTCCTGCGTTCGCAGGCTGAGGCGATCCTGGCGATGGACTTCATCAAGACGGTCACGCTGACCGGGCAGCGCCAGTACATTCTCGCCGCCATCCACCACGCCGGCCAGCGTGTACGAATACTCGGCACGACCGCACACCCGACCCATGCCTGGGTTACCCAGGTGATCCGCAACCTGCTCATGGACCTGGACGACACCGGATACCTCGCGCAGATCAGGTTCCTCATTCGTGACCGCGACGCCAAATACCCAGAGTTGATCGCCAAAATCCTCGGCGTTGCTGGAATTGCGACGGTGCTGACCGGTGTTCGGATGCCCCGCATGAACTTCATCATTGAACGCTGGGTGAAGACCCTTCGCACCGAACGGCTGGACCGCACGCTGATCTGGAGTCAGACCCACCTACGGCACGCGCTGCGCGAGTACGAGCGGCATTACAACGAGCATCGGACCCACCGATCACTCGCCACCGCAGCACCCCTGAGGGCGCGGCTGCAGCCTCTCGAACCTGGCCAGATCGAACGCCTCACCGTAGGTCAGCAAGACCGTCTCGGCGGAGTCATCCACGAGTATCGCCATGCTGCTTAGCCTGCATGGACGTAGTTTCAGCACGCACAGCATCGTCGCCGCTGCAGTGGTCCTACTGCACCACGAACACGGACGCACCACCTGGCCAACCGAAGTTGATCACACACCGCACGAGGGCTACTCGGAAAGTCTTTGTGGGGCTCGGAGGTGATGTTCCGCTCGCCTCATAACCTGGGGGTGATCGCCCGGCTGGTCGGCGATTAGCCGGGCGATCCGCAGTCTGTATTCCTGCACGCTTTCCTGGCTCCGTCTCAGCGTGATTTCACGGCCCTGATGAATCTGGCGGCTGCCTCCGGTTCGCCAAGTTCTTCCAGGAGCTTGATCACCTCAGTCAACACCCCGAGATGATCGCCCTGACTGGAGAGCACGAGCCGCACGTACAAGGCTCCGGATTCCTTCAGCGCTGCAACGGCTTCCGCCTTCCGGGTACCGTCTTTGCGTTTGGCCATCAGGAACGCCGCGGTGTACAGCGATCGTGCGAGATCTGGCAGAAAGCTGATGTCAGAGATTGCTTCTCGGCAACGTTGCACCACTTCCTCTGCAGCCGCTTCAGCTTCGTCGTGCCGGTGATCGTCAAGCAGCACACCGGCGTAATTGCCGAGTGCACCGATGAGATTGCGCAGATCATCGGTCGAGCCGTGTTTCGCGCTCAACTCGCGAAAGATCTCAATCGCCTCAGCACAAGTGGACAGCCGTTCCTCGATCCTGAATTCGGCCCTGAACCTCTCGGCGATCAGCATCATGCCCTTGGTGATGTCCGTCCTGAGTTCCTCGAGAGTCGTCCGGACGATCTCGGTCTGACGGCACTGCTTCTCCTTGGGATCCTGTACCGACATGTTGAGCACCGCGCTGTAGCCGATCAGCGCGAGCCCCAGCATGTCGGTGAGCCTCTGTGGGTCCTCGGCAGCGAGCACCCTGAGCAGCTGCACGGCTTCAGCTGACCACGTGATGGCCACGTCCCACTGGCCGAGCCCGGCCGCTAGTTTGGACACCCCGTCAAGCCCGGCCGCGAACGCCGCCCTTTCCTCGATCGGCGACCCCGTTGAGGGCCTCAGTTGGTCGAGCTTCTGCGTCAGCACCGCGAGCGCGTCGTCGACCTTCGTCAGCGAAGGGGGTTCGCGGTGCAACTCGAACGGGTCGTGCAGGGGACGATCTTTTGCAAGCGCGGTGGACATCGGCGTCGGGAACTTCTTCTCCTGGATTGCCGTCGCGATCTTCGTCATGAGGTAGCGCTGAACCTTCGGGCCTAGGTACAGGTATTCGCGCCACCACGCCTTGTAGTCATCAGACGGCTTGGGGCGTTCCGCACCGAGCCACTTGTCGAACAACTTCTCGATCTCGGCGATCATGACTCCGCCAACGCCGAACGTCGCCGCGTTACCGCTTCCGAGGTGGTGGTCGGACAGGTTCCGCACACGGGCGCCCACCACCGCTAGCTTCTCCTTGTCGCGGTAGCGCGCCTTGCCGAGCATGAGAAAGTATGTGGCGATCGCCGCTGACATGTTTGTCCATGCGCCGACTGGGTCGAACAAGAAGTAGGCACGTTCGTCCGTGCTCAGCTCCAACGCGGTGCCGGGTGATACCGACCAGCCTTCGACGAACATGCGCACCGTTGCCGCGGCGGGATGAGCGTCGTTCAGCGGGTCGAACAGGACATCGTGCCGTTCTTCAGCGTGTACGGCCTCGTGTGCGACGACGAACAATGTCGCGAACGTGCGGCTGCACAGGGCGTCGAGCAGTTGGAGGTTGGAAAGCGCAGCCGCGAGTGAGGGAAACAGGACCGGTGTGTGTCGCGCGTTCTCCAGTACGCCATGCCTCAACTCGTTGACTTGGCGCACAACCGGCATAGCCAAGCTGTCGAAGCCGTCGTCGTCTCCGTACTGTTTGAAAAGATCAGAGATGAGGAAAGTCTCGTTGACGAACTCCAAGGCCTGAACGAGTCCGTAAGGCAGCACGATGTAGCGCTGGTCGCGGAACGGGTGAACGTACGCGTCCTGGTGAGTGCTGGGTACGACGACCAGTAGGCGCTCGATATAATTTGAGAAATCGATGTGCCGGAGGAAGATCTTCTTGAACATCAGCAAAGCGGACTTGGTCTGTCTGGTCAGCATCAACGTGGTCGCGATATCCCCCTGAGCGAAGGACGGTCCCAGGTTCGACATGTCGAACAGGTGGTGACCGGACCTCTGCTCGTGCCTCAGCACCTCCGCGACGACATGCTCGTCGGGTGGGTGATCATCGGGCCTGCCGAAGAACGCGTCGTGAACCCGGCTCCGGTATTCTTTGTTGGCCGGATCATGTTCGAAGGCGGTTATGTCGATACCGAGCTCGATGAGAACCTGTGCGGCCGCGCGGGCGAAGATCACGCGGACTCCTTGGTCTCACCGTTCTCTGTGTCGTCAGGGCGGTCGTCTGTCTCCAGCCTCTCCAACAGAAGTCTGATCAGCTGTTCCTGCTCCTCAGTGTTGAGCTTTCCGTCGGGGTCCGTCTCGACTGAGATCGGCTTCACCTTTCCGCGGAAACGACGTTTGACGAACCCTCCGATCGCAGCCGCCGCTGCGGTGGCGGCCACGTCGACGGGAACGGTGACTAGGGCTTCCACGATTATTTGCGTAAGGTCGAAATGGCGCTCGAAGTAGCAGCGGGCCACCCTGAGCTCGATGCCGTGTTCGAGTTGGATACAGATGCCCTTGCTGTCGAGAAGCTCTCGTGCGGTGTGTGCGTTCTCGTCCACCTGTGCGCTGGCGAAAGAAACTCTGACCGAGGTCACTTGATGCTCCTCTGGTGCGTGAAATGGGGTGCGGATGCTACCAGGATGAGGGCGGTCTCGCTCGGCGTGCAATTCGGTTCCCTCGATGGGGGCAGGCTCTCCGCGATTGGAGTGGCGCCTTCCAGAGCGCTGTCCGCAGCGGTCTCGCTCTCGAAGGTCTCGAGCTGACCCAACGTGCTGGACATGCCCAGTACTCGGACGGTCATATGGGCTGGTGTCGAGAAGCTGAATCAGTGAGCAATGTTATTCCATTCTCTGTCGCATTGAGGAACGTCGTCGTATCGCTGGCAGGGGACATTGGTGCCGCGTTGTGCGTGCCGGGAAATACGTCCGTGCAGGTCAACGGGCATCGTTGGGTAACGGTCATCATCCGGCATGATCGCGGCCGTGCTGGTCCGCTTCGCCTACCTCGCTGTCTCTCAAGCCTTCGCCGCGCTGTGGCTTCTGCGCATGACCGATCGTGGGAAGGACGTCGAGGTCCTCGCGCTACGCCATCAACTCGCGGTCCTGCACCGGCAACTCGGCGATCAGCGCCCACTATTGCGGTCTGAGGACAGGGCGTTGCTCCGCAGCCTTGCTTGTGCCGTTGGCCCGTGCGACGTTGCGTCGGCTCCGGTTGTTGGTCAGTCCGGATACGGTGCTGAGGTGGCATCGCGACTTTGCTGACGCGCCGCCATGTCTGCATGAGCGTGAACCGTCGGCCTGGGCGTCCGCGCACTGTCGCTTCGATCCGCCGTCTTGTCCTGCGCCTGGCGGCCGAGAACCCCTCGTGGGGGTATCGACGTATCCACGATGAGCTCACGCTGCTCGGTGTCGCGATCGCCGCATCGACGGTGTGGGAGATCCTCAAAACCGCCGGCATCGATCCGGCCCCGCGCCGGACGACCGTTACCTGGGCGGAGTTCCTGCGTTCGCAGGCGGAGGCGATTCTGGCGATGGACTTCGTCGAGCCGGTCACGCTGGCTGGTCAGCGCCAGTACATTCTCGCCGTTATCCACCACGCCAGTCGGCGTGTATGGGTAGTCGGCACGACCGCACACCCGACCCATGCCTGGGTCACCCAGGCGATCCGAAACTTGCTCATGGACCTCGAGGACACTGGATACGTCGCGCGGATCAGGTTCCTTATTCGCGACCGCGACGGCAAGTACCCGGCACTGATCGACGAGATCCTCGTCGGCGCTGGGATCCGACGATTCTGAGCGGCGTGCGGGTGCCCCGCATGAACGCGGTCATGGAACGCTGGGTCAAGTCGCTGCGCGGCGAGCTCCTGGACCGCACACTGATCTGGAACGAGGCGCATCTACGGCACGCGCTGCGTGAGTACGAGCAGCACTACAACCAGCACCGCGCCCACCGATCCCTCGCCGCCGCAGCACCCTTGCGAGCCCGGCCCCAGCCCCTTGGAACTGACCGGAGCGAACGCCTTGCGGTACTTCGACGGGACCGTCTCGGCGGAGTCCTCCACGAGTATCGGCATGCCGCTTAACCTGTGCGGACGTAATTTTCGGCACGCACGGGGCTGCGTGAGTACGAGCGACAGTACAGCGAGCACCGAGCCCGCCGATCGCTCGCTGGCGCGCCACACCCTGCAGGACCGGCCTCAGCCTAACGCCTCATCATAGACCGACGTGATCTTCTCGGATGAGGCATCCACGAGTATCACCATGCGCCTTGAGCTGCATGGACGTAGTTTTCGGCATGCACACGGCCTTGCCGAGCGTGAAGATCGGGTGGTATTAAGGGAAGCGGCGGTTGAGTGCCTCGAGATCTTCGAGCTCGATCCCGGTGCGGTAGTTCTTCGTCCAGTAGGAAATGCCCTGGTCACGGTCATATTCGGCGAGCTGGTTGACCCAGCGCTTGCCAACGTACGGGACGTCCCTACGAGCAAGGCCCACTGCGAATCGAGCACCAAGCTGTCCTTGGCCACGAGGCAGCGCGCCGGCGAGCTCAAGAGCACTCGGTCGTACCAGCACCGGCCCTCCGGGCAGGGCGGGCGAACACCTTCCCAGCTTCGATGTGAGCACCGCACCGAGGTGTGCGCGCGGACGGCGACCCCGCACCAGCGCCAGGCGCCCCCTCAGGCGATCAAGATTGCGGTGTGCACCGTAATGACGGCCAAGTTTCGCCATACTACGGAGCGTGGCTGAGATCATCCTCGTGTACGGAATCGCGCAGGGACAGTGCTCTGCGGACATCTCGGGGAGCACCTGGTTGCCCGCCCTCGCTTGCGGCATCCGCACTGCGGGGGACGCGGAGCCTGCTGATCGCATCTGGCGGAACGGCACAGCGGCCAACGCACGCATCGCGTTCCACGACGGCTGCGTCCACCGCGCGGGGCAACTGACCAAGGCCGAGATCGGCCGGCCCGTCGCAGCGGCGCCGGCTTCGTGACCCGCCGTACGGAAAGTTCGAGGATCAGTCGAGTCGGCGTGGCGCTGACCGAGCTCGCCGTCGGGACCTGCACTGGGTGTTCCGCGAGCCGGGAGAGGAAGACCTCGGCATCGATGCACACTTCGAGATCGTCGAAGACGGCAAGTCGCTCGGTCTCCTTCTGGCCGTGCAGATCAAGAGCGGCCGAAGCTGGTTCGAGTCCCCGGCCGAGGGCGGCTGGTGGTTCCGACCGGACCAAGACCACGTCGAGTACTGGCTCAGCCATTCGATCCCGGTCATCGTCGTGCTGGCCGACAACGAGAGCTCCACGTGCTATTGGCAGCACGTCTCGGCGTCGACTCTGATCAAGAGCCGAAAGCGGGGGTGGAAGCTGCTGGTACCGAGCACCCACGTGCTCGACGCGTCCGCGGTGGTGCCGCTGCGGGAAGTGGCGGAGGTCGCAGCGCTCGAGGCTCGCGGGCATGTTGGAGTACCAATCGGCGAACTCGACGCGGGTGCGCTGGAGGTGCATGGCACGCTTTCGAGCGTTCACACGCCATTGGAACTTTCCGAGTACCGGTTCCGTGCGCATGACGCGCGGCTAAACGAACTGCTCGAAGACGCCATGGGGCCCCAGGCCAAGTCTGGGATCGCCGTCCTCGTCGCCATATCCGGAGCGGGAAAGACCAGGGCTCTGTACGAGGCACTGCACCGACCCGTCCCGATGGAGCCCGCCACGACGAGCCTCGCCGAGTCCGGCTGGCAGGTGTGGCCGGCGGTGAACCCGCTGCCGCCCAGGCGTTTTCTCCACGAGCTCGGTCGGGTGGGCCCGCGGACGGTGGTCTGGCTCAACGAGGCGCAGCGGTACCTATTGGAACCGGATCCCTCTCTGCGAGCGGCGATCGCGACAGCACTACGGGAGCTCCTGGCAGACGAAACCCGCGGTCCGGTGCTCGTGATGGCGACGCTGTGGCACCGGTACTGGGCGCAGATCACGGCAAAACCAGCACCGGAGAAATCAGACGAGCTGGTCGCGGCCCGGCGACTGATCGAGGGCGGCTACGTGAGAGTTCCCGACACCTTCACCAACGCGGAGGTGGCCGAGGCGCGGAGATCAGGGGACCGACTACTCGCAGCAGCAGCGAACCGTGCGACCGGCACCAACGTCACCCAGTACCTCGCCGGCGCTCCAGAGCTGTTGCGCCGGTATAAAACCGCTTGCCCCGCACAACAGGCGATCATCCACGCGGCCATGGACGCCCGCCGCCTCGGGCATGAGGAAATCCTGTCCGAGGACTTCCTGAGCGCTGCGGCACGCTGCTACCTGAACTCCGAGGAAGCCGAGCAGTCGGCTGATGATCCGTCGTGGTTCGGCACAGCGATCGCGGACCTCATCGCTCCCGGCGTCGCCAGCGAACCGGTTCTGCGCCTAAGCGCCCTCGGCTACCGCTTGGACGACGTCCTCGACGAAGAGGGGCGCACGAGCCGCATATTCGAGTTTCCACCCGAGGGCTTCTGGACCGCGGCGATGGAGAGTGATCTTAGGACCGACAACCGCGTGAGACTCGCGGAAAGCGCGGCGGCGCGGCTTCGAATGCAGATCGCCGCCCGGTTGTACGAGGCGGTCGGTACGGAGGTCGGCGGCGAGGGCCTGTACGCGATCGCAATGCACTGCGAGCGGAAGGGAGCGCGGCAACAAGCGGAGACCCTGGCGCGACGCGCGGCGGAACTGGGGTACGCGGACGCACTGAAGTCGCTGGCGATGTGGCGTCGCGGACGCGGTGGCGAGCACGACCCCTTCGTGCAACAGCTGCTCTGGGAAGCTGCTGAAGGCGGCGACGTTGACGCACTCGACGAACTCGCGACAACCCTGGAACGGGCAGGAGACAGCGAAGGCGCTGAGGCGCTCGCGCGAAAGGCAGTGGAGCTGGGCTCGTGGAAGGCCGTGGTCTCGATTGCGGGATGGCGTGCCATAGAAGACCAAGGAGAGGCACGAGCGATGGTCGCCAGCCTGCCTGATCACATGAGAGCCGCTGCGATGACGCGGTTCGCTCTCGAACTGGACGAGGTGGATGATCACGACGAAGCGGAGGAAGTGGCGCTCGTGCTGTTGGGCTCCGGTCATTCGCAGGCGGCTGTGGAACTCGCGGACCGGTGGGCGCAGCATGACAGAAAGCCGCAAGCAGCACGTTTGCTCGATCGTGTCGGTCTGCCGAAGAGCGTCGAGGAGGCCTTGCGGGTGGCACTGACGCGGATCAGCCTTCGTGACTACCCCTCTGCCATCAAGGTTGTCCTGGACCAGGTGGGAATCGATCTCGGTCACGCTCCGACGGACATCCACGATCATGAAGTGATCGCGCGCCGGCTGGCTGCGTTCGCGCAGACCCATTCGGCGACGGTCGTACGCGAGCTGGAATTCGTTCTGCGAAGGTTGGACGAGGAACACCTGGTCGCTTATCTCCACACGGATATGCGGCCCGCACCCAGCGACGAACCGGAGCCCGCCGAGGTGAACGTCGCCGTGAGCCACGCCGACGACGACCTCGAAGGGACGATGTACGAGGTGGCCGACGCGTACGCCACGCTGGCCGGTTACCACGCGAAACGCGGAGATTTCGCGGAGGCGGAGGTACTGGCGTACCGCGCGGCCGAGGCGGGATCTTCTGACGGCCTGGAGCAACTCAGCCGTGAGCTCGCCGAACGAGGAAACCGAGCCGAAGCCGATCGGCTGGCGTTGTGCGCGGTGAACATGACGTCGGACTGGCAGGGGTACGGCTCGAGCGAGTCGGCGTGGGCTGCGCTGGCCCAGGCGCGGAAGGATGACGCCCTGCTCACTCTGGGGCTCGATGCCGATGGCAACACGGCGCCCTCTTGGTGACCACGCGTGCTCGCTGAGATTTTCGCGGTCGGGGCGCTTCACCGCACGCAGGACCGTGCCGGCCTGGAACCGCGGTGGCGACCGTGAAGATGGCTGGTGCGGCCTTCCATGGTGCCCAGGGAACAGGAGTTAGGGGGGTTGTCGCGCCGACTTGCAGAACGGTGAAAGCGCATTGGCATTCTGACCATGACGACCTTGCCCTAACTCGTCTCCGAGATCATTGGAACCGCTGTTTTCCCGTTGTGCCCGTGCTAAAGGTTGTCCCGTAATGATCAAGCTTCTTGGCGGGCAGGTGTGGCAGCGACATCATCTGTCGTCGTGATCGTTCAGGGCGTCATGGCCAGGTTGCGCATCTGGGCGACGCCTCGGGTGGTGTGCCAGACGCCGTCGGGTTTGCAGCGACAGTTGCGCAGGATGTTCCAGGACTTCATGTGCGGCATGGCGTGCTCGACCCGTGCGCGGACGCTCTTGTGGACGGTGTCGAGTCTTCTTGCCGACCGCACGATGCACTTCCCGGCGTGATCGGCGACGTCGCGGCTTAGGTGTGCACTTTCCGTGTGTCTCGCATCTGGTGTGCACGCGCTGGTGAGCGTCGGGTTGACGCGTTGTGTGCTGTGGCGCAGCGGGTCTCGCTTGCGCCGTCATGCACGTGACCTTGTTCCAACTCGGCACCTTCCTGCAAGTCCCCTGCGTTCTGTGCGGCAACAGGTGCGGCTCAGCGCTGGCCAGGTGGCCAGCGGCACCCGGAGGACTAGGCGTAGCGCTCGCCAGCGTTGGAGACCTCCGCCAACTCGGTGACGTAGGCGCACACCGCCGCCGGATTCGCGATGTCGGCCAGCGACCGCACCCCGGCCTGAGGCTCGGTGATCAGGGCGGCGATCTGTGGAAGTCCTGCGGGCTCTCCTGGAATACAGGCATGATCCGTAGGTGACTGAGCCAGCGCCGACTAAGTTACTTGCCGATCTTTCCGACCGTGAGCAGCAGCTCGTTGAGGCTGCCTGCCACGGGAACTGGTTGGACTGCGGCGAGATGGACGTTGGCAGACTGGCCGCCAGCACGGCTCGCAGCCGTCTGGTGCGAGCTGAGCTGATCCGGGAACTACTACTTGGTCGCCGTGGCGACTTGGACCCGCGTGGAGTGCGGTTGGCGAGAGCGCGGATCGTTGGTGAGTTAGACCTCGACATGGTCCACGCTGTCGCGGGACTGTGGCTGAATGGTTGTGCGATTGACAAGCAGATCCGGGCCAAGTGCGCAACGCTGCCTTACCTGGTGATCCAGGCCAGCCAGTGCGCCGGTATCGACGCTTATGGCATTCGTGTCAACGGCCCGCTGCTCCTGTGGGATGGGGTTCGGATCGCTGGATCTGGTGAGCGTGGGACGGTCGACCTGACCGGCGCCCATATCGGTGCCGACTTCGAGATGACGGATGTAGAGGTCATTAGCCCGTCTGGCGTCGCTCTGAACGCCAGCAACATCCGCGTCGAGGGCGGACTGTACATACGTAGGGGAGGCAGGATTGCCGGACGCGGCGTAGGCGGTGCAATCAACCTAACCGGCGCCCACATCGCTGGCGATGTCTACCTGGAGGATATGGAGGTTTCCGCCTCTGGTGGTCCTGCTGTGTCTGCCAGCCGCATTCACATTGACGGTCTCCTATTCGTACGCGGAGGTATCCGACTCATCGGGGACGACGAGGATGGCATTGTCAATCTAATTCGCGCCCGTGTCGACGGGTTCGGTGGCGGAGTGGTTGACCTTAAGGTTGTCGCTCAGCCTGGTGCCGTCTTGCTGAACTTGTGGGAGATGGAAGTCAAGACCACGATGTCGCTTCCACCAGGCCTGGTTTGTCCTGATCGTGGACAGGGCGCCACATGTGAGCACCTACGACGGGTACGACTCGACGGTCTTTCGTACGCAGCTCTCGGTCAGGGGACGGATTGGCGGGAGTGGCTGCATCTGATTCGTTGCCACACTCCTGCGTATCACGCTTCGGCCTATCAGAGCTTGGCTGCTGTTGAACGGGCCGCCGGGCACGACAGCAACGTTCGCCGGATACTTATTGCCCAGCAGGATGACTTGCGCCGCCGCAGCCCTGATGCACTCACCGGGCGATTGACCCGCTCGTTCCATTGGTTGTGGGGTTTGCTGGCCGGATACGGTTATCGAGCCCGCCGTACGGCGGCAGCCCTCCTCTTGGTCTTCATCGTGGCCGGGGCGATGGGGTGGTGGGCTGGCCAGGTCAACACTCGCCCTGGCCACCATGCCGCGGAACGTGTTCTACCTGCTGGCGCTGGGGCCGCCGCATCTGGAGTGCCGTGCTCTTCAGTCGAACTTGTAGGTCTTGGTTTGGACCGAGGCCTGCCCTTAGCGACGACTGGCGTGCGTGGGCGTTGTGACCTCGACACCACGTCCAGACGAGGGCAAGCCTTCACCGTGGCGATCTGGGGCGTACAGCTTGCGGTGTGGGGTCTGGCCACGCTCGCTTTGGCGGGCTACACCAACCTGGTCCGCAAGACCAGCTGACTCTCCGCTGTTGTCTTACTCGCGAAGCACGCAACGGCATTCGCCACAAACACCGTTAGCCCGGCTGCCGGCCGGGTCTGCTGCACCGTTAGGTGACATCTGGGTTGGCTTGCCGTGATGGGGAGCTGGCCCGATATCTAGTGTGGCTCGCTCTTGGTCTGTTCGGGTGGAGATGGACAGGACGTCGTCACGATGCCTTTGGCAGCTGGGTCTCGGTTTTGACCGAGGGAGCTGTCTGTGGCCACGTTGACGAACGCCGAACTGGTTGCCGCGTTGACGGGACGTCGCCGTCCAGCGGCACCGTCTGAGGAGCCTGGCCTGCGCTTTGCGTTTTACGGCCGGATGTCGACGAGCACGTTTCAGGATGTGCAGACGTCGCGTGCGTGGCAGCGAGCCGTGTCGGATGAGTTGATCGAGGGTGTCGGCTCTGTCGTCGCGGAGTTCTTCGATGTGGGCGTGTCGCGGCGGTGGTCGTGGCTGGACCGTCCGGAAGCCACGGCGTTGCTGGCGGCTGCCGCGGGCCCTGATCGTGACTTCGACGCAGTTGTAGTCGGTGAGTACGAACGTGCGTTTCACGGTGATCAGTTCCGCGAGGTCGTGGCTCGGCTGAACGCACTGGACATCGAGGTATGGCTGCCAGAAGCGGGCGGCCCAGTGGAACTCGGGAGACTGGTGCATGAGGCGTTGATGGTGTTGCTGGGTGCTCAGGCGCAGCGTGAGGTGGCGAGGGCGCGGCAGCGGGTGCTGGCGGCGATGCGGTCTCAGACGCGGCTGTAGGGGCGTTTCCTGGGTGGTCGGCCACCGCATGGCTATCGGCTTGTTGATGGTGGCCGACATCCGAGTCCGGTGCATAGGCGGTGGGGTCGGAGGGTGCAGCTGCTCATCGTCGGCGCGTTGCTGGGAGTTGCGGTCGGCGCGCCGCTCGGAGCTCTGGTGCGCCCGCACATCGCCTGGCTCGAGAAGCATTCGCGACGAACTTGGAACGTCGATCCGCTGATCACGCATTGCGAGCGCGACAGGTCGATCATCTGGGCTGGAATGCCGGACTGGGTCGGCGAGACCGTCTACATCGACGACCCTTTGCGGCTGAGCGGCCAGATCCCTCCCGATCGCGACACCTGGTCGACATGGGTTCGCGCGCACAACGCGTTCGATGCGTACCGGACGCCGCTGAAGATCACCTTGCAGGCAAGGGTGGATGCAGCGGTTGTCATTGAGAACATCCTTGTGCACGTGCATCGCGCGGTGCCCGTGACCCGCGGTGCGATTCTGGCCCGCGGCACCGGTGGTGCCTCCGTCGAACCCCGGCGTTTCAGCATCGATCTGGACTGGGGATCGCCGCCGGTCGTCACGTGGCACGGCAAGGATGGATCGCCGCAAGGGCCACTGGCGTTGAAGCTGGCCGCCGGAGACGTCGAGGTGTTCCACGTGTGGGCCGAGGCGCGGCAGCCGGTCTGGTACGAGTGGGCGTTCGAGCTGTTGTGCTCGTCGAGGGTAAGAGGGTTCGCCGGCTGATCAAGCAGGACGACGGCTCGTGGTTCGTCACGGTGGGCGGCGACGGCCTTGACATGTGGATGAACTACTCCGGCAGCGATGAGTGGCAGCGTCCGCCGGAGCTCGGAGCACGGTAGACCGTTCGTTTGGGCAGCAGCCCGAACACCGGTTCACTATCGACCTCGGCGCTGCAAGCCCATCAAGGAGATCACCAGCCGGTGGTTCCAGGTCAGACAGGACTACGCCTTCCTCCCGGAAAGCGTCGAATATCTGGTGTCGGGCTCGCCGAACTCGGGCTTCGTCTCACTCGACGCGATCACCACGCCGGCGGTGAGCGCGCGCATGCAGACGAAGGTGTACAGGTCGATCCTCGACTCGCCGAGAAACGCCAGGTTCGTCAAAGTACGCGTCAACGGCGGCACCGCATGGACACTGATCGACGAAATCGAGGTCAGAGGATAGCGATGAGCGTTGCGAGCAAGGCTCACCGAACTCGGCGAGCTCATCCAGCGCAAAGCCCCCGGCACCTACGCCTCGTTGAGGCCGGGAGCGACGCCGGAGGCCTACATCGAGCTGAGTTCGCGCCTGCCCGAACCACTGCATCCCGACCTGGTCGCGCTGTGGAACTGGCACAACGGCACTGACCAGCGGGCAGGTTCCTTCGAGCTCGCACCACTCTTTGTCTTCCACGACCTGGCCGCGGCCGCAGTGAGCGCGGCCAGTGCCGTCGCAATCTCCTCGAGGGTGGCGCGGACGTAGGTAGTAGTGCTGCCCGCGTCGGTGTTGGTGTCGTTGTGTCCGGCATAGGCGCGGGCGACGGCATAGCCGAAGTGCCGTTCGACCCACGTGAGCGTGGTGTAGCGGAGCCAGTGGGTGCTGACGCCTTGCTTGCCCGCCCAGGCGAGGTTTTCGCCGACGCGGCTCCAGAGGTTGTCGTAGCGGTGGTAGGTGATCGGGCGGCCGTCCGCGTAGCGGAACAGGCGGCCGTTCATGGGTGCGCCGCGCTGTTCGACGTGCTGGAGCAGGTGCCACATCAGGGTGGGGGAGACGGGCTGCCAGCGGGAGGTTTCGCCTTTCTCGCGGAGGTGGACCATGCACTGCTCCTCGTCGAGGTCTCTGGGACGCAGTGCCAGGGCGCCGCCGCGTCGGGCGGCGGTTTCGGTGTGAAACCGGATGATCAGCGAGTCGAGTTGGGGGTCGTTGCCGGTCGTCGAGACGACGTCGTTGAGCTGGTCCATCTGCTTGCCTGACAACGCCCGTCGATTGCTGGGCTGTCGCCGGGGTTTGGGGACCTTGGCGGCGGGGTTGGAACGTTCGTCGATGAGTTCGTCGTTGACGGCGTGGCGGTAGAGGCAGCGCAGGGCGGCGATGAGGTGCTCGGCGGCGGAGTTGCCGTTCCGGGTGTTACGTCGAACGGTGAGATTGGCCTTGATGTGCTGGACGAGCCGCTGGATATCTGTTGGGGTGCGGTCGCTGAGCGAGATGTCCGCCCACTGCTCGAGCACGCGGTTCCAGTACGGGCTGTAGGCGCGGCGGGTGCCATCGCCAACGGCTGTGGCCACGACCGGGATGTACTCGGCAAAGGTCGGGGCTGGCGGTTTGACCGAGTTGAGCAGGTCCTCGGCGGTCACACCCATCCGGTCGAGAACCAGGCGCGCGGCGTCCAGTTCAGCCTGCGTCGGTGCGCCGGTCATGCGTCCTCACCACCCGGCAGTGCCGGAAGCAGCAACTGGTCCAGTGCGATGGGTGGGAACACCGTGACCGTCTGGCGGTCGAGGTGGGCCGTCAGGAGGACCCGGTCCCCGGAGCCCAAGCCAGCGGCGCGGCGGGCGTCGGCGGGGAGCCGGAGATAGCCCTCTTTGGTGGGTTGGAAGACGCCGTGCGGATCCGCGGTCACGACCAAGAGGCCGTCGTGTTCGCGAATGCTGAGCCGGGTGCCGGCGTTCCAGTCCAACGCGGCTGTGATGTGGCGGTCTGCGACGCGGCCGCGGTGGTCGACGGCGGCCATCCGGTACAGCACGTTCGTCAGCCGCGGCGGCCGCGATGCGGGGATGGCGATGAGCGGGAGAGGTTGACCAACACTGCGGGCGGAGGTGGCCGCCACTTTTCCTGGCGCGGGGTCCGGAACGATCGGGCGGATGTAGGAAATGGTCATCGAACGCCACCTGCAGGTGGCACGGAAACGCAAAACAGGTGCTCAAGTGGACTTGAGCACCTGCCACGTGGACGTCGCAAATTTGCGACATTTTGGTGTCCGAGGAGCGACTTGCGCTCTATCCCTACGGCTCGAACTGGCGTGAGGTCTGCTGCGCGACATGTCCCGGCCGTCCCACAAGCCGAAGCGGCCGAGAGGAGCAAGGGGACAGCAGGATATCTGTATCTACCTGCGTAGATAGGCTGATTCGTGAAGGCGGGACGGGGTGGTCAACCCCGTCCCGTTTGCCGTCGCTGGCCATCTTGCTGCTTCCGAGGTGTGGGTTCGGGTGGGACGGGACAACTAGAGCGGGTACCGGCGTTCGAGCCGCCCACGCGGGCAAGGGGAGCTGGGCGCTACTGGTGGCGCGGACTTCACGTTGAACGGTCTGACCGGTTGATCCTCTGGATCAGCTTCTGCCAACCACGTGACGCCTTGGTGGGAGTTGCCTCCGCGGCGCGACCCGTGTAGCGCCCTGGAGGTTGTCCTGAGAACGGAAGTGGTTGCACCTGGCGAGGTTCATCTCCGTACCACTGGCGACCGTCGACATCGGTCCAGCGGAGGCGCCACGCTGCGATGGAGATTGGCGGCGGCTCCTTGGTGGTCACCTTCATCGCGAAGTACTCAGTGGGCTCTGCTGGCTGTCCGGGCAGCACGACCTCGGAGTGCACGGCCCACCGGGGTTGCTCGTCAAGAGAAGTGCCTACAGGCCAGGCTTCGGCATAGACGTTAAAGATTGGCCGGTCGCTATGGTTGGTGAAGTAGATTCGTAGCTCGCTCTGGTAGCCGTGTTCGTCCTGGCCAACTGGATGTGAACCAGTCCCCCGTACAAGCACCATGCGGGCGTTGCGCTTCCCACGCTCGTCTTCCTCACGCCGAAGACGCCGACGATCAGCAAGCGCGATTCCGAGTGCGACGGCCACGGCGGCTGCAGTGAACAAGGCGCCCGCCGCTTGTCCGATCGCCGCAATCCAGTCTGCGGTCGACGCCTGCTGAGCCATGGATGTGGTCATCTGAACATTGTGTTGCTTGAACGCGGTCGATCAAGCAGCACACCCGCCGGTTCACCGATCTCAGCCAGCTCAGCCGGCATCTGAACATGTGGCCGACACCGTGGCGCAGCCCATGTAGGCCGGCGACGTCGCCTACAGTGCTGTGACTGGGAGCACAGGTGGCGTCGGCTAGTCCGTTGGTGCTTCTAGTCCTGACGTGACACAGGTAGGTGAAGATGATCCGGACCGTCGCTGATCTGCTCGCGCAAATTGTGGATGATTCGCTGCCGCTACTTGCAGCGAGCGACGTGACTCACGCCCCAACGATTGGTGACATGTATGAGGGGCTCTCGGCGGAGATTCTGCGAAAGGCAATTCCGGGAAGAATAGACCTGCGGGTTGTAACTGGATTCGCTGTAGATGGACTTGGAAACCGATCCGGACAACTTGACTGCATGGTTGTGAGGGGGCAAGGAGTTCAAATACCCTTCACTGATTCCTACGAGTGGAACATCAAAGATGTGATCGCGGTCGTTGAGGTAAAGAAGACGCTTCGTAAAAGCGAGATGAGTGACGCGCTGGAGCAGCTGCAGTCGGTGCGAGTGCTTGAACATAATCTGGAAGACGATCCGGACATTGGGAGTACAGACGTCGGATCGGCTCTCAAAACTTTCGCTCAGATCACGGGCCGAGTGGCGCCGGTCGATAATCTGGGTAGCCTTTCTGTTGGAGATAGCAGCATTCTTCAAACATTGCTGCAAGAGCAGACGGCAGTGATTCGAATCGTGATCGGTTTGCATGGATATGCGACCGAGGAGGCGTTTCGAGACGGACTAGTCAACCTGCTTGAGGAGAATCTAGGAACTAGGGCTTATAGTCCAGCCGAGCTTCCGCAGTTGATCATCTCTGGTAAGTATTCACTTGCCAAGATGAACGGCCGCCCATACGTGGGGCGACTCGCTGACGGCCCGAGCGTTCCGGGATTGATTCCTGGAGAGTGGTGGCCGTTCTACTGTTCTTCGCCGGTAAACCCGCTAATTGTGTTGCTTGAAGTTCTTTGGTACCGGATAGATGAACTTTACGACATTACTGACCTCTGGGGAGAAGACCTTGACCTGGAGCTGTTCCATCCGCTGCTGCTTGGGCAGGGTACTTCGGCCGGATGGCACGCCTACTTTGTGGGAGGATCTGAGGCGCAACTCAGTAGTGCTCCACCGATGAACTCTTGGCAACCTGAATTTATTTCCGCAGAAGAGTTTGTGGTAGTTCAACGAATTTGCCAAGAGGGGTCCTACAATCTGGAAAACCCGGAAATGCATGCGTGGCTTCAGGGGCGTGGAGTGTCGCCCGCTGAGGTGCGCGGAAACCTTCTTCGTACCAAGCTAATCGCTGCTGAAGGCGACTTTCTGCGTGTAGTGGCCACGGATCTTGGAATGGCTATCTTGCCTTCTGGCGAGTACATCATTGGGGAAAACAACACTGGCAGGTTCTTGCGGTGGATCGAGTTGTATGCGGCGGCTAGAAAGGGTGAAAGGGGTAGTGAAGTAAGTGAGGGATGGGATTGACTGGAAAAGTGTTGGGAGCGGAGAGCGCTTTGAGAAGATTATTAGCACCTTGCTCAGTACTCTCCATAAAGACTCTGAGAGAATCGATGGAAGAGGCGGGGATGGTGGGCGCGATCACCAGCTCCGAGTTGGGGATGAACTACATATCTGGCAGTCGAAGTACTATCTGAATCGACTCTCGGAATCGAAGACTCGAAAGGGTAAGATCAAGGCAAGCCTGGACGCTGCGGCTAAATCGGACCCTGCTTCTTGGACGCTCGTAACGCCCATGATCCCGAATCGGACCGAGAGGGATTGGTTTGATGACCTTGCCTCGGGATATCCATTTCCGCTTTATTGGAGGGGCGGTGACTGGCTCGAAGCAAACCTTGCTAGCTATCCTTCAATAGTCAGGCACTTTATGAGTGCTGAAGAAGAATTTCTGGATCTTCTTCGCGAATTTAAGGATGAGCAGGCTGTCATTGCGGAGGCGACCGTCTTCGGCATGGGTGCCGCTAGTCCGCGCATTGAACTCCTCGCCGAAAAATCAACGAATCAAACCCCTTCTATCGTGTGGATTTTTCCGTTAAAGATGGGAGGATTGTTGATACGATCTTGCGGCCGAAGTATCGAGATGCCGAAAAGGATAGCCCAATCACCTTGCAGTTCACCGTAGTGGTGGGCGACGAGCAGCCTGACATACTGGAGCGTCTCGGTGCTGCATTGGAGTGGGGTGACGAGATCGAGTTACTGCCAAGTCAAGTTCGTGATGTGGTGATCTCGGCCCCGCACGGATTCGGGGGAAACCTCGGGTCTGGTCACCTCAAAATCGGTCCAGCTAATGAGGAGGAGGTAGATATTGGTGGCCGTCTGATGCTTGAGGATCCTTCCGGCCGTCGTGTAGCGAGCCTTCCGATCCAGTGGCTCACTCGTGTTGCTGGAACAAAAGGTGTCACATTGCGCGGAAACGATCTGCTGGGCGTACTTGAGGTCCAACTGAAGGTTATCCCTGCGGAACGGCGATTTGCATTGAATCTGACGGCTACCTGGTCAAGGCCGCTACTACCTGGTGCAGTGCTGCCGATCCTTAGGTTTCAACGGTTTGCCTTGCCTCCGTATCTTCTTTCTGTATCACTCGGTGACTTGACCACGAAGCCAGTTCCTGTCCCAGATAGACTATGGGTTGCAGACGACGTCGTGCAGTTCGCTGTAAACCTCAACGAGATTCAATCTCGACTGGGGGAATCCTTCCCGATGCCGCGGCGTTGGACGCAACGTGACGTGAAGGAATCGCAGCGTGTTATAGACCTTCTGAATGGCAAGCGAGTGGCAATGGAAGGCTCCCATATTAATCTCGAATCCCCGAACCCTGATGTGATTCGAGAAGCCTTTAGGGAATCTCCGGGATCCCTGCGGGCATCAAATGGGGATTTGCTTACAACGCGAATCGCTGGCCACGACTTGGAGCTTGGGCGATATTCGGTCTATGTTCCGCGTGCTGAGCTGGTAGAGGGTGATACCGAGGACGGGGTAACAAAGTTCAAGGTTGTCCCGAGTTCTGGAACGTCCATTGAAATGGAGCTAGACAGTATTCATGAAATCTCGATCGAGTCGTAAGGTTGCAACGACGAAGGGTGGACGCTCGGTGTGAGCATCCGACCTAAAAACTCTGAGACTGGGGATCGAACTGCCATCGATATGCACCTTGAGCTGCGCTGATTCTACAAGGAGCTACACCTCTGCGTTCGTCGCCTGGAGCAGGTGCGCGGCCTCGGCGATGTACTCGACCGTGTCATCGGTAGAGAGCGCATTTGTCGCGAGTCTGTCGAAGATAGATGCGTACGGCTCCAGGGCATCCTGGGCTTCGAGCCACGTGGAGCCGTGAGGGTTCTCGATGTAGACGACGTCGTCGAACCTGTCTTCGCGAAACGTCATGATGCTGAACGGACTTGCCGCGGCCAACCTGCCAACAGAATTAGGTGTGACCTGTATTTTGATGTTAGGGCGCTGTGTCAGCTCCATAAGCCATAGCAGCTGGTCAACCATGACAAGTGCGTTGCCGACCACGCATCGAAGGAGCGTTTCGCTTACGACCAAGTGCAGATGTAGCGATTCTTCCTGGAGTAACCTGCGGGTGATGTGTTCGCGAACGGTGCTGCCGTACTGGTGGCGCTGCCACAGAGTGGTGCTGTCTGCGCAGTAGTTCTGTACCGCGTCCGCGTAACCCTCAGTCCGCACGACATAGGGGAATGCGTCGGTGGCGACAATGCGGAGATGGCTCGCTTCAACAGCGATCTCGCCGTAGACCCATCCGATGCACGGTTCGGCGCCGGGCAGTCGATCGTAGGCTTGTGGGTCACGGGCGCGTTGCGCTCCGTGGTAAACGGCTGCACGCTTGTCGTCCTCAATGCCGTAAACGAGTGCAAGGATCGCCACGTCGAACTCGGAGATCGGGTATGCGGCATTCTGCATCATGGAGGTCTTTGCGACTGACCACTTGGCCGCGTCGCTGGCTTCCTTGAGGCTCTTCCCGGATTCCTCTCGCCATGACGCGAGGGCTCGCGCTACTGCGCGATGTTGCAGGTTGGACTTGAACCCCTTGTACGGGAACGCGGAGGCCTTCCTTGACACCTCAACTCACCCATTCGGAAGGCGCGTCGGTGGCAATTGCACTTTCCGGCTGTATGGGGTGCTCTTCGTCAAGTATCTGGATCAGCAGCTCTCGCGATTGGGGCGCGTTCAACGCTGCTGAGTCCAGCACGTCGAACGCGGACCTGCATCGTCCGACGGAGTACTTGTCTTGAAGGAACACGTTCGCGACGTGGGTCTCCGTGAACACGACGGCTGGCATCTTGTCGTACTCGTACAGCGTGAAGGCTGCGCTGAGCAATGCGATGCTGCCGGTGGGAATGATCCGCAGGATATTTGCCGTACGGATGAGGTGCGATATCTGTCCCCTCGCTACGTTGCGCTCGAAGTGCTGGCAGCGCACGGCAGCTTCTGCCACGTAGAACGTGATGTCAGGCCGGTTATGGGCGTAGAGGATGGCCTGGCGTTTCAGCTGGGAGTCGACCGCAGACTGAATGTCGTCTGCCGAGGTGCCTGTGAGTCGCAATGACTGTTCCGCGTAGCTTGCCGTACGGAGTAGGTCGGGAACGCTCATGGGGCTGTAGCCCGTGATGGTGTCGGCCGTGCGCTCGGCCAGCATCAGAGTGCGGTTTTCGCCTAGCTCCTGCGCGAAGCAGAGGTCGAATGCGCGACGGTACCGGCGGGTGAACTCGTCGATGGTATCTCGGGCCTTGCCGCACACCGTGAGGTACTGGGCCAGATCGAGGTCGGTAGCACGGGCCTTGCCCTTCTCGATCGTGGAGACCTTGCTCGCGTCCCAGCCGAGCAGTTCAGCCAGTCCTGCCCCCGTGTGCTGAGTACAGGTCTCACGGAAGCGGCGTAGTTCGTCGCCGAGTTCTCGGCTGTACGGGGTGGATGACGTCCAGTCCATGGCGTGGCCTTCGTTGTGTCGGTTCCAAGTGGTGGTCACCGCCGGCGGTCTTCGTTGCTGGCTCTGAACTGGCTCAGCTGTGACTAAAATCAGGTTTCTGTCAGCGCTGGATCAGCGGAACGACACGAGAACGACTTGGTGGCGACATGGGGCGTTCAACGCCGGAGAAGGCTGCACCGCAGTTCCGCACGCTGCTGGAGCAGTTGATCCGGGGCCGTCGTCTCACTCTCCAGGAGTTCGTTGACTACGCCGAGGAGTTCGCACGCGAGCACGGCGAGCCGGGGACGATCAGCGTTCGACACCTGCAACGGTTGATCGCTGGCCGTATGCCGAACGGTGGGCCGCTTGGGCCGGTTCAGCCGGTGACTGCGCGGCTGCTCGAACGGATCTTCGGCGTGAGTGTCGATGAATTGCTGGGGGCACCACGGTCGTCTGCCGAGGATGAACCTCGGCGATGGCCGCGCGAGGAGTCCGAGTTGGCTGTGGCTCTCAACTGGCTGGACGCCCGGACAGGGTGGCTGCCAGGTACGAGTCGGTCAAAGGTGCGCGCGCGACTCGCGGAACTGGACCAGGGGCGGTTCTTGGATGTGGGCGCGCGTCGAGCCACGGTGGGGCGTACAGCGCTTGCTCGCGCGCTCGTCGACTACTACGGCGTGCACGGTGTTTACCGGGCGACTTGTGCTACCGCCGAGATCCTGACCAGCATCATGACCCGTGCCGAATGGCTCGACTTGGACTGCCCACTCGATGGCTCACACGATCGGCTGACGTTTGCCGATGACGCCCGCCAGTGCAGTTCGCTGGAGGACTTCGAGGGGGTTACGGCGGCATCGCGGATTGCTGAGTCTGTCGCGCTAGGGGTCCGCTTCGCCAACCTGCCGCTTTATCGGCTGCTGCACGTTGACGCCGGACACCGGCGTGTTCGCGGCCGTGTAGGTGTTGTGCCGTTCGTCGAGTATGCGCTGACCGCCGATCTGCTCGAACGAGAGCTGACCGATGCGATCGTGGCAGGAGATCTCGCAGGCCGACTTCCCTTGAGAGACAAGCAGTTGCCAAGCATCGACGCGGTGCAGGATCTATCGGGCCGTGTGTGCGCAGGCGGTGTTCTGGCCCTGTGTGCGATCGCTCGGCCATATGATCAAGTCCGCGGTTCTTCGGATTACGCCCTACTGGTCCAGGAGCGGTCTGGTCGAGTGCTGAACGCGGCTGGACGGCTGGCGGTGATCCCAAAGGGCTTCCATCAGCCCCTTACAGACTTCCGCGCCGAGACGGCAATCGGGGCGACTCTGCAACGCGAGTTGGAGGAGGAACTGTTCGGCCGTCACGATGTCGACGCGACTGCTGGCAACGCGCGTCCGGCAGTGGCACCGATGCATCCGGCGCGATGGTCTGAGCCGATGAAGTGGCTCGCCGAGGAACCGGCGCGGTTGCGGATGGAGTGCACCGGCTTCGGGCTGAACCTCGTCAGCGGGAACTATGAGTTCGCGAGTCTCGTCGTGATCGACGACGAGGAGTTCTGGCGTCGGTTCGGTGGCCACATCGAGGCCAATTGGGAGGCTTCCGGCTTGCGGCTGTACTCCAGCCTCGACGGCGACCTGGTGAGCGAGTTGATCACACAGGAGACCTGGAGCAACGAAGGGCTGTTCGCGTTGCTCCAGGGTCTGCGTCGGCTACGTGAGATCGGCGGCGACCGCGTGAGCCTGCCACCGATTGAGTGGAGGCTCAGCGACTGATCACGTCTGGGATGGCCAGCGAACCGTCATGACCACCGAGTCCTCGATGGCTTCCCATGAGTGGTCGATACCGGGACCCCACATGACGTAGTCACCTTGGCGCGTCATCGTCGCGCTGCCCTCGGTGAGGTCAACGCGGAAGTTCCCTTGCACCAAGAGAACCAGGGTCGTTCGCTGGTCGTCCGAGGTCCACTCGACACGCTTGTCACCGGCCGGGTGATTGAACCACTTGACCTCAACGTCCTTTGAGGATCGCACGCCCTCTGACGGGTCGATGAAGTGCCCGACCAGCCAGCCGCGCGTGGCGCTTCCGTCCTCTGCAGCGTTGCCCTGGCTCCAGTTCGCGGTCACCGTATCTCCCATTCGATCGCTGGCACGTTCACGCGGCTACCGCCGATCTCCTTGAGTCGGCGAAGCCCTTGCAGGAGCGCGAACAAGCCCTCATTGCTCCACGCCACGTCGGCAGCAAGCTCCTCGACGAGCTCGGGATCGGCACTGGAGTACTGGCGAAGGTTCGCGGTCTCCCAGTTGGCTTCGATCAGTCCGCCGTACCGCTGCCAGAACTCCTCGTCGTCAACGACGATCAGGAGAGGGAACTCGAAGTTCCCGCTGACGAGGTTCAGGCCGAAACCCGTGCACTCCATCCGTAGACGGCCCGGCTCGCCGAGGAGCCAACGCATCGGCTCGGAAAGGCGGCTCGGGTGCATCGGGTCCGCGCTGCGCTGGTCGCCCACCGTGTTGTCGATGTCGTGGCGGCCGAACAGCTCTTCTTCCATCTCTCGGCGCATCGTGGCGCCAACCTGAGCGTCCGCTCGGAAGTCGGTCAGCGGCTGGTGGAAGCCCTTCGGGATCACGGCAAGCCGACGCGCGGCGTTGATGACGTGACCTGAGCGCTCCTGCACCAGGAGAACGTAGTCTGCCGGGCCGCGGAACGGGTCAGCTGGTCGAGCGAACGCACACAGCGCGAGCGTGCCGCCGGCGGTGAGACGTCCGCCGACGTCCAGCACGGCGTCGAGGTCCGGTAGGTAGCGGTCCCGGAGGGGGAGAGTGCACGTCTCGGTGCCGCTGGTCAGCGCGTCGACCAGCTCACCTTCCAGAAGATCCATCGTCACGATGTACTCGGCGAACGAGGTGACTCCGACCGTGCCGCCGATCGACTGCGGACCCATGTCCGCGCTCAGCAGGCGGTAGAGGGGCATGTTGATGAACCGGACGCCGAGCGTCAGCGATTCGGCGAGGCGCTGGACGGCCTGGTCGAACGCCTGCTCGTCGAGGGAGACCGGTACGTCTCCCGCAGTCCGTACGAGCGCGAGCCGGTCATGGCTGGCGTCCATCGGACAATCGAGGTCCAGCCAGTCCGAGCGGGTGAGGATGCTCGTGTTGGCCTCGACGTGGCCGAACGTGGCGGCGTACCTGCCGTAGCCGTCAGAGCGGCGACCGTAGTAGGTCGCGAGTGCGTCAGCGACGGCGTGCTGGTCGACGCGTCCGCGCCGACTTCCCCTGTCCCGCAACGAATTCACGTCCACCTGAGCCAGGCGCGACGCCACCGCACGGCGAGCCGTGCCGGGTTCGCGTGCGGCACGCTCGTCGAGCCAGTCGAGTGCGGCGACGATGTTCGGATCGGCGGCGAGTCGCTGTTCGGCCTCGGACGTTGCGGCGGTCGCGGCGGGCGGTGAGCCTGCGCGAGCCTCTGCGAAGCGTGCTTTCACCTCGTCAGATGCGCGCTCAAGCGCCACGTCCAAGACCTGCTGGACCTCCGGGTTCGGCCGTGAGGTGGGCTTCTTGTGCCAGTAGCCGACTGTGCGCGAGTGGACGCCGAGGTGTTCGGCGAACGCCTCCTGACTGAGTCGTAGCGCGTCCTGCAACGCGCATGCATCGGCGCCAGTCCAGCCGTTCGACAAGCTCATGTCGCTACCCCCGGAGCGCGATGTGCTGGGAACTTGTGGTGGTTTTGTGTGGCTGTTGTGTGGGCCCCGGCGCCATTCCGCAGTGGAATTAGTGCCATGGAAAACAGCAGCTCAACCAGCCGAAACAGTCAGCTACCGGCGGCCGCGGACATGCTTCGCGACTTCGGCGAGCTGGTTCGCAACGGAAGCGACGTCGGATTTCAGAGCGTCAAGCCGGTCGGTGATGTCTTCGAGCCGTTCTTCGACCCGGTCGATTCGCGACCACAGCGTGTCGGCGAGATCGACCACTGGGTCGTCGATGGCCGGAGGCGTGCGGCCGTGCAGCACTGCGTCCAGGTGCTGCGGGTGCCAACCCAGCGCTGTGGACAGGGATTCCAGGGTTCGAGGGCTCCGCCGGCGCTCCACGAGGTGGTGCTGGACCTCGCGGACGATCGCGAGTGACACGTGCGACCGCTTGGCGAGTTCCTTCTGTTGCAATCCCAGCTCATTCACGCGCTGGTTGATCGCCTTGGCGACTGCCGCCCAATCCTCCGACACGTATTCCTCCGCGCTCCGCCCTCGGCGCTGAGATTAGTCACTGTTTCGCGCGCTGCGGCGTGACACGGCGTTTCACACGCCATTTGCGATCAAGCACGCCTTCACGAGTGCTGATATCAACACTCACGATATTGAAATCATCATTCTCTTAGAAAGGTTATTCCTCATGCGTACTTCTCTGTCTACTTCCGCTCACACGATCCGTGAGACGGCGTGGGTCCTCGGTGTCGACCGTTCCGAGGTCTGCCGGGCCATCCGGCTCGGCAAGCTGCGCACCGAACGTCGGCACGGCCAGGTCGTCATCCCCGTGAGTGCGCTTCTGCCGCTGCTCGCAAGCGCCGGTCCAGGGGTGCTCCGTGACTGACGACCGACTGATCGGCATCGCGTGGTCACTGGACCGCCTGCGTTGGGTGCCGACCGACCAGCTTGCCGAGGTTGTCGAGCGCGACGGCCTGTGCATGTGGGCGTTCACGAACGAACCGCCAGACGCCGGTGAGGAGCTGACCGACCGTGAACTGGCTCAGCGCACTTGTGCCGGGTGCACGGTGCGGGACGAGTGCCTGGAACTGGAGCTGCGGACGGCTGGTGAGGACACCACTGGTGTGTGGGGTGCGCTGACCGATGACGACCGGCGGGAGCTGTACCCGCACTGGCTCCGACGCGGTGACCGTTTCGAGAGGGGGCCGCGTTCATGAACGCTCTCACTCTCACCCCGACTCAAGTCATGGCAGGCGTCGGCGCGCTCCTGGTGCTGGTGCTCGTCTGGCGGATGGCGTCCCGTCGGGCGAAAGCGGCGGCGAGCGCGGCACGCACAGGCGCACGGTTCGTCTCGCTCGCCGGGCGGGTGCTGTTCAACGCCGCGCTGATCGTCGTGGCGCAGTGGATCGTGATCACCCAACGAGGTAGCGGCTGGCTGCTCGTCGCGGTGCTCGCCGTTCCCGCGCTGTTCGCGTCGTACACGCTGACCAAGGCGCTGACCGTGACGACGTACGAGCCGCGTCGCCGAGGCGGTGAACGGCGATGAGCGAGCCGATCGAGCGCGTGGCGGTGCAGGTCGATCGGTTGTGCTGGACCGGCATCCTGCTCGGGCTGGCGTTCACGATGACCAACGTTCAGCAGTTCGCAGCGGCCGGTTCTCCTGTGTGGTCGCTTGCCTGGTGCGCGGCGTGGCTGCTCGACCCGATGGTGTCGCTGGTGCTCCTGGCGATCCTTCGGGCCGAGCAGGTCACCGCCCGGCACGGCGTCCGCATGGGTGGCTGGGTGCGGGCGGCGAAGTGGTTCACGCTCGGCGCGACGTACGTCATGAACACCTGGAGTGCGTACGCGGCCGGATCGGCTGCGCTGGTGGTGCTGCACTCGGTGCCGCCGCTCGTCGTGTTCGTCGCCGCCGAGGCGGTGACCGACCTTCGAGACAAGCTCGGCTCGGCGGTCGCCGCGTTCACGGCAGGGCAGGCGGAACCGCAGGCTCCGCCGAGTCCTCGACGGACAGCGCAGGAGCGGGCGAATCCGAGGACGTCGTTCGCGGACTACCTCGCGATTGCCAGGGCGGCTCGAACACCGGACGTGACGGTCACGCCTGCGTGGGTGCGTGAGGTGACGCAGTGTTCGCGTGGTCTGTCGTCGAGGCTGGCTGCGGCGCTGAACGCTGAGGTGCAGTCGTGAACGGCGAGATGGTGCCGGTGGGACCGGTATTCGAAGGTGAACTCGTCGACGACCAGGCGGACGCGGTTCAACCGCCACCGGCTCATCGCGTCATCGGCTGGTGGCAGCGTTCGCGTTTCGTTCCGGCGGCGTTGAAGTCGAGGCAGGCGCTCGGCTACGCGGCGAAGGACGGGGTCTCGTGGTTGGTCCGGTCGCCGCTCCGCTTCGTCCGAGCGACCTTTCGCGGTCTGGTGGTCGCCGTACGCGGCTGGCGGCGATGGGTGCGAGTGAATGACTACCGCGAGGCTGCGGAGCAGTCGGAGAAGTTGGCGGACAAGTTCGCGGAGATCCGGGGACTGACGTTGTTCCGGTGGAAGGTGACCGGCGTCGTGGTCGCGGTTTCCGTTGTGTCCCTTGCGATCCTCGATCTCGTCTACGGGCATCGGGTGCTGTGGATTGCCGGCGTCGTCGGCTCGGCGGCGTTGGCGATCCTCGGCAGGCAGAAGGACGGCAACCCAGGGCGAAAGGCTGCTCTCGCCGGGCCACGCTCGCTCGCGTGGACGATGGACCCACAGATCTTGGTGGACGCGTTCCGTGACGCGAAGCTGATCGGCAAGGACGAGAGCCTGCGGCTCGTCGAGCGAGCGAAGCACCAGGGCGGGGGATGGGCGGTCACCGTCGATCTCCCCGCCACCCGCAAGGCGGCCGACGTCGTGAAGCATCGGGAAGACCTCGCGTCGGCTCTGGCGGTCGACGAGATCCAACTCAGTGTCGAGCGCGTACGAGGCAACGGCGGGCACGCCGGACGCGTCGCGATGTGGGTTGCCGATGAGGACCCGTACGCCAAGCCGCCGATCCGCACGCCGTTGCTGGCGGTCGAGCGGTGGGACGCGTGGCGGCCGGTGCCGTTCGGCACCGACGCGCGCGGAAGGCGGATCACGCTGCCACTGGTGTGGACATCGCTTCTGATCGGCGCGCTTCCCCGACAGGGCAAGACAATGGCCGAACGACTGGCGGCCGCGGGCTTGATCTTGGACCCGCACGTTCGGCTGTACGTAGCCGACTTCAAGAACGGGAAGGACTGGAAAGCCGCCGAGAAGGTCGCCCATCGGTTCATGGCGGGTGACGACGCCGAACACGTGCTCGCGTTCCTGGACTGGCTCGTCGAGTTGGTCGCCGACGTCCAGAACCGCTACCGGCGGATGCAGGACCTCGACGACGTGACCTGTCCCGAGTCGAAGGTGACGCCGGACATGTCCCGTGATCAGTCGTTGGCCATGCCGATCACGGCGCTCATCGTGGACGAGGTCCACATCGCACTGGAGGACCGAACTCCCGTTGAGGTGCAAGGGAAGAAGCTAACGGCGGGGGAGTACATCGGCGAGCTTCTGACGTGGCTCGCGAAGAAGGCGCCGGCCGCAGGGATCATCCTCGTTCTGGCGACACAGCGACCGGACAGCAAGACCATCCCGACCAAGCTTCGCGCCGTGCTCGGCTCCCGCTTCGCCCTGCGCGTCATGGACTTCCGCGACAGCAACATCATTCTCGGCGAACAGATGAACACGCGCGGATACGACAGCAGCCGTCTACTCCCGTCCCATCGCGGCGTGGGCATCCTGCGGCCAGACGGCGAGACCCAAGCCGGTGCCGACGTGCTCGCGCTGACCGTGCGGACCTACTACATGCCCAACGAGGACTGGCGGGAGATCTGCGAGCGCGGCCGTACCCTGCGGGAGGCCGAAGGGACGCTGAGCGGACACGCGGCAGGGCGGAACGTCCCACCGATGCTCGACCGCTCAGAGGCGGTCAAGGCTATTGGAACCGGCACCGTGGCGAGCCTTGCCGAGGTCGAACTACCCGAACCGCTCGCGTCGGTCGTCGACTACCTCGGCGACGAGGTGAACTCACGAGACTTCGTGCCGACCGCTGAACTCGCCGAGGCGCTCGAAGTCGAGGTGACCGCGCTCGGCGTCGACATGGGCGAGCTGGGTTGTCGGCCGACACGCCAGTACGTCCCGACCGATGAGGGCACCCGACGTGTACGCGGCTACCTGACAGCCGACCTGCGCGCGGCGGTCGAGCGCATCGCTTCCAATGATGAAATCGGCACGTCGGGCGACGCTGCCGGGGTGCGATCGTGATCGCCGACGAGCCGCCGAGCGGCGAACTCAGATTCAACCCACCCGCTGAACTACCTGTCCTCACCAGGGAGGTAAGTCGCATACTGCTAGAAGTACTGATCAGAGTCACCGAGGTCGAGGCGCTCGACGCGCCTCGGGAAGGGAGGGCAGATGACTGTTGAAATCAGTCAAGACCCGTGGGCGGCGTTCGACGACCTGCTCGGCGTCGAGGTCGTCGAAGCGGTCGGCGACGGTATCGGACCGCTCGCGTTCCTCGGTCGGTGTTCAACCGAGGACAACCAAGACCCGGAAACGTCACGGGGCTGGCAGTACGGCAACGCCCACAAGTTCGTCGAACCGTTGGGCGGCGTCATCGTCGAGGAGTTCTTCGACGTCGGTCAGTCGCGTTCGGTGCCGTGGGAGCGGCGGCCGGAAGCGTCACGCCTTTTGGCAGCGCTGAAGGATAAGAACCGAGGCTGGAACGCGGTTGTGGTCGGCGAAGGGACGCGGTGCTGGTTCGGGAACCAGTTCTCGTTGATCGCACCGAAGTTCGCCGCCTACGGCGTGGATCTGTGGGTGCCGGAACTCGGCGGCAAGTTCGACTCGCGGAACCCCTCCCACAAGATGCTCATGAGCGTGCTCGGCGGCATGAGCGAGTCGGAGCGTCAGCACGTGCAGGCACGCGTTCGGGCGGCGATGGATGCTCAGGTCGTCAACGAGGGACGGCATCAGGGCGGACGCGCACCGTATGGGTACACGGTCGTCGACGCCGGACCGCACCCGAACCCGAGGAAGGCGGCAGAGGGTTACCGGCTGCGCGTGCTGGCGATCGACGAGCCGAGCGCGGCGGTCGTACGGCGGATCTTCGCCGAGTACCTGACCGGGGAGATGGGAGACCGAGCCATCGCGAACGGCCTCAACCGAGACGGCATTCCGTGCCCGTCAGCGAGGCGGCCGGACCAGAACCGGCATCGGCTCGCTGACGGGTGGCAGGGCAGCACAGTTCGAGCCATCTTGGAGAACCCGCGCTACACCGGCTTTGCGTTCTTCGGGCGCTGGACGCGTCAAGAGATGCTTCTCGACCCGGAGGACGTCGGCGCGGGTCACGTAGTGCGGTTCCGCAAGGCTGCTCCTGATCGGGTGGTCCGTTCTCGGAAGAAAGCACATCCGACCGTCATCGAGGTCGAGGACTTCGTTCAAGCGCAGTTGCTTCGCCGGTCGCGCGCTGCCGGTGGATTCTCGGCCGGAAAGAAGCTGGTGAGGGGACCAAAGCGGACCAAGCGTGTTTACCCGCTCCGGGGACGCGTGAAGTGCGGTTATTGCAGTCGTCGGATGGAGGGCACACCGCGCGGTCCGAGGACCTACTACCGCTGTGCACTTCGGACGATGGTGCCGGGTTCGCCCGCGTTGAAGGGACACCCGACGAACGTGTACCTGCCCGAGTCTGCGGCGATGGAGCGTTTCAACAAGTGGATTGATCACCTCTTCGATCCGATGAACGTCGACAACACGGTGGCGGCTCTCGTCGCGTCCCAGGACAACGGCGAGACCGGCACGCCGGACCACGCTGCCGCGAGGAAGCGTCTCGCCGACGCGGAAGCGAAGCTGCGACGATTCCAGGACGCGATCGCGGCAGGGATCGACCCGTCCGCACTTGTCGAGGCAATGAACGAGGCACAGGAGAAGCGCGCGGCGGCTCAAGCCGAGCTGAGCGGGGTGCCGAAACGCGTCGGGCGAAGCGCGGCCGAGATCCACGCCATGATTGATTCGCTCGGCGACGTGAAGAAGGTAATCAGGCAGGCAAACCCCGACGAGCTGCAAAGACTGTATGAGGCGCTCAATGTAGAAATCGTCTACAACGCAACGGGCCGGATGCTCGATGCGAGCATCCGGCCCGTTGGTAGGGATAAAGCCAGTGTCCGAGGGGGGACTTGAACCCCCACCCCCTTGCGGGGACTAGCACCTCAAGCTAGCGCGTCTGCCATTCCGCCACCCGGACGTATTCAGTTCTGCCGCGGCTCGCGCCGTGGTGTGTGCATAGATTACATGATCGTCGCCGCACGCCAAAATCGGGGTGCTGCGCGGGTGTTTGCGCTGGTCAGAGCAGGGGTTCAAGCGATGACGTACGTGATGCCACGGTGCGACTCAGCGGGGTGTGTGGGCGGCTGGAGGGTGGGTGGTGGCTGGGCGGGTTAGAGTCGCGGCGTGCGGGAGTTGATCGAGTGGTTGCTCGACTCTGACCCGGCCCTGCGGTGGCAGGTTGAGCGGGACCTGGTGGGTGCGCCGCCGGAGGTTTGGGAGGCCACGCGGGCTCGGGTTGCCGTTGAGGGGTTTGGGGCTCGGCTGCTTGCGGAGCAGGGGGCCGATGGGATGTGGGACGGCGGGGCGTTCTTTCCGCGCGGGTTTCGTGGGGACGAAGGTGGGCAGCCGTGGACGGCTACTACCTGGTCGTTGAACTCCTTGCGGGAGTGGGGGGTGGACGCCGGGGTGCTGCAGGGGACGGTTGAGTTGTTGGAGGCCAACTGTCGGTGGGAGTACCAAGGGCTGCCCTACTGGGGTGGGGAGGTCGACTGCTGCATCAACGCTTGGACGTTGGCCAACGGGGTGTGGCTCGGGGCCGATGTTGACGGGATTGCCCGGTGGTTTGCGCGGCATCAGCTTGAGGACGGTGGGTGGAACTGCGAGTGGGTTGAGGGGGCGAGGAGGTCTTCGTTTCACTCGACGCTCAACGCGCTCAAAGGGCTGCTTGCGCATGGCGGGATGAGTGAGGTCAGGCGGGCCGGTGAGGAGTACCTGCTGGAGCGGGGGCTGTTTCGGCGGTTGTCCACCGGGGAGGTTGTGGGGGAGTGGGTTGGGCAGTTCCGGTCGCCGTTTCGGTGGGGGTACAGCGTGCTCAACGCCGCGGACTACTTTCGGCAGGTTGGGCGGCGGGATCCGCGGATGGCTGAGGCCATTGGGATGATCAGGGCCAAGAGGCAGGCGGACTGGACCTGGTTGCAGGACGGGCGGCATCCTGGGCGGGTGTGGTTCGAGATCGATGTGGCGGAAGGGGAGCCGTCCAAGTGGCTCACCCTGTGTGCCATGCGGGTTCTTCGGTGGTGGGACGAGGGTTAGATCCAGCCTCGGGCTCTGGCTGTGCGGGCTGCCTCGTGGCGGTTGGACGCGCCGGTTTTGCCCACGGCTGAGGAGAGGTAGTTGCGGACTGTGCCTGGGGACAGGGAGGCGCGGCGGGCTATTTCGTCGATCGGGGCGCCCTCGAGGGCCAGTTCCAGGACGTCGGCTTCTCGTGGGGTCAACGGGCTGTCGCCTGCGCTGATGGCTTCGGCGGCTAGGGCCGGGTCGACGTAGCGGCCGCCCGAGTGGACGGTGCGGACCACGGTGGCCAGCACGTCGGACGACACCGTTTTCGGGAGGAAGCCTCGGACGCCTGCTGCCAGGGCTCGTTTCAGGTGGCCTGGGCGGCCGTGGCTGGTGACGATCATCGTGGAGCACGACGGGAGTTCTGACGACAGGGCCCTGGCCACGGAGACGCCGTCGAGGTCGGGCATTTGGAGGTCGATCACGGCCACGTCTGGGTGGACCACGCGGGCCGTGGCCAGGGCTTCTGCGCCCGTGGCGGCTTGGGCCACCACCTGGAGGTCGTCTTCCAGTGACAGCAGGGCCGCCATGGCGCCGCGGATCAGGTGTTCGTCGTCGGCCAGGAGGATGCGGATCACGGGAGCTCCACGGTGAGGACGAAGCGGTGGGGAGCTTCCGGCGCCGCGGTCACTGTGCCTCCCAGGGCCGAGATGCGTTCGTGGAGGCCCTTCAGGCCGCTGCCGAAGCGGAAGTCGGATGATGCCACGCCGTCGTTGGACATGGTGAGCACCTTGCCGCGCAACGTGATTGTGCACGTGCTGGCCTCGCTGTGGCGCAGGACGTTGGTCACGCCTTCGCGGACGGCCCAGCCCAGGGCGGCCGCGGGCTCGTCGGAGACGTCGACCTCGCCGATCACGCGGCAGTCGATGCCCGCGGAGGCCAGGAGGGAACGGGCGCCTGCCAGTTCCACGGAGAGGTCGGCGGTGCGGTAGCCGCTGACCACGGCTCGCAGTTCGTCGAGTGACTCCTGGGCTATGCGGCGCACTTCCAGCATTTCGTCGATGGCCGTGGGGCGGCCGCGGCGGGCCAGCTGGGCGGCCAGGTCCGCTTTCAGGGCCACGGCGGAGAGGTTGCGGCCCACCACGTCGTGCAGGTCGCGGGCGAAGCGGAGGCGTTCTTCGGCCACGGCGAGGCTGGCGCGGACCTCGCGGGAGCGGTCGAGCTCCCAGACCAGGCCCAGCATCCACAGGGTGGTGCGGAAGGCGAAGGCGATGATCAGCAGCATCGCCAAGGTGTAGATCGTGCGGCCCGGTGAGGCGGTCAGGGCCACGTAGGCACCGCCGGCGACGCACGCCAGGACGACCGTGCGGGGGCGGACCACCGCGGACAGGGTCGTGACCGTCAGGATCAGGACGATCAGGGTGATGCCGTCGGCCGGGCCGTCGGGCTTGCCGGGGGTCGGGTGCGGGAACGCGAGCTCGCCGCTGATCAGCAGGACGGTGGTGAAGGCCAGGAAGATCGTCAGCAGCTGTCGCGGGAACGGGGCTTTGCCGAGGTGGTGCTCGATGCCGTAGTGGACCAGCGCGATGCTGAGCGCGAGGTGGCCCAGTGCGGCGACCGAGATCACGGCCAGGGCGGCCGTGCCGACCTCCTCGGCCATGCTGATCAACAGCAGCGGTGGCAGCACCAGGTAGCTCAGGTAGAACGTGGCGCGGACGAACAGGTCGAACCGCGCCGCGTTGCCACGGGACCGCCACCAGCCGAGCAAGCTCACCTCCGAGGGTCCCAGCGGAACCAGCGTCGTACAGCGTAGGTCCCGAGCGCGATCCACACCGCCAGGACGATCAGCGGACGCAGCACGGGGCCATCCGACCAGCCGGCCCGCAGCAGGTCGAGCACCGGGCTCAACGGCAGCAGGCGCAGCACCGTCGCGACGCCGTCCGGCAGCACCGACAGCGGGAAGAACAGGCCCGAGCCGAGCAGGCACGCCACCAGCACCGGCAGCGACGTCACCTGCGCCATCTCCACGGTCCGGGTGAAGGCCGACGACACGGCGGCCAGCAGCGCGAAGACGGTCACGCCGCCGACGACACCGACGACCAGGAACCACGGCCGCGCGGGCAGGGCGACACCCGTTATCACCCCGACGATCACCGCGAACAACGCCATCTGCCCCAAAGCCACCACAACGGACGGCAGGGACGCGCCGAACAGGATCTCCGGATCCGTCAGCTCGCCGACGCGGAGACGTTTAAGGACAAGCTCTTCACGTCGTGCGACGAACGTGGTGACGAGGTTGTAGTAGACCGCCATCAGCAGAACGAAGCCGGTCAGCCCCACGATCAACGGCACGCCGTCCGCGTCCACGGACATCAGCAACGGCACGATCAACACCGGCATCACGAGAGAGTTGAACAGCGCCGTGCGGTTGCGCCAGAACAACTTCAGCTCGGCCTGCCCGACAGCCGTGGCCCTCATGCCGCCTCCTCCGCGATCGCCAGGAACGCCTCCTCGAGCGACGCCGACCGGGCGTCCAAACCGGACAGTTCCACCGAATGGGCATGAGCCCACGCCAGGAGCTCGTGCAACGTCTCCTGCAGATTGTTGGTCCGCACGGTGACCCGCCCCGAACCGTCCTCCGACACCACGACCGGCAGCGGAATCCCCGCGGGCGGCACGAACGAAATGCGAGCGGGATACGCGTCCACGACCTCGGAGACCGTTCCCTGGGCCACGATCCGGCCGCGGTGCATGATCGCCAGCCGATCGGCCAACGCCTGTGCCTCCTCCAGATAATGCGTTGTCAGCAGCACGGTGACGCCCTCGCGCAGAAGTCCGCGAATCAGTTCCCACGTGTTGCGCCGGCTTTCTGGATCGAGTCCGGTCGTCGGCTCGTCCAGGAACAACACCTCGGGCCGTCCGAGCAACGCGAGCGCCAGATCCAGCCGCCGTCGTTCACCGCCGGAGAGCTGCTTCACCCGCACCGAAGCCCGATGTGTCAGGTCAACGAGCGATAACGCTTCATCAACGGGACGCGGGGAAGTCAGCGTCCCTGCCCACATCTTTGTGGCCTCCGTCACGGTGAGATCGGGCGGGAAACCGCCTTCCTGCAGCATCACGCCCACTCGCGGCCGGACGAGAGAGCGCTCCCGGAACGGATCGTGCCCCAGCACCGAAACCGTGCCCTCCGCCGGACGTGAGAGCCCTTCCACAACCTCCACCGTCGAGGTCTTTCCCGCACCGTTCGTGCCGAGCAAAGCGAACATTTCGCCCCGCTCCACATCAAATGAGACGCCCCGCACAGCTTCGAAACCCCCGCTGTACCGGCGCGTCAGCCCCCGTACCTCGATCGCCGTCATAAGCCCACGATCTCGGGAAATGGCACTCGAAGGCAGTGTCGCGACACATCAGAAACCCATGACAGATGTCATGCTCGCCATCTGAGGGGTTTCCCCGCGTCCACTCGCGACGGTCGCGCTCTCACCTAATCTCGCCCCAGTGGCCGACCCGGTCCAGCTTCGCCGCCGCCCGAGCCGGGCGCGGCCACCACCGGGATCCGGCGGGTGGCAGGGGCCCGCCGGATCCCGTCCGAGCCGAGGGGAGTCGTCACGTGCAGGAAGTGCTGCGCGGACGCCACGGGGAGCTCGCCGCGCTGCGGGCCGCGTTCGAGGCCTCCGCCTCACGCGGACGTCTCGCCGTGGTGCGCGGTGAGCCGGGAAGCGGACGCACCACGCTGCTGCGCCAGGCCGCCGCGATGTGGCGGGCCGAAGGCGTGACCGTGGTCAGCCACCGTCCGAGAGCACGCGCCGTCGTGCTGATCGACGACGCGGACCGGCTCCAGGACCCGGTCCTCACGACGACGGCGATGCGCATGCCCGGCTGCCTCGTCGTCGCCGTCTGCCGGGATCACGCCGAGCTGGCCGAGGTCGCGGACGTCATCATCGATTTGTCAACGTTGTCACACGATGTCGTGACCGAGCTGATCACCACACGGGAGCCGCTGGACCACAGCGTGGTCGAGGCCCTGCGAACGGCGCTCGGACCGCTCTACGGCAACCCCGGCACGGTCCTCGCGACCCTCGGCGCGCTTCCCCTGATGTCGGTCGGCGACCGGCTCTTCCTCTCCGGAGACAGGATCAGCCTGCCGCAGGGCCACCCGCTGCTCGAGCACGTCCACGGCCTCGCCCACCGCGTGGCGCTGCTGTGCGTCGTGCGCCGCGGCATCGACGTCACCGACCTGACGCTGCTCAAGGAAGACCTGGACGCCTGCGGTCGCGCACTGGACGAGCTCGTCGAACGCGGCGTGCTCACCGCGGACCTCGAGGTCCTCTGCCCGGCGCTCGCGAACGCGATCATCGACCAGGCCGGCGAGGACGAGGTCCGCCGGATGCACGTCGCCCTCGCCGCCGACACCGCCGATCCCGACCTGGTCGCGCTCGCCGGACCGGACCTCCCCGACGCGCCACGACGGGCCCGCTGGCTCGCCGATCGCGCGCTGGAGATCCAGGCCGGCGATCCGGAACGGGCGGGCCGCTGGCTCGCCGCCGCGGTCAGGATGACCGCCGCCGGGGACAAGCCGTGCGGCCGGCTGTTCTTCCTCACCTTCGCCGTGCTCATCGGCACCGGCCAGGACGAGCTCCTGGCGACCGTTCTGAAGGAGCGGATCGGCGACGACACGAACACCGACGCGGCCGCGATGCTGTTGCTGCTCAACGGCGAACAGCCCGCGGTCACCGGTGGTCCCGCCACGGCGCTCGCGCGGTGGTGGCTCGGCGAACGTCCTGACTGGACGCCGTTGCCGATGAACACGCACGACGAGGAAACGGTCATCACCAACGCCGAGCTGAACGCGATCTACCACGCGTTGCGGTTCGACGCGCAGGCTTGCCGCACGGCACTGAGGTTCGTCCGCGACGACCACGCCAGAGAACGCTTCGACGAGATCGCGGAGGCGGGCACGGCCGGTGACGTCGCCACGGTCCTGGAACTCGTGCTCGGCCATCGGTACCGCACCCCGGATCACGGCCCGTTGAAGCTCTACCAACGCGTGCTCCGCGACTACGCCAACGCCGACTTCACGGCCGCGTTGCAGGGAGTGCGTCAGCTCGAACTCACCAAACGCCCGATGCCCGCCCACCACCACGGCCGCGTGCTCGCCGCCGCCATGCACTCGGCGCGCGGCGAGCACCGGCAGGCCTTCGCGTGGCTCGCCAAGATCAGCCGTGCGGTCCGTTACGCGCCCTTGCGTGCCATGGTCGAGTGCGGCCTGTTGCACCGCGCCGGCGACTCGCAGGCCGCGGTCAACCTCGCCTGGCGCACGCTCCAACGCGCGAAACGGGCGAACGTCAGGCCGGGCGTCGGCAGGCTGATGCTGCTGGCGTTGCAGATCGCGCTGCGCAACGGCGACATGGCCATCGCTCGAACGTTGATGACCGAGATCGCCGAGCTGCACCGGCAGGACGACTGCCGCTGCACGCTGCAGGTCCTGTTGCTGGCCAAGGGTTTGCTCCACGGCGACCCGGCGGAGGCGGCCAGAGGCGCCGACGTCGTGCGGCAGCGAGGTCACCGGCCGGACCTGTTGTGGGCGTGCACGATCCTCGCCCAGTTCTGCGACGACCCCCGGCACGTGGTGCGCGAGCTGCACGCCATCGCGAAGGAGGGCGGGTCGTCGTTCCTGTTGCCCGCCAGGGTTTCCGCGTTGATGCGCAAGTTCGGTGTCAACGCACCGCGCAGGACGGCGACGCCCGGCGGGTTCACCGACACCGAGCTGCGCATCGTGGAGCTCGTGCGCGCCGGGCAGACGAACCGCCAGATCGCCACGGAGCTGGAGGTCAGCGAGAAGGCCGTCGAGCACCACCTGACCCGCCTGTTCCTGCGCACCGGCGTCCGGTCGCGCGTGGAACTGGCGGCCGCGAGCCTGGCAGGCAGGCTCGACGACCGAGGAGCCACCGGATGACGGGAACTCTGAGCCACACCGACAACCTGATCGCCAGAGATGACGCACACACGAGCGTGGTGTGGCCGTTGCTGTCGGGGAGCACGCGGCTGGTGCTGGTCACCGGAGCCGCGGGCATCGGCCGCACCGCCCTGCTCAACGAGGTCCGGGACACGCTCGAACATCAGCGTGTGCGCACAGCAGACGTGCCACTGCTGCGCGCCGACCACAACCGCCCCCAGGCTGTGGTCGCCCGTGTGCGGGAGGAACTGGCCCGCTGGTCGCGGCCACCGGTGCTGTTCCTCGACGACCTGCACCGCCTCAGCCACGACGTGCTGCGCGCTCTTCTGAACGCGTTGCCCCAGATGGCGACCTGTGTCGTCGGTAGCTACCGCACGCCCGTGCGCCCCGACCACACGGATCTCTCCGACGCGCTGAAGGCCAGCGCGCTGACCGAAATCGTGCCGCTCTCGCCGTTGAACCGGGCCGAGGTCAGCCACATGTTCACCCGCCTGCTCAATGTGTCCGGGGACCCCGACCTGGTGCGCACGCTGCACCGGGACAGCCGCGGCGTGCCCGGCCTGATCGATCTCGCGGTCGACGGGTACCTGCGCGGCGGTGCGCTCAGGATCATCGACCGCACCGCCTACCTGGTGGACGAGCCGCGCGGCACCGGCCACCGCCATCCCGCGGTCGAACGGATCCGGCTGCTCGGGCAGGCGGCGTGGCAGACCGCGAAGGCAATGGCGATCCTGCATCCGCTCGGCCCGGCGGCGGAACAGCTGCTCGGCGACACGAGCGCGCTGCCGGAACTGGAGGCCGCCGGCGTGCTGACGAAGCACGACGACGGCTGGCGGTTCCGCGCCCCTGTGCTCGCCAACGCGCTCGCGGCCAGTCTCGGCCCGTATGAGCGCCACGACCTCGGATGGCGCGCCGTGAGCGCGATCTGGGAGGGCAGGGCGTTCTGCGCGGACCCCGGTTACCTCCCGGACCGGTTGATCGACGCCGGCGGGTTCGCCGACGCGGAGAAAGCAGCCACGCAGCTGCTCGCCGCCGGTCGTGCCGCCGTGCTGCGCGACCCGGCCGCCCGGCGCTGGCTGCGCGCGGCCGCCGGCCGGGCGACCAACCCGGCGCAACGCGCGGAGGCGCTGTTCATGCACGCCGTCGCCTGCGCCGCCCACAACGACTTCATCTCCGCGATGGCCAGTGTGGACGCCGCACTCGAGCTGCCGGACGAGTTCACCGCGCACGAAACGCAGGAGCTGCACCTGATCCGGCTCGTCGGCATGTGCGCGTCGGGGGACAGGGCCGCACTGCGCAAGGTCGCCGACAGCAGTTGGCGCTCGCTTCCCGGTGGCACGGCGGCGCGATTCATCGGCCGTGCGGTGGCCATGTGCTACACGGACCGTTGGGACGAAGCGGCGACGTTGCTCGCCAGCACGCGGACCATGTGGCGGCTGGGCAACGCGGCGACCGTGACGTTCGGCGAGATCTTCGGCATGAGCTCGGCGCTGGTGTCCGGGCGGATGGCCGAGTTCGAGCGCGTCATCAACGATCCGGGCGTGTGCCCGCTCTACTCGGTGGACCGGCACCGGCCGTCGTTGCGGGCCGCGATGGCGCGGTGCCTGATGCTGATCGGGGAGTCGAAGCGCGCCGAGCGGATGCTCGCGGACCAGCCGCGGCAAGCCGCCGACCTCGCGTTGCTGGAAGTCGCCGAGGGGCGGTGGGACGACGCGCTCGGGCACGCCCGCAAAGCACTCGTCACCGGGTCGACCCTCGGCCAGGTCGCGGCGCACACGGCGCTGGCACGCGACCTGGCCACGATGCTCATCACGCGCGCGAAACTGACCCGTGCGCGCGAGGTCATCGCCGACGCGCGCGCAGGACAGAACGTGTTGGCACACCTGCTGGACGTGCCGGAATCGGACCTCGAACTGGTGCTGGGCGCACGGGACAAGAGCCGTCAGGTGCTGCAGCGCGGGCTCGCGTTCACCGCGCAGCACGCGATCGTCATGGGCACGGACGAGCTGGAACTGCGGCTCGCGATGATGTCGCTGGAGGACGGCGACCGGGAGGACGCCGAGTTCCGGGTCGAACGGCTGGCGGACATCGCCGGGACCATGGACACCGGCCGCGCGCACCGCAACCACCTGCTGGCCCGCGCGGTGACCTGGCACGACAGGTCCGCGGCCGCCGAGGTGCGCAGGCTCGTCGCCGAACGCGACCAGCCCCACGAGACCGCGCTGACGTTGACCGCGTTGGCCTCGCACGGACTCGGCGACGCGCGGACGATGCTGGAGGCCTACGAGCTGTTCGGCACCATGGACGCGTTGCTGCCCAGGGCTGTCCTGCGGCACCTCATGCGCGAGCACGGCGTCGTGGTGCCGGGCCGTGCGGCGACGACGGCCGAACAGGAACGGCTGCTCGCCTCGCTCGTCGCGGAGGGACTGACGAACCGCGAGCTGGCCGGCGTGCTCAGGACCACGGAGAAGAGCGTCGAGGCGAAGCTGACCCGGCTTTTCCAGCGCACCGGCTACCGGTCACGGGTCGAGCTCGCCACCGCGATGCTCACGGGCGAATACCACTGAGGAACCGCGCCACCGGCCACACGCCGTCGGAGGTGTTGCCGAGCACCGTGCGCGTGATTCCGGAATCGGGCTCGTGCACGGTCTTGAACGACACCCCGGCATCCCACCCAACCAGCTGCACCTGGCTGGTCGACCCGTGCAACCAGAACCCGAGCCCGTAGCGCAACGACTCCTCCGGCACCTCGCTGTGCGGTCTCACCATCTCGGCGACCCACCTCCGCGACACGATCCGCCCGTCGAAGAACGCCCGCCAGAACGTGCTGACGTCGGCCGCCGTGGTGTAGATCCCGCCGTCGCCACCGCCGCGGATCGGCAGGTGGAACACGTTGGTCCGCCACTCGCCGTCGATCGGCAGATACCCGACGGCGGTGCGTTCGCCGAGGGAGTCCGACCGCAGGAACTCGGTGTCGGCGAGGCCAGCCGGCTCGCACACCCGGTGCCGCACCAGGTCGTGGTACCCGACGCCGCTCGCCCGTTCCGCGATCAGGGCGAGCACGACGTAACCGCCGTTGTTGTAGGCGAACGCGGTGCCGGGCGGGAACTTCTGCGGGTAGCCGTCGAGGATCGGCACGTACTGCTCGATGTCGAGGAGGTTCTGCACGGGCACCGGCAGGACGTAGGCGTTGATGTCGGTGATGACCTCTTCGTCGAAGTAGTCGCCGATGCCGGACCGGTGTGCCAGCAAATGCCCGACGGTGACCCGGTCGTCGATCAGCGGGAGGTCGTCGCCGAGCAGGTCCCGGACCTTCGTGCCGAAGCTCAGCGTGCCGTCCTCGATCAGGCTCACCACTGCCAGCGCGGTGAAACCCTTGCAGCCGCTGGCGATCGCGAACCTCGTGTCGACGGTGTTCGCGATGCCGTAGCCCCGATGAGCCAGTCCGTAGGCCTTCTCGAACACCTGCCCGTCTTGCTCCACGCGGACCACGCCCGAGAAGCCCGCGGCGCGGGCGACTTCGTCCAGCTCGTCTTCCATGCGACGACCGTGGCACGGCCGCCGCCCGGAACGCGCGCGAATTTCCGTCACGGGTGATAGCGCCCGGCGATCTCGGTGATCTCCCCGCGCCAGGTGGAGTCGTGCGGCGCGTCCGGGGTGCAGCCGGTCGCGGTGCGGATCACCGCCTTGACGCCGTGATCGGCTCGGTGGTTGCGCGGCCTGTAATATCACGATCGTGCTAAAAACTTGGGGGAACGGATGACGCCAGGACTGGTGGCCGCGCTGGCCGGGCTGGCGCTGCTGGACTCGACGAGCATCGGGACGCTGTTCATCCCGATCTGGCTGATGCTCACGCCGGGGCGCCTGAGGCTCAGCAGGTTCGGCGTGTACCTCGGCACGATCACGATCTTCTACTTCGTGGTCGGCGTGCTGATCGTGCTCGGCGCCTCGCAGGTGGTCGACCACCTCGACGGCAAGGTCGCGTTGTGGATCCAGCTGGTGATCGGCGTGTTCCTGTTCGCGATCAGCTTCCGGTTCGACAGCAAGAAGAAGGTCAACACGGGGAAGTGGCAGAACCGGCTCAACGCCAACGGGTCGGCCGCCGCCCTCGCGGGCATCGCCGTGCTGGCGGGCGTCGTCGAGCTCGCGACGATGCTGCCGTACCTGGGCGCGATCGGCATGATGAGCGCCGCGGACCTCGGCCCTGCCCAGATCGGGCTGCTGCTTGCCGGGTACTGCCTGGTCATGATCGTGCCGGCGGTGCTGCTCCTCGGCGGCAGGCTCGCCCTCAGGAGCCGGATCGAACCGTTCCTCACCCGCATCAGCACGTGGTTCGCGGAGAAGGGCGCGAGCACGACCGGCTGGATCCTCGGCATCGCGGGATTTCTGGTGGCACGCGATGCCGTCGCACGGCTGTTCTTCCTGTGAACCACTTGGTCCAGTTGGCTGAACGACCGCGTTTCGTTTTCGTCCTACACTCGCGAGGATGACTCAGCTGGACGATCCACGCAGATCGGTCCCGCGGGAGCTGGCACCGTTGCTCCGAATGGAAGTCGCCCCCGTCTCGGTGAGCATTTTCGAAGCGATCGAGAAATCGATTCCCGAATACAGCCAGTTCAGGGACAACGTCGTCGACGGTATTCGACAGGCGCTGGTGAAGTTCGTCGACAGGATCGCCGATCCGGATTCCGCCGGCGATCCGCACGACGACATCCACCGCAAGCTGGGAGCGTGGGAGTTCAAGTCCGGGCGCAGCCTGGACAGCCTGCAGGCGGCGTACCGGATCGGTGCGCGGGTGGCGTGGCGGCACGTGTGCGCGTTCGCCGAACGGCGCGAGCTGTCGCTGCACCTCATGTCCGTGCTGGGCGAGGCGATGATCGCCCACGTCGACGAGCTCGTCAGCTTGTCGGTCGAGGGGTACGCGGCCGCGCAGGCGAGCGCGGCGGGAACGCTGGAACGCAAGCGGCGCAAGCTGATGGAGCTGCTGGTCGGCGATCCGGCGAGCAACTGGCAGGCGGTGCTCGACGCGGCGCAGGCGGCGGCCTGGCCGATGCCCGACCGACTGTGCGCGGTAGCGCTTGAGCCGTCTGCCGCACCGGCCGACGACCTGCCGCCGGACGTGCTGGTCAACTTCGAGGACGCGACGCCGTACCTGCTGGTGCCGAACCCGGCGGCGGTCTCGCGGTGGGTCCGCGGGGCGTTGCCGGGCTGGCGGGCCGCGGTCGGGGTGCCGGTCGCGCCCGCCGACGCGCGCAAGTCGCTGGCCTGCGCCCGCCGGGTGCTGGCGCTCGCGAAGGAGAAGGTCCTGCCGGACCGGCCCGTGCTCGACTGCGCCGATCATCTGGTCGAGCTGACCGTGCTGGCGGACGAGGTCCTGGCCCGGCAGCTGGCCGAACGGGCGCTGGCGCCGCTGGCCCCGCTGACCGACCGGCAGCGCACGAAGCTCGCCGAAACGTTGCTCGTCTGGCTGTCGGCACGCGGCGGCGCGCCCGAGGTGGCCGCCCGGCTGCAGGTGCACCCGCAGACGGTTCGCTACCGGGTGAACCAATTGGACGAACTGTTCGGCGACCGAATGCACGACGCCGAGGAGCGGTTCACGCTCGAGCTCGCGCTGCGCGCCCACTATTTATTGGATCGGGACTGATAAATCGCTTCCGGTCAATTCGTACGCGAGTGACAAAAGCGGGTTTTCTCTTGCATTGCGGAATGCCTCGTGACTACTTTACTCACGAGTAAAGCAACACCGCCTTCTTGCAGTTCAATGTCGTACTGATGGAGGTCCCTGCAGATGAAGACCGGACTTTTCGCACGCGCCGCTGCCTGCGTTCTGGCTACCGGAGCGCTGAGCGTGGCGACGGCCGGCACCAGTTCGGCCGCGACCGCCGAGCTGAACATCACCTACTCCTGCAACTTCTCGATCATCGGTGCGCAGGACATGCCGACCACGGTCAGCTCCGCGGACCTGCCCGACTCGGCCACGGTCGGTGTGCCCACCGCCGAGTCCCACACCACGGTCAAGAGCACGGTGTCGGAGGACGCCACCACCACGCTGAACTGGCTCGGTGCGAAGTCGGTCGACGGCACGATGACCAGCAACGTGCCGGTGACCAACGGCAGCGCCACCCAGACGCTGACGTCGGTGTCGACCATTCCGTACACCCCGGTTCCCTCCGGCGGCACGTTCGACGTCACGGCGACCGGCACGTTTCCGGCGATGACGCTCGCCAACGCCGGCACGGCCACGATCTCGCTCGGCAACGCGACGCTGAAGCTCACGCCGCGCCAGGCGGACGGCTCTCCGACGTGGCTCGGCACCATCACGGTCCCGTGCACGGTCAAGGCCGGTCAGAACACCGCCTTCTACACCTTCCCGGTGGCTTGATCGGTCCCGTGATGGGATTGGCGGCATGGAGCTCCAACAGCTGGTGGACCGCATTGCCGCCGAGGTCACGCCGGGTGGCGCAGTAGCCGACTACATCCCGGCACTGGCCAGGATCGACCCGCACGCCTTCGGCCTCGCCGTCGCGACACTGGACGGCGAGGTCTTCGGCGCGGGGGACTACCGCACACCGTTCTCCATCCAGAGCATCTCCAAGGCGTTCATGCTGGCTCTGGCCCTGGCGCAGAACGACGACGTCTGGTCCCGCGTCGGCCGCGAGCCGTCCGGATCGCCGTTCAACTCGCTGGTCCAGCTGGAGACCGAGCAGGGCATCCCACGCAACCCGTTCATCAACGCCGGCGCGCTCGTCGTCACCGACCACCTCGGCTTCGGCGCCTCCGACCGGCTGCTCGAGTTCCTGCGGCAGGAGAGCGGCAATCCCTCGCTGGACGTGGATCCGGAGGTCGCGAAGTCCGAGCTCGACCACTCCGACCGCAACCGCGCGCTCGCGCACTTCATGGCCTCCTACGGCAACATCCGCAACTCCGTCGACGTCGTGCTGCACGAGTACGTCCGCCAGTGCTCGATCGCGATGAGCTGCGCCGACCTCGCACGGTCGACGCTCTTCCTGGCACGCCACGGCGTCCGCAACGACGGCACGCGCCTGCTGGGCGTGAGGGGCGCGAAGCGGGTCAACGCCGTGATGCTCACCTGCGGCACCTACGACGCGGCCGGCCAGTTCGCCTACCGGGTCGGCCTGCCCGGCAAGAGCGGTGTCGGCGGCGGGATCATCGCCGTCGTCCCGGGGAAGTGCGCGATCTGCGTCTGGAGCCCGGCATTGGACGCGCGCGGCAACTCCGTCGCCGGGGTCGACGCGCTGGACCAATTCACCACTCTCACGGGGTGGTCTGTCTTCTGACTGGTGGTAGGAAGACGGGGTGAGCACATTGGGGAACGCACTGGCACTGGCAGAGGACGAGGCGGTCACCCTGGTCAGCGAGCTGATCAGGATCGACACCACGAACACGGGTGATCCCGCGACGCTGGTGGGCGAGCGCAAGGCCGCCGAGTGGGTGGCCGAGAAGCTGTCCGAGGCCGGGTACGAGACCACCTACGTCGAGTCGGGCGCGAAGGGCCGCGGCAACGTGATCGCGCGGCTGGCCGGTGCGGATCCCGGTCGTGGCGCGCTGCTGGTGCACGGTCACCTCGACGTCGTGCCCGCCGACGCCTCCGAGTGGTCGGTGCACCCGTTCTCCGGTGCCGTGCAGGACGGCTACGTGTGGGGACGCGGCGCGGTCGACATGAAGGACATGTGCGGCATGACGCTCGCCCTCGCCCGGCACTTCAAGCGGGAAGGAGTGGTGCCGCCGCGCGACATCGTGTTCGCGTTCCTCGCCGACGAGGAGGCCGGTGGTCTCTTCGGCGCGAAGTGGCTGGTGGAGAACCGGCCAGAGCTGTTCGAGGGCGTCACCGAGGCGATCAGCGAGGTCGGCGGGTTCTCGATCACGCTCAAGGACGACGTTCGCGCCTACCTCGTGGAGACCGCAGAGAAGGGCATCCGCTGGCTGAAGCTGCGGGTCAAGGGGACCGCGGGCCACGGCAGCATGATCCACCGCGACAACGCGGTCGCGAAGCTCGCCGCCGCCGTCACGAGGCTGGACCAGCACCAGTGGCCGGTGATCATCCGGCCGTCGGTGCGCGAGTTCCTCGACGGCGTCAGCGAGATCACCGGGCTCGACTTCCCGGACGACGACATCGAGGGCTCGATCGGCAAGCTCGGCGCCCTGTCGCGGATGATCGGCGCGACGATCCGCGACACCGCCAACCCGACCATGCTGTCGGCGGGCTACAAGGCGAACGTGATCCCGTCGACGGCGGAGGCGACCGTCGACTGCCGGATCCTGCCCGGCCGCGAGGAGGCGTTCGACCGCGAGCTCGCCGAGCTGCTCGGCCCGGACGTCGAACGCGAGTGGATCGGCCTGCCGCCGGTGGAGACGACGTTCGACGGCGCCCTGGTCGACGCGATGACGGCGTCGATCATCGCCGAGGACCCCGGCGCCCGCGTGCTGCCGTACATGCTCTCCGGCGGCACCGACGCCAAGTCGTTCCAGCAGCTCGGCATCCGCAACTTCGGCTTCGCCCCGCTGAAGCTCCCGGCGGACCTCGACTTCTCCGGGCTCTTCCACGGCGTGGACGAGCGCGTGCCGGTGGACGCGCTGAAGTTCGGCGTCCGGGTTCTCGACCGTTTCCTGCGCAACAGCTGAGGAGAGTGTTTTGTCCACTGTGGACTTGACCGGTCAGGTCGCGTTGGTCACCGGCGGTGCGGGCGGAATCGGCGCCGCCGTCGTGCGACGCCTCGCGAAGCTCGGCGCACGGGTGGCGGTGGTGGACCTCGACGCGGCCGGGGCGCAACGCGTCGCCTCCTCCGCCGGCGGCATCGCGATCGCCGGTGACGTCACGGATCCCGCGGTGATGCCGTCGGTCGTCGAGCAGGTCGAGAAGGAGCTCGGACGGCTCGACGTCGTGCACCTCAACGCCGGTGTCGGCGGCGGGCAGGCCGGTGTGGACGACGCGCTGGACGTGGAGCGGTACCGGAAGCTGGTCGGGGTCAACGTCGACCACGTCGTGTTCGGGCTCTGCGCCGCCGTGCCCGCGTTGCGGCGCCAGGGCGGCGGCAAGATCGTGATCACCGCGTCGCTGGCCGGACTCGCCGCCATGCCGGCGGATCCGTTGTACACGCTGACCAAGCACGCGGTCGTCGGCTACGCGCGGGCTGCCGGGCGGGCGCTGGCCGACGACGGGATCGTCGTCACCGCGCTGTGTCCCGGGTTCGTGGACACGCTGCTGCTCGGTGCCGCGAAGGAGGAGTTCGACGCCGTCGAGTTCCCGTTGCTGACGCCGGACGACATCGCGGAGGCGGTGCAGGAGGTGCTCGCGGAAGGAGCACCGGGGGAGGCCTGGATCATCCAGCCGGGCGGGCAGGCCTCTGCCTACAAGTTCCGCGGCGTGCCGGGCGTGGGCGGCGGCCAGCTCCCGCCCGATGTGGTGCTCGGAAGGGTCTAGACCGTGTCCTTTCGCCGTGTTGTCTCGTTAGGACGAACAGACGACACGGCGAAAGGAATCCGATGGTGCGGCTGGAGGACGGGACCGAGCTCAACGTGGTGCGCACGGGCGACCCCGATGCATCGGTGACGGTCGTGCTGGCGCACGGCTACGCGCTCGACCACCGCAGCTGGCACAAGGTCGTGGCGGCGCTGAGCCAGGACTTCCAGGTCATCGCCTACGACCACCGCGGGCACGGCAAGTCGGCCGCGGCCACCAAGGAGACCGCGACGATCGAGCAGCTCGGCGACGATCTGGGGGAGCTGATCGAGCGCGCGGTGCCGCAGGGGCAGGTCGTGATCGCCGGGCACTCGATGGGCGGCATGGCGGCGCTGGCGATGGCCGAGCGCAGGCCGCGGCTCTTCCGGCAGCGGGTGCTGGGCAACGTGTTCGTGTCCACGGCGGCGAGCGGGCGCAGTGAGACGTCGCTCGCGTGGCCGAAGGCGGTGGGGAAGCTCGTCAGGGAGCTGGAACGGGCGTTCGGGCCGATCGTGCGGGCCGTGCGGGAGAAGATCGAGCCCACCAAGACCGCGGGACTGCGGTGGTGGCTCTTCGGGGACCAGCCGAACGACGAGGACGTCGAGCTGACCGCGGACATGGTGTGGGGGCAGTGGCCGGAGACCGTGGCGCTGTTCCGGCCCGCGGTGGACCGGTACGACCGCGAGGCAGGGCTGACCGTGGCCAAGGAGAAGGCGGTCGTCGCCGTCGTGGGGGACGAGGACCGGCTCGTGCCGGAGACGGACGCGGTGAAGTTCGGTGGTACCTCGGTCGTTCTGGCCGATGCCGGACATATGCTTCCCCTGGAGCGGCCGGACGAACTCGCCAACCTGATTCGTGAGGTGGCCGCCAAGGCATAGCTGGGGGGCTGGTGCTGAAGTACCTGGAACCGCGGACGGACGTGCCCGCGAAGGACGACTGGTCCACCGGCCTCATCCTGCAGGAGCTCGGGCTCGTGCGGCGCACGCTGTCGATCATCGCGCTGGTGGCGCTCGCCGGGCTCGTGGGCTGCCTGTTCCTGCCCATGGAGGTCGGCAACATCGCGGCGATCGTGGTGTTGTCGCTGTTCTTGTTGTTGGGTGCGATCGGCCCGGTGATGCACCGGGTCGAGACCCTGCCGGTGCGCAGGGGACTGCTGGAAGAGCCGTGGCGGCAGTGCCCGGCGACCGTGGTGAACCACCCCGACGACAAGTACGCCGTCTACGTCCAGCTGCCCGACGGGGTCGTGCTCGAGAGCTTCATGGGCGACGACCTGCGGGACGTCGTACGCGACCGGGGCGAGATCTTCCTCTGCGGACCGAACGCGAACGGCAAGGCGGTGGTGCGGGTCGCGGGCCTCGCCGACACGGCGAACGCCAAGGTGACCCGGCCTGCCGAGTTCGTGGCCGAGGAGCCGGCGGAACCGCACGAGATCGGCCGTCCGCTGGACGACCCGGCTGTCCTCAAGGCCTTCTCCGGCGTGGTGGCGGGCACCCGCTCGACGCTGGGCGCCACCATCCCCGCGGCGATCGGCGTGGTGATCGTGCTGATGAGCCTGTGGCCGATCGCCCCGGCCGGGCTCGTCGTCGGCGGACTGGTCGTGGTCCTCTCCCTGCTCATGCTGCCGTCGCTGATCGAGCTGAGCCGCTGGTACCGCGACGCGGTCAAGGGGCTGCACGCCGCGCAGCGCTGGATCTCGGTGCCGATCACGCTCTTCCCGTGGAAGCCGGGCTCGGTCGTGGCCGGCCTCGCGACCATGGAGGGCGGACGGCTCGCGCTCGTCCAGTTCGTCGACCCGACCCTGCACGTCATCGCGAACATCGCCGACACGGGCACCATGTGGATCGCGGGCGTGCACGGTGACGTGATCGCGGTGGGCCTGCCCCGGCTCCCGGTGCTGACGATCGCGGCGATCCAGCCGGACAGCGACACGCCGCGCGAGGCTCCGGTCCCGTGGATCCAGCGTCTGCGCCAGCCGGACTTCAGCGGCCTGCCGCGCTAGGGGAGTCGTGAACTACCTCGAACCGCGGACCGACGTGCCCGCGATCGACGACTGGTCCACCCGCCTGATCCTGCGCGACACGCGGTTGCCCGCAGAGCAACGGATCCACTCGCTCATCGCGGTCCTGACGTTCGTCGTCTGCTTCTTCCTGCCGATGACTCCCGGCAACGTGGCCGCGCTCGTCGTGCTGGCGTTCCTGCTGCTCATGACCGTGGTCGGGCCGTTGATCGGGATGGCGGGCACCCGCGCGAAGCGGAGCGGCCTGCTGGACGGGCCGTGGCGGCGCCTGCCGGCCGCGGTCGCCGAGAACGACGACGAGCCATGGGACGTGCTGCTGGCCGACGGGCTCGTGCTCAAGGGCTCGTTCCACGACCTGCCGGACATGGTGCTGGACCGGGGAGAGGTCTTCGTCTGCGGTCCGGACGCCGAGGGCAGGGCGATGATCAGGGCCGCCGGGTTCACGGCGATGCGGCCCGCCGAGGTCGGCACGGGGGAGTACCGGGCGAAGGAGCGGCTGGACCGCCCGCTCGGCCGTCCCCGGGACGACCCGGCGGTGCGGCAGGTGATCAACGCGACCTGGGTCTTCAAGACGACCTGGGTGATGTTCGTCGTCACCCTCGTGGTCGCCGGCGTGCTGGTCGCGCTCAGCGTGTCTCCGCTGGCGCCGACCGGCCTGGTCACGGCCGCGCTCGTGGCTCTCCCGCTGCTGGACTTCCCGATGTTGCTCGCGTCGATGCGACGCCAGCGGAGGGCCGAACGCGCCGTGGAGCACGCCGAGTGCTGGACACCGGTGCCGATCAGGTTGTTCCCGGAGAAGGCCGGGCACCACGTCGCCGGGATCGCGGAACTTCCCGGCGGCCCCGCGTTGGTGCGCTTCCCCGCCCCCGTCCTCGACGTGGTGGCGAACATCGCCGCCACCAGCGTCATGTGGATCGCGGGCAGGCACGAGAACCTGATCGCGGTGGGCGTGCCGCACGTGAACGCGTTGACGTACGCGGTCGTGCGCCCTGATGGGGCCGCCCAGGACGGCGACCCCATGCCGTGGTTCCGGCGGCTCCGGTCGCGGAAACCCCTCGGCCTGCCCTAGACGGGAGAGCGGCGGGCGCGGCCGGGCGGGCGGCCGAACAGCCGGACGTGCTCGCCGACGAGCCAGTCCTTCAGCGGTGCCCACTCCGGGTGGTGGTTGAGCACCAGGAGGCGGTGCATCCACCAGTTCGGGTCGTCGTGGCGGGGGAACGCCGCGAGCCACGCGGCTCTGCCCTCCTCCGGCAGGCTCCACAGGTGCGCCAGCTGGCCCTGGGCGTCGGTGTCGAGCTGGGCGGTGATCCGACCGCCCTCGGTGTGCCATTCCGCGCGCAGTTCGCGCAGGACGGCGATGGCGCGGTCGTCGCCTTCCTCGGCTGTGACGACCACTGTGTGCAGGCCCTGCGCTGCGGCTTCGGCGAGCAGGGCGCGGGCGGACGTTTCGTCGTGCGGCAGTGCGCTGTGCGCGACCCCGACATCGTGCGGCACGAGCTCCATGACAAGGAATCTGATCACATCTGCAACCAGTTCGGTGCATTTTATTGCTTCAGTGTTGACTGAAGCATCACCTTCACCCAGTCGGCCACCCTCGTTGCGCGGACGTTGTTGTACGACGCCCCGACATCGACACCGCACAACGTTTCCGCACTACAAAGGTGGTCGAAAGGGAAGGAGAGAGGTGTTGATCAGCAGAGGGGCCTCGGCTCGACGCCGGGGAAGTAGTGCTCCCAATGACGAGTGGACAGGTGCGGCGTCGTAGTCGAACACACGCGGGCCGCGGTGGCCTCGACGTCGATGTCCCACACGCGGACGGTGCGGTCCGCGCCCGCCGTCGCGAGGGTGCGGTTGTCCGGCGCGAAGGCCACGCCCCACACCCGTTCCGTGTGTCCGTGCAGCACTGCCCGCAGCTGGGAGTTGCGGGCATCGCGCACGTCCCACACGCGGACCAGGTCGTCGGTCGTGCCGGCCGCGAGCATCGTGCCGTCGGGAGAGAAGGCGAGGCGCTGCAGCGGTCCGCCGTCGTTGGGCAGGCTGCCGAGCCTGCGCGGCTGGGCCGGGTCGCTGATGTCGTAGAGGGCGCCGCTGCTGCCCATGTTCGCGAACGCCATGACGGTGCCGTGGATGACGACGGTCATGACCTCTTCACGCCCGGCCTGGCCGCCACGGCGGATCGGGTCCGGGTTGTCGTCGGTGCGCAGAGCCGGGTGCGCGCGGGGCGCCGCGGGGTTGCGGACGTCCCACAGCTGGAGCTCGCGGCTGCCGTTGGCGATGACGAGGGTGCGGTCGTCCTGCGAGAACTCGATCTGCCAGACGGTGTCGGTCTTCGGCACGGAGAAGCTGCCGGTCTTCACCGGGTTGGCGGGGTCGGTGACGTTCCAGAGCCCGATCGTGCCGTTCTGGTCGGAGGCGGCCAGGGTCTTGCCGTCGTTGCTGAAGGCCGCGACGACGATCGTCGCGCCGCTGGTGATCGCCCTGCTGAGCTCACGGGGGTGGTCCCGGTCGCTGACGTCCCACAGGACGTTGCCGGCCATGGTGGAGCCGAACAGGACGTCGCGGTCGGGGTGAAGCTCGACGGTGATCGCCTCGTCGTCAGGGGTGAGCTTGGGCAGGGAGGCGATTTCCTCCGCGTGCCGGTCCTGCGGGCGCCACAGCTTGATGGTGCCGTCGGAGGAGACGGTGGCGAAGTACCGGCCGCGCTTGTCGTAGTCGAGCTTCCACACCGTCCGCTTGTGGTGCGCGTAGTTGAGGTTCGCCAGGTCGAGCACGCGGACCTCGGCGTCGGTGGTGGCGGTGACCATCCGCTGGGAGTCGGGGCTGAAGTTGACCGACCACAAGGTGTCGGTGTGGCCCGCCAGTGCGGTGGCGAGCCGGACGTCGCGGGGATCGGTGACGTCCCACACGCGGGTGGTCTTGTCGCCGCCGCCGCTCGCGAGGAACTTGCCGTCGGGGGAGAACGCCAGCGTGTGGACGGAGAAGAGGTGCCCGGTGGCGACGGTGATCTGCTTCGGGTCGCGCGGATCGGTGACGTCCCACAGCTGCACGTCGCCGTTGTCGGCGGCGGTGGCGAGGATGCGGCCGTCGGGCGAGAAGGCGACGGCGTCCACGGAGAACGGGCCGGTGGTGGGGTCGATCGTGCTCAGGTGAGCGCCGGTCGCGAGGTCCCACAGCTTGACCGTGCCGTCCCACGAGCCGGAGGCGATCGTGGTGCCCGCGCGGTTGAGCGAGATGCCGTGCACGAGCTGGTCGTGGGCCTGGATGGTCCGCACGAGGGTGGCGGGGCCGGAGATGTCCCAGATCCGGATGGTCCTGTCCTGGCCGCTGCTGACGAGCGTGCGGCCGTCCGGGGTGAACTGCACCGCCTGCACCTGCCCGTCGTGGCCGGTGACGCGGGCCTTCTCGACGGGCTTGCGCGGGTCGGTGAGGTCGAACAGGTGGATGCGGCCGTCCCAGTTCGCGGTGGCGAGGGTCTTGCCGTCCGGGCTGAACGCCATGTTGTGGGTGGCGTTGTCACCGGCGCGGACGCGGCCGAGCTCGGTGGGGTGGTGGGGGTCGGAGGCGTCCCAGACGATCAGCGCCTTGTCGTCCGCCGCGGTGGCCATGAGCTTGTTGTCGGGGCTGAACAGCGCGTACGACGTCGCGTCGGTGTGGCCGGGGACGACGGTGACCTGGGGTGCGGCGAACGTGCTGAGCAGGCTGTCGCGCGCGACGGGGAGCCCGGTCAGGCGGTAGGCGGCGAGGCGGAGCTGGCTTGCGAGGCCGGGGTCGCGGTCCTGCAGACCGTTGGCCTCGGCGATGGCTTTCTGGGCGAGTGCGATGGTGCGTTGCTCGGTGGTCTGCCGTTGCGCGCGCACGGCGAACACGGTCGCGGTGGTGGCAAGGAGCAGCAGCGCGGCGAGCAACGCCACGACGCGGCGCAGGGTGGTGGTGCGGCGCTTCTCGGTGTCGAGGTCGTGCTGGGCGGCGGCTTTGCTGGCGTCGAGGAACGCCTGTTCCTCGGCGTTGAGGGCGCCGGGCTCGCGGGCGGCCCACTCGGTGGCCCTGGTGAGCGGCACGCCCCGGTAGAGCGAGCCGGGGTCGCGGCCGTGCGCCTCCCAGTCGGCGGCCGCGGCGGTGAGCCTGCGGTGCACCCGGAGGTCGTCGCGTGCTTCGGCGAGCCAGTCCTTGAGACGCGGCCAGCTGCGGATGACGGCCTCGTGGCTGATCTCGACGCTGTCGTCGTCGACGGTGAGGATGCGCGCGTTGGCGAGGTGTTCGACGACCTCGTCGGCCGCGAGCTCGGACCGCTTGACGTGCCGTTTGGTGTCCTCGGTGCCGTCGCCGGGGTTGACCAGGCGCAGGAAGATCTGCCGGGCCTGGGCCTGTTGCCGTTCGTCGAGCCCGGTGAAGGCGTTCTCGGCGGTGTTGGCGACGGCGCGGGCGATGCCGCCGCTCTCGTGGTAGCTGGTGAGCGTGAGGGTGTTGCCGCGCTTGCGGTGCCACGTCTCCAGCAACGCGTGGCTGACGTGGGGGAGGACGCCGGGTTCGCCGGTGGCGTCGGCGATGAGGCGGGCGACGAGACCGGTTTCGAGCGCGCACCCGACCTCGACGGCGGGCTGGGTGATGGCCTTGCGCAGCTCGTCGGTGGTCATCGGGCCGACCAGGACCTGCGCGTCCTCGACGGCGTTGGCGAGGGCGGGGTAGCGGGCGAGGTGGCCGTAGAAGTCGGCGCGCATGCCGATGACGGTCTGGTGCTCGCGGCGCGTGAGTTCGGCGATGAACTCGTCGCGGTGGGGAGCGTGAAGATCTCCTCGAACTGGTCGACGACCAGCAGAGCTTCGGTCTGGGGAATCTGGTGGGTGCCGGGGGTGATGAGCTCGCCGTGCACGCGGGCCAGGAGGCCGGCCCGCAGCAGGGAGGACTTGCCGGACCCTGACGCGCCGATGACCAGCACCGTGTCGTGGTGCTCGAGCTTGCCGAGCAGCTTGCCGACGAGCCGTTCACGTCCGAAGAAGCGGTCGGCGTCCTGCTCGGTGAACGCCTTGAGGCCGACGTAGGGGGAGGGCGTCCTGGGCTGGTCGGTGTCCTGGGCGCCGATCTCGCGCCAGCGTCGTTCCCACTCCTCCTCGTCGCCCCCACAGGCCCGGACGAACGCGAGCGTGACGGCGAGGCTCGGCAGCCGCTGGCCGCGGGCGGCGTCGGCGAGGGTGCTGGGGGAGTAGTGGCTGAGTTTGCCCAGCTCGCGGTAGCCGGGGGAGCCGGCCTTCTCGCGGAGCTTGCGCAGGTCGAAGGCGAACTGTTCGACGGGCCCGGCGAACGGGTCGAGCGGTTTCTCCGGGCGAGGCATGACAGGGATTCTTCCACCCGCGTTCAGCTCGTCACTCACGATGGCTTCAGTGTTGACTGAATTCAGTCACCAACCAGGAGTGCGTTCCAGAAAAGTGGATGCAGCCTCAAACGCCAGGGCGTGAGGGAGCGAGCTCGTCGGCTCAGGTGGTGTTGCCGCCGGAAGCGGTCGCGCGCGCGGTGGCGGCGGCCCCGTTCGAGCGGGGCTTTCCGGCGGGCTTCGTGGGGGAGTGCGAGGCCGTCAGGTGATCAGGCCCGGCAGCAGCGAGGGCTGGCGCTTGCGACGGAGCCAGACCTTGCGGGAGCCGTCGCCGTAGAGCAGCGTGCGGGACAGTTCCCAGCCCGCGAACTCGGCGTGGATGGCCAGCTGCGTGGTCGCGGTGCGGCGGGAGATGCCGGGCGGCAGACGCAGCGGCCGGTACTCCCAGTCCCCGTCGATCACCCCTTCGTTCATGGCGAGATCACCTGTATCCCTCCGTTGTCGCCGGACGTGACCGTGACGCGTCCGGTCTCCTGGTCGACGCTGACCGTGTTGGGCTGACGCACGGTGGGGAACCGGTGTTTCTCGGTCGGTTCGCCACCGGCGACGTTGAGTCCGACGACCTCGTTGCGCTCGGTGAGCGTGATCCACGCGATGTCGCGCTTGGCGTCGTAGGCGATGCCGTACGGGCCGCCGGGAACGGGGTAGCGCTGGCGCATGATCAGCGGATTGACGGAGAACGCGATGAACTCCCCGCCGCGGGTGTCGACGACGAGCAGGCGGCCGTAGCGGTCGGCGACGCCGTTGGTGGCGCCGTCGCCCGCGCGCAGGCCCGCGCCCCTGACCTCGGCGCCCTTGTCGTCGGTGGTCATCTCGAACACCGCGCTGCGCAGCCGGTCGAGCTCGACCTTGCGGCCGTTGACCTGGAACTTCAGCGTGGTGTCGCCCTCGGTGAACGATCCGCCGGGCGTGACGTCGCCGGGGACGGTTCCGTTCTGGGCGGGGGAGTGGGCCGGCTTGGCGGCCTCGAGCGTTTCCGCGATCTGCAGTGGATCGGAGGACCCCTCGCTCTGTCCGCACGCTGTCAGCGCGGCGGTGGTCAAGAGCAGAGCAGCGAGCCGGCGCAAGATCGGGTCCTCCTGAGATACGTCGTGGTCTACCAGCATCCACGACGTTCGGTCGGAGGTCACGCAAGGGGTGGGGTGAAACCCGTTCGGCCGCCTTGGGTATTTAGCTCTATAGCTTCAGTGTTGACTAAAAACAAACCCAGCCGGCACCCACGACCCCGGCTACGCTCAAGTCAGCAAAACCTCCCAGACATCAGGGCATCGGGCGCTCGGGGTATCCCAGCTCGATGGCGCTGACGTCGTCCAACGCGGCACGGATCGCCGGTGGCAACGTCAGCTGCTCGGCCTCCAGCGACGCGATCAGCTGGTTCGTGTCACGTGCTCCGACCACGGGAGCGACGACGCCGGGCCGGTCCCGCACCCACGCCAGCGCGACGCACAGCGGTGAGGTTCCGAGGCCGTCCGCCGCGGTGGCGACGGCCTGCACGATGCGGGCCGCGCGTTCGTTGCGGTGCTGTTCGACGTAGCCGGCGAAGTGCGCGGAGGCGCCGCGGGAGTCCGGTGGCGTGCCGTTGCGGTACTTGCCGGTCAGCACGCCGCGGCCCAGGGGTGCCCACGGCAGCAGGCCGATGCCGTGGTGCAGGGCCGCGGGTGCGACCTCGCGTTCGATGCCGCGTTCGAGCAGGGAGTACTCGACCTGGGTGGAGATCAGCGGGTGCGCGGAGGGTGTCATGGCGGCGGTGGCGAGCTGCCAGCCGCTGTAGTTGGAGACGCCGACGTAGCGGACCTTGCCGGAGGTGACGGCGTGGTCGAGTGCGGAGAGGGTTTCTTCGATCGGTACGCCCGCGTCCCAGGCGTGCAGTTGCCAGAGGTCGATGTGGTCGACGCCGATGCGGCGCAGGGAGCCGTCGAGTGCGGTGAGCAGTGCTCCTCGGGAGGCGCCGCCGCCGAAGGGGCCTTCGGTGCGGCGGGCGACGGCTTTGGTGGCGATGACGAGTTCGTCGCGGGGGACGACTTCGCCGAGGAGGGAGCCGAGGATGCGTTCGGCTTCGCCGTCGGTGTAGACGTCGGCGGTGTCGATGAGGGTGCCGCCGGCGTCGGCGAAGGCCATGAGCTGGGTGGCGGCCTCGTCCGCGTCGGTGTCGCGGCCCCATGTCATCGTGCCCAGTGCCGTTCTGGACACGCGGAGGCCGCTGCGGCCGAGGTATCGCTGTTCCACGTGCGCGATGCTAAGGGGTGATCATCGGCTGAGCCTGGCAATCGGTGTTACTGACCGGTAGGGTCTCGGCTCGTGAAGCTCGGACTGAACCTCGGATACTGGGGCGCCGGCAACGACGCCGCGAACCTTGAGCTGGCCAAAGAGGCCGACCGCCTCGGCTTTTCGGTGGTGTGGGCCGCGGAGGCCTACGGCTCCGACGCGCCGACGGTGCTCGCGTGGGTGGCCGCGCAGACCGAACGCATCGACGTCGGCAGCGCGATCTTCCAGATCCCGGCGCGGACGCCGGCGATGGCGGCGATGACCGCGGCGACGCTGGACACCCTGTCGGGTGGCCGGTTCCGGATGGGTCTCGGTGTGTCGGGTCCGCAGGTGTCGGAGGGCTGGCACGGTGTGCGGTTCGACAAGCCGCTGGCTCGTACGCGTGAGTACGTGGACATCGTGAAGAAGGCGCTGTCCCGCGAGAAGCTGCGTTACGAGGGTGAGCACTACACGCTGCCGTTGCCGGACGGTCCTGGCAAGGCGTTGCAGCTGACGGTGCACCCGGTGCGGGAGCAGATCCCGATCTACCTCGCCGCGGTCGGGCCGAAGAACCTGGAGCTCGCGGGTGAGATCGCGGACGGGTGGCTCGCTGTGTTCTTCTCGCCGGAGCACTCGGGTGAGTCGCTGGCGAACATCAAGGCCGGTCGGGAGAAGGTCGGCAAGACCCTCGAAGGGTTCGACGTCGTGCCCACCGCGCCGCTGATCGTCGGTGACGACTGGAAGGCGTGTGCGGACCCGGTGCGGGCGTATGCGGCGCTGTACGTGGGCGGTATGGGTTCGCGCAAGCAGAACTTCTACAACAACCTGATGGTGCGGATGGGCTTCCCGGCTGAGGCGGAGGAGATCCAGGAGAAGTACCTGGCCCGTGACTACACCGGTGCCATGGCGGCGATTCCGCTGGAGTTCCTGGACGCGACGTCGCTGTTGGGCCCGAAGGAGCGCATAGCAGACAAGATGAAGGCGCTCGCCGCCGCGGGGGTCACCACGCTGTCCGTTTCGCCGATGCTGCAAGATCTCGAGCAGGGGATCGCGGGCCTTCGCACCGCGGCCGAAGCTCTGGATCTGGCAGGAGTGGGTAGTTGAGCTGGTTGCAGGCTCTGGTCCTCGGACTGGTCCAAGGACTGACGGAATTCCTGCCGATTTCCAGCAGTGCGCACCTGCGCATCACGTCGACGCTGTTCTTCGGCAACGACGCGGGCGCCTCGTTCACCGCGGTGATCCAGCTGGGTACCGAGGTGGCGGTGCTGATCTACTTCGCCAAGGACATCGGGCGGTTCGTCGCCGCCTGGTTCCGCGGCTTGTTCAGCGCGGAGGCGCGCAAGGAGAAGGACTACCGGCTCGCCTGGTACGTGATCATCGGTTCCGTGCCGATCTCGGTTCTCGGTTATCTGCTGAAGGACGAGATCCGGACGTCGGCGCGGAATCTGTGGATCACGGCGACGATGCTGGTGGTGTTCGGTCTGCTGCTGGGTCTGGCGGACCAGCTGGCGAAGCATCAGCGGGACGAGCTGCGGATGAAGGACGCGATCGGGATGGGGCTGGCGCAGGCGCTGGCGCTCATCCCGGGCGTGTCGCGTTCGGGTGGCACGTTGACGGCGGGTTTGTTCCTGGGGCTGACGCGTGAGGCGGCGGCGCGGTACTCGTTCCTGCTGGCGATTCCGGCGGTGTTCGGTGCGGGGTTGTTCTCGATTCCGGACGTGCTGGAGCGCTCGGGTGAGGGTGTGCAGGCGTCGGTTCCGCAGATGATCGTGGCGACGTTGATCTCGTTCGTGGTGGGGTATGCCACGATCGCGTGGCTGTTGAAGTACGTGTCGAAGCACTCCTATTCGGCGTTCGTGTGGTACCGGCTGATGCTGGGCCTGGTGCTGATGGGGCTGCTGTCGATGGGGTTGCTGCAGCCCATCTAGGGTGGGTGTCGTGGCCACGGTGATCCTGCTTCGACATGCTCGTTCGACCGCCAACGGGTCCGGTGTTCTCGCCGGTCGGTCGTTGGGTGTCGGTTTGGACGAACGCGGGCAGGCGCAGGCCGCGGCGCTCGTGGATCGGTTGAAGGACGTTCCGATCAGCGCGGTGGTGTCGTCTCCTCTGCAGCGGTGCGAGGAGACGCTGGCGCCGTTGCTGGCGGATCGTGCGCTGGAGGCGGTGGCGGAGCCGGATGTGTCCGAAGTGGACTACGGCGCGTGGACCGGCAAGGCGTTGAAGGATCTGCTGAACGAGCCTTTGTGGGCGGTGGTGCAGCAGCACCCGTCGGCCGCGGTTTTTCCCGACGGTGAGGGGCTTGCTTTCGTGCAGGCGCGTGCTGTCGCGGCGGTGCGGGCGCACGATGCGAGGATCGCGGAGGAGCACGGGCCGGGTGCGGTGTGGGTGTTGTGCTCGCACGGTGATGTGATCAAGGCGGTGCTGGCGGACGCGCTGGGTGTGCATCTGGACGGTTTTCAGCGGATCGTCGTGGATCCGTGTTCGATTTCGGTGGTGCAGTACACGCAGACGCGGCCGTTCGTGTTGCGGGTGAACGACAACGGCGGGGATCTGTCGGGTGTGGTGCCGAAGGCGCCGCCGCAGGAGGAGCCGTCGTCGGACGCTACCGTGGGCGGCGCGACCGGGACCTGAGGTAGCGCTGTTCCGGCACGCTCAGGGTCAGTTTGGCGGCTTTCTCGTATTCTCCGGCTGCGGCGTCGTGGTCTCCTCGCAGGTCGAGGAGGTGTGCTTTCACGGCGTGGACGCGGTGGTGGTCGAGGTCCAGTGTGGACAGTTCGTCGAGGGCTCGTTGTGGGCCGTGGACCATGGCGACGGCGACGATGCGGTTGAGGGCGACCATGGGTCCGGGTGCGATGGCGGTGAGCAGGTCGTAGAGGCCGAGGATTTCGTGCCAGTCGGTGTCGTCGGCGGTTTTGGCGTCCGCGTGCACGGCGGCGATGGCGGCTTGGAGCTGGTAGGGGCCGATTTGCGCGGTCTGGAGGGCGTGCCGGACGAGTTCGGTGCCTTCGGCGATGGCTTGCCGGTCCCACTTGTCGCGGTCCTGTTCGGACAGGGGGATGAGGGCGCCGTTGGTGTCGGTGCGGGCGGGGCGTCGGGCGTCGGTGAGCAGCATCAGGGCGAGCAGTCCGGTCACTTCGCCGTCGTCGGGCCTTCTGCGGTGGAGCTGGCGGGTGAGCCGGATGGCCTCGGCGGTGAGGTCGACGCGGACGAGGTCGTCGCCGGAACTGGCGGTGGAGCCCTCGGTGAAGATCAGGTAGAGCACGTGCAGGACCGCGGTGAGGTCTTTCGGTGGCCGGAACCGGGCTCCTTTGATCTTCTGCTTGGCGCGGCTGATGCGTTGCGCGACCGTCGCTTCCGGTACGAGGAAGGCGCGGGCGATCTCCGCGGTGGTGAGGCCGCCGACGGCGCGGAGGGTGAGGGCGATCTGCGAGGCCGTCGTGAGGTTTTCGTGGCAGCACAGGGCGAGGATCGTGAGGGTGTCGTCCTGCGCGGGCACGGGGTCGGGTGGGGGAGGTGTCAGTGCGACGACCTTCTCCTCCCGCTGGCGGCGTGCGGTGTCGGCCCGGTACTGCTCGATCCAGCGTCGGCTGGCCGCGGTGATGAGCCAGCCCTTGGGGTTGGCGGGGATGCCTTCGTCGGGCCATTGCTGGGCGGCGGCGAGGAGGGCTTCCTGGACGGCGTCCTCGCACACGTCGAACTGGCCGTGTCTGCGCACGAGCACACCGAGGACCTGCGGCGCCAGTTCGCGCAGCAGGCCCTCGATGCGTGCGGTGGTCCTCACATGTCGTCCAGCGTGGACATGTCGAAGATCGGGCGGATCTCGATGCCGTCGTTGTGGGCGTCGGGCAGTGTGGCGGCGTGGGCGATGACCTGGTCGATCGTGTCGGCCTCGACGAGGTAGAACCCGGCCAGGTACTCCTTGGCCTCGGCGAACGGTCCGTCGGTGACGACGACCTCGCCGTTTCGGATGCTGACGCCCTTGCCGGTCTCTGGTCCGGCGAGGCCTTCGCTGACGACGAGCTCGCCGGATGCGCGCAGCTTGTCGGTGAGGTCGTAGTGCGCCTGCCCGAACTGCATCTGCTGTTCGTCGGTGAGCTTCTCCCACGCGGCCCGCGACTTCGGGTTGCTGTAGATCAGGATCAGGTACTTCACTTCCGGCCTCCGCTCGTGGCTGGCTGGCGCCAAAAATCCTCTCACCGCCATGTCGAGGCCGCGGGCCGTGTCTCGACACCGGTGTGTCAGCCGACTTGATGGAGGTTCGTGATGACTCACACGCTGGTGCGGGACGAGGCCGGGATCCGGGCGTTGTTCACCGAGCTCGAGGAGGGCATGCGGCTGCGGGATCCGGCGCGGATCGTGGCGCGGTTCGCCGAGGACGCGGTGACGTTCACGCTGGCGCCGCCGCTGCGCAACACCGGTGTGGACGCGCGTGATCCGGAGGCGCTCGCGGGGTGGATGGCGGGGTTCACCGGGCCGATCACCGTCGAGCACCGCGACCTGTCGGTGGAGGTGTCCGGTGACGTGGGGTTCGTGCACGGGCTGGCGCGGATGGCGGCGGTGCCGGTCGGTTATCCGGAGGGGTTCTCGATGTGGATGCGGATCACCGTGGGGGTGCGGCGGTGCGAGGGGCGGTGGCTGGTGGTGCACGAGCACCAGTCGGTGCCGTTCCACATGGACGGGTCGTTCCTGGCGGCGACCGATCTGGAGCCGTGACATGTGCCGGGGCCCGGACCGTGCAGGGGTGCGGTCCGGGCCCCGGTCTTCTTTGTGGCGGGTCCTTACTTCACGTTGACCGCGGCCCAGGCCCGGTTGACCGCCGCGTACTCCGGCGACGAGGCGCCGTAGAGGTCGGCCGCGGCGGCGAGGGTGCCGGTGCGGGCGGCGGCGTACTTGGTGCTGGAGGTGAACTTCGTGGTGAGCGCGCGGTACCAGATCTTCTCGGCCTTGGCGCGGCCGATGCCGGTGACGGGCTGGTTGTCGTAGGTGGGGGAGTCGTAGGCGACGCCGTTGATGGTCTTCTGGCCGCTGCCCTCCGACAGCAGGTAGAAGAAGTGGTTGGCGATGCCGGAGGAGTAGTGCACGTCGACGCTGCCCGCGCTGGAGGACCAGTAGTCGAGGCTGCGGCCGTCCTTGGAGGGCTTGTCCATGTAGCGCAACGGCTTGCCGTCGCCCCGGATGTTGATCTTCTCGCCGATCAGGTAGTCGCCGGCGTCGGCGCTGTTGGCGGCGTAGAACTCCGTGGTGGAGCCGAAGATGTCGCTGGTGGCTTCGTTGAGGCCGCCGGATTCGCCGGAGTAGACGAGGCCGGCGGTGGCGGAGGTGACGCCGTGCGACATCTCGTGTGCCGCGACGTCGATGGACGTGAGCGGGTTGCGGTTCTGGGCGCCGTCGCCGTAGGTCATGCAGAAGCAGGAGTCCGACCAGAAGGCGTTGACGTAGTTGTTGCCGTAGTGGACCTTGCTGAGCGCGCCGACGCCGTTGTTCTTGATGCCGCTGCGGCCGTGGACGTTCTTGTAGTAGTCCCACGTCTGGGCGGCGCCGTAGGCGGCGTCGACGCCCGCGGTGGCCTTGTCGGTGTAGGTGCCGTTGCCCCACTTGTTGTCGGCGTCGGTGAACAGCGTTCCGGTGCCGGAGCTGTTGTTGAGGTTGTTGACGGCCTGGTTGCCGCGCGCCGGGTCCTTGAGCTGGAACGTGCTGCCCGACTGGGTGGTGTTCAGCCCGACGGTGCCGCTGTAGGTGGACTGGCCGGTGCCTTCGGCGACGTGGATGTCGTCGTAGGTCAGCAGCGTCTCACCGGTCTTGGCGTCGGTGAAGGTGTGCAGTTCGCTCGGGGTCTGGTCGTCCTTCACGCTGTGCTTCACGGTCTCCCAGGCGAGCACGGGGGCGTGGTCGAGCGCGAAGACCACGAGCTTCGCGTCGGAGCGGGCGGCGGCGGGCGCGGAGGTGTCGAGGCCGGCGAGGGAGGCCTCTGTCGCCTTCGTGACGCCGGTGACCTGGCCGGCCTTCTGCGCGACGACGATGTCGCCGCCGATGACCTTGAGCCCGTTGAGGGTCCGGTCGAACCGGAGGTGGTGCGTGCCGTCGGCGTCGCGCACGACGTCGCGCGGCACGAGCTGCTCGCCGCCGGACAGTCCGAGGGCGGAGGAGATCGTCCCCGCCTGCTCGGCCGCGGCGTGCAGTGCTTCCTGCTTGGCCAGCAGCGGGTTCACCGGCTGCGGTGCCGCGTTGGCTCCGAGCGTGCCCGCGGAGGCCAGGGCCGCCGCGGACATCAGGGCGGTGGTGATGCCCAGGGTTTTGCGCTTCATGGAACGCTCCTTGTTCCGGTGCAGGGAGCGATCGGTCCGGCGTTACAGGGGTGCCGGGTCGACCACCGTGGAACAGCCCGACCTTCGTCTCGATGACCGGGCGTGGTGATCGTATTGCTCTGAGTGCATGGGAAGGGCCACTCCCAGAATCCGAGATTGCTTCACGAATTGAGCTGCTGCGCTGGTCAGAAGAGCGGCTTTTGCCCGCATGGTGGAACAAAAGAGCAGCTCAACCAGCGTGGAAACACAACGGAAACTTCCGGGTTCGACCGTGCCGACGGCCTAGCGGGCTGCTCCGACTGGTGCAGCCCTACCGGAGGGGATCTTGTTTAGAGTTAACCGCTCGAACTGAGAGCTGCCTCACAAATCCGCAGGTCCGAACGGGTGACAGCACGGTTCTCACACCCGTGACGGCAGCCCTCTGACCAACTCCGCCACCTCGTCCGGCGTGAACTCCAGCGCGCTGATCCCCACGCTGACCTCGAAGCTGCACCGGCGCGGATCCGGGTTCGACCGCGCGTACAGGAACAGCTTGATCCCGGTGTCGGCCGCGAGGTTCCGCGCGGCCTGCTGCGCGTCGTGCCGCGACATCGGCAGATGAACGTGGAACACCGGAGTCTGCGGCACCTCCGGAACGGTGTGCGCGAACCCGTCGGCGTTGATCGCCCGCGCCAGGGCCCGGGCGTGCCGCCGGAACTCCGCCATCCGCGGCAGGTTCTCGTCCATGCCCATCAACGCGATCGCCGCCAGCGGCCACGCGTCCACGATCGCCCCGCCCAGCCTGCGCCGCCACACCGCCGCGTGCCCGATCACCGCCTCGTCACCGGCCAGTACCGCGCCCCTGGTGCCTTCGAGTCCTTTGTAGAGCGACACGTACACGGTGTCGAACAGCGCCGCGATCTCGGGCAGCGTCGCGTCGTACCCGGTCTGCGCCTCCCAGATCCGCGCGCCGTCGCAGTGCGCGGCCGCGCCGTTCGCCCTGGCCCACCGGGTCTGCGCCACGAGATCCTCGAACGCCGGCAGCTGCCCGCCGATGTCCCGCTGCGGCAGCTCGAACACGACCGCCGCCAGCGGTTCGCGCACGGCTTTGAGGTCGTCCAGCGTGAGCAACTCGTTGCGATCACCGGCCGGATGGAACCTCAGGCCGTGCACCGCGCTGTACCCCTGGTTCTCCCACACGTGCAGATGCGTCTGCGGATGCCCCGCGAACGCGTGCCGCCCCGTCCGCTCGGCGTGCACCCGCAGCGCCGTCTGCTGCGCCATCGTCCCCGACGGGAAGAACAACGCCTTCTGCTTGCCCAGCAGGCCCGCGACCCGTTCCTCCAGCTCCCGCACCGGCTCCTCGGGCCGCACGTCCGGCCCGATCCGCTCGGCGAGGCGACGCAGCACCTCGTGCGGCGACCGGCGCGGGCCGGAGTGGTTCGACAGGGAGCGGCGGATGTCCATACCCGCGAGCCTACCTATTGCAACTCACTTGCAATAGGGGTTTCTCCGTGGTCACGCGCTCAGCCGCGCGTCCAGCTCCGCCTCATCCGCGACGAACCACAGCTGCCGCCCCTTGTTCGACTCGAACACGAAGTCCCGCAACGCCGAGCTCGCCGCCACGTGCCCGGAGATGTCCCCGACCACCACGACCCCGAACCCGTACTGCTGCAGCTTCTGCACCACCGCACCCGCCACCCGCGTGCGCAACCGGAAGAAGTCCTCGGTCAACCGCGCCACCGGCAGCACCAGCCACTGCACGTCCTCGCCCCACAACGTTCCGATCAGGTCCACAGCGGACTGTTCGTCGGCGATCGGCGGACCGTCCGGCGCGCACATCAGGACCGTCGCGCCGTGGCGCGTCTGCACAACATCAGGCATGGCCCGGGAACCTAGCGGCGTCCCGCACCCGTTGTCGCGGCGAATTCCGTGCTTCAGCGGCCCGGCACGGACGGCGCGTCCCACGCCACCACGCCGGTCTCCTCAGCCGGAGAAGGCCCGGCTCATCACCGGCAGCGCCCCCCAACCCGGAGCGGCTCACCTCGCGCCCGGCGCTCTCGGCGTGCTTCGCGACCCGGTCCGCCGACGGCGAACCCGCCCGCCACCAGCCCTGACCGCCACCGGGCGGCACCAACCACCGGGCGCGCCGAAAATGGTGGGCGCCGCCCGGCGGCGCTTGGGTAGCGTCGCCGCACATGCGTGATCTTGCCGCGTTGCCCAAGGCCCACCTGCACGTGCACCTGGAGAGCACGGTGCGGGCCGACACCCTCGCCGAACTCGCCGACCACCACGGGGTCGAGGTGGCGGCGCACGCCGGGCCGTTCGAGGGGTTCGAGCAGTTCGCGGCGCACAACGGCGCGGTGCGGGACTGCCTGCGGCGGGCCGAGGACTTCAGCCGGATCGCGTACGAGTTCTGCGCCGAGGAAGCAGCGCAGGGGACCCGCTACGCCGAGGTCACGTTCACCGCGGCAGCGCACGGGGAACGGCTCGGTGATCCGGACATGCCGCTCGAGGCGGTGTTGGCCGGGCTCGCCGCAGGACAGACCGCCCACGGCATCGAATGCCGTGTGATCGTGGACCACCCCAGGAAGCGGTCGGTCGCGCGATTCGAGGAGTCGCTTCGGCTCGCGATCGCGCACCCCCAGGTCGTCGCCATCGGGACGGCCGGTGCGGAGGACTACCCGCTCACCCCGTTCGCCGCGGTGTTCCGTGCCGCGCGAGACGCCGGGGTCGGGCTCGTGCACCACGCCGGGGAGTGCTGCGGGGCGCCGAGCGTGCTCGAAGCGGTGACCGTCGGGCTCGCCGACCGGATCGGGCACGGGTTCCGGGCGCTCGACGACCCGGACGTCGTCGCGCTGCTGCGCGACCGCGCCGTTCCGCTCGAGGTGTGTCCGTCGTCCAACGTCGCGCTGGGACTGGTCGAATCCGTCTCCTCTCATCCGTTGCCACTGCTCATGGACGCCGGGCTGATCGTCACCCTCAACACCGACATCCCCGCCTCCACCGGCACCACGCTCACCGACGAGTACCGGCTGCTGCGCGACGAGCTCGGCTTCGACGACGACACGCTCGCCGCGATCGCCCTCAACGCCGTCGACGCCTCCTTCGCGCCAGAGGACACGAAGACCGCGCTGCGTCAGGACATCGCCACCTGGCGCGCCGGCTCGTAACACACCAGGCCGTGCCGGGCCGCCAGCAACGCCACCAGATCCAGCACCTGCCGGCGGCCCGGCCACACCACGTGCACGATCACCGCGTCCGACCCCACCGTCAGCGCCTCGTTCCACGACACCGGCGACGACGGATCAGGCGAGGTCTGCCGCAGCTCGCGCACGAACGCCGCCACCGCCGGATCGAACGCGCCCAGCGGCGATGCTCGCAGCTCCGCGTACCGCGCCGCCGCCTCCGCAGAGGACGCCGGGCCGGGAGCCCGCCACACCACGACATCCACCGGCACGTCCATCACGCCACCCCCACCTTCCCGAACAACGCACCCAGCCTTGGGATCCGGGCCGAGATCTCCGCCGGATCCGCGAAATCCCACTGCTCACCCGGCGGCTCCGGCGACACCAGCACCTCCACGCCGAGCGAGGCCAGCGCCGAGTCCAGATCGCCGCCGAACGCCTCGGCCGCCACGTAGTCGAGGCCCTCCCAGTCCGGCCAGTCCGCGTCCGCCCACGTCTCCAGGTCGTGCGGGGCCAGGAACCGGACGTGCGGCACGTCGGCCAGCGCGTCCGGCGACGAGGCCACCGCCTCGAACACCTCGCGCCCCTGACCGACCAGCCACGCCTGGAAGTAGAAGAACCCGTCGTCCGAGCACAACCCGCCGCAGATCAGGTGCGCCGCGTGCCAGTGCGCCCACGTGTCCACCCGGCGCCGCACCTCGTCCAGGCGCCGCGCGAACTCCACCGCCTGCGCCGGCGCCAGGGCCGCTGCCAGCCACTCCAGCCGTTCGTCCTGATCGGAGGTCTCGGCAGCCGACCGCTCGATCAGGGCCCAGAACGCGTTCAGGTCCATGCCGGCAGACGCTAGCGAGGGGGTCTGACAATTTTCGGCGGCCGCCGATCGTGCCTGGTCAGGCCGCCTCCTCCAGCCCGCCCGACAGCTGCCACAGCCGCGGTAACCGCAGCGCGGCCTCCACCGGCGAGTCCAGATCCCACACCGAACCGGTGAACGGGCCCGCGTCGCTCACCCGCACACAGCCCAGGACCCTCAGCGCGTTCTCCAGCGACCGGCCCGTCGCGGCGAAGAACGCGTCGTGCGCCACCCGCCCCAGCCCGGCCCAGAACGGCCACGCGCCGTCCGGCCACGACTCGGCCCCGACCGCCAGCAACGTCCGCACCGCCGGCACGTCCGCCAACGCGTCCGGACACGCCGCCACCGAACCCAGCACCGACCGGCCCAGCCCCACCAGCCACGACTGGAACGAGAAGAATTGCTCAGCGGAACACATCCCGTCACACAGAACATAGGCCGCGTGCCAGTGTGAGAACGTGTTCACCCGGCCACGTGACGCGCTCAACAACGTCTCGAAACCGAGAATGTCGCCCGGTGGTGACCCGGCCAGCCGCAAGGTCAGCCACACGGTGCGTTCATGCTGGTCAGAGGTCACGGCAGCGGAGCGGTCGAGCAGGTCCCAGAAGACGTCGAGATCCATGTGAACGACGCTATCGGAGAGGTCTGACAATTCCTGAGCACCGCCGGACGGACCATCACGACGCTTTTCCGGACAACGCCCACCACCCCGAAAAGCGCCACGCGAAGTGCACACCGCGAGACAGGCGCGCCCGGCGGCGGGACCCCACCTCCGGCAAAGTCGTGTTGGTGCCGGTGAGGCTTCGGTGGCGTCACCCGCGCCCATCCGGTCCCGTGAGCATCGAAGTATCCGATATGCCCGCTTTGCCGCCTCTGGCGGTGCTACGAATGGGCATGAGAGCGCTTCCATGTCTGCGGGCGACGGCCCCGCCGCCCCGTTCAAGGCAGTTTCGGCAGCTACACGCTGGACTTTGCCGGGCCTCTGCGGCGGGACGGGACCCCACCCCGGCGAGCGGGTCGGGCGGTTATTGGCGCGAACGATTCGACCGGCCTGACTATCCTTGAGCGCAAATGGACACCCCGCTCGCTGAACTGCACAAACGCCTGCCCGAGCTCATGCCGCGTGATCAACGCCGGCTCGCCAGGCGCCTCGACGGCGTACGCAAGGTCAAGGACCCGCTCGCGGCCAAGAAGATCACCGAGGAGATCGCCGCCCAGATCGACGAGGCCGCACTCAAGGTCGCGCTGCGCAGGGAGTCCGTCCCCAAGATCACCTACCCGGAAGAACTCCCGGTCAGCCAGCGCAAGGACGACATCAAGGACCTGATCGCGAACAACCAGGTCGTGATCGTCGCCGGCGAGACCGGCTCCGGCAAGACCACCCAGCTGCCCAAGATCTGCCTCGAACTCGGCCGCGGCATCACCGGCCAGATCGGCCACACCCAGCCCCGCCGCATCGCCGCCCGCACCGTCGCCGAACGCGTCGCGGAGGAGCTGGGCACCAAGCTCGGCGACACCGTCGGCTACAAGGTCCGCTTCACCGACCAGTCCGGCGACGACACCCTGGTCAAGCTCATGACCGACGGCATCCTGCTCGCCGAGATCCAGACCGACAAGACGCTGAGCCGCTACGACACGATCATCATCGACGAGGCCCACGAACGCAGCCTCAACGTCGACTTCCTGCTCGGCTACCTCAAGCAGCTGCTGCCCCGCAGGCCCGACCTCAAGATCGTCATCACGTCCGCGACGATCGACCCGCAGCGCTTCAGCGCCCACTTCGGCGACGCCCCGATCATCGAGGTCTCCGGCCGCACCTACCCCGTCGAGACCCGCTACCGGCCGCTGGAGGAGGACGACGACCAGACCCAGGGCATCATCAACGCCGTCCACGAACTGCAGGCCGAAGGCCCCGGCGACATCCTCGTGTTCCTGTCGGGCGAACGCGAGATCCGCGACACCGCGGACGCCCTCAAAGCAGAAGACCTCAAAAACACCGAGATCCTCCCGCTCTACGCCAGGCTGTCGGTGGGCGAACAGCACCGTGTCTTCCAGCGCCACAGCGGCCGCCGCATCGTGCTCGCGACCAACGTCGCCGAGACCAGCCTCACCGTGCCCGGCATCAAGTACGTCATCGACCCCGGCAACGCCCGCATCTCCCGCTACAGCCACCGCCTCAAGGTCCAGCGGCTGCCGATCGAACCGATCAGCCAGGCCAGCGCGAACCAGCGCAAGGGCCGCTGCGGCCGCGTCAGCGAAGGCATCTGCATCCGCCTGTACTCCGAAGAGGACTTCGAGGCACGCCCGGAGTTCACCGACGCCGAGATCCTGCGCACCAACCTCGCCAGCGTCATCCTGCAGATGACCAACATCGGCCTGGGCGACGTCGCGAAGTTCCCGTTCATCGACCCGCCGGACTCGCGCAACATCAACGACGGCATCGGCCTGCTGCAGGAGCTGGGCGCCATCAGCACCGCCCAGAAGGGCGCAGGAGAGCAGAAGCTCACCCCGACCGGCCGCAAGCTCGCTCAGCTGCCCGTCGACCCGCGCCTGGGCCGCATGGTGCTCGAAGCCGACACCACCGGCTGCCTCAGAGAAGTCATGATCATCGCCGCGGCACTGTCCATCCAGGACCCCCGCGAACGCCCGGCCGACCAGCAGGAAGCCGCCACCCAGCAGCACGCGAGGTTCGTCGACTCCGAATCCGACTTCGTCACGTTCCTCAACCTCTGGCAGTACCTCAAGGAACAGCAGAAAGCGCTGAGCGGCAACCAGTTCCGCAAGCTGTGCAAGAACGAGTTCCTCAACTACCTGCGCGTGCGCGAATGGCAGGACATCTACCTGCAGCTGCGGCAGGTCGCCAAGCAGATCGGCATGCACCTCAACGACCAGCCCGGCGACCCCCGCAACATCCACATCGCCCTGCTGTCCGGCCTGCTCAGCCACATCGGCGTCAAGGACGTCCTCAAAAAGCAGGCACCGGGCGAGAAACGCCGTCCCATGACGGAGTTCCTCGGCGCCCGCAACGCCAAGTTCGCGATCTTCCCCGGCTCCGCCCTCGCGAAGAAACCACCGCAATGGGTGATGGCCGCCGAACTCGTCGAAACCAGCCGCCTCTGGGGCCGCATCGTCGCCAAGATCGAACCCGAATGGGCCGAACGCCTCGGCGAGCACGTCGTCAAACGCCAGTACTCCGAACCGCACTGGGAAGCCAAGCGCGGCAGCGTCGTCGCCCTGGAGAAGGTCACCCTCTACGGCGTGCCGATCGTCGCCGGCCGCAAGGTCAACTACGGCCGCATCGACCCCGAACTGAGCCGTGAGCTGTTCATCCGCCACGCACTCGTGCAGGGGGAGTGGACCACCCACCACAAGTTCTTCCACACCAACCGGGCCCTGCTCGAAGAAGTCGAAGAGCTCGAGAACAGGGCACGGCGCCGCGACATCGTCGTCGACGAGGAAACCCTGTTCGAGTTCTACGACCAGCGCGTGGGCCCCGAGGTCGTCTCCGCCCGCCACTTCGACTCGTGGTGGAAGAAGCAGAAGAACAACAACCTGCTCACCTTCACCAAGGACATGCTGGTCAACGACCGCGCCGACGTGAGCCCCGAGCAGTACCCCGACCAGTGGCGCCAGGGCGAACTCACCCTGCCGCTCAGCTACCACTTCGAACCGGGCTCGAAGAACGACGGCATCACCGTCCAGCTGCCGCTGCCGGCGCTCACCACCCTGGACGACGACGCGTTCTCCTGGCAGATCCCCGGCCTGCGTCACGACCTCGTCGTCGCGCTCATCCGCTCGCTGCCCAAGCAGATCCGCCGCAACTTCGTCCCCGTCCCCGACGTCGCCACCGCCGTGCTCGCCCGCATCAACCCCGCGGAAACGTCCCTGCTCGGCGGCATCGAACGCGAGCTCAAAGCACTCACCGGCGTCACCGTGCACCGCGAGGACTGGCAGTTCGACGCCGTGCCCGAGCACCTCAAGCTCACCTTCCAGGTCGTCGACGAGCACAACCGCACCCTCGCCGAGGGCAAGGACATCGCCGCGCTGAAGGAAAAACTGCGCGACGAGGTCCGCGAGTCCCTCAGCCAGGCCGCCGGCCACCTCGAACGCACCGGCCTGACGACCTGGGACTTCGACTCCCTGCCGCGCACGATCGAGCAACGCCAGTCCGGCATCACCGTGACCGCCTACCCGTCCCTGGTCGACCAGAGCTCCGCCGTCGCGATCAAGGTCCTCGACACCCCAGGTCGCCAGGCCTACGCCCACCGCCGCGGCGTGCGCAGACTGCTGCTGATGGGCATCAACTCACCCGTCAAACACCTGCAGCGCCACCTCGACAACGCCGCCAAGCTCGCCCTCACCCGCAACCCCCACGGCGGCGTCGCGGCCCTGCTGTCGGACTGCATCATGGCCGCCGTCGACCGGCTCATGGGCGAACCCGCCTGGGACGCCAAGGCCTACGCGGCGCAGCTGAAGAAGGTCCAGGCGGCGCTCAACGACACCACCTGGGTCGTCGTCCAGGAAGTCCGCAAGGTCCTCGAAGCCGCCCACGAGGCCGAACTGAAGCTCACCGCGCTCAAGGGCCCGCCGGACTCGGTCGCCGACATCCGCGCACACCTCAACTCGTTGGTGTACAAGGGATTCGTCACCCACACCGGGTACGACCGGCTGCCCGACCTCGTGCGGTACCTCAAGGGCATCGCGCGGCGGATCGAGAAGCTGCCCGAGAACCCGCGCCGCGACCTGGAGTGGACCGAGAAGGTCCACCAGGTCCACGCCGAGTACCGGGAGCTGCGGGCACAGACACCCGCCGACGAACCCGCGCCCGAGCTCGACGAGATCCGGTGGATGATCGAGGAGCTGCGGCTGTCGTACTTCGCCCAGACCATCGGCACCCGGTACACCGTCAGCGACAAACGCATCTACAAGGCGCTCGACGCCGTGCCGCTGTGAACCGCTACCGTGGAGCATGAAGTTCTCGGGGGATTCCACGTGGGTCATCTCCAGCGGCGACGGCGGCACGTTCGCCCTGTTCGTCCGTGACGCCCTCGGCATCAGCACGCCGACCGCCGACTCGATACCGCGCCTCACGCCACCGGTCCCGCGGCTGACCGGCCTGCTGTACCCGCCGGAACTCGTCCAGGACTGGGACCGGTGGTGGCGCGACTGCAGCTCGACCGGACACGGCCGCGAACCGGTCGGCCTGCCCGTCGAGCTGCGCGAGGCCTACCAGCAGTGGGGTGCCTTCACCACACCGGAGAACACCCGGCGGCGCGACGACATCAGGATCAGCTTCTCGAACTCCGTCCACGAACTGGTCACCGACCTCGAACAGGAACTCCGCCGCAGGCCCGTCTTCAAGCTCGACGTCGTCCAGATCCCCGTCGAAGGACAGTTCTGGCGCCGCCTCAAGCACGACAGGGTCCTCGTCTCCGAGGAACTCATGGCCTCCCGCAACGTCATCGCGCCACTGGAGTCAGTGATCCGCGACCTCGCCCAATAGCGCCTCACCCGTCCGATACAGCTGATCCAGCAACGGCCGCAACAACAAACCGGCAGACGTCAACGCATACGAGGTGCGCACCGGAAAGCCGGGGGAGCGCGAACACGACACCAACCCCTGCGCCACCAACGACTCCAGCCGCTCCGTCAGCACCTTCGCGCTCAACGACGGCAACCCCGCCCGCAACGCCGAGAACGACCGCGGGCCGTCCATCAGGTCGCGCAGGATCAACGTCGCCCACCGGCCGCTGATCGCCGCCAGCGCCACCTCCACCGGACAGTCCGCCGTCGGCCGGTCCCAGGTCACCGTTTGGTGACCCACTTCGCGAGCGGCAACGCTCACACCATGACCATCCACCCCGTCAGTGTGGCCCACGCCTTCGCCGCCGCGTTCAACGCCAAAGACGCCCACGCCGTCGACGACGTCTACGAACCGGGCGGCCTGTTCGTCCCCGAACCCGGCACCACCGTCACCGGCGCCGCACGCCGGCAGGCCAACCAGCGGTTCCTCGCCACAGGACTTCCGATCGAGCTCACGCCGAGGCACGTCTACGAACACGACGGCATCGCGCTGCTCATCGTCGACTGGACCATCGGCGGCACCACGGGCACCGCCACCGACGTCGCCCGCAAAGGCGCGGACGGCCGGTGGCGGTACGTCATCGACAACCCCTTCGGCACCGCCTAGGCGGCTTCCGGCGGCTCCATCGCCCCGGTCATGATCGCCACCGCGTCCGACATCGACACCGACTTCGGGTCCACCACCGCCTTGCGGCGGCCCAGGCGCTGGATGTGGATGCGGTCGGCCACCTCGAACACGTGCGGCATGTTGTGGCTGATCAGGATCACCGGCAACCCGCGGTCGCGGACCTGCAGGATCAGGTCCAGCACCGCGCGGGACTCCCGCACACCCAGCGCCGCCGTCGGCTCGTCCATGATCACGACCCGGCTGCCGAACGCCGCCGCCCGCGCCACCGCCACGGCCTGGCGCTGGCCACCCGACAGGGTCTCGACCGCCTGGCCGGGGTTCTGGATCGTCATGATCCCCAGCGCGTCGAGCTGACGGCGGGCCTCCTCGCGCATGCCCTGGCGGTCGAGCATCCGGAACACCGACCCCAGCACACCCTTGCGGCGCCGTTCGCGGCCCAGGAACAGGTTCGAAGCGATGTCCAGCGACGGCGACACCGCCAGCGACTGATGAACCGTCTCGATCCCGGCCTTGCGCGCGTCGATCGGCGTGGAGAACGACACCGGCTCACCGTCGAGGCGGATCTCGCCCTCGTCCGGCACGACCGCCCCCGACAAGGCCTTGATCAGCGACGACTTGCCAGCGCCGTTGTCGCCGATCACCGCGAGGATCTCACCGGGCAGCAGCTCCAGGTCCGCGCCCGCCAGCGCCGTCACCTTGCCGTACCGCTTCACCAGGCCAGTGGCCTGCAGCACCGGCGTGGTCATGCCTTCACCTTCCTGATCCACTGGTCCAGCGAGACCGCCACGATGATCAGCACGCCCACCGCCATGGTCTGCCACAGCACGTCCACGCCCGCGAGCGCCAGGCCGTTGCGGAACACACCGACGATCAACGCGCCGATCAGCGAGCCCACCACGGCGCCGCGGCCGCCGAACAGCGACGTCCCGCCGATCACCACGGCGGTGATCGAGTCCAGGTTGTCGGTCTGCCCGGCCTGCGGGCTGGCCGAGGCGATCCGGCCGATCAGCGTCCACGCCGCCACCGCGTAGATCAGCCCCGCCGTCGCGTACACGCTCAGCAGCACCCGAGCGGTCCGGATGCCGGACAGGCGGGAGGCCTCCAGGTCGTCACCGGTCGAGTAGACGTGCCTGCCCCACGCGGTGTTCTTGAGCACGAACGCCATCGCCGCCACCAGGACCACCAGCATGATCGAGCCGTAGGTGATGCGGGTGCCGCCGATGTTGATCGTCTGGCCGGTCCACAGCAGCAACGACGGCATGTCCGTGCCGCGGATCGTCGCGCTGCCCGAGTACCAGAGGTTCACCGCGAAGAACACGTTCAGCGTGCCGAGCGTGACGATGAACGGCGGCAGCTTCAGCCTCGTCACCAGCAGACCGTTGAGCAGGCCGCACAGCGTGCCGACCGCGAAGCCCAGCAGCAGGGCGGGCAGCCCCGGCAGCCCGGTGCCCGCCGCGACCTTCGCCATCACGATCGACGTCAGCACCATGATCGCCCCGCACGACAGGTCGATGCCCGCCGTCAGGATCACGATCGTCTGCCCCACCGCGAGCGTGCCCACCACCGCGACCTGCTGCAGGATCAACGAGATGTTGCCCGGCGTCAGGAACCGCTCCGACAGCAGCGCGAACACGATCACCGCCACCAGCAGCACCACCGCCGGCCCGATCGTCGCCTGGGCGTGCAACAGGTGCTGAAGCCGGGTCAGCACCGACCGGTCCCGCTGCTCCGGCAACGGAGCGGGCGGCCGGGTAGCCGTAGTCGTCATCGTCTCAGCCCCAGCAGTTCTGCAGGCCGAACGCCGAGTCCTTCGACTCGACCCCGTCGGCCGGCTGGTCGGTGATCAGGGTGACGCCCGTGTCGGTGTTCTGCGGCTTCGACCCGTCCTTGGCGAACTTCGCCACCGCCTCCACACCCAGCTGCGCCATCTTCAGCGGGTACTGCTGCGACGTCGCGCCGATCACGCCCGCCTTCACGTTCTGCACACCGGGGCAGCCGCCGTCGACCGACACGATCACGACGTCCTTCTCCTTGCCCACCGCCTTCAACGCCTCGTACGCGCCGGCCGCGGCGGGCTCGTTGATCGTGTAGACGAGGTTGACGCCGGGATCCTTCTGCAGCAGGTTCTCCATCGCCGTGCGGCCACCCGCCGGGTCGCCGTTGGTCACGTCGTGGCCCACGATCCGCGGGTCGGACTCGTCACCGATCTTGTTCTTGTCCTTGACGTCGACGCCGAAGCCCTCCAGGAAGCCCTGGTCGCGCTGCACGTCGACGGACACCTGGTTCGGGTTGAGGTCCAGCAGCGCGATCTTGGCTTGCTTGCCGTCCTTGGCGAACTTCGCCTTCGCCCACTGACCGATCAGCAGACCCGCCTTGTAGTTGTCGGTCGCGAACGTCGCGTCCGCGGCGGACGCCGGCTCCAGTGGCGTGTCCAGCGCGATCACCAAGAGTCCCGCGGCCCGCGCCTTGTCCACCGACGGCACGATCGCCTTCGAGTCGCTCGGCGTGATCAGGATGCCCTTCGCACCCGACGCGATCAGGTTCTCGATCGCGTCGACCTGCGTCTGGTTGTCACCGTCCTGCTTGCCCGCGAACGACTGCACCGTCACACCCGAGGACGAGGCCGCCTTCTGCGCGCCCTCCTTCATCTTCACGAAGAACGGGTTCGTGTCGGTCTTGGTCACCAGGCCCACCAGCGTGCTGCCGCCCGACGAACCGCCGTTCCCGCACGCCGCCACGGACAGCGCCAGCACCGCCGCCGCTGTCAGCCCGAACGCTCTGCGCGACATGACTCCTCCTACGTCAACGTTGACGTAACCGGCCGTGTGAGGCGAGAGCTGATGGAGAGGCTCGGTTACGCGAAAGATGGAGAACCGGGGGTTCCGTTACGTCATCGTTGACGCTAGCTTTCGCAGAGAAGACGCGACAAGCGGGCGTTACGCAAGCGTTACCCGAGGTGGGTGGACATGGATCATGCAGGCGAAAGACGCGAACCCACGATGCGCGACGTCGCGGCGCTGGCGAAGGTCAGCACCAAGACCGTCTCGCGCGTCATCAACGGTCTGCCCGGCGCGGGTCCCGAAGTCGTCGAACGCGTCCGCGCCGCCGCCCGCACCCTCGGCTACCGCCCCAACCTCACCGCCAGCAGCCTGCGCCGCTCCGACCGCCGCAGCGCCACCATCGGCGTGCTGTTCGAGGACCTCTCCAACCCGTTCGACTCCGCGCTGCTGCGCGCCGTCGAGGACCGCGCCCGCCACAACGGCGTCCTCGTGCTCGCCGGCAGCAGCGAGGACGACCACTCCCTGCAACGCGAACTGCTGCTGTCGCTGTCCGCGCGCCGCGTCGACGGCGTCGTCGTCATGGCCGCCGGCGGCCACCAGGACGCCCTGCAGCAGGAACGCGACCGCGGCACCCCGATGGTGCTCGTCGACCGGCCACCCACCTTCGGCGGCACCGACTGCGTCACCACCACCAACCGCGACAGCTCCCGCGAAGCCGTCCTGCAGCTCGCCGCGCTCGGCCACCGCGACATCGCCTTCCTCGGCGACCGCCGCACCCTGTGGACCAGCCAGGAGCGCTACACCGGTTACCTCGAAGGCCTCGCCCAGGCCGGGCTCACCCTGCGCGAGGAACTCGTGCGCACCGACCTGCACGGCGCCGACCTCGCCGAGACCGCCACGAAGGAACTGCTCGACCTCGGCACACCACCCACGGCCCTGTTCACCGCCCAGAACCTCGTCACCGTCGGCTCCATGCGCGTGCTGCGCGCCCGCGGCCTGCAACACCGCGTCGCCCTCATCGGCTTCGACGACTTCCCGCTCGCCGACATGCTCGAACCCGGCATCACCGTCGTGCGTCAGGACGTGCCCGGCATCGGCCGCAAAGCCGCCGAGCTCATCTTCGCCCGCATCGACGGCGACACCTCACCACCCGTGCACGCCGTCGTCCCCGCCGCCCTCGTGCGCAGAGGCTCCGGCGAGATCGCGCCGTCAGCCGACTGACAGCACCGCGTCGACCACCTGCGGACCCGACAGCAACACCTCGTCGTTGTGATCGGCGCCGGCGATCTCGACCAGCTTCGCGCGCGCCGCCGCGGCCACCTCACGGCTCTGCGCCGGCGGCACCACCGAATCCGCCGTGCCCAGCAGCACCACCGTCGGCACGTCCACCGCGGACACCCGCTCCAGCAGGGGATACTTGTCCCGCAACAACATCTTCACAGGCAGCCACGGGTAGTGGTGCGACCCGACCGCCGCCAGCGACGCGAACGGCGACCGCAGCACCAGCCCGCGAGGAGCCCGGTAGGTCGCGAGCTCGACGGCGACCGCGGCGCCCAGCGACTCGCCGAAGTAGATCACCGGGCCGTCGATCAGGTCCAACGCCGCCCGCGCGTCGTAGGTCAGGCCCTCCTCCGAGGGCGTGCCGGGGTTGTCGCCGTAGCCGCGGTAGTCGAACAGCAGCACCGACAACCCGCGTTCGGTCAACGACCGCGCCAGCGGCACCCGCCCCAGCCGGTTGCCGCCGTTGCCGGGGAACACGATCACCGTCGCCGGCGCGTCGTACACCTCGAAGTGCCAGCCGTTCAGCAGCAGGCCGTCCGCCGTCACCAGCCGCACATCGCGCCCACCGGGCAGAACCTCCTCGGCGGACGGCAACGGGCCGGGGGAGGGGAAGTAGATCAGCTTGCGCTGAAAGGCGAAGACCACGGCGACGATGGTGACAACCACCGCCGCCGCGATCAACACCGCCCTGCGCATCAGCTCATTTCAGCAGCGCTTGTCGGTGTTCGCGAAGAACGCGTACTCCGGGTTGTCCACCAGCGACCCCTGCGCCTGCGTGCAGATCGACAACGTGTCGGTGCCGTGCGACCACACCTCGCGGTCGCGGTTGGCGCCCTTCACGTGCCCCTGCGAACCGGGCAGGATCGCCGCGGTGACGTAGTAGCGGTTGCCCTTGTTGTGGTACGAGTCCCACACGTAGACGTACGCCCAGTTCTTGCCACAGCCCTTGAACTGCTTCACCGACGCCACCGGGCCACCGCCCTCGTCGATGTGCGCGGTCCTGCCGATCTGCGTCACCGGACCGCACCCCGGCGCCGACTCCGCGTGCGCGACCTCCGGCGTGACCGCGGCGATCAGTGCCGCCGCCACCACGAACGAACGCCTCATCGTCAGCACCTCTGGTCGGTCTCGGCGGTCAGCCAGGTGTCGCTGATCACGAAGTCCTTCAAGGCACCGAGCGCGCTGGTGCACTGCGTCAGCGAGTCGGTGCCCTCCGACCACCCCTCCTGCTTGTTGCGCGGGTAGGTCTTCTGGCCCTTGACCAGACCGGACACCCTCATGGCCACCGTGATCTGGAAGTCACCGACCTGGCTCGCGAACGAGTCCCACACGTAGACGTACGCCCAGTTCTTGCCACAGCCCTTGAACTGCTTCACCGACGCCTTCGCGTTGCGGGAGTCACCACCGATGTAGGCGGTCTTGCCGATCTGCGTCACCGGGCCGCACCCCGGCGCCGACTCCGCGTGCGCCACCCCGGACGACAGACCGGCCAGCGCGAAAGCGGCCACCGCCGCGACAGAAACGAATCTCACGCCACGACGGTGCCCCGCCGCAGTTAGCCGGCGGTAAATCGGCGCGGCAACAGCCACGCCGCGGCGGAGGCGGCCACCAGCATCACCACCGCCGCACCCAGCCCCGCCCGCAGGCCCACCGCCCCGAACACCGCCACCGCGAGCGCGCCGCCGGTCTGCCGGAACGAGTTCAGCACCCCGGCGGCCATGCCGGCCCGGTCCGCCGCGATGTGTCCCATCAACACCGCGGTCAGCGACGGCACCGCGCAGCCCAGCCCGAACCCGATCGGAACCAGCAGCACCGCGATCACCGGCAGGGCGGTGCCCTCGTCCACCCACAGCAGCGCGGCCATCGCCGCCGCGCAGATCAGCTGGCCCGCGGCGATCGGCAGCCGCGGCCCGAACCTGGCCGCGACCCGCGCCGACACCAGGTTGGCCACCGCGACCACCGCCGTCATCGGCACGAACACCAGCCCCGCCGCCATCGCCGAGAGCCCCAGCCGGTCGTGGAAGTACAGGCTCAGCACGAACACCAGCCCGTAGAAGGCGGCGTTCACCACGAAACCGATCACCACCGACAACGTCACCGTGCGCGAACGGAACAGGCCCAGCGGCATCATCGGCGCCGCCACCCGCGACTCGACCAGCACGAACGCGACCGCCGCCACCACGGCCACACCCAGCGCCACCGGCTGCACGCCGTCGATCACCCCGAACGTCAGCGCCACCAGCGCCACGATCGCCGTGACCTGCCCGAGCGGGTCGAGCGGCCGGGCCACCCGCGGCGACCGCGGCGTGCGGGCCAGCACCAGCAGCGTGGCGACCCCGACCGGCAGGTTGACGAAGAAGATCGCCCGCCAACCCAGCGTCCCGGTCAGCACCCCGCCGGCCAGCGGGCCCGCGGCGATCGCGAGAGCCCCGCCCACCGTCCACAGCGCGATCGCCCGTGCCCGCGCCACCGCGTCCGGGAACGCCTGCCGCACCAGCGCCAGCGACGACGGCAGCATGATCGCCGCCGCACCGCCCTGCAGCAGCCGCGCACCGATCAGCTCACCCAGCCCCGGCGCGAGGCCGCACGCCACCGACGCGAAGGTGAAGACCGCGGCACCGGCACCGAACGCGCGGCTCGCCCCGACCCGGTCCGACAAAGCGCCAGCGGACAGCAGCAGTGCCGCGAACATCACCAGGTAGGCGTCCACGATCCACTGCAGCGCCGCCGTGCTGCCGCCGAACTCGAGCCCGATGCGCGGCAGCGCGACGTTCATCGCCATCGAGTCGAGGTTGATCAGGAAGATGCCCAGGAAAGCCGTCGCCAGGACCGGCTTCGGACCCGCTGTCTGGTGCGGTGGTGCGAGAGTCGTCACCTGATCAAGCCTGGTCGGCATCGCGGGCGCGCAGCAGACCGCGATCTTCAGGGGTGCGCGAGAGGGGGTGTGACACGGCCAGGGACGCACGGCCTCCCGCTGGCAGACTGAAGACCATGACCGAGTTCGGGAGGTTCCTGCGAGCACGCCGCGGCGGCATCAGCCCGGCCGACGTCGGGCTGCCCGCCAGAACCGGCCCGCGCCGCACCCCCGGCCTGCGCCGCGAGGAAGTCGCCGCGCTCGCCGGCGTGAGCATCGACTACTACGTGCGGCTCGAACGCGGCAAGGAGACCAGGCCCAGCCCTGCGGTCGTCGAGGCACTGGCCGGTGCGCTGCGCCTCAACTGCGAGGAGCGGGACTTCCTGCGCGGACTCGCCGCCCAGGCGGCACGGCAGGCACCCGAACCCCGCCCACTGCCCTCCCGCCGCGTCCGCCCCACCATGCTGCGGCTGCTGGAGACCCTGCGGCCCAACCCCGCCTACGTCGTGAGCCGCACCAACGACCTGCTCGCCGCCAACCCCGGCGGGCTGCGGCTGCTGCACGGCATCGAGGACTGGCCCGAACGCCAGCGCAACACCATCCGCTACACGTTCCTGCACCCCGCCGCCCGCGACCTGTGGGCGGACTGGGAGCAGAAGGCCCAGGCGTGCGTCGCCCAGCTGCGCGCCATCGCCGGCACCGACCCCGACGCGCCCGACCTCGCCTCGCTGGTCGGCGAGCTGATCGTCAAGAGCCCCGACTTCAACCGGTTCTGGGAACGCTACGAGGTCCGCACCATCGGCGACGGCGAGAAGACCACCTACCACCCCGAGGTCGGCAAAATGACGCTGTCGCACGAGGCGCTGACCCTCAACCGCGGCCAGGGCCAGCGCCTCGTCGTCTACCTCGCCACGCCCGGCACCCCCGACCACGACGCGATGACGCTGCTCGACCTCATCGCGAGCCCGCGGCCACCGCGTACAGGAACCACGTCGAGTGCGGGATCCACTGCTCCAGCCACCGCCAGTCCGTGTTCGGACCCGACGACGCCACCCCCGGATCCCACTCGATCCCACGCCCGTCCGCGGCACGACCGGTGATCCCGTTGACGATCCCGCCCGCCGCCCGGATCCACCGCCACGACCCGACGGCCGATCCGTCCGGGTACTCCAGGTAGATCGGCGCCGTCCGCCCGCTGCCCTCCAGCATGCACACGTCGAACGGGTTGCAGCCCACGATCCAGTTCAGCTGGTCCGCCGCGTAGGACCGCAACCGCGCCGCGAACGCCGCGTCGAACTTCCCGGCCGCCAGTCTCGCCGCCGTTGCCAGCGACGCCAGGCGCGCGTTCTCGCCCTGCCACCACGTGCCCGCCGCGTCGTGCGGGAAGAAGAACCCGTCGAACCGCTCACCCGCCGCCGTCTGCACCGCCTGGCGGGCGTACCCGAACGGGTTGGGCACCGCGCCGGTGATCGACAGCTCGAACTCCAGCGACCTCCGCACCGCCGCGAGCACCTCCGGGCCCGCGATCGACGAGTACGCCAGCAACGCCACCACCGGCATGCCCGCGTCCGACGGGTGGAAGTACGGCCGATCCTTGTCATCGGCCCGGAAATGCCCGCGCGGCATCAACCGCGCCACGAGAGCGGCCGCCCGTTTGTCCGCCTCGGCCCGGTACTCCGGCTTCGGGGAGGTCTTGACCAGCTCGACGGCGGCGAGCAGCACGTTGTAGTCGTCCTGGATGTTCTCCTTGCCGTCGTTGGTCAACCGCACGTTGTTGGCCTGCAAGAACGAGAACGCCGCCTCTGCCGCGGCCAGGTACCGCGACCGTGGGAACTCCCCGTCCACCGTGCCGCGTGCCGCCCGCGCCAGGGCCGCGATCGCCACCCCACACCCCTCGCGGTAGTTCAGCGGCCCCTTGCGCAGGAACCGCTTCGCCGGGTCGATGCCGATGTCGTCGTCCTGCGGCTGCCGCACCGACCCGTAGAACGACCCGCCCGGCATCTGCACCCGCACCAGGTAGTCCGCCCCGTACACCGCCTCGTCGTGCAGCAGCTCCCGCAGGTGCCGGAAATCCGGGTTCGCCCGCCGCGTCAGCTCGTCATAGGCCGCCCACAGCACGTACGCGGTCAACGGCAGCTGCAGGGTGTTGCAGAACGAGTACCTCGACAGCTGCGTGAAGTGCTTCGACCAGTCCGCCGCCGCGTCGTACCACCCGCCGTGCGCGTCCACCCTGATCGACGGATCCGGCTCGTAGGGCAGCGAGCGGTCCACCCGGTCGTACTCGCCGAACGACCGCGAGTCCTTGAAGAACCGCACCACGTGCGGCAAGGTCCGCCGCTCCAGCACCAGCGGCTCGATCACGAACGGCCGCGACACCCCACCGTCCGTTGACAGCACGAATTCACCAGAACGTGTGAAGTTTGAGAAGTCCGCGACCGAGTAGAACGACGGCACCGCGGGGAACTGGTTCGCCTTCCAGTCCGCCACCGGCCCGACGTGCTTGGCCGTGCCGCGATGCACCACCCTGCCGCTGCCGTGCTCGGCCAGCTCGAACCGGTGCACGCCCGGCGTCGAACACGCGATCACCGCCCGCTTCGGCCCCTCGGCCTCATACCCGACGTTGTTCGTCAGCACCCACGTCAGCCCGCCGGGAGCGGCCGAAGCCGTGCCCGCCGCGGCCAGTGCTCCCGCCGTTCCCAACAGGAACGAACGCCTACCAGTGCCCATCCCGTACGCCTCCAAAACGTAACGGAGGGCGGCGGCGCGATCACTCTACGGGGTGAGCGTCCGGGAGAACAGATCGAGCAACGCGTCCCAGTGGCGTTCCGCGGCCTCGGCGTCGTACGCGGCCGTGTCCGCCTGCGTGTAGCCGTGACGCGCACCCGCGTACACCTCGCACCGGTGCTTCACACCCGCCTCGGCGAGCGCCTTCTCCAGACGCTCGATCTGCTCCGGCGGCATCGCGGCGTCCTGATCGGCGTGCGCGAAGTACAGCTCCGCCGTGATCCGGTCCGCCAGCAGATGCGGGCTGTCACCGGCCTCGGTGGCCAGGTTCGCACCGTGGAAGCCCGCCGCCGCGGCGACCCGGTCCGGGAACGTGCCCGCCGTGCGCAACGCCAGACCCGCGCCCATGCAGTAACCGGTGATGCCCACGGGACCGTCCGCCACCAGCGGCGAGTCGGCCAGGAAACGCAGGTACGCCTCGGCGTCGCGCATCAGCGCCTCCGGCGTCAACGACCTCAGCAGCGGCATGATCCGCTCGAACAGCTCAGGACGTGCCGCCGGGTCGATGTAGTCGGGCAGCTCGACCACCGGCGCCCGTCCGGCCCGGTAGAAGACGTTGGGAACCAGCACGACGTACCCCGCCGACGCCAGGCGGTCGGCCATCGTGCGCAGGTGCGGACGCAGGCCGAAGGCGTCCATGTACAGCAGCACGGCGGGAAACGGTCCAGAGCCGGCGGGACCGGTCAGGTAGGCGTCGGCAGTGCCGTCGCGTGTGGTGATGTCCACGGAGGTCATGTTGACCATGCTTCCATCACTGAGCGGGAGCGAACGGCACCAGCACGACCGTGATGTTGTCGTGGCCACCGGCCTCGAGAGCGACCTTCACGAACTCCTCCGGCCCGCACGGCAGCAACGACTGCAGGTCCTCCGGCTGCGGCCGGTAGTTGTGCAGCCCGTCCGAACAGAGCAGGAACACGCCCGGCGAGGTCGGCTGCATCGTCACGACCTGCGGCACCACCTGCCCGGCGTCCGCGCCGATCCACCGCGACAGCACGTGCGCACGACGGTCCGTACGCGCCTGCTCCTCGGTCAGCACACCCTCCGCGACCAGCTGCGCCGCCCACGTGTCGTCCGTCGTGAGCTGCTTGGAGCCCTCGTCGGACAGCCAGTACGCGCGCGAGTCGCCGACCCACCCGATCGTCGCCGACTTCTCCGTGACCAGCACCGACACGAACGTGCACGACGGCGCGACACCCCGGCCACCCGCCTCGACCGGCTCGTTCTCCACCAGTTGCTCGACCGCGAAGCACGACGCCGCGACCGCGTCGACCATCGCCTGCTCCGGGTCCGCGGTGTCGATCAACGCGTTCAGCAGGACGTCCACCGCCGCGTCGGCAGCGGCCTGCGACGCCTGCTCGGCCCGCTCGGACGAGGCCACACCGTCGCAGACGACAGCGGCGACACCCTTGCCCGCGACGTGCCCGAACGCCATCGAGTCCTCGTTGCGCGCCCGCCGCTTGCCCCGGTCCGACACGCCCGACACCGCGCCGAGGGTGTACTCGACCCGGTCGCGTGCCGACGGCTGGTGCCGGCCGCATTGGGTGCAGTAGTCCTCGTCGTCGATGTCCGGCGAGCCGCACAGGATGCACGAGGCCTGCGCGGGACCGGTCGGCCCGCCCAGCGGCGTGCGGCGGACCAGCAGGTTGCGCCCGCACGCCTCGCAGAACCGGTCCTCCGGCGCTACGGGCGCGAAGCACTCCGGGCACTTCAGGGTGTCCATCAAACCAACGTCCTCGGCCTTACCGCGTTCGCGCGGTCCACCAATGCGATCCGTTCCTCCGGCGTGGCCGCGAACCGGGCCAGCGTGCGGTAGCGCCGCTCGAGACCCAGCCGAAGCTCGTGTTCGGAGAGTGCACAGTCCAGCACCCTGCCCTCGGCGGCCTGATTGCGGGTCACGTAGTCGAACGCCGCCTCCAGCAGTTCCGCCGACAGCTGCGTGTGCGAATGGAGGTCGATGTCCAAGGCGTGCAACCGTTCCCCGGCCGCCACGAGGTCCTCGGCATCACCGTGGCCGAGCTGCGCGCGCACCGCGGCGATCTGCGCCGCGAGATGTTGTGAGGACGTGTCCGGAACGGACAGCAGCACCTCGACCGCCCGCGCCCGGTCACCGCACGCGAGCAACACGCGCGCCAGCCCGAACGCCGCCGACACGTACGCGTGGTCCGTGCGCCACACGAGCTCGTACCAGCCCGCCGCCGCCTTCAGATCGCCGATGGCCTCGCAGCACACGCCCAGCGCGAGCTTCGGCGCCGCCTCGCCGGGCACGGCCGAGCACACCGCGTCGAAGAACCCCAGCGCGTCCTGCGGCCGCTTGTCCGTCAGCGCCGCGAGACCTCGGTACCAGTCGGGCCGCCAGTCCTCGGGGTCGAGCTCGGACTCGTCGAACATCGACGGCGTCGTCAGCGCCTCCAGCTCGCGCAGCGCCGCCTCGGTGTCGCCGGACTCGATCAGCACCCGCACGATCCGCAGCCGCACCTCCACGGTCAGCTCCGGTGCCTTGCGCAGACCGGCCGGATCCGACGTCGTCGCCGTCGCCAGCCAGGACGCGGCGGCGTCGGAGGTGCTCACGCTCGGCGCCGGCAGCGCCACAGCCACCTCGGCGAGGTCCAGCGCGCCCTCCACGCCGAACCGGCGCCGTTCCGGGGTGAACTGCCGCGACGGGCCCGGCCGCTGCACGCCGTCCTCGATCGCCAGCACCTCGCGCAACACGCCCGTGAGCTGGTCGGCCATGTCCTCCGCGCTGGAGAACCGCAGCTCCGGGTTCGGGTTCGTGGCCCGCAGCAGCAGCCGGTGGAACGACTCGAACCGGCCCAGCAGCGGTTCCTCCTCCACCGTCGGCAGCCGGTCCTTGCAGCGGCCGCGGAAGTCGAACGGGAAGCTCATCACCGCCAGCGCGCGCCCGACGGTGTAGATGTCGGAGAACACCGACGGCCCGATCGTGCCGATCTCCGGCGCCTGGTAGCCGATCGTGCCGTAGATGGGGGAGTGGTGGTCGTCGATGCGCCGCACCGCGCCCAGGTCGATCAGCTTGAGCTGCTCCTCGGTATGGATCATGTTGTCCGGCTTGAAGTCGCAGTACAACAACCCCACACCGTGCAGGTAGCCGACCGCGGGCAGGATCTCCAGCACGTACGCGATCGCCTGCGCCAGCGGCAACGCCTCGTCGCCGCGGCCCTCCCGCCGCCGCTTCGTGATCATGTCCTTGATCGACTCGCCGCCGACGTATTCCATCACGATGTACTCGACGGTCTTGCCGGTCTTGCGGTCCTCGTGCCGGATGAAGTTGTGGATCTTCACGATGTTCGGGTGCTCGACCTCGGCCAGGAACCGCCGCTCCGCCATCGCCGCCGCCATCGCATCGGCGTCACCCGAGTCGAGCAGGCCTTTCAGCACCACCCACCGGTCGCTCACCGCGTGGTCGAGCGCCAGGTACAGCCACCCAAGGCCACCGTGCGCGAGGCACCCCAGCACCTCGTACTGGTCGTGCAGCACCTCACCCGGTTCCAGCTTGGGCGTGAACGAGTACGCGTGGCCGCACTGCGGGCAGAAGCCCTCCACCCTGCCGGGCTTGCCGTCCTTACGCCGCCCGACCTTCTTGCCGCACTTCGAGCAGAACCGCTTGGCCTCTGGCACCTCCGGGTTCTGCAGCACCGCGGTCTTCGGATCCCGGTACGGCACCCGCGGCACCTCGACCAGACCGGCTCCCAGCCTGCCGCGGCTCATCGACCGCGCGCTGCCCCGGCGCGAGCGGCCCGAGTTCGACCGCGAGACCTCCTGCGACACCGACCAGGGTGCGGTTCCCGGTGACGTCGCGGGCCCTGTCTCGGGCAGATCCAGTTCTTCACTCATCGTCGCGACCCCTCCACGGCCCTAGTCCCGATAACGAGCGACGGGCGGCGCTGGTGCCGGGCCCAGCGTGCTCAGCCAACGCCGGTAGATCCCGTTCCACGACCCGTCGGCGCGCATTCGTTCCAGCACGCCGTTGACGAACCTGACCAGGTCCTCCTGCCCCTTCGGGACACCCACCCCGTACGGCTCCTCGGTGAACCGCGACCCCACCACCTCGGTGTACGGGTCCTGCGCCGCGAGACCCGCCAGGATCGTGTCGTCGGTGGAGATCGCGTCGGTCTGCCCCTGCTGCAGCATCACCAGGCAGTCCGTCCAGTTCGGCACGCTCACCGTCGTCTTCACCCGGTTCACCACGTTGCCCAGCGACGTCGACCCCGACGCCACGCACACCCTCTTGTCCTTGAGGCTGTCCACGCCGGTGATGCCGGAGTTGCGGCGCACCAGCACCCGTTGCCCGGCCTGGTAGTAGACCGACGAGAAGTCGACGTGCTGGAGCCGCTCGCAGGTGATCGTCATCGTCCGCACGACCAGGTCGACCTCGCCGCGCTGCAGCACCGGGATCCGCTCGGCCGAGGTGACGACCTTGAACTGCACCTTCTTCTCGTCGCCGAAGATCGCCTTGGCGATCTGCCGCACCACGTCGACGTCGAAGCCCTCGATCTCGCCGGTGAACGAGTTGCGGAACCCCATCAGGTAGGAGTTCTGGTCCACCCCGGCGATCAACCGGCCGCGCTTGAGGATCCGGTCCATGTTCGAACCCGCCGGCATCTGCCCCGCGGGCGGCAACGGGCCGGGACGCAGGCTCGCCGTCGCGTCGCACGACGGCGCAGGGCCCGCCGAACTGCTCGGCGCGGCCGTGACCGTGCTGGCGCCCGCCGGCTGCGGTGCCGCGGCGCTGCGCGGCACGACCTCGCTGGGCGCAGGACCCGCCGAGCACGCGCTCAGCAACATGATCGATACCAGCGCCAGTCGTCTCACCGGTACTCCTTGAGCCGCTGCCACAATCCCATCGTCGATCCCACCGCGCTGATCACCGCGAGCACCAGCACACCGACCACGGTGCCCGCGAGCGACCCCCGCGCCACCGCCACCTCGTCGCTGAAGTCCTGCCGCGCCTCGCCGATCGCCCGCACCAGGTCCTGGTCCAGCGAGTCGAAGTACGGGTTGTCGATCAACGCCACCGCGTCGTTGTACTGACCCGCGTCGTCGGCCTCGCGGATGCGCTGGTGGACCTGCTGCCACTGCCGGAAGTGCCGCATCGCCTGGTCGACGGCCTCGGTGTCCTCCAGCCGCTTGGCCTCCTCGAGCTGCCCCTCCAGCCGTTCCGAGACCTCGACGAAGCTCTTCTCGTAGGTCTGACCGGCGCCCCGCGCGACCAGCGTCAGCGTCTCGTCGCCCCGCGCGGTCAGGGTCGCGATCCGCGCCTGCGCCAGCACGTCGGCCTTCTGCGACGCCGTACGCGAGTCCGCGACGTCGTTCATCACCAGCACCGACACCGTCGTCACCCACAGCAGCGACAGCACCGCCGCCGCCGTCGCGACCAGCAGGCCGATGTTGAGCAGCCGGTTCGTCTTGCGGGTCAGATACCGCTGGGTGAGCACCAGCGCGATCACGAACGCCAGCGCCACCAGCACCGAACCCCACGGGAACGTCGCCTCGTCCTGCGCGCGGGCCACCCGGTCCGTCTCCGCCCGGTACAGCTCCCGGGCCGACGGCAGCAGCTGCGTGCGCATCAGCCCCGAGGCTTCGCGCAGGTACGCCGCGCCGACGGGGAAGCCCTGCCGGTTGTTCGTGCGCGCCGTCTCGATCAGTCCCGTGTAGACCGGCAGCTGAGCGGACAGCGTCGCGGTCAGGTCGGGGGAGGAGGCCGTCGCCACCGAGAGGGCGGCCTGGGCCTGGGCGATGTCGGCCTCGTACCGTTCGCGCAGCCGCGGAGGCTCCAGCCCGCCGGACAGGAACGCGCTCGCGGCCGTCGCGTCCGCGTCCTGCAACGCCCGGTAGACCTCCTGCGCCGCGTGCGCGAGCGGCTCCGACCGGGTGGCGAGGTCCTCCAGCGCCCGTTCCTGCCGGTTCACGCTCCACGTCGACAGCCACCCGCTGGCCAGACTCGCCACCACCAGCACCACGACGATCAGGCTCAACCGGCCCGGTGTCGACCGCGCGAGACCGGTGACCCGGCGCACCAGCGCCTGCCGCGGCTGCGAGTCGATCACCACGAGCGGGCCTCCCTGTGGCGGTGCTGTCCACGCGTCGCGGTGATCGTCACCACGGCGCGTGGCGTAACTGTAGGCAGTTGAGGGACACCGCGCGGGAATTACCGGCGCATCCCGCGCGGGTGTCATGAGCCCGTAACCGCCCGCCACCTCACCGCCATAGCCGCCGCCGTGGAGTACGCGGGGTCCCGTGCGGTCAGGAAGCAGGGTGGGAGCGCGTGGCGATCAGCTGGGCGATGCCGTCGAGGATCATGGACAGCCCGAACTCGAACGAGTGCTCCGGGCTGAACGCGCTCTGGTGCGCCTCGCCGACCGCGTTGCCGACCCGCGACGCGACGGGGTAGCGGGCCGGGTCGAACACGGTCATCAGGAACGGAACCGCCGCGTCCCACCACTGCTGGTCGGTCAGCCCGGTCTCCTTCTCCGTCACCGCGGCCGCCGTGAGCCCCCGCGCCGAGTTCTGCACGTGCCCCAGCACCAGGTTCAGCACCGAGTCCATCTCCACGTCCGACAGGCCGATGCCGTCCAGGCCGCGCAGCTCGAAGTCGTACTTCGCCGCCACCTGCGGGCCCAGCACCGTGCGAGACGGCGCGACCTGCAACAACCAGGGGTGCCGCCGGTAGAGGGCCAGGTTCTCGCGCGCCACGTACGTCAGGTGCTCGCGCCAGCCCTCGACCACCTCGCGGCCGGTCGCCGCCTGCACCGTGTCGACCATGACGTCGATCAGCTCGCCCTTGCCGGGCACGTAGGTGTAGAGCGACATCGTCCCCACACCCAGCGACTCGGCCACGCGGCGCATCGACAGCGCCTTCAACCCGTCGGCGTCGGCCAGCGCGATGCCCGCCTGCACGATGCGGTCCACGCTCAGGTCCGGCTTGCCCTTGCGGCTCGTGCGTTCCTGCGTGCGCCACAGCAACGCCAGCGTCCGCGCGGGATCACCACTGCCCGTGTGTTCGATCACGGACGTGACCCTACCGTACCGTATGGTGTACGGTACATAGTATGTTCGCGCCTGCCGACCCGCCCAGACTCGGCCTGTTCAACGGAAAACCCCTGCTGGAAGCCCTGCCGGACGCGCTGAACGACGACGGTTACTGGGGAGTGGCCACCGCGACCGCGCTCAACCTCGTCGCCCGCGGCCGGATCGTGCCGAGCGTGACCGCCGGAAGCCACGACACGTGGCGCATCGGCCCGCTCGACCACGCCGACGAACTGCACCTGCGCCGGCTCGCCGCACACGGCGACTACGACGAGCTGCGCCAGTTCCTCGACGCCGTCGCCGACGCGCTGCCCCGCACCGGCTCCGGGCCGTTCGCCGGTGCCGAACCCCGCGAGGTGCCCGAGCTCAAGGCGTGGGCGGACGAGCAGATCAGGCTGTCGTTGCGCATCGAGACGACCGAGGACCTGCGGTTCCGCGCGATCGTGCAGGTCCGCGGCATCACCGACCCCTACCCGCGCGACGTGCGCGGATCCGGGCGCGAGCTCGACGCCATCCGCGCGATCGGCCGCGCCACCTGGCCACCCCTGCACCGCCTGCTCGACCAGTCCGAGCTCACCGACGACGAGGTCGCCGAGCTCCTCACCACCGACATCGAGGTCCACTGGCCCAAGAACCTCACCACGTCGTTGTCCGCGAAAGCCGTCATCGGCGAACCGAGCGGCAAGTTCAAGGCCGACGACCTGCTCACGTTCCACTGGCAGCTCGCACTCGGCGACGCGGCGCTGACCGACGCCGAGATGGACGTCATCGCCGAAGCCAGCCGGCCGGTCGTGCGGCTGCGCGACCAGTGGGTGCTCGTCGACCCGAAGCTCAGGAAGAAGGCACGGCAGCAGCTCGCCCCGATCACCGCCGTCCACGCCGTGACCGCCGCCCTCACCGGCACCGCGATCATCGACGGCGAACCCGTCGCCGTCGCCCCGCACAGCCTCACCACCGCGATCACGACCATCCCGCAGATCGAGGCACCCGCCGCGCTCCGGGCGACCCTGCGCGACTACCAGCTGCACGGCCTGCGCTGGCTCGCCCACATGACCGGCCTCGGCCTCGGCGCGTGCCTCGCCGACGACATGGGCCTGGGCAAGACCATCACCCTGATCGCCCTGCACCTGCACCGGCAGCACGAGCACCCCACCCTGGTCGTCTGCCCGGCCTCACTGCTCGGCAACTGGGAACGCGAGATCCACCGGTTCGCGCCGGGCACCCCCGTGACCCGCTACCACGGTCCACAACGGACACTCGCCGACACGGGCATCGTGCTGACCACCTACGGCACCATGCGCCTGGACGCGGAGACGTTGCGCAACCACAGCTGGAGCATGGTCGTCGCCGACGAGGCCCAGCACGTCAAGAACCCGCACTCCGGCACCGCCAAAGCACTGCGCTCGATCCCCGCGGCCGCCCGCGTCGCGCTCTCCGGCACACCGGTCGAGAACTCGTTGTCCGAACTGTGGGCCGTCCTGGACTGGACGACGCCGGGCCTGCTCGGCACGCACCGCGCGTTCCGCACCCGCTGGCCAGAACCCGACGACACCCTCGCCAAGGTCGTGCGGCCGTTCCTGCTGCGCCGCCGCAAGTCCGACCCCGGCGTCGCACCGGAACTGCCCCCGAAGACCGAGACCGACCTGCCCGTCTCGCTCACCGCCGAGCAGGCCGCGCTCTACGAGGCACTGACCAGGGAGATCCTCGACCAGATCGCGTCCAGCGACGGCATGGCCCGGCGCGGCCTCGTGCTCAAGCTGCTGACCGGGCTCAAGCAGATCTGCAACCACCCGTCGCACTACCTCGGCCACGCCACGCTGCAGGGCACGTCCGGCAAGCTCGACCTGCTCGACGAACTCCTCGCCACGATCGTCGCCGAGGACGGCTCCGTGCTGATCTTCACCCAGTACGTCGGCATGGCCCGCCTGCTCGAACAGCACATCAAGCACCCCACCCGCTTCCTGCACGGCGGCACCCCCGTGCCCCAGCGCGAGCAGATGGTCGACGACTTCCAGCAGGGCCGCGCCCCGGTGTTCCTGCTGTCGCTGAAAGCCGCCGGCACCGGGCTCAACCTCACCAGGGCCGACCACGTGATCCACTTCGACCGCTGGTGGAACCCGGCGGTCGAGGACCAGGCCACCGACCGCGCCTACCGCATCGGCCAGACCAGGCCCGTCCAGGTCCACAAACTCGTCACCGAAGGCACCGTCGAGGAACGCATCGCCGCACTCCTGCAGGACAAACGCGACCTCGCCGACGCCGTCCTGCACTCGGGTGAGGCCGCCTTCACCGAACTGACCGACGCCGAACTCGCTTCCCTGGTCCAGCTCAGGAGTTCTTGATGACCGCACGCGGATTCGCCGCGTTCCCCAAGGTGAAACGCCGCGTCGCCACCACGTGGTGGGGCAAGGCCTGGGTGAAGGCCCTGGAGGACACCGCCCTCGACACGACACTGCTGCGCCTCGGACGCCGCTACGCCCATGCCGGCGTCGTCGGCCCGATCACCGTCAGCCCCGGCCGCCTGCACGCCCAGGTCCACGACGACGACACCGTCTACAGCACCACGGTCCACGTGCCGGTGCTCACGGCGGTCCAATGGGGACGGTTCCTCGACCGCGTCGCCGAACAGGCGGGCCACATCGCCGCGTTGCTGGACAACGACATGCCCCGCTCGCTGGTCGAGGCCGCCGAAGAGTCCGGTGTGGACCTGCTGCCCGGCATCGGCGACCTCGAACCCGACTGCGACTGCGAGGGCTGGGAACTGCCGTGCCGGCACGCGGCCGCGCTCGCGTTCCAGGTCGGCTGGCTGCTCGACGCCGACCCGTTCGTCCTGCTGCTGCTGAAGGGAAAACCGGAACAGGAACTCCTCGACGCCCTGCAGCAGCGCGTCGCCGGGCCCGTCGGAACCAGAACACCTGTGGTGGTTCCGGTTGAAACCGCAGGTCAGCCGCCCGCGAAACCAGGACTTCCGGCCACCACACCTGTGGTGCTCGCCGTCGAGCCGCCACCGGGGTTCGACGCCGCGGAACTCACCGCGCTGATGGAGATCGCCGCGAACAGAGCACGCGCGCTGCTGCGTTCGGGCACTCTGGACGGGTGATCACCGAGAAGCAGAAGATGATGACCGGCGAGCTCTACCGGGACTCCGACGCCGAGCTCGTCGCCGAACGCCGCCGCGCGCAGCAGCTCGTGGACGAGTTCAACGCCACCCGCTCGCACGCGGTCATCGAGAAGCTCTTCGGGTCCATCGGCGAGGGCTCGTGGGTCATGCCGCGCTTCCAGTGCGACTACGGCTACCAGATCCACATGGGCGCCAACAGCTTCCTCAACTACGACGCGATCCTCATGGACTGCGCGACGATCACCATCGGCGACGACGTCTCCATCGGCCCGCGCGCCCAGCTGCTCACCGCCCTGCACCCGATGGAGGACCACGAGGCCCGCCGGCAGCGCTTCGAGACCGCCGCACCGATCACCATCGGCGACAACGTGTGGCTCGGCGGCGGTGTCATCGTCTGCGCGGGCGTGACCATCGGCGACAACGCGGTGATCGGCGCGGGCAGCGTCGTGACCCGCGACATCCCGCCGCGCGTGCTCGCCGTCGGCAATCCGTGCAAGGTGGTCCGTGAACTGTGAGCAGGCGATCGCGCACGTCAACGCGCGGTCGGCGGGCGGGCCGATGCCGCGCGACCTGCGCGTCACGCTGAACTTCCACCCCGGCCGTGGCGTGCTCGACGCCCTGGTCCGCGACGGTGTGTACCGGTCGCAGTTCGAGACCGGCACCAGCAACGGCGGCCTCACCGCGCACCCCGGCGGCGCCCGCTGGGAGTGGGAGAGCCGTCTCTTCGGCGGCGCCTACGACAACGCGGATCCCGCCGACCGCCCCAAGTACGGCGCGTTGAACCACCGGCGGCTGCCACAGGGCGGCGCGCCCAGGTTCGGCTCGGCGCACCTGCGCCTCAAGGAAGCCGTCCTCGACCGCACCACGTTCTGCTACCCGGACAGCGTCTTCGACCCCGTCGACTTCGGCACCGCCCAGCGGTTCGCGCTGATCGAGCTCGCCGACGCCGACGACCGCGACCCGCTCGACAACTACATCGAGGCCCACGTCCACGGGCCCGTGACGCTCGACGACGTCGAGGCTCTCGTGCTGGACCCGAGCTTCACCGGGAACTCCGACCTGCCGTGCCCGGTCGAGTGGCACGACGGCTTCCGGCTGTCCACGGAGGAACTCCAGCGCAACGCCGGGTACCGCTCGCCGGAGTCCGTCGCACTGGGACTGCGGATCGCCGAGGACGGGTTCATCGACCCGCGGATCCTCGAAACCGCCGAAGCGGCGCCACAGGTCGTGAAGCACCTCTGGCACCACCTCGCCCGGTTCGGCTACGGCAGGTAGATCGACGCCAGCTGCCGCACCACCTCGGTCACGCGCGAGCGCAGCTCGTCCGGCGCGAGCACCTCCACCTCGCCGCCCATCCGCAGCACCATGCCCGTCGCGTGCCCGATCGACTCGATCGGGATCGTCACCCGCACCCACCCGCCATCGTCCACAGCGGACTCCTCGGCCGCCCGCGCCACGGCGGGCAGCACGTGGGACGCGAACGACTCGAAACCCCGCCGTGACAACCGGATCACGGCCTCACCGGTGAACTGGCGCGCCTGGAAGTCCTCCAGCGACGCCGCCCAGTGCGCCGCCAGGTCGAACCCCTCCGGCCGTGCGAACGTCTCGTCCAGCACGCGAGCGGCCTGGATCTGCGACACCCGGTAGGTCGAGATCCGCGTCGAGCCCAGAGCGACCAGGTACCAGCGGCCCGCCTTCAGCACGAGCCCCAACGGCCGCAACACGCGCGTCACCTCCTCCGGCGCCTGCCACCGCCGGTACGTGACCTCCAGCAGCCGCGAGCTCCACACCGCGTCCGCCACGAGCTCCAGGAACGGCGCGGGCTCCGCGTCGTAGTACCAGGCGGGCGCGTCGAGGTGGAACCGCTCGGCCATGCGGGAGGCCCGGTCGCGCATCGACGACGGCAGGGCCGCCATCAGCTTCAGCTGCGCCGCCGACACCGCCTCGCCAAGACCCAGGTCCGCGGCCGCGCCCGGCAGCCCCGCCAGGAACAGCGACTCCGCCTCTTGCTCGGTCAGGCCCGTCAGCCGCGTGCGGTAGCCGTCGAGCAGCTGGTAGCCGCCGGACGGGCCCGCGTCGCCGTAGAGCGGCACCCCGGCGGCGTGCAGCGACTCCACGTCCCGGTAGATCGTGCGGACCGACACCTCCAGCTCGTCGGCCAGCGCCTGCGCGGTCATCCGCCCCTTCGTCTGCAGCAGGAGCAACAACGACACCAACCGGCTCGCACGCACGCGAACACACTGCCACAAGGTGTCAGTGATAGCTCATATGTTCGACGCATGGCTTTCTACGAGAAGCAGCTGGCGGTCAAGGAACCGCTGGTCATCGCGGGCAGACACGTCAAACGCTACGAGGTCGTCACTCCCGGCCTCGCGATCACCGACGACGTCCGCGCGGCCGCCTACGCGTTCCTGCCGAAGATCTACCCGGACTTCGCCGACCCGACCCCGCCTGCCACGGTCACCGTGCTGCACCGCAGTGCCGCTGGCATGTACCTCAACGCCTACAACTGGGTCTGGGACAACGTCCTGCACTGCCGCACCGCGGTGTCCGGCGACCAGCCGTTCCTCGGCTCGACCGATCCGGACCTCACGCACTTCAGCGTCATCCCGAAGGACCTCATCGGCTGCGTGTGGGAGCTGCCGCCGCTGGAGCACGAACGCCGCGCGTGGGTGCGGCACGTGCTGGAGCCCGGCGAGCCGGACTTCGACGCCTACCTGCTCGACACCATGGCCGAAGGACTGGTGGGCAGATGAGCGAGTGGCAGGGCGCGCCGTCACGCTGAAAAACCGGCTGAAACGGATGGACGGCGGCGTTAGGTTCGCAGACATGACCACTCCGGAGACCGTTGTGCGCGCGCTGGCCGAACCGTCGAGGCTGCGGGCTTACGCCGCTGTCGTCCTCGGCGCGGGAACGCTGAGCGACGTCGCCGCCGCGTCCGGGCTCAAGGTCAAGGACGCGGGCGTCGCGCTGCGCAAGCTCCGCGAGGCCGGGCTGGTCGAGGGGGACCCGGCCCGGCCGGCTGATCTCAAGCCGCTCGCCGCCACGCTCACCGAGCAGATGCCCGCCGACGGGCTCGCGCCGTTCGTGCGCGGCGACAAGCTGATCTCGCTGCCGGTCGCGCCGGAACGCCGCCGCAAGATTCTGGAGCACGTCGCGTCGAAGGCCTTCGTGCCGCGGACGTACTACGAGGAGAAGGAGATCAACGAGCGGCTGCAGGCGTGGTGCGACGGGGGAGAGCTCGACCACGTGACCATCCGCCGCTACCTGGTGGACTTCGGCCTGCTGGAACGCGGCGGTGGTCTCTACCAGGCTCAGCCTCTGCCGATGTAGGGCATGCTCGTGGCCATCACGGTCATGAACTGCACGTTCGCGTTGAGCGGCAGCTGAGCCTGGTACAGCACCGCGTCGGCCACGTGCTGCACGTCGAACGTCGGCTCCGGCCTGATCTCGAAGTTCGCCTGCAGCACGCCCTGGCCCATCCGCTCGGTCATCTCCGTCGCGGCGTTGCCGATGTCGATCTGCCCGCACGCGATGTTGTGCGCGCGGCCCTCCAGCGACAGCGACTTGGTCAGGCCCGTGATGGCGTGCTTGGTCGCGTTGTAGGCCACCGCGTGCGGGCGCGGCACGGTCGCCGAGACCGAGCCGTTGTTGATGATCCGGCCGCCGCCGTGGGTCTTCATCACCTTGAACGCCTCACGGGCGCACAGGAACGGCCCGGTCAGGTTCACGCCGACGACCTTCTCCCACGCGCTGAGGCTGAACTCCTCGATCGGCGTGGCGCGGACGTTGGTGCCGGCGTTGTTGAACAACACGTCCACGCGGCCCCACTTCGCGACCACGGCCTCGAACAGCGCGACGACCGAGTCCTCATGCGACACGTCGGTCGGCACGACCAGGGTGCTGTCGGCGAAACCCTCGGCGGTCTCGTGCAGCACGTCCTCGCGCCGACCGGCCAGCGCCACCTGAAAACCCGCCCCCAGCAGGGTTCGCGCCGCCGCACGACCCACGCCGGAACCCGCTCCCGTCACGACTGCCACCGCCATCGGTGATCTCCCCTCGATCCAGCGATTGCTCTCAGTGTCCCGTGTGGAGTAACTACGTTGCGTGGAGTGCGAATCGGACATTTGCCTGCTGTGCGCGGGCACGGGGACCATGACCTGGCAACAACCCGTTCCCGGCCCGGAAGGCCTTGTGCTGCACGAGATGTCGCACCCGTGTCCCCGTGGTTGTTCCGGCTGGTGGAAGCTGCCGCACGGGGACGCCAGAGGTGTCGTCCAGGGAAATGTCGCAGGCAATGTCGCACGTGCCAACGAGATTCCGGCGGGACCGTCCACCCCGGCCTGATCACCGAGCGTGAACGATGGGGGTCACCCATTATTGCCGTGACGGTCCCTGCTTGGCGGCTGCGTCCACTCGGAGTAGAAGCGGACACTGTTCCGCTGTGAAGGAGTGCAGCCGTTGCCTTGGTTCTGGGCTGAACGAGGACCGGACCGCCTGCCGCGTCTGCGGCGGTCTGGGCCAGGTCCCCGACCGCTAGCCGAGGCTATTTCTTCGTCATCAGGGTCGGGCCGAGGATCCGCCGGGCGATCCGCCGGGTCAGCGACTTCGGCTTGCGTGCGGGCGCCTGCCTGGGCGGCGCGGGAGCATCTGCGGGCGTGGTGGCTGGGATGGTCGCTGCTGGGGATTCCTCGGTCGTGATCTTCGCGAACACCTGGGTCTCCGGCTCAACACTGCCGGGCTGCTGCTCGATCGGCACGCGAAGATCTTGCCATCGCCGTCGTGTCCCCCTGCCGTGAGGGGCTACTCCCTGGTACGCCGTGACCCAGGTCACGCAGCACACTGGGCGGTGACGGCCCCAGGCGGAGTGTGATGACTGAGACGACCGAGCGTGCGGACGTGGGGCCGCCGCCGGACGCGCAGCTGTGGGACCTGATCGCGCAGGGCGACCACGCCGCGTTCACCGAGCTGTTCGAACGCCACGCCGAGGCGGTGTGGAACTACGCCTACCGCCTGACCGCCTCCTGGTCGCAGGCAGAGGACCTGCTGTCCGCCACGTTCCTGACGGCGTGGCGCAAACGCGGCGAGGCCCGGCTGGTGCGCGACTCCGCCCTGCCCTGGCTCTACACCGTGACCGCCAACCGCGCCCGCACCGAGCGGCGGGCGTCGCGCAGGGCGTTGCGGCTGGTCGCGAAGCTCGTCCCGCAGGACGAGCGCGACCACGCCGACGACGTCGCCGACCGCACGGACGCCCAGCGCCGCCTGGCCGTGGTGGTGGCCGCCATCGCGGAACTGCCGCGGTCCGAACGCGAGATCGCCCAGCTCTGCCTGCTCGGCGACGTCTCCACCGCCGACGCCGCCACGCTGCTGGGCATCGCCGAGTCGAGCGTCCGCGCCCGCGTCTCCCGCACCCGCGCCCACCTCCGCGCACTGACCTCCGAGGACACGCCGTGATCGACCAGCTGCCCGAGAACCGCACCCTGCCCGACGACGTCCGCCTGCGCGCCCGCCGCCGCCTCGCCGAGGGCATGAACCCCGCACCCGGCAACCGGGCCCCGCTGTTCATCGCCGCGGGGGTGAGCGTGCTCGCCGCGGGAGCCGTCGTCGCGTCCCAGGCGCTGTTCGGCGAATCCGCCGAGGTCGCCGGGCCGTCCTACCAGCAGAACGGCGAGTTCGCCGGCAAGGACCGCGCGGTCGTCAACCACGTCGAACGCGGCGTGGTGGCCCCGGACGCGCTGGCAAGGTGCGTCGCCGCAGCCAAGGCGCATCCGCCCGCCGCGCAGTGGCAGACCATCGCCACCAGCCGCAAGGACGGCACGGTCCTCACCGCCTTCCGCGGCCCGACCGGCGTGTTCTTCTGCGCCAACACCGCCACCACGACCACCATCTCCGACCCGGACCCCGCACAGCTCGACGTGGGCCGCCGCAAGGTGAAGATCCTGTTCACCTCGCCGACGGGGGCGATGGCGGGGCTCGTGTCGCCGGACGTGAAGTTCCTCAGCCTGTCGCGCATGGCCGAGCCGGAGTGGAACAACACCTCGCCCGCGCTCGTCGACGGCCTGTTTCTCGCCCCGCACGGCTACCTGCGCGCCGAGAACGGCACGAAGGCGCTCGTCAACGGCGAGGAGTCCGCCGTGCGCGGTGTGCCGAAACCGGCTCCGTCGGTGACGGACCGGCCGCTGCCGCCCGCCGATCGCGGCACACCGGAGGCGCAGAAGCTCGCCGAGTGCCTGCGCGACCGGCCGATCCCGGATCCCGGCCAGTTCGCCCACGGCCTGACGGTCAAGGTCAGCGTCACCGACACGGTCGTGCTCGGCCGGTTCGGCGACCTGCTGCTGTACTGCCTGGACGCCGGTGGGCCGCTGCGCGGCAGCGTCTACGACGTGCGCGACCCGGACGGCATGGACGAGGTCGCCGGCACCACCGTCGCGTCCGTGCGGGTGTTCTACGACTTCAGGACGCAGCAGGGGAGGGAGCCGGGGGAGGTCGCTCACTCCGCCAGCTCGTCCTGCGCGGCCGTCGGGCTGGTGACCGACCCGCGCGTCGCGTCGATCACCTACACCCGGCCCGGCATGGCCGACGTTCCCGCGTCGATCGGCAACGGCACGTTCGTCCTGGCCGCACCGCTGATCGACCAGCACCCCGACGCCCGTGTCGTCGTGCGGGACGCGGGCGGCGCGATCCTGGAGACGATCACACCGACCCGGTAAACCGGTGGACACGCGGGCCAAGATGCCGGTGTGGAAACGGAACGCCTGACGCTGCGGCCACTTCAGCCGTCCGATGTGGACGAACTGCGCCGGCTGCACGCCGACCCCGAGGTGATGCGGTTCCTCGACCCCGCTCCGGTCGAGGACTACCTCGGCCCGAGCTTTCACGCGGCGGTCGAGAAGGCCTCCGGGCGCTTCGTCGGCTGGTTCGAGTTCAAGCCGGTCGGCGAGGGCGTGGTCGAGCTCGGCTACCGGCTGCACCGCGAGTTCTGGGGCCGCGGCTACGCCACCGAGGGCGGGAAAGCACTGATCGAGCGCGGGTTCACGACCGGTGAGGTGCAGCGGGTCGTCGCGACCACGATGGCCGTCAACGCCGGGTCGCGGCGCGTGATGGAGAAGTGCGGGCTGCGGCACGTCCGCACGTTCCACGTCGACTGGGACGAGCCGCTTCCCGGCGCGGAATACGGAGAGGTCGAATACGCGCTGACGAAGGAGGAATGGCAACAAGGTTAGGGGGAACTGCATGTGGCAGACGGACTTGGTCGACCTTGACGCGTACTTCGGGCGCACCGGGGCGTCGGCGTCGAGTTCGTTGACGGAGTTGCACGAAGCGCATGTGCGCGCCATCCCGTTCGAGAACATCGACGTGATGCTCGGCCTCGTGCCGTCGCTGGACCTCGTCGACATCCAGGCCAAAATGGTCGGCCGCCGCCGCGGTGGTTACTGCTACGAGCACCAGTTGTTGTTCACGGCGGTGCTGGAACGCCTCGGCTACGAGGTTCGCAGGCGGATGGCCAGGGTGAAGACCGGGCCGCGCACCCACTTCATGTCGATCGTGGACGACCAGCTCGTCGACGTCGGTTTCGGCGCGGGAATGCTGCACCCGATGCCGCTCGTGGACGGCGCCGTCGTGGACCAGGCCGGATGGCCGCACCGGTTGCGGCGCGAGGGTCGCCTGTGGGTGCTGGAAAAGCAGGTGGAGAACGGCTGGGAACGCATGCACGCGTTCGAGGACGACGTCGAACAGCTGCCTGTCGACTACCGGATGGCCAACTACTACGTCGCCACGCACGAGCGCTCGCCGTTCAGCCGCCAGCTCGTCGTCATGCGTCTCGAACCGGGCCTGAGCCGCCGTTTGGTGGGTTCGGAGATCACGATCGAGCACGCCGGTGAGAAACCTGAGAATTCTCAGGTTGAAAACCTCGAGAAAACGCTGGAATCGCTGGACATCACGCTCACCGAGGGGGAGCTGAGTCACATCAGCTCAATTCGGGGAACAACCGCGGGCACTCATTCGTAGTACTGGACATAAGGGGATCGCATATCGGAGGTGTTGCACAAATGACCACCGCGACTCCGTTCACCGCAGGAGCCGGCAACGCCGCAGGCGTCAACGCGCTGCCCACGCCGCCCTCGGGCTGGCCGATCGGTTCCTACGCCACCTACGAAGAGGCGCAGCGAGCCGTCGACCACCTGGCGGACAACGACTTCCCGGTCGCCGACGTCACCATCGTCGGCGTCGAGCCGATGATCGTCGAACGCGTCACGGGCCGCCTGACCTGGGGCCGCGTCCTCGGCGCCGGTGCCGCGTCGGGTGCCTGGTTCGGTCTGTTCGTCGGTCTGCTGCTGGGCCTGTTCTCGACCGGTGGCGCCCTCGCCCCGATCATCACGGGCCTGGTCGTCGGTACGGTCTTCGGCCTGGCCGGTGCCGCCATGCGCTACTCGGCGCAGCGCGGCCGCCGCGACTTCGCCTCGACCACCCAGCTCGTGGCCGGTCGCTACGACGTGCTCAGCCACCCCCGCAGCGCCGAGCGCGGCAAGGACATGCTGACCACCCTCGCCTGGCGCTCCTGAGTCCAGCTCCCACCACCACGAGGAAACGCCGTCCCCCAGGGGGCGGCGTTTCCGCATACTGGCCCGGTGTGGATCAACGAGCAGCGTGAGCGGTTGTGGCGGGGCGTGCTCGTCGCGCTGGCATTCCTGGTGGTCGCGACATCCAGGGACGCCAACCTGTTCGGCCTGTTCCCGATCCTGGTGTGGTGCGCCCTGGCCCGCTCGTGGCGGACCGGGGTCGTCGTCGGGCTGGCCATCCTGGCGCTGCTGGTGTGGTTCGTGGTGCCGCGCGGGCTCGGGTGGACCGGGCCGTGGGTGCCCTCGGCGCTGGAGATCTACTGGGTCTACTCCGTGATGGCGGCGGTGCTGTCGGTTGCGGGCCTGGCGGTGGAGCGGTTGCCGCGCGCTGCGCGACCGGCCCCGGCGATGGTCAGCGCCTTCACGATCGCCGGCTACGTGGTGCTCGGGTTCGTCGGCGCCGCCTTCCTGGGGATCATGAACATGGAGAGCAAGCCCCGCGACGAAGGCGTGCTGCCGGGGCCGGCCGCTCTGCAGGTGGTCGAGGGTGACGCCGGGTGCGGCTCCGGGAACTGCTGGCGCACGCTCGACGCGACCGGCGACCGTGCCCCCGAGGTGGTGCGCGCGCACCTCGCGTCCCGCGGCTACGTACCGCGCTCCGAGCACTGGTGCCGGCGGATCGGCCTCGTCGTGGCCCACGAGGTGTGTGCTGACCTGAGCAAAGAGACCCCCACCAGCGTCCACGTCACCTGGTACAACAACTGACCCACCATTTCCGTACGTCATACGGTATTGTTTCCGTATGGCCTACGGAAATGGGGTGGACGGATGGCCGCCGAACGCAGCGGCGGGGGAGACCCGGCCAGGACGATCGCGCTGCTCTGGCGCTCGCCGCCGGAACCGAAACCGGTCGGCAGGAAGCCCAAGGTGAGCGTCGACCAGATCGTCGGCGCGGCGATAGCGGTGGCCGACCGCGAGGGGCTCGGCGCGATGTCGATGGCCCGCGTCGCGCAGGAACTGACCGTCGGAACGATGTCGCTCTACACGCACGTGCCCGGCAAGGCGGAGCTCATCGACCTGATGGCGGACACCGTGCTGCAGGAGCGCGACCTCACGCCGGAGGGCACCTGGCGTGAGCGCATCAAGCACTACGCCGACCGCACACGCGCGGTGTACCAGGCACACCCGTGGATGCGTGACGTGTCGATGGTGCGCCCGCCGCTCGGGCCGGGCCTGATGGACGGACAGGAGTTCGTGCTGGCCGCCCTGGCCGACTCCGGTCTCGAACCTCGGCAGGTGACGGTGGCGCACGTGGCGATCGAGGGGTTCGTCCACGGCGCGGCCGCGTCCGAAGTGGACGATCAACAGCTGGAGCGGAAGACGGGCGAGTCCGGTGACTCGTGGTGGAGCGCGCGGCAGCTGTTCTGGGACGACTACTTCGACGTCGAGCGCTATCCGACGATGACGAGCCTGTGGAACGCCGGTGCCTACGACACCGGCGGCACGCTGGCCGACACCGTGCGGAGCTCGTTCGACTACGGGCTCGAGAAGCTGCTGGACGGAATCGAAGGGGGCTTGCGATGACGATCCTGGTGACCGGCGCGACGGGGAACGTCGGCAGGCTGGTGGTGCGCGGGCTCGCCGGCAAGGCGGACGTGCGGGCGATGACCCGCGACCCGGCCAAGGCCGATCTTCCGGTGCGGACCGTGAAAGGCGACCTCGACGACCCGGAGAGCATCCCGTTCGACGGCGTGGAGAAGCTCTACCTGTTCGCCCACCCGCCGACCGCGCAGGAGGTCGTCGACCGCGCGGTCAAGGCCGGGGTGCGCAGGATCGTGACGCTGTCGTCGGGCGCGGTGACCTACGGGTACGACACCAGCCACCACCTGCCGGTCGAGCAGGCCGTCGAGGCGTCCGGTGCCGAGTGGACGCACCTGCGGCCCGGCGAGTTCGCGGCCAACAAGATCGACCTGTGGGGGCCGTCGATCCGCGCGGACGGCACGATCGTGCACCCCGACCCGGACGCGTTCGGCCAGCCGATCCACGAGGCCGACATCGCCGAGGTGGCCGTGAAGGCGTTGCTGGAAAACGGGCACGCGGGCAAGGCCTACAACCTGTCCGGGCCGCCGCAGCTCACGCAACGACAGATGGCGACGGCCATCGGCGAGGCGATCGGGCGTGAGCTGCGGTTCGTCGACGTCACCGTGGAAGAGGCGCTCGCCTACTACGTCAGTCTCGGCTGGCCAGAGGAGATCGCTCGCTACATCCTCGGGCTGGGTGGGTACGAGGGTGGCGATCCGGACGACTTCGCCGACTACGAGTTCGTGGTGCAGCCGGACTTCCAAGCCGTCACCGGCAAGCCGTACCGGACGTTCGCGCAGTGGGCACGGGATCACGTCGCGGACTTCACCACGTCAAGCTGATCGCCACCGGTGATCTCCGCGTCGATTTCGGCACCTCCTCGTTCGACGTCTCTGCAAGGGGAGCGAGACCGAGGAGGTCCGGTGCGGTTCATGGTGTTCGTGAGAAGCCCGAAGCCGTTGGCGGCGCTGTACCGGGACGCCCTGCTCAGAGCGGGCGTGCTGCTCGACGCGGGCGACCTGGTGCCGCACGCCTGCGGGGTGTCCGGGTACTGGCTGATCGACGTGCGCGACCAGGAGGAAGCGGTGGAACGCGTCCGGCGCATCCCCCTTCCGGCGTGCGTCGTGGAAATACGGGAGGTGGCTGTGGTCTGATGCCTCCATGGGGGCTACCACCTCGGTGCACCGCACCATCGACGCCGTCTGGCGGATGGAGTCGGCGAAGGTCATCGCCGCGCTCGCCCGGTACGTGCGCGACGTGGGCCTGGCCGAGGAGATGGCCCAGGACGCGCTCGTGGCGGCGCTGGAGCAGTGGCCGGTCGAAGGTGTGCCGAAGAACCCCGGCGCCTGGCTGATGACGACGGCCAAGCGCCGGGCGATCGACCAGATCCGGCGGCGGGAGAACTTCAACCGCAAGGTCGAGGAGATCGGGCGGGAGATCCAGGAGGCCACGCCGGACGCCAGCGAGGGCATCGAGGACGAGATCGGCGACGACCTGCTGAGCCTCATCTTCACCGCCTGCCACCCGGTGCTGGGCACCGAGGCGCGGGTCGCGCTGACGCTGAAGATGCTGGGCGGCCTCAAGACCGAGGAGATCGCCCGCGCGTTCCTGGTCAGCGACTCGACGGTGGCCCAGCGGATCGTGCGCGCCAAGAAGGCACTGGCCGACGCCGGTGTGCCGTTCGAGGTGCCGGAGGGGCCTGAGCTGGCGCCGCGGCTCGCGTCCGTCCTCGAGGTGATCTACCTGATCTTCAACGAGGGCTACTCCGCCACCCAGGGCGACGACTGGATGCGCCCGGAGCTGTGCGCGGAGGCGCTGCGGCTCGGGCGTGTGCTCGCGGAGCTGGCGCCGAAGGAGGCCGAGGTCCACAGCCTGGTCGCGCTGATGGAGATCCAGGCGTCGCGCTCCAAGGCCCGCACCGGTCCTGGCGGTGAGCCGGTGCTGCTGCTCGACCAGGACCGCGGCAAGTGGGACTGGCTGCTCATCGGCCGCGGCCTCAAGGCCCTCGAACGCGCCGAGGCGCTCAACCAGCCGCCCGGTCCGTACTACGTGCAGGCCGCTCTCGCCGCGTGTCACGCCCGCGCCCGCAAGGCCGAGGACACCGACTGGCAGCGCATCGCCTCGCTCTACCAGGTGCTCGCGCAGATCTCGCCGTCGCCGATCGTCGAGCTCAACCGCGCGGTGGCGTTGTCGATGGCGTACGGGCCCGCCGCCGGGCTCGCGCTGGTCGACGAGATCGCCGGCGAGAAGGCGTTGCAGGGCTACCACCTGCTGCCGAGCGTCCGCGGCGACTTCCTGGTCAAGCTCGGCCGCACGCAGGAGGCGAAGGCCGAGTTCGAGAAGGCCGCCTCGCTGACCCGCAACGAACGCGAGAAGACCCTGCTGCTCCAGCGTGCCGCCGCCTGCGACTAGGTGAGGGCGAGCTTCACCCCGAGGGCGGCGAACGACGCGGCGAAGCACCGCCGCAGCCACACCATCACCCGCGGCCGGGACAGCACCTGGTCGCGCATCGAGGCGGCGAAGAGCCCGTACACCACGAAGCCCGCGAACGTCAGCGCCATGAACACCGCGCTGAGCCGCACCATCTCGGCCGGCGTGGTGGCGAACTGCGGCAGGAACGCCACGAAGAAGATCGTGAGCTTGGGGTTCAGCACGTTCAGCAGCACGGCGTTGACGATGATCTTCGACGCCGACGCTCTCGGCGCGTCGGTGGAGACCACGAGCTCGCTCTTGTCCCGCAAGGTGCTCCACGCGAGGAACACCAGGTAGGCGACGCCGAGGTACTTCACGATCTCGAACGCCAGGGCGCTCGCGTGCAGCAGGGCCGCCAGGCCGGTGACGGTGGCGACCACCTGCGGCACGATCCCGAGCGTGCAGCCGAACGCGGCGATCACGCTCGCCCTGCGCCCGTGCGCCAGCCCGGCCGACAACGTGTACAGGACACCGGTGCCGGGTGTGGCGACCGCGATCAGCGTGGTGATCAGGAAGGCGAGGCTCATGCCGATCACTGTGCCGCCCAAGCGGTCCAGAAAGCAGAGCCACAACGCGGTCGCGAAGTTGGACCACTTCCGACGTCGAAACCCGGGAAGCGGCGACGTCCCCGGGGCATGACCATCAAGAGCATGCACCACGTCGGCATCACCGTCACCGACCTCGCCGCCGCCGTCGCGTTCTTCGAGGAGCTCGGCATGGAGCTGGAGGGCAAGGCGCACATGGAGGGCGAGTTCGTCGACGGAGTCATCGGACTCGACGGTTCGCGCAGCGAGATCGCGATGCTGCAGACCCCGGACGGCCGGTACCGGATCGAGTTCAGCCAGTTCGAGACCCCGCGGAGCATCGACGGCAGCTCGCACGCTCCGATCCACGCCCTCGGCCTGCGGCACATCGCGTTCGTCGTCGACGACCTCGACGACACCCTCGCCCGGCTCCGGCCGCACGGCGCCGAGGTGGTGCGGAACGTCGAGACCTACCAGGACGTGCTCAGGACCTGCTACGTCCGCGGGCCCGAGGGCATCCTCGTCGAGCTGGGCGAGTACTTCAGCTGAGCGCCCGCGCGTACGCCGCGGGGGAGACGCCGACGGTCTGGGTGAAGTCGCGCACGAGGTGGGCCTGGTCGCTGTACCCCAGATCGGCGGCCAGCCTCGCCCACTCCACCTCGGACTCGGCGCGTTCCAGCGCCTCGTGGATGCGATACCGCAGGATGACCCACTTCGGGCTCACCCCGACGTAGTCCGCGAACAGCCGTTGCATCGTCCGCACCGACACGCCCTCGGCCCGCGCGAAACCGGTGACCTTGCGGATCTCCCGGTTCTCCCGGATGCGCTGCACGAGGTCCATCGCGAGCGTCGCCTGCGGATCAGGCGTCGGTCCCATGCTCAGCAGGAACTCATCGAGCGCGGCGACCCGCTCGTCCTCGTCCTCCAGGTCCAGCACGGAATCGGCGGGAACGCCGGTCAGCCGCACGTGCCGCCCGGTCCACTCGGACACCGGCTCTGGACGGAACACCCGGAACCCGCCGGGCCGGAACTGCACTCCCGCCACGCGAATCCGCCCGTCCAGCACCCGGCTGAACAACCCGAGCCCCACTCCGGCGAGCTCCGGATGCGCGTGGCCGCGTTCGAAGACGATGTTCACCGACGGGTGCGGCACGACGTGTGAGGTGTACGGCGCGTCGAGGTTGCCGTCGATCAGCCAGTAGTGCTCCAGGTACGGCCGCAGCTCGGCGCACGGCAGTCGACGCCGGAACCGCACGCGGGCGAACAGCTCGCGCGCGTCCACGATCCCCCGAGTGTCACGCCGTGGCCCCTGCACAGCGCAGATCCTAGGTTGGCGCGTTTTTTCAAGAACGCGAAACCCGCGCGCGAATAGCGTCGGCCCCATGAAGCTCAGCGTTCTCCTCGACCGGGCGCGTGACCACGCGCTGCCCGTCATCGCCGCCATCGGCGACGACGACCTGACCAAGCCCACCCCGTGCGCCGACTACGACGTCCGCGCCCTGCTCGACCACCTGTTGCACGTGGTCGTCGAGTTCCAGAAGCTCGCCGCCAAGCAGGACGCCGACTTCAGCCACACACCGTCCTACCCGGACTGGCGCGCGCAGTTCCCCGCGGAGACGGCGAAGCTCGTCGAGGCGTGGGGCCAGCCGGGCGCCGACGAGGGCATCGCCGGGAGCATGAACCTGCCAGCGCAGACCGTGGGCGGGATGGCGTTGCTCGACCTCACGATCCACGCCTCCGACCTCGCGCAGGCGACCGGCCGGCGCTTCGAGCCCGACCCCGAGGTGCTGACCGAGGTGGCGGCCCTCGTCGCGCAGATGGGCCCGATGGCTCAGGAGTGGAACGTGTTCAAGGCACCCGTCGAGGCGCCCGCGGACGCGTCGGAGTTCGAGCAGGTCCTGGCGAACACCGGCCGCGACCCGCGCTGGAGTGCTTGACTGGCGGCATGCTGACCATCGGGATGCTCGGCGGGATGAGCTGGGAGAGCAGCGCGGAGTACTACCGGCTCGCGAACACCGTGGTGCGGGAACGCCTCGGCGGCCTGCACTCCGCGAAGATCGTGCTGCACTCCGTGGACTTCGCCGAGATCGAACGCATGCAGGTCGAAGACAGGTGGGACGACGCGGGCAAGGCGCTCGCCGAGGCCGCCGCACGCGTGCAGGCGGGCGGTGCCGATTTCCTGTTGCTGTGCACCAACACCATGCACAAGGTGTTCGACCAGGTGCAGGCGGCCGTCGACATCCCGATGATCCACCTCGGCGACACGACCGCGGCCGCCATCAAGCAAGCCGGTCTGACCACGGTCGGGCTGCTCGGCACCGGGTTCACGATGGACCAGCCGTTCTACCGGGAACGCCTGGAGTCGCACGGGTTGCGCGTGCTGCTGCCGTCCATGCAGGACCGGGCCACCGTGCACCGGATCATCTACGACGAACTGTGCCTCGGCATCGTCCGCGACGAGTCCCGCCGCGCCTACCAGGACGTGATCGCACGGTTCGAGGGGGCAGAGGGGATCATCCTCGGCTGCACCGAGATCGAGCTCCTGATCACCCAGACCGACGTGCCGCTCCCGGTGTTCCCGACGACGCGCCTGCACGTCGAGGCGGCCGTCGACCGAGCGGTCGGGTGACCTGCGGAGCAAATCGCCTTCGCATGGCTGATAGTGGACGGATGCGAGGCAAGCAGTTCGCGTGGTCCGGCCGGGACTGGCGGATGCCGGTCTGGCTCTGGCTCGGCCTGGTGACGATGTTCGTCAGCGTGCTGCACATCGTCATCGACTTCGGCGTCGGCCTGTTCGACCTGCACGGCACGCTGAGCCTGACCGAAGCGGCAACCCTGGTCGGCGTCGCGCTCATCCAGCTCTGGTGGGCGATTTCCTTCACGGCGGGCGCTCAGGGCAACGGCAGCGGCGTCGCCAGCGCCGGGATCCTCGGCGCCGGCTGGGCGGCGCTGACCAACGGCTTCCCGATCGTCTACTGCCCGCCCGTGTGCGAAGAGGCACGGCCGCTGACCGACATCGGCCACGTCGGCAGCATCGTGTTCGGAATCCTGCTCGCGCTCGTCGCCGTCTGGACGCTGTGGCGTGCTCGGGTGCGTCCGGGCTGGTTCATGCCGGCCGTGGCGACGGCCTTGGTGGTGGGAACCCTCGTGGCACTGGCGAACACCCCGATCACCTAGCGCCATTCTGTGAACCGTTGATGTGACCTGGCGTACAACGCGATGACCCTGTGAAGTGTCTCAGTCACTGAGGGCTGATTGACCTCCACAGTGAACCAGGGGAGTTCGCGTTGAAACGATCACATCTCGCCGCAGGGCTGACGGCTGTCGTGGTTGCCGCCACGGCAGCCGTTCCTGTTTCAGCGGCACCGGAAAGACAAGAGGTGCGTGCCGGTGGGCTGACCACCAAGGTCACGCTCCTCACCGGTGACGAGATCGTCGTCACCGACGGCAAGGTCCGGGCGCGCGCGGCCAAGGGCAGGGAGAACGTCGCGTTCCGCACCTTCACCGATCCGCGGGGCGACCTCCACGTCGTCCCGTCCGACGCCCAGGCCGCAGTGGACTCCGGCGAGCTGGACGAGCGGCTGTTCGACGTCTCGCTGCTCGCCAGGTCCGGCTACGACGACGCGTCCAGCAAGACCGTTCCGCTGATCGTGCAGGGGCAGGGGATCAGCGCGGCGGGCGGCGAATCGTTGCCGAGCATCGGCGCTCACGCCGTGAAGGTCGACAAGAACGGCGGTTTCTGGACCGGTGTCCGGGCGGCGGGCACCGGACGGATCTGGCTCGACGGCAAGGTCACCGCGTCGCTGGACCGCAGCGCCGCGCAGGTCGGGGCGCCGCAGGCGTGGGAGAAGGGCTTCACCGGCGCCGGCGTGACCGTGGCCGTGCTCGACACCGGCATCGACGAGACGCACCCCGACCTCGCGGGCGCCGTCGTCGAGTCGAAGAACTTCAGCGACAGCGCCACCACCGACGACCTCGTCGGCCACGGCACGCACGTCGCGTCCACGATCACGGGTGAGGGCAAGTACAAGGGCATCGCACCCGACTCGAAGATCGTCAACGGCAAGGTGCTCGGCGACGGTGGCGGCGGCCGCGAGAGCGACATCATCGCCGGCATGGAGTGGGCCGCCACCAAGGCCAAGGTCATCAACATGAGCCTGGGCAGCCCGTGGCCGGACGAGGGCTTCGACCCGATGTCGCTCGCGCTCAACCGGATCACCGCGCAGACCGGCGCCCTGTTCGTGGTCGCCGCCGGCAACTCCGGTGGCGCGGTCGGCTCTCCCGCGTCCGCCGACGCGGCCCTCACCGTCGGCGCCGTGGATCGGGACGACAAGCTCGCCGAGTTCTCCTCACGCGGCCCGCGCTGGGAGAACAACGCGGTCAAGCCCGACATCACCGCGCCAGGCGTGGACATCGTGGCGGCGAAGGCGCGCAACGGCCGGATCGGCACGCCCGTCGGCGACGCGCACGTCGCGCTGTCCGGCACCTCGATGGCCACTCCGCACGTGGCGGGCGCGGCGGCGATCCTCGCCTCGCAGCACCCGGCGTGGAAGGCGGAGGACATCAAGGCGGCGCTGATGAACACCGCCAAGCCCAACCCGTCGTTGACCATCTACGACCAGGGCGCCGGACGTCTCGACGTGGGCCGCGCTGTGTCCGCCAGGGTCTCCACGTCCGTCGGCAGCCTTTCGCTGGGCACCGCTCAGTGGCCGCACGACGACGACAAGCCCATCACGCAGAAGGTGACCTACCGCAACAACGGCACTGCCGACGTGACCGTCGACCTGACCGTCGCCGAGGTCAAGCCCGCGGCGTCCGGCCTGTTCAGCGTGTCGCCGGCGAAGCTGACGATCCCCGCCGGCGGCTCGGCGGACGCCGTGGTCACCGCCGACACGCGCGCTTCCGTGCCGGATGCCATCTACGGAGCCGTGCTCCTGTCGTCCGACGGTGCCCGCGTGCCGATCGGCGTCGTGAAGGAGGTCGAGAGCTACGACGTGAAGGTCAAGTTCCTCGACCTGAACGGCAACGCGCCGGAGAGCTACACCTACCGGTTCGTGAGCATCGACCGGCAGCAGGCGTACCGCCGTTCCGTCACGTCCGGCACGTTCGTCCAGCGTCTGCCCAAGGGCGCGTACTTCTTCGACTCGTCGGTCTACACGCGCAACGCCGACCCGACGAAGCGCGGCCACACCACCGCGGCGATCGAGCCGGCGTTCACCGTCACCGGTGACACGGAACTCGTGATCGACGCCCGTGACGGCAAGAAGCCCGCCATCACGGTCGACCAGAAGGAAGCCGCGCCCGCCGCGTCCGAGCTGGGCTTCGACATGGAGACCAACTGGGGCCTCACCGGCACCACCTGGATCCTGCGCGACTTCGAGAACCTGGCGGTCCGCCCGTCCAAGACCGCCTGGCCGAAGTTCACCTTCCACGCGCAGAGCGTCCTGGCCCGCCCGGACGGCAACGGCACCTTCGCGGGCAGCCCGTACCAGTACCACGTGCGGATCACCGAGAAGACCCGCGTGCCAGCCGACCTCCAGCGCACCGTCCCCGACCGCGAGCTGGCCCAGGTCAACTCCGTGACGCACGCCCGCGTACCGGGCTCGATCGGCGAGCGCGACAACGGCGCCTCGGGCCCGCTCCCGTTGCGGCTCAAGGAGTTCTACACGCCCGGCGTCGACTGGCCCGGCTCGCTGACGGAGTTCGCGAAGCTCGGCGAGTACCCCGGCCACGGCTACCAGTACTCGGCCCTGCCCCGCGTGTTCAAGCTCGGCCGGCCCGTCACGGAGCACTGGAACAGCGCCGTGTACGGCCCCGGCGTGCCGAACGACTCGCGCTACGTCCGGTTCGCCGGCCGCCTGGGCGACCAGCTGCGCCTGGACGTCCCGATCTTCGGCGCCCAGGGCATGGCGGGCGGCAGCCAGCACACCGGCCGCACGACCATCAGCCTCGACGGCAAGGTGCTGTACGAGGGCACCTACGCGGGCTCGGGCTACGTCGAGAACGCGCCGGCGGAGAAGAAGCGCTACCAGGCCCACGTCGAGGCGACCCGCGACACGCAGTCGTCGCAGGTCACCGCCGACTGGTCGTTCACGTCCGAGCACGTGCCCGGCGAGGAGTACCAGCCGATCGGGCTGCTCGCGGTCCGGTTCGCGCCGCGCCTGGACGAGTTCAACCGCGCGGGCAAGGTCGTCACCGTGCCGATCACGGTGGAGCGCAACGGGACCGGCACCGTCACCGACATCAAGGACCCGGCGGTGCAGGTGTCCTACGACGAGGGCAAGACGTGGAAGCCGGTGCCGCTGCGCAAGACGCGCGAGGGGTGGCAGGTCACGTTGATCCATCCGCACGGGGCGAAGAACGTGTCGTTCAAGGCTCGGGCGGCGGACGCGGGTGGTGAGGTTCAGCAGACCATCATCCGCGCGTACGACCTGAAGTGACGGCGTGAGGGGCCGGGTCCGCCCGGCCCCTCACCGCTACTTCTTGTAGGGCGCGAACGTCTCCGGGTCCTCGGTCGGTGGTCCCATGATCGGGTGCACCTCGATCGGCGCGTTGAGGATCTTCCCGCCGGGACCGGGACACGCCGAGGCCCGCCGTGCGATCTCCACGACCCGTTCGCGGCTGTCCACGTCCACCACCCAGTACCCGGCGATGACCTCCTTGGACTCCGCGAACGGCCCGTCGACCACGATCGGCTTGCCGTCGTCGCCGCCGCGCACCACGAACGCCCGCGCAGGCCCGCTCAGTCCCTCCGACTGCAACAGCTCGCCGGTGGCCTGCAGCTCGTCGTTCAGCGCGCGCATGTAGTCGACCATGCGGTGCATGTCCTCGTCCGACCAGGCGGCGACGCCTTCCCAGTCCTCCTGGTTGCCACCGAAGGTGACCAGCATGTACTTCATGACTGCTTCCACTCCCCACCGGTCGCGCGGGCCTTGATCTCCTGCACGGCCCAGCTGTTGCCGTCCGGGTCGTCGAAGAAGATGAACGACCCACCGTCCTTTTCGTTCATGCGCACGATCTCGCCCACCTCGACGCCGCGCTCGACCAGCTGCGCGCGGGCCTTCTCCAGGTCGGAAACGACGAGTTGCACGCCCTTCAGCGAACCCGGTTCGCCCTTGACGATGCCCTTGCCGATCACGATCGAGCAGGCGGAGCCGGGCGGCGTGAGCTGCATGATGCGGGTGTTCTCGTCGAACGTCGTGTCGTGGTCGACGGTGAAGCCGAGCTGCTCTGCGTAGAAGTGCTTCGCGCGGTCCAGGTCCGATACCGGCACCACGACGACTTCCAGGGTCCAGTCCATGTCCGAAGTTCCTCTCAGGGGGCCTACAGCTCTTCCGTCGAAGCGCTCGGACACTTTTCGACACGGGGTCCCGGCCCGCATACCCGAGCAGTCCTGGCGATCATGGCCCTCACTCCTCCACGGCGCCGCCGATCTTGCGCAGATGCTCGCGGAACGTGAGCCCGCTCGCCAGATAGTCGGCGAACTGGAGCTGGCTGCGCAGGGACTCACCCTGCCTGACCCGGCCGGCCTGCGCTCGTTCGACGTCGCGGATGCTCGCGGCCTTGGCCAGAACCGCGTCCACTTCGGAGCCCGGCACGAACAGCACGCCGTCGTCGTCACCGAACACCACGTCGTCTGAGGTGACGGTCCACGGGCCGACCTCCGCCGTCGAGAGAGCCTCGGGCGCACGGTCGCGCAGGCTGAGCGGGCCGGTCGGGTTGGCGCCGAGGCTGAACACCGGCAGACCGATCGCGCGGATGTCCGCGGTGTCGCGGTGCAGGCCCCAGATCACGACGCCCGCCAGGCCCGCGGCCTGGGCTTCGAGCACGATCAGGTCGCCGACGCACGCCTCGTCGGTGCGGCCGTCGTTGTCGACGACCAGCACGTCGCCGGGCTGGGCGCGGTCGATGGCCTCCAGGAAGATGTCGACGCTGCCCGCGTGGCGGGCGGGCAGGACGCGGCCTGCCAGCCGGGTGCCGGGGATGACCGGCACCAGAGTGGCCGTGCGGACCGGGATGTTCGCCCGGATGCAGGCGTCGGCGACGTGTGCGGTGGTGAGATCCAACTCAGCGAGATCCATGCCCGACAGTCTTACGCCGCCACGCGCTCCCGGTCCGCATCCGTCCGCAACACGCCAGCCGAGAAGGACGCGACCACGCAGATCGCCACCGGCAGCAGGAACGCGATGTTGAGCGGCACGACGTGCGTCAGCCAGCCGATCACCGCGGGTCCGGCGAGGACGCCGAGGTAGCCGAGCCCGGCGACGCGGGACACGTTCGCCGCGGCCGCGCCCGCTTCGGCGTGCCCGGCGGCGCTGAACAGCTGCGGCACCGTGCCCGACAACCCGGCGCCCGCGACCGCCCAGCCGGCCAGGGCCAGCCAGATCCACGGCGACAGCGCCGCCGTCGCGATGCCGAGCGCCCCGATCGCCGCACCCCAGCGCAGCACCGCGACCGGCCCGACCTTCGCGGCGATCCGGTCCGCGAGCAGCCGTCCGGTGGTCATGGTCGTCGCGAACGCGCCGTAGGCCAGGGCCGCGATCTCCGGTGAGGCGCCGAGGACGTCCTGCAGGTGCAGCACGCTCCAGTCGTTGGCCGAGCCCTCGCTCAGCATCACGAACCCGGCCAGCACCGCCATGATCCAGATCCGGCGCGGCACCCTGCGCTTGCCGGTCGGCTGGACGTGGTGCACTTCCTTCTCGTCGAGCAGCGCCTTCGCGGTCACGAGACTGACGACGACGCCGAGCGCCGCTGCCGCACCGAGCGTGGTGGCGGGGGAGAGGTCCCAGCTGAGCGTGCGCGCGCCGGTCAACGCCGCCGCCACACCGCCGAGCGACCACGTCGCGTGGAACGCCGACATCACCGGGCGCTTGTAGTGCTTTTCCACCACCACGGCGTGCGCGTTCATGCTGACGTCCATCAGCCCCTGGCCGATGCCGAAGACGAGGAGCGCCGCACCGAGCGTCCACTGGTCGACGGCCAGTCCCGGCAGGAAGGCGGTCAGGCTGCACGCGACTCCCGTGACCGGCACGACCAGCTTCACGCCCACGCGGTCGGTGACCTTGCCACCGATCCGCATGCCCACGAACGCGCCGAGGCCGAGCAACAGCAGCAACCGGCCGAGTTCGGCGTGGTCGATGCCCGTGCGCTGCTCGACCGTGGGGATGTGCACGAGCCACAGCCCCAGCAGGAACCCGTTGAGCGCGAAGTACGTGAAGGTGGCCACCCGCGCGGCCTTGAGAGCGTTCACTTGCCCCACGCTAACGAACGAATCGCTTGTTCGAAAGATTGAGTTTCGAACACCAGTCGTGTTCAATCGCGATTGTGTCCCGCTTGAAGCAGATCACCGAGGCCGTCCGTGACGCCGGCTCCCTCGGCGTGGCCGACCTGGCCGCACTGACCGGCGCGTCGGAGATGACCATCCGCCGCGATCTGGAGGTTCTCGCGGCCCAGGGCGTGCTGGAGCGCTTCCGCGGCGGCGCCCGCAGCCTCCTGCTGCGCGGCTCCGAGCCGCCGTTCGCGCTGCGCTCCGACGAGAACATCGACGCCAAGCGCCGCATCGCCGCCGCAGTGGCGGGCCTGATCGCCGACGGCGAGTCGGTCGTGCTGGACAGCGGCACCACGTGCCTCGAGGTCGCCCGGCTGCTGCACGACCGACGCCTGACCGTCATGCCGTTGTCGCTGCACGCCGTGAACGCGTTGTCGTCCAGCGCTTCCCTCACCCTGCTCGTGCCGGGCGGCCGTCCGCGCCCCGGTGAGCTCGCCCTGACCGGGCCGCTGACGCTGGCCTCGATCTCCGCGCTGCGCTTCGACACCGCCGTGATCGGCTGCTGCGGGTTGTCCGCCGCGCAGGGACTCACCGCTTTCGACCTGGAGGACGCCGCGGTGAAACGGGCCGCCATCGCCTCGGCCCGACGGGTGATCGCCGCCGTCGACGCGTCGAAACTCACCCGCACCGCGCTGGCGTTCGTCGCGCCCGCGTCCTCTTTGGACGCCGTGGTGACCGACGCGGACGGCGACGAAGGCCTTGCGGCGGCCGGTGTTGCGGTGGTGACGGCATGATCGTGTTGTTCGACATGTTCGGTGTGATCGCGCGCGAGCAGTCACCCGAGGTCATGGCGTCGATGAGCACCTCACCGGAGTTCTGGGGCGCCTACTGGGCCCACCGCCCCGCCTACGACCGCGGCGATGTGACCGCGGAGGAGTACTGGGCGCTCGTCGGCCACCCGCCGCTCGTCGAGCTGGACGTGCAGAGCTGGAGCCGCGTCGACGACGAGATGGTCGCCCTGCTCGGCGAACTGCACGCGGCCGGGCGCCGGATCGCGTTGCTGTCCAACATTCCCGAGGACCACGCGCGGAACTTCGAGCGCACGTACGAGTGGCTGGACCTGTTCGAGGTGCGCGGGTTCTCGTGCCGGATCGGGCACGCGAAGCCGGAGCCCGGCGCGTTCGAGTGGTGCCGGGAGCAGCTCGGAGGCGGCGACATCCTGTTCGTGGACGACCGGCTGGAGAACGTGCGGGCCTCCGAGCGTGCCGGTATGCGCGGCCACCACTTCACGGGCATCGAGAACCTGCGCGCTTGCCTGCAGTCAACGCTGTAAGACCCGCGAGACCGCGGTCGCCAGGCTGGGCAAGGCACTGGCCGATCCCACCCGCTGCCGCATCCTGGTGGCGTTGCTCGACGGCCCCGGCTACCCGGCCCAGCTCGCCGACAAACTGGAGCTGACCAGGTCGAACGTCTCCAACCACCTGTTCTGCCTGCGCGGCTGCGGCCTCGTCGTAGCGCACCTACCAGGGCCGGCAGGTGCGCTACGAGCTCGCCGACCCGCGGCTCACCCGAGCGGTCAGCGAGCTCGCGGACGTCGTCCTCGCCGTCGACCCGCAGCCGGAGTGCGTCGATGACTGACACGGCGGTGCTCGTGCGGCGGGTGCGGCTCGACCGCGCCGATCACTCGACGGTCGGCATCGTGCTGGCCGCCGTCTCGCTGCTCGTCATGCCGGCACTCAGCTACGCCCAGCGCCGAGCCGGCCGTGCGCTCGGATCCGCGAGCGCGGTGGCCGACTCGAAGCAGACGCTGCTGTGCACCTACCTGTCCGCGGTGCTGCTCACCGGGCTCGGGGTCAACAGCCTGTTCGGCTGGTGGTGGGCCGACCCGCTGGCGGCACTGGTGATCGCCGCGGTGGCCGTCCGGGAGGGCAGGGAGGCCTGGCGCGGCGACGACTGCTGCTAGACCAGCGTCGACCAGTAGAACCAGAACGCCTGCAGCACACCGGCTCCGATCACCAGGTACCACAGGATCAGCACGACGCTGTGGTACTGGAACGACGGCCGGATGTTGCGCAGCGTCGTGTACCAGAAGATCGGGATCGTCACCGCCCACACGACCATGCAGTACGGGCACAGCGCCCCGATCTCGTACAGGCTCTGGTAGATCAGCCAGTGCACGAACAGCACCCCGAACGTGGCGCCGACCTGCAACCCGATCCACACCCACGACGGCAACGACACACCCGCGAGCAGCACGACACCCAGCGTCGTCACGACCGCGAACCCCGCGATGCCGAGCAACGGGTTCGCAAACCCGAACAGCTCCGCCTGCGGAGTCTTCATGATCGAGCCGCAGCTCAGCACCGGGTTGATGCTGCACGTCGGCACGTAGAACGGGTCCTTGAGCAGCGCGATCTTCTCGATCGTCAGCACGAACGATGCGACCAGGCCGACGAACCCGCCGACCGCGAGCACCCAGGCCACGATCCGGTTCACTGCGCGAGCTCCCGGTCGATCGCCGCCTTCAGCGAGTCGTAGGCGGGCGTGCCGCTGAACTTGGTGCCGTTGATGAAGAACGTCGGCGTGCCCTTCACCCCGAGCCTGCTGCCCTCCGCTCGCTCGGCCAGCACCCGCTCGCGCACCGCCGAATCGTCGAGCGCCTTCTCGAACGCCGCCGTGTCGAGCCCGAGCCGCTGCGCGAACCCGACGAACGTCGCCCGCTGCGACGTCTGCTGCTCGCCCCACTCCGGCTGCGTCTCGAACACGATCTTCGCCATCTCGTCCCGCTTGCCCTGCGCGGCGGCCGCCTCGACGGAGACGGCGGCGAGCTCGCCGTGGCGGTGGCCGGGAATGGGGAAGTGCTTGGTGCTGAACGAGACGCGGTCGCCGTACTCGGTCTTGAGCTTCTCGACGTCGAAGGAGACGGCGCGGCAGTACGGGCACTGAAAGTCGAGATACTCGACGACGGACACCTTGCCGTCACCGGACTTCGGTGCGGCGGTCGTGTTGTTGTCGCGGCCGAACAAGAGGAAACCGGCGATCACCACCGCCACGACGGCGACGATGACCAGGGACAGACGAGCGTTCTTGGACATGACGAAGAAACCTCCACGAAGGCGGGAAACGACGGGCCGAAGACCGAGGCCGGTCTAGGTGCGCAGCACGCAGAGCTGCGCCAGCCGCACTTCCAGCCGACGTGAAGGACGAGACCACACGGGCAGGGGCACCAGCCGCACCGGCACCGAGCCGGACCGCCGCAGCACGGCGAACCCGACCAGCACCGCGAGCGCCACCACCAGGCACGCACCGGCGACGAGGATGCCCTCGAGCAACCCGGCGTCATCGGCCTGATCGGTGTGCGCGACCACCTGGGTGCTCGACGTGGGGCACTGGGCGGTCCAGGCGAACTCCGTCTCGCACGGGGTGCCCTGCATCATCGCCACCCCGGCCACCAGCGCCAGCACGGCGAGGACCCGCGCGAGGTACGCGCGGGTTCGCGAGCTGCGGGTGCCGGGCACGTGATCCAGGGTAGCGATCCGCCGCCTACGCTTGGTCAGATGGGGCGGAAACCGCACGAATCAGACCGGTTGGTCCTCGGCGGGCACCCCGTCCCGGCCGAACTCATGCCGCAGGACCGCCTCGCCGGCGGCGAGACACCGAAGATCGTCCGAGCCGTCCTTCCCCTGTCGGACGAACAGCGGGCAGAAGTCCTTGCGTTCGCGGACTCACTGCCGCGACAACAACGCACGCAGCCCGCCCAGATGCCGGTGTCCTTCGACCATTACCTGCGCAGCGAAGGGCCGGGCGCCCAGATCATGCGGTTGCTCGCCAACAGGAACATGAACCAGAGTGCGGTCGCCCGTGCGGTCTTCGAGATCACGCGAGGCGGGCGCTACTGGGCGGCCTCCACCTACGCCCTGGTGGGCACCGGCCGCAAAGAACTCACCCCCGACCTGCTCGGCGACCTGGCGCCACTGCTGGACATTCCCGCTGACGTGCTCGGGACGCTGACCGGAGTCACCCCGGAGGGCATCGCGGTACCCGGTCTCGGCGAGATCATCTGGGCCGTCCGGCGACTCACCCGCGCACAGGCGGAAGAAGTCCGCGGCGTCGCCGAAGCGATGACCGGATCCCGGCGTGGCAGCTAGCCCCAGAACGCCAGCTTGTGCTCGGCCGCGTAGTCGGCGCGCCCGATCGCGCCCAGAGCCAGTGACTGCACGTACTGCCCCTCGGAGAACCGAGGCCACCCCGGCGTTCCGGTGCGGGCGAAGTCCGTCCACGCCTTGATCATGTGGTCGGACAGCCCGCGGTCGGAGCCGAAGTCGCCGTCCGGGAACAGGTAGTCGATGTCGGACGAGTGGTTCGCGCCGTGCAGCTCCGCCGGGAACTCCGGGTTCGTCGCGGCGTTGCGGTCCGCGAACTCGAACGCGTACACCGGCGCCTTGCGCGCGTACAACGTGTTCTGCCGGAATGTCGCCCGCGCCCACATGCGGTCCGTCAGCACCGCGGCCCACGCCTGCTTCGGTGACGCATAAGCGCTGACCGGGTACTCGCGCTCGATCTCGGCGGCGCGATCGGGGAACGCCTCGCGCACCAGCCGCGAGTAGTCCTCAGCCGACATCGGGTCCTGCCGGAACAGCCCGACGAAGCTGTTGTGCTCGTCCCGCGTGGTCCCGGCGAGGATCGGCACGTCCGCGAACTCGCCCGCCTCCAGCGACTCCGCGGGCAGCCGGGGGAGCAGCGCGCCGCCGTACCCGATCGGCTGGAAGATGTTCATGATCTGCGGGTACTCGAGCAGCTTCTCCACCGGCAGCTGCCGCAGGCACTCGACGTCGGCGCACCCAAGCTCCCGCGTGATCATCGTGCCGATCTCCTGGATCTCGGCGACTGGCCGCCACGCCAGCGACGGCAACGCGTCCAGGTCCGGGTACCAGGCGCCCTTCGGCACGTCCACCAGCGTGAACGCGCTGTGCATGATCGCCTTGTGGAACAACGGCTGCCGCCCGATGAGGTGCGCGCTGACGGCCGTCGCGCCGAACGACACCCCGAACAGCGTCACGTTGCCCGGATCTCCGCCGAACGCGGCGATGTTGCGCTGCACCCATTCCAGCGCGGCCCGCTGGTCGAGCAGACCGAACTCGCCGGAGTGCTCGAGTCCCGGCAGCCCGAACCCGCCGAACACGCCCATCCGGTAGTTGAACGTCACCACGACGACATCCCCTTGCCGCGCAAGACGTTCGGCGTTGAAGTAGTGCCCTGCCCCGACCGCGCCGTCGCCGTGCACCCACACCAGCACCGGCTTGGCGCCGGTCACCGACGGCGTGGTGACGTTGACGAACAGGCAGTCCTCGTCCGTGCTCTTCGTTGCCGCATAACTGGATCCGACCTGCGGACACGGGCTCCCCGGCTTGAGCGCGTCCCGCACGCCACTCCACGCGGCGGCCCTGACCGGCGGCTTCCACCGCTCGGGCCTGGCCGCGTACGGAACCCCCTGGAACACCAGGTGCCCGTCGCGCTGCTCACCCCTGACCTGCCCGGTGTCGGTCGCCACGACGTTCGACGGCACCGCATCCCCCTTCCCGCACGCGCTCACCAGGAGCGCGACGGCCAGCAAGATCCCCCGACGCAAGATGACTAACCCCCTGTTGCCAGCTCGACGGCCGCGACCAGCTCCCGTTCGCAGACGTCGAGATCGAGTGCCCCGGACCGCAGCACGACGCCGTTGCGCATCGCGAGGATGAACACCGCCATCACGTCCGGGTCGAACGCGCGGAACTCGCCGGCCTCCTGCCCCTGCCGGAGGAGTTCGGCGAGCGCCACGTGATCGGAGTCGGCGATGCCCCCGTCGGTCACCGCCGCATGCGCCCTGATGCGCAGGAACGCGAGCATGTCGGCGCGGTGCTCGCGGAGGAACGCGATGTTCGCCCGCAGGAACGCCTCCAGCTCGGCGCGCGCGGTCGGCTGGTCCATCCGCTCGATCACGAACGCTTGGAATCGCTCCAAGATGTCCGCGAACACCACGTCCACCAGCTCCTGCTTGTTGCGGAAGTGGTAGGAGATCAGCCCGGTGCTGCTCAGCCCGGCGCGTGCCGCGATCGCCTTGAACGACGTCTCGGCGTAGTCCAGCTCGGCGATCGTGGCGATCGCGGCCTGCACGATCTGCGCCCGGCGGGCCTGCTCCGTCACCGACTTTGCTCGCATGAGCAAAAATTAGCACAGCTGAGCAAGAGTGCGTTATCGCAGCTGGTCGCGGCGCCGGATGAGGTACGCGGTCTCGGCGGTGTTGCCCGCCAGCTCGATGGCCTTGTCGTAGGCCTCGCGCGACTCCCGGCTCCTGCCCAGCCGGCGCAGCAGATCGGCACGGGTCACGTGGTAGGCGTGGTAGCCAGCCAACGCGCCGTCCAGCCGGTCGACGGCCGCCAGCGCCACCTCCGGCCCGTCGAGCTCGGCGACCGCGATGGCCCGGTTGAGCGCGACGATCGGCGACGGGTCGAGCCGGACGAGCTGGTCGTACAGCGCGACGACCTGCGACCAGTCGGTGTCGCGGATGTCGCGGGCCGAGGTGTGCACGGCGTTGATCGCGGCGAGGATCTGGTAGCGGCCAGGCGCCTGCCCGGTGGCGAGGCGCTCCCGCACCAGCTGGTGCCCCTCGGCGATCAGCGCTCTGTCCCAGGCCCCGCGATCCTGCTCGTCGAGAGCGACCAGCTCGCCGCTCGCCGACACGCGGGCGGGGCGGCGGGCTTCGATGAGCAGCATCAACGCCAGCAGCCCGGCCACCTCACCGTCGTCCGGCAGGAGCGCGCGGATGAGGCGGGTGAGCCGGATCGCCTCGCTCGTCAGGTCCTGCCGCACGGGATCGGTGTCGGGACCTGTCGCCAGGTAGCCCTCGTTGAACACCAGGTACAACACCGTGAGCACGCCGGTGACGCGGGCAGGGAGATCCTCGGCCGACGGCACGCGATAGGGGATGCGGGCCGCCTTGATCTTGGCCTTCGCGCGGGTGATCCGCTGCCCGACGGCACCCTCGGACAGCAAGAAGGCGCGGGCGATCTCGGCCACCGTCAGACCACCGACCAGGCGCAGCGTCAGCGCCACGCGTGCCTCCACCGCCAGCGCGGGGTGACAGCAGGTGAAGATCAGCCGGAGCCGGTCGTCGTCGATGGCGCCCAGAGACTCAGGCGGGTCGTCGTGATGCATCGACTGAGCCTCCTTGTGCTTGTCGTGGCGCTTGTTCTCGCGCCGGATCCGGTCGATGGCCTTGTGGGTGGCGGTGGTCGTGAGCCAGGCGCCGGGGTTGGGCGGCACACCGTCGGCAGGCCACCGCTCGACCGCGGTCGCGAACGCCTCGGCCGCCGCCTCCTCCGCGACGTCGAGGTCGCCGAAACGCCTGGTCAGCGCGGCCACCACCCGCGCCCACTCCTCGCGGTGGGCACGGGTGATCGCTTCTTCCACGTCGTTCACAGGAACGGCCGCACCTCGATCTTGCGATCGCAGACCTTGGACGCCTCGCTCGCGAGCTTCAGCGCCATGTCCAGATCGGGCACCTCCCACACCCAGACGCCCGCGAGGAACTCCTTCGACTCCACGAACGGCCCGTCGCTGAACACCGCCTGCTCGCCCCGGTTGTCGACGACCGTGGCGGCGTCGGTGCCGGCGAGCCCGCCCGCGAACACCCAGTGGCCCTCTGCCATCAGCCGCTCGTTGAACTCGCTGATCGCCGGCCGCCGGTCCGTGTTGTCGGGGCTGTTCTCGTCGTCGATGACTGACACCAGATACCGCATTGGAAGATCCTTTCCTGTGCTGTCAGGACGTCGGGTACTGCGGGCGCCCGGCAGGCCGGAAGACCTGGATCGTCACGCCCTTCGAGTCGACCTGCGACTCGACCAGGTCGAGCGCGAGGTCCGGCCCGGTCTCGGGGAACAGCCGCGCGCCCTGCCCGACGACCACCGGAACGGTGATCAGGCACATCTCGTCGACCAGGCCGTGCTCGAGCAGCCACCGGACCAGCGTGCCGCTGCCGTGCACCTGCAGCTCACCGCCCGGCTTGGCCTTGAGGTTCGCGATGGCGGCCACGCCGTCCAGCACGGTGCTGCCCGCCCACGCCGGATCGGTCAGCGTCGCCGACACCACGTACTTGGGCCGCTCGTTCACCGCCCGGTGCACACCCTCCCAGCCGGGGACGTCCTGTTCCCTCAAAGTGCCCCACGAGGCGTGGAACAGCTCGAAGGTCCGCCTGCCGAACAGAAACGCGTCGGCGCGCTCGTAGGTCTGGTTGATGTACGCGTGGGTCTGCTCGTCGCCTCTGCCCAGGGCCCAGCCGCCGCGCACGAACCCGGTCCTGCGGTCCTCCTCCGACGCGCCGCCGTTGCCCTGCACGACTCCGTCGATGGTCATCTGAGTCATGGTCGTCAGCTTCATGACACTGCTACGAACACCACGGCCCCGATCCGACAACCCCGCCCGAAGTTTTTCGCAGAACTTTGGAAGACCGCCAAACAGCATGCTTTCAGGTTGATCTGCGGCGGATGGGTGGAGCCAAACGGACGCGCGGTTCTACCGTCCCCTGCATGCCTTTGCGGAGATCAACGGTGCGCGGCCGGGAGTTCGGCGACGCGATACGGGCGCTGCTGCGGGCGGCCGGCCTCACCAACCGCGCCGCCGCCGAGTTGCTGGGCTGGCAGGAGGCCAAGGTCTCGGAGCTCATCAACGGCAAGGAAGGCACGACCGACCTCGAGCTCGCGCAGCTGCTGGGTCTGCTGCGCACACCACCTGCCGAGTTCGACCACCTGATGGCCCTGTACCGCGAAACGAACATGCGGGATTGGCTCCAGCCCAAGAGCGCGGGCAAGCCAGATCGGGCGCGCACTTTGCGAGAACACGAGAAGATCGCGACGGAGGTCACGGGCTGGTCCATGAACATCGTGCACGGCCTGGTTCAGGTCGCCGACTACGCCCACTTCGTGGGCCGGGCGATGGCGAACCTGCCAGAGGACGACCTGCCGGTGTACGTCAGCAACCGAATCGCACGCCAGAAAGAGGCCCTCGACGGGTACCGGACCATCACGCTGTACATGCACGAGCAGGCGTTGCGGCTTCCGGTCGGAAACCCTGCCGTCATGGCGGAGCAGCTCCACCACCTGCTGCGCGTGTCGGTGCGGCCTTACCTCAACATTCGCCTCGTTCCCACGTCCTTCGGGCCGCATGCCGGGCTCTCGGGCGACTTCAACCTGTTGAAGTTCAAGAAGATCCCACCGCTCGTCCACCTCGAAAGCGAGGGGGCTAACGTCTTCCTCGAGGATCAGCCCTCAGTCGATCGCTACGAAACCGTGCTGAAGTCACTCGATCAGACGGCGTTGGACGAGGCGGCGTCGAGGAAGCTGATCACCGAGATCATCGGTGAGGAGACGCAGCATGACCAGGTGGCGCAAGAGTAGCTACAGCGCGGAGAGCAACTGCGTCGAAGTGGGCCGTGGCGTCGGCATCCGGGACAGCAAGGCGCCCTCGGTCGAACTCCCGCTCACGGCCCACCAGTGGACGCTCCTGCTGCGCCTGGTCAGGTCCTGACGTAGAGGTTCATGCCGGTGAAGTCGAGCGTCACGGCGCAGGGCTTCCAGAAGCAGTGGAAGAACGCGGCCGGCGCGTCGAACCCGAGCCCGTCGATCGACGCGGTCGGGTGGTTCTCGCAGTAGATGTCCTTGGCGACGGCGCTGCCGACCCGGATCTCCTTGGGATAGCAGGGATAGACGACGGTCGGCGTGCTGTGGGCCGACGTCTCCAGCGGACGGCCGTGGTCGGTGCGGATGCGCAACCGCTCGGCGGTGTCGCCGAAGACGACGGCGGCCATCTCACCGCCTCCGCCGAAGTTCGTGCCCACGACCTGGGTTCCCGATCCGGCGATGCTGCCCAGGCTGTGCAGGTAGTGGTCGGCCGCGAGCCACAGCGGCAGGGGCTTGACGCCCGCGCTCGCCGTCCTGACCGCTTCGGGCGTGGGGCGGCGCAGGATCAGCGCCCGGTTCGCGTAGTCGAACGTGGTCAGCAGGTGGTAGAAGACCCACGTGCCGATGAGGCCGTCGTTGTCGGTGTCGACGTCTTCGCCCGCCTCGGTCGTCGACCAGCCCACCGGGACGTTGCGCAGTTCGAGGCCGCCCAGCCGGAACGACTCCAGCACGCCGTAGTGCGCCCAGACGTGGCCGCCCTCGAAGTCGATCTTCTCGCTGGCGACGGCGCTCAGCCCGGCCTCCTTGGCCACCGTCGAGGTGAGGCTGAGGCTCGGGGCGCCGGTGTAGAAGGTGAGCTTCTTCGGCGGGCCGCCGTTGACCGAGGCCTCGACCTGCGGCATCGGGTCCATCTTCACGAACTCCGCCCGGCCGATGTCGCCGTGGATCTGGTACGGCTCGCCGCGGACCGCCGTGAACCACTTGGCGTAGGCCTCCTCGCCGATCGCTCGCCAGTGCGGCACGGACAAAGCGAGCTTGTCCTGCCGGAGGTAGCAGTCGGCCAGGAACTCGTGGGCGGTCCTGTCGCCCGGCGCGAGTTCGACGGCACGCTTCAGGTAGGTCTCGGCGTCGGTGAACTTGTTGGCCAGCAGGCCGACGTAGCCCCGCTGGCGGGCCGCGTGCACGTTCGTCGGGTCTGTTTTCAGGATTTCCTCGTAGGCGCGACCGGCTTCCTCGAACCTGCCCGCCTTGAACAACGCGTCCGCGTCACCGGCTGCCGCCAGCGCCGTGGCCGCCTCGCCCAGCAGTGGCGCTACGGCCACCGCGGCGGCGCCTCGCAGCAGCGAACGCCGGCTCCACCCACTAGTCTCGCCTTCTCCCCTTCGGTCCATGCGTCCACCGAAGACCGAAGAGCGTTGCGGTGTCGTATGCGGATTCCGATACGCCCGCGATAACGGCGTTCACCAGTCGAACTCGAGCGTGCCCTCCCGGTGCGCCTTCAGCGTGTACTTCGCGCTGATCGCCAGCAGGCCCGGGTCCTTCTCGATCTCCTCCAGCACGGCGACGGCCTCCGCCTCGCACCACGCCAGGCTGTGGCCCGCCGCCGTCAGCTGAACGGCGCGCTGCGGGTGGTTCATCAACGAGGCGATCGCGGCCCTGCCCGCCTCGGTTTCCCGCAGCTGCTTGTAGAGCGCATGGATGCGGTCGAAGAACACGTTGGCTTTCCTGGCGTTGTCGGACGCCTCGTCCCACTCGAGAGTGTTCTGCAGGTACTCGGCCGCCAGCCGCTCGACGTCGTTCGCGCGCCGGTCTGTCATGCGGTCAGGCTAGGTCGTCTGTGGGAGGACGGCCGCGTGGAGCACCCGGCTAGTTGACGCCGACGTCGTTCCACGAAGCGCGCACCACACCGGCGACCTCCGCCCCGAACAGCACCTGGGCCGACGCCACGGTCGCTGCGGCCGCCTCGGCGAAGTCCGAGTTCACCCGGAGCCGGGTGGCGAGTGCGTCGTACCAGATCTTGCCCGCCTTCTCCCAGGCGTTGCCGCCCAGCCGGGTCGCCGTCAGGTAGAAGGCCTTGTTGGGGATGCCGGAGTTGATGTGCACGCCGCCGTTGTCGTTGCGCGGGTTGCCGTCGTCGGGCAGGTCGACGTACGCACGCATGTGGGCGGGCTGGCGGTCGAGCTGGTGGGCCGTGCCGGGGTCCTTCATCGACCGCAGCGCCACGCCCTGCAGTTGCGTGCCGAGGATGCCCGCGCCGACGAGCCAGTCGGCCTGGTCCGCTGACTGGCCGAGCGCGTGCTGCTTGACCAGGCAGCCGAAGACGTCGGCCATCGACTCGTTCAGCGCGCCGGACTGCTTGCGGTAGCGCAGGCCCGCCGTGTACTGGACGACGCCGTGGGTGATTTCGTGGCCCACCACGGAGAGGTCGCGGGCGAGAGCGCCCGGCTGGAAGACCTTGCCGCTGCCGTCGCCGTAGACCATCTGGGTGCCGTCCCAGAAGGCGTTGTCGAAGCCGCGGCCGAAGTGCACCGTCGAGACGAGCTTGAGGCCGTTGCCGTCGACGCTGTGGCGGCCGAGCACGTCGCGGTAGAAGTCGTAGGTCTTGTCGGCGTTGTCGAACGCGTCGTTGACGGCCGGGTCGCCCACGGCGCCGTCGCCTTCCTTGCGGCGCATGACGCCGGGCAGGTTGCGTTCGTCGCCGCCCTGGACGTCGTGCACCGCCTTGAACTCGCTGGCGGGTCCGCGCAGCTGCGCGGCGTTGAGGTCCAGGAACTGGACGGCCTGGGTGAGCGTGTCGCGCTGGGCGCGCAGGGCGGCCGAGGCGAGCAGGGTCGGGATGGTGTCGCGGATGTCGACGTTGCCGGCCTCGGCGAGCTCGATCAGCAGGTGTGCGGGCAGGATGAAGCAGACCATGGGCGTGTTCCCCCTCCGGTTCTCCTTGTATCAGGGGAGAGCGCGACTTCCGGCGCGCAAATACAGCGTGTTCCGGAGGATCTCGGCCGCGATCGCGTCCGGTGGCCGGTGGTCGGTGTCCACGTGCACGTCGCCGACGCAACGGACGGCGGCCGCCTCGTCCGCGAGCTGCCGCACCACCTCCGGTGGTTGCCCGAGCACCGCGTCTCCGGCGAGACCGGGTGCCGGGGTCTCGCCTCTGGCCCGCCGCGTGAGCCGGTCGAGCAGCACGTCCCGGCCGGCGTGCAGGCAGCACACGGTGATCCCCGCCGGATACGGCCCAGGCGGGCCGACCGCGATCAGGCACTCGGCCCCGGCGTCGCGAAACGTGCGCCAGACCGCGGCGAGGTTCGCGACCCTCAGCTCGTGGCCCGGTTCGGGGCGGCGGAAGGAAATCTGTTCGAGGTCGACGAACGCGGCGTTGCGGCCGGTCTGCCTGACCTGCTGGTAGACGTGCCAGCCCACCGTCGACTTCCCGACCGCGGCCGGTCCGCACAGCAGCAGGATCTCACCGGGTTCCGTGAACGGCCGGAGAGGTCTGAGCACCGGCTCGGGAGGGTCGGGCCACCCGGTGCGGGCCAGGACCTGGTCCGCGACCTCGCTGACGGACAGACCGGTGGTGTCCACCCGCGGACCAGGCGCGCGGTCGACGGACTCGGCGTACTTCAGCGCCTCGGCGAGGTCGGTCGCGCCGCCGCGGGCCGTGATGCGGCGCGTCAGCTCGGCGGGGTCGGCACGCAGCAGGCACGTCGTGAGCTCGGCGTTCGCCACGGGCTCGATCCCGCGCCCGGGATCGGTGACTCCCGGCACGACCAGGCATCGGGTGCCCGCGTCGCGGAAGCCTGCGGCCACCGCGCCGAGGGCGCGGGCCTTGAGCCGGTGCCGCCCGGTGTCGCCGGCGGGTTCTGGCGAGCACATGCCGAGCTGGTCGATGTCGACGTAGCCGGTGGCCAGGCCGCGCTGCCCGAGGCGTTCGAAGATCTCCCAGGCGACGGTCGTCTTGCCCACTCCTGGCGCTCCGTGCAGCCACAAGATCGGCAACGAGGTCACGCCCAGGAGTATCGGGATGCGGGCGCCGGCGAGTCGACCGAAATTCTCGTGCAACCAACGGTTGCGCAAGTCGTGTTCGCCGGATAGGTTCACGTGCAACCGTTGGTTGCATATTGAGTCAGGAGAAGTCCGATGGAGCACGGAAGCATCGAACGCGAGCTGCGCATCGACGCCACTCCCGAAGTGGTCTACGAGGTGATCAGCTCTCCGGAGCACCTGCGCGAGTGGTGGCCCGACGACGCCCAGCTCGATCCGGTGCCCGGCGCGGTCGGCACGATCACCTTCGGCGACCCGGCCTCGCCGGAGGCGAAGGTCGAGCAGCTCACCGTCGTGGAGGCCGACCCGCCCCGCCGCTTCGCGTTCCTCTGGGTGACCGACAAGGGCGAGGCGGCGACGTCGGGCAACTCGCTGCTCGTCACCATCGACCTCGTCCAGGACGGCGACGGCACGCTGCTGCGGTTCAAGGAGACCGGCTTCCGCGAGCGCGGGTGGGAAGCCGCCGTGCTGGAGAAGGCCTACTCCGAGCACGTGCAGGGCTGGGACCACTTCCTCCCGCGCCTCGTCACGTACGCCGAGAAGCTGGTCGCGCGGCCGTGATCGACGACGACCTGTGGTCCGCGGTCGGCGACCCGACGCGGAGGCGGATGCTCGACCTGCTCCTCGCCGACGGCGGCGGCACGGCGACCACGCTCAGCGACCAGCTGCCCGTCACCCGGCAGGCGGTCGCCAAGCACCTCGGCGTGCTCGACCGCGTCGGCCTGGTGCACGCGACGCCGTCGGGACGCGAGCGCCGCTACGAGGTGGACGAGGAACAGCTGTCGCGCGCGGTCGCCCAGCTGTCGGCGGTCGGCGCCACCTGGGACGCCCGGTTGCAGCGGATCAAGCGGATCGCCGAGCGGATCCAGCGCGGCAAGGAAGAAACAGGGGGAGAGTCATGACCACACGAACCGATCGCGGCTACACCACGTCGTACGTCGTCGAGCAGTCGCCGGACGAGGTGTTCGCCGCCGTTCTCGACGTCCCCGCCTGGTGGACGGGCGAGATCGAGGGGAACGCTGGCGAGGTGGGTGCGGAGTTCACCTACCGGCATCCGCCGCAGCACTACAGCCGCCAGCGCGTGACCGAGCTCGAACCAGGTCGCCGGGTGGTGTGGCGGGTGGTCGACAGCCACCTGTCGTTCGTCTCGGAACCGGCCGAGTGGACCGGCAGCGACATCGTGTTCGACATCGTCGCGGCGGACAGTGGCACCGAGCTGCGGTTCACCCACGTCGGCCTGGTGCCGGACGTCGAGTGCTTCGGCGCGTGCTCCACGGCCTGGCTGCACTACGTCAACGGCAGCCTGCACAGCCTGATCACCACCGGACAGGGCCTGCCGGATCCCTGGTGATCAGCCGCGGGCCCACCGCGTGACGACCGGGGTGCCGTCGCTCGCCGTCACCCGGACCCGGACCAGTCCGGACGGCACCTCGGTCACGGTGAACCAGCCATCGGTGAGGGGCGCCGCACGGCGTGAGTGCGGCGTCTCCACCACCGCCTCGCCTTCGGCACCGGTGACCAGCCCGCGCACCACGCCGTCGTTGATCTCCAGGCTGACCGTCACCCGCTCGGACTCGAAGGCGAGCGTCACCGGGCCCTCGCCGCGCACCAGGGCCTCGGATTCCACGAGCTCGGCCAGTTCGGCGTCGAGCGTCCGCAACGCCAGCGCGGCACTCGCATCGCGCAGCACCCCCGCCGGCACCGGGTCGAACTCGTCGGCGGCGGTACGCAGGACGTCGAGGAAGTCGTCGTCGTTCATGACCGCTCCTCCAGCAGTGAGTCGCCCCTGACCAGCGCTTTCAGTCGTGCCAGACAGCGCTGCCGGATGGGGCCGATGCTGCCGACCGGCATGTCGAGCGCGAGCGCGACGTCGGCGTACGCGGGTGGCGGCGAGGCCATCAGCACGCGCAGCAGGCGGCGGCAGCGGTCCGGCAGTTCCTCGAACACGTGCCAGAGCCGGGCGTTGCGTTCGCCGACGAGCAGCTCGTGGTCCACCCCCGGCGCGGGGTCGGGGGAGTCGGCGATCTCCTCCGCGGGCTCCGGCAGACGGCCGGAGCGGCGCAGGAGCTGCAGGCACTCGTGACGCGCGGTCGTGGAGAGCCAGCCGGCCAGGCGTTCCGGCTCGGCGATGCGGTCCAGGTGCTCGACGAGCTTGATCCACGTGCACTGGACGGCGTCGGCCGCGTCGGCGTCGCTCAGCCGATAGGCGCGGGCGATCGACCACAGCAGGCCGCTGAACTGTCTGACCAGCGCGTCCCACGCGCTCTGGTCGCCACGCGCGGCCGCGGCCACGAGCGCCGGTGTGTCCATGTGGACATGATGCCCCGCGACCAGGCCGTGATTCGCCGCCACGACCCGCCGACAGTCCGGTTTCCAGAATTTGCCGCCCGATCGGGGCGATTCGGGTGCATCCTGTTCTCCGACAGCTCAACCCGAGGACTGATGACCATGACGAGTGCGACCGCGTCCTCCCGCCACAACTGGGAGTCGGACCTGGAGCGCTATCGGACCAGAGCGGTCCAGGTGCTCGACACGCACCTGCCCGCGACGACCGGCTGCACCGAGTGCGGCGACCCGTGGCCGTGCGCCCGTGCCTGCACGGCCGAACTGGTGCTCGAGCTCTGAGGGGTCACGACTCCACCCGTGCGAGGAACGCCGCCACCCCGGTGGCGATCCTCGCGGCCTGTTCTTCCTGCGTGATCGACTCGTGGAACCGCGAGCCGGGTCCCGCGCTCTTCTTCCCGCGCACGTACAGCGAGCACTGCAGGTCGGCGCACACGTAGGCGCCGACGGAGTTGCCCAGCTGCCCGGACTTCCCCGCCTTGCGCGCGGTCATCAGCGACACGCCGTCGCCTGAATGCGTGGTCAGGCACCACGCGCACATCGTCTTGCGGGCGTGCCCCGCCTGCGTCGCCCTGCGCAGCGCGATGCCGACGAGCCGTCCGTCCAGCTCGATCACCAGATACGAGCGGTCGGGCGCGGCCGGGTCGCGCCAGCCGAAGAAGTCCAGGTCGTCCCACGGTCGTTCGGCGAGATCCCTGGGGACGTGCATGCGCTTCGCCTCGCCCTTGGTGGAATTGACGAAGGACGCGCGGATGTCGTGTTCGGTCAGCGGCTTCACGTCCAGGGACGCTAGGCTTACCTAGAGGTCCTAGGCAAATTATTAAGGACCCTAGGAAGGTGGCGCATGGCACGCGCGGGGCTCACCGCCGACCGCCTCACGCAGGCGGCGGCGGAGCTGGCGGACGAGGTCGGCTTCGAGAACGTGACGGTGTCCGCGCTCGCCCGGCACTTCGGCGTGAAGGACGCCTCCCTGTACTCGCACATCCGCAACGCCCACGACCTGCGCGTCCGCCTCGCGGTGCTCGCGCTGGCCGAGCTCGCGGACCAGGTGGCGGAAGCGATCGCGGGCCGGTCCGGCAAGGACGCGCTGGTGGCGTTCGCCGCCGCGTATCGGCGCTATGCCCACGAGCACCCCGGCCGGTACGCGGCGACGCAGATGGCGCTGGATCCGGACACGGCGGCGACCAGCGCCGCCGGCAAGCACGCTGAGATGACCCGCGCGATCCTGCGCGGCTATGACCTGTGGGAACCCGATCAGACCGACGCGGTGCGGCTGCTGCACAGCACGTTCCACGGCTACGTCTCGCTGGAACGCGCCGGGGCGTTCCACAGCCACCCGCGCGGGGTCGAGGCGTCGTGGACCCGTGCCCTCGACGCGCTCGACACCGTGCTGCGCTCCTGGCCCGCCTAGCGGACCACCCCCGGTTCGGTCGGTCCCGCATTTGTTCCGGTGCCGGGAAAGTTCGCCGTGGCGCGCCGCTAGGCGGTGTCGCCGGGGCGGCGCGTCAGGTTCTGGATCAGGTCCACGACGTTGACCGGTTTGTCGAGCACGCCGGTCCGGTGTTCGCCGCCGGCCACCTCCAGGGTGTGCACGTCGGCGGCGTGCTCGGGCAGCTCGGGTGTCTGCGGCTCCGGCGCCAGCTCCGCCAGCAGCGGGTGCGCCACCTGCAATGCGATGGTGTGCGGCTCCAGCACGTTGTGCAGCACGTCGACCGGTGGCAGCACGCCGTCGCGCACGATGGCCCGGTACAGGCCCACGGTGTCGTCGTGGTCGGCGGCGTCGCCGAACCAGCTGATGAAGTAGGCGCGCAGGTAGACGGTCAGGAACCGGGTGACGCCTTCCTGTTCGGTGCGGCCGTGGGTGGTGACGGGCTGGTTGAGCAGGCTGTAGAGGCCGGCGCCGAGCGGGAAGTCGGCGTCGCGCAGCCACAGCACCGGGTCGGTGTCGCCGCCCGCGCTCACGGCGTCCAGACAGGCCGCGGCGAACGCCAGCTGGTTCGTGGTGAGGTTGTGGTCGGCCTTCTCGCGGGCGAGTGCGGTAGTGGCTTCCTGCAGTTCGTCGCGCAGACGGGTCACGGTGTCGTGCAGCTCGTGCTCGACGCCGCTCCTGTTCTGCTTGTCCTGTTCCGAGACGATGCGGATCAGCACCTTCTGGCATTCGCGCGGGGTAGTCGAGCTCGTGGAACTTCAGGCTGGTCTGGTGAAGTCGCGGTGTTCGCGCTCCGCGCACAACCGCGTGAGCAACACCTGGACGCGGACCTTGTCTGAAGGCGCCTCGTTGATATCGGAATAGGGCGCAGGTGCTCCGTCGGGGAGCAGCACCTCGCCGTCGTAGTCGGGTGGTCCGTAGCGCTGCGACGCACGCCAGAGCCCGGCCAGTCGGGGTATGTGGTAGTCGGCACCGCTGCCGCACATGGCGAGGATGAAGAAGACGAGGTCCCAGTCCGGGATCTCCCGCGCGGTCCAGCCGATGCACTTGCTCATGGAGCGTTTCGCGTCGACGAACGCCCGGTGGTCGCCAGGATCGCCCGCGATGCAGGCAGGTGCGCCGGGGCCGGCCATGTGTTTGCGGAGGAAGTTGCTCGATGTCAAACATCTCGCGTTGATGAGTTTGACCAGTTGAAACGCCAGCTCGGCCGCGTATGAGTCAAGGTGATAGTAGTCGCTGGCTGCGGCGGGCAGCGGGCGTCCTCTGCGAAGTTGGCCACGCATCGTGGGTTCCTCTGGTGGGGGTTCGCCGGCCGAACGACCGGGGAGTTGAAAATGGGCGGTAATTCAATTTCATCTTTCGCTGGGGCCGATGTGGCGCCCGCTCCCAGCGTCTCGTTGGAACTTGGACAGGTTACAAGATCCCATTGCGCAACCCGTTCGAGTGATGTCGTGGCTGTTCGACAACGTCCGCGCCATGTGACTGGCGCCGAATAACGGCAGCCTGATCAGCCCTGCCCTCGTCCGCAAATCCGCCGAGCGCGACAACCTGTTCTTCGGTGTCAGTGATGACGTGGAATCGCCGTTCGACGAGGCCCAATTCGAGCGCGGGTGTGGACGGTGATCAACACTGCGATAGTGGGTGAGGCCCACGCTTCGTGTGGGCGGCAAAAAGAAGCGGCTCCCTGACTGGCATCAGGAAGCCGCGAGTTCGTTGTTCACACCACTTCAAGGATGAACCAACATGGAAAGTGTAGTCCTGCTGATCGACGCGGCCGGTCCCCGCTCTCGCCACCGGCGTGACGAGACCAGGCCCGGCTGCCTGCGCGGTCTGCTGGCGGTGCCCGGTCTCCTCGTCCGGCGGCTCGGGGCGGCGGTGCGGCGCGCTGCGGCGCACCTGTGCCACCACGTCGCGCTGGTCTGCTAGCGGGAGGTCACAGGCGCGGCCGGTTCAGCAGCCGCGACAGCACGATCGCGCTCTCGGTCCGTTGAACGGGAGCGGTGGAGCGCACGCGCTGGATGGCCTGCTCCAGGTGCGGGATGTCCCTGGCCAGCATGTAGAGCATCGCGTCGGCGGCACCGGAGACGGTGCAGGCGTCGATGACCTCGGGGATGTCGTCCAGCGCCTGGCGCAGGTCGGCCGGTGTGGGGTTGCCCGCGCAGTAGACCTCGACGAACGCCTCGGTGTGCCACGCCAGCGCCTGCGGGTCGACCAGGGCGGTGAAGCCCCGGATCGCCCCGGTGGAGACCAGGCGGTCGAGCCGCCTCTTGGCGGCGGACGGGGACAGCCCGGCGGCCTTGCCGATCTCGGCGTAGGTGGCACGGGCGTTGCGCACCACGCACCGGATGATCGCTTCGTCGATGACGTCCATGCCCGCGAGCATCCGGTGCGGTGCAAAAAAGCGCTACAGGGCCGCGTACTTTGCAAGAAATCCGCTGCAAATCGGCGGAAATGGCGATTGTTTGCGCAGGTCAGCCGACCCTAGTCTCCCGGTTCGTGACCATGAACGATGTCGAGGCGGCGGCGCTGGCCGCGGTGGACGAAGCGGCGATCGGCCGGCTGTTGCTGGAGCTCCTCGAGGTTCCCAGCGTGACGGGAAGTGCGGCGGAGTCGGAGTTGCAGCACGTGCTGGCCGGGCACCTGGAACGGTTGGGCCACGACGTCGACCTGTGGTCGATGAACCTGCCCGAGCTGCGGGCGCACGACGACTTCCCCGGTGGCGAGGCTCCGCGCACGGAGGCCTGGGGACTGGTGGGCAGCCGGGGAGGAAACGACGGGCCGACGGTGATCCTGCAGGGGCACGTCGACGTCGTCCCTCCCGGCGACCTCGCGCAGTGGGAGGGTGATCCGTTCCGCCCGCGGGTCGCCGGGGACGTGGTGCACGGCAGAGGCGCGTGCGACATGAAGGCCGGTGTGGTGGCGATCCTCGCCGCGCTGGCCGCGATCCGGGCGGCGAACGTGCGGCTGCGGGGTCAGGTGTGGGCGCACTTCGTGGTCAGCGAGGAGGACGGCGGCCTCGGGGCGTTCGGCACGGTGCAGCGGGGCCACACCGGCGACGCGTGCATCATCACCGAACCGACCGGCGGCGCGCTCATGACCGCCAACGCCGGCGCCCTCACGTTCCGGATCGAGGTGCCCGGCCGGGCCACTCACGGCAGCACCAGGTACGCGGGGGTCAGCGCCATCGACGCCTACCTGCCCATCCACCACGCGCTGGCCCGGCTCGAGGCCCGTCGCAACGTCGGCGCCGATCCGCTGATGGCCGAGTACCCGGTGCCGTACCCGTTGTCCGTCGGCACGGTGCAGGCCGGTGACTGGGCCAGCAGCGTGCCGGACCTGCTGGTGGCCGAGGGACGACTGGGCGTCGCGCTGGGCGAGGACCCCGCTCTCGCACGAGCCGATCTGGAGGCGTGTGTGGCCGAAGCGTGCGCCGCGGACCCGTGGCTGCGTTCCCACCCCGCCACCGTGACGTGGCCCGGCGGCCAGTTCGCCAGCGGCAGGCTGCCCGCGGGGCATCCGCTCGCGGCGCTGGTCGGTGCCGCGCACGCCGACGTCACCGGCGGGCCGAGGCCTGCCGAGCGAGGTGCTCCCTACGGCAGCGACCTGCGGCTGTACGCGGGGGCGGGCATCCCGACGTTGCAGTACGGGCCGGGTGATGTCCGGCTCGCGCACGGTCCCCGGGAACAGGTCGGCGTCAGCGAGATCGTCACCGTCACCCGCACCTTGGTTCTCGCGACTCTGCGCGCGGCCGGCTGCCGCTAGTCCCTGCGCATGCCGCGCCACAACAGGTCGGTCAGGGCCGCGGTCTGCCCGCGCCAGTCCTCGTCAGGACTGAGGTAGAGCAGCCCGGCGAGGCCCCGCAGCACCGTCTGCGGGTCGAGGTCGTCGCGGATGTTGCCGGCGTCGGCGTTCGCCTTGAGCAGGGTGGTGACGGCGCCGACCATCGCCTCGTACGCGCTCACGGGCAGCTGTCCGCGTGACCTGGTGGCGACGGTCAGTGCGTTGGCCAGGCCGCGCTTGCTCATCATGTAGTGCGCCAGGTAGTCGGTGGTCCAGATCCGGAAGGCCTCGTCCGGCGGGTGCTCGGCGAGCAGGCGTGGCACGACGTTGACGAGGTGGTCGACCTCGCGCTGGTAGACCGCGAGGATGAGTGACTCCGGCGTCGGGAAGTGGCGGTACACCGTGCCGACCCCGACCTCGGCCTGTTTGGCGATGGCGTTGAACGACAGCTCCGCCGAGCACGACAGGGACTCCGCGGCCACGGCGAGGATGCGCTCGTGGTTGCGCCGCGTGTCCGCGCGCCGCGGGCTGACCGATCCCGTCATCGTGTCTCCGGTCGTCGGGGCTGGAGCAGCTCCAGGGGTGCGAAGCGGATTCTAATCCGCTACCGTCGGGCCGTGGAAGCGGATGAGTATCCGGTTCGACCGGCGACGAAAGAGATCCGGTGGACATCTCACTCGAAATCAACGGTAAAACCGAACGGCTGAACGTCGATCCCGGCGTGACGTTGCTGGACGCGCTGCGCGAGCGCGTGGGCCTCACCGGCCCCAAGAAGGGCTGCGACCGGGGACAGTGCGGCGCCTGCACGGTGCACGTCGACGGCCGTCCGGTGCTCTCGTGCCTCACCCTGGCCGCGACCGTGCGGCGTCCCGTCACCACGGTGGAGGGACTGTCCACAGAGGACGGACTGCATCCGGTGCAGCGGGCGTTCGTCGAGCAGGACGCGCTGCAGTGCGGGTTCTGCACGTCGGGGCAGATCATGTCGGCGGTCGCGGCGGTGCGCGAGAACGTCGGCGACGTCCGGGAGTTCATGTCCGGCAACCTGTGCCGCTGTTCGGCGTACCCGAACATCGTCGCGGCCGTCGAGCAGGCGAGGACGGAGAGCGCCGATGCGACCGTTTGAGCTCACCGCACCCGCGACCCTCGACGCCGCGCTCGCGACACCCGGCACGTTCCTGGCGGGCGGCACCACCCTCGTCGACCTGATGAAGCTCAACGTCCTGACGCCCCAGCACGTCCTGGACATCAACGAGCTTCCGCTGCGCGGCATCGACACCTCCGACGGGCTGCGCATCGGCGCACTGGAACGGATGGCCGACATCGCCGCGCACCCCGGCGTGTACCCGGCGATCTCCCGCGCCCTGCTGCTGAGCGCGTCGCAGCAGCTGCGCAACATGGCCAGCATCGGTGGCAACTTGCTGCAACGCACCCGCTGCACCTACTTTCGCGACGTCGCCACGCCGTGCAACAAACGCGAACCCGGCAGCGGCTGCCCCGCGCTCACCGGCGCCAACCGCATGCACGCCCTCCTCGGCACCAGCGACCACTGCGTGGCGACCCACGCGAGCGACGTCGCGGTCGCCCTGGTGGCGCTCGACGCCGAGATCACGCTGCGCAGCGAGGACGGAGAACGCGTCGTCGCGCTGGCGGACTTCTACCGGCTGCCGGGAAACACCCCGCACACGGCACGGCGCGGGAGTACTACGCGACGCAGAACCTGGCGCTGAGCCAGAAGATCGTGCCGCTGAACATCCCGCCGACCACGTTCATGCGGGCGCCCGGCGAGGCTCCTGGCTCGTTCGCGCTGGAGAGCGCGATGGACGAGCTGGCCGTGGCGTTGAACATGGACCCGATCGAGCTGCGGCTGCGCAACAACTCCACCGCGCCGATCGGCAAGAACCTGCAGTGGTCGAGCAAGCACCTCGACGAGTGCTTCCGCGTCGGAGCGGCCCGGTTTGGCTGGGCACAACGCACGCCGCACGGCCGCGTCGACGGCGACTGGCTCGTCGGGATGGGCACCGCGAGCGCGTTGTTCCCCGCGCTGCGCTTCCCGGCCACCGTCGAGATCGTCCTGCGCGCCGACGGCACCGCCGTGGTCTCGACCAGCGGTTCCGACCCGGGAACCGGCCTGCTGACCGTGCTGTCGATGATCGGCGGCGAGTCCCTGGACATCACGCCCGACCGCATCACGCCCCGGCTGGGCGACTCCGCCTACCCGGCAGGAGGCATGTCGGCGGGTTCGACGGCCACCGCGAGCGCGGGCACCGCCATCATGATCGCGGCCGCCCAGGTGATCGACGACCTGCTCGCCCTCGCGTCGGCACCGGGCGCACCGTTCGACGGCGTCGACGTGTCGTACGCCGAGGGATGCGTGGTCGGTGATGGACGTTCCATGCCGTTCGGTGAGCTCTTGCGCGCGTTGAACCGCGAGTCGCTCTCCGCGACCGGCACCTCGGCGCCCGGCGAGGAGCTCACCAAGCACTCGTTCAGCTCGTTCGGCGCCCAGTTCTGCGAGGTCAGGGTGCACCGGTGGACCCGAGAGGCGCGGGTGTCGCGGATGCTCGGCGTGTTCGACGCGGGCCGGATCATCAACGAGAAGGCAGCACGCGGGCAGATCTCCGGCGGCATGATCTGGGGTGTCTCGGCGGCCCTGCACGAGAACCTGGAGTTCGAGGCGAACGGCCGCCCGGCCAACGGTGACCTCGCGGGCTACCTGCTCCCGGTCAACGCGGACATCCCGGAGATCGACGTCGAGTTCCTGAGGTACCCGGACACCCTGCACAACGCCGTCGGCGCCAGGGGAGTCGGCGAGATCGGCATCGTGGGGATGGCCGCCGCGGTCGCCAACGCGATCTACAACGCCACCGGCATCCGGGTCCGGCACATCCCGATCACCATCGAGGACCTGCTGGTCGACTGACCAGGCGTTCCAGCAGTGCGCGGGCGTGCGAGACGACCCGCGGATGCGTCTGGGCGCGGGTGATCTCGCCCAGGCACGCCACGACCGCGTCCGGTGCCGCGGAACCGGTGCACAACCGGTCGACCTCCTGGAGCTGGTGCAGCAGCTCCACGGGGTCACCGGCCTCGGCGGCGCGGGCCAGTGCGTCCGCGGCCTCGCCGAGCGCGGTGACGCTGGTGCGGTCGTTGCGCGCCCGCACCAGCGTGGCCTCGACGATGTCGACGGCCGAGCGGGACGGGTCGCGGGCGGCCTGGTTGTAGACGCGCTGGGTCGTCTCGACCGAGGCGTGACCGACGTCGGCCTGGACGTGGGTCATGTCGGCGCCACCCTCCGCGGCGCTGGTGACGTAGAAGTGCCGCACGACGTGCGGCCCCAGCGCTCCCGCGACCTCGGCCAGCTCCGGCCCTCCCGCCGCGGCGATGCGCCGCAGCAGCGCCCAGATGTCCCGTGGGTTCATCCGGCCGCCGTCCCGCGTCGCGATCAGCGGCGTGCTGTGCGGGGCCACCTGGTGCGGCAGCGACAGCACCGAGGCCCGCGACCAGCGATCCCGTTCCCGGAGGTAGGCGGTCAGCGCGTTGTCGGCGAGCTCGGACAAGTACACGACGCGGAACTTGCCGCCCTTGCCCAGCACCCGCAGCGCCTTGCGCCCCCGGTTCTGGTGCAGGTCACCCCGGTTCAGTCCGGTCACCTCACCCACCCGCAACCCGAGGGTGAACAGGCCGGTCAGCGCCACCGACCGCAACGCCATCAGCTCGCTCACCCCGCGCCGCACCCGTGCCGCGGTGTACAGCAACAACTCGACCTGCCCCGCGGTCAGCACCACCGTGGCCGACGTGTCGTGACTGCGGCTCAGCCCGAGGCCCGACCGGTCGAAGCTGGTCGGATCACCCGGCACGGCCCCGTGCTCCCACAGGTAGCCGTAGAGCTTGCCCACCACGGCCAGCCGATGCGCGCGGGTGGACTTGGGCACCCCGGCGTTGGCGAGATCCTGTTGCCACTGCTTGACGTCCGTCGAGGTCACCGCGAGCGGGTGCAGGCGCGCCTGGTCGCACCAGCGGAACCACGCCAGGTGCCGGAACTTGCCGGTGCGCACCGGAGGACTGGTCTTGGACGGCTGTGGCGAGGGTTCCGCGGTGAGCGAGGTGACCCAGGCGCGGCTGATGCCCAGCGCGTCGGCGTACGACAGACGAGTCGCCCGCGAGGTGTAGCCCAGCAGCCAGTCCCGCAGCAGCCGTTCCAGCTCGGCGAGCTCGCTGAACAACGCCGAGGGCAACTCCACCGCACCGGACGCCGGCACCGTCAGCTCGCCATGGTCCGGTTTCACTGAAGGCGCTCTTCCTGTTCGGGTGCGACCTCCGGCTGCCGCAGTTGTTCGACCAGGTCGCGCAACCGCCGCACCTCTTCGGCGTCCCGCCCGGCCTGGACGCGCAACGCCTCGTAGGCGTCCTGCTGAAGTCGCGTGCGCTGGTCGAACGCGGCGGTGACGGTGGCCAGCGAGCTGTCGTAGGCGGCCTTCAGCGCGGTCATCTCGTCGGCCCGGCCGCGCTGCAGACGGTCGAGCTCGTCGCGGTGAGCGGTGCGTGCCTGCTCGAGCCGGCCGCTGAACGCCTCTCGTTCCGCCTCGAACCTCCGGCGTTCCTCGTCGAGCTGCTGCTGCACCGCCGCCAGCTCGGCAGCGAGGCGGGCCGTGTTCTCCCTGGCGTGGGCGGCCTGCTCGTGCGCCAGCGCCACACGGGTGTCGGCGGCCTGCGCGGTGGCGGCCTCGCGCGCCGCGGCCTCGGCGGCACGTTGTTCGGCGGCGTCACGCTGGGCCTGCATGCGGTCGCGGGCGCTGTAGGCCTCCACGCGGGCCTGTTCGGCGGCGTCGCGCGTCTTGAGCGCGGCGGTCTCGGCGGCGCGTGCGTCAGCGGCCTGCCGCAGCGCCTCGTCCCTGGCGAGCTCGGCGGCGTGCGCGGCTTCCAGTGCCTGGTCGCGCTGCTCGAGGGCCTCACGGGCGTCCGCCTCGGCGGTCTCCGCGCGGGCGATCAGGTGTTCTCGCAGGGCGTCGAGGTCGGCGCGGGCCGCGGTCATCGTCTCCAGCAGGCCGTTGATCGGTTCCCAGGCCTCGTCGAGCTGCTCGGCCAGGTCCGCGGCCGACTGCCGGATCGACACCACTTCACCGCCGGCGATGTCGGTCGCCCTCGCGGCGGCGCGTTGCAGCTTCGCCTGTGCCTGGCAGTCCTTGCCGTCGGCCCAGCAGTAGAGCGGCGGGCGGCCCGTGGGCTTCCTGGCCGACACCGGCGCGCCGCAGAAGCGGCATGGCCGCGTCCGTGCCGTCTGACCTGCGGTTTCGAGAACTTCCGTCACCCGTGCAGCCTAGCACAGTTACTATTTCTGGAACCAGAAACCAGTAAGTGTTTCTGGAAGTAGGAACCGGTGAGACGAGGTTACCGAGATAAGTGTCATTATGTCGGCAAGGTATGCATACGCGAATCTGTCGCGGTGAAGGCGCTCTGAACACGCGGATGAAAACTGGGAGGCCGTCACCGTGACGAAAGGAGGTCCGGGTGACGGGACCCCGGCGGGTCGGCTCTCAGGGCGCGAGCAGCGCCAGGAACACGGCGCTCAGGCGCTGTGGTCGTGTGGTCCGGTCTGCGGGTTCGGAGTGGCGAGGAACCGGTCGGCGTGGCTGTAGCCGATCCGGGACGTGGTCGCGGGTGTGCGGGGCGGCTGGTAGGAGTAGCCGATTCCCCGGACGTTGACGATGAGGTCCCGGCCGAGGGGACTGACGCTGATCTTGTTGCGCAGCATCCCGATGTACACGGTCACGAGCCGGCTCTGCCGCGCCGCCGCCGTGTCGGACCGGGTGAGGTGAGCGTGGATCGTCTCCGTGGCCACGGGGACGCCTGGTGACTGGATCAGGAGGGTCAGCACCTTGAACTCCTGCGAGGTCAGCGCGACCGCGTGCCCGCCGACGTGGACCTCCCGCCGAAGCAGGTCGACTCGCAGGACGGCGTCCTCGTAGACACCGGGCAGCGGTGTCTTGGCACGGACCGCCTTGCGGATCCTGACGATCAGTTCGCCGAAGTCGTAGGGCTTTACGAGGTAGTCGGCGGCGCCGCTGCTCAGGCCGAGGATCCGTGCGCTCTCCTCGCTGCGTGCGGTGACGACGATGACGGGCGTGTCGCAGGTGCGGTTGAGACGTCGGAGGACCTCGATCCCGTCCATGTCGGGCAGGCCGAGGTCCAGCAGGACGACGTCGAAGTCGTGCAGGCGCGCGTCCCGCAGCCCGTCCTTGCCCGTGGCGGCACACCGGATGTCGAACCCGCGGCGCTGCATCGCGGGCACGAGGGCGCTGCTCACGCGGTCGTCGTCCTCGATGAGCAGGACCTTCACGGTGCGCGACGGGCTGCTGTCCGGTGCCGGTGCCATCCGCTCGGCGGTGACGGCGCGGACCTCGATCGCGGTCGCGCCCACGCCTTGCCCGACCAGCAGTGCCAGGGTCGGTTCGCGGCAGGTGCGGCACACCTTCATCTCGGTGCCGTCCACGACCAGCACGAAGGCGGCTGGGCGGTCGCAGGCGTGTCCGGCCAGTGCGGTCTCGCAGCGTCCGGCTTGCCTGGCGGTGCTGCGCGCGGTCTGCCGTTCCCGGTCGCGGCGGGCTCGTGACCGGCACTTGTCCGAACACGTTCTGCGCGGCCTGCCGGTCGCCGTCGCGGAGGGCAGTGCCACGCCGCACACCACGCAGGTGCTCCCGGACGGGGTCGCCACCACCGGATCACGCCCCCTTTCCTTGTCACGAAACGGGTTTCGTGACGGCTCACGGTACCCGGCGGGAGACCGGGGCTTGGCTCCTGCGAGGCGGTGGTGTTCCCTGGAGGAGAGGTCCGGCCGCCCCTGTGGACGACCGGACCACCGGTATCACGATCGCTTGTGCCTGCCAGCTCCTGCGATCGTGGCACCTGCCACGAGGAGCGCCCTCACCACCGCGGTGAGGGCGTCCTCCCCGCTGAGCAGCGCCGCTACGCCCTCCAGAAGCTGGAAGACGACACACGCCACCGTGCACAGCACGGGTACGCAGGTCCGGCGCCACCGCGCTCTCCGATGCCCCGCCGTGCGGCGGGGGCGACGCGCTGGGCGGGCCCGGCCGGCTCGCGCCAGCCTGCGCAAGGACACGGTCATGCGAGACCTCCTCCCGGCAGCACGCGACCATCGCGAGCTGTCGCGACGAGCACGCGGGATCAGGCACCGCCGGAAACCGTCCTCACATCCGTCTCACCGGAGAGTGGTAAGCCCACCGTCTCGGGAACGCTCACCAGCCCGCAAGGCCGGAGCACAAACATCAAGACAGCCGGCATGTCGTCACCGTGACGAAAGATGCTGAGGTGGTGGGGACACGCCGAGTAACGATTCCGGTGCCCGCGGCGACGCAGTGGTGACACGGCGTGGCAAGGAGGTCGGCGATGACCGCATCACTCACCACCCAGATCGCCTACCCGGACGATGTCAAGGACAAGCTGGACAAGAAGGAGCCCCTCACCCCGGACCTGCAGGAGAAGAAGGACCGGGTGGACCGGTTCAACCGGTCGCTCACGCACGCGGCAGGGCTCATCCCCAAGTGGGACGGCAAAGCCGCCCGGTACCGCATCTTCTTCATGCTCTTCCTCGGCCTCACGACAGCAGGAGGAACGTTCGGGCTGCTGTGGGCGATCTTCACGTCGCCGGATCTCGGGAAGATCATCGGATCCGCTGCCGTCACGGTGTCGGGCCTCCTGCTCGCCGGGCTGGTCAACCCGTTGCAGACGATGGAACGCGACATCATCTTCCGCCGCTGGGCCGACATGATCACCATGACGTTCCTGGTCCAGGCCGCCGACCCGGACCTCACACCCCGCCGGCTCACCTCGGCGGCGGACAAGGCGAGCGCGCGATTCGCCGCCCTGGCAGGTTCCTACGCGGCGGTCGCGAACAAGACCCTCGAAGTGCTCAAGGTCGACGCCTCGGCGGGTGCCGCCGCGGACGAGGAGGACGAGGAGGACGAGGCGCCTTCGTTGACAGTGCAGCAGATCGCTGCCCTCGACAGCGTCACGGGCGAGGAGATCAAACCGATCACCATCACCGCCGAAGGCGCGGACGACCTGAAGTTCACGGCCGAGGGCTTGGCCGCGGTGGGTGACGTCAAGATCGCCGACGAGACGAAAGGCGTGATCACCGGCACCGTCGGAGACACTCCCGACGAATATCCGATCACGGTGAAGGTCCAGAGCGCGAAGACCAAGCTGACCGCGACGACCACGTTCACCTGGACTGTGAAAGCCGCGCCGGAAGCGACGTCGTAGGCTGATCGTGATGGACGAGCTGAAGGGCGACTGCGCCAACTGCTTCGGGTTGTGCTGCGTCGCGCTGCCGTTCGCGAAGTCGGCGGACTTCGCGGCCACCAAGGACGCCGGGACACCGTGCCGCAACCTGCTGGCCGACCACCGCTGCGGCATCCACGACCAGCTGCGGCAGAAGGGCTATCCCGGCTGCACGGTCTACGACTGCTTCGGTGCGGGTCAGCGGGTGTCGCAGACGGTGTTCCGCGGCAACGACTGGCGCACCGGCGAGCGGCAGAAGATGTTCGCGGTGTTCCCCGTCGTGCGGCAGCTGCACGAGCTGCTCTGGTACCTCGCCGAGGCCCGCCGCCTCGACCCGCACGCGGATCTCGACGACGCCTTCGCCGAGGTCGAGCGGCACGCGGTCGCCGGGCCGGACGACATCCTCGCGCTGGACGTGGCGGAGGTGCGCGCGAAGGTCAACGTGTTGCTGTTGCGCACGAGCGAGCGGCTGCGGGCGAGTGCGAAGTCGTACCGGGGCGCGGACCTGATCGGCGCGCGGATGCGGAACAAGAACCTGAGCAACGCCGACTTCCGCGGCGCCTACCTGATCGGTGCGGATCTCACGAACGCGGACCTGTCGCGGGCGGACATGATCGGCGCCGACCTGCGGGGCGCCGAGCTGTCGAGCGCGGACCTGAGCACGTGCCTGTTCCTGACGCAGCCGCAGGTCAACGCGGCGCGGGGGAACGCTCGGACGAAGCTTCCCGCGGCGTTGACCCGGCCGTCACACTGGGGCCGCTGACGGTGTCAGGGCGGTGTCAGCGGCCGCTGCCAGAGTGCTGATCATGAAGAAGGCACTGCTGATCGTCGCCGCCGCGGTGGCGGGACTGTTCGCACCCGGCGTCGCGCACGCCGAGACCCCGCCGGGCTGCGCGTCGGCCTACCAGCTCGGACCGACCGCGTACGTGAAGATGGGCGGGCAGACCGCCGCGTCGGTGAAGCAGTTCGCGGGGTGTGGCAAGAACTGGAGTTACGTGTTCGTGTGGGCGGACTGGGCCGCGAAGCACGACCTCTTCCACGTCACGACCGCTGTCGAGACGACCAGCGACGGCAAGGACCACGGCAAGGTGTTCGGGCGGCTCGACCAGCGCGAGGTGTGGTCCTCGCCGACGAACACGACGGGCCGGTGCACGCGTGCGCTCGGCGTCGTGTCGCTGGGTGAGGACGGGTGGAGCGCGTACACCAACCGCGACTGCTGATCGCGGGCTAGACCGACAGGCGCTGCTGGGCGACCGCGCGGGCGAAGCCCTCGACGTTGTCGATCATGATGTTGTGGCCGGTGTTCGGCACCGAGATGATCTGGACACCGGCCGCGGCCAGTTCGCGGGCGCCGCGGGGCGGGGCGTCCTCCGGGTGCAGGAAGACGCGCGGGATCTCCAGTTCCATCAGCAGTTTCCGCATCGTCGGGGACGTGCCGCGGACGAGGTCGACGGCGCTGCGGTAGAGGGCTTCCCGGCCGGCCATGCGCATGGTGGCCGCCCAGTGCGGGCCGACGTCGCGCAGCACGCGGTCGAAGCCGTGGGAGAGGAAGTCGGCTTCGCCGTAGGCGGCGATGCCCCGGCTGCCGGGTGCGCCGAGCGCGGGTGTGGCGGGGTCGACGTGGGGGTCGACGAGGACGAGCGAGCGCACCATCTCGGGGTGGCGGGCGGCGAGCACGATGGCGACGGCGCCGCCCATGCTGTGGCCGATGATCTCGCTGCGGCGCAGGCCGATCTTCGCGAGCGCGACGGCGAGGGCGTCGGCGTGGCCCTCCAGGGAGTAGGCGAAGCCGGTGGGGCGGTCGCTGATGCCGAAGCCGAGCATGTCCATCATCAGGCTGCGGCGGCCGGCGAGCAGCGGGTGGGCGACGGCTTCGGCGTAGTAGGGCGCCGACGAGGCGCCGAGGCCGTGCAGGTAGACGCGAGCGGGCGTGTCGCCCGGCACTTCGACCCAGCGGATCCGGACCCCAGGTCTGATCTCGACGGCGCGCATGTCTCTCCCCGCGTGATTCTCGGCTTCCGGACCCTACCTCGCGTTCACGGGAAGTGAGACCGGTTTCGAGAGCCGGTTCTCATCTGATCCGCGGCGGTGAACCCTGAGGTGTGTGGCTGAATCCTATGGCCGCGCGGAGGGCGTGATCGCGCTCCCCCTGGCTATCGCGAGAAGCGCCAGAGCGTCGGCGTCGGCGGATCCCTGCGGTGCGCTGTAGAGCACGAGGTGCTGATCGCGGTCGGTGAGCTGGAGCGAGTCGCAGTCGACGGTGATCTTGCCGACGACCGCGTGGTGGAACGTCTTGGTGAGCACCGGTGCGGCCTGCACGTCGTGCCGTTCCCACAGCCGGGCGAAGTCGGTGCTGGTGTCGCGGAGCTCGTCGACGAGGGCGGTCAGCGCGGGGTCGGCAGGGTAGCGGGCGAGGGCGGAGCGCAGCTGCATGACGACGTGGTGGCGGAACTCGGCCGCGTCGGAGATCCCGTACAGCGGGGTGTCCGGTGGGCCGAGGAACGCCCGGCGTGCGAGGTTGCGGTCGTGCGGGGCGAGCGCGGCGAAGTCCTCCATGAGCGCGGCGGCCAGATCGTTCCACGCGAGCACCTCGAACGCGGCGGAGATCACGAACGCGGCGGTCTGCGGCAGCCGTTCGAGCAGGGCGAGGATGCTGGGGCGGACGTCGCGCCGGAGTGCCCTGGTGGTGGCCGGTGCGGTGCCGGCGAGGACGTGCAGGTGGTCCGACTCGGCGTCGGTGAGCCGCAGCGCCGTGGCGAGCCCGGCCAGGACCTCGCCCGACGGCCGCGGCGCCCGGCCCTGTTCGAGGCGGACGTAGTACTCGGTCGAGATGTGCGCGAGCACCGCGACCTCCTCGCGGCGCAGGCCCGGTGTGCGGCGTCGTGGTCCGGTGGGCAGGCCGACGTCCTGCGGCTGGAGCCGTTCGCGGCGGCTGCGGAGAAACCCTGCGAGCTCCTGCTTGTCCATACGCCGAGTCTGCCCGGTGCGGGGCGGCGGAGCCTGGTACCGGTTGTGCCTGCCTGCGGTCCGGGCCGGGCGTGACGCTGTTGTCCATGACGAACGACAACATCGGCAGCACACCTGCCGGCCTGCTGAGCGGCAAGGTCGTGTTCATCACCGGCGCCAGCCGCGGCATCGGGGCGGCGGCGGCCCGGCTGTGCGCCTCCGAGGGCGCCGCCGTCGTGCTCGCCGCCCGTGACACGGACGCGCTCGACCGCGTGGTCGCCGAGATCCGCGCCGGCGGAGGCGTCGCCGACGCCGTCGGGCTGGATCTGGCCGATCGGGCGAGCATCCGCGCGGCGGTCGATCGGGTCGAGCAGCTGCACGGACGGCTCGACGGTGCCTTCAACAACGGTGCGACGATCCAGCGTCCCGGCCCGCTCGACACCACGAGTGACGAGGACGTCGACGAGCAGTTCGCGGTGAACTTCCGGTCGCACTGGGTCGCCATGACCGCCGAGGCCGCGCTCATGCGACGCTCCGGTGGCGGGGCGATCGTGAACACCTCCAGCATCGGCAGCCGCCGCGCGAACCCGGCGCTGCCCGCGTACGGCGCCATGAAACGCGCGCTCAACAGCATCACCGAGACCGCGGCGGTGAGCTGGGCCCGTGACGGCATCCGGGTCAACGGCATCACGCCCGGCGGCACCGCGACGGCGATGATCGATGCGTGGGAGGCGGCGACCCCCGGCATCCTCGATCAGGTGACCACGGCGATTCCGCTCGGACGCATGGCCGAGCCGCGGGAGGTGGCCGAGGTGGCGGCGTGGCTGCTCAGCGACCGGGCCTCGATGGTCACCGGCGCGATCGTGCCGGTCGACGGCGGTGCCGGAGCCTGATGCCGGAGCCTGATCTCAGTCCAGGCCCAGGGCGTCCCACGCGGCCTGGACGGTCGCGGCGCGCAGCTCGTCCACCGGGGCGTCGGGGAACTGCATGGTGCAGTCCTGCATCCCGCCGAGCGCCAGCACCCCGCGCGCTTCCTGCTGCAGCGTCGGGGTCGGGCCGAAGATGAGCTGGGTCAGGCGGGAGCGCCACGACAGAACCATGTCGACCAGGCCGAGCTCGGCGAGGGTGGTCATCTCGGTGAGCAGCAGCAGGATGCCGGCGCGGTGGCGGTGGTGGAAGTCGAAGAAGCCCTCGAGCAGTTCGCGGGGCTGCACGTCCTCGCGGGCCTCCATCCGCGCGATGAACTCCTCGCCGTCGTCGAGCAGCGGGGTGATGATGCTGCGGACCAGCTCCTCCCGTGAGGAGAAGTGGTAGTAGAGCGCGGGTTTGGTGATGCCGAGGCGGTCGGCGATCTCCTGCAGGCTGGTCTGCTGCACGCCCTTGCTCGCGAACAGCTCCCGCGCGGTCTGCAGGATGCGCTGCTTGGTGTCGGAGGGCTTGGCCACGAGCGAATCTTACTTAACGGTTGGTAAGTGTGGTGCTAGGCTCGCGGGCAAGCACTTACCGACCGTTAAGTAAGGGGGGACTGACGTGCGCATTCTCGTTTCCGGTGCGAGCATCGCCGGGCCCGTGCTGGCGTACTGGCTCACCCGGTACGGGCACGAGGTGACGGTGGTCGAGCGGTCGCCGGTGCTGCGCAAGACCGGCGGGCACGCGGTCGACCTGTTCAAGCCCGCCATGGACATCTCCGAACGCATGGGCGTGCTCGAGCGCATCGAGTCGCTGGCGACCGGGACCGAGCGGATCACGTTCGTGCGCGAGGGAACGCGCACGCCGATCAGCGCCGACGTGACGAAGCTGTTCGCGGCCGCGTCCGACCGGCACGTCGAGGTGATGCGCGACGACCTGAGCGAGATCTACTACGACGCTGGACGCGCGGACGTCGAGTACCTGTTCGGCGACTCGATCACGTCCATCGGGCCGGACGGCGAGGTCACGTTCGAGACGCGGGCGCCGCGCCGGTTCGACCTCGTCATCGGCGCCGACGGGTTGCACTCCACCGTGCGGCGGCTGGTGTTCGGCGAGGTCGCGAAGACGTTCACCGGGGCGTACCTGGCGGTGTTGTCAGTGCCGCGGGAGCTGGGTGTCCCCGGCGCCATGAGCGGGCACATCGGGCCTGGTCGCAGTGCGGCGGTGTACGGGGCGAGGCACATCGACGACGCGCGTGCGGTGTTCCTGTTCCGCACCGCCGAAGAGCTCGACTACCACCACCGCGACGTCGCGCGGCAGAAGCAGCTGCTGCGCGCGGCGTTCGAGAACCTGAACCCCGAGGTCGACGGCTGGCTCGAGTACCTCGACAGCGATCGGGTGTTCTACTTCGACTCGATCACGCAGCTGCGCGACGACAGCTGGTCGCGCGGGCGGGTCGCCCTGGTCGGCGACGCGGCCTACTGCCCGGGCCCGGCGATCGGCGGCAGCACGAGCCTCGCGGTGCTGGGCGCCTACGTGCTGGCCGGCGAGCTGGCGCACACCGACGACTACGCGGCGGCCTTCGCGCGCTACGAGAACGAGATGCGCGACATCGTCCACGCGAGCAGGAAGTTCGCGCTGGGGGTGGCGAAGACGCTGATCCCGTCGACGCGGGCCGGTGTGTGGGCGCTGACGCGGGGCGCGCAGCTGGTGACGTCGTTGCCGTCGTGGGTGGTGCGGCCGCTGGCGAAGCTCAACTCGAAGGGCGTGCGGCTGCACGACTCGATGCGCGTGAAGGACTACGACGAGCGTCAGGGCGCCGGGATCCCGGCGCCCTGACGGCTCAGCTCACGACGTTCAGAACTGCAGGCTCCACTTGTCGAGGAACCCGGTGTCCTGCGCGGCGTTGTCGTTCACCCGCAGCTGCCAGGTGCCGTTGGCGACCTCGCTGGAGGCGTTGACGGTGTAGGTGGTGTTGATGTTGTCCGCGCTGCCGCCGGTGCGGTTGTGCAGCACGTAGGCGGTGCCGTCCGGGGCGATCAGCTCCACCTTCAGGTCGCCCTGGTAGGTGTGCTTGATGTCCACGCCGACCTTGAGGGTCGACGGGGCGTTGCCCGTCACCTCGGACACCGCGATCGGGGAGTTGACGGTGCTGTTGTCCGCGATCTGGAAGTCCGTGGTGTTCTCGAAGTACTTGCCGACCGGCGGCGGGGTCGTGCCGCAGTACTGCGCTTCCTTGCCGATGGCCTCGTACGGGCAGTCGGCGCGGTCGAGCAGCTGCAGCACGGCCTCCTTGTTGCGGGAGGTCTGCGCCGGGATGACCTCGTCGGGCGGGTAGAAGCCGCCGCCACCGGAGGAACCGGGGTACATCTCGAAGGTGTAGGCGAAGATGCCCTGCGTGCCCCACAGCCAGTCAGGGATCGACCCGTCGGTGATGTACAGGTCGCTGGACTGCTCGGGCGTGTAGTTGTTGGTCGCGGCCATGTCCCGGCCGATCTTGGCGAACGTGTCGTGCTGGTCCTGGGTCAGGCCCGGCGCGACGTCGTCGTAGGTCCAGCCCCACGGCCACAGGATGAGCTCGCTGTAGGTGTGGAAGTCGATGGACGCGGTGATCTGCTGCTTGCCGCCGACGTTGCGGCCGCGCACGAAGTCGGCCACGACCTTCACCTCGGGCGCGGACTCCGCGCTCGGACCGCGGTAGGTGTCACTGCCGGTGCTGCCCGACGAACCGCCGCAGCAGCCCCACTTGTAGGCCCAGTTGCGGTTGAGGTCGGTGCCGACGTTGCTGGAACCGGCGTTGGGCTGCCGGTTCTTGCGCCACGACCGGTAGGTGCCGGTCGCGATGTCGTACTCGCCGCCGTCGGGGTTGACGTCGGGGATGATCCAGATCTCGCGGGTGTCGACGAGGCCCTTGATCCGCGCGTCGGTCGCGTACTGCGACGTGAACTGGTTGATCAGGTACAGCGCCATCTCGACGGTGAGGTGCTCGCGGGCGTGCTGGTGGTGCGTGAACAGCACCTCCGGCTCGTTCTCGTCGACGCCGACGTTGTCGCTGATCTTGAGCGCGATGATGTCGCGGTTCTCGTAGGACTTGCCGATGACCTGCTTGCTGATCAGGTTCGGGTACTGCGAGACGACCTGGTTGATCTCGGCGGTCATCTCGGCGTAGTTGTGGTAGTTCGAGTCCGCGGCGGGGAAGTCGAACGGCCCGATCTCGGAGTTCGCCTCCATCCGCTTGGGCAGCTCGGTGACCTCGAAGCCCTGGGCCTTGAGGTTGCGCACCTCGCGCTCGGTCGCGGTGATCACGACGATGCCGTGTTCTTCGACCGAGTCGATCGCGGCACCGGACTTCGCGAGCTTGCTGCGCTGTTCAGCGCTGCGAACTCCGCTGACCTGGTAGTTCGTGGTCGTCTCCTGAGCAGAGGGAGCGGCGCCGGTCGGCACGCCTCCCATCGTGAACACGACGCTCGCGGCGACGACGACCCCGATCAGGGGTCTGAGTTGGTTCTTTCGCATGCAGGGCAACCCTTTCGGACCACGGCAGGGACATGGCTGGGGTAAGTGAAGTCCGTGTCAAGGCTCACTGTCATCCCGCCATCCGTATGGGGTTACCTGGCGAGATGACGCGCTACGACGCTGTGGAGGCCGCCTCGTACCGGGTGGCCCGTGAGATTTCACCGGTGGGGTTGTCGTCGTGGCGGGACGCGGTGGCGCCCTACTTCCGGCCTGGTGCGACCGTGCTGGACCTGGGTGCGGGGACGGGGTTGTTCGTGCGGGCGTTCGCGGAGTGGTTCCCGGACGTGGCCGTGGTGGCGGTGGAGCCCTCGCAGGACATGAGATCGGCGTCCGGGCTGCCGATGCTCGCCGGACACGCCGCCGCGATCCCGCTGCCGGACGCGTCGGTCGATGTGGTGTGGATGTCGACGGTCGTGCACCACGTGCCGGATCTCGCCGCCGCCGGGGAGGAGCTGCGCCGGGTGCTGCGTCCGGGCGGAGTGGTGGTGTTGCGGTCGTTGTTCCGGGAGCGGCACTCCGGCATCGGCTTGTTCCGCTTCTTCCCTGAGGCGACGCGGGCGTTGTCGTCGTTCCCGACGGTGGCCGAGGTGGCCGCCGGCCTGGGGTTCGCGGTCGACCGCCTGGAGGCGATCCCTCAGGTGACGGCGTCGTCGTTGGCGGAGAAGGCGTCATCCGTGCGGTGGGAGGCGGACACGCTGCTGCGCTCGCTGTCGGCCGCGGAGTTCGAGGCGGGCCGTTCGCGGTTGCTGGAGGCGGCCGCGGTGGAGTCCGGCCCGGTGGTCGACCACCTGGACCTGCTGGTGCTCAAAACTGTCGGTGGTGTCTGAGACGCTGCTTGTCGTGGACGAGAAACAGCTCTTGCACGGGTATCTGACCGCGGCTCGCTCGGCGTTGCTGTGGAAGCTCGAGGGGTTGCCGGAGTACGACGTGCGCCGCCCGCTGACCCCGACGGGCACGAACCTGCTGGGGTTGGTCAAACACGCGGCCGGGGTGGAGCTGAACTACTTCGGCCGCGTGTTCGGCCGCCCGTTCCCCAACCCTCCGCTGTGGTCCACGGCGGATGCCGCTCCGGCGTCGGACATGTACGCGACGCTGGAGGAGTCACGCGAGTCCGTGCTGGAGTTCTACGCGCAGGTGCGCTCGTTCGCCGACGCGACCATCACCGAGTTACCGCTGGACGCGCCGGGCGAGGTCACGTGGTGGTCCGAGGGCCGCCGTGCCGTCACGCTGCGGCACATCCTGGTGCAGGTGTCGATCGAACTGCACCGCCACGCCGGCCACGCGGACGTGGTGCGCGAACTGATCGACGGCGCCGTGGGCATGCAGGACGGCAACACGAACATGCCCGGCGTGCCGGAGTCGTGGTGGCCCGAGCACCACGCCCGCCTGGAAGAAATCGCACTCGCCTCGGCTCGCGCTCTGCAAGGCTGACCGGCATGGCCTCAGACCCGAAAGCAGACCTGCACCGCTACCTCCGCGCGGCCCGCGAAACCATCCTGTGGAAGCTCGACGGCCTCTCGGAATACGACGTGCGGCGCCCGCTCACCCCGACGGCCACGAACCTGCTGAACCTGGTCAAACACCTGGCCACCACCGAGCAGGAGTACTTCGGCGCCTGCATGGGCCGCGAGTTTCCCGAGAAACTGCCCTGGGTCGAGCAAATCGAGACCGGCGCCGACCCGAACGCGGACATGTTCGCCACGGCCGACGAGTCCCGCGAGGACATCGTGTCGCTGTACCGCCGCGCCACGGAGTTCGCCGACACCACGATCTCCGAACTGCCGCTGGACGCGCCCGGCGTGGTCCCGTGGTGGTCCGAGGACCGCAAGTACGTCACCTTGCACCTGCTGCTGGTCCACATGATCGCCGAGACCAACCGCCACGCCGGCCACGCGGACATCCTGCGCGAAAGCCTGGACGGCGCGGCGGGGCTGCGCGACGGGGTGTCGAACCTGCCCGACCAGGACTGGGCGGCGTACCGGGCGCGGGTGGAGGAGGCGGCACGGGAGGCGGCCGACCGGCAGGGGTGACGGAGGTGGCGCGGCAGACGGCGAGCCGGGTGTGAGCGCGGCGGCGGATGGCATCGCGGTGTACCGGCAGAGGGCCAAGGATGGCTGCGGCACCACGGAGGCTGCGGGGGCGAGAAGGCAGCGGGCGCGGTGACGACCGGTGCTGGGACGTCGGCGGTCGCGGTGCGGTGAGATGCATGCGGACATGCGCCCGAGGCACTAGGTAACCCCGACGGCGAGCAGATCCTGCTGCCCGGCACGGCCGATGGCGGAGCCGGGGCACGCCCCCCGACCCGCGATGCGAAGCGAGCCGTGCAGGGCATTGCCACGCCGTTCAAGCGGTATTTCCGCAACCCGACCGCCTAACGCAACCACGCACGCTCGCGATTGGGGCTTGACTTCGGGTGCGAGGTGCTGCCCTGCCCGGCTTTTGAAGGCCGATCTGCGCCTCGCAAGGGGCCCCGAAGTCAAGCCCCAATCGCAATCGTCGCGAAGCGGCGATGAAATGACCCGGCTCGTCACTGCCCGCGCAACCCGCCGGGACCCGCTAGACCCCGGAGAAGTACTTGAGCACGTCCGCCACATAAAGCTCCGGCACCTCAACAGCCGGAAAATGCCCACCGCGGTCGTACTCGGTCCAATGCGCCACCCGCTCCTCAGGATCGAGCACCGACCGAATCCCGGTGTCAGCACCAAAGGTGGCGAACCCGGTAGGCGCGGCCGCCGCTCCCCAAGTCCCCGGCGCGTTCATGGACTCGTAGATGAACTCAGCCGAAGTGGCCCCAGTCCCGGTGAACCAGTAAATCGACACCGCGGTGAGCAGCGCGTCCCGGTCGACGACCTCGCACCAGGCCTGGAACTTCTCGTAGATCCACGCCAGCAGCCCCACCGGCGAGTCCACCAACGACGCCCCGATGGTCCACGGCTTGGTCGACATCAGCTGCAGGTACCCCAACCCGGTGGCGACGAGCGAGTTGAACCGCTCGGCCCGCTCCAATTCCACCCCCGCGAGGTTCTCGGTGGCCAGCGGCCCGCCAAACGGATGCGAGCTGGGTCCGTTGATGTGCAGCGCGGCCACCGCGGGAGTCAGCCGGCTCATCGCCCCGGCGATGCCCGCACCGACGTCACCCGCCTGCACGCCGTAGCGGGAGTAGCCCAGCTGCTGCATCAGCGACACGAACGCGGCGGCGGTGCGGGAGACGTCCCACGCTCCTGTCACGGGGACCGAGAAGCCGAAGCCGGGGATGGACGGCACGACGACGTGGTGGTCGCGTGACAACGAGGCGATCACCGACAGGTACTCGGCGAACGTCGAGGGCCAGCCGTGGATCAGCAGCAGCGGCAGGGCGTCCGGGCGCGGGCTGCGGACGTGCACGAAGTGGATTCGCTGGCCGTCGATCGAGGTCACGAACTGCGGGAAGGCGTTGAGGCGGTCCTCGACGCCGCGCCAGTCGAAGCCGTCGGCCCAGTACTCGGCCAGCGCGCGGAGTTCTGCGACCGGCACGCCCCGCGTCCAGCCGCCGGTGCCGGACTGGGCGGGCCAGCGGGCCGAGGTGAGGCGTCGCTGCAGGTCGGAGAGGTCGTTCTGGGCGATTTCGACGCGAAAGGTGTCCATGACGACGACACTAGGAACGATTGCGGAAAGGTTCGTTCCTCATTCGCGGGGAGAGTGGCGGGCATGCTGGAGACGTCGGCGCGGTTGCTGAAGCTGCTGTCGTTGTTGCAGACCCCGCGTGACTGGACGGGCCCCGAGCTGGCCGAGCGGCTCGGTGTGACGACCAGGACCGTGCGCAACGACGTGGAGCGGCTGCGGAACCTGGGTTATCCGGTGCACGCGACACCGGGGGTGGCGGGCGGGTACAAGCTGGGTGCGGGGGCCAGTCTGCCGCCGTTGCTGCTCGATGACGACGAGGCGGTCGCGATCGCGCTGAGTCTGAGCACGCAGGATTCCGAGACCGCGCAGCGGGCGCTGAAGAAGCTGGAGCAGGTGCTGCCGTCGCGGCTGCGGCACCGGCTCGCCGCGGTGCAGGACTACACCGTCGGCACGGCCGCGCAGCTCGACCCCGAGATCGCCACCGCCATCGTCACCGCGTGCCGGGCGAAGGAGCGGCTGCGGTTCGACTACGTGAAGTTCGGCGGCGAGGAGGACCGGCGCGAGGTGGAGCCGTACCGGCTGGTGCACACGCGGGGCCGCTGGTACCTGGTGGCGTGGGACGTCGCGAGGCGGGACTGGCGCACGTTCCGGGCCGATCGCATCACGCCGCGCATCCCGACGGGGCCGAGGTTCACCCCGCGCGAGCTGCCGGACCTGGAGGCCCACCTGGCGAAAGGGCTGGCGACGGCAGCGTGGCGGTTCCGGGCGACGGTCACGGTGCACGCGCCGGCGCACGAGGTCGCGGCGAAGGTTCCTGCCGCGCTGGTGGAGGCGGTGGACGAGGTGACGTGCCGGATGACGGCGGGGTCGGACACGCCGCAGATGCTGGCGCTGTACCTGGGGATGCTCGACAGCGAGTTCGAGGTGGACGGGCCGGCGGAGCTCGTTGCGCACCTGGGAAAGACGGCTGACAGGTTCCGCAGGGCCGTCGATACTGCTGATCATGGGTAAGGAATACGAGCGCATCGAGCCGCGGCTGTGGGAGTTCATCGAGAACCAGAAGGTGTTCTTCGTGGCCAGCGCTCCGCTGGCCGGTGACGGTCACGTGAACCTCTCGCCCAAGGGCCGTCAGGGGACGTTGCGGATCCTCGACGACCGCACGGTGGCCTACCTGGACTTCGGTGGCAGTCACGCCGAGACGATCGCGCATCTGCGGGAGAACGGCCGCATCACGTTGATGTGGTGTGCGTTCGAGGGGCCACCGAGCATCGTGCGCATCCACGGTCGTGGCGAGCCGGTGTTCCGTGACGACCCGCGGTTCGCGGAGCTGGTGGCGGGGTTCGGTGAGGCGGACGGGCCGGCGCTGCGGGCGATCATCGTGGTGACGGCCGAGCTGATCTCCGACACGTGCGGGTTCGCGGTGCCGTTCATGGACTACCGCGGCGAGCGGGAGCTGCACGCGGACTACTTCGGCCGCAAGAGCGACGAGGAGTTCCGCGAGTACACCGGCAAGAAGCCCTACAACATCGCGAGCCTCGACGGCCTGCCCGCGGTTCCGCTGCCCTTGCCGCCCCGGTGAAAAAATCTTGGGCCGTGCTGTCGAGACCGTCGTGACGGCTCCGTCCCAGGGGCACACGACGAAGGAGGCAGTGATGCGGCAGAGCGAGATCACCGAGGTGCTGAACCGGCCGTTGAGCAAGGAGCTGCTGGCCCGCGACCTGACGCGGCTGGCGTACGTGGCCAAGGACGGCACGCCGCGCTCGATCCCGATCGCGTTCACCTGGAACGGCGCGCAGATCGTGCTGTGCACGTCGAAGAACGCGCCGAAGCTGCACTCGCTGCGAGCGAACCCCGCGGTGGCGCTGACGATCGACACCGAGGTGCACCCGCCGAAGATCCTGCTGATCCGCGGCACGGCCGAGCTGGACCCGGTCGACGGCATCCCGGAGGAGTTCCTGCAGATGAACGGCAGCTACCAGATGTCGCCGGAGCAGCGCGTGGAGTGGGAGCGCGAGGTCCGTTCCCTCTACGCCGACGGCATGGTCCGGATCGTCATCACGCCCACGTGGGCGAAGCTGATCGACTTCGAGACCACGCTGCCGACGCCGGTGCAGGAGCTGGCCGAGCGGCGGTCAGCCCGACAGGAAGCGGTCTAGGACGCGCACACCGAACTCCAGGCCCGCGACGGGGACGCGTTCGTCGACGCCGTGGGCCATCGACCGGTAGTCGTACCCGGCGGGCAGCAGCAGCGGCGAGAACCCGTAGCAGGCGATGCCGAGCTGGCTGAACGCCTTGGCATCCGTGCCGCCACCGAGGCAGTAGGGCACGACGACCGCGGCGGGGTCCTCGTCGCGCAGCGCATCGGCCATAGACGCGAACCACTCCGTGTCGACCGGTGCCTCGACGGGCGGCTGGTGCTCGAGGAACTCCCGCGTCACGCCCTCGCACAGCAACGAGTCGATGGTCGCTTCGAGCTCGTCGACGGTGCCGGGCAGCGTCCGCACGTCGAGCTGGGCGGTGGCGGTGCCGGGGATGACGTTCACCTTGTACCCGGCCTGCAGCATCGTCGGCGTCGTGGAGCACCGCACCGTGTTCTCCACCAGTTTCGCGGCGGGCCCGAGACGGGCGATCGTGCCGTCGACGTCGTCCAGGTCGACCTCGACGCCCAGGGCTTTGCCCGCGCCGACGAGGAACGCCTCGACCGTCGGCGTCAGGCGGACCGGGTGCTGGTGGGCGGCGATGCGCGCCAGTGACGTGACGAGCGCGGTGACGGCGTTCTGGTCGTTCCTGCGGGAGCCGTGCCCGGCGCGGCCGACGGCGGTGAGCTTCATGTGCGACGTGCCGCGTTCGGCGGTGCCGATCGGGTAGAGGCGCACGCCGTCGACGTCGTAGGAGAACCCGCCGGACTCGCTGATCGCGGCCTGGACCCCGGCGAAGTGGGCGGCGTGGTGGTCGACGAGCCAATGCGCGCCGTACACGCCCTGGTCCTCCTCGTCGGCGACGAACGCCAGCACGACGTCGCGACGGGGCCGGCGGCCTTCGACGTGCCAGCGGTTGATCACCGCGAGCGTCATGGCGGCCATGTCCTTCATGTCGACGGCGCCGCGGCCGTGGACGAAGCCGTCGCGGATCTCGCCGGCGAACGGGTCGAAGCTCCACTCGGCCGGGTCGGCGGGCACGACGTCGAGGTGGGACTGGACCAGGACGGCGGGCAGCGACGGGTCGGTGCCGTGGATGCGCGCGAGGACGTTGGTGCGGCGTGGCGCGGGTTCGAGCAGCGTGGGCGGTACGCCGTTGTCCTGCAGGATCGTGGCGACGTGCTCGGCGGCCTCGCGTTCGCCCGCGGAGTCGCCGCCGCCGCGGTTGGTCGTGTCGAAGCGGATGAGCTGCGCGCACAGCTGCGCCACGTCCAGCGTCATGAAGCCACCGTAGCCGTACGCGTCAGGTGGAATTCCCACGCCCCGGGAGGTCGCTGGGGCCTGCTCAGCCGTAGATGCCCTCGATCGCACCGGCCGCGACGTGGGTGACGACCTTGAACGCCTTCATCGCCTCGGTCATCGACACGGCGTCGAACCCGACCCGGCGCGGGCCGATGAGCTCGACGGTCGGCACGACGGCGGCGGCGTCGGCGAGGTGGGTGGCGTCGAACTCGACCTCGATGCGGTGCGCCGTCACGACGCCCTCGCCGCGCCCGGCGGAGGCCATCGCGGCGGTGGCGGCTTCTGTGATGTGTGAAAAAGCCACGGCGGGTGGAAGACACACGGCCGCATACCGCGACACGCATTCCTTCACCGCCACCAGCCCGGCGCCGGGCGCGTAGGTCGCGGCGTCGGCGCACGTCAGGTCGTCACCGGTCACGAGCAGCACGGGAACCCCGTACTCGGCCGCCAGGGCGGCGTTGAGGCGTCCCTCGGAGGCGTGCACGCCGTCGAGCCACACGCCGGTGATGGAGTTCTCCAGGTAGGTGTGCGCGAGGACGCCGGGAGAACCAGCGCCGGTGTGGTAGCCGAGGAAGACGACACCGTCCACATCGGAGTCGATGCCCTGCATCATCGACAGCGGCTTGTGGCGGCCGGTGAGCATGCGGGCCGAGGTGTGCAGGTCCTCGAGCAGCAGGTTGCGCTGCGAGGAGTGCGCCTCGTTGACGATCACCTCGGTCGCGCCGCCCGCGACCAGACCCGTCACGCAGGCGTTGACGTCCCCCGTGAACAGCCGCCGGAACCGTTGCCACTGCTCGGTGCCGGGGATGACGTCCCCGGTCCAGGTGACTCCGGTGGCGCCTTCCATGTCCGCCGAGATCATGATCCGCACAGCTGAGTAACGTAGCGGTGGGCTGCTGGGGAAGAGGGGTATTTCGTGCGGGTGAAGTTGTGCGCGTTGCTCGCTGTGGCAACGACACTGGGGCTGGCAACACCGCCTGCCGCGGCTGAGGGGCGGGTGATCCTCAAGGTCGCGATCGTGCAGCAGATCGACTCGATGAACCCGTTCCTCGCGGTGTTCCAGTCGAGCACCGAGGTCGGCCGGTTGATGTACGACTACCTGACCGCCTACGCCGCGGACGACCAGCGGGTCACCGAGGGCATCGCGAACAGGTGGGAGCCCTCGGCCGACAAGCTCACGTGGACGTTCACCGTTCCCGAGGGCAAGAAGTGGTCCGACGGGCAGCCGATCACGGCGCAGGACGTCGCGTTCACCTACAACCTGATGCTGACCAACGAGGTCGCCAGGACCGCGAACGGCAGCTTCGTCACCAACTTCTCCTCCGTCACCGCGCCGGACGACAGGACCGTGGTGATCAGGACCAAGGCGCCGCAGGTCACGATGCTGGCGCTGGACGTCCCGATCGTGCCCAAGCACGTGTGGGAGAAGGTCACGAACATCAAGGACTACGCCAACGACCAGATGCCGGTCGTGGGCTCCGGCCCGTTCGTGCTCACCGAGCACGTGGCCGGGCAGTTCATCAAGCTCAAGGCCAACAAGAGCTACTGGCGCGGCGCGCCGAAGTACGACGAGCTGCACTTCGTGTACTTCCAGAACTCCGACGCCGCGGTGCAGGCGCTAGCCAAGGGCGAGGTCGACCTGGTCAACCGGATGGCACCGGCGCAGTTCGACTCGCTCAAGGACAAGCCAGGCGTCACCCGCAACAAGGCGCAGGGCCGCCGGTTCGTCGAGCTGCTGATCAACCCCGGTGCGCAGACCCGCGCCGGCGAGCCGATCGGTGACGGCAACCCGGCGCTCAAGGACGTGCGGGTGCGGCGGGCGATCGCGCAGGCCATCGACCTGGACGCGCTGGTGCAGCGGGTCAGCCTCGGGTACGCGGAGAAGGGTGCCGGGCTGGTGCCGCCGGTGTTCGGCAAGTGGCACTGGCAGCCGGGTGAGTCCGAGCTGCGCAAGTTCGACCCCGCGGCCGCGAACGCCGCGCTGGACGCCGCGGGCTATCCGCGCAAGGCCGACGGCACGCGGTTCTCGCTGCGGCTGACCGGCCGCGCCGGCCGGGCCTACGACGAGCAGGCCAGCGAGTACCTCAAGCGGCAGCTGGGCGACGTCGGCATCGCGCTGGACGTGCGGCTGGTGTCGGACAACCAGCTCAACGAGGCGACCACGGTGGCGACCTACGACCTGGCGTTCTCCGGCTGGGCGACGAACGTGGACCCGGACTTCATCCTCGGGCTGCACACGTGCGCGCAGCGGCCGGGCGCGGACGGCAAGGGCGGCACCACCGACGCCTACTTCTGCGACCAGACCTACGACGAGCTCTACGCGCGTCAGCTCTCGGAGTTCGACGAGGGCAAGCGGGTGGAGCTCGTGAAGCAGATGCAGGCCCGGTTCTACGACCAGGTACCCGCGGTGGTGCTCGCGTACGAGAACGCGCTGGAGGCCTACCGCTCGGATCACTTCGCCCGGTTCACCACGCAGCCCGCGCAGGGCGGCGTGATCATGGCGCAGAACGGCATGTGGGGTTACTACGGCGCCGAACCGGCGGCGCGGGCCGCGACGTCCGGCTCGACGTGGGTCGGTTTCGCGGTGGTCGCCGCGGCGGTGTCCTCGCTGCTGCTGGCGATCGTGGTGTACACGCGCAGGCGGAAGGCCACGGCCGGGGAGCGCGAGTAGGTGCGACGCGGGGTTCGTCTCTGGGGCCGGCTCGGTGGTGCCGCGCTCAGCCTGGTGATGGTGGCGGTGCTGGGCTTCTTCCTGTTCCGGGTGGTGCCCGGCGACCCCGTGGTCTCGATGACGCGCGGGCGGCCGACGACAGCGGCGATGCAGGCCGAACTGCGGGCGCAGTTCGGCCTGGACCGTCCGCTGCACGAGCAGTTCTTCAGCTACTTCACCTCACTGCTGCGCGGTGACCTGGGGACGTCGTTCACGTTCCGCCGCCCGGTGGCCGACGTGATTCTCGAACGCCTGGGGCCGACGCTGCTGCTGGTCGGCACGTCGACGGTGATCGCGGTCGGTCTCGGGCTGTGGCTGGGGGTGCGGGCGGCGTGGCGGCGCGACTCGGCGTTCGACAAGGCCACGACGGGGGTGTCGCTGACGTTGTGGGCGGTGCCGACGTTCTGGCTCGGCATGCTGCTGATGATGGCGACGGGTGAGCTGTTCCCGTCGCGGGGCATGCGCGACACCGACACGGCACCGGACTTCGTCTCGCAGGCGCTGGATGTGGGGCATCACCTGGTGCTGCCCTCGCTCACGCTGGTCGCGGTGGTGTGCGCGGAGTACATGCTCGTGATGCGGTCGTCGTTGCTGGAGGAGATGCACGCTCCCTACCTCACGACGGCGCGGGCGAAGGGGCTGCGCGACGACCTGGTGCGCCGCCGGCACGCGGTGCCGAACGCGGTGCTGCCCGCGATCACGCTGGTGTTCCTGCGGTTCGGGCTGGTGGTGGCCGGGGCGATCACGACGGAGACGGTGTTCTCGTGGCCGGGCCTGGGGTTGTTGTTCTACGACGCGCTGACCGGGCCCGACTACTTCCTGCTGCAGGGGCTGCTGGTGGTCACGGCGGGCGCGGTCGTGGTGATGAACCTGCTGGCTGAGCTGCTGTACGGGGTGCTGGATCCACGGGTGAAGGTCGTATGAGCAGGTTCAACAGGGCCGGTGTGGCCGGTGCCGCGATCCTCGCGGTCGCGGCGCTGGTCGCGGTGGTCGCGCCGCTGCTGATCTCCGCGGACGAGCTGGACGTGACGCGGGTGACGGCGGCGCCGTGGCAGTCGCCGGGCGCGGAGTTCTGGCTGGGCACCGACCACACCGGCCGGTCGGTGGCGGTGCTGGTGGCGCAGGGTGCGGGGACGTCGTTGTTCGTGGGGCTGACGGCGGCGGTGCTCGCGGTCGGCATCGGCACGCTCGTGGGTGTCGTGAGCGGTCACTTCGGCGGCCTCGTCGCGGGCGCGTTGCTGCGGATCACGGACTTCTTCCTGGTGCTTCCGGCGCTGGTGCTGGCGATCGCGCTGTCGACGGTGCTGCCGCGCGGGCTGGGGACGATCGTGCTGGCGATCGGGCTGACGAGCTGGCCGTCGACGGCGCGGATGGTGCGGGCGCAGACGCTGACGATCGAGGCGCGGCCGTTCGTGGAACGCGCTCGTGCCCTCGGTGGCGGGCACGTGCACGTGATCGGGCGGCACGTGTTGCCGTCGGTGGTGCCGCTGGTGCTGGTGAACGCGACGCTGGCGGTGGCGACGGCGATCGTGGCCGAGTCGACGCTCGCGTTTCTGGGGCTGGGTGATCCGACGCGGATCTCGTGGGGCGCGATGCTGCACCAGGCGCAGCTGCACGGGGCGGTGCCGCAGCGGGCGTGGTGGTTCCTGCTGCCGCCCGGTGTCGCGATCGTGGTGGTGGTGCTGGCGTTCACGCTCGTCGGGCGCGCCCTCGAAGCCGTTGTGACGCCGAAGAGGTGACAGGGTGCTGGAGCTGAGGAACCTCAGTGTCCATTACGGACACAAGCGCGTTGTCGGCGACGTGAACCTGACGCTGGCACCGGGTCAGACGCTGGGTCTGGCGGGTGAGTCGGGGTCGGGCAAGTCGACGGTGGCGATGTCGGTGCTGCGGCTGCTGCCCAGGACCGCCCGCGTCGAGGGCGAGATCCTGCTGGACGGCGACGACGTCCGGACGATGTCGTGGGGCCGGTTGCGGGCGGTGCGGTGGGCGTCGGCGTCGATCGTGTTCCAGGGCGCGATGCATTCGCTCAACCCGGTGCGGCGTGTCGGTGACCAGATCGCTGAGCCGATGCGCCTGCACGGCACGCCTGGGAGTGTCCGTGAGCTGCTGGAGCAGGTGGAGCTGTCGGCGCAGAAGGCGCGGGCGTATCCGCACGAGCTCTCCGGCGGGCAGCGGCAGCGGGTCATGATCGCGATGGCGCTGGCGTGCGGGCCGCGGCTGGTGATCGCGGACGAGCCGACGACGGCGCTGGACGTGGTCGTGCAGGCGCAGGTGCTGTCGGTGCTCACCCGCCTGGTGGCCGAGCAGGACCTGGGGCTGCTGATGATCAGCCACGACCTGTCGGTGCTCGCGCAGACGTGCGACGAGCTGGCGGTGATGCACCGCGGCGAGCTGGTCGAGCGCGGCGCCACGCGGGAGGTGATCGCGAACCCGCGCCACCCGCACACGGCGGCGCTGACCGCGGCGTTCCCGGTGATCGGCGATCCGGCGCACCGCTGGGCCGAGCAGGCACCGCAGCCGGAGCCGTTGCTGCGGGTGCGGGACCTGGTGGTGGACTACGGTCGGACCCGCGCGGTCGACGGGGTGGACCTGACGGTCGGGCACGGCGAGATCGTGGCGTTGGTCGGGCAGTCCGGCTCCGGTAAAACGACACTGGCTCGTACCATAATGGGGCTGCGGAAACCGTCCTCCGGACGGGTGATCTTCGACGGTGCTCCGGTGCCGGTGAAAGGCGCGGCACTCAAGGCGTTCCGGCGGCAGGTGCAGCTCGTCCTGCAGGACCCGGCGAGCGCGCTCAACCCGCGCCACACCGTCCGCGACGCGGTGGCGGAGGGACTGCGCGTCCACGGCATTCGCGGTGACGAGGAATCCCTGGTCAGCGCCGCTGTGGAGCGTGCGGAGCTGCGTCCGGCGGAGCTATATCTGGACTCGCTGCCGCACGAGCTGTCCGGGGGTCAGCAGCAGCGGGTGGTGATCGCCGGGGCACTGGTGCTGCAGCCCCGTCTGCTGGTCGCCGACGAGCCCGTCGCGTCGCTGGACGCCTCGGTGCGCGGGGAGATCGTGGCGCTGCTGCTGAAGTTGCGGCATGAGCTGGGCCTTGCTTCATTGATCATCACGCACGACCTCGGACTGGCGTGGCAGATCGCCGATCGGGTCGCGGTGATGCATCAGGGGAAGATCGTGGAACAAGGCTCGGTGGAACAAGTGCTGCTCAACCCCACTCACGACTACACGCGCGCGCTGCTGCGCGCGGTGCCGCAGGTCTGACGTGATCCCGATCGAACACGCCCGTCTGCGGGCCTCGCTGACGCCTGCCGAGATCGGGCGGGGCGGGGCCGACGGCTGGGTGGACGTCGACGACGTGCCGACGCTGGCGTGGCTGGCGTGGAACGACCTGGGCCGCCCGCCAGGAGTGCTGGGCGAACTCGCCGAGGCGACGGAACCGGCGCACGTGCTCGCGCTGTGCCGGATCCTGGCCTCGACCTCCCGCGAGGACACCGCGGCGGTGTGGCGGTACTTAGCCGCGGACTGGGAACGCACGGGGGAGCGTTCCGACGGCAGGCAGCGTTTCCTGCTGGACCGGGCGAGACGTGGTGAGGGCATGAACTGGCGCGACTTCTCCGCGTTGATGGGCACCGACCGCCCGGAGGAGGTCGACGCGGCGTTCGACCGCGGCGAGGACATGGTCGGCATCTCGGTGATCGGCCTGGCCATGTCGTATCCGGATCCGTGGGTGGCGTTGCGGCGGGTCGCGCGCGCGTTGGACCACAACCGCATCGAGGTCCGTCAGCACGGCGCGACGGCGCTGGCGCACGTGGCCCGCATCCACGGGGTGGTGTCACGCGAGTGTCTGGAGGTGCTGCGCCGTCATCCCAACGAGGTGGCCGAGGACGACCTGTGGACGTTCATCGCCCACCACAAGCTGCCGGCGTGGTTGTGGTGGCGGCGGATCACGGCCCGGCTGGGGCGGCGAGTTCCGCGCGGACGGCGCTCTCGGTTAGCAGGTTGCGCTGTCCCACTGCTCGCCTGAGCGCTTCGTGCAGGTGCTCGCGGGCCGCGGCGTGGTCGCCCCTGGCCTTCGCGATGCGGCCGCGTTCGAGCGCGATGTGGCACCGCATCTCGTCGGGGCTGTACCAGCCGCCCGGTGTCAGCTCCCACGCCTGGTCGCACTCGGCCCACGCGGTGCCGAGGTCGCCGTTGCGGCGGGCGAGCTCGGCCCGGCCGAGGTGGCAGGTGGCCCGCACGTGCGGCGCCCCGGCCCGGGTCCCGACGTCGAGGGCCTCGTCGTAGTCCGCCGCGGCACCCTCGGTGTCGCCGGAGGCGAGGCGGGCGCGTGCCCGCGCGACGAGCAGTTCGGCGATGTCCTCGGTGGCACCGAGCTCGGTGAGCAGCGCGTGGGCGCGGCCGATCGCGTCGAGCGCCTGGGCCGGTTCGCCGGCTTCCAGGGCGATCTCGCCGAGCTGGTGATGCGCGAGCGCGGCACCCCAGCGGTCACCGACGCGGCCGAACTCCAGCGCGCCGCGCCTCAGCAGGTCCCGGCCGGTCTCCGGGTCACCCTGCATGCGGGCCACGAGACCGTCGCCGACCAGGGCGAGAGCGCCGCTCCACGGATCGGTGCCCACGAGGCGGTGGCGGCGGTGCCAGGTCTGGGAGTCGTTCTCGGGCGGGCCGAGCGCCATGCCCCACATCATGGTCATGATCGGATAGCGCGGCGGCCCGTCCAGGGCGCCCAGCAACGCGTCGGCCTGGCCGATCCTGCCGCTCTGGTCACCTTGCGCGAAGGGCCAGGCGATGAGCAGGCACAACGCGTACTCCTGCTCCCGTCCCCGCGGAGCGGTCTCGCCGCACGCGCGGATCACGGCTTCTGCCTGCCGGGCGGCTTCGGTGCGCAGGCCGCGGCACCAGTAGTAGGTCGACAGCGCCGCCACGAGCTCCAGCGCGAGCCCGATGTCGTGGCCGGTGGCCCAGGTGACGGCCGCGGTGAGGTTGTCGTGGTCGGCGCCGAGCCTGGTCAGCCACTCGATCTGGTCGTGGGCACGCAGGTGCGGTTCGGCCTCCTGCGCTCTGGCGAGGAACCAGCGGGCGTGCCGGCCGGCGAGATCGGGCGCGCGGGCGGCGCAGAACGCGCGGATGGTGTCGAGCATCCGGTAGCGGTCGCCGACGACCTCGACGAGTGACTTGTCCACCAACGACGTCATTGTGTCCACATCGGACTCGCACACCGCCGTGACCGCGTCCAGGCTCGCGCCGCCGCTGAACACGGTGAAGCGGGCGGCGAGGTCGCGTTCGGTGTCGGTGAGCAGGTCCCAGCTCCACTCCACGACCGCCTGCAGGGTGCGGTGACGGGGCGCGGCGGTGCGGCTTCCCTTCGACAGCAACCGGAACCGGTCGTCGAGGCGGGCGGCGATCTCGGCGATCGGCAGGGACCGCACGCGTGCGGCGGCCAGCTCGATGGCGAGCGCGATGCCGTCGAGCCTGCGACACACCTCCGTGATGACGTCGTGGCCGGCGTGAAAACCCGGCTTGACCGCTTGGGCGCGGTCGAGGAACAGACGGGTGGCGGCGTCGTCGTCCAGGGCGGTGACCGGGCTGAGGGTCTCGCCGGTGATGCCGAGCGGTTCGCGGCTGGTCGCGAGCACCCGCACGTCCGGACAGGCCGCCAGGAGGTCGCCGAGCACACGGGCGGCGTCGTCGACGACGTGTTCGCAGTTGTCCACCACCAGCAGCACCTCGCGTGCCGCGAGCGCCGCCCGCAGCCGCTCCTCCACCCCGACCGGCCCCACCGAGAGCAGGCCGGCCTCCCGAACCCCGACGCCGTCGAGCAGCGCGCGGGCGACGTCGGTCGTCGCGCTGAGGTCGACGAACGCCACCTCGCCGGGTTCGCGGTGCGCGACCTCGACAGCGAGCCTCGTCTTGCCGGTGCCACCGGGGCCGATGAGCGTGACGAGCCGGTTGTCCCGCAGCCACTTCGACACGCGCCGCAGGTCCTCGTCACGGCCGACGAAGCTGGTGAGCTGCGCGGGCACACCCCGGTGCGGCGCCTGCGCCCGCAACACCTCCAGATGCGCGGCGGCCAGACCGGGGGAGGGATCGACACCGAGCTCGTCGGCGAGCAACTCCTTGCCCCGTGCGAACACCTCCAACGCCTCGGTCTGGCGGCCGTCAAGGTGCAGCGCCCGCATCAACGCCGCCCGGACGTCCTCCCGCAACGGGTGCTGCCCCAGCAGATCCCGCAGATCGTCCGTCGTCCCGCCGGACAGCACGCAGTTGATGAACACTTCTGACAGCCGCTGCCGCGCCGCCTCGGCGAAAGGCGCGTCGACGTCGGCCAGCGCCGGGCCGCGCCACAACGCCAGCGCCTGCGCGGCACATCCCGCTGCCAGCAGCTCGACGCACCGCAGGTGATCCACCTGCGATGCGTCAGCGACCAGGCGGTATCCGGCGGGGTGGTGCTCGATCAGCAGGCCCGGCACGGTCCGGCGCAACCTCGACACCTGCGACTGCAGCGCGTTGACCGCACCGGCGGGCGGCTCGGCGTACAGGCCGTTGATCAGCTGATCGTGTCCGACGACGCGACCTGCGCCGAGCACGAGCATCGCCAGCAACGCGCGCTGCCGCGGCGCGGCGACCTCCACGCCGTCGACCAGCACCGGACCGAGCACCCCGAACCTCACGAGGCCCGATTGTCCCCGAGCCGGGTGCCCGGCGAGGCCGGAACGCGATCAGCCGAGCTCGTGCCCGGTCGTCGCGTCCACGTGAGCCGGCACCTCGTCGTGCCGATCGCCGACCGTCAGCGTCCCCGAAGGCTCGAACATCAGGATCTGCGCACCGTGCGGCGCCGACGGCCGATGGAACGTCCCGCGCGGCACGGTGAACACCGCACCCCTGCCCAGCACCACCGTGCGCTCGCCATCGGGCTCCCGCAGCCCGATGCGCAGCTCACCGTCCAGAACCAGGAAGAACTCGTCGGTGTCGTCGTGGACGTGCCACACGTGCTCGCCCTCGACCTTGGCCACGCGCACGTCGTAGTCGTTGACACGGGTGACGATCCGAGGGCTCCACAGGGCGTCGAACGACGCCAGGGCCCGCTCCAGAGCGATGGGTTCGTTGGTCACCACCCCAGCCTCGCCGCTGACGCCACCCCGGCGTGAGTGCTAGGAATCGCACATGCCGCAAGAATCCTCGCACCGCGTGGTCGTCATCGTCGACGAGAACTCCAACCCGTTCGAGCTCGGCTGCGCCACCGAGATCTTCGGCCTGCACCGCCCCGAGATCGGCGGCCACCTCTACGACTTCCGCCTCTGCTCACCCGACCCGCACACCGTCATGCGCGACGGCTTCTTCACCCTCGCCGGCGTCACCGGCCTGCACGCCGCCGACACCGCCGACACCCTCATCGTCCCCAACCGCCCCGACGTCACCACACCCCGCCGCGCGGGCGTCCTCGACGCCATCCGCCGCGCCCACGCCCGCGGCGCACGCCTGGTCGGGTTCTGCAGCGGCGCCTTCACCCTCGCCGAAGCAGGCGTCCTGGACGGCCGCCGCGCCACCGCCCACTGGCAGTGGGCCGACGACTTCCGCACCCGATACCCCGGCGTGCGGCTCGAACCCGACGTCCTGTTCGTCGACGACGGCGACATCCTCACCTCCGCCGGCAGCGCCGCCGCTCTCGACCTGGGCCTGCACCTCGTCCGCCGCGACCACGGAGCCGAGATCGCCAGCTCCGTCAGCCGCCGCCTCGTCTTCGCCGCCCACCGCGACGGAGGCCAGCGCCAGTTCGTCGAACGCCCCGTTCCCGACCTGCGGGACGAGTCACTGGCACCCGTCCTCGCCTGGGCCCAGCAGCACCTCGACACCCCGCTCACCGTCACCGACCTCGCCACCCGCGCCAACGTCAGCCCGGCCACGCTGCACCGCCGCTTCCAAGCCCAGCTCGGCACCACACCACTCGCGTGGCTCACCGCCGAACGCGTCACCCTGGCGTGCCGGCTCATCGAACTGGGGGAGCGGCGCTTCGACGTCGTCGCCCGCCGCACCGGCCTGGGCACCGCCGCCAACCTCCGCGCCCTCATGCGCCGCCAGACCGGACTGACCCCCTCGGACTACCGGCGCCGCTTCACGCCAGCGCCCGCAGAATGATCCGCTCCACCACCCGCGTCTTCGCGTCCGCGTACTCCTGACCCCGACCCCACGTCCGCTCCGCCAGCTCCCGCTTCACCGCCTCGTACTCCGCACGCTCACCCGCGTTGTCCCGCAGCCGGTCGCGGAACACCAGCATCCGGTCGACCTCCTCACACGCGGGGGAGAACACGTGCAGGTTCACCTCCGGATCCGAGTCCTTCAGCAACCGGTGCCGATACCACCCCGGCTCCCGCAACCGCAGGTAGTAGCCCGCCTCCACCAACGCCGGCACGTACGCGTCCTCGTCATCGGAGTCCGCCACCACCAGCAGAATGTCGATCAACGGCTTCGCCGCCAGTCCCGGCACCGACGTCGACCCCACGTGCTCCAGCCGCAGCACCCGATCACCCAGCGCCGTGCGGATCCGCGCCTCCTCCCGCGCGAACCACTCCGGCCACGCCGGGTTGTAGTCCTCCAGCGTGATCCGCACGTTCCCCGTCGGCGTCTCGGTCACGTACTCCACGTCGTCCGACGGCGCCCGCGTCGCCAGATACGCCCGCTCCAGGATCTCCAGCACCACCTCGTTCTTGGCCGCCGCGTAGTCCTGCACCCGCTCCCACGGCTGCGCCGCCAGCTTCCGCTTCGTCTGCGCGTACAACTCGCGGTCGTCGGCGTTGCCGCGCAACCAGTCCCGGAACAACAGATGCCGCCGCACCTGCGCACACCCGCGCGGAAACACGTGCAGGTTCACGTTGGTGTCCGGTCCCTTGAGGATCCGGTGGTCGTGCCAGTCGTCCTCCCGGATCGTCACCCGGTACCCCGCGGCCTCCAACGCCGGCACGTACGACGCCTCATCCCGCGGATCATCCACCACCAGCATCATGTCGATCACCGGCTTCGCACACAGCCCCGGCACCGACGTCGACCCCACGTGCTCCAGCTCGGCACCGGGAAGCGCAGCCAGGATCCGAGCCCGCTCACGCTCGTAAAGACCCGGCCAGGCACCGTCGTAGTCGGCAAGTTCGATGTTCACGGCGACCCCCTCGTAGGCAGTCGGCCAGAATATCAACCGCCGAACAGATCACCAGCCGACTCCACCCGCTCCAGCACCTCGTCCGCCGTGAACACCAGCTCCTCCGGCACCTGACAGTCCTCGACCTCGTCCCACGTGATCGGCGTCGACACCGTCGGCCGCTCCCGAGCCCGCAACGAATACGGCGCCACCGTCGTCTTCGCCGGATTGTTCTGCGACCAGTCGATCAACACCTTCCCGGTGCGCGCCGCCTTCGCCATCGTCGCCACCACCAGGTTCGGCATCTCCTTCGCCAGCCGCTGCGCCACCGCCTTCGCGTACTCCGACGTGTCCTTCGCCGGGGCATACGCGTACACCTGCATCCCCTTGTTCCCCGACGTCTTCGCCCACGCGTCCACACCGTCGTCGTCCAGCACCATCCGCACGCGCTCAGCCACCCGGCAACACTCCACCACCGTCGCCGGCGCACCCGGATCCAGATCGAACACCAGCAGATCAGGATCCCGCTTGCCCCCACGCGGACCCACCGTCCACTGCGGCACGTGCAACTCCAGCGCCGCCAGATTCGCCAGCCACACCAACGTCGCCAACTCGTCCACCATCACGTAGTTGACCGTCTCGTTGCCCCGCGAACTGCCCGGCGACTCCAACCGCATCGTCCGCACCCACTCCGGCCGGTGCTCCGACGCGTTCTTCTCGAAGAACCACTTCCCGTCCACACCGTTCGGATACCGCTTCAACGTCACCGGCCGATCCCGCAGATGGGGGAGCAGCACCGGCGAGATCCGGGTGTAGTAGTCGATCACCTCACCCTTGGTGAACCCGAACTCCGGATACAACACCTTGTCCAGGTTCGTCAGCTTCAGCACCCGATCCTCGACCCGCACAGTCGCGTCACTGCTCAACCCGCCGCACCTCCCCGGGCGACTTGTCCGGCCGCAACCCCCGCCACGCCGGAAACCGCATCCGCCCGTCCGGCGTCCACTGCCGGAACACCACCTCCGCCACCAGCTCCGGCTCGACCCACCTCGCGCCCTTCGCCCGCTCCCTCGGCACACCCGTCACGAACGGCGACGTCCGCCGCGCCAACGCCTTCAACCGCGGCGTCAGCACCGCCAGCTCCGCATCGTTGAACCCGGTACCCACCGACCCCGCGAACGCCAGCCCGCCGTCCTGCGGAATACCCAGCAACAACGCGCCGATCACCCCGGCCCGCTTGCCTTCACCCATCCGCCAGCCACCGATCACCACCTCCTGCGCCATCAGATCGGTGATCTTGCGCCAGACCGGCGACCGCATCCCCGGCTGATAAACCGAATCCAGCCGCTTCGCCACCACCCCCTCCAACCCCTGCTCCCGGCTCGCCGCCAGCACCGCCGCACCATCGGTGTCATACGACGGGGGAGTGAGCCAGTTCGGCCCCCGCAGCTCCAAATCCCGCAGCAGCTCCCGCCGCTGCCGAAAAGGCAACTGCAGCGCCGAACGCCCATCCAGGTGCAACAGATCGAACAACAACAACGTCACCGGATACAGCCGCGCCGCCTTCCGCGCCGCCTCCGCCTTGCTCACGTGCATCCGGTTCTGCAACGCGCTGAAACTCGGCCGCCCGTCCCGCAACGCCACGATCTCCCCGTCGAGCAGCACCTCCGTCGACCCCAGCTGCTCACCCAGGGCCTGCAACTCCGGATACGCCACCGTGATGTCGTTGCCCAGCCGCGACCACGCCTGCACCCGGCCACCCTCGACCCTCAGGATCGCCCGCACACCGTCCCACTTGAACTCATAAGCCCAAAGATCATCATCATCGTGGGGGAGGGGACCGGGCACCGCCAGCATCGGCTTCAGCGACTCCGGCAACGGCTGCCAGTCCGGACGCGCCGGCGCATGCCGCCGCTTCATCATCCAGTTCTTCCCGTCCTCACCCGAACGGAAGAACACGAACTGACCCTCGACCCGATGACCGTGCAGGATCACGTCCACCTCGCGATCCGACCACTTCACCGTCTCGTAGCGACCGCGATCCCAGATGAACATCTCACCGCCGCCGTACTCACCCTTCGGAATCTCCCCGGAGAACTCCGCGTACTCCAAAGGGTGATCCTCGGTGTGCACCGCAAGCCTGATCACATCAGTCGTGGGCGGCAAACCCTTCGGCACCGCCCACGACACCAGCACACCATCACGCTCCAGCCGCACATCCCAATGCAAACTGCTCGCGTGATGCTCCTGAATCACAAACGTGTCGTTATCACCCCGCGGCAACTCGTCCGCAGCAGCAGGAACAGGCTCCGGAGTCCGCCCCGGATCCCGCTTCCGCCGGTACTCGTCGAGCCCGGCCATCTACGCCGACGAAGCCTTCTTCTTGGGCGACGCCTTCTTCGCCGCACCCTTCCGGCCCGCCTTCGCCTTCTCCACACTGCGCTCCAGAGCCGTCATCAGATCGATGACATCGCCCTTGTCCTCGACCTCCGGCTGCTCCGGCAGCTCAGCACCCTCCGCCTTCGCCGCGATGACCTTCTCCAGCGCATCCCGGTAGTCATCGGTGAACGTGTCCGGATCGAAGTCCCCGGCCATCGACTCCACCAGCGACGTCGCCATCTTCAACTCCTGCGGCCGCACCTCGACCTTCTGGTCCAGGAAGTCGAACTCCGCCTTGCGGATCTCGTCCGGCCACAACATCGTGTGCATCACCAGCACGTCATCACGCGCCCGGATCGTCGCCAGCGTCTCCTTCTGCCGAATCGTGATCTTCACGACCGCCAGCTGACCCGTCTTCACCAGCGCATCCCGCAGCAGCACGTACGGCCGCGCCGCCGCCTTGTCCGGCTCCAGGTAGTACGTCTTCTGGAAGTAGATCGGATCGATCTCCTCCGCCGGCACGAACTCCAGGACGTCGATCGACTTGTCGGTCTTCACCGGCAGCTTCTCGAAGTCCTCGTTCTCCATGATCACCATCCGGCCGTCGTCCAACTCGTAGCCCTTGGTGATGTCGCTGTACTCCACCTCGTTGCCGCACACCGAACAGACGCGCTTGTACTTGATGCGCCCGCCGTCCTCCCGGTGCACCTGGTTGAAACGGAAGTCGTGCTCCTCGACAGCCGTGTAGAGGCGCACGGCGATCGTCACCAACCCGAAGGAGATGGCCCCACGCCACACGGATCTCATTCTCACTGGGTACCCTTGAAATGCGGTTTTCGCACTATCAGGTCACCCACTCGGCCTAACGATTCGGCAACCGCTACATGTCCCTGAGCGCCCGATACGTCCGATTGCTCGCCACCGCCGCCCGCCGTTCGCGCGCCGTCGCCTCGATGTAGTTCTGACTCGTCGCCAAGCTCGCGTGCCCCAGCAACGCCATGATCTCGCTCGCGCTCGCACCGTCCTCGGCCAGCCGCGTCGCGAACGTGTGCCGCAGAGCGTGCAGATTCGCCCCCGTCGGCACCCTGTCGTTCAGGCCCGCCCACCGGAAACACGACTTGACCAGGTACTCCAGCCCACCTCGCCCGATCGGCTCACCGTGCCGATCCCGCAGCAACGCGCTGTCCCGGTCGAACCGGCCCTGCGGAAACCGCTGCCGGCAACTCTTCAGATAGGCCTCGACGATGCGTTCCATCGGCGGCTCGATCGGCACACTCCTGTCCCGGTTGCCCTTGCCCTTCACGTGCAGCCTCCGATCGCCCTCCCTGCCGACGATCGACGCCAGCGTCAGCGTGCGCATCTCCGCGCTCCGCAGGCCCGCGACCAGGCCCAACGCGATCACCAGCACGTCGCGCTCCGGCCACGGGTCGCGGGCTTTCCGCGCGCCTTCGGCGGCCGCCGTGAGGAGCTGTTCCGGCGTGTCCTCGCCCCGCAGCGGCTTCGGGACGAGCGGAGGGGTCTTGGGACGGGCGACGGCACCCATCGGGTTGCCGGCGATGAGGTCTTCCGCCACGCAGAACGTCAGGAACTGGTTCCACGTCGACCATGCCCGCAGCACGGAGCTCTTGGCGTGGGTGTCGGCGAAGAGCCCGAAGGCCAGGCGCAGGTTCGCCCCGGTCAGATCGCTGACGGTCAGGTCCTCGACAGGGGAGTGGAGCGTCTCGGCCAGGAGTGTGTTCACGCCGGCGAGATCGCGCTGGTAGGCCGCCGTGGTGTGCGGCGAGTCCTTGCGCGTCCGGCGGGCGAGGAAGAAGGCGTCCTGGGCGGCGAGCACGTGCATATGGATCTTGTACCGCACAGCACCGACAATCCCGTGTTCCGTGCTGGATAATGGCGATTATGCATGAAATGTCCGTTTAGTCCGAGTTCGCGGGACGCTGGACCAGGTGGCGTCACTTGTCGGGGATCGTGAGCGTAATGACGCGCCCCTGCGTACGTCTCACTGACGAGTCGTCGGTGTCGACCGCGCTCCGACATCGCCGGTGCACAGATGTTGCGGCGTCTGCAAGTGCGGCCAGCCTGCCCGCTGGCGGTGCTTGCAGACGCGCAACAGGGCCGGTTTCAACCCCTTCTGATGACGATCTTCGCAGGTCACCGTTTCGCCGATAATCTACATTATGTCAAGTAACGCGGATCGGGCCTTCTGGTGAAGCCTCTCCTGCCATGCTGCGCGCCGTGCCTGACCGGGGTCGGTTCGTGGAGCTGGGCGCCGAGGTCGTTGTCGGGTCTTCCTCCGATTGGACGCGCGGGGTCGCTGCCGGGCTTGCCTCGGCTGGCTTCCGCTCGCGTCATGCCGGTGTCCGTCACGGGCCGGTCTTATGAGCTGCTGGCGTGGGGCTCGTCCGGATGGCTCTGCGAGCCGCTGCTGGCGTTTACGTCACCGTGGCGATAGAGGCCAATGGGAACCTGACGGCTGCGCACCGCGAGACCGGGCGTCTTGTGCTGTTCGCGCCGGACCACTCGTTCGACGGCGTCACGCCGTTTCCTGGTTGAGGTGATGGTGTGGAAGCTCGACGGCCTGGACGAATCGGACATACGTCGGCCGTTGGTCGCGAGTGGGACGAACCTGCTGGGATTGGTGAAGCATCTGACGTTGACGGAGTCGCGGTACTTCGGTGAGGTGTTCGACCGGCCGTTTCCGGAGCCGATGCCGCGGTGGGACGACCTTGCGGCGCGTGGTGCGGACATGCGGGCTGCGGAGGACGAGTCGCGTGAGGACATCGTGGGTCGTTATCGGCGGGTGTGGGCGCATTCGGATGCGACGATCGCGGCGTTGCCGGTGGACTCCCCTGGGTTTGTGCCGTGGTGGCCGCGTCCTCGGGTGATGTTGTTCAACGTTCTGGTGCATGTGCTGACGGAGACCGCGCGGCATGCGGGGCACGCGGACATCGTGCGGGAACAGATCGACGGTGCGACGGGTGAGGGTCGGTGGTGAGGCAGACTCCCCCGCATGCGTTTTGCGATCTACGTGCCGTGTTACGGCGACACCTACGGTGATCCGGCGGTCTTGTGTTCTCTGGCTGTCGAGGCGGAGGCGGCCGGGTGGGACGGGTTCTTCATGTGGGACCACGTGGTCGCGCAGCCTCTGGTGGCTGATCCGTGGGTGACGTTGGGGGCGGTGGCGGCGCGGACGTCCAGGATCGCTCTGGGGCCGATGATCACGCCTGTCCCCCGGCGTCGTCCGTGGAAGCTGGCGTTGGAGGCGTCGACGTTGCAGCGGTTGTCGAGTGGCCGGTTGGTGCTGGGTGTGGGGATGGGTGTGCCTCGGGACTACACGTCGTTCGGTGAGCCGTCGGATGCGCGGTCGCGGGCGGCGCGGTTCAGCGAGGGCGTGGAGTTGGTGCAGGAGTTGTTGTCGGGTGAGCCTGTCGAGCACCGCGGGGAGGTGTTCGAGGTGTCCGGGGTGCGGTTCGCGCCGGTGGAGGTGCCGGTGTGGACGTCGGGGATCTGGCCGCGGAAGGTGCCGTTCCTGGCGGCGGCGCGGGCTTCGGGGTTGTTTCCGATCATTCAGGACGGGTCGGGCGGGTTCGCGGTGGCGTCGCCTGAGCAGGCGGCGCGGATGAAGGCGGATTTCGTGGCCGCGGGTGGTCCTGCTGATGGGGATCTGGCGATCTGGGGTGGTGGGGCGCGGCCGTCGGCGGCTGAGGTGTCGGAGTACGCGGATGCCGGGGCGACGTGGTTGTTGCTGGACGGGTGGAAGGCGTCGCTGGAGGAGCTTCGTTCGTACGTTTCCGCTGGTCCGCCGCGTTAGAACGATCTTGTCGGGGGTGCTTGCCACACTCGGGGTATGCGCTTTGCGATCTATGTGCCCAACTTCGGTTCGTCGCTCGGTGATCCGTCGGTGCTGGTGTCGCTCGCCGTGGAGGCGGAGGCGGCGGGGTGGGACGGGTTCTTCCTGTGGGATCACGTGGTCCGGCCGGGTGAGTCGGTGCTGGCTGATGTGTGGGTGACGTTGGGGGCGGTGGCGGCGCGGACGTCGTCGATCCGGCTGGGGCCGATGGTGACGTCGCTGGGGCGTCGGCGGCCGTGGAAGGTGGCGTTGGAGGCGTCGACGTTGCAGCGGTTGTCGGGTGGGCGGCTGGTGCTGGGTGTCGGGGCTGGTGTGCCGGACGATTTCGTGCCGTTCGGTGAGCGGGTGTCTCGTGCGGAGGCGTTGTCTGAGGGCGTGGCGTTGTTACGTGCCTTGTTGTCGGGCGAGGTGGTGGAGCATCGGGGGTCGTTGTTCGAGGCGTCGGGTGTGCGGTTCGCGCCGGTGGAGGTGCCGGTGTGGATCGGTGGGAACTGGCCTCGGTCGGTTCCGTTCCGTGCGGCGGAGTATGGGGCTGGGGTGGTGCCGGCGTCGTTCGTGGGCCACGAGTTGGTGGTGATCTCCCCCGGCGACGCGGCTGCGATGAAGGCGGCGTTCGTGGCGTCGGGTGGGCCGGCTGACTGTGAGGTGGCGATCTGGGGTGGTGCGCCGTTGCCCGAGGGGGTGCGGGAGTACGAGGCCGCGGGTGTGACGTGGATGTTCACCGATGGCGGCGCTTCGGGGCTGGAGGAGCTGCGGGCGTTCGTGGCGGCTGGTCCGCCGCGGTCAGGCGCTTAGGCCTCGCAGCAGGGTGTCGAGGTAGCGGCGGGCGGTCGGCAGCCGGTCGGCCGGGGTGTCGCTGTGGACGTAGGTGGCGTAGGCGACGCCGCACATGAGCGGTACGAGGTCTTCGTCGACGAGGTCGGGGCGTACGGCGCCGGCCGTGCGGGCGCGGGCGAGCAGTTCGGTGCCGGTCGCGATGATCTGCTGTTTGAGCTCGGTGGTGCGCGGCAGGGTGTCCTGGGTGGTGGCGGAGACCTTGGCGACGGCGGGGTCGCTGACCTGTGCTTCGACGATCTTTGTGAGGTACTCGGCGAAGGCGGGCCAGGCGTCGTCGTCGCGGAGGGCTTCGTCGCCGTGGCGGACGATCGCTTCGAGGCAGGGCGTGGCGACGGTTTCGAGGAGTGCTTCGGTGGTCGGGAAGTGCCGGTAGACCGTGCCGACGCCCAGGCCTGCGCGGCGGGCGACGTCGTTGAGCTGCAGCGGGGTGCCTTCGTCGACGAGTTCCCTGGCGACGGTGAGGATCCGGTCCCAGTTGCGGGCGGCGTCCTTGCGCTGCGGGGTCATGCCCTCCAGCCTAATTGGATATCCCATCCGGAACGCGTGCGACCGGCGCGTGCTGGTCGGTGAGTCTGCGCACCGCCGCCACGACGTGCGGGTCTGTTGCTGCCTTGATGGGCGTGACGGGCGTGCCCTGGGGTCCGATCAGCAGGCCTGTCCGCAGGGTGTCGTCGGTGGCGGCGACGATCGACGAGCGCGCTGCCACCGATGCCGGTCCGGAGGTCGACCGCTCGAACTTCCGCCGCACCAACGGCCAGAGCAGCCGCAGGCCGGGCGAGACGATCTTGGGGTTGCGCATCGTGCCGTCGGTCATGTCGGTGGCTGCTCCCCCGGGATCGGCGGCGAGCACCGCCACGCCGCTGCCCTCCAGCCGTATGGCGAGGTCGAGCGTGTAGGTGAGGTTCGCGAGCTTGGCGCGCCCGTACCAGTGGAAGCCGTAGTACCCGCCGGGCGGCTCGACCTGGTCGAACACCTTCTTCGCCAGGGTCACGGCTCCGGTGGTCACGTTGACCACCCGGCTGGGCGCGCCGCTCTGCAACGCCGGCAGCAGCAGTTCGGTCAGCAGGTACGGCGACAGGTGGTTGACGACGAACGACGCCTCAATCCCGTGCAGTTCGCTGCGGTCCGCGAACATCGCGCCCACGTTGTTGACCAGCACGGCCAACTCGCCCTCGGCGGTGATCCGCTTCGCGAGCTCGCGCACCTCGTCGAGTGAGGCGAGGTCGGCCTGGAGGAACCGTGCGGGCTCCCCTCCCCTGGCGTTGATCCTCTCGACGGCCTGGGCGCCACGTTCGGCGTTCCGTCCGACGACGGTGACCGCATATCCGGCTTTCGCCAGCCCCAGGGCTGTCTCGAGCCCGATGCCTCCGGTCCCTGCGGTGACCACTGCCCTGCGTGCCATCACAACCCCAATCCGGATAGCTCATCCACTTACCTCGAACGCTAGCACACATCCGGATTCGTTATCCGTTTCCTGGTCCTGAACAATGCAGCCGTGGATCTTGGGGTGGTCGGCCGGGCAGCGGGCATGTTCGCCGTGACGAACGTCGACGACCTGGTGCTCCTGGCGTTGTTCTTCGCGCGGGCCCGCTCGGCCCGGCAGGTGGTCGTCGGCCAGTACCTGGGCTTCGCGGGCATCCTCGTCGTGGCCGTGCTCGGCGCTCTGGGTGCCTCGCTTCTGCCCGAACAGTTCCGCCCGTGGCTGGGTCTGATCCCCCTGGCTCTCGGCCTCAAAGCGGCTTGGTCGCTGTGGCGCGGCAACGACGACGATGAGGAGCCGGACGTCGCCCCTGGCGTCCTCGCTGTGGCCGGCGTGACGCTGGCGAACGGCGGCGACAACATCGGCGTCTACGTCCCGGTCTTCACCGTCGCCGACTCCCTGTGGGTCTACGTGGCGGTGTTCCTGGTCCTGGTCGGCCTGTGGATCGCGATTGGTCTTTTGGTGTTGTTCTCCGGCTGAACAGCCTCCCGGTCAGGTACACACTTCGGGTGCGAAAGACCTACAGCTACAACGAGGCCGTGAAGATCCTCGGCGGCGGGGAACACCCGATCGTCGCCAAGATGGACAAGCTGCTGAACGGCGCCCTGCTCGCGGGCTCGTTGGGACTGTGGCAGGTGCTGGACCTGTTCGACGCCAAGCCGGACTTCATCAGGCTCAGCAACGAGCTGATCTCCAAGGTCTCCGCGAAGCGCCGCAACGTCAGCCGCTACACCCGCACACAGCAGCTGCATGCCGCGCACGCCGTGGTGGTGATCACCGCGTTCTTCGAGGCGTTCGAGGAACAGCAGGTACGGGTGAGCCTGCAGCCGAAGGACCGTGACCTGGTCGTCGGGTTCAACCCGTGGGACCTCGACTTGCCGTTGCCGTCGGTTGGCCGCCCGTATGAGGCGAACTTGACCGAAGTCAGATTGAAGTACGCCACCCTCGGTCTCGAGCTGTGCGACGTGCTCACGAGCATGGCGTTCTGGGACGATCTCGACGAGACCCAGCGCGACCGGGTGCAGTACGCGATCGGGTTTCTCCTGCCTGCGCGGGCGGTCGAGCGGTACGAGGAACTGCTCGGACAGCTGGCGGCGGAGTACCCGGAGATCCGGTTCTGGTGTTCGGTGCACGACGGGCGTGCGACACGGTCTGCGTTGGCGCGGTTGGAAGAGACGCTGCGGGAGACGACGACAGACCTGACCCCAGACGTGCGGCTCGCCGAGCTGTCCGGCGCGTACCGGGGCGCGTTGCGGCGGCCGCTGGTGAAGTCGACCGAGGTGCCGGACGGGGTGAGGATCCCAAGCCTGGCCGAGGCTTATGTCGACCCGCGGTTCCAGGTGGTGATCGGCAGAGACCGCGCGGCAGCGCCATCACTGCAGGCGTGGTGGGACGACGTGGAGGTCCGTGACGATCTCTACGCCTATCTGGTCGGGTATCTGACGTCGCCGGAGGCGTTGTCGTCGCCGCTGCTGGTGCTGGGTGATCCGGGTTCGGGCAAGTCGGTGCTGACCGAGGTGCTGGCGGCGCGGTTGCCGGCGTCGGACTTCGCCGTGGTGCGGGTCGAGCTGCGCAGCACTCCAGCGGACGCCGATCTGAAGCGGCAGATCGAGCACGGCTTGCACGAGTTGCTGCACGAGCCGGTGAGCTGGGCGCAGTTCTCGCGGAACACCGGCGGGGCGTTGCCCGTGGTGGTGCTGGACGGGTTCGACGAGCTGCTGCAGGCGACCGGTGTGAGCCAGACGCGCTACCTCACCGTGATCGCCGAGTTCCAGCAGACGCTGCAGGACATGGGCAGGCCGGCGGTGTTCCTCGTCACGAGCAGGCTGAGCGTCTGCGCCGGGCTGGAGTTGCCCTATGGAACGCATGTGGTGCGGCTGCTGCCGTTCTCCGACGAGCAGGTCGGCGCGTGGCTGGAGGTGTGGAACGCGGTCAACCCTCCCCTGCCCGTCGAGACCGTCCTGCAGTACCGCGATCTCGCTTCGCAGCCGCTGTTGTTGCTGATGCTGGCCTTGTACGACGCGGTCGACAGCTCGTTCCAGCGTGATCACCTCAGCATGAGCCGAGGCCAGTTGTACGAGCGGCTGCTCGACCGGTTCGCGCGGCGTGAGGTGGCCAAGAGCGCCGGCACGGATGTCGACGAGGACGTGGAGTTCGAGCTCGAGCGGTTGTCGGTGGTCGGGCTCGCGATGTTCAACCGCGGCGCGCAGTGGGTCGCCGAGCACGAGGTGACGTCCGATCTGGTTCAGCTGCTCGGTGTCGAGTCGCCTGATCGGCGGGTGGGGACCCGCACGCCGTTGTCGGCCGGCGAGACGGTGCTGGGGCGGTTCTTCTTCGTGCAGAAGACGGAGGCGGTGCGCGAGGACAGGACGAAGCTGCGCACCTATGAGTTCCTGCACGCGACCTTCGGCGAGTACCTGGTCGCGCGATTCGTGTGGGACCGGCTCGACGATCTGCGACGCGAAGACGCAGCCCGGTCGCGTCGCAAGTCCACTGTGGACGACACGGAGTTGTACTCTGTGCTGTCGTTCACTGCGCTGACCACGAGCAAGCCGGTGCTGGACTTCCTGCAGGAGTTCGCGCGGGCGGCGGACCGGGAGGCGCTGTTCGACCTCGTGGTGAGATTGTTCGGGGCGCGCAACGAGCGGCGGCTGTCGCGTGGGGTCTACGAGCCCAACGTCATGACCGACTCGGCGAGGGACGCGACGTATTCGCTGAACCTGGTCGCGTTGGCGCTGGTGCTGCGCGACAAGGTCTACGCGCCCGACCTGAACGTGAGCGTCGAGGACTGGCAGCGCGAGGCGTTGTTCTGGAAGTCCCGCCTGTCCTCGGGCGAGTGGGCGAGCGTCGTGCGCGGCTTCTGGGTCGAACGTGATCGCGATCGCCACTTCGCCGTCAGCCTGCGAGTCGGGACCGGGGAGGCCGATCCGAGCTGGGTGCTGATGGCCGAGCCGTACGTGACGCTGGACGACGTCGCCGTGACGTTGCGGGACGCGGTGACGCCGCTCGCGGGACCATACGGCATCGAGATCACCTCGGCCTTGATCGAACTGACGGCGACGCCGGTGGAGAAGTGTCTGCCCGCACTCCTGCGCTTCACGAGCCTTCTCGTGCCGACAGAACTGTTTCTCCAGCAAGTCTGCGGGCGGATCGGACGCGGTGGCGACGATCTGTCGATCGTGGGGCATTTCGGCGCGGCCTTGACCGGTGTGGGGCTCCCCGATGTGCTGGACGCCTGGCTGCGGCTGCACGAGTGGGGTTTCCGGTTCCCGGACGATCTCGGTGTCCCCGATGTGGCCGAATACCTGCGCAAGATCGACGTCCCCGTCGTGGCCGCAGGACGGCCGGACCTGCTCAAGCGGGCCAAGGCGGCGGCTGCTGATCTGGGTGTCTAATTGCGGCCACAAGGGACTCCGCGAGCTGAGCGAGATCCTGCTCGCTGAGGTCGCGCTCCCCCACCCTGCGCAGGATCTCGGTGCGCGAGCAGACGACGACGGCGCCGGTGTAGCCGCCGAGTTGGGCGGCGGCGACGATTTCGGGTGTGTCGTTGTGCACCACCAGGATCGGGTCCGGGGTGTCGGTGTAGAGCAGGCGCTCGATGTCCCGTCCGGTGATGGCCATGGTCAGTCTTGTACGGCGCGGGCGTAGCGGGCCGCAAGAGTGCGAACGTGTGCCACGAGTTCGGGTGGTGAGGTGACTTCGAAGTCGTGGCCGAGCATGCCGATCCAGACGGCGAGGGTTTCGACGGTGTCGGCGCCGGTGACGAGGACGCAGGTGGTGGCGTCGACGGCTTCGACGGTGCCGACGGCGGCGGTGATGCGGGCGGCGATGACGTCGGCTGGGGCGTGGACGAGGACGCGGGCTTGGAAGCGCCAGGCGGCTGAGGTGGTGCTGGAGGCGACGTAGGTGGTGGCGTCGAAGTCGCGCGGGGTGAAGCGGGGGCCGAACGGGGGCCGGGGTGGGCTGATGCGGTCGACGCGGAAGCTGCGCCAGTCGGTGCGGTCGCAGTCCCAGGCGACGAGGTACCAGCGGCGGCCCCAGTTGACGAGGCGGTGGGGTTCGACGCGGCGGCGGGAGGGGGTGCCGTCGTGGGAGTGGTAGTCGAAGCGGATGGTGTCGCTGTCGCGGCAGGCGGCGGCGAGGGTGGAGAGCAGTTCGGGGTCGAGGGCCGGGCCAGGGGTGTCGCGGGGGACGGATTCGATGTGCTGCAGGGCGGAGACGCGGTGGCGCAGGCGGGAGGGCAGGACCTGTTCGAGTTTGAGCAGGGCGCGCAGGGAGACTTCTTCGAGGCCCGTGACGGCGTTGGTGCGCAGGGCGGCGGCGACGGCGACGGCTTCGTTGTCGTCGAGCAGCAGGGGTGGGAGTTCGGCGCCGGCGCCGAGGCGGTAGCCGCCGAAGGTGCCGGTGGTGGCGTTGACGGGGTAGCCGAGTTCGCGCAGGCGGTCGATGTCGCGACGGACCGTGCGCTGGCTGATCTGGAGTTCGTCGGCGAGTTCCGCGCCTTGCCAGTCGCGGCGGGACTGCAGGAGGGCGAGCAGGCGCAGCAGCCGTGCCGAGGTTTCCAACATGACCGAGACTTTAGGACAGGAGTTGGCCACAAGGCCTTCTAGCCTTGGGTTATGACGGAGATCAGGGAGTTCCACATCGCGGTTGACGAGGCGGACGTCGAGGAGCTGCGGTTCCGGTTGGCGCGGACGCGGTGGACGGATCAGGTGCCGGGGGCGGGCGCGCGGTACGGGGACGCCGTCGAGACGGTGCAGGAGATGGCGCGGTACTGGGCCGAGGAGTTCGACTGGCGGGCGGTGGAGCGCACGCTCAACGCGCACCCGCAGTTCGTCACGGAGGTCGACGGGACGAACGTTCACTTCCTGCACGTGCGGAGTGCGAACCCGGAGGCGTTGCCGTTGCTGATGATTCACGGCTGGCCGGGGTCGATCATGGAGTTCGTGGGGGTGATCGACCGGTTGCGGGACGACTTCCACCTGGTGATCCCGTCGATCCCGGGGTTCGGGTTCTCCGGGCCGACGACCGAGACCGGCTGGCACTCGGGGCGGATCGCGAGGGCGTTCGCGGAGCTGATGGCGCGGCTGGGCTACGAGCGGTACGGGGTGCACGGCAACGACGCCGGGTCGCTGATCGCGCCCGAGGTGGGGCGGGTGGCGCCGGAGCGCGTGGCGGGGGTGCACGTGACGCAGGTCTTCTCGTTCCCGTCGGGTGATCCGGCGGAGATGGAGGGGCTGACCGAGGAGGACTTCCGGCGGCTCGGGGTGCTGCAGAACTTCTGGGAGAACCTGTCGGGGTATGCGAGCCTGCAGCAGGCGCGGCCGCAGAACGTGGCGTTCGCGCTGGCGGACTCCCCCGTCGGGCAGCTGGCGTGGACGATGCAGCTGATGGGTGAGCCGGCGGTGACGAGGGACTTCCTGCTGGCCAACGTGTCGATCTACTGGTTCACCCGCACCGCGGGGTCGTCGGCGCGGTTGTACTTCGAGGACAAGCACCGCGAGGACACGCCGACCGAGCCGACGACGTTCCCGCTGGGGGTGGCGGTGTTCCGGGACGACTTCCAGACCGTGCGGCGCTTCGCCGAGCGCGATCACCACAACATCGTGCACTGGTCGGAGTTCGCGACGGGTGGTCACTACTCCGGGCACGACGCGCCGGAGGAGCTGTCCGGTGATCTCAAGGCGTTCTTCGCGAAGATGTAGGTCGTGGCGCAGTGGGCTGAGGCCGGGTTGTGGGGGTTGGCGGGTGGCGGGGCGCTCCTGGTGGGCGCCCTGGTCGCCTGGTTCGTGCGTGTCCCCCGTGACGTGGTCGCGGTGGTGATGGCGTTCGGTGCGGGTGTGCTGACCGCGGCGGCGGCGTTCGAGCTGATGGACGAGGCGGAGCGCAACGGTGGTCTGCTCGCCACCTCCGTCGGGTTTCTCGGTGGCGCGGTGGTGTACGTGCTGGCGAACGTGGTGCTGGCGCGGCGGGGTGCCCGGCATCGCAAGCGCAGCAGCAACCAGCCGTCCGAACAGGACCAGGCCGGTAGTGGCACGGCGATCGCGGTGGGCGCGTTGCTCGACGGGGTCCCGGAGTCGGTGGTGCTGGGGGTGTCGTTGCTGGGTGGCGGCGGGATCGGGGTGGCGATGCTGGCGGCGGTGGTCATCTCGAACGTCCCGGAAGGACTGTCCAGCGTCGCCGGCATGAAGCAGGCGGGCCGCGGGGCGGGCTACGTGTTCGGGGTGTGGGGTGCGATCGCGGTGGCCAGTGGTGTCGCCGCGGCTGTGGGCAACGTTCTGCTCGACGGCGCCTCGCCGCAGCTGATCGCGGTGATCACGGCGGTGGCGGCGGGGGCGATCCTGGCGATGATCGCGGACACGATGATCCCGGAGGCCTACGAACGGGCCCGGCTCTACACCGGTCTGTGCACCACCGCGGGGTTCCTGACCGCGTTCGTGGTGGAACGGCTGGGTTAGTTCACCTGGTGCGATCGGTGCGGCGGCGGTAGGAGTGCAGCCATGGGTGTTCCGCTGGTGGACTTGACCGGGTGGTTCGACGGCACGGGGCGTGCCGAGGTGGCGGCGCGGGTCGACGCGGCGTTGCGGGAGTCGGGGTTTCTGCTGATCACCGGGCACGGCGTGCCGGACGAGCTGCGCGAGCGGACGCGTGAGCTGACGCGCCGGTTCTTCGCGCTGCCCGCGCAGGACAAGCAGCGCTACGCCGTGCGCACCGGCGGGCGGGGCTGGCTGCCGCCGGACGAGCAGGCCACCGGCCGCGCCGACGGCGGCATGGCTCCCCCGGATCTGAAGGAGACGCTCACGTTCGGCTCGGACGACACGGAGGGCGAGGACCCGTTCTTCTTCCGCCCCAACGTCTTCCCCAGCGAGGTGCCGGAGCTCGAACCGGTGGTCACCGACTACCTGCGGCGGATGCGGACGCTGGCGGACGAGCTGCTGACGATCTTCGCGGTCGCGCTCGGCGAGCAGGAGGACCTGTTCACCCGTCACACGCGCACGCCCTCGTACAACATGAACGTCAACCACTACCCGCCGTTGCGGCAGGTTGGGCCCGCGCAGCCGGGACAGTTCCGCATCGGCGAGCACACCGACTTCGGCACCGTGACGATCCTGGACCGCCAGCACGGCGTGGGCGGGCTGCAGGTCCGCGGTGCCGACGGGAGGTGGGAGGACGCGCCGTTCGACCCGGCCGCCTTCACGATCAACATCGGTGACCTGATGGCCCGCTGGGTGTCGGACCGGTGGCGTTCCACCCCGCACCGCGTGCTGCCGCCGGACGCCTCGGCACCGGACGAGGACCTGGTGTCGCTGATCTTCTTCTACAACACCGACCCCGGCGCGCGGATCGTGTCGCTGGACGGCCGCTACCCCGAGGTGGGTGGCGGGGAGTACCTGAAAGCGAAGCTCGCCGCGATCTCCATCGGGTAGAACAGGGGTCATGGCGATCGGTGAGCTCTACGACGTGGTGATCGACTGCCCCGATCCGGACGACCTGGCCGGGTTCTACCGGCAGGTGATCGGCGGCGAGATCACCGACTCCGACGGCGCGTGGACGACCCTGGTGACCTCGCGCGGACGGGTGTCGTTCCAGCGCGTCGACGACTACTCGCCACCTCAGTGGCCCGGCCAGGAGCACCCGCAGCAGATTCACCTCGACGTGCTGGTCGCCGACCTCGACGCCGCCGAGCCTCTCGTGCTGGAGCTGGGTGCGACGCTGCTGAAGGGGTCGGCGAAGCCGGGCGGGTTCCGGGTCTACGCCGACCCGGCCGGGCACCCGTTCTGCCTGGTCACCGGCTAGGCGCGCCAGATCGTGGCGCTGCGGGTCTCGGTGCTCTCCAGCGTCAGCGGCACCGGCACCTCGTAGCGGGCCTGCGCGGTGAACCGGTCGCGTGGCAGGTGCGCGCGGTCGGGGTCGCCGATCAGCACCAGCGCGCCCCGTGCGGCGGCCCTGGTCAGGAACGGCAGCACCAGCGCGGTGATCCGCGCGTCGTAGAAGACGTCGCCGGCCAGCACGACGTCGGCGCCGTGGGCGTCGCTGTCGAGCTGGTCACCGGGCAGGGTGCGGACCGCGACGCCGTTGGCCGCGGCGTTGAGCTCGACCGCGGCCAGCGACAGCGGGTCGATGTCGTTGGCGGTCACCGCGTCCGCGCCCGCCAGCGCCGCCGCGATCGCGACGAGGCCGGAGCCGGAGGCGAGGTCGAAGACCTTCCGGTCGCGCACCAGGCCGGGGTGGTCGAGCAGGTGCCTGGCCAGGGCCTGGCCGCCCGCCCACGGGAACGCCCAGAACGGCGGCTGGTCGTTCTCGGTCAGTTCCCACAGGTCCATCGCCTCGACCGCGCTGTGCAGGACCACCTCGGGCACCAGCGGCACCGGCGTGAGGGTCGTGTGGGCAAGCACGAAGTCGGTGAGCGTGGGCGCGGACATGACGGTGAAGCTTAGGGGCAGCGGTCCGCGCGGCTTCAGAGGCGAAAGTCCGCACTCACGTTCCGCCGGTGACGCGCAGGATCGCGCCCGTGGCGTAGGAGGCCTCCTCCGACAGCAGCCACGCGATGGCGTTCGCGATCTCCTCCGGCTCGCCGGGGCGGCCCATCGGGACCCGGCCCGCGACCTTGTCCGGCCGGTCCGGCTGGCCCGACAGCTGGTGGATGTCCGTGCGGATGGTGCCGGGCTGCACGCCGTTGACCCGGATCCCGCGGGGCGCGAGCTCCTTGCCCAGGCCGATCGTCAACGCGTCCACGGCGGCCTTGGTGGCGGCGTAGTGGACGTACTCCCCCGGGCTGCCCAGCGTCGCCGCCCCCGACGACACGTTCACGATCGCGCCGCGCGTCATCCGCCGTGCCGCCTCGCGGGCGACGAAGAAGGCGCCGATCACGTTCACGTCCACCACGCGGCGCAGGTCCTCGGTGCGCAGCTCGGCGAGCGGACCCGACGGTGAGGTGATGCCGGCGTTGTTCACCACGCCGGTGATGTCGTCGCCCGCGGCGTCGAACAGGCGCGCGACGTCGTCCTCGTCGGAGGTGTCGGCCTGCACGGCGAGCACGCCGAGCTCCTTCTCCAGCAGCCGGGCCTCCTCGGCGGCCTGGCGGTAGCTGATCACGACCCGGTGCCCGTCGCGCACGAGCCTGCGCGCGGTCGCGGCACCGATACCCCGGCTTCCCCCGGTGATCACCGTTGTCATGCCACCCACCCTACCAGTATATTCTGCGCCGGATATACGGGAGCGGATATGACGTTCAAGCGCACGAACCCGCTGGCCCTCGCGGTGCTGGCACTGCTGTCGGAACGGCCCATGCACCCCTACGAGATGGCGCAGACCATGCGCGAACGCCACCAGGAGGAGGTGATCAAGCTCAACTACGGCTCCCTCTACACCGTCGTCGAGCAGCTGCACCGCCACGAGCTGATCACCGCCGGCGCCACGCAGAAGGCCGGCAACCGCCCCGAACGCACCGTCTACGCGGTCACCGAGGCGGGCACCGCCGAGCTGCACGACTGGCTGCGCGAGCTGATCGCCGTCCCCGCCAAGGAGTACCGGCGGTTCGAGGCCGGGATCTCGATGGTCGGCCTGCTGCCACCGCACGACGCGCTCGCCGTCGTCGAACAACGCGAAGCGGCCGTCGGTGAGCAGCTCACCGCGCTGGCCGTGCTGCTGGAGAAGCTCGCCGGCATGGGGCTGCCGCAGCTCGCGTGGATCGAGCTCGACTACCGGATGGCCATGCTGCGCGCCGAACGCGCCTGGCTCGCCTGGTTCGCCGCCGCCACCCGCGACGGCACCGTCGGCGGCTACGAGGACTGGGAGGACAAGCACCGATGAGACTGCTGTTCGAGGTGTCCGGCGTCGTGCGCGCGCCGCTGGAGCACGTGCGGGAACGGATGTTCACCGACGCCGGCGAGTCCGGGTCGCACCGGCTCGTCGACCGCGAACGAGGCGTGATCGCCTACTGGGGCGACTGGTGGTACCGCGGCGAGGACTCGCTGCACCCCCACCTCGACGGCGCGCTGCTCGTGCACCGCGTCTACAACATCTCCCGCCAGGGCAACTGGGCGCCGTATCTGGCGAACAAGCTGTTCCTCGGCTACCGGGCCCGCCTGGAGCAGGGGCTGCGCGAGCGGATCGCCCAGCTCGAAAGCTGACCCGCGTTTCGACCCGGCCGTCACAGTGAAACCAGGTAAGGGTGACCTTATTCCTCACCCGAACGGCCGTATAGAGTGTGCAGATGAGGTGCTCGATACTCTCCGATTTCGCGGGCGAACCGCTGGCCGGCACGGCCGCGACCGCGACGGCGTGGCTGTGCCTGGAGCAGCCGGGCCCGTGGGGCCGCGACGCGATCGTGGAGAGCCACCTCGACCCCGAGCTCGGTGCCGAACTGCAGCGCCGCGCCGCCGGCACCGGTGTGCGCATCCTGCTGATCCGCCGTCCTGGCAAGCACGCCGACCACCGCGTCCCCGGCAGCCGCCGCGTGTACCTGGCCTCGACGAAGCCCGGCGCGTCCTGGCTCGAACAGGCCGACCTGGCCGCCCCGGAAGAGGCGCTCGAACTCGACTTCGCCGCACTCGGCGAGGGCCGCTCCACCGCGTTCGGCACCCCTGTCGACGACCCGCTGCTGCTGGTCTGCACGAACAGCAAACGCGACGTCTGCTGCGCCCTGTACGGCCGCCCGATCGCCACCGCGCTGAACCTGTGGGAGTGCACGCACACCGGCGGGCACCGCTTCGCCCCCACCGGCGTCCTGCTGCCCACCGGTCACCTGTACGGACGACTCGACCACCAGTTGGCCCAACGCGTCGTCACCGAGGGCATCCTCGCCGACCGGTGCCGCGGCCGGTCCTGCTTCACCCCGCGAGGGCAGGTCGCCGAGGTCGCCGTCCGCGCCCAGATCGGCGAGACCCGCGACGTGCTCACCGTCGTCGGCGAGACCGACGACTCCGCGACCGTGCGGCACGCCGACGGCCGCGAGTGGCGGGTGACGCTCGCCGAGCAGCCGGTGCCGCCGCGGCCCGCGAGCTGCGGGAAGTTCCCCGACATCGCGATCGCCCTGGTCGCCACCGCGATCGACGAGCTCGCGAAGGTCTGCCGCTAACGTGGCCTCGTGCCCAGCTTGATCCACCTCAACGGCCCCACCGGCGTCGGCAAGTCGACCATCGCCGCCCGCTACGCCGACGAGCACCCCAAGACGCTCAACCTCGACGCCGACGAGATCGTCCGGCTCATCGGCGGCTGGCGCGAGGACTTCCTCGGCACCGTCACCCTCGTCCGCCCGCTCGCCCTCGCCATGGCCGCCCGGCACCTGTCCTCCGGCCACGACGTCGTCATGCCGCAGCTGGTCACCGACCGCGGCCAGCGCGCGGCCTTCGCCCAGGCCGCCGCGGCGGCGGGCGCGCGGTACCGGGAGTTCGTGCTGCTCGCCGCGCCCGAGACCACGATCGACCGCTTCCGGGGGCGTGACCACCACGTCGACGCCGCCGTCGAGGCGATGGGCGGCGCCACCGTGATCCGCCGCATCCACCAGCACCTCGCCGCCTACCTCACGCCCGCCAGCGTCGTGATCGAGACCGACGGCGCCGACCCCGGCCGGACGTACGAAACGCTGATGGCCGCCCTGGCGGAAGAACCGGGAACTGTCGGACCCGGTCGGTAGGTTGATCGGATGGGTCCCCTGCGGAGCACACATGTCGTCGCCAACGGCCGAAGACGCGTCCTGGGCCGCGTGCTGCTGATCGTCGCGCTGGCCAGCGCCCTGCTGCTGGCGCTGATGTTCGTGATCGACCTGGGCGGGGCGCAGTACGCGCTGGTCTTCGCCGCCTTCCCCCTGCTGATCGCCGGCCCGGCCGCGGTGGTGCTGCTGCGCAAGGCGGGCAAGCCCGAGGTGATCGAGCTCTACGAGGACGGTCTCGCGCACGAGTTCGGCGGCGTGCGCCGGGAGTGGACGTGGGACCAGGTCACGGCCGTCGACGTCGCCGAACGCGGCACCTACTCCTACACCGGCTCGGACATCGACTGCACGATCCGCTTCGACGACGGGGCGCTGCTGCACTTCACCGGCCTCACCCAGGACAGCCGCGTGATCGTCGCCGCGCTGGGCACCCACTGCGCCGCCGCGGCCCGTGAACCGGTGCGCAAGCAGGTCAAGGGGCGTGCCGTCGCGGTGCTGGGGTCGATCACGCTCGTCGGCGGAGGTGTCGCCGCGTGGGCCATGTCGGCGGTTCCCGGCACACCGGACGGCGGTGACCAGTTCGGGCTGGCGATGCTCGCCGTCGCGTGCGTGGTGCCCGCGGTGATCAGCCTGATTCTGCTGATCGCCGTTCTGGTGACGGGCCGGCGTTAGGCACGGTCGCGGAGAACACGCCGATCCCGAGCGCGTACGGGTCGTCCAGCCCGACGGTCTCGAGCGTCTCCACCGGCAACGCCAGCAGCGAGATCGCCACCCCGAGGAAGTAGGCGTCGAGCAGCCCGGTGTCGCGCACGGTCGAGGGCAGCCCGGCCGCCTGCTGCAACGCCGCACCGGCCTCGGCGTTGGCCACCACCATCCCCGACAGGGCCGCGCGCACCCCGGGACGGCGCACGGCCTCCAGGTACAGCTCGACCATCGCGAGCATCTGGGTCGGGTCGTCGGCCACCGCGCGGCGCAGCAGCGCCGGGTAGAGCTCGGCCACGTCGGAGGCGCTGATGTCGGCCGGGGTGGTCTCGCGCAGGCGGTCGACGGCGGCGCGGTGCAACGCGGTCATGCGCGCCGCCGCGGCCTCGAGGATCGACTCGCGGGTCGGGAAGTAGTTCTTGGTGGTGCCGATGGGGACGCCGGCCTCGCGGTCGATCGCGCGGTGGGTCAGTCCCCGGCCGCCTTCCACCGCGAGGATCTGGATCGCGGTGTCGCACAGAAGATCACGACGGCTCACGGTCCGGGACACTAGCAAGATCACCACGGGTGTGGTGAATCGGGGCGAACGTGCTGGTCCCGGCGGTCGCGATGATCACCCCGCGTTCGACGACCAGGAACAGGCCGCAGACACAGCGGACGTAGGACACGAAGCGGTGGGCGGAGACGGCGGACGAGCAGGGCCAGCGGCAGGCGGGGCAGGTGGCGATCATGCACCCCAGCCTGATGTCATGGTCTAGTGCATTTCAACCCTTACGGCGGGGCGGCGGCCGAGCTCGCCGCGAAGCTGGTCAACGCGGACCCCGCCACACCCGTGCTCGACGTGCTGAAAGCCTCCGACTACAAGCCGCTGGGCTCGCTGGACGCCCGTCAGGAACGTGACGTACGAGACTGGATCGAGCGGCTGCGGCAGGTCTTCCGCGCACCGGCCGTCGACCTGCTCAACGAACTGCTGGCCGAATCGTCGACCACGCACTACATCTCCACCCACGACGGCCGCGCGCCGCACCTGCACTACGCGCGCGAGGACGCCCCAACCGACGTGCGGGTCAAGGCCTACACGGCGGCGGGCATGGCCGCGTTGTTCTGCGAGGACGCCGGGCGCATCGGCTGGTGCGACCGCGACGGCTGCGACACGGTGTTCGTCGACACCAGCCGGAACGGGCGACGCCGGTTCTGCTCCACCAAGTGCGCCAACCGCGTCGCCGTGGCGAATCACCGCAGCCGTCAGTCGGCGTGAACGCGGTGCCCGAACCGGGTGTTCTCGAACGACGTCTCGCCGCCGAACGCGGCGTCCACGAAGTCCTCGCGGCCGCGGAACCACGTGCCGGCGAACGACGCCGCGCCGGCGAACCAGGCCCGCCGGAACAGCGCCCGCCCGCCGAACCGCACGTGCGAGCAGTCCACGTCCGAGCCGAACCGGGCACCGGTGAAATCCGCGCGCCCGGACAACCGGGTGCCGCGCAGCGTCACCGCGCCGGCGGCGTGGACGCCGGAGAACTCGCCGTTGCCGCACACCGTCGCCCCGCGCAGCCCGAGCCCGCGGGCGAACACCGACTGCGTGAACACGACGTGCCGCCCGAAGAACGCGCCGTTCAGGTCGAGGTCGCCGAGAAACGTGGCCTGGTCGAAGCGGGCGTCGCCGAGGAACCGGGTGCCGTCGAACCGGGCACGGCCCACCCGGCACTGCGACAGGTCGAAGCCGACGAGCGTGGTGTGCCGCAGGTCGATCTCGCTGTCCAGCCAGAAACCGGGTCCCGGCCGCAGGTGCGCGGTCAGGCTGGCCTGCAGGACCATCCGCCACCGCTGGTCGATCTCGGTGCCCGGCCACGGCAGCTCCCGCAGCGCCCCGCACAGCACGTCCAGCGCCGGCTGCCGGTGCTCCACCGCCCGTGCGCCGTACTCGGCCCAGTCACGCAGACCGCCCAGGCGCACGTCGGCGTCGCGGGCCAGCAGCCGGGAGCGGATGTCCTGCAACGGTGTTCGTGCTGGGCGAGACGGGAGCACCTCGACGTCGTGGTGGAAGGTCAGCCTGGTCAGCCAGCGCGAGAGAGACACCATGCACTCGATGATGTGACCTGGGCCATTCCATCAGACAGTGGCGGAGTTCAACGCGGCACCCATTGACCTGTCAGCCGGTCACGTTGTTGAGCTTGCGCGGGTAGTACCCGTCGGTGCCGCTCAGGCCGTACTTCAGGACGCGGTACGTGGTGCCGTAGACGTCGCGCTGCTCGTAGGCCCAGTACGCGCTCTTGTACGGGTCGGCCCACTTCTCGAAGATCACGACGTGCCGGGTGGTGCCGGTGCCGACCGGGTCGACGACGATGTCGCCCCACCGCATGTCCTTGGCCGCGACCGCGGTCGAGTAGGTGTCGTACAGCTCGACGGTGCGCTGGCCGGGCGCGCCGATCTTGGCGGCCATCGAGACGTAGCCGGAGCAGTCCTGCCGGTAGCCCTCCGCGCCCCAGTAGCTGGTCTGGCTGTACGGCACGGGCCCGCCGTTGTTGGCCGTCAGCCACGTCTTGGCGCGCGCGATCATGTCGGCGCGGCTGATCGTCGCGGCCTGGGCAGGCAACGCCGAGACCAGGGTCGTGCTCATGGCAACGAGGACGGTGGCCGCCATCGCGAGAACTCTCATGCGCGGAACTCCCATTCCGTAGATCACCTGTCGGCGCTTAGGGTCGGTTCATGGAGCTGACACAGCTGTGGTTCGCCGGGGTCGCGCGGCAGGCGCACGCCGTGCGGTCCGGTGAGGTGACCGCCCGTGACCTGGTCGCCGGGCACCTGGCGCGCATCGAGCGCGTCGATCCGCAGCTCAACGCGTTCCGCGCGGTGTTCGCCGAGCAGGCCCTCGCGGAAGCCGAGGCCGCGGACGAACGGAAGTCGCGCGGCGAGGACTTGCCCCTGCTGGGGGTGCCGATCGCGGTCAAGGAGGACATCGCGATCGCGGGTCTGCCGACGACGAAGGGCACCAACGCCGCCCGCACGCCGGAACCGGCGGACTCCGCGATCGTCGCCCGTCTGCGCAAGGCGGGAGCGGTGATCATCGGCCGCACCCGGATGCCCGAGCTGGGGCTGTGGCCCTACACCGAGAGCGGCTGGGCGGGGCCGACGCGCAACCCGTGGTCGCCGACGCACTCCCCCGGCGGCTCCAGCGGAGGGTCGGCCGCGGCGGTCGCGGCCGGGCTCGCGGCGGCGGCCATCGGCACCGACGGCGCCGGGTCGATCCGCATCCCGTCCGCCGTGACGGGACTGTTCGGGCTCAAGCCCCAGCGCGGCCGCGTCTCGCTCGCACCCGACCGCGAGGTGTGGGGAGGCCTCGTCGTCGCGGGGCCGATCACCCGCACGGTGCTGGACTGGGCGCTGGTCGCCGACCAGATCCACGGCGCGGCACCCGGTGACCTGCACGTCGCGCACCCGCCGCGGACCAGCTTCAGCGAGGCGGCCACGACCGATCCGGGCACGCTGCGGATCGGGGTGTCGCTGCGGCCGTGGGGGCCGGGCATCCCGATCGCCGACGAGGTCCGCGACGCCGTGCAGGACACCGCCGCGCTGCTCACCGACCTCGGCCACGACGTCGTGCGCATCGACCCGCCGCTGCGCGACCTGGTCGCCTCGACCCAGTTCGCCGTGCGGTACCTGCACAACGCCCACCTGGCGCGCGCCGGCATGGAGTTCCCCGACCTCGTCGAGCCCCGCACCCGCGCGGTCGCCGAGCTGGGCCGGCGCCTGCCGCGCGGGCTGGTCCGCTGGGCCCGCAAGGACGACGCGGCGCTCACCGCGTACGCGAACCGGATCTTCGGCTCGGTCGACGTGCTGCTCACCCCGGCACTGACCCGGCCGCCGATCCGCGTCGGCGAGTGGGACCACCGCAACGTCGTCGCGGCGCTGCTGGCCGCCTCGCACTACACGACGTTCCTGCAGATCTGGAACGTCGTGGGCAACCCGGCCGCCGTCGTGCCCGCGGGCCGCACGTCCTCCGGCCTGCCGCTCGCGGTGCAGCTGGTGGGCCGCCGCCACGACGAGTGCACGCTGCTGTCGGTGTCCGCCCAGCTGGAGCGTGCTCGGCCGTGGGCGGACCGGACCCCCTCCGGCCTCGGTCATGCGAACTAGGATAGTACGAGGACGGACTATCCGAACCGGAAATGGTCAGAGTCCTCGTCGGGACAACTCGTCGAGCAGTTGACGGTCCGCGACGTGCCGGGACTTGATGTGCTCCAGGTAGTCGGCGAACGCGTCGGGCTGCAGGCCGCGTAGTTGTTCGAGCCATTCGACGACGAGGTCCTGCTCCTCGATGCCGCGCCGGGCGAGCTCGACCTCGACGATGCGCCGGTAGACCTCGATCGCGAGCCGGCTGCCGTCCTGCACGAGGTGGTTCACGAGCTCCGCCCGCACCGGCGGCCACTCGTCGGTGTGCACGACCAGCGCCCGGATCTTGAGGTAGACGTCGAGGTTGGGCCGGGCGAAGAACGCCTCCTTGCACACCTGCACCGCCCGCTGCGGACTGCCCCGCCGCAGGTGCTCCTCCACGGCCAGGTCGATCAGCCGCAGCGCGGCACCCCGCCCGCCGACCGCGTGCAGGCCGCGTTCGACCCATTCCAGCGCCTCGTCGCCCCGGCCGTTGTCCCGCAGCACGGTCGCGACCTGCAGGTAGTGCCAGCCCGACGACAGGTCCTTCGACAGCACCAGCAGCTGCAAATCGACGTCGTCGGTGTACTCGGCGAGCTCCTCCATCACCCGCAGCAACGCCCAGCGAGCCCGGTCGTAGCGGCCGGTCTCACCGAATCCGATCACCGGCAGCGGCTCGAACAACGCCACCGCGCGCTCCCGGTAGTGGCTCAGCCCCTCCTCGTCGAGCGCGTCGGCGTAGGCGGCGAGGCTCACGTCGGGCGCGTCGGGGTGCTGCAGCTGCAGGTCGAGCAGCCAGTCGGCGAGCCGGACCGGGTCGGGCCTGGTCTGGGCGCACGCGCGGGCGTGGGTGCCCAGCACGCGGTGGGCGAGCTCGGCGAGCTCGACCCGGTGTCTTCGGGTGCTCGCCACTCCGTCGGCCAGCTGGGTGACGATCTGCTCGATCAGCCCGACCAGCTCCGGGCCGGGGTCGGTGACCAGCAACGACTGCAGCTCCACCGACACGCCCGTGAGGGCCTGCCAGCGGGCCGGCCAGTCCGCGTCCTCGCCGTCGGCCTCGAGCAACGCGGAGGCGACTGTGGCGGGCAGCGAGGTCATCACAACATCATTCCCGCGTCGCCCGGTCGAGTGCTACAGATGTCGCCCTAACGGATTTAAGGTTGACCCCGCGTGGTCAGACGCCTACAGCTCGGCGAGTTTCCGCGTCAGCACGGCACGTTCGCGTTCGTTGCCGCACAAGCGAATGGCCTGCTCCAGCTCGGTGCGCGCCTCGTCCAGACGGCCCAGGCGGCGCAGCAGCTCGCCGCGCACTCCGGGTAGCTGGTGCGAGCCTTTGAACGCGTCGGTCGCGGCCAGGTCGTCGACGATCGGCAGCGCCTCGGCGGGCCCCTTCGCCATCGACACGGCGACCGCGCGGTTGAGGTCCACGACCGGGGACGGGGCGAGCCGGCCGAGGGCCTCGTAGAGGGCGACGATGCGGTTCCAGTTGGTCTCCTCGACCGACGGCGCCAGCGCGTGGCACTCGGCGATCGCGGCCTGCAGCCCGTAGTAACCGTAGCCGCGGCCCGCCTCGGCGGCCTTGGCCAGCGCCGCGCGGCCGCGGGCGATCGCGGAACGGTCCCAGCGGCGGCGGTCCTGGTCCTCCAGCAGCACGGTCTCGCCGTCGGGGCCGCGGCGGGCCGGGAACCGGGCGGCGGTCAGCTCGAGCAGCGCGAGCAGGCTGTGGCACTCGGGTTCGCCCGGCATCAGCCGCGACAGGATCCTGGCCAGGCGCTGGGCCTCCCCGGCGAGGTCCAGACGCATGACCTCGTCACCGGAGCTGGCCGACGAGCCCTCGGTGAAGATCAGGTAGATCACGCTGAGCACCTGCGCCAGGCGCGCGGGGCGTTCGCCGGCGGGCGGCACCTCGAACGGCACGTTCGCCGCACCCAGGGTCTTCTTCGCCCTGGTGATGCGGGCCTGCACGGTCGCGGTCGGCACCAGGAACGCCCGCGCGATCTCGTCGCTGGTCAGACCGCCGATCACGCGCAACGTCAGCGCCACCCCCGCCTCGCGCGACAGCACCGGGTGACACGAGGTGAAGATCAGCGCGAGGGTGTCGTCGTCGATCTGGTCCGGGTCCCACAGCACGTCGTCGGGCGCGGGTGCGGGGTCGACGGCACCGGTGAGCGCGCCGCCCTCGGCCAGGTTGCGGGCGAGGGCGGCGTACTTCTCGTCACGGGTGCTGCGGCGGCGGAACGCGTCGATCGCGCGGCGCCGGCCGACCGTGAGCAACCACCCGGCCGGGTTGTTCGGCACGCCTTCACGCGGCCAGGTCACCAGCGCCTCGGCCAGTGCTTCCTGGGCGAGGTCCTCGGCCAGCGCGAAGTCGCCGGTGTAGCGGGTCAGCGCACCGATGATCCGCGCGGACTCGATGCGCCACACCGCGGCGACGGCCTTGCGGCCGGTGGGGTCGCTCATGGGTCAGATCAAATCAGAGCTGGTTGTTCGCCTCGCGCCACGCCCGCTCCTTCTTGATCCACTCGTTGTCCTGCGGGAACTCGTCGATCGTGGGGACGCGGCGGATCTCGGTCTTGAAGCCGGGGCCGGTGAGCGGGGAGCGCTTGGCCCACTCGATCGCCTCCTCCTTGGAGGCGACGTTGATCAGGTAGAAGCCGTTGAACAGTTCCTTGGTCTCACCGTAGGGGCCGTCGGTGACGACCGGCGGCTCGCTGGAGAAGTCCACGACCACGCCTTCCTCGGCGGGCGCGAGGCCCTCGGCGGCGACGAGCACACCGGCCTCGATCATCGACTCGTTGAAGCGGCCCACGGTCTCCAGCATCTGGTCGAAGTCGATGTCGCCGAGCTTCTCCCACGCGTCGTCGGAGGTCTGGCGCCAGATGAGCATGAACTTCATGGTGGTTCCTCCCAGTGGTGGTGCACGTTCGTCGGGGACCCTATGCATCCGGAGGTCGGATGAGGAGCACGTTGGATCGACACGGTGGCTGAAGATTTTTGACGGATTGCGGTTCGAGCTGGTCACACACGTGAGCGGCCCGCCCGAGGGTGCCGGGCGGGCCGCTCGTGTCGTGCGGGGCTCAGGCCTCGTCGTCGGGCTGGTGCAGGGAGCGAGGCTGCTCCGCCTCGAGCTCCGGCACGGGCGCGGCGGTACCGACCGACCGCGGCGGGGTGCTCAGCGGCCCGGGCACCTCCTTGCGCGCCACGGCTTCCGCGGCGGCGACGGCCTCGGCGACCTTCGGGTCCGGCGCGGTGTCGAACCAGTCGGCGACCGACGGGTCGTCCTCCTCCGGCTTGACGCGCTCACCGGTGTCGGCGGGCGGTTCGTAGCGGAACACGCCGTCGTCGCCGGGCGCGCCGAGCATGCGGGCGAACCCTTCCAGGGCCTTGCCGTAGTCGGACGGGATCATCCACACCTTGTTCGCGTCGCCTTGGGCCATCTGCGGCAACGTCTGCAGGTACTGGTAGGCCAGCACCTCCGGCGTCGGGCGGCCGTCCTTGATGGCGGCGAAGACCTTCTCGATGGCCTTGGCCTGGCCCTGCGCCTGCAGGTAGCGGGCGGCACGTTCACCCTGCGCGCGCAGGATCGCGGACTGCCGCTCGGCCTCCGCGGCGAGGATCGCCGCCTGCTTGGCGCCCTCGGCGGCGAGGATCTGCGACTGCTTCTGCCCCTCCGCGGTCTTGATCGACGACTCCCGCTGGCCCTCTGCGGTGAGGATCATGGCGCGCTTCTCGCGGTCGGCGCGCATCTGCTTCTCCATCGAGTCCTGAATGGACGGTGGCGGGTCGATGGACTTCAGCTCGACGCGGGCGACGCGCAGGCCCCACCGGCCGGTCGCCTCGTCGAGGACACCGCGCAGCTGGCCGTTGATGTGGTCGCGGGAGGTGAGGGTCTCCTCCAGGCTCATGCCACCGACGAGGTTGCGCAGCGTCGTGATCGTCAGCTGCTCGACACCGACGATGTAGTTGGAGATCTCGTACACCGCACTGCGCGGGTCGGTGACCTGGAAGTACACGACCGTGTCGATGGACACCGTCAGGTTGTCCTGCGTGATCACCGGCTGCGGCGGGAACGACACGACCTGCTCGCGCAGGTCGATGCGGGCCCGCACCTTGTCGATGAACGGCACGATGATGTTCAGGCCGGGCGCCGCGGTGGTGCGGAAGCGGCCGAGGCGTTCGATGACGGCGGCCTGCGCCTGCGGGATGACCAGCACCGACTTCACGGCGACGGTCAGCACGAAGATCGCGATGACGGCCACGACCACAGCGGTGATCGGGTCCAACTCGGTTCACATCCTTCTGGGTCACACAGCCGCGATGACCACGGCGGTCGCACCCGAGATCTCGACAACGGTGACGGCTTCGCCTGCTTCGATCACGGACCCGTCGAGGGTGCGCGCGCTCCAGGTGTCGCCGCCGATCTTGACCTGCCCGCCGTTCTCGTCGACCGCGGTCAACGCGACGGCCCTGCTGCCGAGCAGCGCCTCGTGGTGCATCTTGATCCCCGAGCCGAGCTGCAGCCGCCTCTTGAGCACCGGCCGGGCACCGACGATCAGACCGAGCGACGTCGCGGCGAAGACGAGCACGCTCACCAGGTCGGCGGCGCCCAGTGCGGACACACCCGCCGCGGCCAGAGCGGCGGCGCCGAGCATGACCAGCACGAAGTCACCGGAGAGAACCTCGGCGACGACGAGCAGTATCCCGACGATCAGCCAGATCAGCGCGGCCATGCGCCCATACATACACCACCGGGCAGCACGCGGCGCCGAGATTCACCGTGCTGGGCCCCCGACCGTGACGAAATCGATCAACCGCTCGACCGCGCCGAGCAGATCGGACTCGATGTCGCGGTAGCTGCCGACGGCGCCGAGCACGCGCTGCCAGCCCTCCCAGGTCTCGCCCCAGCCCAGCGCCGCGCAGACGCCTTCCTTCCACGGGACGTTCATGGGGACGACCGGCCAGGCCTCGATCCGCACGGCCTGCGGCTTCACGGCCTGCCAGATGTCGACGTAGGGGTGGCCGGTGACCAGGACGTTGGCGTCGTGGATCTGCTCGACGATGCGCTGTTCCTTGGAGCCCGCGACGAGGTGGTCGACCAGCACGCCCAGGCGGCGGTGCGGCGCGGTGCCGAACTCGGCGATGCGGGCGGGCAGGTCGTCGACACCGTCGAGCGGTTCCACGACGATGCCCTCGACGCGCAGGTCGTGACCCCAGACGCGTTCGACGAGCTCGGCGTCGTGCTTGCCCTCGACCCAGATGCGGCTGGCCTTGGCGGTCTGCGCGCGCAGGCCTTCGACCCGCACGGAACCGGACGCGCTGATGCGGGGCTTGTGCTGTTGCGGCGCGGGTTTGACGAGGGTGACGGGCCGGCCGTCGAGCAGGAACCCGGCGGGGGTGAGCGGGAACAGGCGGTGGCGGCCGTGGCGGTCCTCCAGGACGACCTGACCGTGCTCGAACCTCACGACGGCACCGCAGAAGCCGCTGGCGGGGTCCTCGACGACGAGGCCGGGTTCGGCCGGGATCTCGGGGACCTTCTTGCGCTTCGGGGTGGACAGGACGTCGCGGCCGTAGTCGTGAGATCGCACGACCCGCAACCCTAGCCGTTGTGATCGACGAGAGGGCGTGGACGTGCGGGGTCCCCGCTTCTAGCTGTAGAACGGTTTGAAGGCGGTGAGCCACTCGTGGACGCGGTCCAGGTCCACGTCGGCGCCGTGCAGGTCGTGGCCGTCGTGCACGAAGTCCATCCAGTCGAACGCCGGGTCGCCGACGTGGGCGCGCGGGTCGATGGCTTTCGGGCCGTGCGGGCCCTGCAGGACGTTGCCGGGGTGCATGTCGCCGTGCAGCAGCACCTGGGTGACGTCGTCCTCGGCCAGTTTGCGGGCGCGGTGGTGTTCGGTGGCGTAGTAGGTGCCGGTGCGGCGGGTCAGCAGGGTTTCGAAGAGGAAGTCGACGCGGGCCCTGAGCGGCGGGAAGCCCGCCGGCTTCGCGGCGTGCAGTTCCGGCAGCACTCGCGCGGGCTCGTCGGCGGGGGTGCCGGGCTCGATCCTCTCCAGCAGCAGGGCGCCGCGGGCGAGGTCGGTGTCGAGCACGTCGACCATCGCGGGCGTGTCGGCCCAGGCGGTGAGGGCGCGGGCTTCGAGGGCGGCGACGTCGAGGTCCGGCGTCAGCTTCAGCACGGCGTCGGTGCACAGGAAGGTGGCGCCGGTGCCGCCGGGCACATGGCCCACGACGGTGAGGCCCCAGCGGGCGGTCAGGGTGTCGATCAGGCCGGGCAGTGCGTCGATCCACCGCGTCACGTCGTGGCCGAAACGTCTGATGAGCCGGGATCTGGCGTCCTCGTCGATCACCTGGTTCAGGCTAGCGAGTCCGCCGCGGCCTGGCGGCGGAACTGGTAGTCGGCCAGGGCCGGGCGCCACCGGCCGTTGAGGTCGAAGCAGGTGGAGAGCAGTGTCAGGTCCGCGCCGGTGCCGGCCACGGCGACCTTGCCGTCGATCACCCACCGGTTGACCGGCAACAGCGGCACGGGCCAGCCGACCACGACGAGCCGGTCGCACACCAGGCGCTGCAGGCGGCCGCCGTCGTTGTCGACGATCACCGCGGGTGTGTCGAGGTCGAAGTCGCGGACGATCGCGCGCGGGTAGCGCCGCACCCCGATCCCGGCGAGCGCGTCGGCTCCGGGGCCGATGAAGTCCACCGGCCCGAATCTGCGGGCCAGGCACGCGGCGGCTCTCGCGCCGAGATCGGCCGCGCCGACCACGACGATCCGTTCTCTTTGCGCCATGGTCTCCCGCATTCACAAATCAGATGTTTCCGCAGGTCAGGACCCCCTTCACGACGATAGGGCCCGGTGATCCGCGCGTCAAACGCATCTCAATTGGGATCAATAGGTCACCGTGATCGCGCGCTGCGGCCCGTGGACCCTGATCGCGCCCCGCTCACCGCACCGCGGCTTGGCGGGTAGATCAACGACATGGTCACCGAGCCTGGTAACGCCGAGTGGGCAGGCCGCGACCTAGGGATACCAGGCGTCGAACAACGTGCTCGAGGGGCGACCGGTGGCCGAGTCAGACCGCGCAGTCAACGTCCTGGTGCTGGCCGGGTCGGACCTCGAGTTCGACGCGGTGAGGCAGCAACTCGACCACGTGCAGACGGGTACGTCCGACCGTCCGCTGACAGCCGTGGGAACGATCCGGGGCACGACCGTTGAGGTCGCGCTCGGCCTTGGCCTTTCAGAGGAAGTGCTGGTGGCCATCGCGGACCTCCGTCCGAAGGCGATCCTGGTCGCGAGGCTTGGTGAGGCACTGAGCTACGAGGTCGCTGTCGACGACGTCGTGGTGGCCACCCGGCTCGACCACTACCTGGGACAGGACTCGCAGGTGTTCGGCAACGAGGTGATGACCTGGCTGCCCGACAGCACGCTGCAGGCCCGCGCGTTCGGGTTGGCGCGGGCCGGCTGGCGGGGAGCGAACCCGGAGGCCCCCTGCGACCTCCACTTCGGGCCGGTTGCAGTCGTGCGCGACGCGACAACGCTGACGCGGCCGGTGACGTTCGACTTCCGCGATGCCGTCGTGATTGACAGCGCACGGCCCGCTCTGGACGCGCCGACGCTCGACATCTACGGCGTCACAGGCCACGCCAACATCGGTGTGGACGTTTCGAGTACAACGGGGCCGTCTTCCGCGCTCAGCAACCTGGTCGCTTTCGCCTTGGCCCTGGCTGTCCAGCTCGACGCGGACGCCGAGGACGTGGTGCGGCGGCTGCGCACCAGGGGCCACGGCGACCGGGTCGCACGCACGGACCTGCTGGCGCGGGAGGCGTTCGTCGAGTCGCTGGCCGAACTGCTCGCGTACGCGGCTCCCGCAGACAGCGACGAGGACCTCGCGGGCCCGACCGTGATCGCCATCGAAGGTGCGTGGGGCGCGGGCAAGAGCACGCTCATGGACATGACGCGGGCGCGGCTCGACGCGATCGGGCCCCCGTCACGCCGGCGCAGACCCTGGAGCGACGTGTTGAAGCGCTGGCGGCGGAGGAAGCTGCGGGCGTGGGACGCCGACCTGACGTTGAGCGGCTGGTTCGCCCGGTCGAAGCCGCGCAAGGACGTCGCGGCTCCTCGGGTGCTGACGGCGATGTTCAACCCGTGGTCGTACCAGACGGGCGAGCACGTGTGGGCCGGGCTCAACGAGTGCATCGTGAGCACGGGTGCGCCGGTGATCGCCGGGCACGCCGGGTCGTCGTTGCAGCGGTTCTGGTTCACCCACAACATCGAGCGGCTGGACCGGCGACACGTGCAGCGGACGCTGCGCAAGCGGCTCATCTCGCCGTTGTTGCGGTTGGGAGTGTTCGCGTTGCCGGTGCCGTTGCTGGCCCAGCTGCTGAAGTCACCCGACCCGTACACCGTCATCGGGTACCAGGTCGCACCGGTCGACCTGGCGTTGTGGATCACCGGTGTCCTGCTGGGCGCCGGTCTGCTGCACACCGCTGTGCGTTATGTGGCGAGGGCTGCCGACACGCTGCTGCCCGCCGAGCTGTTCGGCCCGCTCACCGGGTACACCGCCGGTGCGGGAACGGATGATCCGCTGCGCGATCCGCACCGCCGCGCCAGAACAGGTCCGTTGCACAGCGCCCAGCAGGACGTGCAGGAGCTGATCCGGGAGCTGGGTGACTCCGGTTCGCAGCTGGTGGTGTTCATCGACGACCTGGACCGGTGTTCGCCGCGCACGACCGCGGACGTGTTCGAGGCGATCAACGGGTTTCTGAGCGCGTCGTTCCCGACGATCAGGTTCGTGCTGGGCATCGACGCGGCGGCCACCGCGGCGCATCTGGACGCGGCCTACTCGGCGCTGGTCGTCGCGGACGCCGGGCGGGACACGGCCGATCCGAGTCCTGGCTGGACGTTTCTGCGCAAGCTGATCCAGCTGCCCCTGCCGTTGCCACGGGTGGTGCGCACGCATGTCGAGCCGTTGCTGACCGGTCTGCTCGGCACGCAGATCACGGCCACGGAGAACAACATCACCGAGGCCACGGCGGCAACGCCAACCGTCAGGCAGCCGGTGATCGAGGTGTCGGACGTCCCGGTGACCGGGGAGATCGAAACGGCGGCAGCGGTGGTGACGCTGGAGCACGACGAGCGGGTGCGGGCGCGGTTCGCGGAGCGGCTGCAGGCCCAGCCGGACCTGTCGGTGCGGGAGGCGAAGCGAATCCTGACGGTGTGGATGTTCTACGTCCGCGTCCTGGACCGGTTGCGGCCGGAGACGGGGGTGGACGGGGTGAGCCGGGCGTGTCACCTGGTGTTGCTGGCGGAGATCGTGGCGCGCTGGCCGGCGGCGCAGCGGTGTCTGCACCGGCGCGTCGACGGCAGGCACGGGTTGCGGGCGCTCACCGACGCGGTGAACGACAACGCTCTGTGGGAGATCGAGGTGCGGCGGTACGGGCTGTCCGGGGATCAGCACCAGTCGTTCCGCACCGGCCTGCGCCGGATCCTGCGCGAGTACGACGGAAGCGAGATCGCGGCGCTGGCCGAACAGCTGACCTAGAAGGCGGGCCAGGGGATGGCGGGCCAGTCGCCGGAGGGCTCGGGGTAGACGCCGGCGGCCAGCAGCTTGTCGGTGCGTTCGCCCACGGCCCTGACCTCGGCGCGGGTGAGGTGGTCGTGCAGGGACTCCCCCAGCGAGCCGTCGAGGGCGGATCTCAGCCGGCGCAGCGACTCCACGACGGGGTCCGGGAGGGGTTCGCGGGCCCAGCCCCACAGGACGGTGCGGAGTTTGGGTTCGGTGTGCAGGCAGATGCCGTGGTCGACGCCGTAGACCGCGCCGTCGACGGCGTGCAGGACGTGGCCGCCTTTGCGGTCGGCGTTGTTGACGACGACGTCGAAGGCGGACATCAGGGCGATGCGCGGGTGGTCGGCGTGGACGAGGACGGCGGGGTCGCCGAAGCGGTCGTGGGCGTGGAAGACGGGGATCCAGCCGGGTTTGACGGCCTCGACGCCGACGATGTCGACGAGCTCGTCCTCTTCGCGGGTGTCGACCCAGAGCTGGACCATGCCGCTGCCGAACGGGCCCGGCCGCAGCACGGTGGGCGGCACGAGGTCGAGTCCGGCGGCCGCGGAGATCAGGTAGGTCGCCACCTCGCGGCCCGCCAGGGTGCCGTCGGGGAAGTCCCACAGGGGGCGTTCGCCGCGCACGGGTTTGTAGACGCACTGGGCCTCGACGCCGTCCAACGTGATCTTGCAGAACAAGGTGGCGTTGGAGGCGTCGACGAGGCGGCCCTCGACCTCGATGCGGCCGTGGTGGAGCAACTCCAGGGCCGCGGCGGTGTCCATCTCAGTCTTCTTCTGTGCGGCGGTAGCCGTTCTGCCGCGGGCAGATGTGGCCGTCCGGGTCGAGCGGTTCGGCGCACAGGGGGCAGGGTTTGCGGCCGGCGTTGACCACGCGGTCGGCGCGCTCGGCGAAGGCGCGGGCCGCGGACGGGCTGAGGAAGACCCGCACGGCGTCGGGGCCTTCCTCGGTGTCGTCGAGCACGACGGCCTCGTCGACCTCCTCCTCGGAGATCGCGAGGAGTTCGATCACGACGGCCTTGGACTCGGCGTCCCAGCCGAGGCCCATGGTGCCGACGCGGAACTCCTCCTCGACGGGCACGTCGAGGGGTTCGGTGTCGAGGTCGTCGGGCGGTGCGTCGTCGGGCACGTCGGTGCCGAAGCGGCGGTGCACCTCCTCGAGCAGCGAGCCGATGCGTTCGGCGAGGACCTGGACCTGCTGCTTCTCCAAGGCGACGCTGATCAGCCTGCTCTGCTCGGAGGCCTGCAGGTAGAAGGTGCGGTCGCCGGGCTGCCCGACGGTTCCTGCGACGAACCGGTCGGGTGCGCGGAATACGTGAATGACGCGAGCCATGGCCCTTACGACCCTAGGCCACGCGGAGATCGTCGGCAGGTCCTCCCCCACCAAACACTCCGCGTATAGGGTCGGGTTGTGGTGAAGATCGCTTCGTACGGGACGTGGACCTCGCCGATCAGCGCCGGCGACACCTCGAAGCCGGGTGGTGGGTTCCAGTGGGCCGACCTGCGTGGTGAGCGGGTGTGGTGGGCGGAGAGCCGTCCGGCTGAGGGCGGCAGAGTGGCGCTGGTGCGCGACGGCGTGGACGTGCTGCCCGCTCCATGGAACGCCCGCAACCGGGTGCACGAGTACGGCGGCAGGCCGTTCGTGGTGCTGGCCGAGGACAGGGTGGCGTTCACGCACTGGGACGACCAGCGCGTGTACGTGTTCAACCCGGACGATCCGAGGCCGGTGCCGCTGACGCCGGAGCCGCAGCGGCACCACGGGCTGCGCTACGCCGACCTCTCCGCGGGTCCGGACGGCGAGGTGTGGTGTGTGCGGGAGACGATCACCGGTGACGCGCGCACCGACGTGCGCCGCGACCTGGTGGCGATCACCGCCGAGGGCGAGGTGCGGGTGCTGGGCTCCTCGCACCACTTCATGTCCGGCCCGAAGATCAGCCCTGATGGCACGAAGTTCGCGTGGATCGGCTGGAACCACCCGCAGATGCCGTGGGACGGCACCGAGCTGTGCGTGGCCGAGGTCGGCTCGCCGGAGCACCGGGTGCTGTGCGGGTCGGAGACGGAGGCGGTGTGCCAGTTCGAGTGGGAGGGCGACTCGCTGCTGGCGCTGACGGACCCGGACGGCTGGTGGAACCTGTTCCGCGTGGGCCTGGACGGGTCGCGCACGAACCTGGCGCCGTGCGAGGAGGAGCTGGGCGGCCCGATGTGGCGGCTGGGCAACCGCTGGTTCGCGATGCTCGCCCCCGGCCGCTATCTGGTGGTGCGGTCCGGGCACCTGGCGGTGCTGGACGAGCGGTCGGCGACGGTGACCGACGTGGAGACCGATCTGCCGACGTGGGCGCCGGACCTGTCGGTGCGTGACGGTGTGGTGGTCTGCGGTGCGGCGAGCCCGACGTCGGAGTTCGCGGTCGTGCGGCTGGATCTGTCCAACGGTGAGCTGACGTATCTGACCGGTGGCGAGTCGTCGCCGGAGGACGCGTACGTGCCGGTGCCGGTGGAGCGGATGTTCGGCGAGATCCCCGCGTACGTGTATCCGCCGTCGAACCCGGACTTCGCGGCGCCGGAAGGTGAGCTGCCGCCGTACGTGGTGCACGTGCACGGCGGCCCGACGGGGCGGGCGCTGCCGAAGCTGGACACCGACATCGCGTATCTCACCAGCCGCGGCATCGGTGTGGTGGCGGTGAACTACGGCGGCTCGACCGGCTACGGGCGGGCGTTCCGGGAGCGGCTGCGGGAGCAGTGGGGTGTCGTGGACGTGGAGGACTGCGCGTTCGTGGCCCAGCAGCTGGCGAAGGAGGGCACGGCGGATCCGCAGCGCCTGGGCATCCGGGGCGGTTCGGCGGGCGGCTGGACGTCGGCGGCGTCGCTGACCTCGACGGACGTGTACCAGTGCGGGATGGTGGCGTTCCCGATCCTGGATCTGAAGGGCTGGACGTCGGAGGGCGGTGAGACGCACGACTTCGAGTCCCGCTACGTCGAGGGCCTGGTCGGCAAGCTGCCCGAGGCCGAGGACCGCTATCGGGACCGGTCGCCGTCGCTGAAGGCGCGGCAGGTGTCCGGGCCGGTGCTGTTGTTGCAGGGCCTGGAGGACGAGATCTGCCCGCCGGAGCAGGCCGACCGGTTCGCCGCGGATCTGGCGGGGTCGGGGATCCGGCACGCCTACCTGAGGTTCGAGGGTGAGCAGCACGGGTTCCGCAAGGCCGAGAACATCAAGGCGGCGCTGGAGGCGGAGCTGTCGTTCTACGGGCAGGTCTTCGGGTTCACGCCGCCGGGCGTTCCGGTGCTGGAACTGTCCGAGTGAGCTTGCTGTCCGCCGGGGACCGGGTCGCGCTGGTGTCACCGGCGGGCCCGGCCCCGGCAGCCAAGGTCGACGCGGGTGTGGCGGTGCTGCGGTCGTGGGGCCTGCAGGTCACCACACCTGTGGTGGAGCGGTGGTCGTTGCCGTATCTGGCCGGGTCGGACGAGGCGCGGGCGGCGGAGTTCGTGTCGGCGTGGTGCTCGGACGTGGCCGCGGTGGTGTGCGTGCGGGGCGGGTACGGGTGTCTGCGGATAACGGATCTGGTGCCGTGGAAGACGCTGCCGCCTCGGGTGTTCGTGGGGTCGTCGGACGTGACGGTGCTGCACGCGGAGTTGAACGCGGTGGGTCAGGCGACGGTGTTCGGGCCGATGCCGGGCACGTCGGACTTCGTGGACGATCCGGTGGCGCAGCAGCGGCTGCGGGCGTTGTTGTTCGACGGCACGCGGTCGTGGACGGCTGGAACACCTGTGGTGCCGGGGACCGCGCGCGGGGTGCTCACGGGAGGCAACGCGGCGTTGCTCGCGGCGGCGGTGGGCGGGCCGCGGTGGGCGCCGCCGGTCGACGGCGCGATCGCGTTGCTGGAGGACATCGGTGAGGAGCCCTACCGGCTGGACCGGATCCTGACGCAGCTGGTGCGGGCGGGGTGGTTCGAGCCGGTGTCGGGGATCGTGCTGGGGTCGTGGACGGACTGCGGTGACGTGGCGGCGGTGCTGCACGACCGGCTGGCGGGGCTGGGGGTGCCGGTGCTGGGCGAGTTCGGGTTCGGTCACTGCGCCGGGCAGTGGTCGTTGCCGCTGGGGGTGGAGGCGGTGCTGGACGCGTCGGCGGGGACGCTCGCGCTGGTGTGACCGATGGACCGGGTGTTTTCGCCGTGCCTGGTCCGTCTCGCCTCGAACGCCGGCAGGTGGGGCGGCATGGTCAGCGCCCGGCGAGCCCCCCGGCAGCCACGACGGACGAACGTCACGCTGGTTGATCCTGCACGACCGGCACCCGGTTCTCATGTGCCGGACCTCCGGTTCTGCGCGTTCAGGCGCAGCTGGTCGGTGTGCTGCCCGATCTTCGCGATCTGCTCGGCGAGTCCCGGCTGCCCGTCCTGCAACGCGGGCGCGGCTTCGGTCAACGGTCCGAGCAGGCCTGCCGCGTCCTCGTGGCCGAGGGCCTGCTGCACCGCGGGGTGGTGTGGCCCTACCTGCGCGGCGAGCATGCGCAGCACGCTCGCGTTCTCGCGGGCCCAGGCGGCGACGGCCTTGTCGCCGGCGCGCCGGTCGCGTTCGGCCTGGACGCGTTCGTCGCCGGTGCCGGACTCGCCGGTGCGGCGCACGCGCAGGTAGCGCTTCTCGGCGGCCTGCCTGCTCGCGACGCCCAGTGCCGGGGCGAGCTCGGCCCAGCTCGTGCCCAGGGCGCGGGCGGCTTCGATGAGCTGGGGTTCCCAGCCGGACAGTTCGTCGCGGAGCCTGCGCAGCAGCATCAGGGCGGCCAGGACCTGGTTGGCGTCGCCCGGTTCGGCGGCCGTCGCGCGGACGGTTTCGTAGTCGCTCGTCATGTCGTCCTTCCGATGACGCTCGGCTCTTGTCATCGTTCCGACGACATGCTACAACGGTGGTACAGCGCATTGACAGTCCACGAGGGATCACAGGAGGTGTCAGATGTTGATGCGCACTGACCCGTTCCGCGAGCTGGACCGGCTGACCCAGCAGGTGTTCGGTACTCCGGGGACGTGGTCGCGGCCGACGGCGATGCCGATGGACGCCTACCGCGACGGAGACCAGTTCGTCGTGTGCTTCGACCTGCCCGGTGTCACGCCGGACGCCATCGAGCTCGACGTCGAGCGCAACGTCCTCACCGTCAAGGCCGAGCGCCGGCCGGTCGGCAAGGACGTCGAGATGCAGGTGTCCGAGAGGCCCCTGGGCGCGTTCTCGCGCCAGCTGTTCCTCGGTGACACCCTCGACACCGACCACATCGACGCCAAGTACGACGCGGGTGTGCTGACGCTGCGGATTCCGATCGCCGAACGCGCGAAGCCCCGCAAGATCGCGATCAACGCGGGCGAGGACGCGCCCAAGCAGATCGACGCGTGACACGCCTGGCGGGCGGCGGCCGATCGGGTGATGCCAGGTAGGCTTCCGCCCGCCATGAGACCCCAGCCCCAGTGGACGGCGTTAGACGTCTACGCGTCCAACTCCGACCTCTACGCCGATCCCCGACTGGTGGAACGGGTGGACTACCGGCGCCGTTTCAAGCGGCACCGCCCCCGCACGCCGTCCGTCGTCCTCGCCCCGCACGGCGGTGGCATCGAGGTCGGCACGTCGGAACTGTGCCTCGCGATCGCGGGCTACCACCCGTCCACGCGCGTGCCGATCGGCCAGACGCACGACTACTGGATGTTCGAGGGCCTGCGGTCGGTCGCGAACGACGAGCTGCACGTCACCTCGTCCAACTGCGACGACCGCGTGGCCCGTGATCTCGTGTCCGGCGCCTCGCACGCGCTCGGCCTGCACGGCTGCACCGCCGCGGCGGCGGGCCTGGAGGACCACGACCGGGCGGTGCTGGTCGGTGGCCGTGACGCGTTGCTGCGGCTGGAGCTGCTGACGCGGTTGCGGCGGGCCGGGTTCCACACGATCGACGCCGTCGACCACCCGATACTGGGCGGCTACGACCGGTCCAACATCGCGAACCGCACGCGCGGCCGGCAGGGCGGGCAGCTGGAGCTCACCACTCCCCTGCGCTCGGCGATGTTCGCGGAGAACTCGCGGTCGGACCGGCGGCACACGACGACCGAGGTGTTCTGGGACTTCGTGCACGCGTGCCGGGCGGCGCTGGCGGCGCGCGAGGCCCTGAACAACTGACCGGTCGGTTCGATCAGCGCTGTGCGGGGCGGGCCGCGACGTCGGCCCGCCCCGTGGCGCGGTTACAGGTACTTCTTGAGTTCCCGCTTGGCCAGCGACATGCGGTGGACCTCGTCGGGACCGTCGGCGATGCGCAGGGTGCGGGTGGCGGCGAAGAGTTCGGCGAGGGGGAAGTCCTGGCTGACGCCGGCGCCGCCGTGGGCCTGGATGGCCTTGTCGATGACCCATTCGGCCATCAGCGGGGTGCCGATCTTGATGGCCTGGATCTCGGTGTGGGCGCCCTTGTTGCCGACGGTGTCCATCAGCCACGCGGTCTTGAGGACTAGGAGCCTGGCCTGTTCGATGCGGACGCGGGACTCGGCGATCCACTCGTGCACGACGCCCTGGGCGGCGATGGGCTTGCCGAACGCGACGCGGGAGGCGGCGCGGCGGCACATGAGTTCGAGGGCGCGTTCCGCCATGCCGATCAGGCGCATGCAGTGGTGGATGCGGCCGGGGCCGAGGCGGGCCTGGGCGATGGCGAAGCCCTCTCCTTCGCCGGCGATGAGGTTGGACGCGGGGACGCGGACGTCCTTGAACTCAATCTCGGCGTGGCCGCCGTGGGCGTAGTCCTGGTAGCCGAAGACGTGCATGGCGCGTTTGACGGTGATGCCGGGGGTGCCGCGCGGGACGAGGATCTGTGACTGCTGGCGGTGGCGGTCGGCGTCGGGGTCGGGGTCGGTTTTGCCCATCACGATGAAGATGGCGCAGTTGGGGTTCATCGCGCCGGAGGACCACCACTTGCGGCCGTTGATGACGTAGTCGTCGCCGTCGCGTTCGATGCGGGTGGCGATGTTGGTGGCGTCGGAGGAGGCGACGTCGGGTTCGGTCATGCAGAACGCGGAGCGGATCTCGCCGTCGAGCAGGGGCTGGAGCCACTGCTTTTTCTGCTCGTCGGTGCCGAACATCGCCAGCACCTCCATGTTGCCGGTGTCCGGTGCGGCGCAGTTGAGCGCCTCGGGGGCGAGGTGGGGGCTGCGGCCGGTGATCTCGGCCAGCGGCGCGTACTGCAGGTTCGTCAGGCCCGCGCCGTGCTCGCTGTCGGGGAGGAAGAGGTTCCACAGGCCCTGGCGGCGGGCTTCGGTTTTGAGCTCCTCGAGGATCGGCTGGCGTTCCCACGGGTCGGCGGCGTCGTGCAGCTGCTGCTCCAGGACGGCTTCGGCCGGGTAGACGTGCTCGTCCATGAACGCCAGCAGGCGTGCGCGGAGTTCCTCGGTTTTGGCGTCGTAGGCGAAGTCCATGTCAGAGCTCCTTGTGGGCGGCGGCGAGTCCCTGCCGCACGAGGGGGACGGTGAAGGCGCCGAGCTTCTCGAAGCCGGCTCCGACGGTTTTCCCGCTGGCGAAGCGGTAGTGGATGCCTTCGACGATGACGGCGAGCTTGAAGTAGCCGAAGGCGATGTACCAGCCGAGTCCGGAGGTGTCGGTGCCGGTGCGGGCGGTGTAGCGGGCGACGAGCTCGTCGGCGGAGGAGAACCCGGGCATCGACGGGACGCTGCCGGTGATGGGGTCGTTGTCGACGCCGAGGCCCGCCCAGTAGACGTAGAGCAGGCCGAGGTCGGCGAGCGGGTCGCCGAGGGTGGCCATCTCCCAGTCCAGGACGGCGCTGATCTCCAGCGGGTCGCGGGTGACGAGGGCGTTGTCGAGGCGGTAGTCGCCGTGGATGATCGCGGCGCGCGGCGAGACGGGCACGGTGTCGGCGAGTTTGGCGCGCAGGTCGTCGATGCCGGGCAGGTCGCGGCTGCGGGAGGCGTCGAGCTGCTTGCCCCACCGGGCGACCTGGCGGGCGAGGAACCCTTCCGGCCGGCCGAAGTCCTGCAGGTCGACCGACGACGGGTCGACGGAGTGCAGGTCGGCGAGCACGTCGACGAGCCGCTCGGACAGCGTGCGGGCCATGTCGGGGGTGAGCCACGGGCACTGCGACCGCTCGCGCAGCGCGGCGCCGGGCATCTCCTCCATCAGGTAGAACGGCGCGCCGATGACGGAGGTGTCCTCGACGAGCTGGTGGGCGTGCGGCACGGGCACCGAGGTGGGTGCGAGGGCGGAGATGACGCGGAACTCGCGGGCCATGTCGTGCGCGGTCGCGAGGACGTGGCCCAGGGGCGGGCGGCGCAGGACCCAGCGCTGGGTGCCGTCGGTGACGCGGTAGGTGAGGTTGGAACGGCCGCCGGGGAACAGTTCGCCGGTGAGCGGACCTGTGCCCAGGTGTGTGGCGAGTGCCTCCAGGTCGAGGCCGGGCAGATCGGTCACAGGGTCACTCCGAGGGTGGCGAGGTGGGCGCGGGTGGTGTCGGCATTGGTGTGGCGGAAGGCGTGCATGCCGACGGCGTGGGCGGCTTCGACGTTGATCGGCGCGTCGTCGAAGAACACGGCGCGATCGGCGGGGACGCCGATCTGCTCCAGGGTGTGGCGGTAGATGCGCTCGTCGGGTTTGCGCAGGCCGACGCGGCCGCTGATGACGACGGTGTCGAACAGCTCGATCAGCAGGTCCTTCGGGTAGCCCTCGCCCCAGCTGTTGGACAGCAGCGCGGTGTGCAGGCCGGCGGCGCGGGCCTTGCGGACGAGTTCGACCATCGCCGGGTCGGGGCTGGCGCCGCCGAACATGCGCCGCAGCAGCCCGTTCTCGTCGACCTTCGCACCGCTGGTGGTGATCAGCTCGGCGGCCAGCAGCCGTTCGAACTCACGCACGCTCAGCTCGCCGGTCTCCAGGCGGAACACCGGGTTGCCGGGCTGCGCGTCGCGGCTGAGCCATTCGCGCATGATGCGGCCGTAGACGTCGCGGTCGATGGCCTCGGCGTGCAGCCACGCGCCGACGAACTCGGGCACGGAGACCGTCATGACGCCGCCCCAGTCGAAGACGAGCGCGTCGACGAGCGGTTCCGGAAGTGTCGTGTCACCCACGGATCGGAGGGTACCGACCGGTCGGTATGTCGGCAACCGGTGGTCGCGAACATCGACTTTCGGAGGATGGAACAAGTCATCCTTCAGCGCTTTTAACCCATTGCGGGCCTCGATACGTTCGAGCCCGAAGGGGGTTCGACAACTTGATGAAGAGGATGGTGACGGTGGCTTCGGCCGCCGCGATGGCGCTTGCCCTCGTCCAGGTCCCGGTGGCGCGGGCGGACGGGGACGGCCGGGTCGTCAGGACCGACAAGGGCCTGGTCGCAGGCACGGTGACCAGCACGTATCGCATGTTCGGCAGCATTCCGTTCGCTGCCGCGCCGCTGGGTGAGAACCGGTGGCGTGATCCGCAGCCGGTGGCGGGCTGGGAGGGGGTGCGGGACGCGACGAAGCCGGCGCCGGTGTGCGCGCAGACGCCGCAGCTGGGTGAGCAGGCCTCCGACGTCGAGGACTGCCTGTACCTGAACGTCACGACACCGGCGAGGAAGACGGTGAAGCCGCGGCCGGTGATGGTGTGGATCCACGGCGGCGGGTTCACCAACGGCAACGCCTCGCAGTACGACGCGCGGTGGCTCGCGACGAAGAACGACGTCGTCGTGGTGTCGGTGAACTACCGGCTCGGGGTGTTCGGGTTCTTCGGCTATCCCGGCGTCGAGGGGTCGGGCGCGTTCGGCCTGGCCGACCAGCAGGCGGCGTTGCGGTGGGTGCAGCGCAACGCGCGTGCGTTCGGTGGTGACCCGCGGAACGTGACGATCTTCGGTGAGTCGGCGGGTGGCGTGAGCGTGTGCGCGCAGCTGGCCTCGCCGCGTTCGGCGGGCCTGTTCCACAAGGCGATCATCCAGTCGGGTCCGTGCGGGCTGACGTCGCCGGGTCAGCGGCCGGGCGAGCTCGTGTCGTTCTGGAAGCCCCGCGCGGAGGTCGAGAAGCAGGGAGCGGAGTTGCGGCTCGAGGGGTGCCGGGACATCGCGTGCCTGCGGGGCCTGGAGGTGGCGAAGCTGCTCAAGGTGCACGCCGCGTTCGCGAGCCCCGCCTACGACACGAGGGCGTTGCCGATCAGCCCGCTGGTCGCGCAGAACACGGGCCGCCTGCACCGCGTGCCGGTCATGGTCGGGTCGACACACGACGAGATGACCCTGTACCTGGCGCTGTTCGAGCCCGAGCCGGTGGCGGACTCCGCGTTCCCGGCGAGGGCCGCGGCGATGTTCGGCGCCGAGCTCGGCGCGCAGGTCGTGGCCCGGTATCCGCTCAACGGCAACGGTGACGCGCGCGACGAGCTGGCGGCGGCGCTGACGGACCGGTCGTTCGCGTGCCCGACGCACGAGACGCGGCAACGGCTGGGCCGCCGGGTGGCGGGCTACGAGTTCGCGGACCGCGGTATTCCGCTGATCTACCCGGACCTGCCGCCGTTCCCCGGTGGCTACGGGGCTTATCACGCCTCGGAGCTGCCGTTGCTGTTCGAGTTCGCGGACCTGCCGCTCACGGCGGGACAGCGGGAGCTGTCGGAGTACATGGTCGCGGCGTGGGGGCGGTTCGCCCGCACCGGTCAGCCGGGGTGGCGGGCGCAGGTGCAGTCGCTGGCCGCGGGGGCGGTCGGGCCGGCGGACTTCGCCAGGGATCACCAGTGCGACTTCTGGGGACAACAGTGAGGGGTGTTCAACCGATGAAACGACTGCTCACGACGGCGATCGCGGCCGCGCTGGCGTTCGGCGCCACGCAGCCACCGGCGCAGGCGGACGGCGACGGCCGGGTCGTCCACACCGACAAGGGCCTGGTCGCAGGCACGGTGACCAGCACTTATCGCACGTTCGGCAACATTCCGTTCGCGGCACCGCCGCTGGGTGAGAACCGGTGGCGTGATCCGCAGCCGGTGACGCCGTGGCAGGGCGTGCGGGACGCGACCAAGCCGAGCCCGGACTGCGCGCAGACACCGCAGCTCAACCAGCCCTCGTCGGAGAACGAGGACTGCCTCTACCTCAACGTCACCACCCCGGCGGGGCGCTCGCACAAGCCGCGGCCGGTGATGGTGTGGATCCACGGCGGCGGGTTCGTCAGTGGTGCGGCGCGCCTGTACGACGCGCGGTGGCTGGCGACGAAGAACGACGCCGTGATCGTGACGATCAACTACCGGCTCGGGGTGTTCGGGTTCTTCGGCTACCCCGGCCTGCCGGGGTCGGGCACGTTCGGCCTGGCCGACCAGCAGGCCGCGCTGAGGTGGGTGCAGCGCAACGCCCGCGCGTTCGGCGGCGACGCCCGCAACGTGACGATCTTCGGCGAGTCGGCCGGTGGCCTGAGCGTCTGCGCGCAGCTGGCGTCACCGCCGGCGGCTGGCCTGTTCCACAAGGCGGTCATCCAGTCCGGCGCGTGTGCTCTGACGGCGCCTGACCAGCAGCGTCCCGGCACGTTCACCACGTTGTGGAGGCCTCGGGCCGAGGTGGAGAAGACGGGTGCCGCGCAGCCGCTGGGCTGCCAGGACATCGCGTGCCTGCGGGCGTTGCCGGTGACGACGCTGCTGCGGGTCCACAACGTGTTCGCGTTCCCCGCCTACGACTCGCGGGTGCTGCCGGTGGATCCGGCGGTCGCGCAGAAGACCGGTCGTGTGCACCGGGTGCCGACGATGGTGGGCTCGACGCACGACGAGGCGACGCTGTTCATGGCGCTGATCGAACCGGCGCCGGTGCCGGACGCGCAGTACCGCTCGCGGGTGAGCGCGTTGTTCGGTGAGAAGAACGCGGACGCGATCGTGGCCCGCTATCCGCTCAACGGCAACGGTGACGCCCGTGACGAGCTGGCGGCGGCGCTGACCGACCACTCGTGGGCCTGCCCGACGCAGGACACGCGGGACGGTCTGGCGCGGCGGATGCCGGTGTCGGGCTACGAGTTCGCCGACCCGCAGGCGCCGGTGGTGTTCCCGTTGCCTCCGTCGTTCCCCGGCGGCTACCGGGCGTATCACGCCTCGGAGCTGGCGTACCTGTTCGACTTCGGCGCGACGTTGACTCCGGCTCAGCAGCGGCTGTCGGACTACCTGATCGCGGCGTGGGGCCGGTTCGCGCGCACCGGTGATCCGGGGTGGCGTGCCGAGGTGCAGTCGCTGGCTCCCGGTGCAGTGAGGCCCGCGGACTTCGCGAAGGACCACCAGTGCGGCTTTTGGGGGCAACAGTGAGAAAGGTGCTGACCGCCGTGATCGCGGCGGCGATGGCGTTCGCGGTCGCCGGTCCGGCCGTCGCGGAGAACAGCGGCGCGGTCGTGCGGACGGACAAGGGCCTGGTGGCGGGGACGGTGACCGACAACTACCGCTCCTTCGGCAGCATTCCGTTCGCGGCCCCGCCGGTGGGTGAGAACCGGTGGAGGGACCCGCAACCGGCCGAGGCGTGGCAGGGGGTGCGGGACGCGACGAAGCCCGCGCCGGCGTGCGCGCAGAACTCGCAGCTGGGCCAGCCGCCGTCGCAGATCGAGGACTGCCTGTACCTCAACGTCACCACCCCAGCGGGGCGCTCGCACAAGCCGCGGCCGGTGATGGTGTGGATTCACGGCGGCGCGTTCACCGGGGGCTCGGCGTCGGAGTACGACGCGCGGTGGCTCGCGACGAAGAACGACGTCGTCGTGGTGACGGTCAACTACCGGCTCGGCGTGTTCGGCTTCTTCGGCCACCCCGGCCTGCCGGGCTCGGGTGCGTTCGGTCTGGCCGATCAGCAGGCCGGGCTGCGCTGGGTGCAGCGCAACGCCCGCGCGTTCGGCGGCGACCCCCGCAACGTCACCGTGTTCGGCGAGTCGGCCGGTGGGCTGAGCGTCTGCGCCCAGCTCGCCTCACCCCGCGCGGCGGGGCTGTTCCACAAGGCGATCATCCAGTCCGGTCCGTGCGGGCTCAGCACACCGGGCACGAAGCCCGGCGAGTTCGTCCACGTCTGGCGGACCCGGACCGACGTGGAGAAGCAGGGCGCGGGCACGCTCGGGTGCCCAGACCTCGCGTGCCTGCGGCAGCAGCCGGTGGACAAGCTGCTCACCGTGCACGACCTGTTCAACGCGCCCGCCTACGACACCGCGGTGTTGCCGGTGGATCCGGTGGTGGCGCAGCGGACCGGCCGCATGCACCACGTGCCGACGATGGTCGGGACGACGCACGACGAGATGACGTTGTTCGCGCCGCTGGTCTTCCCGCAGCCCATTCCGGAGTCCGGCTACCGGGCCGTGCTGGGGCAGATGTTCGGGGAACGCGACGCCGACCGTGTGCTGGCCCGTTACCCGGTGAACGGCAACAACGACGCCCGCGACGAGCTGGCGGCGGTGCTGACGGACCAGGGGTGGGCGTGCCCGTCGCACCAGGCGCGGCGACAACTCGGACGCTATGCGCGGGTGGCCGGCTACGAGTTCGCCGACCAGCACATCCCGATGATCTTCCCGTTGCCGCCGTTCCCGGACTACAAGGCGTATCACGGCTCCGAGCTGCTGATGCTGTTCGACCTGGGCGCGCCGCTCACGGCCGAGCAGAAGAAGGTGTCGGACTACATGATCACGGCGTGGGGCCGGTTCGCGCGCACCGGCGATCCGGGGTGGCGTTCGGAGGTGCAGTCACTGGCACCCGGCGCAATCACCGGCACCGATTTCGCCCGTGATCATCAGTGCGGGTTCTGGTCGTCCATCCTGTAGGGCATGCCCGGCTACCGCGACCTCGCCCGCGACGGGGAGTTCCGCGCCCTGTTCGTGGCGCACGTGGTCTCGGTGGCCGGGGACCAGTTCGCGCGGGTCGCGCTGACGGTGCACGTCTTCGACCGCACCGCCAGCACCGGCCTGACCGCGCTGACCTACGCGCTGACGTTCCTGCCGGACCTGATCGGCGGGCCTCTGCTGTCGGGGCTCGCCGACCGGTTCGCACGCAAGGACGTGATGGTCGCCGCCGACCTCGCCCGCACGCTCCTGCTGTTGTTGATGGCGGTACCGGGCACACCGCTGTGGGCGCTGGCGGCACTGCTGGTGCTGGTGCAGTTCGCGGGCGCACCGCACGGGGCGGCACGGGCGGCGTTGCTGCCCCAGATCCTGCCCGACGCGCGCTATCCGCTGGGCCAGGCGGCGCTGAGCACCGTGACCCAGGCCGCCCAGGTCGCCGGATTCCTCACCGGCGGGGCGCTGGTGGCCATGCTCGGACCAGGCCTGGTGCTGGTCGCGGACGGGGCGACGTTCCTGGTCTCCGCGTTCCTGATCGGCGTGTTCCTGCTGGACCGGCCCGCTCCGCCACGCCCGCACGTGCGGGCCTGGCCCGCCGACCTCGTGAGCGGCGCGCGCCTGGTGTGGGGACAGCGCAGGTTGCGGGCGCTGGTCGCGCTCGCCTGCGTCTCGGGCTTCTACATCGTCGGCGAGGCACTGGCCGCGCCGTACGCGGCCCAGCTCGGGGCGGGACCGGCGGGCGTGGGGGCGATCTTCGGCGCCTACGCGGCCGGCGCGGCGGTGGGCATGCTGCTGGTGGCACGTCTGAGCGAACCGCGGCAGCTGCGGGTCATGCCGTGGCTCGCGATCGCCGCGTGCGCTGTTCTTGTCCCGGCCGCGCTGCGGCCGGGGCTCGTCGTCAGTGTGGGGTTGTTCGCGCTGTCCGGTGCGGCCAGTGCGTATCACCTGGTCGCGAACACGACGTTCGTCCGTGCCGTGCCGGATTCGTCGCGTGGGCAGGCGTTCGGGCTCGCAGTGACCGCGTTGCGGGTCTCCCAGGGCGTCGGGGTGGCCCTGGCCGGTGTGGCCGCGGAAACCCTCGCGGTGCACCACGTCGTCGCCGCCGCCGGAGCACTCGGGGTGCTCGCGGCAGGCGGATCGGCGTTGTTGTGGAGGTTCAGCGGGCCCACTCGTTCGGACGCGCCCACTCGTTCGGACGGGTCAGGTCGCTCGGACGAACGGGACGGGCCGCGGAGGTACGGACGATCATGACTGCTCCTATGGGTGTTCGTTGCGTGTGAACGCGTGCGAATGTGGACGTGCATTCTGTGAGGACTACTCACCGTGAGGTCCCCCACATGGAGCCACGACTTTGCGTGACCCGCTAGCTACAGTGGTTGGTTCCTGACAGTTGGTGGGGGTGGCAGCGTGCCTTGGCTCGACCCGCGCCGGTGGAAGTTATGGTCTCTTCCTCCTTTGGTGCTGGCCTATGTCGTGACGGTGGACGGCGCAGCGTCCCTCGTCACGGTCGCCACCGCACGGACTACCCCTGTTGACGTGCTGGCATGGACCTGGTTCTTCCTGCTGGCAGGGGGTGCCGTCGTGCACCTCGAAGCCGCGCAGGGAATCGAACGGATCCGTGAACTCTCCGCAGAGGGGTCACCGCACGCGCACATGCAGTCCGTCTGGCTGTTCGCGGGCGTGCTCGCGCTACCCGCACCTCTGCTCGTCCTGCTGATCGCGATCAGCTTCGGCCACGAGTGGCTGCGGGTCTACAAACGTCGCGCGGTCCTGCACCGGAAGGTGTTCTCCGCGGCCACTGTGGTCCTCGGATGCGTCGCCGCGCAACAGGTACTCGAATTGTTCTCGGCCACACGGCCCCTGGACCTCACCGGACCGCGAGGCCTCATCGCCCTCGTCCTGGCCGGGTTCGTCTACTGGTTCGTCAACTACGCGATGGTCGTGCTGGCCATCGTGATGACCAACCGGCAGAACACCGTGCGCACCGCACTCGGCCACGCCTCCGACCAGCTCATCATCGCGGCCTCGATCGGCCTCGGCTCCGGCTTCGCGATCATCATGACCGCCCGGCCCTGGCTCACGCCGATGCTGCTGCTCACCGTCCTCGCCCTGCACATGGGCCTGCTGCTGCCCCAGTTCCGCGTCGCCGCCCGCACCGACTCCAAGACCGGCCTGGTCGACGCGACGTTCTGGCACGACGTCGCCGGCCGCGAGATCGAACGCGCCCGCCGCCTCGTCTCCACCGTCGGCGTCCTGATCCTCGACCTCGACCACTTCAAGCAGATCAACGACACCTACGGCCACCTCGCCGGCGACCGAGTCCTGCGCGCCGTCGCCGACGCGCTCAAACACTCCGTGCGCTCCTACGACCTCGTGGGCAGATTCGGCGGTGAGGAGTTCGCCGTCCTGCTGCCCGGCGTCAGCACCGACGAAGTCCGCGCCACCGCCGAACGCATCCGCTTCGAGATCGCGAGCCTGCACATCGTCGTCGTCGACCGCCTCGGCCGCGACCAGGTCGTCAACGGGCTCACCGCCTCAGTGGGCGCCGCCGTGTTCCCCGACACCGCCACCGAGCTCAGCCCTCTGCTGCTGGCCGCAGACGAAGCGCTCTACCAGGCCAAGAGCAACGGCCGCGACCGCGTCGCCACCGCCCAGCTGCACTAGTCCCGCGCCAACCGGACTCCGCGAAACCGGTGAACGGCGCATTCGCACACCCCAGGTGCACAAATGCGCCGTTCATCGCGAGCTGGTCCCCCAGCGCTAGGAGGCCAGGAACGACGCGATCTGCTTCACCACGTGATCCGGCTCCTCCACCCACGGGTAGTGCCCCACACCCTCGTGCACGTGCACCGTCGCGTCCGGGAACAACTCCGCCAGCTCCACACAGCGCCGCACCGGCGAAATCGGATCCTCCGAACACGCGTACACCAGCACCGGGTGATCGAAATCGGCCAGCGCCCGCCGCAGCACACCCGGCACGAACGCCCCCTCCGCGTTGTACCCCAGCGCCACCTGGTACTTCCACTGCCCCAGCTCCGCGTTCGCGTGCGCCTGAGCCCGCTCGTCCCACCGCGCGTACAGCAACGGCGACGCCGCCACCCGGTTCTCCACCGACACGTCACCCTCGGCCGTGCGCCGCAACGCCGTCGTCGCCGCCTCGAACCACGGCTCATCCGCACGAGCAGCCAGGAACGCGTCCCAGTCGCTCTGCTCCGGCGACAACCCCACACTGCGCAACGCCGGAGTCAGCAACACCAGCTTCCCGATCCGATCCGGGTGGTCCGCCGCATACCCCATCGCGATCCCCGCACCCGCCGAGTGGCCCAGCACGTCCACCCGCTCCAGACCCAGATGCCGGCGCAGCATCTCCACGTCGTGGACCAGCATGTCCCGCCGGTACGTGAACGGATCCGCCGGCTCAGCCGACTCACCGGTACCCCGGTTGTCCAGAACCACCAGCCTGCGATGCGCGTCCAGCCCACCGAGAGTCTCCAGGTACGCCGACGCCCTGCCGGGACCACCGGCCAGGACGACCAGCGGCGCACCATCACCGGCTTCCCGGTAGGCGAGTTCCGTGCCGTCGAACGAGGTGAACCGTGCCATGCTGCACATCATGCCGAAGATCGCCACGGCCGACGTCGTCGACCGGCCGCAGCTGCTCGAGTTCCTCCGCACCCGCCACCACGGCGTCCTGATCACCCGCCGCACCACCACCGACGGCCTGCAGGTCTCCCCCGTCGCCTGCGGCGTCGACGCACAAGGCCGCATCGTCGTGGCCACCTACCCGCAACGCGCCAAAACCCGCAACGCCCGCCGCAACCCCAACGTCACGATCTGCGTGCTCTCCGACGACTGGGACGGCCCCTACGTCCAGATCGACGGCACCGCCGAAGTCCTCGACCTGCCCGACGCACTCGACGACTTCGTCGAGTACTACCGCTGCATCGCAGGCGAACACCCCGACTGGGACGAATACCGCGCCGCCATGCTCCGCCAGGGCAAAGCACTCATCCGCATCACCATCGACAGCTGGGGCCCCGTCGCCACCGGCGGCTTCCCACCCGAACTCGACGCCTAACCCGCCCGGTTCCCACCCCAGCCCGCGGGCTTCTCCAGCAACACGCAGCCACCACCGTGCGGGCCCTCGACCGACGCCGCCACCCCGACCGGCAACGGTCCAGGGCCCGACGACACCCGACCGTCCAACTCGGACACCCGCGCACACGCGGCCTGCAGATCGTCCACGGCGAAAAACACACCCCACCGCGGCTCAGCCGCCGCCGACGAGCTCGTCACCCCCGCCACAGGACGCGGATCACCGTGCCGGGCCGAGGTGAACAGATCACCCCGCACCGCCCACCCGAGCTCACGCGCCCAGTACTCGTCATCCGGCCCGCTCGTCACCAACTCCACCCAGCACGGCTCACCGTGCCGCGGCGGCGGCGCCCACGGACCGTGCAACACCCTGCCACCGTCCACAAAGGAATTCCCCCGTAGCGCACGAGACCCGTCACCACCGAAGAACACACGCCAACCCTCTTGCCCCGCAACAACCCCAGCCGCGAGCCGGTCACCCACCCAGCCCGAGAACGACCCGCCCGGCTCCGCTATCACCGTCCACCCCAGCACAGCGGCGAAGAAGTCCACCGACAACTCGGGCTCGGCAACACTCAACTCAAGACGACGCAGACCACAAGAAGACACGAGCATCCCATCAGGCGGTGATCAGGAGCGCGCACCATCCTCTGCTCCGACCACCCGAGACGACAATGCGCCATTCGGCGGCATGCGCTCCGCGTTCACCACGTCACGCAACGGCACCGGCTTCCCCAGGTGAAAACCCTGCCCCACCCGCACACCCAGCTTCCGCAACGCCTCCACCTGAGACGGACGCTCCACCCACTCCGCCACCGACGACAACCCCAGCCCGTTCGCGATCTGCACGATCCCCGACACCAGCACCGCATCCGCCTCGCTGGTCTCGATGCCCTTCACGAACTCGCCATCGATCTTGATCCCCGTGATCGGCAAATGCTTCAGGTGAACGAACGACCCGAAACCCGACCCGAAGTCGTCCAACGTGATCCGGCACCCGAAACCGCGCAACTGCGTCGCCAGCGTCACCGCGGCGTCCAAATTGGTCACCGCCGCCGTCTCCGTGATCTCCAGCCCCAACCGGCCAGGCGCCACCCCCGCCGAACCCAGCTTGTCCAGCACGAAGTCCCCGAAATCCGGATCCTCCAGCGTCCGGCCCGACACGTTCACGTTGAACCGCAACCGCGAATCCGGCTCCGCCACCAACGCGTCGATCGCCGTCGACAACACCCAGCGATCAACCTCCAGGATCAGGTTGCTCCGCTCCGCCACCGGCAGGAAGTCCGCCGGACCCAGATAGGGCTCCTGCTGATCCTCCAACCGCAACAACAACTCGTGCCCGAGAGTCGTCCCCGTGTTCAGCTCCACCATCGGCATGCCGTACAGCGCCAGACCACCACCCGCCAGCGCCGCCCGCAACCGATCCAGCACACTCACCCGCTTCACGGTGTCCGCGTAGTGGTTCGGCTCGTACACCGTCACCCGATCCCGGCCAGCCGCCTTCGACGCGTACAGCGCCAGATCAGCGTTCGCCAGCACCAGCTCCCACGAATCCCCAGGACCGAACTCCGCCAGCCCCGTGCTCACCGTGATCCGCGCCGGCGTACCGATCCCCGCCAACGGGAACCCCGCCACCGCCTCCTTCAGGTTGTCCGCCACCTCCGACGCGTCCTGCAACGACGCACCCGGCAACACCACCGCGAACTCGTCACCACCCAGCCGCGCGATCAACCGATCACCCAGCCGCGACTGCAACGCACTCGCCAGCATCCGCATCACACGGTCACCCACGGCATGACCCCGCAGGTCGTTGACATCCTTGAAGTTGTCCAGATCCAGCACCAGCAACGCACCGGAACCGCTGTTCGCCAGCTCCTGCTCCAACGCCCTCGTCAGCGCCCGGCGGTTCGGCAGACCCGTCAACGGATCCTGCTCCGCCATCCGCACGAGCTCGTCGTGCACCCGTGACGACTGCGTCACGTCGTGCGCCGTCCCCAACGCCCGCACCGGAGCACCGTCGTCGTCCACGACGACCTCACCGAAACACTCGAACACCCGCTCCGCGCCATCAGGCCGGATCATCCGATGCGTGTAGGTGAACACCGAACCCGTCTTCAGCGCGGCGTCCAGCGTCTCCTCGATCATCGGCAGATCATCCGGATGCACCAGCTGCGAATACAGCTCGAAGTCGAACGCCGTCCCCGGCGCGAACCCGAACATCTCCAGCAAGGTGTCCGACCAGGTCACCCGGTCGTCCGAGATGGACCACTCCCACGTACCCATCCGCCCGAGCGCCTGCGCACGCCGCAGCGCATCGGCCTCCTGAGTCACCGTCAGCTCGCGATCCCGCCATGCCGACACGTCCACGACCTCGTACATCAGATCGTCACCCAGCCGGCTGCACCGCACCTCGAGCCACTTCGGACCCGGTGCCAGCACCTCCCGCGTCGGCGCCGGCACCTCAGGCACGCCAGGAAGAAGCGCAGGCAACGACCGTCCATAAGCCTGCTCGACCGGAACACCGAGCACCGCACCCAACGCGCGGTTGCACCACAACAGGTTCCCGCGCGCGTCCGTCACGGCATAGCCGACATCCGCTCGGTCCAGCACCGTGCGGCAGTAGGAGGTCACGCGCGTCATGATCGTCCGATCACCGGACGTAAGCAACCCGCTACGCCGGTAAGTTCGCAAATGTGCGAACGGCTACCTGAGCCGCTCCAAACCCTTCGCCGACTCCACCAGCTCCGCGGCCAGCTTCCGCAGCTCCTCGTTCTCCGCCCCGTCCTGCGCCGCGGTCACCACGTCCTCCGCGGCACACCGCAGCTGGAACAACCTGTCCTGCAGATCAGCCAGCTCCGAGGTGCTCAGCACCACCGCGTCCTCCGGCAGACCACCCCGCTGCAGCGCGGCCCTGCGTTCGTACGCGCGTTGACGGCACGGTTGAGCGCAGTACCGCCTCGGCCGGCCGATCCGTCCACTCCCCGGCAACCGCCTCCCGCACCACGCGCAGTGCTTGGGCTCATCCGCCTCCATGGAGCGCTCCATGGCGCGCGACGGTAGCGGGTGGCGGGTGGTGGTCTCCAGCGACGCGCCAGAAAGCCCGACCTTCGTAGGGGATCGGAGAGTACCGGTACGGCGATTGGTGTTGGATTCGGGTGCGGTTTGGTTGTGTTGCGATGAGTTGGGTTGCGTCCGCCGGCGCACCCGGTTCATCGCGGGCTTTGGATGCGAGCGTGGCGTTGGGTCCGGTGAGCCGAGAGGATTGGTTTAAGTCGACACTGAAGTAATAGAGAAAGAAAAGACAGTGGCAGGCCACTCACTGTCCACTCCGACGTCGAAGGCGGAAGGCACACTCGTGGAGTGACCCACCCGTACCTCGCAGGACCGCGTCCCCGCGCCTTCGCCCACCGCGGCTGGCATGTCGACGACCTCAGTGGGATGGAGAACTCCCTGAGCTCCTTCCGACGTGCCGTGCAGGAGGGCTACCGCTACATCGAGACCGATGTCCACGCCACGGCCGATGGAGAGGTCGTGGTCCACCACGACCTCACGCTGGATCGCACCACGGACGGACACGGCGTCGTGTCCGAGCTGCCGTGGACCGAGGTGAGGATGGCCCGCGTGGGCGGACGAGAGCCCATCGCACGGCTGGCGGACGTGCTGGAGGAGCTTCCCGACACGTTCTTCAACATCGACGTCAAGACCGACAAGGCGGTCGAGCCGATCCTCGCGTTGCTGAGGAAGGCCAAGGCGTTGCACCGGGTGTGTCTGGCGAGCTTCTCGGACAACCGGCTGGCGCGGCTGCGACGACGCGGCGGGCCCGGACTGCTGACGTCCATGGGACCCCGGTCGGCGGGAGCGCTGTGGGCCGCCGGGCGGATCCCCTTCGCCGGACTGGCCGTGCGCGGGCAGGTGGCACAGGTGCCGGTCAACCAGGGACGGCTCAAGGTCGTCGACCGCAGGTTCGTCCAGGCCGCACATCGCAGGGACCTCGAGGTGCACGTCTGGACCATCGACGACGAGGCCGACATGCGGGCGCTGCTCGACCTCGGCGTCGACGGACTCGTGACGGACAGGCCCGATGTGCTGCGCGAAGTACTCCGGTCGCGCGGCGCCTGGTAACAGGTTGGACAGTCGATCATTGGACGTGTCGGCGGACAAGTACAGTCCGCCGACATGAAGGTCAAGGGCGACGACGCCGCCGACGCCAAAACCGCCCGCCGCCGGGAACAACGCGGCTGGGTCTGGTACGACGTGGCGAACTCCGTGTTCCCCACGTCCGTGGTCACCGTTTTCTTCTCGCTGTACCTGACGACCATCGCCAAGAACGCCGCCAAAGCCGACGCCGCGCTCAACGGAACGAACGCGTGCGCCAACGACAGCGCGTTCGACCACTGCGACGTCTCGCTCCTCGGACTGCAGTTCCCCGCCGGCTCCCTGTGGGGCTACCTGCTCTCGGTGGCCACGGTGATCCAGGTCGTCGTGCTGCCCGTCATGGGCGCCATCGCGGACCGGACCCAGAACAAGAAGAAGATGCTCGCCGCCTTCGCCTTCACCGGATCCGCCGCCACCGTGGCACTCGCCGCCGTGGAAGGGACCAACTGGAAACTCGGCGTGCTGCTGTTCGTCATCGCGAACATCTGTTATGGCGCCAGCGTCGTCGTCTACTACGCGTTCCTCCCCGAAATCGCCACCCCGGACGAGCGCGACGGCGTGTCCAGCCGCGGATGGGCCTACGGCTACCTCGGTGGCGGTGTGGCGCTGGCGATCCAGCTCGGCATCACCCTGTCCGCCGACTCCCTCGGCATCACCTCCGGCGACGCGGCCCGCATCGCGTTCGTCATCTCCGGCGTGTGGTGGGCCGCGTTCACGTTCATCCCCCTCACGCGACTCACCGAACACCAGTCCCCGCACGGCCGCGAACACGGCGCCTCGGTGCTGTCGGCCGGGTTCAAGGAACTCGGCGCGACCCTCAGGCAGGCCAAGGCCTTCCCGCTCACACTGGCGTTCCTCGGCACGTACCTGATCTACACCGACGGCATCGCGACCGTGGCCAACGTGTCGGCCCAGTACGGCAGCGTCGAGCTGAAGTTCGAACAGCAGACGCTCATCACCGTCATCCTGATCGTCCAGTTCGTCGCGTTCATCGGCGGCGTGCTGCACGGATTCGTCGCCAAGCGCGTCGGCGCCAAGAAGACGATCCTCGGTTCCCTCGTCGTGTGGATCGTCGTCATCACCGCGGCGTTCTTCGTCAAGTCGGGCGACGAGATGCAGTTCTACCTCGTCGCCGCGGGCATCGGCATCGTGCTCGGCGGCACGAACGCCCTGTCCCGCAGCCTGTTCAGCCAGATGGTGCCGCCCGGCCGCGAAGCCCAGTACTTCTCCCTCTACGAGGTCGGCGAGCGGTCCACCAGCTGGCTCGGGCCGCTGGTCTTCGCCGGCGTCGGCCAGGCGACCGGCAGCCTGCGGCCCGCCATCCTCGCGCTGATCATCTTCTTCGTCGCCGGGTTCGTCCTGCTGATCTTCGTACCCGTCCGGCGGGCCATCAAGGCCGTCGGCAACGCCGAACCGACGCTCGTCTGACCCTCACGACACCCGCGGTCGCGCCGACGGTTTCCGCACCGGCGCGACCGCGCACAGCACGAGCAACACCGCCAACGGCAGCACGATCACGAGCACCTCTCCCCCGACGAGCAGGAACGCCAGCGGCGCCAGCTGCAGCAGCGCGAACAACGACACCGCGCGCCCCAGCACGAAATCCCCGCGCACGAACGCCACCACCCGCACGACCACCGTGATCAACGCGATCGCCAGCAGCCCCGTGCCCGTCGCGAACCCGCCGAGCACACCGAGCAGCAACGCTCCCCCACCCCACCACAGCAGCCTGCGCGCGGGCGGTGTCGGCGCCTCCCGGTGGAAACCCAGGCACAGACACAGGAACGTCACGATGCCCGGCAGCTGGAACAGCACCCACAGGACCACGTGGCCACCCGTCTGCGCGAGCGTGGCCACGGTCAGCACCACCGGAGCGAACGCCGCGATCTTCGCCGGCGTCCGCCTCCCGTTCAGCAGCGCCGCGAACGCCACGATCGGCGCCAGCTCCAGCAGCCGCCACCAGCTGATCGGCTGTGCCCACTCCGGGTTGCCGTACGCGACGGACAAGTTCGTGATCGCCGCCCCCGCGTAGAACACGCCGAGCAGCAGCCCGATCATCCCCAGCACGCGCACGACCTCACCGCGCCACATCACCCTGGCGGGCACGCTCGTCAGCGCCGCACCGGCCGCCAGGTGCGTGCGCACCGCGAGCCCGAGGATCGCCCCGGTCTCACCCCACCCCGGCCAGCTGTGCTCCAGATCGAGGTCGTCCGTGCGGTCGGCCAGGAAGATCCCGACCATCTCCTCCTCGCGGTCCTGCCGGTACCACTTCGGTAGCACCCGCAACAGCCACCGGTACCGGCGCTCCAGATTGCTCATGCCCTGCTCGTCCACGGCTGGACGCCCCTCCCCCTCAGCACCGCCGACGCCGCCCGCACGTTCGCGCTGAGCCGCGCCACCTCGGCCTGCAACGCCCGCACACCGGAGTCGGTGAGCTTGTAGTAGCGCCGCAGACGGCCCTGGTGCACCTCTTCACGGTCGCGCTCGGCGAGCCCGTCCGCCACCAACCGGTCCAGGACGCCGTACAGCGTGCCCACGCGCAGCACCATGCGCCCCTCGGACAGCTGCTCGACCGCCTGCACGATCGCGTAGCCGTGCAACGGCTCCTCCGCGAGCGCGGTGAGCACGAGGAACGCCTGCTCGGACATGACCCGACCACTCATGTCCTTGAATATATCGCGCCCCGAGTTATATCGGGAAGCGGGACGATCGGAGTGGGTTCCTTTTAGTCTGCACTGAAATTATCGAGGCTACTGTCCATGAATCGACCACCTCCGGGTGATGATCACGGTCGCCGTTCGCGGGACGGCCCGGATCAGTCGACACTGAAGTCTTCGTCGATGCCGAAACAAGACGATGTTTCGACGGAGTGCGCAGCGGCAACATCCAGCCAACGGAGCAGCGGCTCACACGGAGGGACGGAGGATGGACAGGGATACGCCGTGGGGATTCAAGTTGATCAGGAGCCAGGCACTAGGGTGACCCGCCGTGGACGCCCTTCCCGATCCGACAGATGCCCTTTCCGCCGTACCTGTCGCGGGTTCCCGGCGCTCGACGCCGGTGGTGGGGCACCTCAAGTTCTTCTTCGGCCCCATGGACTGCGGCAAGTCGACGCTCGCACTGCAGATCGACCACAACAACTCGCGTCAGGGCCGGCGCGGGCTGCTGCTGGTGCGGCACGACAGGTCGGGACGCGCGCAGATCTCGAGCCGGATCGGCATCACGCGCGAGGCCGTGGAGATCCGCGACGACGATCTCCGCCGGCTCGTGCGCGCGGAGTGGGCCGAGGGCAGGCGGGTGGACTACCTGATCGTCGACGAGGCGCAGTTCCTCACGCCCGAGCAGGTGGAGCAGCTGGCGGAGCTCGCGGACGACGTCCAGGTCGACGTGTACTGCTTCGGGCTCGCCACGGACTTCCGCGGCGAGCTGTTCCCCGGCTCCCAGCGGCTGTTCGAACTGGCCGACGAGCTGAAGGCGATCCAGGTCGAGGTCCTGTGCTGGTGCGGGGTGCCGGGACGGTTCAACGCGCGGGTGCGGGCCGGACGGGTGATCCGGGCCGGAGACACGGTCCTGGTCGCGGACACGGTTTCGGATACGGAACAGCACCGATCGGGTACAGAGAGCAACGGTGTAACCGATGCCACGGAAACTACTGTGCGTTATCAGGTGCTCTGCAGGCGTCACTTCCGGTTGGGTGACCTAGGCCCTGACGTCGCACAAAGTGGTCAGCTCCGGCTGGCATAGCCGGTTACACACGGCCGCCGCTAGGCCATTAGAGTGACGCATGAGCCCAGTAGCTTGATAACGCGTCACGATCCTGTGGCGATCGCATCCATTAGTAGGAAGCCTTCGTTGACGAGTGAACGACGTCACTGTGGGCGACCATGAGAGCGAACCGGAAACAAACGGAGCAATCCGGGCGTTGCACACGGTGAGCAAGAAGCCTGGGCCCCGGCCCTGAGCCGAGCGAAAGGACACCGCCATGGCCGACCGCGTTTTGCGTGGAAGCCGGCTCGGAGCAGTCAGCTACGAGACCGACCGCAATCACGATCTCGCTCCGCGCCGGGCAGCGCGGTACGCCTGCCCCAAGGGACACGACTTCGAGGTCCCGTTCTCCGACGACGCCGAGTTGCCGCCGACCTGGGAATGCCGCCTCCACGGCACCGAGTCGAAGATCATCGACGGCGTCGAGCCGGAGGTGAAGAAGGTCAAGCCGCCGCGCACGCACTGGGACATGCTCCTGGAGCGCCGGTCGATCCCCGAGCTCGAGGAGCTGCTCGACGAGCGCCTCGAAGAGCTGCGCGGACGCCGTACCCGCACGGCCTGATCTCTCGCAGACGCTTCAAGCCGTCCCGGTCTGGTTCCGGGGCGGCTTTTTGCGCGCCCTCTCACGCCTTCCGCGTCTCGCGCACCAGGTTGCGACCCCACCACACGCCGCAGGCCGCGAGCGCCGCCCAGATCGCCAGCGCCACCACCGACCGCGGTGATCCGAGGTCGCTCAGCGCGTCCCCCAGCACCGCCGCGAGCACGGTCGACGGCACCAGGCCCAGCGCCGTGCCGAGCGCGAAGTGCCGGGCCCTGACGGACGTGACGCCCGCGCCGTAGTTGGCCAGCGTGAACGGCAGCACGGGCAGCAGCCTGAGCACGAGCGTCGCCTCGACGCCACGCCGCGCGAAGACCTCCTCCAGGGTGTGCAGCCGCTTCCCCAGCCACGGGGCCACCGCGTCCCTGCCGAGCCGGCGCGCGACCACGAACGCGATCAGCGCGCCCGCCGTGAACCCCGCGATCGCCAGCGCACTCCCCCACCCGACGCCGAACAACAGCCCCGCCGCCGTGGCGAGGACCGGTTTCGGGAAGAACACCGCGGTGCCGAGCGCGCAGACGGTCAGGAAGACCGCTGGGGCCGCGTTTCCCGCGTCGTCGACGAGCTCCCGCAGTCTCGCACCGTCCGGGACGTCCACGAGCTGGGCCAGCACGGCGAGCACGACGACGAGGAGCACCAACAACACCAGGCCCACCCGTCGCATCAGTCCAACGTACCCGGCAAGCTGGAGCGCATGACTGTCGCGCTGCCGTCCGGTGAGACGATCCCCGCACTCGGCATGGGCACCTGGATGATGGCCGAGTCCCCTTCCCGGCGTGCCGAGGAGATCGCGGCGCTGCGGGCGGGCCTCGACCTCGGGCTGACGTTGATCGACACCGCCGAGATGTACGGCTCCGGTGCCGCCGAGTCGCTCGTGGGCGAGGCCGTGCGCGGCCGCCGCGACGAGGTGTTCCTGGTGTCGAAGGTGCTGCCGTCCAACGCCTCCGCCGCCGGGACCGTGCGCGCGTGCGAGGCGAGCCTGCGCCGGCTGGGCACCGACCGCCTCGACCTGTACCTGCTGCACTGGCGCGGGAGCGTGCCGCTGGCGCGGACGGTGGAGGCGTTCGCGGGGCTGCAGGAGGCGGGCAAGATCCGGCACTGGGGCGTCAGCAACTTCGACCTGGCGGACGTGCGCGAGCTGGCCGGGCTGCCGGGTTTCTGCCAGACCAACCAGATCCTCTACAACCTGTCCCGGCGCGGCCCAGAGCACGACCTGCTGCCGTGGCACGCCTCGGCCGGGATGCCGATCATGGCCTACTCCCCCGTCGAACAGGGCCGCCTGCTGGACTCGCCGGTGCTGGCGGAGGTCGCGCGCCGGCACGACGCCACGCCCGCCCAGGTGGCGCTGGCGTGGGTGCTGAGGCTGCCGCACGTGAACGCGATCCCCAAGGCGGGAACGGTCGAGCACGTCCGGGACAACGCCGCGGCGCTGTCGTTGCGACTGTCCTCAGAGGACTTCGCGGACCTGGACCGCGCGTTCCCTCCCCCGTCGGGCCCCGAGCCGCTCGCCATGCTCTGACCGCGGCCTCACATCCGGTCCGGTAGCATCGGCCGGTCTTGCCAACCAGACACGAGGAAGCGAGGTGAGCGACACATGCCAGGCGACAGTAGCCCGCGCAGGTCTTTTCACCTCGCACGCTCCAGTTCTGGCGTGTGACGCACACCCCTGACCAAGGGGAGTCACACGATGCACGTCTTCGACATGACGCTGCGCATCGCCGAGAGCATGGGCCTCGGCGCGTTGATCGGTTTCGAGAGGCAGTACCGCTCGCGCATGGCGGGCCTGCGCACCAACGCCCTGGTGGCGGTGGGGGCCGCGCTCTTCGTCCTGCTGTCCGCCCAGGGTTTCGACGGCCAGGGCGACCCCACGCGGGTCGCCGCCCAGGTGGTGTCCGGCATCGGTTTCCTGGGCGCGGGCGTGATCCTGCGCGACGGCCTGTCGGTACGCGGACTGAACACCGCGGCCACGCTGTGGTGCGCGGCCGCGGTGGGCTCGCTGGCGGGCGCCGGCCTGCACGTGGTGGCAGCGGCCGGCACCGTCGCGATCATCGCGGTCAACGTGGGCCTGCGAGAGCTGGGCCGCGCCGTCGACCGCAAGGACACCTAACGGGGCTGGTAGGTCAGGCAGTTCGCGTGGTGGTCGCCTTCGCCCTGACCGACCCGCACGCTCTGTGCCGTGCACTCCAGCGAGGAGTTGTGCACGCAGTCGGTGCGGGAACAGGCGCCCACCTGCGCGATCACCTTGTCCAGGCCCCCCTTCGTGCCCAGCGGGATGAACGTGCCGCAGTCGGCCGCCCCGTTGTCGCCGCGCACGGTGATCGCGAAGGCGTGGCAGCCGTCGTGGTTGTAGGAGCAGTCGTGCACGGTGCAATCGTGGACGGCGGGCATCGCCGGGTTCTCGAGAGTGGTCATGTCCGCTCCTGCCGTGGTGGGAAAGGTTCGGTGATTCGGACGATGCCACCACGGCAGAAGGCCCGCAATTCGAAAGGAATTAGGCGAGCCTATCCTTTCGTGAATCAGGAAATGTCATTTCCGATCGGTTTCGCCGGACCGGATCACCCGTGGTCCAGGACGCGGCGCAGGAACCGTCGCGTGCGTTCCTCCTGCGGGTCGCCGATCACCTGCGCGGCGCTCCCCCGCTCCACGATCACGCCGCCGTCGAGGAACAGCACCTGGTCGGCCACGTGCTCGGCGAACCGGATCTCGTGCGTCACGATCACGGTCGTCCAGCCCTGCGCGGCCAGGTCCTTGATCACCGCCAGCACCTCCCCCACCAGCTCGGGGTCCAGCGCGGACGTGGGCTCGTCGAACAGCACCACGCGCGGTTTCAACGCCAGCGCGCGGGCGATCCCGACGCGTTGCTGCTGCCCGCCGGAGAGCTGATGGGGATACGAGTCGGCGCGGTCGGCCAGGCCGACCTGGTCCAGCAGGACCCGCGCTTCCGCCACGACCTCGTCGACCGGGCGTTTCTGCGCCACGACCGGGCCCTCGATGAGGTTTTGCAGGACCGTGCGGTGTGGGAACAGGTTGTGCGACTGGAAGACCATGCCGCTTTGCGCGCGCAGGCGCTGGCTTGCCGCTCGGCCTGCTTTGCCCGGCGGCAGGGTCGCGAAGTCGACCGACACCTCGTCGATGCGGATCACGCCGCGGTCGGGGGTGTCGAGGACGTTGAGCGAGCGCAGCACGGTGGTCTTGCCGGAGCCGGACGGGCCCAGCAGCACGGTGGAGGTGCCGCGCGGGACGGTGAAGTCGATGCCGCGCAGGACGTCCAGGGTGCCGAAGGACTTGTGCAGGCCGGTGACCTCGATGCGGGTGTCGGTCATGCGATCACGTACCTGTTCAGCCTGGTCTCCAGTCGTTTCTGGCCCGCGGACAGGGCCACGCAGATCAGCCAGTAGTAGAGGCCCGCGAAGGAGTAGAGGGCGAGGAACTCGTTGCTCTCGGCGGCGGCCAGCTGGGATTCGCGGAAGAGTTCGGTCAGCAGCACCACCGAGCCCAGCGACGTGTCCTTCAGCAGCGACAGCAGCGTGTTGGACAGCGGGGGCACGGCGGTGCGGGCGGCCTGGGGCAGCACGATGCGGCGCAGGCTCTGCGCGTAGCCGAAGCCGATGGTGGCGGCCGCCTCGAACTGGCCGCGTGGCACGGACAGGATGGCCGAGCGGACCACCTCGGCCGCGTAGCCGGCGACGTTGAGCGAGAACGCGACGACGGCGGCGGTGAAGGGCGGGAACTTCAGGCCGATCTGCGGCAGGCCGTAGAAGACGATGAACAGCTGCAGCAGCAGCGGGGTGCCGCGGATGATCGAGATGAACGCTCTGGCCAGGCCGGACAGGACGCGGTACGGGGAAATGCGGGCCAGGGCCACGAGCAGTGCCAGGATCAGGCCGATCGTGAACGACAGGGCCGTCAGCGGGATGGTGACCTTCACCAGGCCCACGAACATCGGCCACGCGGTGGAGCGCAGGACGTCCCACGTGCTGCGCCGGCCGCGGCCCTGCGACAGGTCGGCGGTGCCACCGTCCTCAACGGACACGTCGGCTTTGAAGTACTTCTGGGAGATCGTGCGCAGCGTGCCGTCGGCGCGCAGAGCGTCGATCGCCTGGTTCGCCTGGGACAGCAGGGAAGCGTCGGTCTTGCGAAGTGCGAGGACCTGGACGCTGCCAGCCTGGCCCGCGTCGCCCGCGATCTCGACGTCCTTCGAGCCGGTCGTGGCGAGGTAGTCGAGGACGGCGATGTTGTCGTTGACGATCGCGTCGACGCGGCCCTGGGCGAGCAGGGCTGCGGCCTGGGCGAAGCCTTCGACGGCCTCGACGGTGGCGCCTGCGTCGCGGGCGACCTTCGCCCAGTTGCTGGTGCTGGACTGGGCGGTGGTCCTGCCGCGCAGGTCGGCGATCGAGTTGATGCGCGTGTCGCCGGTGCGGCGGACGATCACGCCGCGCGAGTGGGTGTACGGGGTGGAGAGGCCGTACTTGGCTGCCCGTTCCTCGTTGCGCGACACCTGGTTCGCGACCAGGTCGATGCGGCTCGCGTCGAGCGCGGGGAAGATCGCGTCCCACTGCGTCTCGACGAACTCCAGGCGCCAGCCCGCCTTCGCGGCGATCGCCTTGACGACCTCGATGTCGTAGCCGGTCAGTTCGGCGGTCTGGGGGTCGTGGAACGAGAACGGCGGATAGGTGCCCTCGGTGCCGACTCTGACCACCGGCTGTTGCGCTGTCGCGGGTGCGGGAACGACGATCAACAACAGCAGGAGCAGCACCGCGCCCCTGATCACTTGTCGCATTCGGGCAGGGTAGAGCGAACAGGGCGGGTGGCGCTGATGATCCACTGGGTGAGACACGGGGGTTCGGCATGGCAACGGTCACGACGGGCGACGGGCAGCTGGTGTCCTATGTGGACCACGGCGGTGACGGCCCGGCGGTTGTGCTGCTGCACAGCTTTCTGATGGACGTCACGATGTGGGCGCCGCAGGTCGAGGTGTTCGGAAAGGACTACCGGCTGATCGCGATCGACGAGCGCGGTCACGGTGCGACGCCCGCGAACGGGCCGTTCGACTACTGGGACGTGGCCGGGGACGCACTCGCGGTGCTCGACGCGCTCGGCGTCGAGAGTGCCGCAGTGATCGGGACCAGTCAGGGCGGGTTCGTCGCGCTCAGGACGGCGTTGCTGGCGCCGGAACGGGTCAGGGCGCTCGCGGTGCTGGGCACCTCGGCCGAGCCGGAGGACGAGCAGGTCGCCGCCGCGTACGACCAGCTCACCGAGGTGTGGATCGCGCAGGGGCCGGAGACGGTGATCGAGGCGACCGCCAAGATCTGCCTGGGCGAGTACGACGCGTCGGAGTGGACGCCGAAGTGGAGCGCCGTCGAGCCCGACCGGCTGCGGCTGATCGCAAAAGCCCTGGTCAGCCGCGACGGTGTGCTGGAGCGCGCCGGCGAGATCACCGCGCCCGCGCTCGTGCTGCACGGCACGGCCGATCTCGCCTACCCCGTCGCGAAGGCCGAGGCGCTCGTCGCCGCGTTGCCCGAGGCGGAGCTGGTCACGATCGACGGTGGCGCGCACTTCCTCAGCCTCACCCACGCCGACGACGTGAACCCGCACCTGGCGCGGTTCCTCAGCGCACACCTCTGACGGCCCACGCCCTGGCGGTCAGCTCGATCGGGCCGTCCTGCGGCAGACGCGAGCGGAGCAGGTCGCGGATCGCCGCGAGCTGCTCCGCGGGGAGCGTCGCGGCGTAGGCGGGTGCCGCGCCGGTGCCGCCCTCGAACGGTTCCCAGAAGTCGGCGAAGTCGCGGAACACGGTGGGCACGACGATGCCCGTCACCTCGACGTCGCGCAGACCCGCGCCGGCCCAGAACGTGCGCAACGGATCGGGGTCGCTCACCTCGCCGAAGCGCAGGCCCTCGTCGTGGGACGCCGCGGCGGGGTCGACGTCCTTCGCGGCGTCCCAGAACAGGCGCATCATCTGCATGCCGCTCGTGTAGTCCCACAGGTAGGAGCCCACGTACGGGGCCACACGGGCGAACTCCGCGACCGCGCGGGCCACATCGGGGACGAACGTGAGCACGAGGCCGCTCACCACGACGTCGGCGGTGCGGTCGCCCAGGTCGACGGCGGTACCGACCTCGAACGTCGCGCCGGGCACCCGTTGCCGGGCCAGGTCGAGGAACGCCGCGGACGGGTCGACGCCGACGACCGAGGCGGGCTCGGCGTGCGCCAGCACCGTCTCGGTCAGCGCGCCGGTGCCGCAGCCGACGTCCAGCCAGCGGCGGCCCGGCGGCACGTCGAGCCAGCGCAGGAACTCCCGCGCGACCGGCCGGCTCCACCGGCCCACATAGCGTTCGTACGCGTCACCGCCGTCCCACATGCGGTGCAAGCTAGCGCAGCTGACGGAACCCCGCTCGGACCTCTTCGGCGAGGATCTGCGGTTGTTCCCACGCCGCGAAGTGACCGCCCTTGGCGACCCGGTTGTAGTGGATCAGGTTCGGGTAGGCGCGCTCGGCCCAGCTGCGCGGTGCCTGGTAGACCTCCTCGGGGAAGACGCTGACGGCGACCGGCAGCGTGACGCCCTTGGCGGCGATCACCGAGTACTTGCTCTCCCAGTACAGGCGCGCGGCGGAGATCGCGGTGTTCGTCAGCCAGTACAGCGACACGTTCTCGACGATGTCCTGCCGGGTGAGCCCTTCGCGGTGCCCGTCGAACGCCCTGACGATCTGCGCGAGGCTCGCGAGGTTGTGGTCGATCATGAACGACGCCAGCCCGGCCGGGGAGTCCGCGAACCCGCTGAGCGTCTGCGGGCGCAGGCCCATCATCCGCGCGTAGGCCTGTCCCTTGCTGTAGCGGAAGAGCACGTCCTGCCACGCCTTGAGCTCGTCGCCCTGCAGGCCGGGCGGTTGCGGGCCGCCGGCGCGGGCGGCGTTGTCGATGTCGACGGGGACGGCGCCGGGCAGGTTGGTGTGCACGCCGAGCAGTCCGGCGGGCTTGCGCAGTGCCATGAGGTCGACGATCAGCGCGCCCCAGTCGCCGCCCTGCGCGACGTACCGGTCGTAGCCCAGGCGCTTCATCAGCTCGATCCACGTCCCGGCGATGCGGTCGGGGCCCCAGCCGGTGGTGGTGGGCTTGCCGGAGAAGCCGTAGCCGGGCATGGACGGGATGACGAGGTGGAAGGCGTCCTCGGCCTTGCCGCCGTGCGCGGTCGGGTCGGTCAGCGGTCCGATGATCTTGAGCTGTTCGATGACCGAGCCGGGCCAGCCGTGCGACACGAGCAGCGGCAAGGCGTTGTCGTGCTTCGAGCGGACGTGGACGAAGTGGATGTCCAGGCCGTCGATCTCGGTCATGAACTGCGGCAGCGCGTTGAGCTTGGCTTCCGTGGTGCGCCAGTCGTACTCGTGCGCCCAGTAGCGGGCGAGCGCCTTCACGGTCTTCTGTGGCGGCCCCTGGGAGAGGTCGGCGACGAGCTCCGCGTCGGGCCAGCGGGTGGCGAGAACGCGGCGGCGCATCTCGGCCACGTCCCGCTCCGGGATGCGGACGCGGAACGGCCGGATGTCGCTGCTCGCCTGCGCTGGGCTCGTCCTGAGCAGGCCGAACGTGAGCGCTGCTGCGGCGGAGGCGGACAGGAAACTGCGGCGGGACGGCTCGGTGGACACGGTTTCCGACCGTAGGGACGCGGTCTCGAACCTCGCGAGCGTCGGGTGACGGCGGTCCGGTACGTCATCGGGAATAACCGGGGTACAGTCCGGTTAGAGATGATGACACGTCAACTAGTCAGGTCGGGTGTGCTGTGAAGATCGCTGTTCTCGGTGCGGGCCACGTGGGTCCCGTCGTCGCGCGCCTCGCGCTGGCGGCGGGCTACCCGGTCGCCATCGCGGGCTCGGGCGATCCGGCGCGGATCGCGATGATCACCGAGTTCCTCGCGCCGGGAGCGGTGCCGCTGTCGGCCTCGGACGCCGTGGCCGACGCGGACCTGGTCGTGCTGGCGATCCCGTGGCACCGGTTCGGCACGCTCGAACCGGGGATGTTCGCGGGCAAGGTCGTCGTCGACGCCATGAACCACTGGCCGCCCGCCGCGCAGCCGTTGGGCACGTCCGAAGAGGTGGCCGCGCGGTTGGTGGGCGCGCACGTCGTCAAAACCCTCAACCACATCGCTTATCAGGACATGGAACCGCCGAACGGCCGCGCCGTCGGGCTGGCCGGCGACGACGCCGCGGCGGTGGACGTCGTGTCGGAGTTCTTGCGCCGCATCGGTTTCGAGCCGGTGCCGGTGGGCCCGCTGGCCGCGGGACGCCTGCTGGAACCGGGCAGCCCGGTGTTCGGCGTCGCCGTCCGCCGCCCGGAATTCGAGCAGTTCGCGAAGGAGCAGTCATGACCACGTTCGGACTCGACACGTTCGGCGACGTCACCCACGACGCCTCGGGCACGCCGCTGACGCACGCCCAGACCATCCGCGACGTCGTCGAGCAGGGCGTGCTCGCCGACCAGGTGGGCCTCGACTTCTTCGGCATCGGCGAGCACCACACCCCGGACATGCCGCTGTCGGCGGCCGACGTGGTGCTGGCCGCGATCGCCGCCAGAACCTCCCGCATCCACCTGGGTTCGGCCGTGACGGTGCTCAGCTCGGACGACCCGGTGCGCGTGTTCCAGCGCTTCTCGACGCTGAACGCGGTGTCCGGCGGCCGCGCCGAGGTCATCCTGGGCCGCGGGTCCAGTGTGGACTCGTTCCCGCTGTTCGGCTACGACCTCGCCGACTACGAGGACCTGTTCGAGGAGAAGACACATCTCTTCGCCGAGCTGCTGAAGGGCGGCCCGGTGACGTGGCAGGGCAAGACCCGCGCGTCGCTGCACGAGCAGGACGTCGTGCCGTTCACCGAGCCGTTCCCGACGTGGATCGGCGTGGGCGGCAGCCCGCAGTCCGTCGTCCGCGCGGCCTCCTACGGCTTCTCGCTGATGCTCGCGATCATCGGCGGCCACCCCGGCCGCTTCGCCCCGTTCTCCGAGCTCTACCTGCACGCGCTGGAGAAGTTCGGCCGCTCGCCGCTGCCGATCGGCATCCACTCCCCCGGCCACGTCGCGCCGACCGACGAGCAGGCGCGCGAGGAGTTCTGGCCGCACTACCTCGACGTGATCACGCGGCTCGGGAAGACGCGCGGGTTCGCCACGCCGACCCCGCAGTCGTACGCGCACGAGGTGGGGCCGCACGGCGCGCTGTTCGTGGGGTCGCCGGAGACTGTCGCGGAGAAGATGGCTCGGACGATGAAGACGTTGAAGGCCAGCCGGTTCGACCTGAAGTACGGGATCGGCGGGCTGTCGCACGGGTCGTTGATGCGGACGATCGAGCTGTACGGGACCGAGGTGGTGCCGCGGGTGCGCGACCTGCTCGCCTGACGTCGTTCGTCACTTCTTCGAGGCCGCGATCTCGCACTCCTTCGCGTGTTCCAGGCCGAGCGTGATCGACGCGGCGTCGTTGTTGGGCCCGCCGAGCGCGTACGTGACGATCTCGGCGCCGGGCTCGTTGTGCACCTCGACGTAGCGGACCCCCTTGTCGCGCAGGCACTGCACGACGCGGTTGGCGAAGTCGACGGCCTCCGGGTTGTTGACGTCCTTCTCCCACGGGGGCAGCGGGTTCTTGGACTCGCACGCCTTCCGCGCCTTGTCCTCCTCTGCCTTGGGCGGCACCGTTCCGGACTGGCGGGCCCTGACCTGGCTCTGCTTGTCCATGCCGAACTGGGCCAGGCACCGGTCGTAGGCGTTGTACAGGGCCTCGAGGTCCTCCGGGGTCATGTCGATGCGTTCGCGCGGGCGTTGTTCCTGGGCCGCGGACGTCGGGGCGGCGCTGCTGCCGGGGGTCGAGAGGGAGGCGACCTGGGGTGGTGCGCCGGGAGAGGTGCAGGCCGTCAGGAGGAACAGCAGGGCCAGGGTGGCCTTCTTCATCGGGGATTTTCCTTTCGTCACGCGGAGAGCGCCTGGGTCGGGGTGAGGCGGGCGGCGCGGATGGAGGGGTAGAGGCCGGCGGCGGCGCCCACGACGAACGCGGCCAGCACGCCGGAAGCCAGCACCGGCAGGGGGATGATCACCGGCCAGCGGTGCAGGGTGGCGTAGCCGGTGACGCCGAGGGCGCCCAGGGCGGTGCCTGCCAGGCCGCCCAGGCCCGAGAGCAGGATCGCCTCGGTCAGGAACTGGGCCCGGATGTGGCCGCGGGTGGCGCCGAGGGCTCGGCGCAGGCCTATTTCGCTGCGGCGTTCCAGGACGGAGATCACCATGGTGTTCGCCACGCCGACCCCGCCCACGAGCAGGGCGACGCCCGCGAGGCCGAGGAACAGGGCGCTGTAGGAGTTCTGGGTGGCTCGTTTGGCGGCCAGGGCGTCGGACGGGCGGCTGACCTGGACCAGGCCCGGGATTTCGCCGTGCAGGGTCGCGGGGAGGACGGCTCGGACGTCCTCAATGGACTCCTCGCGGGCCTTGACGTAGACGACGGTCGGGTGGCCGTCGAAGCCGAGCTGGGTGCGGGCCGCGTCCCAGCCGACGAGCACCGATCGGTCGAGGTCCGGGGCCAGTGGCAGGGGGGCGAGCACGCCGACGACGGTGAACCAGCGGTCGCCGACGAACACGGCGGGGTTGTCGCCGAGGTGGCCGATGCCGAGCCGGGACGCGGCGACGTGGCCCAGGACCACGGACGGGAAGTCGGGGCGGGGCAGGAACTCGCCGCTGGCCACGCGGCCGTTCACGGTGTCGAGGAGGTCGGGAGTGGTGGCCAGGACCGTGATGTCGGAGCTGTGGCCGGGGTCGAGCAGGTCGTTGCGGCGGACGCGGGTGTGGGTGTTGGCGACGGCCGCGGCGGCGGTGACCGGGCCGATGCGACCGACCATCGCGACCGAGGCTTCGGGGAGGAGCACCGGGTTGTCCTGGCGCGGGACGGGCTGGGCGCGCAGGAGGTTGGTGCCGAGCGCGGTCAGTTCGTCGAGGAGGGCCTGCTGGCTGGAGGCGGGGATGCCGGTGACCACGACGACGGTGGCGACGCCGAGGGCGATGCCCAGGGCGGACAGGGCGGCGCGCAGTCTGCGGGTGCGGACGCCGAGCGAGCCGAGGGAGATCAGGTCGGCGAACGAGAGGCGGCTCATCGGGTGGTCCTGCGGATCTGGAGCGGGAACTGGGCGGTGGTCTCGGGGTCCTGCCCGGTGTCGGCGACGATCCGTCCGTCTCTCAACTCCACGCGGCGTGGGAGCGATGCGGCGATGTCGCGGTCGTGGGTGATCAGGGCGATGGTCGTGCCCTGCCGGTTCAGTTCGCGCAGCAGGTCCAGCACCGCCTGGCCGTTGGCGGTGTCGAGGGCGCCGGTCGGTTCGTCGGCCAGTACCAGCGCCGGGTTGTTCACCACGGCGCGGGCGATGGCGACGCGCTGGCGTTCGCCGCCGGACAACTGCTGGGGGGCGGTGGTCGGTGCGGTGGCCGAGGCCGACGCGGTCCAGCGCCTCCACGGCCAGCGCTCGCCGGTCCTTGCGGCGCACGCCGGCGTAGAGCAGGCCGGTGGCGACGTTCTCGGTGGCGGTCAGGGCGTCGGAGAGGTGGAACTGCTGGAACACGAACCCGAGCCTGCTGCCGCGCAGCGCCGACAGGCTGCGGTCGGGCAGTGACGAGACGTCCTGGCCGTCGATCTCCACCGTGCCCGACGACGGCAGGTCCAGAGTGCCGATCAGGTGCAGCAGGGTCGACTTGCCGGAGCCGGACGGGCCGACGATCGCGAGCAACTCCCCCGCGCTGACCTGCAGCGAGACGTCGGCCAACGCCGTGACGCCGCCGGGATAGTGCTTGCTCACCGACCGCAGCGCGAGCACCGGGGTCATTGGGCGGTCACCACTTCGAGGCCGTCGGTGATGCCGTCGCCGGAGATCTCGACCTTGTCCTGTGAGTACAGGCCGGTCTGCACCGCCTTGAGCGCACCGCCGGGCAGCTGGACGGCGTAGCCGCCCTCCTTCAGCGCGATCAGCGCGGCCAGGGGCACGGTCAGCACGCCGATGCGGCTCTCGGTGGTGAACTTCAGGCGCACCGGTGCGGTGTCGAGGTCGGCGACGTCGGCCGGGTTGTCCGGGGTGACCGTAACGTCGATCTTGGGGCCGCCACCGTTCTCGGACGCCGGCGCGTTGTTCACCGACGTGACCTTGCCGGGGACCTCGCGGGAGTCGGGGCGCACGATCGTCACCGGCATGTCCGCCTTGACCGTCCCGGCCTCGGACACCAGGACCTGCATGGTGATCAGACGGGTGGTCGGGGTGATCTCGAACAGCTCCTCGCTCGCCGGGGCGCCGAGCTGGGCCTTGACGGTGGCGACGCGCATCGGGCGGTCCAGGACGAGGACGCGGCCCGGCTGCAGCACGCCGTTCTGCTCGACGCCGAGGGCTTTCTGCCACTTCTTCAGCGCGTCGATCACCTTGGGCGTGAGCTCGGCTTTCGCGGCGTCGCGAGGGCGGGTGCCGACCTGGTGGCCGAGTGCGGCGAGGTTGTCCATCACCACGGCGACGTCGGAGCCCTTGAGGCCGGGGGTGTCGAGGGCGCGGAACAGCGGGGTGGCGCCGAAGAACACGACCACCGGCTGGTCGTCCACCCGGTAGAGCTCCTTGCCCAGCTCGGTGACCTGGCCGGGGGCCGGCAGCTTCGTGACGGTGCCGGTGCCGCCCTTGACCGGCCTGGCCGCGCCGAAGCCGAGGTTGGCCTGCAGCACGCGGGTGTTGGCGAGGTCGCCTCGCCGCACGGTCGTGGTCTTCACCGCGGGTGGCCCGGCCGCGGCGGGCTCGTCGGGTCTGCCGCGCACCAGCAGCACGGTGACGGTGGCGGCGACGACCACGACGAGCAGTGTGGCCGCGATGACTGTCCTGCGCATGCCGTGGATCTTGATCAGGGGTTGTGAGGATCCTGTGACGAACCGGTGATCGCCGCGAGGGCGTCCGTATCCTCGCCCCCGTGAGCGCTCTCATCCTGGTGGCCGAGGACGACGAGAACCAGGCCGAGCTGGTGCGCCGGTACCTGGAGCAGGACCACCACCGCGTGGTCGTGGTCCACGACGGACGGGACGCGCTGGACGTCGTTCGCGCCGAGCGGCCCGAGCTGGTGGTGCTCGACCTGATGCTGCCGGGGCTGGGCGGGCTGGACGTCTGCCGTGCGTTGCGGGCGGAGTCGGACGTGCTGGTGCTGATGCTGACGGCGCGGTCCACCGAGGACGACCTGCTGCACGGGCTGGGGATCGGCGCGGACGACTACATGACCAAGCCGTTCAGCCCGCGTGAGCTGGTGGCGCGGGTGCGGACGTTGTTGCGGCGCCGTCCGTCCGCGCGGCCGGTGCCGCTGCTGCGGGTCGGGCCGATCGTGGTGGACCCGGTGCGGCACGAGGTGACGGTGCGCGGGGAGCCGGTCGAGTGCACGCCAGGTGAGTTCGGGTTGCTGGAGGTGCTCGCGTCCGAGGTGAACCGGGTGTTCACGCGCGAGCAGCTGCTGGCGCGCATGCACGGTTTCGACAGCTATCTCACCGCGCGGACGATCGACACGCATGTGAAGAACCTGCGCCGCAAGATCGAGGCCGATTCGCGGGCGCCGGAGCACCTCGTCACGGTGTACGGCATCGGCTACAAGCTCACCGCCGGTCGTGCCGATGCGTCGTAGCGTCTTCACGCGACTGCTCGTGGTCGTGGTGCTGATCGCGGTGTGCTCGATCGCCGCGACCGCGTGGCTCGCCACCCAGCTCACCAAGGCGTCGATCGCCCGCGAGCAGGGCAGGGAGCTGGCGTCGGACAACAGGATCTACGCTGCGCTGCTGCTCCACGCCACCACGCACCGCGACTGGTCCGAAGTGGACGGTCTGATCAGGTCGCTGGCCGGCGAGCTCCCGCACCGCCGGATCGTGCTGGTCACCAAGGACGGGCGGACGGTCGTCGACCAGGGTGGCGACGGTGGTGAGCTGCCCGCGACGGCCTCGGCGGTGGTGGACGCGCTGGCGGTCGACCCGGTGCTGGTGCCGGACGCGCCCGCGGACCGGATCGACAAGCGGGTGCTGGGGCCGTTCCGCACGCCGATCGACTTCCGCGAGCGCGAGGACCGGACCGGGTCGTTGTTCTGCCTGCGGATGGCGAAGAAGGAACAGACGCGGAAGGACTGCCGGGAGAACCAGCTGCCGTTCGACACCGCGGCGGACTTCTACGCGCTGCTGGATCTGGAGGACCTGGTCAACGCCTGTCTGGCGCGCAGGTCGCTGCCGCCGGTGGAACTGGATCCCGACTACACCCCGGCGACGAAGCAGACGTCGGGCGCGCCACCGCCGGACGAACCGGCGGTGGCGGCGTGCGTCGCGGCGTCGCGCAAGGAGCAGCTGGCGCAGTACGTGGCGCCGCCGGTGCTGCTGTACCTCACGAGCCCTTCGGGGACGCCGACGACCGCGATCTCGTTGTCGGGCAACGGCTGGCAGGTGGTGGGTGCGGCCGCGGCGGTGCTGCTGGCCGCGGTCGGCGTGGCGGCGTTCGCGGGTGCGCGGATCACGCGTCCGTTGCGGGCGTTGACGGCTGCCGCCCAGCACATGTCGGGCGGTAGCGACATTCCGCCGGTGCCGGTGCGCGGGCAGGACGAGATCGCCGGTCTGACCAGGGCGTTCAACACGATGGCCGCGAACAGGGCGCAGCTGGAGCAGGCGCGCAAGGCGATGGTCAGCGATGTCGCGCACGAACTGCGCACGCCGTTGAGCAACATCCGCGGGTGGCTGGAGGCGGCCGAGGACGGGGTGAGCGACCTCGACCCGGCGCTGGTCACGTTGCTGCTCAAGGAAGCTCTGGTGCTGCAGCACGTCGTGGACGACCTCCAGGACCTCGCGATCGCGGACGCCGGGTCGTTGCGGCTGACCGTCGAGCAGGTGTCCGTGCCGGCCGTGGTGGAGCAGGTCAGGGCAGCGCACGAGGCACGGGCCGCGCAGGCGGGGATCGCGCTGGCGGTGGCGGCGGAGGAGCTCGTGGTGGACGCGGACGCGGTGCGGTTGCGGCAGGTTCTCGACAACCTCGTCGCGAACGCGCTGCGCTACGTGCCTTCCGGCGGGTCGGTCACGGTCAGCGCGGCCGCGGACGGGCCTGACGCGGTGATCTCCGTGGCGGACACCGGTTCCGGCATCGCCGCGCAGGACCTGCCGCACGTGTTCGACAGGTTCTGGCGGGCGGACAAGTCACGAGCCCGCAGCACCGGCGGCAGCGGGCTGGGGCTCGCGATCGTGCGGAAGCTGGTCGAGGCGCACGGTGGCGCGGTCGGCGTGACGAGCACGCCGGGGCGGGGCACCACGTTCACCGTGCGCCTCCCGGTCACGGCGGCGGCAGCCGGCGCAGGGCGTGTTTGAGCACCTTGCCCGAGCCGGTGCGCGGCAGTTCGGCGACGACGTCGACGTGCACGGGGATCTTGTACTTCGCCAGGCGCGGCAGCAGGAAGTCGCGCAGCCCCGCCGCGTCGACCAGTGCACCAGGCCGCGGGCGGACGAAGGCGCGGCCGACCTCGCCCCACCGCTGGTCCGGTACCCCGACGACGGCGACCTCCGCGACACCGGGGTGGTCGGAGATCGCGTTCTCCACCTCGGCCGGGTAGACGTTCTCCCCGCCCGAGATGAACATGTCCTTCACCCGGTCGACGATGTAGAAGTAGCCCTCGTCGTCGAGCCGGCCGACGTCGCCGGTGCGGAACCAGCCGTCCTCGGTGAACGCGTTCGCGGTGGCGACCGGGTCGTTCCAGTAGCCGGGCGTGACGTTCGGGCCCTGGACCTCGATCTCACCCGTGTCCGCCAGCCGCACGTCGGCGAAGAACACCGGCACGCCCGCCGAACCGGCCTTGCGCACGCTGTCGGCCGCTTCCAGGAACGTGGCTCCCGGTGCGGTCTCGGTGAGGCCGTAGCCCTGGCAGAACACCAGGCCGCGGTCCTGGTAGGTGCGGATGACCGAGTCCGGGACCGGCGAGCCTCCGCACAGCAGCACCCGCAACGAGCTCAGGTCCGCGGCAGGCCACCGCGGGGAGGCCGCGAGGTCGGCGTACATCGTGGCGACGCCGAACATCCACGTCACCTGTTCCTTCTCGATCAGCTCGAGGCACGCCGTGACGTCCCAGCGCGGGGTGATCACGCTGCGGCCGCCCTTGACGAAGGTGGGCAGCAGCGTCTGGGTCAGCGCCGCCACGTGGAACAGCGGCGCCGCGACCAGCGCGGCCTCGTCGGCGGCGATGTCGACGCCGATCATCAGGTTGAACGTGTTCCACAGCAGGTTGGCGTGGCTGAGGACGGCGCCCTTGGGCCTGCCGGTGGTGCCGGAGGTGTAGAGGATCAGGGCGCTGTCCTCGATGGACACCGGCACGTCGAGCGGCTCGTCGGAGCCGCCCTCCAGCCAGGTTTCGTAGTCGTCGAGCGAGACGGTGGACGGGTGGTCGGACCGGAACTGCGGCGCGTGGACCAGGACGCGCGCGCCGCAGTCGGCGAGCTGGTAGTCGATCTCGGCGGTGGAGAGCCGGAAGTTCAGCGGGACGAAGATCGCGCCGAGCAGGTGCGCGGCGAACATCGTCTCGGCGAACGCGGGGTGGTTCGGGCCGAGGTAGGCGACCCGGTCGCCGTGGCGCACCCCGAGCTCTTCCAGGCGCCGCGCGAGTTTCGTGGTGCGCCGGGCCACCTCCTCGTAGGTGGTCGACGCGCCTTCGAACGTGAACGCCTCACGCCGGGGCGACATCCGTGCCCGGCGAGCCGGCCAGCTGCCCAGTCCCGCGTTCCGCACTCCGGTCTCCTGTCAGGCTCGTGCGGCTGGTCTCCCGGAGCGCGAGCGTGCACAGCACGGTCAGCAGGCAGAACGCCGCGAGGATGAACGAGATGGCCGTGGTGCCGGCCGAGGCTTGGACCTGCGCGAACAGCAGGGGTGCGAGGCCCGCGCCGAGCCCGGCGAGCTGGTAGCCCAGTGAGGCTCCGGTGTAGCGGCTGCCGGTGGAGAACAGCTCGCTGTACAGCGCCGCCAGCGGGCCGTACATCATGGGGTGCAGCACGGCCTGGCCGACGACCAGCGCGAGCACGATGAGTCCGTTGTCCACCAACGGGAACAGCGCGAACCCGAACGCCGCCATCAGCACGGCCCCGGCGAGCACGACGGGCCGCCTGCCGAACCGGTCAGAGACCGCCGACCAGCCCAGGATGCCGATCACGGCGAGTGCCGAGGACAGCGTGAGGGCGTTGAGGATCGCCTGCCTGCTGGTGCCGGCCTGCACTCCGTAGGCGAGGATGAACGTCGTCAGGGTGGACTGGGCGACGAAGGCCGACAGGCCCACGCCGACGCCGAGCAGCAACGTGCGCGGGTGGTTGCGCAGCACGTCCATCAACGGTGCCGAGGTGCGCTTCTTCTCCGCCTGGAACACCGGGGTCTCCTCGACCCTCATCCGCACGAACAGGCCGACGGCCAGCAGCACCAGGCTGATCAGGAACGGCACCCGCCAGCCCCACTGCAGGAACGCCTGCTCCCCCACCAGCGCGGCCGTGCCGGTGAGCGCGGCGGTGGACAGGACCATGCCGCAGGGCGCGCCCGCGTTGGTGAAGCTCGCCCACAGCCCGCGCCGGGAGGTGGCGTGTTCGGCGGACATGAGCACCGCGCCGCCCCACTCGCCGCCGACGGAGATGCCCTGCACGACGCGCAGGAGCACGAGCCCGGCCGGGGCGAGCCAGCCGACCTGGGCGTAGGTGGGCAGCAGGCCGATCAGGAAGCTCGCGACACCCATCAGGCTCATGGTGAGCACGAGCATCTTCTTGCGGCCCAGCAGGTCGCCGAAGTGTCCGAAGAGGACACCGCCGAGCGGGCGGGCGAGGTAGCCGGTGGCGAAGGTGCCGAAGCTCGCGATCGTGCCGACGAGCGGGTCGAGCGAGGAGAAGAAGACCTTGTTGAACACCACCGCGGACGCCGTGGCGTAGAGCAGGAAGTCGTAGTACTCGATGACGCTGCCGAGGAAGCTGGATGTGACGGCGCGGCGTAACTGCGTTGTTGACGCCATGGGTTTCACCTCACGTGTAGTGGCGGTAGATGGCCCGCGCGACGCACGCGGGCTTGTCCGTTCCCTCGATCTCGACCGTGAAGTCCACGGTCAGCTGAACGCCGTCGCCCTTGACGTCCTCCACGGACGCGACCTGGCCCTTGAGCCGGATCTTGGCGCCGACCGGTACCGGGGCGGGGAAGCGCACCTTCTCCAGTCCGTAGTTGATGCTCATGCGCACGCCGGAGACGTCGAGCAGTTCGGTCATCAGCGGGATGAGCAGGGCGAGCGTGAGGTAGCCGTGGGCGATCGTGCCCTTGAACGGGCCGGTGGCGGCGCGTTCGGGGTCGGTGTGGATCCACTGGTGGTCGTCGGTGGCGTCGGCGAAGGTGTTGACCCTGTTCTGGTCGATCTGCAACCAGTCGGTGTGGCCGAGGTCGGCGCCCGTCAGCGCTTTGAGCTCTTCGATTCCGTTGACGGTGGTGGTCATGCGTTCTCCTTGACGAGCCCGAGCAGGCGGGCGGCGTTGTGCTTGAGGATCTTGGGACGGACCTCGTCCTTGATGTCGATGGCGGCGAAGTCCTTCAGCCAGCGGTCCGGGGTGATCACCGGGTGGTCGGAGCCGAAGAGCACCTTGTCCTGCAGCACGGTGTTGGCGTAGCGGACGAGCTGCGGCGGGAAGTACTTCGGCGACCAGCCGGAGAGGTCGATGTGCACGAACGGTTTGTGCGTGGCGACCGCGAGCGCCTCGTCCTGCCAGGGGAACGACGGGTGCGCCAGCACGATCTTGAGGTACGGGAAGTCGACGGCGACGTCGTCGACGAGCATGGGGTTGGAGTGCCCCAGCCGGATCCCTCCGCCGCCGGGCACCCCGGCGCCGATGCCGGTCTGTCCACTGTGGAACAGCGCGGGTACGCCCAGCTCCTCGATCGCCTCGTAGAGCGGGTAGGCCATCCGGTCGTTCGGCGAGAAGTCCTGCAGGCTCGGGTGGAACTTGAAGCCGCGCACGCCGTGCTGCTCGACGAGCCTGCGGGCTTCCCGGACGGCCGCGCGGCCCTTCCACGGGTCGACGCTCGCGAACGGGATCAGCACGTCGGAGTGTTCCGCGCACTGCTCGGCGATCTCCTCGTTGCTGATGCGCGGGTGTCCGGTGGCGTGCTCGGCGTCGACGGTGAAGATCACCGCCGCCATCTTGCGCTCGCGGTAGACGGCCGCGGTTTCGGCGACCGTGGGCTGGCGGTGCCCGGCCTTGAAGTACTTGGCGGATGCCTCCATCAGCTCTCGGCTGAGCGAACTGTGGCCGTCGCAGGAGATCTCGGCGTGCGTGTGGACGTCGATCGCGGTCAGCTCGTCGATGTTCACGGCGCCACCGGGGCGGGGATGCCGTAGGTCTCGGGCGTGAAGCTGGGCAGCTTCTGCGCGATCTCCTCCGCGCTCCAGCCGCCGTCGGCGAACTCGACCTGCTTCTCGGCGGGGTGCGACCACAGGGCGAGCCGGTCGCCGCCGATGCCGATGGCCTGGCCGGTGACGCCCTTCGAGGCGTCCGACGCGAGGTAGACGATGAGGCCGGTGACGTCCTCGACGCTGCCGAGGCCCTCGTCGCGGCGCACCCAGGCGGGCAGTGGCGCGCCGGTGCGTTCGGACTCCTCGATCAGCGGCGCGAACGCGGGGATCGTCCTGGTCATCTCGGTGGCGGCGACCGGGACGACGGCGTTGACGTCGATGCCGGACTTCCCCAGTTCCATCGCCCAGGTACGGGCCATGGCGGCGATGCCGGCTTTCGCGGCGGAGTAGTTGGTCTGGCCGAAGTTGCCGCGCTGACCGGCGGGTGAGGAGATCAGCACGAGGCTGCCGCCGCTGCCCTGCTCGCGCATCCTGATCGCCGCCGCGCGGGCGCAGGTGAAGGTGCCGCGCAGGTGCACGTTGATCACGGCGTCGAACTCGTCGTCGCTCATCTTCCACAGCACGCGGTCGCGCAGGATGCCCGCGTTGGTGACCATGACGTCGAGCCGTCCGAACTCCTCGACGGCGGTGTCGACGAGCAGTTGCGCGGTCTCGCTGGATCCGACCGGCGCGATGACGGCCTTGCCGCCGATGCTCGCGGCGACCTCTTCGGCGGCGGCGTCCACGTCGTTCACGACGACCTGGGCCCCGTTGCGCGCCAGGGCCTCCGCGTAGGCGCGGCCCAGCCCGCGGCCGCTGCCGGTGACGATCGCGACCTTTCCCGACAGATCCATCCGACTTCGTCCTCTCGTTGGGAGTCACACCAACGTAAGGCATATTCGTGACGCTCGTCTAGATTCTGCCCAACATGTATCGTGACAGCGTGACCCCGCAGTCGCTCATGCTCAACTTCCTCGGCCTCTACGTGTTCGGCCGCGACATCGCCGTGTACTCGGGCAGCGTGATCGACGTCTTCGCCCGCGTGGACGTGTCCGAGGAGGCGGTGCGGTCGACGCTCGCCCGGATGACCACCCGCGGCCTGCTCACCAAGCACCGCAACGGCCGCAAGGTCTACTTCGGACTGACACCGCGCGCGAGCGACGTGCTGCGGGACGGCGAGCGGCGCATCTGGCAGACCGGGGCGCTGAACAACGACTGGGACGGCACCTGGACGCTGATCGGCTTCTCACTGCCGGAGAGCCGCCGCAGCGAACGGCACGACCTGCGCTCGCAGCTGATGTGGGCGGGCTTCGGGCCGGTGCAGAACGGCCTGTGGATCGCGCCGGGGTCCCGCGAGGTCGCCGGGATGATCGAGGAACTGGGCCTCACCCAGCACGTCACCGTGTTCACCGCGCAGCACGCCAAGCCGACCGAGGCCGCGGACCTCGCGCACCGGGCGTTCGACACGGCCGCGATCGCCGCCCGCTACCAGGACTTCCTCGCCCGCTGGGGCGGACCGGCACCCTTGAAGACGCTGCCGGACGACCTCGCGCGCCAGCTCGTGCTGCACTCCGACTGGCTGGAGCTCGTGCGGCAGGACCCGCACCTGCCGGCCGAGCTGCTCGACGCCGGGTGGCCCGCGATCGAGGCGGAACAGCTCTTCCAGTCGCTCGCCCGGCGCTACGCGGAGACCGCGACGCCGCTGGCCGACGCCGCGATCGAGTCGATCACCATCACCTGATGGTGTTCCCGATCACTGGAAGGTCTGGACCAATCAGGGGGCAAACCTGCTACAACGGGAACTGGCGCACGCCGAGCCGCGTTGGTCCGCTGGAGAGGAATCCGGTGATCGTTCCCATGCCTGCGAGCGCACCCCGTCGCACGGGTGCGTTCCCCCTGACCGAAGACGTGGCCGTCCGCGTGACCGGACAGGCCCGCACCGCGGCGGCGTTGCTGCGCGAGCACATCTTCCGCCAGACCGGCTACCTGCTCGCCGAGTCGCCCGACGGCATGCTCATGGTCACGCACGACCCGGCGATGCGCGGGCTCGGCCCCGAGGGGTACGCGCTGCTGGTCAGCAACCACGCGGTCATGCTCCGCGCGGGCACCCAGGCCGGTCTGCGCCACGGCGTGCAGTCGTTCCGGCAGCTGATGACCCGTGACGGCACGGTCCGCGCGGCCGACGTGCAGGACTCCCCCGCGTTCGCCTGGCGCGGCGTCACGAGCGCGCTGCTGCCACCGGCCGAGATGCGCAAGGCCATCGACCGGATGGCCGCCTACAAGCTCAACGTGCTGCACGTCTTCCCCGAGGGCGACCCGGACCACATCCGCGAGGTCGTCGAGTACGGCCTCGACCACGGCATCACGGTCGTGCCGGAGATCAGCCCGGCGACGATCGACCTGCTGGAGCTGTTCCCGAGCCGGTGGGTGCACATCGGCAGGGCGAAGCTGACCGGCAAGCTCGCCGGTCTGCTCGAACGGCACAACCGGCTGCCGGTGCGGTGGCACGACGGCAGCGACCGCGTGGACGTGCTCGGCCCGCACGGCAGGCTCGCCGAGGACGACGACGGGCTGCGCGCCGTCGCGACCGCCGGGTGGGTCGGTGGCCACTTCACGGCGTCCGCGGTGGCACCGGCCTGGACGTAGTTCCGCTGCCCGAGCAACCGATGAACGGCGCATTTGTTCACCTCAGGTGGACGAATGCGCCGTTCATCGCGAACCTGTGCCGCGGCGCCGGCGCGGTGCTGGTTTTTCACAGCGGCGGCCGATTGCAGGTCGGGAGCCCGCGTGATTCACCTGTTTATCGTTGAATTACCGGTCCCGCCGGTTCGCGAAGGCACGAACGGTCGCGAAGAACTGGACTGAGCAGTTCGGTCACATCCGTGAACAGCGAGAGGTCCTGTTCGTCGGCTGTCGCACCGCGTTGGTGACCTGGTCGGACTCCCTGTGTGCGTGGGACTCTTCGTGGCGTGCGGCTGTTGCTCGTGGAGGACGACAGAGAGCTGGTGGAGTTGCTCGCCGCCGTGTTGCGCGGCGAGGGACATGTCGTGGACGTCGCGCTGGACGGGCAGCGAGGGCTGCATCTCGCGCTCACCCGGCCGTACGACGTGGTGGTGATCGACCGCGGACTGCCGGCGCTGGACGGGCTGGACCTGTTGTCCCGGTTGCGTTCCCGGTCGGTGCGGACGCAGGTCATGATCCTCACGGCGATGGGCACCGTGCGGGACCGGATCGACGGGCTCGACGCCGGCGCGGACGACTACCTGACCAAGCCGTTCGATCTCGGTGAGCTGACCGCGCGGCTGCGGGCGCTGGGCAGGCGGGCGGCGGAGCTGGCCGCGGTGCTGCGCATCGGCGACGGCCGGCTCGAGCTCGAGCAGCACCGGGTCGTGCTGCCGGACGGTGAACGGGTGCCGCTGACCGAGCGGGAGTTCGGGCTGCTGCGGGTGCTCGCGACCCATCCGGAGACGGTGCACACGCGGGCCTCGTTGCGGCGCACGGTGTTCCACGACGCACCATCGCAGTCCATTGTGGACACGTACGTGCACTACCTGCGGACCAAGGTCGGGCGGTCGGTCGTGCGCACGGTCCAGGGGGTCGGTTACCGGTTGGGGGCTTTGTGAGGGCTTCGTGGGCCGAGGCCGAGCGCGCGGAGGTGCGGCGGGCGCGGGTGCGGGTCAGCGTGCTGGTGGGGCTGGCGATCACGGTGATGATCGCGTTCGTCGGCGCGATCGCGTACGTCGTCATGGTGCAGGCGCAGGAAACCCAGGTGACGCGCGAGCTGCGGTACAACGCGCGGTTCGGCGTGCCCGGTGTCGCTCCCCGGTGCGCGTGGGTGTTCGTGCTCAGGGACGGCGCCCTCGACCAGGGCGCGCTGCCGGTGCCCGAGGGCTTCCCGGTCCGCGGTGATCTCGACGCGGTCCGCTCGTCCGGGGCGACCGTCGAACGTGACGTGTCCGCGAACGGCACGGAGTACATGGTGCTGACGACTCCCGGCGCCGGCGGCAGCACGGTGCAGGCGGTGTTCGACCTGCGGTACCAGCTGTCCGACCGCAGGCACCTGGTGCAGGCGCTGGGGATCGCGCTGATCGCGGGCCTGCTCGTGGCGGCGCTCATCGGTTTCGGCATCGGCCGCCGCACGCTCGGGCCGCTGGCCGACGCCCTGGCGCGGCAACGCCGGTTCGTCACCGACGCGAGCCATGAGCTGCGCACACCGATCGCGCGGGCACACCTGCGGGCCCAGCTGTTGTCGGTCGCCGCGGACTTGCCCGATCGGCACCGGGACGACCTCGACGCGCTGGCCAGGTCTATCCGTGGGCTGGCGGACGTGGTGGACGACCTGCTGCTCTCCGCCCAGCTGGGCCGCGGGCTCGACGGCACGCCGGTGGACCTGGCCGAGGTCGCGTCGTCGGCGGTGGCCGGGGAGCGCGAACGGGCGGCGGAACGGCGGATCGCGCTGTCGGTGGAGCTCTCCGGCGGCCCGTTGGTGGTCAACGGCGTCGAGACGGCGTTGCGGCGGGCGGTGGACCAGCTGCTGGCGAACGCGGTGCGGCACACGCCGGAAGGTGGGCGGATCTCGGTGCGGGCCTGCTCGGACGGTGGACACGTGGAGCTGGTCGTGTCCGACACCGGTGAGGGGTTCGATCCCGGTGAGGCGGAGCGGTTGTTCGACCGGTTCCACCGGGGGCACGGGGAGAAGCGGTTCGGGCTGGGGCTCGCGCTGGTGCGGGAGATCGTGACCGGGCACGGCGGGACCGTGGAGGCGGACGGGCAGCCTGGGCGAGGTGCGCGGTTCACGGTGAGGTTGCCGGTGGCGGGGCGGTCGTCTTCGCCGCTGCGGGAGAGGATCACTTCGGCTTGCCCGTGAGGAGGTGATCGGCGTCGGACTCCGCGGGCGGACCAGACCACCCGTCACCACATCTGCCCGGTGACCACGTCCGCGGCCATCCGCACGTCAACGTCGAGCGGGCGGTCCGGATCCACCGGCGCGATCACGTCGGCGAGGGCGTCCAGCAACGCCGCACAGCGCGGTGCCGTCGGCCTCCGCCCGCCCACGTGGACGGCCTGCCTCAGCCCCAACGCCAGCGAACCGCACAGCAGCCGCAGCAGCTCGGCCAGGTCGTAGGCGCGCAACGCGGCCTGCGTGCCGAACGGCACGACGTCCTGGTTGCGCAGGTTGGTCGACAGGCTCTGGGTGCTGGCGGGCAGCACGTTGCGGCGGATCTCCGCGATGAACGCGGTGGTCGCCAGCTGCACGCCCTGCAGGCCGTGCTGCTGACCGGGACCGGCGGCGAGCATCGGGGGCAGGCCGGTGTTGCGAGAGGGGTCGACCAGCAGGTCCAGCTGGCGTTCCGCCAGGTTGCCGAGCGAGGCCGTGACCATGGCGAGGACGTCGGCGGCGAACGCGGCGGGCTGGCCGAAGAAGTTGCCGCCGTGGGCGACGAGGTCGTCGTCCGGGAAGAACAACGGGTTGTCGCTGACGCCGCCGAGGTCCGCGGCGACCACGCCGTCGACGTAGCGCAGGGCGTCCTCGGCGGCGCCGAGCAGCTGGGGTGAGCAGCGGATGCTGTACGGCTCCTGCAACGCGCGGTCGCCGCTCGGGTGGGCGCCGTCCAGCAGCGCGCGCATCCGGGTGGCGACGTCGGTGGCGCCGGGGTGTCCGAACGCTGTGATCAGGCGCGGGTCGAGGAATCCGGGGTCGGCGCCGAGGACGTCCACGAGCAGACAGGTCAGGTCCGCGGATGCCCGGTGCGAGGCGCGCACGGAGGAGAGCGCGAGGGCCGTAGCCGCGGTGGTGACCGAGGTTCCGTTCACGAGGGCCAGCGCGTCCCGGCCGTCGAGTTCGAGCGGCGTCAGACCGGCAGCGGCCAGGGCTTCGGCAGCGGGCATCCGGACGCCGTCCAGGTAGGCGTGGCCCCGGCCGCGCAACGCCTGCGCCGCGTAGGCCAGCGGGATCAGATCTCCGCTCGCCCCAACGGATCCGTAGCGCGGGATCGCCGGGACGAAGGTGGTCGCGAACATCGCCGCGAGTGCCGACACGACGTGCGGGGACACGCCCGAGAGCCCCTGCGCCAGCGACCACGTTCGCACGAGCAGTGCGGCGCGGGCGATGTCGAGCGGGAGGTCGGGGCCTTGGCCCGCGCCCAGGTGTGCCAGGGTGTTGTCGCACTGGTCGGCTTCGGAGGGGCGGCCCGCGAAGCCCACGAGAGCGCCGAAACCCGTTTTGGCGCCGTACACCGGGCGTTCGTCGTCGGCGAGCACCGTGCGCAGGTACGCGCGGCCCTGCTCGATCCGGTCCAGGACGGCGGGGCCGACGAGCACCGGTAGCGGTGCGGCGGCGTTCAGCAGGTGCGCGGCCGTCAGCGGCGCGCCGAGGTCCACGGACGTGGCAGAAGCAGTCGCGGTCACCGCACGGACGGTAGGCAGCTGATCTCAGAAAGTTCTGAGATCAGCTGGGTAGCTTCCCGGTGCATGGCGCACGACTACCTGATCATCGGCGCGGGACCGGCCGGTTTGCAGCTCGCCGCACTGCTGGAGCGGGACGGTCGCGACTACGCCGTCCTCGAACGCGGCAGCGGGGCCGGCACGTTCTTCACCCGTTTCCCCCGGCACCGCAAGCTCATCTCCATCAACAAGGTGCACACCGGGTTCACCGATCCGGAGCAGCGGATGCGGATGGACTGGAACTCGCTGCTGACCGACGACCCGCAGCTGCTGTTCACCCGCTACAGCCGGAAGTACTTCCCGGACGCCGACGACATCGTCCGGTACCTCCAGGACTTCGCGGCAGGCCTGAAAGTCCACTACGACATCGATGTCACCCGGATCGCGCGGGACGACGGCGGCTTCGTCGCGACCGACCACAGTGGACAGACCTGGCGGGCGAAACACCTGATCATGGCCACCGGGGTCTCGCAGCTGTACGTGCCGGAGATTCCCGGCATCGAGCACGTCGAGCGCTACGACACGTTCGACACCGACCCCGAGTCGTTCACCGGCCGGCGGGTGCTCGTGATCGGCAAGGGCAACTCGGGCTTCGAGACCGCCGACGCGCTGGTCGAGCACGCGGCCGTCATCCACGTCGCCGGGCCGCACTCGGTGAGGCTCGCGTGGCAGACGCACTACGTGGGGCATCTCCGCGCGGTCAACAACAACTTCCTCGACACCTACCAGCTCAAGTCCGAGAACGCCGTCATCGACGGCACGATCGAACGCATCGAGCCGCGGCCGGAAGGCGGGTTCCGGATCCAGTTCCGCTACGCCCGCACGGTCGAGAAGCTGCGCGAGCTGGAGTACGACCGGATCATCGCGTGCACCGGGTTCCGGTTCGACGCCTCGATCTTCGACGACAGCTGCCGCCCGGCGCTCGTGATCAAGGACCGGTTCCCCGAGCTCACCCCGGCGTTCGAGTCGGTGACCGTGCCGGGCCTGTACTTCGCGGGCACGATCACGCAGTCCCGCGACTTCAAGAAGTCCACCAGCGGGTTCATCCACGGCTTCCGCTACGGCGCCCGCGCGTTGCACCGCGTCCTCAACGCCCGCCACCACGACATCCCGTGGCCCGCGGCGGAACTGGAGCTGTCGCCGGAGGCGATCAGCGACGCGGTCATCGCCAGGGTGAACAGGTCTTCGTGCCTGTGGCAGCAGTTCGCGGTGATCGGCGACGTCGTCACGGTCGACGACGGACAGGCGCGGTACGAGGAGGAGGTGCCGGTCGCCTACGTCGCCGACGGCGGGCTCGGGCCGGCCGAGCACCGGTTCGTCGTGACGCTGGAGTACGGGCCGGACCACGACACCGTGGACCCGTTCGACATCACCGTTCCCCGCGTGGCGGAGAACGACGCGGTCAACGCGGCGAACGCCAGCTACCTGCATCCGGTGGTGCGCTACTACCGCCACGGCGTGCTCACCGCGACCCACCACCTCGCGGAGAACCTCGAGAACCACTGGGACATGCCGGACGTGCACCAGCAGCCGCTGGTCGTGTTCGTCAAGGAATGCCTTGCCGGCGCGTGACGCCGAGCCGTTCCCGCGCGCGGTGCTCGAGGTGCTGGGCGCCGCCGCGGACCGGCCGGTGTTCGAGCACGGCACCCGCGTGGTGACCGGTAGCGAGCTGCTCGACCTGATCGCGCGGATCGGGAACGGGTTGCGCGCCAAAGGGATCGGGCCCGGTGACGGGGTGGCGTTGCTGCTCGGCGTGAACCCGGAGGCGTTCGCCACGATCCTCGCGGCGCACGCGGTGGGCGCACGGGTGGTCGGCGTGCGGCCGGGGCTGACCGAGGCACAGGTCGAGCACCTGCTCAGCCTCGACATCAAGCTCGTCGTCCGTGACGACGACGTTCCTCAGGCCCACGGACCGGAACTGCGCTGCGACGGCAGGCCAGGTGACTTCGCGCGGCTGATCCACACCAGCGGCAGCACCGGTGTTCCCAAGGCGTGCGCACAGACCTACGCCGCGATGACCAACGCGTGGACCGCACGTCCCGAAGCCTGGCCACCCGCGATCCGGGAGCTGGCGTCACGGCTCGACCGCTATCTCGTGTTCGGATCGCTGTCGAGCCAGGTGATGTTCGAGTACGCCGTCCTGACCCTGACCGCAGGCGGCACGGTCGTCGTCGCAGACGACCCCGCCGACGCGATCACCCGCCACCGGGCAACAGCGCGCGTCATCACCGTGCCCGGCCTGGCGAAGCTCGTGGCGCGCCACTCCCCTGCCGACCTGCCGACGTTGCGCGCGCTGCTGGTGTCAGGTTCGCCGCTGACCACCCAACGCCACCGCGAAGCGTTGGAGGTGCTGGGACCCGTGCTGTTCCACGGGTACGGCCAGACCGAGACCGGCATGATCTCGATGGCCACGCCGTACGACCCGCCGGGCACGGTCGGGAAACCGCCGGTGGACCTGGAGATCCGCGACGGCGAGCTGTACGTGCGCACCCCCGGCCAGGCCAGCGCCTACTGGGGGAACCCTGAGGAAACGGCCGAGGTGTTCGTGGACGGCTGGGTCCGCACCCGCGACCTCGGCCACCTCGACGCCGACGGCCACCTGCACCTGACCGGTCGCGCGCGGGACGTCGTGATCGTCAACGCGAACCTGCACCACGCCGGCCCGATCGAGCAGGTGATCGCCGAACATCCGGACGTCGCCGAGGCCTACGTGGTCGCGGTGCCGGACGACGACACGGGCGAGGCCGTGCACGCGTTCGTGGTCCCCCGAGCTGATCGAGTTCCTGAGCTGGAAGAGCTGCGCGCGCTCGTGACCGGACGGCTGGGCGCGGCCTGCGCACCCGTGCGCGTCACCGCGATCGCCGAACCCCCTGTCGCGCCCAGCGGCAAGCCCGACAAGCGCCTGTTGACTGCGTAGAGGAGAGAGACGTGTCCAGCGAGGTTTCGACCGAGTGTCTCGTGATCGGCGCGGGTCCGGCGGGGCTGCAGGCGTCCTACCTGCTGAACCAGGCCGGACGCGATCACCTGGTGCTGGAGTCCGGCGCGGCCGCGGGGACGTTCTTCACCCGCTTCCCCCGGCACCGCCGGCTGATCTCCATCAACAAGGTGCACACGGGCTGGGACGACCCCGAGCTCAACCTGCGCGTCGACTGGAACTCGTTGCTGTCCGACGATCCCGAGCTGTTGTTCACCGGGTACACCCCGCGCTACTTCCCGCACGCCGACGACATGGTCCGCTACCTCGGCGACTTCGCGGTCAAGAACGACCTGCCGATCCGCTACGACACCAGGGTCGTCTCGGTGAGCAGGCCGGACGACTTCCTGGTGCGCGATCAGCACGGTGTCACCTACCGGGCCCGGCGGGTCATCGTCGCGACCGGCGTGTCGAAGCCGTACGTGCCGGAGATCGACGGCGTCGAGCACGCCGAGCCGTACTACGACGTCTCCGTCGACCCTGCGGACTTCGTCAACCAGAAGGTGCTGATCATCGGCCGCGGCAACTCCGCGTTCGAGACCGCCGACGCCCTCGTCGAGACCGCGTCGGTCATCCACGTCGCGGGGCCCGGTTCGCTGAAACTGGCGTGGCAGACGCACTTCGTCGGACATCTGCGGGCGGTCAACAACAACTTCCTCGACACCTACCAGCTCAAGTCGCAGAACGCCGTGCTGGACGGGCACATCGCGGGCATCCGCCGCGACGACGACGGCTACTTGGTGCAGGTCAGCTTCCAGCGGGTCAACGAGGTGATCAAGGAGATCCGCTACGACCGGGTGGTCCTCGCGACCGGGTTCCGGTTCGACGCCTCGATCTTCGCGCCGGAGTGCAGGCCGCGGCTGACGATCAACTCGCGTTTTCCCGACCAGACGGCGGCGTGGGAGTCGGTGAACGTGCCGGATCTGTTCTTCGCGGGCACGATCACGCAGGCGCGCGACTTCAAGAAGTCGACCAGCGGGTTCATCCACGGCTTCCGCTACGGGGTGCGCGCCCTGCACCGGATCCTGGAACAGCGCTACCACGGCGTGGACTGGCCGAGCCGTGCGATCGATCCCGGGGCCGTCACCGACGCGATCATCGATCGGGTCAACCGGACTTCCGCGCTGTGGCAGCTGTTCGCGTTCATGGCGGACGCGGTGCTGATCAGTCCCGACGGCGCTGTGCGGTACGTCGAGGAGGTGCCGGTCGCGCACCTGCACGAAGCCGTGGCGCGCGGCGAGTTCGGTGACGTCGAGACATATCTGACGGTGACGCTGGAGTACGGCGCCGACCACGACAAGGTCAACCCGTTCGACATCTCCGCCGGCCGGACCTCGCAGGACGACACCAGCGGGCTCGACGGGCGTTACCTGCACCCGGTGGTCCGGCGGTTCCGCGCCGGTGAGCTGGTCGACGAGCACCACCTCACCGAGAACCTCGAGAACGAGTGGGACAGCGAGACCGTGCACAAGGCCCCGCTGCGGGAGTACCTGCGGTGAACCCCGTGCTCGCGGAACTGCACGAGAAGGCACGCGCGGTGCTCGACCCCGTCCACTACGACTTCTTCGCGGGCGGGGCCGGGGACGAGATCGTGCTCGCCCGCAACGAGGCCGCGTTCCGCCGCCTGGCCCTGCTGCCCAGGGTGTTGCGGGGCAAGGGGATTCGCGCCGGCTTCCCCGTGCTGATCTCGCCCACGGCGTTCCACAAGCTCGCGCACCCCGACGGTGAGCTGGCGACGGCACGAGCGTTGGACGGAACCGTCCTGGTGTCGAGCATGGCCTCCACCGTGCCGATCGCCGACGTCGTGGCGGCCGCGAGCGGGCCGGTGTGGTTCCAGCTGTACCTGCAACCGGACTTCGCGGTCACCGAAGCCCTGGTGCGGCGAGCCGAACGGGCGGGCTGTGCCGCGCTGGTCGTCACGGTCGACTCGCCCGTGTTCGGCAGGCATCGCCGCGACATCGAGCACGGGTTCCACGACCTGCCCGCTGGGCTGGCGGCGGAGAACATGCGGGATCTGGCCGGAGTCAACGGCCTGCGCAGGATCGAGATGTCGGCGTTCACGTGGGAGGACGTCGAGCGGCTGCGGTCGATCACGTCGCTTCCCGTGTGGCTGAAGGGGATTCTCCACCCGGCCGATGCCGTGCTCGCGGCCGGGCACGGGGCGGCGGGGATCTTCGTGTCGAACCACGGCGGTCGTCAGCTCGACCTCGTGCCCGCGGCGGTGGAGGCGTTGCCCGCCGTGGTCGACGCCGTCGCCGGGCGGATCCCGGTCGTGCTCGACGGCGGCGTCCGCAGTGGAGGCGACGTCGCCCTGGCGGTCGCGCTGGGCGCGTCGGCGGCCGGCCTCGGCAGGCCGGTGCTCTGGGGACTGGCCGCGGACGGCTCGCACGGGGTGCGGCGGGTGCTGGACGTGCTGCGGGACGAGTTCGAGCACGTCGTCGCGATGTGCGGCGGCCAGCTCAGCCGTGACATGGTCGTGAGCCGGTGCTGAGCCGGCTGGTGGTCGCCTTGCGCGCCAAGGTGTTCGAGAAGGTCAACGGCGACAACGCGATCACGTTCCCGAACGACCAGGTCGGACCCGACCGGTTCGAGGAGCTCTACGGCCATCCCGCCGCGAACGGCCGCAGCAGGGGCGCCGGGCTGTCGGATCTGTTCTGGTACTGGCTCTCCCCCGGCCCCGAGGTGCACCAGGAACACCTGGAGGCAGGACCGCGCTACGACGACGTGGCCCGCGCGACCCGCACCTTCCTCGCCGGGCCGGGTGACGCGCTGGCCGCCGCGGCGACGAGGTGCACCGCGAAGGTGCTGGACGAGATGATCACCGAGCCGGTCACCCACGTCCGGTTGCGCGACCTGATGATGCCGGTCTGGGCCGAGTACTTCTACGAGCTGGTGTTCGGTGAGCCCTGCCCCCGCGAGGCACGCGACCTCATCGTCGGTCACGCCGACGACGTCGTGACCTCGTTGAAGTGCACGGGTTTGCGCCACCCCGCCCGCCGCGCCCGGCTCACCCGCTACCTCGCCACGCGGCTGGCCGATGTCCGGCATCCCTTGCCGGAGACCCTCTCACCGACCGAGCAGGTCCACTACCTGCAGGGCACCTACTTCAACACCGCCGTCGTGCAGATGTCCGAGGGGATGGCGCACCTGCTGCTCGCGCTGGCCCAGCACCCCGAAGCGGCGCAACGGGTTGACGACGACAGGTACTTCGCCCACGTGCTGGACGAGACGTTCCGGCTCTACCCGCTGTTCGGCATCGCCCACCGCATCACCACCGCGGACATCTCCCTCGACGAGCACACCACGTTCCCCGCGGGATCGGTGCTGTGCTTCAACTACCCGGCCTACCACGCGACCGGCTACCCGAACCCGCACGAGTTCGACCCCGGCCGCTGGGAGCACACCTCCGCCCGCACCGCCCACCACATCCCGTTCGGCATCGCCGCCAACCGGCCCTGCCCGGCGTGGCGGCTCTCCCCCATCGCGATGCGTGCGGCAACGAGAGAAGTACTGCGCCGCTTCACGTTGCACTCCTCGGTGACGCACACGAGGTCACTGCCGAGCCGCGGGCCGTGCCTGCTCGTCCGCGACGGATCGGTGCCGCGACGACGCCTCGTGCTCATGCGCGTGCGCGACCGCTGGGAGGACGTGTGGCGCAGCGTCGTCCAGCTCGTGCTCGGCACCGTGATGGTGCTGCACGCCCACCGGCTGCGGCTCGCGAGCCGCTACTTCGAGACGCACCAACACCAGGAGATCCCGTGAACCAGATCCACTTCGCGTTGCAGGTCTTCGCCGCGCTCGCGGTGGTGCTCGTCGCGACCACCCTGTGCGGGCGCCTCGCCATGCTGGTCCGGCAACCCAGGGTGGTCGGCGAGATGGTCGCCGGCGTGCTGCTGGGCCCGGCACTGCTCGGCGCCGTCGCACCCGGCGTCCAGGCCCAGCTCTTCCCCGCCGATGTCAAGAACACCCTCTACGTGCTCAGCACGATCGGGCTCACGTTCTACATGTTCCTCGTCGGGTCCTCTTTGGACCACGGCCTCACGGCGGGAGCCAACGCCCGCAGGGCATCGGTGCTCGCCGTCTCCGGCATCGTGCCGACGTTCCTCCTCGGCGCCGGTACCGCGGTCATCTTCTACGACTCGCTCAGCCCGGCCGGGTCGAGCCTGTGGGTGTTCATGCTGTTCGTCGGCGGCGCACTGTCGATCACCGCCTTCCCCATGCTGGCGCGGATTCTGCAGGAACGCGGCATCGCGAACACCCCGATCGGCGGCCTCACCCTGGTCGCCGCCGCGATCGACGACGCTGTCGCGTGGGCGTTCCTCGCGCTGATCATCGCCGTCGGCGCCGCCGGCAGCCCCGGCGGCGCACTCCGCACGATCATCGGCGCGGCGATCTTCGCCGTCCTGATGCTCACCGTCGGCCGCAAGTGGCTCGCCAAGCTCGGCGAACGGGCCGAACGCGACGGCAAGCTCAGCCGCGACATGATGGCGATCATCCTGCTCGTGGTGCTCCTGGCGGGCTGGTACACCGACTACATCGGCGTGTTCTCGGTGTTCGGCGGGTTCGTCACCGGCCTCGCGATGCCCAAGTCCCCCGTCGTGCGGCACGAGCTCGAAACCAAGCTCACCGACCTCAACTCGATCCTGCTGCTGCCGGTGTTCTTCGCCTTCAGCGGCCTGAACACGCAGGTCTCGGGCTTCGGCGCGGGCGGCGCGTTGTGGTTCCCGCTCGCCGTGATCATGCTGGCCGCGTTCGCAGGCAAGTACCTCGGCTGCGGCCTGGTCGTGAGGGCCCAGGGCTACTCGTGGCGCTACGCCTCCGCCGTCGGCGGCCTGATGAACGCCCGCGGCCTGATGATCCTGATCTTCATCAACATCGGTCTCGCCTACGACCTCGTCACGCCGGAGATGTTCGCGATCCTCGTCGCCGTTGCGATCGTCACCACCGCGGCCGCGATGCCGATCTACCGCGCGTCGCTGCCCGACCACCTGGAGGCCCAGGCGGACGTGAAACCCGCGCCCGCACCCGTCAGGTGAGTTTCTCCAGCTGTTCCACGACGGCAGCGGGCTCGGGCATTCCCGCGATCTCGTCCGCCACCTTCGCGGCGACGTTCCGCGCGGCCGGGTCATCGAGCAGATGGCCCGCCGCGTCGGCAACGGCGTCCGCGGTGATCTCCTCGCCGAGCAGCTTTCGTCCCGCGCCCTTCTCCGCCAGCACGTCGGCGTTCACGAACTGGTCGGCGCCCTGCGGCAGGACGAGCTGCGGCAACCCGGCCGCCAGCGTTCCGAGCACCGTGCCGGTCCCACCGTGGTGCACGACCAGGCTCGCCCGCTCCAGCACCTTGGCCTGCGGCACGAACCCCGTCACGTGCACGGAGTCCGGCACCTCGCCCAGCAGCGCGGGATCACCGGGCCCGACCGCGACCAGCACGTCGACGGGGAGGCGGGCCAGGCCGTCGATCGCCGCCCGCAGCACGTCCGTGGCACCGAAGGCCACCGTTCCGAGCGTCAGGTAGACCAGCGGCCGGCTGGAGCCGAGTGCGGGCATGGGCACGTCCAGGTCGAACGGCGTGGGGCGTTGCCTGATGACCACGGGCAGCTTGGCGACCTCCGGATCGCGCACCGCGTCCGGCCAGATGTCGATCGCGGTGTCGCCCATCATCGGGTCGACGGGCTCGTCGCCGTCCCACATCCACGCCATCGCCGGGGCGAAGGCCGCCATGATCTCGGGCGGCATCGACCGGCCGATCACGTGCGACACGAACGGGATCCCGGCGTCGCGCGCGGCCTTCGCGGCGCCGACGTCGCTCTGCTCGTAGATCACCAGGTCCGGCCGGAGCCGCGGCAGCAGCGGTGCGAGATCCTCCAGCGTCGCGCGCGGCAGCACGTCCGCGAACATCGTGATGCCGAGCGTCGCGACGTCGGCGTCACCGTGCCGCCTGCGCGCCTCGGATTCGGCCTCTCCGATCGAGATGCCCGCCGGGTGTGCCGCGAAGCCGAGGCCGCGGACCTGGTCGACGAAGCTCGGACCCGTGGTGAACACGACGTCGTGGCCGGCGTCCCTGGCGGCTCTGGCGAGTGGGATCAACGGGAACAGGTGGCCGTAGGCCGGGCGGCACGAGAAGAGGATGCGCACCTTCTTCAGCGTAGTGATCGGTGACACGGAAGTACTGGTTTTAGTCAACACTGAAGTTATAGAGACCATGAGACATGGATAGGCTTCGAGGCATGGACACCAGTCGGCAGATCCGTGTGCGCCGGGCGTTCGACGCCTTCTTCGAGCCGGTCGAGCAGCGGTCGGAGAGCTGGGTGCTCGACCTCTTCCGGCACACCGCCGCGACCGTGCCCGCGTACCGGAAGCTGTTGCGGGAGAACGGCATCGAACCCGGCTCGATCACGACGTTCGACGACTTCCAGCGGCTTCCGCTGCTGGACAAGCCCAGTTACCACGAGCGGTATCCGTTGCCGGAGCTGTGCCGCGACGGCGCGCTGACGGGCTGCGACATGATCGCGGTGTCGTCGGGGTCGAGCGGGCGGCCGACGATCTGGCCGCGAACCCTGGAGGACGAGCTGCACGTCGCGCGGCGCTTCGAGCAGGTGCTGGTCGACGGGTTCGGGGCGGATCAGCGGGCCACGCTGGCCGTGGTGTGCTTTCCGCTGGGCACGTGGGTCGGCGGGCTGTTCACGCAGGCGTGCGTGCGGCATCTGGCGGCCAAGGGGTGTCCGATCACGGTGGTGGCGCCGGGCAACAACAAGGCGGAGATCCTGCGGGTGCTGCCCGAGCTGGCGCCGCACTTCGAGCAGGTCGTGCTGCTCGGGTATCCGCCGTTCCTCAAGGACGTCATCGACACGCCCGGTGCCGGCTGGCCGGAGTACCGGATCAAGCTGGTGCTCGCAGGAGAGGTGTTCAGCGAGCAGTGGCGGGACCTGGTGGCGCAGCGGGCTGGCATCGCCGATCCGGTCCGCGACATCGCCTCTCTTTACGGCACAGCGGATTCCGGCGTGCTGGGCAACGAGACCGCGGTGTCGGTGGGCGTTCGCCGGTTCCTCGCGGACCGGCCGGAGCTGGCGCGCGAGGTGTTCGGGGACTCGCGGCTGCCCACGCTCGTGCAGTACGACCCGGCGAGCCGGTTCTTCGAGGTGCACGACGGGACGCTGCTGTTCACGGCGGACGGCGGGATTCCGCTGATCCGCTATCGGATCGCCGACGAGGGCGGGATTTTCGGGTATGACGAACTGCTGGACCTGTGCGCCCGGCACGGCTTCACTCCCCCGCCCGGTCCGGCGCTGCCGTTCGTGTTCCTGTTCGGGCGGTCGCTGTTCACCGTGTCGTTCTTCGGCGCGAACGTGTATCCGGAGAACGTGACGGTCGGGCTGGAGCAGCCGGGCATCAGCGACACCGTGACCGGCAAGTTCGTGATCGAGTCGGTCGAGGACGCCGACCGCGACCGCTTGTTGCGGATCACCGTGGAGACCGCGCCCGATCAGACCGCGGACGCCACGCGGATCGCGGAGTCGATCAGGAACCAGCTGCTGCGGCTCAACAGCGAGTTCGCGCACTACGTGCCGGCCGAGCGGCAGCTGCCCGAGGTCGTGCTGCGGCCCGCGGGCGATCCAGAGTACTTCCCCGTCGGCGTGAAACACCGGTACACGCGACGTTCGTGAAATGAGCTTTTGCGCCACGGAGCAATAGCTTTTCCCGGCTTCCTCGCGCGCCCTAAAGTGACGACGGACTCATTGATGGGGCGAGGGAGGAATTCTTGAGTTTCATTCGGCGTGTTTTCCTGGCGGTGGTTCCCGTCGCGTTGCTCATGGTCGTCGGGGTCGCGGCTCCGAGCGCGCAGGCCGAGACTCCGGTCGCGCAGACCGCCGCCGTCGGGGCGGCCTACGACACCGAGACCGGCCAGGCGCTGGCCGCCTGGGACTGCAACACCGGCAACGTCTGCTTCTGGAACGGCTTCGGCGGGACCGGCGGCCGCTGCATGTGGTCCGTCGCCGACCCCGACTGGACCAGTGGCGACATCAAGTGCTCGTGGGCGACGACCAAGGAGGTCAAGTCCGTCTACAACCGGGGCACCTCCTCCTCGCTCACGGGCGTCGTCTTCTACCGCAACACCGGCTACAACAACCGGATCGGCTGCACCAGGCAGGGCCAGAAGGGCGATCTCGCCGGCACCTACCAGGTGCGGTCGCACCAGTGGACGAACGGCCGCTGCGGCTGATCCTCCGATAGCACGGAAACCGGGCGCGGGACATCTGTCCTGCGTCCAGTTTTCATTGCGGAATTCGGCGGAGTGACACGGGCGGTAACGTGTTTCACGGTGACCTGGACTTCGGGAGGTTGCTGTGTTGCGCATCCATTTTTCCGCTGGTGATCTGGAGCGTACGCAGGTGGCGGAAAGGGTGGATCCGCTCTGGGAGATGGTGTTCAGCCGGTTGCGGCTGACAGAGGGGAACAGCGGGCTGCTTCTTCAGCCGTGGCTGCGCGACGTCCGGCGCAACGGGGACAGACAGGTGATCCGTTCTGGCGTGCGTCTGCTGGCGGTGCTGTCGCCGCTCGGTCCGTACTTCCCGGACTTCCTGACGCCGCCGGAGGGCGCGGACGGGCTGACCGCCGCGCTCGACGCGATCCGGGCGACGCCGCGTGCCCGGCTGCGCACGGAGTTCAGGATGCTGGCCGACGTGAGCCCGACGCCGGGGTGGACCCGGCCGCTGGCGGAGGGCTGCGACGGCGCGCTCACGGAGCTCACCGACGCGCTCGCCCGGTACCACGCCGCCGTGATCGAGCCGTACAGCGCGGTGATCGACGAGGCGATCGAGACCGACCGGCTGCACCGCAGCGGCGCGGCGGGTTCGGTCGAGGGACTGCTGCACGGCATGTGGCCGTTGATGAACTGGCGGCCGCCGGTGCTCGAGGTCCAGTACGCGTGCGACCGGGACCTGCACCTCAACGGCCGCGGTCTGCGGCTGGTGCCGTCGTACTTCTGCCGCCGCACGCCCGTCGCGTTCGCCGATCCGGGATTGCCGCCGACCTTGGTCTACCCGGTGCACCACGACTGGACGTGGCAGCGGCAGCTCACCAGCGGGCGCCGTCAGGAGGGGTCGCTGGCGGCGCTGCTGGGGACCACGCGGTCCGCGGTGCTCGCGGCGGTCGGAGCGGGAGCCACGACGACCGAGCTGGCGCAGCGGCTCGGTGCTTCGCCGTCGGCGGTCAGCCGGCACACCGCGGTGCTGCGGGAGGCCGGTCTGCTGACCACCGAACGGGAAGGGATGTCGGTGCTGCACCAGAGGACGTTGCTGGGGTCGGCGTTGCTCGGGAGCAACTGACGTTCGCCGGACGCGGAATCCGTGGCGGCCGCCCGCGTCCCGGCGGTCCGCTGGTGGGGTGGCGGCCTACGACGAGATCGCGGACTGGTACGAGCAGGAGTTCCTCGGCGCGCAGCAGGACGATCCGATCGGGGTCGGCCGTGCGCTGCGGGAGCTGCTCGGCGAGGGCGGCGGCGTGTGCCTGGAGATGGTGCGGCGCCGGGGTGCACGCCGCGCTCGTGCGGGAGCTGGGGTGGACGCCCGTCGGTGTCGACCTCTCCGGCGGGATGCTGCGGCACGCCCGCGGCCGGTTGCCGGTCGCGCTGGCCGACGCGGTGCGACTTCCGGTGCGGGACAACAGCGTTCCCGCCGTGATCTCGGTGATGGTGCACACCGACATGCCCGCGTATCCGGCCGTGCTGCGCGAGGTGGCCAGGGTGCTGACGCCGGACGGACTGTTCGTGCACGTCGGTGTGCACCCGTGCTTCTGCGGCGGGTTCGCGCAGTCGTGGACCGACAAGGAGCTCCGCGACGAGGTCGGCGCGTCGCACTGGCCGTTGCCCGCGCTGCTGAACGCGTTCGGAGACGCGGGGCTCGCCGTCGAGCGGTTCAGCGAGGGAGGGGCTCCCCTCCCCGTCGTGCTCGCTGTCGCTGCCACAACGCGACCAGGCACGCCCCGAACGCCCCGGCGGTGAGCAGCACGTGGATCGCGCCGCCGAACCGCGTGGCGAACGTCAGTCCCGACCGCAGCGGCACGGAGTCCACCATCAGCTCGTCGGTGTACATCCCCGTCTGCCGCACCACGCTGCCGTCCGGGCGGACCACCGCGCTCACGCCGCTGATCGCCGCGACCACGACGGCGCGGCCGTGTTCGATGGCGCGCAGGCGGGCCATGGCGAGTTGCTGATAGGTCATTTCTCCCCGGCCGTACCAGGCGTTGTTGGTCGGCACCACGAGAACCTGGGCGCCCGCCGCCGCGCTCTCGCGCAGGACGTAGTCGTAGGCGACCTCGTAGCAGATGCCGACGCCCACGCGGGTGTTCGCGATGTCGAGGACACCGGGTTCGCTGCCCGCACGGAGGTCCTGCTGGTCGACGAACGGGGTGACGAGGCGGGCCAGCGGGCGCAGCGGGATGTGTTCGGCGAACGGAACCAGTTCCTGCTTCGCGTACGACTGCCCCGGGCCGGTGCCGGGGTTCCAGGCGATGACCGCGTTCTGGTCATCCCGCAGGGCGCTGATGAGCGCGGGCACACCCAGCTCGTCGACCGCGCGGTCGATCACCGGGTCGCGGTCGCGGGTCCTGGTCGCGCTTTCCGGCCACACCACGAGGTCCGGCTTCTGGATCGAGCCGCCGCGGATCAACGCCGTCAGCTCGGCGGTCTTGCGCAGGTGGTTGGCGCGCAACGTGTCGCTCGCGCTGAGCAGGCCGAGCCCGATGTCGGGGGCGTTGCCCTGCACGACCGCGACGGTCCGCTGGCCGTTCTGCGCGTCGACGGTGACCAGCGGGCCCACCGCGAGCGCCGCCGCGAACGGCAGCACGGCCCAGCCCGCCTTCAGCTTCGGCAGCCAGGCCGCCAGGCCGAATCCGGTCAGGACCACCGCGAACGACACCAGCGGGGCGCCGCCGACCACCGCCAGCTGACCGTACGGGCCGTCGACCTGGCCGAACGCCACGCGTCCCCACGGGAAGCCGTTGAACGGGATCAGGGCGCGCGCGGTCTCCTGCAGCACGAACAGCAGCGCCGCCCACACCGGGGCCGCCGGCAGCCGGGAGACCAGCGGGAACAGCGCGCACACGCCCGAGACGAACAAGGCCATGATCGCCGACAGCGCGAGCCACGGCCAGGGACCGAACTCGTCGCCGAGGAAGTGCTCGATCCACAGCAGGTGGGGCAGGAAGAAGCCCAGCCCGAACACGAAGCCCAGGCCTGCCGAGCGGCGGGCACGCGCACCGCGCAGCGCGAGCCACAGCAGCGCGAACGCCGGGACCGCGAGCCACCACAGCGTGCGGGGAGGGAAGCTCAGGGCCAGCGCGCCACCGGCCAGGGCGGCGGCGCCGTAGCGGGCGAGGTCAGCTCTGCGCAACGGGCACCCGGCGCAGGACGAGGTACGCGCCGCCCACCAGGGCGATGCCGAGCGCGTACGCGGTGATCAACTCGGGTACGCGGCCGGTGAAGTCGCCCGCGAGCGGCGGCACCAGCAGCGCGAACACACCGGCCAGCGCGGCGACCCCCGTGCGCCACCGGCCCGCAGGAAGGCACGCGGCCAGCGGCAGCACGGCCCACAGCAGGTACCACGGCTGGATCACCGGCCCCAGCACCACGATCAGGCTCATCATCATTCCCAGCGCCGTCACCTCGGAGACCCCGCCGCGCAGCTGACGGTGCAACACCACCGCCACCCCGCACAGGATCAGCACGAACCCCGCGATCCGCGCCGAGGAAATCATCGCCTGACCGCTTTCCGGCCCGAACACCGCACCCACCAGATAGCCGGGCCAGTTCGTCGGGGCCATCCAGCTGTTGACCTTCGACGGGGTGCCGAGCGCCTGCAGCCAGCCGAATCCCGCGCCGCCTGCCAGAGACGTCACGACGGACACGACGACGGCGGCCGCGGCCATGCCCGCACCGGCGACCACGAACCGCACCCAGCCCCCGCCCAGCCGCCTGGCGCACGCCGTGCCCACGACGGCGAGCGCCACCAGTGCGGGCAGCTTGACCTGGGCTGCGAGGCCGATGAGCACGACACCAGCCGTGAACTGCCACCACCGCGGCTCCGGCAACGCCTGCAACGCGATCACGGTGCCCGACAGCATGAGGCCGAGCATCAACGCGTCGTTGTGGACGCCGCCGACGAGGTGCCACAGCACCAACGGGTTGAGCACGCCGAGCCACAACGCGGTGCGCTGGGACTTCTCGGCGAGCCTCGGCACGGCCCACACGATGAGCAGCAGGCCCAGCACGGCGACCAGCCGGTACAGCACGATGCCCGCGACGGGGTCTCCCCCGGTGACCTGGGTGATCGCGCGTTCGACCGTGCTGAACAGCGGCCCGTACGGCGAGGGCGTCTCGCGCCAGTAGACGCCGACCCGGCCGGCGGCCTCCGCGCTCGCCCCGGCCGCGGGGCTCACGACGTTGGGGTCGAGACCGCGGGCCGCCACCTCGCCCTGGGCCAGGTAGCTGAAGACGTCCGCGCTGAACAGCGGTGGCGCCACCAGCAGCGGCGCACACCACCAGGCCAATGTCCGCCGCAACCACCCCGCGTCGGGAGTGGCGCGGCCGAGCAGTGCCCACGCCAGCACCACGAGGCCCGCGCCCGCGATGGCCGCTGCGAGCGCGACCGGTACCGCTCTCGTGGCCCACGCTCCCGCGGTGAGCAGCACGGCACCGCCGAAACCCGTCCAGCGCAACAGGTCCGGGGTCTCGGTGGTGACCGGCGCCGGCCGGCGGTGGGCGACGGTCGTCGGCGTCTGCACGGAAGAGACAGTGCTTTGCGGACGGATCGTCACGCGTCCGACTGCGGTCGCGTTCCGGCGTACTACTTCAGGATGATCTTTTTTGGACCGGAGTCGGTCAACCCGCGAAGTCGTGCGTCATCCACACGGTTCCCTTGGCGTCGCGGATCACGACGATGCCGATGCGCTTGAAGGACTTGCTGAGGATGTTCTTGCGGTGACCGTCGTTCGGCGGCTTCTCGTCGAGCATGCTCTGGGTCAGGCCGAGGGCCATCTTGGAGATCGGGTCGACGGCGTCCTTCACCGGGCCGCCCATGCCGACGTTCTCGCCGACCGTGCTCCACCTGACGCCCGCCGCGGTGCTGCGCTCGCCCAGGCCGCTCTCGCCGGGGCACTGGTGCGACAGGCCGCAGCCGTTGCTCATCATCGCCCTGGTGTGCCGGTCGGCCGCGGTGACGAGGGCCGGGTCGACCTGCAGCGCGGGCAGGCCCTGGGCCGCCCTGGCGTCGTTGATCATGGCCAGGACGCGTTCTTCCGGTGTGGGCACGCGGACGGGTTCCGGGGTCTGGGTCGTGGTGGTCGTGGTGGTGGTCGACGACGTCGTGGTGGTCTCCGCGACGGACGAGGACGTGGTGACCGTCGTGGGTGGCGGGGTGTTGGGGATGGCCACGGCTGCGGGCGGGTCCGACGGGAACAGCACCACGGCCCCGACCACGCCGACGAGTGCGCAGATCGTCGCCGCGCCCGCCACCGCGAGGACGGGCTTGGTGGAGGCGAAACCGGACACCTTCCCGAGCAGGCCGGACGATTCGGCGAGATGGGCCGCGGGAGCTGGTTCGCGGAGGTTCTCCAGCAGCCGCGGCAGGTAGCTCGCGGGAACGGTGAGCAGCGCGGCGCCCGTCAGGATCCGCTCGACCGGCATCGCGTCGTCCACCCCGCGGCGGCAGCGCCCGCACTCGTCGACGTGCCGCAGGAGCCGCTTGCGCCACAACGGGCTCGGCTGCCCCGACCACCCCTGCGCCGCCTGGACGAGGCCGGGGCAGCGCGGCTCGGCCGACAGCGCCCGCACCAGGTGCCGCACGGTCTCCAGACGGCCCTTCAACCGGCTCAGCCGCACCGTCACCGCGTGGGCGCCGAGGTCGAGCGCGTCGATCACCTCGGCGCGGGTCAGCTGCCCGACGCGCTCCAGCGTCCACAGCGCCAGCAGCTCGCGGTCGGCCGGGTCCAGCCAGCGGGCCGCCTCGTCGACCTCCCGCCGTTGCTGGGCGAAGTGCAGACGCGACAGGGCCACCTCGACGAACTCGGCACCCGGATCGGCCCTGTCGTACTCCTCCAGCGGTGCCGGAGCCAGGTCCCGGCGGCGGTGGTGCTCGCGGACCTGGTTGATCGTCACCGCGACCAGCCACGACCGGAACCGCTCCGGCTCCCGCAGCGAGTCGATGCCGCGGATCACGCGGAACATCGTGTCCTGCACGACGTCGTCGACGTCGGCGTCGGTGGACAGGGCTCTGCCGGCGACGTTGTAGACCAGAGGCAGGGAAGCCGCGACGACCGCGTCGAGCGCCGCACGATCACCGGCCCGTGCCGCGATCACCTGCTCCTCGTCCAGATGGCCCAGCCACTCCCGACCCGTCACGTCCAACACCCTCACTTCGCCGACGACTTCCGTACGCCTTGGGGAGACCGGGCAGTCTCACCTCAGGTCACAGAAACCGGGCCGACAAGTGAGCCAGGTCACACGGACACCCGGACAGTGCTCGCACTTCGAGCTCTTCGACGCCGGAATCGACTACCGTTACCCGCTTTCACTGGGGTGGTTGGCAGAAAGGCTGGCTCGATGATGCGCGAGGTCGCGCTGCGTCCGATCGAGGACGCGGACCTGGACACGATCTTCGAGTTCATGCGTGATCCGGAGTCCGTGTGGATGGCGGCGTTCACCGCGGAGGACCCGGACGACCGCGAGGCGTTCGACGCCCACATGCGCAAGGTGCGGGCGCGTACCGACGTCACCAACCGCGTGATCGTCGGCGACGGGCGGGTCGTGGGCACCATCGCGATCTTCGTGATGGAGGGCGACCTGGAGATCACGTACTGGGTCGACCGCGCGGTCTGGGGTCAGGGCGTGGCCGGGCGCGCGGTGGCGTTGATCCTGGAGGAGGTCACCGACCGGCCGATATACGGCCGGGTCGCCAGCGACAACGCGGGTTCGTTGCGCGTGCTGGAGAGGGCGGGCTTCGAGAAGGTCGGCACCGACACCGGCTACGCCCCGGCCAGGAAGGAGGAGATCGAGGAGACGATCCTGCGGCTCAGCTGACGAAGTTCTCGGTGCCCAGCACGCCGAGCAGCTGGATCTTGTCGAACGCCTCGGTGCGCGGCGGCGCGGTGAGCACCAGCAGCGCCTGGGACTGGTCCTCCGTGAACAGCGCCTGGCAGTCCACCTCGATCTCACCGAGCTGCGGGTGGACGAGCACCTTGTGGTCCTCGAACCGCTTGGCGACCTCGTGCCGTTCCCAGATCGCGGCGAACTCGGCGCTTTCGCGGTGCAGCACGCGGACCAGCTCGCCCGCCCGCGACTTCGGCCCCATGGCGGCGTAGGCGGCGCGGAGGTTCGCGACCTGGGCGCGGCTCTGCCGTTCGCGATCGTGCTCGGGGTAGATGAGGCGTTCGCCGGGGTCGGTGAACCAGCGGTAGATCCCGCTGCGGGCGAGTCCGGTGAAGCGGGACGAGTCGCCGTAGAGGGCCTCGGCGAACCTGTTCTGCACCAGGACCTCGCCGAGGTTGTTGAGGATCAGCGCGGGCGTGTCGTCGAGGCGGTCCAGCACCCGTTGCAGCGCGGGCGCGACGTGCGTGCCGGTGAGCTGCGGCGACGGTGCGTTGCGGCCGGCGACGAGGAACAGGTAGTCGCGCTCGTCGTCGCTCAGCCTGAGTGCACGGGCGAGCGCGGCCAGCATCTGCTCGCTGGGCTGCGGACCGCGTTGCTGCTCCAGGCGCGTGTAGTAGTCGGTCGACATCGCGGCGAGCGACGCGACCTCCTCGCGCCGCAGCCCCGGTGCCCGCCTGCGCGCACCCGCGGGCAGGCCGACGTCCTCCGGCCTGAGCTCTTCCCGGCGGCGGCGCAGGAACGCCGCGAGTTCGGCACGATCCACACCCCCAGTATGGCGGGCTCACCGCCACCAACCAGGGATCGCCGATCCCCCGACAGGCGCTCTCTGCCGCCGTCCCGAACGCGGCCCGAAGCTCGATGCATGGACATCACCGGAAACACCGTCTTCATCCCCGGCGCCACCAGCGGCATCGGCCTGGCCCTCGCTCTCGCCCTGCGGGAACGCGGCAACACCGTGATCGTCGGCGGCCGCCGCACCGAGCTGCTCGAGAAGATCGCCGCCGAGCACCCCGGCGTCGAGACCGTCCGGATCGACACCACCGACCCCGGCAGCATCCAGACCGCGGCCAAGGACGTGCTCGCCCGCTTCCCGTCGCTGAACGTGCTGATCACGATGGCGGGCGTCATGCGGGTCGAGGACTGGCACCGCCCGGAGTCGTTCCTGGAGTCCGCCGAGGGCATCATCACGACCAACGTCCTCGGCCCGATCCGCCTGATCGCCGCGTTCGTCGAACACTTCCAGACCAGGCCGGACGCCACGATCATGACCGTCTCGTCCGGCCTCGCCTTCGCGCCGCTCAAGGTGACGCCGAGCTACAACGCGTCCAAGGCGGCCATCCACATGCTCAGCGAGTCCCTGCGCCTGCAGCTCGCCGACACGTCGGTCCGCGTCGTCGAGCTGGAGCCGCCGTCGGTGCAGACCGACCTGCTGCCTGGCCAGGCCGACAACGACCACGCCATGCCGCTCGACGAGTACGTCGCCGAGGTCATGAGCATCATCGAGACGCAGCCCGACGTGCGGGAGATCCAGGTCGAGCGGGTGAAGTTCCTGCGGTACGGCGAAGCGCGTGGCGACTACGACCAGGTCGTCGCCACGCTCAACGCCACCGACCCGCACGCCAACTGACATATCGCACGGTGAGGTTGGGATCGCGGGCGATCTCCTGCTCGGAGAACCGCCCGCTCACCCACTTCTTCTCCCCGTACAGGTGCGCCTGGTCGTGGTGGTGCGGTGAAGCCTTGTCGGCCGACTGCCCGTAGACCAGCAGCGAGCTCGATCGCGGCCCGTTCTTGGTCAGTTCCACGGCCATCACGAAGCTGGTCCCGTGCGGGACGTCAGGAATCTGGTCCAACGGCCGCGGCGCACCGGGCACGGAGATCACGTTGAAGCAGCCTTCCGGGCCGCGGCAGCCGTGGATCGGGATGCCCTCGTAGTGCTGGACGTCGTCGAGCCTCACGTCGACCGGGATGCCTGCCTTTGCGAAAGCCGTGACCGCATCAGCGAAAGCTCGGCCGACGCCGGGGTCGGCGGTGTTGATGCCGCGCGGGGTGTGGACCGGGTCGGCCGGGTCGTACGGCACCAGCCAGGAGTTCACGTTCGGGCGCCGCGCCAGGTTGATGAACGTGCGCCAGAAGAACGCTCCTCTGCTGCGTTCGCCGGTGTCGCCGGTGCCGCTCCACTTCGCCAGGGCCGCGCAGGCCTCGCGGACGTCGACCCCGTTCAGCGTCGGATTCGCCTGGCACAAAGCGATGACGTCGTTGAGCCCCTCCTCGGCGCTGAGGTTGCGGTTGCCGAACATCGTTGCTTCCAGAGTGGACAGTGTGAAGCCGGGGCGGCCGAGTCCGTCGCTGCCGTCCAGGCGGTCGGCGATCATGTCGAGGCCCAGGCGGGTGCGCGGTGAGCGTTCGGTGCCGATGCTGCCGACGATGGAGGGATAGCCGGTGAGCGGGGCGGCCGGGTTGGTGAGCCACGGGCTGTTGTTCATGTTGCTGACGTGGTCGTCGCGGATCAGGTGCGGCAGCCGGTCCGGGCCCAGCACGCCCGGCCGGACCGCGTCGGCGTCGGTGCCCCAGCCGCACGACGAGCGGCTGCCGTCGAGGATCAGCAGGCCGATGTCGGGGCCGCTCGCGCACCGGGTCCTGTGCTCGTCGGTGACGTGCGGGACGACCTGGATGTCGCTGTAGTACGCGGTTCCGGTGGAGTCGGCGGCCAGCGTGTTGACCCACGGCAGCGCCTGGTGGCGGACGAGGGCCCGGTGCAGGTCGGGGACGCTGCGGGCACGGGCGATCGCGAGCCACTGGTCGACCACCGCGAGGTTGCCGGAGTTGGCGTCGCGCAACACGTGCGCCGTGGTGGAGGTCCACTGCAACGGGCCGGGGTCGGCGACCAGCGGGCCGTCGGGGGTCCGGTACAGGGTTCTGGTGATCGGTGTGATGCTGCCGTCGGGCCGGCGCGCGGACACCGTGATCTCCTCGGCGATCATGCGGTGTGCCCGGCCGTCGACGAGGTAGCTCAGGGGGTCGCCGGGGACGAGGGTGAGCCTGCTGATCGTCACGGTCTGCGCGTCGGACGCCGTGTGGGTCCAGCCCAGCCGGTCGTTGTGGCCGATCGCGATGACCGGCACCCCGTACAGGCCGGCGCCGCTCACGTTCAGCTCGCCGGGGATCGTGAGCTGGCTCTGGTAGAAGCGCCAGTCGTCGTCCCACTGGAGGTGCGGGTTGCCCAGCACCATGCCGGTGCCGGTGGTGGCCTGACGCCCCAGGGCGATGCCGTTGCTGCCGGGCCGGTGCTCGGAGCGCTCCACCAGCTTCGCCGGAGCCGGAGAGCCAGGAGGTTGGGCCGCCACCACGGGTTCCTGGAACCCTTCGCCGCCGGTGAGGCCAGCGACCTGGTGGACGCGCCGCCACACGTCGAGCTCCGTGATCGGCCGCACCCAGGCAGCGCCGCGGCAGCGGGTGTCGGGCAGGCCGTCGACGCCGGTCTTCGCGAGATAGCGGTTGAAGCCCGTGACGTAGCCGCGCACGAGGTCGCGGGCCTGCCGGGACGGCTGGGACAGCGCCCGCTCGATCACGCCGGACTGGTTGAGCCGCTGGTGGTAGAGGTCGCTCACGAGGTTGTTCTCGCCGGACTCCGTGGTGGCGTCCTGGCCGAACCACCGCGAACGTTCCGCCGACAGCGTCACGACGATGTCGGCCATCATGCAGACGTTGTCCTCGGCGAACGCATAACCCAAGCCCAGCCCCAGATTCCGGTGGTCGGCCGCGCGCACGTGCGGGATTCCGTAGGACGTCCGCCGGATCGTGGCCCCGTCTCCCCCGGCGTGGCTCACGGCAGGCCCCAGGAACACCAACGTGAGCGACAAGGCGATCAACCGCCTGACCATGCTTCCCCCTATTCGTTGTGCAGAACGGTGGCGATCGAGAGGTGTGCCGCTCCCCTGGCCGGCACGAGGGCGCCGAGCACCGCGATCACGACTCCCGCGAGAGCGAGCAGGACCAGCGCGGGCGCGTGGTAGACGTCCATGAGGATGTCGACGGCGTCGGCCTGGCCGGCGTGAGCCATCGCGGGCACCAGGAGCTGGTGCACCGCAACGCCCACGGGCACCCCGACGAGTCCGCCGACCACGCCCAGCGCGCCCATGGAGGTCGACAGCATCACGGTGACCTGGCGCGGGGTCATGCCGATCGACTTCAGCATGCCGAAGTCGCGGCGGCGTTCACGGGCGTTGAGGACGACCGTGTTGAACACGCCCAGTGCCGCCACCGCCCCCAGGACCAGCGTCAGCAGGACCGAGGCGCTGATGAGGATCACCGCGGTCGACGACGAGCCATCGCGCGGCGGCAGGACGCGCAGACCGGGATCGCCCTGTCCGATCGCGGCGGTGAAGGCGGCGCGGTCCGTGCCTGGCGCGAACTTCACCTGGTAGGAGTGCGCGCGGGTGCCGGGCGCGAGGACGTTCAGCGCGGTCCAGTCCGCGAAGATCTGGTCCTCGTTGTTGGTCAGGACGACGCCGACGATCTTCAGCTGGGTGCGGTTCTCCTTCGCCTGCACGGTGATCGTGTCGCCGACCGCCAGACCGCGCTGGTTCAGGAATCGCGAGGGGGCGGCGACCTGACCGGGTCCGTCGGGCCAGTGCCCGGTCAGCACGCGCGGGCCGAGCGACGAGGTGTCGCCGCGGTAGAAGAAGATCGTGGCGTTCTGGGTGCCGCCCGCGACCTCGGTTTCCAGCTGGGACACCGCCATCACCGCCGCCGTGCCCGGCAGCGAGCGCAGCATCTTCTCGTCGTCGGCGTCGCTCAGCGAGGCGGCGGGCGGCTCCCCCATCTCCGGGGTCCGCAGGACCGGCATGCCCTCCGGTCGTCCGGCCAGCACCTCGACGCGGTCGTCGTAGGACGGGCGGACCGCCTCGTTGTAGGCCGTCACCGACATCGTCACGCCCGTCGCGAGCGTCACGGTCATGACGCCCAGCACGACCGAGGCCAGGGTCAGCGCGCTGCGGCCCGCGCGGGCGAACGGCACACCGAGGCCGAGGCTGACCGAGCGCGGCAACGGCGTTCCGCTGAGCCAGCGCTGCACCCGCAAGGCGCGTCCGGTGCGCGCGGTGGTGCCCGCGCTGATCGCCTGGGCAGCGGGCAGCCTTCGTGCCCTGATCGCCGGGACCAGCGCCGCCGAGATCACGAGCGCGGGCATTCCCAGCAGCGCCACGGCGTTCACCCACGGCGCGAAGCTCAGCTCCGTCACGCCGAAGCCCTCGACCGCGTCCTGCACGACCGGTTTGGCGAAGACGTTGCCCGCGAGCGTCCCGAGCACGCAACCGGCGACCGCCGGGATCGAGACCATCACCAGGTAGACCGCCATGACCTGGCCCGGGGTGAAGCCGAGGGCCTTGAGCATCCCGATGTGCCGGAAGCCCGCGACGACCGCGCCGCTGACGACGTTGGCGACGATCAGGACCGCCACCACCAGCCCGAGGACGCCGAAGATCAGCAGGAACGGGATGAACACGCCGAGCTCGGACGTGGCCTTGTCCTTCACGGTGAGGTGGGACAGCGTGCCCAGCAACGCCCCCTCCGGAAGGCCTGCCGTCACGGCCTTCTGCCCTTCGGCGACCTCGGCCGCGGTGCCGGCGTTGGGAAAGCGGTAGAGCATCTGCAGTGCGGTCGGCTGCAACGCCTTGACCTGCTCGGGAGTCACCCAGGCGTCGGCGGATCCCGTGACGGAGTGGGCGAAGCCGACCACGGTCAGCGTCGGACGTCCGGCAGCGGTGAGCTGGAAACCCAGGTTCGTCCTGCCTTCGCCGCCGGGCGCGCGGTTGAGGACGATCTCACCGGGTGCCGTGGCCCAGCGGCCCTCCCAGACGGTCAGGCGGTCGACCGGACCGCCGGGATCCGCGCGTCCGGCGACGGTGAGCGTCCCCATGAAGATCTCGCCGGTGGAGGTGTCCAGAGTGGACTGAGCGAACGGCCCTGCCGACTCGGTCTGCCCGGCGGCGTGCCTGAGCTGGTCTTCGGAGGTTTTCGACGGGTCGAACGCCGCGGCCAGGTGGGCGCCACGCTGCGTGGCGAAGGCCCGGTCGAACGGCGCGGCGGCCGATTCGAGCAGGCCGAGGGCCATCACGATGGTCGCGGTCGAGGCGCACACGACGACGCCGATCACGATCGTCTGCAGCATCCGGCGACGCACGGCCGCCCAGGCCGCGCTCCACACCGCGCTCACGAGGTCCGCTCCAGGCTCTGCTCCCGCGCGATCCGCCCGTCGACGACCTCGACGACACGGCTGGCGCACCGGGTCGCGAGCCGTTCGTCGTGCGTGACCAGCAGCAACGTCTGGCCGATCTGGTTGAGGTCGAGCAGCAGGTCCATCACCTGCTCACCGGACCTGCTGTCGAGCGCACCAGTGGGTTCGTCGGCGAGCAGGAGCGCGGGCCGGTTCATCAACGCCCGCGCGACCGCGACCCGCTGCCGTTCGCCGCCGCTCAGCCGTGCCGGGTAGACGTTCCTGCGGTTGGAGATGCCGAGCTCGCCGAACAGCTCCAGCGCCCGTTTGCGCGCCTGGCTCGCCGGTGTGCCGGTCAGCTGGGCCGCGAGAGCCACGTTGTCCAGCGCCGACAGGTCGTCGAGCAGGTTGAAGAACTGGAAGATCATGCCGATTCCCCGCCTGCGGAACAGGGCGAGGCCCGTCTCGTCGAGCGATCCCAGGTCCGTGCCGTGCACGACCACCGAGCCGGAGGTCGGCCGGTCCAGGCCCGCGATCATGTTCAGCAGCGTCGACTTGCCGCTGCCGGACGGTCCCATCACCGCGACGGCTTCCCCCGCCCGCACGGTCAGCGACACCCCGTTCAGCGCGACCGAGTCCGCGTACTCCTTGCGCAGGTCCGAGATCGCGACGACCACGTCGTTGTTCATGGCCGTCATCCTGTTCGGCGGGACGCGGACGGGCATCAGTCCCGGGAGGTAACCTGCCGGACGGGGTCATCCCGGGGATGTAGGCGCTGCATCCGGGGTGTGATGCGCGCACGGCTCGCGCTCTGGGAGGGTGATCGCGTGTGGGAGTTGGTCGTCGCGGTCCTCGCCTGCCTGACCGCCGGGTTTCTCGCGGTGCGGCTGGCGGCGGCGAAGCGCGCGTACACCCGTGCGATGGAGGAACGCGGCTGGCTGCTCGAGCGTGAACGCGAAAGCGCCGCTCGCGGGGCCGTGGACGCCGAACGCGCCAGGATCGCCAGGGAGCTGCACGACATCGTGAGCCACAACGTCAGCGTCATGGTGGTGCAGGCCGGTGCCGCGCGCCGGGTGCTCGCGACCGAGGCCGACGACGCGACGAACGCGTTGCTGGCCGTGGAGTCCGCCGGGCGCGACACGATGACCGAGCTGCGGCACATGCTCGGCCTGCTCGCGCCGTCGGCCGACGGCGAGGACCTGCTGACACCGCAACCAGGTCTGAGCAGGCTCAGCTCGCTGGTCGACCGGATGTGCTTCGCCGGGCTGCCGGTCGAGGTGCGGATCTCCGGCGAGCCGCGTGAGCTGCCGTCCGGAGTGGACCTCACGGCGTACCGGATCGTGCAGGAGGCGCTGACCAACGCGCTCAAGCACGGCGACGGCGGGAAGGCGGACGTGACGGTCAGGTACGCGGAGCACTCCCTGCGGGTCGAGGTGCTCACCAGCGGTCCCAGCGTGCTGACGGGAGATTCGGTGTCCACGAAGGACGGTCAGGGCCGCGGTCTGCTCGGGTTGCGCGAGCGGGTGGCCGTGCTGGGCGGCGATCTCGACGCGCGCCGGCGGCTCGGTGGCGGGTTCCGCGTGCGGGCGAGGCTGCCGCTGTGACCGGGCCACGGGTGGTGATCGCGGACGACCAGGCGTTCGTGCGCATCGGTTTCCGGATGATCCTGACGTCGGGCGGCATCGAGGTCGTCGGCGAGGCGGCCGACGGTGCCGAGGCCGTGGCCGCCGTGCGGGATCTCAGGCCGGACGTCGTGCTGATGGACATCCGCATGCCGGCCATGGACGGCCTCGAAGCCACCCGCCGGATCGTCCGCGAGTCGCCGGACTGCCGGGTGCTGATGCTGACGACGTTCGACCTCGACCGGTACGTCTACGACGCGCTCGCCGCCGGTGCCAGCGGGTTCCTGCTCAAGGACGTCACCGCGGAACACCTCGTCGCCGCCGTCCGGCTCGTCGAGACCGGGGACGCGCTGCTCGCCCCGTCGATCACCCGCAGGCTCGTCGAACAGTTCGCCTCACCGGTGGCGCACGTTCCCGCCGTGCACCGGGATCTCGCCGCGCTGACCCCGCGGGAACGGGAGGTGCTGACGTTCGTCGGGCGCGGCCGGTCCAACGCCGAGATCGCCGAGGACCTCACCCTCAGCGAAGCGACGGTGAAGACGCACGTCGCCCGCATCTTCGCGAAGCTCGCACTGCGCGACAGGGCGCAGGCCGTCGTGCTCGCCTACGAGACCGGGCTGGTGGCGCCGGGCGGCTGAACGCTCAGCGCCAGCAGTGCCGTGTCGTCCTCGACGCCGTCGCCCAGGTCGGTCAGCAGCAGGGTCACGGCGGCGATCACGGACTCCGCGGTGGCCGGGGCCAGGCCGCCCAGGTGATCCCGCAACGCCTCTTCGCTGTAGCGGCCGTCGCCGACCCGCGCCTCGGTGAGCCCGTCGGTGTAGAACAGCAGGGCATCTCCCGGTCCCAGGAGCACCTCGGCCGTGACGAACCGGGCGTCCGGCAGCACGCCGACGAGCTGCCCGCCCGGCATCCTCACCAGCTCCGCGACGCCGTCCGCACCGATGAGCACCGGTGGGGTGTGTCCGCCGGTGGCCAGCGTGATGGTGGCGCCGTCGGCGGTGGGCCGGATGGTGCCGTAGATGACGGTGCACAGGCGTGGTTTCGCGCGAGTGAGCACGGTGTTGAGATGCTTGAGCACGCTGACCGGCTCGGGGTCGTTGATCGCCGCCGCGCGCAGCGTGTAGCGGGTCAGCGACGTCACCACCGCGGCGTCGACGCCCTTGCCGGACACGTCACCCAGGAAGAAGCCCCAGGTGTCGCCGGCGAGCGGGAAGAGGTCGTAGAAGTCGCCGCCGACCTGGTCGAGCGACGCCGGGTGGTAGTACGCCTCGACCTCCACTCCACGCACGTCGGGCAGGGCGGGCGGCAGCAGCGTCTGCTGGAGGGTCCTGGCCAGCTGCTGAGCCCTGTCGCGTTCCCGTTCGGCCTGCTGGCGGGCACGCAGCAGCTCCTCCTCGTACGCGCGCCGGTCGCGGGCGTCGAACACGGTGGTGCGGATCAGCTGTGCCTCGCCTCCGGGGCCGCGTTTGACGGTGGAGGTCAGCAGCACCGGCAGCCGCGTGCCGTTCGCGGCCTTCATCTCCAGCGCCACGCCGCCGAGCTCGCCCTGCATCTGCAGCAACGGCGCGAAGTGCGTCTCGTAGTACATCCGGCCGCCGACGGTCAGCAGGTCGGAGAACCGCCTGCGGCCCACGAGGTCGTCCCGGTCGTGGCCGAGCCAGCTCAGCAGTGTCGCGTTGATCTTCGCGATGGTGCCGTCGAGGAGGTACGAAACGTAGCCGCACGGCGCGTTGTCGTAGAGGTCCTCAGCGCTGTCCTCCAGCAACGCGGCGAACGCCGCGCCGTCCGGCCACTTCATCGGCCGTTCACGAACTCCAAGATCGCCTCCGCTGTCATCTCCGGCGCACTGAGCTGCGGGCAGTGTCCGATCGCGTTCAACGTCACCAGCTTGCTGCCGGGGATCTGCTCGTGGGTGTACAGACCGACCTCCGGCGGCGCGATGGCGTCGACGGCGCACTGGATCACCAGGGTCGGCACGGTGACCTTCCGGAGGTCCTCGCGGTTGTCCGACAGGAACGTGGCGCGGGCGAACACCCGCGCGATCGCGGGATCCGTGCGGCAGAAGCTGTTCTTCAGCTCGTCCGCGAGTTCCGGGCGATCGGGGTTGTCCACGATGAGCGGTGCCATCGTCGAGGACCAGCCGAGGTAGTTGGACTCCAGCGCGACGAGCAGCTCGTCGACGTCCTCCCGGCTGAAGCCGCCGTGGTAGTCGCCATCGTCCACATAGCACGGTGACGGTGTGAGCAGGACCAGTTGCGAGAACCGTTCCGGCTCTTCGTTGGCGGCCAGCACCGCGATCATCGCGCTGACCGAGTGGCCGACCAGCACGACGTCCCGGAGGTCGAGTTCACGGCAGATCTCCAGCACGTCGCCGGCATACCCGTCGAGAGTGCCGTAGCGCTCGGGGCTCCACGCGCTCACGTCCGAGCGGCCGCAGCCGGTGTGGTCGAACAACACCACTCTGCACCGTTCGGCCAGGTCGGGAAGGACTCTGCGCCACAGGTTCTGGTCGCAGCCGAAACCGTGTGCGAGCAGCACGACCGGACCGGTCTCGCTACCGGTGACCACGACGTTGTTCCTGCGCAGCACGTCCACCCCTGCAGATCCTAGGTGTGTGGATTCCCCCTGGCCGGGTATCTATGCCCCGAGATGCTTCAGAAAGGTGGAAAGATGCTGCGCCGTCTCGTCGTACTGCCGCTCGCCCTCCTCACCACCGCGGCGGTCCTCGACGTGCTGCACGTGCTCCTCGGCCTGCCGGCAGCCGTCTCCTGGCACCTCATCACGGCCGGTCTGCTGCTCGGCATCGCGGTGGTCTCCGCCGAATGGCTCGACCGGATCTTCGGCGAGTCGCGCACCCGCACGTCCGGGCGAGACCTCGGCATCGCCGCCGTGCTCGTGCTGTTCGGCGTGAGCTGGACGCTGCGGCTCGGCCAGCCGGACTGGGAACCGACCCTCACCGCGGTGCTCGCCGGTTGGGCCGGCGCGTTCGGCTGGGCCGCGATCTCCCTCGCCGCACGCCGCACCCAGGTCGCCGCCCGGCTCAGCTGAGCCGGGCGCGCCGGTAGCGTGGGCGCATGCCACAGATCACCGTCGAGTACTCCGCCGAACTGAGCGGCGCCTTCGACCGCCGGGCCTTCGCCCTCGCGCTGCACCGGACGCTGTCGACGCTGGTCAGCTCGGACGTGGCCGCGTTCAAGACGCGGTTCCGGCAGATCGAGGAAAGCGTGATCGGTGACGGGTCGGCAGGGGCGATGATCCACGTCCGGATCGGCTTGTTGTCGGGTCGTCCGGCCGAGCTGAAGCAGGAGGTGGGGCGGGTGGGCATCGGGCTCGTGCGCGAGCACCTCAAGCCGGTGGAGGGGCTGCCGGCCCAGCTCACGCTGGAGGTGCACGACATGGATCGCGATCAGTACCAGAAGCTGGTCGTCTGAGGCGTTCCGGCAGGTCAACCGGCGAACGCGTCCGCCTGCGACCGGTAGAGACGGGCGTAACGACCGTCGCGGGCCAGCAGGTCGCGGTGGGAGCCCAGTTCCGCGACGCCGCCGTCGGCCAGCACCACGATGAGGTCGGCGGACCTGACCGTGGAGAACCGGTGCGTGACCAGGATCGTGATCATGCCGTTCGCGCCGTCGGTGGCTCTGGCCATGCTGCCGAACAGGGCGTCCTCGGTGAACGCGTCCAGGCTGGCGGTCGGCTCGTCGAAGAACCGGACGAGCGGGGTGGTTCGCGCCAGTCCGCGGGCCAGCGCGAGCCGTTGCCACTGGCCGGTGGAGAGGTCTGCGCCGCCCCACGACGTGCCCAGTTGAGCTTCCTGCGGGAGGACGTCGGCGCTGGCTCTGCCGAGTGCCGCCCGGACGTGGGCGGTGTCGTCGAGGTGGGGCAGGTCGCCGAGGCCGACCGCGTGCTGGACGGTGAGCTCGAAGCGGGCGAAGTCCTGGAACGCGGCGGCGAGTCGCTCCCGCCACTGCTCGGCGTCGAGGTCGGCGAGTTCGGTCCCGTCGACCGTGATGCGGCCTTCGGTGGGTTCGTACATCCTGGTCAGGAGCTTGACGAGGGTGGTCTTGCCCGCGCCGTTCTCGCCGACGACGGCCAGTGCGCCGCCGGCCGGGATGGTCAGGGAGACGTTGCGCAGCACCCACTTCTCGGTGCCGGGGTAGCGGAACGACACGTTCTCCAGCCGGATGCCCTCGACGATCCGCTCGGGCGCGGGGAGGTGGCCGGTCGGGGCCGCGGCGCGGGCGTGGTCGACGAGCCACAGGTAGCGGCGGACGGTGTGGAGGGTGCGGCCGAAGCCCGTGACGGCCTGGATCGGCCAGATGACCGCGGTCTGCACCTGCTGGCTCAGGTAGATCGCCAGAACGACGTCGCCGGGCGCTGACGTGCCCCGGATCGCCTGGTGCAGCACGAAACCGACGGCGGCGATCACGCCGGTCACGTACAGGAGCTGCTGGGCGAGCGAGGCGAGGGCGACCTTGCGTTCGGTCTTCTCGATCGGTGCGCGCTGTGCACGCCAGAGCGTGTCGATGCGGCGTTCGACGTAGTCCGCCAGGCCGAAGAGGCGGATTTCCACGGCGGCGTCGCGATCCTGGGCCACGGTGCGCAGATGGCGGGCGGTGCGGCCGGGCAGTGCGGAGGCGTCTTCCGCGGTGGCTCGCCAGCGCTGCTGGGTCCTGGTGATCAGCAGAGCGGGTAGCGCGAGCAGCACCAGCGCGAGCATCGCCGGGTGCGCGACGACCAGCAGGATCAGCACGGTCAGGCCCGCGCAGATCGCCTTGACCGTCACGGCGAGGGCGCTCAGCGAGTTGCCGAGCAGGCCCTGCCGCTGCCGCAGCAGTTCGAGCTGGTTCTGGTACTCGGAGCGCTCGAAGTGGTCGAGGGTGGGCAGTTCGGCGCAGAGCCGCGCGATCTCCGTGTCGAACGCGTGCGCGACCTTCTCCCCCAGCACCATGCGCCACTGGCTGGCGGACAGGTCGAGCTGCCAGCCGAGCCCGGCGCCGAGGACGAGGGCGGCGATGCCGATCACGACCTGGCGCGGGTCGTGCCGGATCACGCCGTTCGTCAGCATCGCCAGCCACAGGCCGGACATCAGTACGAGGGTGTTGCCGAGCGGTTCGGCGATCATGGCCAGGGTCAGGCGGCGGTCGACCCGCCACGCCGTCGCGACGAGGACGCGGATCTCACGCATGGCTCCACTCCTTCTCCGCGAACCGTTCTGCCTGCAGCGAGTACATCGCGGCGTACCGGCCGTTGGCGGCCATCAGTTCCGCATGGGTGCCGTCCTCGGCGATGCGGCCGTCGGCGATCACCACGATGCGGTCGGCGTGGCGGACGGAGGCCAGCCGGTGCGACACGAGGATGGTGGTGATCTCGCCGGCCAGCTCGCTGAAGCGGGCGAAGAGCTCCTCCTCGGCGAGCACGTCGAGGTTGGCGCTGGGCTCGTCCATGATCAGGACTTCGGCGCCGGTCTCGACCGCGAGCAACGCCCTGGCCAGCGCGACCTTCTGCCACTGGCCGCCGGAGAGGTCGCGGCCGTCCGGGTGCGACGAGGACAGCACCGTGTCCCAGCCGTGCGGGAGGTCGTCGAGCAGGCTGAGGCCACCGGCGCGTTCCAGGGCCCTGTGCACGGTCTCGTCGCCGGCGCCGAAGCCGATGTTGTCGCGCAAGGAGAGCTCGAAGCGGGTGAACCGCTGCACGATCGCGCTGACCTCGCCCGGCATCGCGATCTCGCCCCGCTGTGGCCGGTAGGTGCCGCACAACAGGTGCACCAGCGTGCTCTTGCCCGCGCCGTTCTCGCCGACGATGGCCAGCGACTGTCCTTTCGGGACGGTCAGGTTCACGCCGGCCAGGACCTCGTCGTCCCTGCCGGGATAGGTGAAGTGGACGTTCTTCAGCTCGATGGCGTTCGCGGTCTTCTTCGCGGGTGGCGGGCTGGTCGCGAGACGGTCGGCGAGCGCGCGGGCCAGCTTCGCCACCTTGCGGGCGCGGGCCAGCGGGACCTCGGCGCCGAAGACGTAGCCGAGCGCGCTGGTGGACAGCACCGCCTGCGCGTAGACGACGATCTCCGCCGGTGTGGTGGTGGTTTGCGCGATCGCGGTCAGGACGATCAGGTGGGCGAGCACCACTCCGCCCGTCGCGGCGAGAACCGTGCGCATGCCGAGGCGGCGGCCCTCCCACAGGACTTCCAGCGCCGCCAGGTAGGAGTCGCGGTACAGCGGGACGAGCCAGCCCGCGAGCCCGAACACCCGGACCTCCTTGGCCGCCGGGCTGTCCACGGCGAGGCCGCGCAGGTACCGGGCGCGGCGCAGCGCCTGTTCGCCCTGCCGGGCACCGAGGTTCATGCCGTGGTCGAGCCACCTGCGGACGCCGAAGCTGAGACCGCGCCAGCCCAGGAACATCACCAGCGGGGCCCACCACGCGAACGTCGCGAGCACCACGGCCGCACCGACACCGGTTGCCCGCTGCCGCAGCAGTTCCCGCAGAGCGGTGACGGTGCCGACGAAGCCGTCGACGCGTTCGAACTCGGCCAGCGCGCCGAGCTCACCGGTGGTTCGCGGGTCCACCAAGAGTTCCACGTCGGTGCGGAGAGTCGCGTGCGCCACCGTGTCGTGGATCGTGCGGGCGACCCTGCCGTCGAGCACGGCGGCCTGGTGGTCGAGGATCGCGGCGAGCACGGTGCCGGTGAGGAGTGAGGCGCCGAACAGGGCTAGGCCGAGGGTGGCCCGCGCCGGGTCGGTGGGCAGGCCGGAGATCAGCACGCCGGACGCGGCGATGGCGGTGGCCGGGGTCAGGCCCTGGAGGACCGCCAGCACGCAGAACACGGCGAATCGCCACCTGCCCGCTTGCCACAGGAGTGCGGTCGTTCCTGCGCCTCCGAGGCGTTTCACGGCCGCGCCTGTCCAGCGCGCGAAGTACGTCATCGCCGCACCTCCGAGGCGATCCACGACCGCGCCCGTCCAGCCCGCGAAGCCGTCATCCCAGCACCTCCGAGGCGTTCCACGGCCGCGCCTGTCCAGCGCGCGAAGTACGTCATCGCCGCACCTCCGAGGCGATCCACGACCGCGCCCGTCCAGCCCGCGAAGCCGTCATCCCAGCACCTCCGAGACGCTCCACCACCGCGTCCGTCCAGCGCGCGAAGCCCGTCATCCCAGCACCTCCGCGAAGTGCTCCACCACGGCCGCCGTCCACGCGCCTGGATCGCCTGGCTCGTGGCCGTTGCCGGGTTGTTCGAGGTAGCGGTCGGCGCCCTGCCGTTCGACGAACCTCCGCGACTGCTCCACCGGGCACCTGTCGTCCCCCTTGCTGTGGCCGATGAGCAGGCGTCGTGCCGTGAACGGCTGGTTGATCGGGCTGCGTGCGTTCAACTGGCCGGGGTCGTCGGCGAGCGCGCCGAGTTCGGTGCGGAGCCACTGCCGGTGCAGTCCCGTCGCGGACTCCAGCAGCTGCGGCAGATCGGTGACCGGCGCCCACACGGCGACGGCGTCCACCAGTTCCCGTGCCGCGGCGAGCAGGGCGAGGTAGGCGCCGTAGCTCTGGCCGTACAGGCACACCGGCCGGTCGCGCCGCAGTTCTCGCAGGCGCGCGGTCACCGCCGCCACGTCGGCACCGCCCCAGTCGCCCACCACGACGTCGCGGAACTCGTCGCTGTATCCGCTGCTGCCGGGGTAGTTCATGCCGATGACGGTCCAGCCCGCCTCGACCAGCGCGGCGATCATCGGCTCGTGGATCTGCCTGAGCTGGCTGCGGGGGCCGCCGTGCAGGTGCAGGACGATGCCGCCGTGGCCGCCGTTTTCCGGTTCGTAGAGCCATTCCGGGGACTGCGCGGACTCGCGGTGCCGCCAGCGGACGGGCGTCTCGGTGCGCCGCTGTCCCGGCAGCTCGGTCATCTGTCCACTGTGGATGTCCCAGCGGACGAGTGCGGGTGAGGCCGCCGGGGACTGGTGGCGGCCGAGGAGGTGGCGCTCGTCCGCGGTGAAGGTCAGGTCGGTGGCGATGCCGTGACCGGGCACGGGCGTGCCGACGACCTCGCCCTCGCGGTCGAGGACCCGGTAGACGTAGCGGTGATCGGTCCAGGCCATCGTGAGGAGCAGGCCGGACGGGGAGACGGCGATGCCGGCACTTCCCGGTGCGTACCAACGGACCTCGCGGCTTGCCAGGTCGAGCACGCCGGGCACCTGATCTTCGCCGGTCAGCGCGACCAGCGGTCCGTCGCCCGCGGCCGACACCGCTGGGATCTCGGCGATCTGTTCGCTGCTCGTGTCGTCGTACCGCACCAGCACGACCCGCCGGTCCTTGGTGAGCACGATGGTGGTGCCGTCCCAGGCGGCCACCGACGACACGCCCTCGGTGGCGTCGAGGACCTGGTAGGTGCCTGTGGACGGGCGGTGCACGCACAGCACCGGGCGTCCGTCGCGCACGACCGCGACGAGGGCTTCTTCGCCGTTGTAGCGCAGGATGCGGCCGACCACCGGATGCGTCGAGGTCAGCATCCGGCGGCCGGTGTCCAGGAGGCCGAGTTCGCCCCGGCGGCGCAGCGCCACGAGGTCTTCTGCGGCCCAGCCGACGAGGTGCCAGTCGCCGGCCGGGATCCAGTCGACCTCGGTCAGGTCGGTGGTTCCCGCCGGAACGAGCCCGACCTCGCCCGGTCGCGTGAGGACGAGGCGGTCGCGGTGGAGGGAGAACTCGGTGATGGTCATGCGAGCAGACCCCGCAGCGCCAGGAGGTCGTCGGCGACCAGCGCGTGCGCGGCGCGTGCCTCGACGAGGGCTGGCGGCTGGTCGCCCAGGTTGCGCAGGATCGTGTCCACGACCTCGGGGGCGCCGCGCCGCATCCGGCTGACCGCGGCGAGGTACCAGCGCGCCGCTTCCGCGGTCGCGTTCGCCGCGAGCCGCTTGTCGGCGAGACGGAAGCACACCGCGGACACCGCCTTCTCACTCGCCTGGTTCGTGTCGGCCGCCCGGTCGAAGAGGTCGAGCAGCCGCGTCGCGACGGCCTCCGCCTCGCGGTCCTCCCCCGCGTCGAGCAGCACCCGCACGAGGTCGGCGGCGACGTAGGTGGCGTTGGCGACGTCGTCCGCGGCCGCCCACGCCCGCCGGTACAGGCCCACGGCCTCGGGTGTGCCGCGGCGGAGCTTGGCGAGGTTGGTGAGGAGCTGGACCTGTTGATCGGCCACGACGTCCTGGCCTTCCAGCAACTCCAGTGCCGTGCGCATGGTCGTGACGGCACCGTCCAGGTCGCGGTCGCGGTACAGGGCCAGTGCGGCGCCGTTGAACGACGCGGCGATCTGGGTGACCGGCACGTCCAGGTCGCGGGCGTGCTCGAAGCAGCGCGCGGCCGACTTGCGCACAGCCGGGTCGGGGTCCTTCGCGAGGAGCTGGCCGAGCTGGTAGGCGAGCATGGCCCGGTCGATCGGCTCCACGTCCCACTTCTCCGCCTGCGCCAGCAGCAGGTCGGCCACCGCGCCGGAGACCCGGCGGCGATCCGCGACGAGTGCCGCCAGGTACGCGCTCGCGGCGGTGGCGTGCGGAACCTCGTTGCCGCGCAAGGCCCGGCGGTACAGGTTGCCCGCGTACCGCGACAGCACCCTGCCCTGGCCCGCGGCTTCCGCGGCGGCGCCGGCCGTGAAGGCGTGGAGTGCCGCTGACGGGTCGGTCAGCAGGGCGGCGGTGGACAGCGGCACCTCGACGCTCTGCGCGACCTCGGCCGCCAGCTCCGGGGTGATCGGCAGGTCACGTGGTGGCGGGGCCGCGTAGGTACGTCGATTGTCCCTTGTGGACGTTGTTGTCTCGACCAGATCGTCGTCCCAGCCGTGTTTCGCCTGCCAGTGGCGGAATTTCTCTTCCGGGACCGATCCACCGGCGAGCTGGAGCATCGCGAGGATTTCGTTCGCGGGCGGTGCGGCGGGGAGGTGGCGCAGCACGGTGATCGACTGCGCTTCCCCGCGCACCAGCCGCATGCGGCACTCCTGGAGGAAGCGCACGTCGTCTCTCGTCGGTGGGTTGACCAGCTCGACGACTACGGCCCGTGGGCCGCCCTCGGCCAGCCATTCCTTGGCGGCCCTGACCTCGGCCCGCAGCCGTGCCTCGCGTTCGTCGTGGCAGCGCAGCAACGCCGTGGTCAGGTCAGCGGGACCCTCGGGTCCTCGCAACCACACGGGACGACCTGCGGACAGGTAGTAGCGGACGGGCCCCTGCGCCCGCAGATCCTCCAGGGTCGCCGGAATCCGCGCGGACTCCAGCTCCAGCACCGTCACGGTCATGACGTCACCCGGCTCGCTCGGAGCGTCGCGCGGTCCTGCACGAAGCCGATCGACCGGTACAGCCTGCGCGCGGCGAAGTTCTCGGCCATGACGTTGAGCCGGCAGTCGACGTACCCGGCTTCCGCCAGCCCGAGCATGCTGCGCACCAGCAACGTCCTGCCGAGCCCGCCACCCCTCGCGGCGGGCTCGACCACGAGGTGCCCGACGAGCGGCACACCACGGTCCTCCGTCACCGCGATCGCGCCGCGGGGGACGCCGTCCGCGACGATCCTGAGGGACGCCTCGGGGATCAACGGCCCGTACTGGTTCTGCGTGAGCTCGGCGAAGACCCGGCGGTCGTGCGGCTCTCCCGGCACATCCTCCGAGAACGGCTCAACCTTGTGACCGACGGGCAGCACGCGCTCGAACGAGGCGATCATCTCGGCGTCCAGCCGCAGCCACATCGGCACGATCCGCCCGCAGTCGGTGCCGCCGACGTCCCAGAACTCCGGGTGCACGACGACGACGTCGCCGATCCCCTGTTCCTTCAGGTACGCGAGCACCCTGCCCAGATGGTCGGCGATGGCCGGGTCATCGCGCTGCGGCAGGCACTCCGTGACGTACCAGAGCCCTCCGGCCGGCCGCACCACGCACTCGAACACCGTCTCGCCTTGCCGGGACGCCACGACCCGGCGGTTCGGGCCCCAGTCCACGACCATCTCGTGGACCAGGAGATCGGTGAGGTTCACTGCCACTCCTCCAGTCGCAGGGTCAGGGGCGAACGGGCGACGCGGCCCGCGAGCCGCAGCCGGAACGCGTGCACGCCGGTGTAACCGCGCATGTAGTCGGGCCTGGGCGCACCGAGCCCTTCCGGCGCCCACTTGACGGAGAACCCGTCGCGGAACCGGAGCGCGTCGAGCTTGCGTCCGATGTGGACGGCGCCCTCGTGGTCGCCCAGGTCCAGCAGGAAGTCACCGTCGCCAGCGAGCCCGTGGCACCGGCAGACGCTGCCGAACGGCCGCGCGGTCGTGATGGCGAGGCCTGCTTTTCGCGCGCCTTGCTCGAATTCCTCGTCCTGGGTGTGCCGGGCCAGGGCGTGCAACAGGATGCCGACACCCGCGGCGCCGTTGCACCAGTGCGACCACACCGTGTCGTGGCCCGGTTTGTGCGGCCACGACAGGCCTTCCGCCGCCGGGACCGCGGCGCCGAGCAGGGCTCGTCCGGTGGCGACGGCGAGGTCGGTGGCGACCGGGTCGTCGACGGCTCGGCCGGCGTGCAGCAGGAAGTAGGCAACGCCCGCGCTGCCGTGGGCGAAGCCGTAGAACGACGAGCCGTTGTTCGGCCACGCCGGGAGACCATCCTTTGTGGACACGCCTGCGAGGACTTTCGCGATGATCGCCTTGATGTCTTCCTGGCCTTTGCCGGTGGTGCGCAGGAGGGCGATCTTGGCGAGGCCGATGCCCGCCCAGCCGTGGGTGATGTCCCAGCCGTGGACCTCGATCCTGCTCAGCTCGGCGGAGAGCTTCAGGGCTTCGCGGTGCCACAGTTCGGGTTCGTGTCCGGTGGCGGCGAGATCGGTCATGAGCCACGGGAGGGAGCCGAGGCCGAAGTACAGGCCTGGTGGGGTCTGGCCTGGGACCACCGGGTGGTTGTCGATGGTCCACGTCAGGAGTTGGTCGGTGTGGTGCAGCCAGGTCCTGTCGCCGGTGGCTTCGTGGAGGTCGAGGTAGAAGCGGGCGATGCCGGCGGTGCCTGCCATGAAGGAGGCCGGGTGCAGGGAGCCCGGTGCCCAGCGTTGAGGCCAGGGCCAGGGGTGGCGGTCCCACTCGGCCAGCTTGACCAGTTCTTCGCCAGCCTCGACCGCTTCCTCGACGGCGCGGTCGCCGACACTGTCGGACCCGCCTGAGACGATGGGAGTGGGGACCTCGCGATCCCCCCGGAGGGGGCCAAGGTGGATCGATTCCGGATCCAGCCCGGCCGGGGCGAACGCCTCCAACACCGCAGGCAGGTGCTCGGCGTACGTCACGTTCCTGCCCAGAAACGGATCGATCCCCGTCAGCACGAAGTGGTCGATCGCCGCGAGCGCGTACTCGGTGTCCGCGGCCCAAGGCGCAGACGGCGGCACATACCCCGGCGTGTGCGCGGCAAACGGCGGCTCCGGCGAATCAACCAGACCAGCGTGCTCAAGGTCGATCACCGCGAACCGCGCCCCGTCGACCATGATGTTGTTGGGCGTGAGGTCGAGCAGCCGAACCCCGTGCGCCTCAACGTCCCGCACGAGCCGGTGCACCCCGTCCATCAGCGACAACAGATCAGGCACGGACACCGGCGAACGGTAGTTGCGCCGCTCCACCTCGGCCCGCAACGTCCGTCCCGGCAGGAACTCCTGCACCAGATAGGCGTTGTCCTCCTGGTGGAAGAACGCGAGCGGCTCCGGCGCCAGCCCCGTTCCGCTCAGCGCCCGCAGCAGCTGCCACTCGTTGCGCAGCGCGGTGCGCGAGTCCCGGCCGAGCCGGTCCGGCGTCGTCCCGATCCGCGCTTCCTTCAGCACGGCCGGCGCGCCCCGGTAGCGGACCCGGAACACCCCGCCCTTCACGGACTGCCGCAACACCCCCTGCACCACGATCTCGCGCCCGAACAGGCCGGTTCCCGGCCGTTCCAGGAAGACGCGGGACTGCGCGGGCACGAGGTCGTCCACCCAGTCGGGTGCGGCGACACCGGGAGCTCGCTTGTCCTCGACGCAGTGCCCGTCGGGGTGCACCAGCACGTGCCGCAGGCTCTGCTCGGCCGGGTCGAAGACGCTGGAGGCGGAGAACGCGCCGTACCGCAGGTAGACGTTGCTGTGCGGGCGGAATCGCCGGTCGGACGGCACGACGGGAGCGTCGAACTCGGCCGTGACGGCGTCCAGGTCGGCGGCGAGCTGCTCGACGTCGGAGTCCGGGTAGACGGTGATGAACTTGCCGGACTGGGTCAGGGGTGAGGGCGGTGAGCTGAGGTCCATCAGCTTGTCGATGGACCGGGCGGCCTTCCAGCGCAACGCGCGGGGCACGACGACGGCGGCGACGCGGCGCAGGACCTCGGGGGCGTGCTGGGGCGCGGCGCTCACGTGGATCTTCCAGCCCTGGCGGAGCTGCGGGCGGTCGGTCACGGGGTCGAAGTGCCACCAGAAGGGCTCGCCGCGCACGGTGTAGGTGTCGGCGCACGAGGCGGCGATCTCTCCCACCCCGCGCCGGATCGGGTCGGCGGCTGCGCGTCGTCGCATGGAACTCACCTGCCTCGGAGAAGGGACTTGCGGTGGGCCGCGCGACGGCGGCCCACCGCATCACCGGGAGCTCCGGTCAGTTCTCGCTCATGGTCCAGGAGCACAGCGTGCAGAGGGAGTTGTCCTCCATCAGCAGCGCGTCGTCCTCGAAGCCCAGGGTCAGCAGGTCGTTCGCGTCCACGATCTTCTCCATGTGAATGCACCTCCGTGTTGTTGGTGTTGCGGGCCTCGTTGCGGCCCGAGAGAAATCTCCCGTCCGGCGGCGCGAAACTCATCCGTGGCGGCCACCACCATTCGGAAGCCGCAGGTGCGGGACGGTGTGACGGCGGTGGCGGGCGGGTTGTGCTCGAGCGGTTCACGAGCGGCGTCCGGCAGAATGCGTAGAGGCGCGTACGTACGTGGCCATCAATGGTGGTGTTCTCCACCCATGACCCGCCGGTGCCGCGCTGGCACGCTTCGTGTCATGGAGATCGCCTGTCGCGTCACACCCGCTCCCACGGACGTGTTCGCGCACGTCGTGGCCCCGTGGGTGGACGCGGCGAGCGCCCGGTTGCACCACGAGCTCACGGGCCTGCCCGGCACCGCCGTTGATCCGGACGCACTGACGGCGTCGTGCGCGAAGAACCTCACGAGCCGGCTCACCCGCCTCGCGGCGCCGGTTCTCGTCCGTGAACTCGCGAACACCCCGTTCGACGGACTGACCCGCGCCCACTTCGAGCCTTATCCCGTGCTGATCCGGGAACTGGACCGGGAACGCGACACCGCGGTCGTCACCACCGCCGAGATCGCCGCCCGGTACGCGGCCGACCAGGAGCGCCTCACCGGCACGCTGCTCACCGCCAAGGCCGCGCTCGTCGCGGTGCGGCCGGGAGGTGACCGTCATCAGGGCGGGCGCGCCACCACGATCCTGCGGCTCGCCGACGGGCAGCGCGTGGTCCACAAGCCGCGTGGCGTCGACGCGCACCTGGCGCTGGCGCACGTGGTCGAGCTCGTGAACGACCTGACCGACCTGGGCATCGTCACGGTCAAGGCGCTGGCGGCGGACGGCTACGGCTGGACCGAGCACGTCGAACCGGCACCGCTGCCCACGCGCGACGCCACGGCGTACTTCCACCGGCTCGGCGGGCTGCTCGCGGTGCTGCACCTGGTGCGGGCCACGGACATGCACCACCAGAACGTGATCGCCCGCGCCGACCAGCCGCTGCTGATCGACGTCGAAACCCTGTTCCAGGCCCAGCTTCCCGGCGGACGGCCCGATCCGGCCACGATCGCGCTGGGCCGTTCGGTGGCACGCACCGGCATCCTGCCGGCCGTCGCCGGACGGCACGGCCTCACCGACATCTCCGCCGTCGGCGGCGACGCCGGCCAGGAAACCTCCTGCGTCACAACGGAATGGGTCGACGCCGGGACCGACCGCATGCGCGCGGTCGAGCGGCCGGAGATCATGCCCGGCGCGGCGAACCGCCCGACGTGGCAGGGCGAGCCCGTCGAAGCCGCCGACCACGCGGACGCGGTGCTGTCCGGGTTCCGGCTGACCTACGACGCGATTTCCTTCCACCGCGCGGAGTTCGCCGCTCTCCTGGCCGGATGCGCGTCCGTGCCGGTGCGCGTGGTGCCACGGCCGACGCGGCAGTACGCGGACCTCATCGCGGCCACGCGCGCTCCGGAGTTCCTGCAGAACCCCGAAACGAGGCTCAACGCCCTGAAAACGGCGTGTGCCGACGACTTCCTGCCCGGACTGGCCGAGCTCGAGGCCGCCGAGCTGGACGCGGGCGACATCCCCCTGTTCACGGCGCGCGCGGACGGCCGCGACCTGCACTCCGCCACCGGCACGCTGCCGGGCGTGCTCGCCACCTCCGGCCTGGAGGACGCGCTCGCCTGCCTCGGGGCCTTCGACGAGTTCGACCGCGCGGACCAGGAATGGGTGATCGCCGCGTCGCTCGCCAGCCGCAGGGTCGCGCTGACCGGCGGCGGTCCCGGCCAGGTCCAGCAGCACGCCGTCGGCACGGACGAGGTGCTGTCCGCCGCGTGTGCCGTGGCCGACCGGATCGTCACGACCAGCTTCGGCACCGAGCGGATCAACTGGATCGGCCTCGAACCGGTCGGCGACACCCGCTGGCTGGTGCTGCCCATGGGCGCCGGGCTCGCGCACGGCTACACCGGCGTCGCGCTGTTCCTGGCGCAGCTCGGGCGGATCAGCGAGGTCTCCCGCTACACCGACGTCGCCCGCCGGGCCCTCGGCGCGGTCCCGGACCTGCTGAACGCCTTGCGCGGCAACGACGAGCTCATCGCAGCGGTCGGCTCCGGCGGCCTCACCGGGTTCGCCGGTATCGGGTACGCCCTCGCCCGCATCGCGAAACTCGTCGACGACGAGGAGGTCGCCCGGTGGGCCCGCGCGACCGTGCCGCTGGCCGCCGCGGCGGCGGAGTTCGAACCGGAACACGGCCTGGCGGCGGCGATGCGTGCGCTCGACGCGGAAATCGGCTGCACCGACGCACGCGACCTCGCGGCCCTGTACCCGGACGGACCCGCGGGGCCCGCGCAATGGTGCCAGCACGGCGCTTCCGAATGGACGGACGACGACCTGTCCTTGTGCCACGGGGAACTCGGCCGTGCGGACGTGTCGGTGACCGGCTGGTCCGCCGCCACGAGACACCGCCGGACGGGCGAGGTGCTCGCCGCGTTGCGCCGCGACGGACCTCGTTGTGTCACCCCGGACCGCGTTCCCACACCGGGTCTGCTGACCGGGCTCGCCGGAATCGGGATCGGACTGCTGCGCCTCGGATTTCCCGATCGAACGCCGTCCGTGCTGCTGTTCCAATCGGACACCTGATCTTCCGGCATTTGCCGGAACACCGATAAAACCGTTACTGATCAACAGGAGAAGCAATGAGATTGCCGGAGACCAACGCCCAGTCCGCCGCGACCCGCGCCGCCACCCGCAAGATCGGCCTGCGGATCGCCGCGCTGACCGGCGTCGTCCTCACCGCCGGCGCCATCGCCGCAGCTCCGAGCATCGCAGCCGAGCTCAGCACGGACGCCGTGCTCGACTCGGTCGTCGCCACCGATGGCGGTGGCACCGGTTCCACGTGTTGCCGGCCGGAAAACTGACGCGCCCGTTATCCGACTGTGTGTCACGTTTTGTGGCATGTCGTGATCTCATGGGCACGTGGCATTACGTGCACCTGTCGTCGTCGGTCGTGACAATGAGCTGGAACTGATCAGAACGACGTTGGCGAAAGTCGCTACGGGGCGGGGTCAGGTGGTGTTCCTGACCGGCGAGGCCGGGATCGGCAAGTCCCGGCTCGCCTCCGCCGCGACGGACCTCGCCTACTCCAGCGGGATGAGCATCATGCGCGGCCGCGGCAGCGCGATGAGCCGGACGATCCCGTTCCGGTGCCTGAGCGAGGCGCTGCTGTCGTTGCAGCGCCTGGGCACCACCGTCGACATAGACGCGCTCGGCCCGTACCGCCCGGCGTTGGCGCGCCTCAACCCCGACTGGGGCACCTCGGCCGACGACGCGTCGAGCGGCTCGCTGATCGTGCTCGCCGAGGGCGTGCTCCGGTTGACCGAACTCGTCGGCCGCGACGGCGGATGCGCTGTGGTGATCGACGATCTGCAGTACGCGGACCCGGACACGCTGGCGGTGCTCGAGTACGTCATCGACAACATCGCGCACCAGCCGACGTTGCTGCTCGCGACGATGCGCGACGAGGACAGCGCGGCGCTGGAGTTCGCCCGTGCCACCAGCAAACGCGACTCCGCCACCCTCATCGAACTCCGCAGGCTGCGGCAGCACCAGGTCTCCGCGCTCGCGGGTGCCTGTCTGGAAGGCGTTTTGCCCGCACCGGCGCTGGACCTGTTGTGGGTGGGCAGCGGCGGACTGCCGTTGTTCGTCGAGGAACTGCTCGACGAGATCATCTCGGACGGTCAGCTCGTGCGCACCGGCGACGTCTGGCAGATGGCGGATGCCGGTGTTCCGCCGTCCGCGTTGGTGCACAGCGTGGCTGGACGATTCGGCAGGCTGAGCGACCAGGCCCGCGAGTTCGTGTCGGTCGCGGCGGTGATCGGCCTGAGGTTCCCGCTCACGGTCGTCCGCGAGGTCACCGGCCTCGACTACCGCACTCTGCTGCGCTATCTGCAGAGCGAACCGGTGGCGCACCTGATCGGGCCGGACGACCACACGCCCGACTGGTTCCTGTTCACGCACGCGCTGGTGGCGGACGCGGTGCTGACCCTCATCCCCGAAGACGTGCAGGCGGATCTCGCGCGACGGGCGGCGGACGCGGTCGAGAAGCGTTATCCCGGTGTGCCGGGCGACTGGTGCCACCTGTGCGCGACGCTGCGCGAGGCGGCCGGGCAGACCGCGGAAGCCGGTGCCCTGTACGCGGAAGCCGGCCGGCGGGCGCTGGCGCAGGGCGCGGCGCAGTCGGCGGTGACGTTGCTCGACCGGTCGTTGGAGCTCGTGCACGACCCGGTGCACCGGTTCGAGGCGCTGGAAGCGCAGTTGCTGGCGTTGACCGAAGCGGGACAGGTGGATCGCGCGCTCGCCATGAGCTTCGACAGCTCCGGATTGGACAGACCGCATCGGGCCCGCCTGCACACGCAGCTGGCGTGGGCGGCGAACCTCGCCGGTCGCACGTCCGACGGCCTCGCCCAGGTGGAGATCGCGCGGGCGCTGCTCGGATCCGATGCCCCGGCAGAGGATTCCGCGCCGATCGACGTCGTGGCCGCGCATCTGGAGCTCGACCGCGCGGAGCCGGGCAGCCTGGAGCGCGCCGAGTCGGTCGCGCTGAGGGCGGCGACCGTCGCCGAACGGGTGCCGTTGCCGGTGGTGGCGTGTCAGGCGTGGCAGTTGCTGGGTGCGCTCACGCGACGACGTGATCCCGCGCAGGCGACGGCCTATCTGGAACGCAGCCGTGCCTTCGCCATCGCGCACGACCTGCCGATCTGGGAGATCCACGCGTTGGTGCGCCTCGGGTTGAACGACGCGTTGCGCGACGGCGAGATCACCAGGCTGGAGCAGGCGCGGGACCTCGCCTCACGGATCGGTGCGGTGATCGCCCGCTACCAGTCCGAGGTGAACATCGGCCTGCAACTGGTGCTGCGCGGCGACTTCGCGGCCGCCGAGGCATTGGTCGACGAGGTGTCCTCCGCCGCAAGACGGTTGGGGCTGCAGGAGATCGGCCAGTTCATGGCGGTGCTGCGCGCGGTGCTGGCCGGGCATCGCGGCGACCGGACAACGTTGACCGCGGCCTGGTCGGTCCTGACCGAGCCGGGCGGCGAGCAGCACACCGCCCGCCTGCACGGCCTCGCGGCGGCGTTCTGCTCGTTGCTGGAGGAGGACAGACCGAGGGCGCGGGCGGACCTGGACCTCGCGCTGGCCGCCGAACGCGCCACCCCGACGACGTATCACCTGACCGGCAGGTTCGGGCTGGACCTGTTGCTGCGCGCGGTGGACGGCGAGCTGACGAGGGCCGAGTACGACGAGATCGTCGCGAACCCGGCCGCCGGTCTGCGCTGGGACCACCACTTCGCGTTGCTGGCCTCCGCAGTGCTGGCCGGTGCTTCCGGGGACGAGACGACCGCACGGGCACAGGTCGCCGAGAGCGCCGAGGTGGGGCTGCCCTACCCGATGGCGCGCAATTTGGGGCTGCGACTCGTCGGCGAGGCGGCCGCGCGAGATGGCTGGGGCGAGCCGGAAACGTGGCTGCGCACGGCCGAACACCACTTCCACGACGCCGGAATCGCCGCCGTGGCGGGCGCGTGCCGGGCCCAGCTGCGGCAGATGGGCGTGCGGGTCACGCAACGGCGGACCGGCACCGACGAGGTACCGGACGAGCTGCGCCTGGCCGGGGTCACCGTGCGCGAGTACGAGGTGCTGCGGCTGCTCGGGGCGCGGCTCGCGAACAACGAGATCGCCGCGCAGCTGCACGTTTCGCCGCGCACGGTGGAGAAGCACGTGTCGAGCCTGTTGACCAAGACCGGTCTGGCGAACCGGCTCGCGCTGGGCAAGCTCGCCACCGAGCACGTCTTCACCGAGTCGCGTTGAGGTGGGCCAGCACGGCCAGCACGCGCCGGTGACCGTCCTCATCGGACGGAAGGTCGAGCTTGATCAGCAGGTGCCGCACGTGCGCCTCGACCGTGCGTTCGCTGAGCTGCAGGCGTTTCGCGATGCCCGTGTTCGTGAGGCCCTGCGCCATCAGTTCGAGCACGGTCCGCTCGCGTTCGGTGAGGGTGGCGAGCGGGCCGTTCGCGCCCTGTCCGAGCAGGCCCGCGACGACGTGCGGATCGAGGGCCGAACCACCGCGGGAGACCCTCGTGGCGGCGGCGAGGAAGTCGGCGACGTCCAGCACGCGGTCCTTGAGCAGGTAGCCGAACCCGCTCCTGGTGATCAGCTCCGCGACGTGGGTCGCCTCGACGTGCTGGGACAGGACCAGCACCCCGAGCCCGGGATGGGTTTCCTTGAGGTCGCGGGCCGCGCGGGCGCCCTCGTCGGTGAACGTGGGCGGCATCCTGATGTCGACCACGACGAGATCGGGCGCGAACGCGGACACCGCGGACGCGAGCCCGGTGGCGTCGCCGAGGGTCGCGACGACCTCGTGGCCGCTGTCGGCGAACAGGCGGGCCAGACCGTCGCGCAACAGCGCCTGGTCTTCGGCGATCACGACTCGCACGGCACCTCCGCGATCACCGTCGTCCCGGTTCCCGGCGCGCTGTCGACCCGCAGCGTGCCGCCGAGCGCCGCCACCCGGTCGGCGAGCCCGGTGAGCCCGCTGCCTTCCGACGGCGCGGCGCCGCCGATGCCGTCGTCGGTCACCGTCACCACGAGGTTCCCGTCGCGCTGGGCGACCGTCAGCGCGACCGTGGTGGCCTTGGCGTGCTTGACCGCGTTCGTCAGTGCCTCGCAGCCCACGAAGTAGGCGGCGGCCTCCACGTTCTCGGCGAACCGCTCGTCCGGTGCCCGCACCTGGACGTGCAGGGGCGTGCGGCGGGCGAGGTCGTCGAACGCGGGCCGCAGACCGCCGTCGAGCTGCAGACCGCGGGCGAGGTCGCGCAACTCCCCGATCGCGACCGCGAGCTCGGCCACGGCGTCGTCGATCGTGCGCCCCGCCTGGTCGGCCGCGTCGGTGGTGAGCTGGTGCTGCGCGTGCCGCAACGCGAGCCCGATCGCGACCAGCCGTTGCTGCGCGCCGTCGTGCAGGTCGCGCTGGATGCGGCGGCGCTCGGCGTCCCCGGCGGCGACGATGCGCGCCCTGGACGCCCGCACCTCGGCGAGCTGCCGGCGCAGCTCGACTCGCAGCCGCGCGATCTCGACGGCCAGCCCGCCCGCTTCCACGACCTCGCGCACCAGGGCGGCCTGCGGTGTCGTGTGGACGACCACGCCGAGCGGCTGTCCGTCCCGTTCGATCACGACGCGGGACCCGGTCACGGCTCGTGTCCGCCCGTCGAGGTCGACGTGCTCCCGGCTCTCCGGCAGGTACACGAGCAGCTCGAGCCCGGGATCCGCCAGCACCTCGCGCAACACCCCGCGCACCTCCTCCGGCGCGGCCCGCCCGGCCCGCAACGCCTCCAGGAAGTCGGCCATCCGCCGCCGCGCGTCGTACCGAGCCCGGTTGAACCGCCGGTCGACGACGTCCTGCACCCGCGCCCGCAACGGCCGGAACGCCAGCGCCGCCACGAGCGTCGCCGCCGCCGTCGCCCACGACGACCCGCGCCCGGCCGCCGTGCCGACCACCACGACCGTCACCGCGTAGGCCGCGACCAGCAGCACCGTCAGCACGCCGTAGCTGATCGTCCTGCTGATCACGACGTCCACGTCGAACAGCCGGTACCGCAGGATCGCGAGACACGCGGCCACCACCAGCCCCGTCAGCACCACGGCGGCGATCACCCCGGCGGCGGGCGTGACGTACCAGAGCGCGAAGGACATCGGCAGCCCCACGCCGGCCAGCGCGGCCGCGAACACGAACCACTTGAGCTGCTGGCGCCTGATCCCCTCGGACCGCAGGAACCGCAGGATCAACGCCAGCACCGACAGGCCCAACGCGGCCAGGAACAGCGTGATGCCCACCGTGAACACCGCTGCGGTCGGCAGGCTCTCCACCGCCATCGGGTTGCGTCCGTCGGGGAAACTGCGGCCCAGGTCGGGACTGAACGCCCAGCCGGCCATCGCCAGCACCGTGCTGATGCCGCCCACCCAGAGCAGCGGACGCCACCGGCCGGCCTTGCCGTCCGGGAAGAGCACGAAGGTGAGGATCCAGCCGAAGCCGCTCGGGAGCCAGCTGGTGAGGCTGATCCACAGCGCGATGGGGCCGCCTGGGAGCTCGCGCAGGCCCCAGGCCTGGCCCAGGTCGGCGGCCAGCGCGTTGAGCAGGGCGAACCAGAGGAACAGCCAGCCGATGACGCTGCGCCGGGCGATCAACGCTCCCGCGCCCGCCATGACGATGGCGTAGATCGCGTACATGACCGTGTCGTAGAGGGGTTCGAAGCCCCACGAGAGGGCGGTCGCACCCAGCTCCGCGATGACGGTCAGCGCGAACACCAGCGTCGGCACCGGCTCATGGTCGCAGGGGTGGGCGGGTCCGACCACAGTGCCAGCACTGCATCCGATTTCGGTGCTCGCGCCGATGCCTCCGCCACGTATCAGGGCGCACGCTTCCCGGCATCCAATCCCGAAAGAGGAGGTCACCATGTACGCGTTGAGTGCCATCGCGGGAGGCGCCGCCACCGTCGCGTCCGCGATCCTCGCCGTTGCGGTCGTGCAGCCGTCCACCACGGTCCCGGACACGATGTGGAGCTACCCCTGGCCCAGCGACACCTTCGTCCTCGTCTGCCTGGTGTACGCGGTGTTCCACGCGCTGGTGCTCGTCGGCGTGCTCGGGTTCGCCCGCAGCGGGGCCGCGGGCACCGGCAGAGCAGCCCGTGCCGGTGGGCTGCTCGCGGTCGCCGGCACGGCGGTGCTGTTCATCGCCGAGCTCGCGTCGATCCTGTACCGCACAGAGCCCCTCAGCGCCACCGGACCGTCGATCGTTGGCGCGATCTTCGGGCTGGGCACCGTGCTCACCGCTCTCGGCATCCTGATGACCGGCGTGACCACGCTGCGCGCCGGGGTGTGGCAGGACTGGCGCCGGTACGTGCCGCTGGTGACCGGTGTCTGGTCGGCGCTGCTGGTCGGGCTGGCGGCCACCTCCGCGCTCGCGATCGGGGTGGGCGTGTACGGGCTGTGCATCCTGGCGCTGGGGGTCGCGCTCCGCACTCCGGCGCCGGCGACGACAGCTCGGATCGCGGCGTGAAACCCGCACTGATCGGCGCGGTCTGCGGCCTGGCATGGGCCGCAGGCCTGCGCGGGCTGATGTCGGAGCTGGCCGGGGTGTCGTCGCACGTTTCCTGGTACGGCACGTTCGGGCAGATCCTTCTGCCCGGCGTGCTGACGGGCGCGTTGCTCGGGTACTCGGTGCGGTCAGGGGACCGGCGGCTGATCATGGCGCCGTTGTTGTTCGCGGTCGCCGTCTTCGTGTCGCCGGACGCGTTCAAAGGGCTGCTCTTCGAGGGCGGTATCGGGGGTGGGGCGATCGCGCTGCCGTTGTTCGGCATCGCGGGCGGGTACCTGCTCGCGGGGCGCGGTCCGATGTGGACGCGGGTGCTCGCCGGGGTGGTGGCCGTGGCGCCGGTTCCGTTGTGGCCGTTGACGAACGGCCCGTTCGGGCCCGACTTCGCCGTCACCACCGCGCATGGTGCCTGGGTGGCGTTGTTGCTCTACTCGCTCATCGCGGTTCTCGAGATGGCGTGCGCGATCCCGCTTGCCGGCCGCCGCGTTTCCGCGGCGGCCGGCAATCAGGTCAGGTGATCACCGCTCCCCCGACGACCGGCAGCACCACCTTGCTCACGCCGAGCGACACGTCGATGCCGATGCCGTTGGCCCCGGTGTCCTGGCTGATGTAGCCGCCGTGGTTGGTCACGACCACGATGCCGATGCGGTGACCGGCCGGGATCACGGCGTCCCTGGCGTGCAGCCGCCAGCTGACGTCCGCGGTTGCGTTGGTGGGCAATGGGACCGCTGACTCCAGCGACTCGCGGTTCTTCGCGTCGATGGCACCGCGGGTCAGCAGGGTCGCGGTGACCGCCTGCACCGAGACGTCCGGCGGACGGGCGCATCCGGTGCGGTTGCGCAGGTCGGAACGGGTACACGTCTCGGTCGAGAGCTGGAGCGGCGACCGGTCGGTGAGCACCGGCTGCGTGCTCGGGCCGTAGTCCACGAGCAGCGCGGTGAGCGGGGTCGACGGACGGTTCGAGGCGACCCGCGCGGTCACGCGCACCTCGCCGGACAGCCGGGCGGCCTCCTTCAGCGGCGCCGTCACGTAGACGAGCCGGCGTGAGTCGGTCAGCTCCGGGTTGGCCATCATCGCCGACTCGCTGAGGTTCGCGTTGTCCCCCAACCGTTGGGTCCCGCTGCCCGGCGTGGTGGTCAGCGACCCCGCGAAACCACCGGCCGCCGGGCCGAAGTACAGGGTGGCGTCCTTGGTGCCGGGCTGCGGCCACGCGGTGTGCTGTTCCCAGCTGCCGTCGGGCCGTTGGATGTCGGCCATGGGCTCGCGCATGATGCCGTTGTCGACGCCCTTGAGCCAGTAGTCCATCCACAGGCCCATGACGCGTTGCCACTCGGCCTGGCGGAACGAGATCGGGTCGAGGTGACCGCCGCGGTGCAGCCAGATCTTGCGCGGCACGCCCCGGTCGGCGAGGTTCTGCCACCAGCGGCCGAACTGCGAGGGCTTGACGTTCCAGTCGGCCTGGCCGTGCACGACGAAGACCGACGCGGACACGTTCTGCACCGTCTGCCGGTAGTCGCGGGCCTTCCAGAAGGCCGTGTAGTCGTAGGACTCGTCGCCGTCCTCGCGGGCCAGCCGGTCGAGCACCGGCTTGCACTTCGCCTTCTGCGCCGCGCTGATCACGTAGTTGGCGAGGTAGGTCGGGTAGTCCTTCGCGTGCGCGCCGCGGTAGCCGATGCCCTGGTCGCGGGAGTACTCGTACCAGCTGGAGATCGCCGCGATCGGCACGATCGTCTTGACGCCGGGGATGCCCGCGGCCGCGGCGGCGTTGGGCAGGGTTCCGTTGTAGGACACGCCGAGCATGCCGACGTTGCCCGTGCTCCAACCGGCGACCGCGGGCCTGCCGTCGGCGTAGAAGGCCTTCGCCCGGCCGTTGAGCCAGTCGACGACCGCGCGGACGCTCGCCGTGTCCTCCGGTCCGCCGGTCGTCGGGCAGCCGGTCGAGCGCGAGGTGCCTTGCATCTCCACCTCGACGACGGCGTAGCCGCGCGGTACGAAGTACTCGTCGTACCAGCGTTTGAAGCCGCGCGGCACGGTGGCCGCCATCTCCGCGCCCAGCCCGTAGTAGGGGCTGGCCTCCATCACGACCGGCACCTTCCCGGCCGTGTCCGGACGCATCACGTCCGCGGCGATCCGGTCGGGTTGACCGTCCGCGTCACTGTCCGTTGTGGACTCCACGTACACCGTCTCGGTGATCGCGGCCGCAGCCGCGTGGGAGACGGGCGTGGTGATCGTCGCGGCCGTGAGCAGGGCGGCCGCGACGAGAATGACCCTTCGCATGAGTTCCTCCGTCGGAGGGCCCGATGCAGCAGCAGGGATACAACGGATCGGGCCCTGTCAACGGATCTCACCGAAGCCGGCGGTGTCGCCGGTACGGCCGAAAGGTCTGAACAATTACCGGTTTCAGGCGGCGACGAGCTCCTTCTCCCGGTCCGGGGTGGTCACCTTGGGCTTCTTGTTCGGCAGCGAGAGGCGGAAGACCTTGCGCCACGCGGAGAAGACCTGCTTGGGCAGGGAGCCGCTGACGTACTGCAGCTCGTACTTGTCGAACAGCGCGCGCACCTTCACCGCGACCTCGGCGTAGCGGTTGCTCGGCAGGTCCGGGAACAGGTGGTGCTCGATCTGGTGCGACAGGTTGCCCGTCATGATGTGCATGAGCTTGCTGCCGCTGATGTTCGCCGAGCCCATCATCTGCCGCAGGTACCACTCGCCGCGCGTCTCGCCCTCGATGGAGCGGCGCTCGAAGACCTGCACGCCCTCGGGGAAGTGCCCGCACATGATCACCGAGTGCGACCACAGGTTGCGGACCAGGTTCGCGGTGAACGTGGCGGCGAGCGTGGTGAGGAACGAGGGGCCCGACAGCAGCGGGTGGATCACGTAGTCCTTGAGGACCTGCTTGCGGATCTTGCGGCCGACGGCCTTGGCCCGCGCGCGGAACTCGGGGTTCTTGCGGCGGCGCTTGTGCAGGTTCTTGCCCAGTTCGAGGTCGTAGGCGGCGATGCCGTACTCGAAGAAGCAGGCGTTGACGAAGTTCCACAGCGGCTGGCCGAGGTGCATCGGGTGCCACTTCTGGTCCTCGTCGACGCGCATGATGCCGTAGCCGAGGTCGTTGTCCTTGCCGATCACGTTGGTGTACGTGTGGTGCAGCTCGTTGTGCGAGTGCTTCCACTGGTCGGCGGGCGAGACGTGGTCCCACTCCCAGGTGGTGGAGTGGATCTTCGGGTCGCGCATCCAGTCCCACTGGCCGTGCAGGACGTTGTGGCCGATCTCCATGTTCTCGAGGATCTTCGCCACGGACAGGCCGGCGGTGCCGATCAGCCACGCGGGCGGGAAGATCGAGAACAGCAGCACGCCCCTGCTGGCCAGCTCGAGCTTGCGCTGCACCGAGATGACCTTGCGGATGTAGGCGGCGTCCTTCTCACCGCGGCTCGCGATCACCTCGTCGCGGATCGCGTCGAGTTCGCGGCCCAGCTCCTCGATCTGCTCGGCGGTCAGGTGGGCGGTGGGGTCGATGGCGGTCATGAAGCTCGCTTTCGCGGGAAGAGTCGGGGGTGAGGGGGTGCCCGCGGGCGGGGCTAACGTTCGAGTTCGCAGGGGCCCGCAGCGGCGGACACGCAGGTCTGGACGAGGACACCGGGCTCGGCCTCGGTGATCTCGCCGGTGCGCAGGTCGCGGACGGCGCCCGCCTTGAGCGGCGTGACGCAGCCGAAACAGATGCCCATGCGGCAACCGGACGGCATCAGCACACCGGCGTCCTCGCCGACGTCCAGCAACGGGGTGGCGCCGTCGGCCTCGACGGTCTTGCCGGTGGTGCTGAACGTGACCTCGCCACCGTCACCGGCGACGACGACGCTGGGGCGGAACCGTTCGGTGTGCAGGCGGTCGGCCAGGCCGTTGGCGGCCCAGTGCTCCTCGGCGGCGTCGAGCAGGCCCGCGGGACCGCAGGCCCAGGTCTCGCGCTCGGCCCAGTCGGGCACCAGCTCGTGCAGGCGGGTGACGTCGAGCATGCCGTCGGTGTCGGTGTGCAGCTCGACGAGCCGCAGCTTCTCGTCCGCGACCAGGTCGTGGAGGTCGTTGCGGAAGATCACGTCTTCCTCGCGCGGCGCGGAGTGGACCATCACGACGTCGTCCAAGTCGGCGTCGCGCAGCATGCCCATCGCGGGGGTGATGCCGCTGCCCGCCGTCAGGTAGAGCACCTTGGCGGGCTTGGTCTCCGGCAGCACGAACTCGCCGCAGGCCTGGTCGAGCTGGATCACCGTGCCGGGCTTGGCCCTGCGGACCAGGTGGTTGCTGACCTTGCCGTCCGGGATGGCCTTCACCGTGATGGTGATGCGGCCGTCGGCCCTGTTCGCGGGCGACGTCACCGAGTAGGCACGCCACAGGCGCACGCCGTCGACGTCGATCCCGATCCTGATGTACTGGCCGGCCCGGTGGCCGCGCCAGCCTCGTCCCGGCCTGATCACGATGGTCGCGGCGTCCGCGGTCTCGGGGTGCACGGCCTCGATGCGGCCGCGCAGGTCCGCGCCCGCACGCAGCGGGCTGACCAGGTCGAGGTAGTCCGACGGCAGCAGCGGCGTCGTGACCAGTTCCAGCAGTTTCCACGCCCTGCTGCGGAGGGCGGCACTCGTCATGACTCCAGCTTGATGCGCCTCAGGGCGTAAAGTCCTGTCCGCAGGACGTGAATCTGTCCGGCTGGATTGTTCGCAGGGAACAAAACGTGAGTCACGCAATGCGGAGGGCCACCGAATTGGCCCTGGATGAGACGACGGTCACCGCTCTGAGGGCGGCGTTGAAGACCACCGCCGACGAGGTCGTCGAGGCCATCATCGACGAGGTGCCGAGCTACGCCAACGCCCTGTCCGGACGCATGGGTGGCACCATCCGCCGCGCCGTCCGCACGGCGCTGGGACACTACCTCGACCTGGCAGGCGGCATCGCCACCGGCGGCGACGCGGGCGACGCGGCCTACGAGCTCGGCCGCGGTGAAGTCCGCGACGGCCGTTCGATGGACGCCCTGCTCAGCGCCTACCGCGTGGGCGCACGCGTGGCGTGGCGGGGCCTGGCCGCGGGCGCGGTGGCAGCGGGCCTCCCGGCGGAGGAGGTGGCGAAGTTCGCCGAGCTGACCTTCGCCTACATCGACGAGCTCTCCGCCGCGAGCGCGGCGGGCCACGCCGACGAACTGGCCGCACGCGGCCTCGCCCACGAGCGCCATCTCGAACAGCTGGCCCGCGACCTCCTCGCGGGCGCGAGCGCGGAGGTGCTCCTCGCCGCCGCCCAGCGCGCCGGGTGGCAGCCACCCACGTCGCTGACCGCCGTCCTGCTCCCCGCCGCCCAGGCCCGGCCCGCCTACCGCTCGCTCGACCCCAGCACCCTGGTGCTCGACGACCTGCCGGAGGCGCTCGGGGTGCTGCTGGTGCCCGACGCCGACCGCGCCCACCTGCTGCGCCAGCTGACCGGCCGCACCGCCGTCGTCGGCCCGGCTCGTCCGTGGACGCGTGTGTCCGCGTCGTACGCACGGGCCGTGCGCGCGCGTTCCCTCTCCCCCGACATCCGCGACACCGAGGACCACCTGCCGGAGCTGGTGCTGAGCGCCGACGTCGACGCGTTCGCGGATCTGCGCGCCCGCGCTCTGGCACCGTTGCGGGCACTGCCCGCCGGCACCGCTCGCCGGCTGGAGGAGACGTTGCGGGCGTGGCTGTTGCACCAGGGACGACGCGAGGAGGTGGCGACGACGTTGTTCGTGCACCCCCAGACCGTGCGGTACCGGATGTCGCAGCTGCGGGAGCTGTTCCCGGATCTCGGGTCGCCCCAGCGCATTCTGGAGCTCACCCTCGCGGTCGGGCTTCCCGCCCGCTGATCGGCAAGGAGGCGCGGATGGACGACGTGCGGGTCGAGACGACCGGCACCACCACGGTGATCTGGCTGAACCGCCCCGATCGGCGCAACGCGGTGGACGGCCCGATGGCCCGCCGGCTGTGCGACGCCTTTCTGGCGTTCGAGGCGGACGAAAGCCAGCGCGTGGCGGTGCTCGCCGGTGCGGGCGGCACGTTCTGCGCGGGCGCGGACCTCACCTCCGTCAGCGACCCGGCCCGGCGCAACGATCTCGACCCCGACGGCGCGGGGCCGATGGGACCGTCCCGGTTGCGGCTGAGCAAGCCACTGATCGCGGCCGTGAGCGGGTACGCGGTGGCGGGCGGGCTGGAGCTGGCGCTGCTCGCCGACCTGCGGGTGGTGGAGAGCGACGCTGTGTTCGGGGTGTTCTGCCGGCGCTGGGGTGTGCCGCTGATCGACGGCGGCACCGTCCGGCTGCCCAGGATCGTGGGTCTCGGCCGGGCGTTGGACCTGATCCTCACCGGCCGTCCGGTGCACGCGGACGAGGCGCTCGCGATGGGGCTGGCCAACCGCGTCGTGGAGCCGGGGCAGGCCGTGCCCGCCGCGCTGGAGCTGGCCGAGCAGATCGCCGGGTTCCCGTTCGAGTGCGTGCTCGCGGATCGGGCGTCGGCCTACGCGGGTCTCGACTTGCCGCTGGCGGAGGCGTTGAGGGCCGAGGGCGCGGCGGGGGTGCCGATCGTGCAGCGGGAAGGTGCCGACGGTGCCGCTCGGTTCGCGGCCGGAGCGGGCAGGCACGGTCAGTTCGAGAGCTAGTGCCGCTGCGTCTTTCCCGGACAAGTGTCCGCTACGCTGACGATATGCCCCGTCCGGACACCGGCCCCGACTTCATCGAGGCGCTCGCCCGCGGGCTGGACGTGATCCGCGCGTTCCAGCCCCGGCGCCCGGTGATGACGCTGAGCGAGGTCGCCGCGGCCACCGGGCTCGCACGGCCGACCGCGCGGCGGATCCTGCTCACGCTCACCGAGCTCGGTTACGCGCGGCAGGACGAGGACGGGTTCGCACTCACGCCGCGCGTGCTCGAGCTGGGCGTCGCCTACGTCCGGTCGACCGGGCTGTGGGAGGTCGCGCGGCCGCACATGGAACGGCTCTGCGCGCGCACCAACGAGTCGGTGTCGATCGCCCAGCTCGACGGGTCGGACATCGTGTACGTGGCGCGCGTGGCGGTGCCGAAGATCGTCACCTTGTCGGTGCAGATCGGCACGAAGTTCCCTGCATTGCAGACGTCGCTGGGCAAGGTCCAGCTCGCCGCGCTGCCGCCGGAGGAGCTGGAGGCGGTGCTCGCGCAGCCGACGCGGTCGGGGCTGACGCCGCGGTGGCAGCCGGACGCGGCCGAGCGCAACGCGGAGCTGCGGGACGTGCGGGCCCGCGGGTGGGCGTTGACGGACCAGCAGCTGGCGCCGGGCATCCGGTCGATCGCGGCACCCCTGCGCGACGGCGAGGGCAGGGTCATCGCCGGGCTCAACGTCAACTGTCACGCGGCCGAGACGTCGATCGAGCACATGGTCGAGCACCACCTGCCGTTGCTGCTGCAGACCGCGGGCGACATCAGCGCCGACTTCGCCCGGCTCGCGGACGTGCCGCACGTCGTCGTCGCCTGAGCGGGGTTGACGCCCGGCCGGCGAAGGTTGAGGATTCAACGGACACCTGTCCGCATGCCGGTCGAGGAGGTCCCCGATGGTCGGCGAACGACGTCCTGCTGTCCTGCGAAACGACACGGTCCTGACGATGGACGGCCAGAAGAGGATCCTCACCGGCCACGACGTCCTGGTGGTCGACGACAGGATCGCCGCGATCGGGCCGGGGCTGCAGGTGCCGGAGGGCACCGAGGAAATCGACGCGACCGGTGGCATCGTGATGCCGGGCATGATCGACACGCACCGGCACATGTGGCAGACCGCGATGCGCGGGTACGGCGCCGACTGGACGCTCACGCAGTACTTCGTCTGGTACTACCTCGAGTGGGGCAAGGTCTTCCGGCCCGAGGACATCCACGCGGGCAACCTGCTCGGCGCCGCCGAGGCACTCGACGCCGGCGTCACCACGACCGTCGACTGGTCGCACGGCCTGCAGACCACCGACCACGCCGACGCCGCCGTCGACGCGTTGCAGGCGGTGCCCGGCCGGTTCGTGCTGGCCTACGGCAACATCCAGGACTCCCCGGCGTCGTGGACGGCCAAGCCGGAGTTCCGCGACTTCGTGAACCGCCGCATCACCGGCGACGACATGCTCGGCTTCCAGCTCGCGTTCGACGTCACCGGCGACCCGGCGTTCCCGGAGAAGCCCGCGTTCGAGGTCGCCCGTGAGCTCGGCGTCCCCGTCACCACCCATGCGGGCGTGTGGGGCGCGACGAACGACGACGGCATCAGGCTGATGTACGACAACGGGTTCATGACCCCGCAGTCGATCTACGTGCACGCCGCGACGCTGTCCGCCGACTCGTACCACCGCATCGCCGCGACCGGCGGATCGATCTCCGTGTCGACCGAGAGCGAGCAGAGCGCCGGCCAGGGCTACCCGCCCACCTGGGCGATCCGGGCCCACGGCATCCCGGTGTCGCTGTCGATGGACACGTCGGTGTGGTGGAGCGGTGACCTGTTCTCCGCGATGCGCTCGACGCTGGGCGCCGACCGGGCGAGAGAACACATGGCCGCACACGCTCGCAACGACACCGTCACGCACTCGTCGCTGCGAGCCGAGCACGTCGTGGAGTGGGCGACGGTCGGCGGCGCGAAAGCGTTGGGACGCGACGACCTCGGCAGCGTCGAGATCGGCAAGAAGGCCGACATCGTGCTGCTGCGCAACGAGAACTCACCGGTGATGTTCCCCGTGTTGAACCCGTACGGGCACGTGGCGTTCCAGGCGCAACGGTCCGATGTGGACACCGTGATCGTCGACGGCAGGATCGTCAAACGCGACCACCGGCTCGTCGGTGTCGATCTCAAGGCCATCCGCCGGCAGGTCGAACAGACCGTCGAGCACCTGCGCGGCCAGCTCGGCGAGGAGGCGTGGGAGAAGGGCATGAACCCCGACATCCCGACCACGAAAGTGCTGGACAACCCCTACACCTACACCGAGTACCGCGGCGACACGAGGACGTCCGTCTGATGCCGGGAGGACCGCTCGAAGGCCTGCTCGTCGCCGACTTCTCCCGTGTGCTCGCGGGACCGTACGCGACAATGCTGCTGGCCGACCTGGGCGCGACGGTCGTGAAGGTCGAAGGCCCTCAGGGAGACGAGACCCGCACGTGGATGCCGCCCGTGCGCGACGACGTCTCGACCTACTACCTCGGCATCAACCGCGGCAAGCGGTCCATCGCGCTCGACCTGCGCGACCCCGCCGACGCCGAACTGGGCCGCGAGCTGGCCAGGCGCGCGGACGTGCTGATCGAGAACTTCAAACCCGGCGGCCTCGCGAAGTACGGCCTCGACCACCCGAACGTCAGTGCCTCGAACCCGCGGGTGATCTACGCGTCGATCACCGGGTTCGGTTCGGGCGACGGCCGGCACGTGCCCGGCTACGACCTGATGGTGCAGGCGATCTCCGGCCTGATGAGCCTCACCGGCGACCCCGACGGACCGCCGTACCGCGCGGGCATCTCGGTGTTCGACGTCATGGCGGGCAACCACGCGGTGATCGGCATCCTCGCGGCACTGCGGCACCGCGACGCGACGGGCCGGGGCCAGCTCGTCGAGGTCAACCTGCTGTCGTCGGCGCTGACCGGCCTGGTGAACCACAGCTCGGCATACGTCGCGGGCGGCGTCGTGCCGTTCCGCATGGGCAACGCGCACCCCAGCGTGTTCCCCTACGAGCCGCTGCCCACCGCCGACAACGACCTGATCGTCGCGGCCGCGAACGACGGCCAGTTCCGCAAGCTCTGCGAGGTGCTCGGGCTGCCGGACGTGCCGGACGACCCGCGGTTCGCGCGCAACGCCGACCGCACCCGCAACCGCGAGGAGCTGCGGCCCGTCCTGGTCGAACGGCTGCGCACCCGCGGCGCCGTCGAGTGGTTCGACCTGCTCGTCGCGGCCGGGGTGCCGTGCGGGCCGATCAACACGATCGACGGCGGGTTCGCGATGGCCGAGCGGTTCGGGCTGGACCCTGTTGTGATGGCCGGGGACGTGCCGACGACCCGGCATCCCATCCGGTTCTCCGAGACTCCGGCGGTGTACGAGTTGCCGCCGCCCGCGCTCGATGAGCACGGTGAGGAGCTGCGGGCGTGGCTGAAGGAGGACGGGCAGGCCGCCGCCGGACCCGGACGAGCACCGACCGCGCACGTCGTTGAGGAGGACCGTGGCTGACCACTACGACACCGCGCTCGGTGCCTCGACCCCCGACACGATCACGTTGCTGGGCCACGACCTCGCCACCGACGTGATGGGCACCGTCGGCTTCGGCGAGCTGGCGTTCTGGCTGGCCACGCAACGCAGGCCCAGCCCCGGCCAGACCCGGCTGTTCGAGGCCGTGCTGGCGGCCCTGGCCGACCACGGGTTCACCCCGACCGCGATCGTCAGCCGCCTCACCTACCTCTCGGCGCCCGACTCGGTGCAGGGCGCGCTCGCGGCCGGGTTGCTGGGCGGCGGTTCCCGGTTCCTCGGCGTCACCGAGGACTGCGGCCGGTTCCTGCACGACGTGCTGGCGACCGCGGATCTTCCCGAGGACGACGACGGCTGGGACGCGCTGGCGCTCGAAACCCTGCGGGTGCAAGGGAAACCGCGCATCCCCGGGCTCGGCCACCACGTGCACAAGAACGGCGACCCGCGCACGCTGCGCCTGTTCCAGATCGCCGCCGAAGAAGGGCTCGTCGGACCGCACCTGTCACTGTTCAAAGCGATCGGGCGGGTTCACCCGCGGGTGCTCGGGAAGACGTTGCCGCTCAACGGCGCCGGGACGTGCGGTGCGGTGCTGGCGGATCTCGGGCTGCCGCTGGAGTTGTTGCGCGGCTTCGCGTTGCTCGCGCGCACCGCCGGGTTGATCGGGCAGCTCGCCGAGGAGCTGCGTCACCCCGTCGCCAACCAGATCTTCCTGTCCGTGGACTCGCACACGCGGTCCGTCGCGCCGCTGGAGGAGTGAGCAATGCAGCTGGTCACCGAGGACAACATCACCGAACTGGCGGTGCGGCGCTGGGCCACCGCGAAGGATCCGCGCACCGCTCAGCTCGTCACCGCGCTCGTCCGGCACCTGCACGACTTCGCCCGCGAGGTCAGGCTCACCGAGGACGAGTGGATGGCCGCGATCAGGTGGCTGACGGCGACCGGGCAGATCAGCGACGACAAGCGCGAGGAGTTCATCCTCGCCTCCGACGTGCTCGGGCTCAGCATGCTCGTGGTGCAGATGAACCACCGGTTCGACCCGCGCGCGACGCCGGCGACGGTGCTCGGGCCGTTTCACATCGACGGCTCGCCCGAGCTGGGGTTCGGCGGCGACATGTCCGACGGCGTGAACGGGACCCCGCTCTACATCACCGGAACCGTTCGTTCGCTCGACGGCGATCCGGTGGCCGCCGTGCTCGACGTGTGGCAGGCCGACGCCGACGGTGCCTACGAGGCGCAGCTGCCCGACGTCGACGAGGCACGGCTGCGGGCGAAGTACCGGGCGCGCGAGGACGGCACGTACTGCGTGCGCACGATCGCGCCGAAGGGGTACTCGATCCCGATGGACGGGCCGGTCGGCGAGCTGATCGGGCAGACCGGGATCAGCCACTTCCGGCCCGCGCACGTCCACTTCCTCGTCACCGCCGACGGGCACGAGCCGCTGATCACGCACCTGTTCGAGGAAGGCGCCGAGTACCTCGACAGCGACGTCGTCTTCGGCACCAAGCAGGAGCTGGTGGTCGCCTTCGAACCGCACGAGCCCGGTCCCGCCCCGGACGGCGGCACGTGCGAGGTGCCGTGGCTCGAAGCCCGCTACGACTTCGTGTTGCAGCCGTGCGCGCCGCGGTGATCGATCAGCTCGGTCAGCCGCCGGCGGTGGCCGACCGGGACAAGCCCGTGGTCCCTGCGGACCACGTGGTGCTCGACGTGCTGGCCGCGCCGATCACGCCGTTGGACCTGTTGTGCGCCACGGGAACCTCGTACTTCGGCTCGCCGAGTACGCCGTATGTGCCTGGCGTGCAAGGGATCGGCACGGTCGACGGGCGTGCGGTGTGGTTCCCGACCGTCGCGGGGATGGCCGCGGGTGACGGCAGCATGGCGGAGAAGGCGGTGGCGCGGCAGGAAGATCTGGTGTTCCTGCCCGACGACGTGTCGCCGGTCGCGATGGCCGCGCTCGGGCTTTCGGCCGTCGCCGCGCACATGGCGTTGACGTGGCGAGGAGAGCTCGCTCCCGGCGAGTGCGTGATCGTGCTCGGCTGTGGTGCGGTCGGGCAGGCCGCGATCCAGCTCGCCCGTGCCGCGGGAGCCGGGCGCGTCGTCGCGGCGGCACGGTCGGAGCAGGCCCGTGAACGCGCGAAGCGAGCGGGTGCCGACGCCGTGATCGCCCTCGACGCCGACGGCCTCGCCGAGCGGTTCCGCGCGGCCGCGCCGGACGCCGACCTCGTTCTCGACCCGCTCTTCGGTCCTCCCGCGGCCGCTGCCGCGCAGGCACTGCGGCCCGGTGGGCGATGGGTGAACCTCGGCAGCTCCGCGGGTGAGACCTGCCCGATCACGTCGTCGGTGCTGCGCAGCCGGTCGTTGCGGTTGTCCGGCTACACCAACAACGAACTGAGCCCGCAGCAGCGCGCTGAAGCCATCTCGGCCGTCGCCCACCTGGCGGCGCAGGGCGCGCTCACCGTCGATCACGAGGTCGTGCCACTGGCCGATGTCGCCGACGCGTGGCGCCGCCAGTCCGAAGGCGCCACGCGCGGGCGGGTCGTGCTCGTGCCGTGAGGATCAGCGGCAGGTCCAGCGAGCCGGTTTCGTCACGTCGATCCCGGCGATGACACCGGTGGCGCCCACGGCCTCGGCGGAGGACCCGTAGCCGGCACTGGACACCGGCAGCTTCGCCACGAGCGTGGTGCCCTGCCACACGACCGGCGTGTAGTTGCCGTCGTCGAGGTAGCCGATGGCGAGCCCGTCGTCGTTGACCGCCTCGACGTACCCGTTGACGGAGAACTTCTCCAACGCTCCCGTCGCCTCGGTCCACTTCCACGACTCGTGGTAGCTGCTGAAGATCACGCCGTCGCGGCTCAGACCGCGCGGCCGCAGCGAGTAGTCCACCTTCGGCAGCTTGGTGAGCGCACCGTTGCGCCACAGGAAGACCCCGTCGTACGAGTCGAGCAGCACGGTGCCGTCCTCGCCCAGGGCGACCGCCGTGACGGACCGCGCCTCCGCCGGCCTGATGACCTCCGGCGCGCTGCCGTCACCGCGCCACAGGACCGCGGCCCAGTCGGACGTGCCCTCCGGGGTGGCCCTGGCGAGCACGTCGCCCCGGTCGTTGATGTCCTCGACGAGCCACACCTCGGCCCCGGCGGGAGCGGGCAGCTCGCGATATCCGGCGCCGGGCGTGTGCGTTGTCGCGACATACCGTCCGTCGTCGTGGTAGGCGCCTCCGATCACCACACCGGAGGCGTTCACCGCCGACGGGACGAACTTCTTGACGCCGTCCGGTTTCGGCACGATCTCCATGGCGAAGGTGGTCCACCGCGCCAGCACGCGGTCCTCTCCGCCCGGTGCGTAGAACCCGCTGACGTTGCCCTGGCCGTCCACGCCGGTGATCCGGAGGTTGCTCCAGCTCATGCCGTCCTGGATCGGCAGGGCCTCGCGCTGCCACGTGCAGTCCGCGGCGGCGGACGCCACGGGTGTGAGCAGCGCCGTCACGACCGTGGTCGCGACGAACAAGGATTTGACGTGCATCAGTAGTCCCCCCATCGGAGTCCCCATACTCCTGCGGGCCACTATGCACTGTGGTGATCACCCAGCGCCAGCGAATGCGTGCGCCCGGCTCAACGTCACACGTCCCGGCCCGCCCCTTCCGAGGGCACCGCGGTGAACATGCGGGGTGCCACGAACCCGTGCTCCGCAAAGGCTTCCGCTACTGCTGACTCCACCCGCTCCCGGAGCTCCTCCGGCACCAACGCGATCGCCGAACCGCCGAAACCGCCGCCGATCATGCGCGCGCCCAGGGCGCCCGCCTTCTCCGCCGCGTCCGCCGCCACGTCCAGCTCGGCGCAGGACACGCGGTAGTCGTCCCGCAGGCTCGCGTGCGAGCCGCTCAGCAGCGGCCCGATCTCCGCGTACCGCTCCTGCTTCAACAGTTCCACGGTCTTGAGCACGCGGTCGTTCTCCGTGACCACGTGCCGGACCAGCGGCCGCAGCTCCTCCGGCAGGTCTTCGTCTCCGGTCGCGTCCCGCAACGCCGCCACCCCGAGCAGTTCGGCCGCGCGCTCACATCCCTTGCGCCGTTCGCCGTACCCGGACTCGACCAGCGAGTGGCTCACCCGCGTGTCGATCACCAGCACCTCCAGGCCGTGCGACGCGGCGTCGAACGGCACCTGTTCCTGCTTGCCGGTCCGGACGTCCAGGAACAGCACGTGCGCGTCCGTGCAGCACAGCGACGCGGTCTGGTCGAGCAACCCGGTCGGCGCGCCGACGAAGTCGTTCTCCGCCTGCTGCACCCACTTCGCGATGTCGCTTGTGGACGGATGCGCGTCGCCGAGCCCCAGCAGCGCCAGCGCGGTGGCGACCTCCAGCGAGTGCGACGACGACAGCCCCGCTCCGCGCGGCACGTTCCCCGCGACAACCAGGTCGGCCCCACCGCCGACACCCTGCTGCCGCAACACCCACGCCACTCCAGCCGGGTACGCGGCCCATCCCCTCACGGCCTCCGGCGCGAGCTCGGCGAGCCGGACGGGCTCCGCCACGGCGATCTGCCCGTCCTCCTCCACTGACGCGAACGTGATCAGGCCGTCCTCCCGCGGTGCCGCTGCCACCCGGGTCCGATGTGGAATCGCGAACGGCAGCACGAACCCGTCGTTGTAGTCGGTGTGCTCGCCGATGAGGTTCACCCGGCCGGGCGCCGACCACACGCCGGCAGGCGCAACGCCGTGCAGCCGCCGGAACGCCTCAGCCGCGATGTTCGATCCTGTTGAGTTCATGCCGCCCGATCCATTGCCTGCCGCGAAAGTGACGGCGGAGAGCATGACGGACGGCGGGCCGTCTTGACAATGTTGACTGTTGAGCAGAAAAGTTGGATAAAGTCTGGCTCACTCCCCGGCCGTGACCAGCGCGACGGGCCGTTGCCTCGTCGTCACGGCGGCGGTGATCCCGGTCGTCGTCGCCACGACCGCCACCGAGCCGACGACGACGATCGCGAGAAGTGCCCAGGGGACGTCCACCACGGTCACACCGATCGCCTTCCGCACGGCACCACCGATGCCCGCCAGGCCCGCACCGGCCACCACGCAGCCGAGCACGACCCCGATGAGCGCCACCGCGATTGCCTCGGCCACAGCGGATCCGATCACCTGCCGGCGGGTCAGGCCGGTCACCCTGGCGACGGCGAACTCGCGGCGGCGTTCCGCTCCCGCGATCACCGCCGCGTTCACCACAGCCATCAGCGCGTAGAGACCGGCCAGGCCCATCAGGACGGTCAGGATCTCGACATTGCCGTCCTGGGTCTGCCGCGCGCGGGCCGCCGCCCACTCCGGCACCGTCCTGATCTCGCCGAAGCCCTGCCGCCTGATCCGGTCGGCCACGTCGGCCGGGTTCTGGCCGGGCACCACCTGGACGACGGTCTCGGTCGGCGCAGCGGACCACACGTGCCGGGGCAGGGCCGCGCGCGGGAGGAGGAAGCTGTCGCCCGCTTCGAGGGTCTCCGGCAAGCCGCCGACCACGGTGAGCTGCAACGGCTGCCCACCGGCGTCGGCGGCGAGCACCTGCCCCGGGATGATCCCGTCACCGTGCCTGGCAGGGCCGGTGAAGACCGTGGTGCCGGTCAGCGCCGCCAGGTTTCCCGCTGACGGAGGCAGGTGGTGGGTGCGGGCGTAGTCGGCCGGGTCCACCGCGACGATCCCGCTGTAGTACCTCGTCGGGCCTTCGTCCGGCTGCTCCGCCGTGATCGTGATGTCCACCGCGTTCTGCCGGGAGGCGACGGCGACCCCCTCCACCGCGGGCAGGCGTTCCGCCTCCTCACCCGTGGACGTCACCACCAGCTGGGCGTTCACGGACCGCTTCGCCTCCTCGCCACCCGCGGCGGCCAGCGAGCCGAACGTGCCGGACAGCCCCAGCAGCAGCGACACCAGGACGATCAGCGGAGACGCGGTGGCGGCGCTGCGCCGCACCCCCTCCCGCAGGTTCGCCCGCACGAGGCCGCTGGGCAACAGCCAGGCCGTCAACGGCACCACCAGGGGGCTCAGCAAGCTCATCGCGACCGCACCGCACATCGAGATGCCGAGCGCCGCCATCAACGCGCCGATCAGGTTCGTGCCCTGAGCCCACACCACCATGGCGACGGTGCACGCGGCGGCCGACAGGCCGAACAACCACCGCGAGGTGTTCATCACCCTGGCGGCCTTTCCCGTCTCCCGCAACGCTTCCAGCGGCCGGATCCGCGCCGCCCGCAGCGAGGCGGTGAACACCCCGGTCAGTGCCACCCCTACCCCGAGCACACCGGCGGTGATCGCGGCCCACCCCCGCCAGGGCGCGGTGAAGCCGTCCGGCAGCAGACCGATCTCGATCAGCAGCCAGGTCTGGACGTGTTGCGCGACCACCCCGAACGGCACGCCCAGGACGGATCCGACGACGCCCAGCAGCAGGGACTCGGACAGCAGCAGCGCACGCAGCTGGGCACGGCTGCCTCCGGTGAGACGCAGGAGCGCGAGGTCGCGGCGGCGCTGGGCGACGGTGAACCCGAACGTCGAGCTGACGATGAAGACCGCCAGGAACATGGCGAGGAAGGCCGTCATGCCCATCACGGTCGCGGCACCCACGAAGCCCTCGCGGATCTCGTCCTGCTCCTGGCGGGACAGGCCGGGAGGGATCTGCGGGTTTCCGGTGGCGGCCAGCACCAGCATCGAGGCCTGCAGGAGCGCGACGCCGACGGCCACGCTGAGAACGGCTCCCGCGAAGAGCTCCCAGCGTTCGCGGAAGGTGCTGAAGGACATCTGGAACAAAGGTCAGCTCTCCAGCCCGGCCAGGCGCTCGGCCACGTCGTGGGTGGTGGGCCCGGTCAGCCGGTCGACGACGCGACCGTCCGCCAGGAAGATCACCGTGTCGGCGCTGGCCGCGACGGCGGGGTCGTGGGTGACCATGAGGATGGTCTGCCCCGCGGTCCGCACCATGTCGCGCAACAGCGCGAGAACGGTCTTCGCGGAGGCGGAGTCGAGGGCGCCGGTGGGTTCGTCGGCGAAGAGGACGGCAGGCCGGGTGATCATGGCGCGGGCGATGGCCACGCGTTGCTGCTGGCCGCCGGAGAGCTCCTTGGGGCGGTGCGTCGCCCGGTCGGCCAGCCCGACAACGGCCAGCACGGCCCGAACGTCCCTTTTGGACACTCGCAGACCGGCCAGCTTCGCGGGGAACGCGACGTTCTGCTCGGCGGTGAGCGAGCTGATCAGGTTGAACGTCTGGAACACGAAGCCGATCGTGCGGCGGCGCATCGCGGTGAGGACGTTGTCGGGTGCGGCGGTGATGTCGTGGCCCGCCAGCAGGACGCGGCCGCTGGTGACCTGGTCCAGGCCCGCCGCGCAGTGCAGCAGGGTGGACTTGCCGGAGCCCGACGGGCCCATCACCGCGGTCCAGGTGCCCGGTGGGCAAGTGAGGCTGACGTTGTCGAGTGCGGCCACGCCGGTGTTCTTCGAACCGTGGACGCGGGTGACCTGGTGCAGTTGCACGGCTGGATGTGCTGTGTTCATGGCGGGATCAGCCAACCGCGTGCGCTGCGCCGTCGTCACTGTTCGAAACGTCCGAACTTGAGGTGGAGAAACCTCTACCCCGATCGGCAGGCACTACGGTGGTCGGCGTGGGGGTGAGCACCATCTGGGAATCGGCCGGGCAACGCCGGTTCCTCCTGACGTGGTGGCCGTGGCGCGGACTGTCGTACGTGCTGAGCACGCCGGTGGTGTCGGTCCTGGCGGGCGTCCCGCTCGCCGTGCTGTGCCTGCCGTGGGCGTGGCTGGTCGTCAGGCTTGTCGGACCGGAACCGATCACGCTCGGCGAGGTCGTCGGGCTCGGCCTGGCGGGACTGGTGGTCGTGGCCGCGGGCCCGCTGGTGGCGCTGCCGATCGCGCACGTGGAGCGGGTGCGTCTGCGGCTGGTGCACGCCGGCCGGGTGCCCGCGCCCGAGCGGACGCGGTGGTGGCGGTGGTACGGCGAGCCCACGGCCTGGCGCGAGTTCGCCCATCTCGTCGTGGTGGCCGTGGCGGCGCTGCCGAGTGCGGTTCTCGCCGTCACCGCGGTGATGGTCCTGTCGCTGATCATCAGCCCGCTGGTCGTCGCTCCCGGCAGGTCTCTCGCGCTGGGCGTCGGACAAGCGAGCACCACGGCCGAGGCGCTGCCGTACGCGCTGCTGGGCCTTGTGCTGGTGCCGGTCGTTCTGTACCTCGCCGCGGGACTGGCGGGGGCGCAGGCCACCGCGGCCAGAGCGCTGCTCGGGCCGGGCCGTCGGCTGCGGGCCGAGCTGGTCGAGGTCTCGCGGTCGCGGGAACGGCTGGTCACCGCGTTCGAGGCGGAACGGCGGCGGATCGAGCGGGACCTGCACGACGGCGCTCAGCAGCGGCTGGTCAGCCTCATCCTGCAGCTGGGGCTCGCAAAGCTGGAGGTGCCGCCGGACTCCCCCGGCGCCGAGTCCGTGGCCAGCGCGCACGAGCAGGCCAAGCAGTTGCTGACGGAGCTGCGGGAGTTCATCCACGGGATTCACCCACAGGCGTTGTCGGATCTGGGCTTGCCGGCGGCGTTGCGGGAACTCGCGGACCGGTCGGCGACGCCGGTGACCGTCGAGTGCGCCATCGCGGAGCGGCCGTCGAGTGTCGTCGAGGGCGCCGCGTACTTCGTGGTCGCCGAGGCGCTGACCAACGCGGGCAAGCACGGAGAGGCCACCGAGATCCACGTCAGCGCCAGGAGAAGCGGCGACGTGCTCGTCGTCGAGGTCACCGACAACGGTCGGGGTGGCGCGGACGCGGCGCGCGGCAGCGGGCTGACCGGGCTCGCCGACCGCGCGGCGGCCATCGGCGGCACGTTGTCCCTGTCCAGCCCGGTCGGCGGGCCCACCACGGTACGAGCGGAGTTCCCGTGCAGGTGATCAGGACGGTTCTCGCCGAGGACGGCGCGTTGCTGCGGGAGGGGCTCGCGGCGCTGCTCGGCCGGTTCGGGTTCGAGGTGGTGGCGGCCGTCGGGGACGCGGAGGCGCTGATCGCGGCGGTGGAGCGGCACGAGCCCGAGCTCGTCGTCACCGACATCAGGATGCCGCCGGGGTTCTCCGACGAGGGACTGCGGGCGACCGTGCGGCTGCGGCAGACGCGGCCGGAGCTGCGGGTGGTGGTGCTGAGCCAGTTCGTGGAGACCAGTTACGCCTCGGACCTGCTGGACTCCGGCGACGGCACCGGTGTCGGCTACCTGTTGAAGGACCGGGTCGGCGACGTGCGGGAGTTCGTCGCCGTGCTGCACCGGGTCGCGGCGGGCGAGACCGTCGTCGACCCGGAGGTGGTGCGGAAGCTGGTGAAGCGCAGCACCCCGCTGGCGGCGCTGTCGAACCGGGAACGCGAGGTGCTCGGCCTGGTGGCGGAGGGGTACTCCAACGCAGGGATCGCCGAGCACCTCGTCGTGTCCGAGGCGGCGGTGAACAAGCACATCGGCAACATCTTCACCAAACTCGGCTTCACGCCAGGGGAAGACCGCAACCGGCGGGTGCTCGCGACGCTCACCTATTTGCGGGACGGGTCCGCCTCCACGCGATGACGATGAACGCGATCAGGCCGAACAGCGGGATCGTGCTGATGGCCCAGGACAGTCCCATCGGCGGACCTGGCTGATCCATCACCTGGAGGTTCTTCAGCTCACCGGTCGCCGGACCGGCGGGGCCGTCGATGTCGAACCGGAAGGTCCACGTCCCCTGGGCGGGCATGGCGTGGATGTCCAGGCCCCACACCTCCCGCTTGCGCGGATGACGTGCCAGCGGGCTGTCGTCGACCTCCTCCTGACCGTAGAACATGGTCAGCTTGCCCTTCTTGTCCGCGATGCCGTCCTCGGGCGCGAACGTGAAGTCCAGCGACTGCATGGCTTTGACGGGCCACGTGCTGAAGCCAACGGTCAGGTTGTACGGTCCCGCCTGCACTTTCTCGGTGTGGACGATGTTCACCGGCTCGTAGGCCAGCGCCGGGGCGGCGAGACCGAGCAGCAGCGCGGCGGTGCCCAGCAGTCCCAGCAGTGTCTTACGCATGGCTGTTCTCCTTTGCCGGTGCGAGGTGGCGCAGCATGTGCCCGAACCGACGGCCGAGCATCGCGGCGAGGGCCCCGAACGCGGCGGCGAGGACGATGGTGGTGAGGTAACGGGCGTTGACCGGGAACGAGCCTCCGTGCACGAGGACGCGCTGGACCGGCACCAGCGCCGCGATGACCGCACCGCCGACCGCGCCGGGGATCCACACCGGCAGCCTGTGCAGCAGCTCGACCGCCACCGCGACGAAGACCAGGCACATCGGGATCATGTTGGGCAGGCCGGGGATGCCGTCGGCGTAGTCGCGCAACGGCAGGCCCGTCGCGTCCGCGTAGACCTTCGCGGCCCACGGCGAGAACCACCAGAACACGGCCTGCAGCACCGCGACCGACACGCCGACGGCGAGCGCACCGCCCCGCCGGTTCAGCGCGTGAGCGGCCGTGAACAGGATCATCACCGAGAAGAACGCGGTGCCCACGGAGACCGGGTTCGCGAACGCGGCGGGCACGGCGCGCAGGCCGAGCGACGTCACCATGCTGAACACCAGCAGGGCCGCGGACGCCGCGATCACGCCGTAGACACCCCAGCGCTGCTCCCGCGCGACCGCGAAGACCATGACCGCGCCGACCATCGTGATCGAGATCGACAGCAGCAGCCCGATGTGCGGCGGTGAGTCGATCACCGCGTCGAAGCCGTACAGGCCGTGCCACCACTGGTCCCACAGGCCGTACACCAGGAACAGGGCCGCACCGGTGCCGGAGATCAGGTAGCCGACGGGCGCGGCGAACGTGCGGCCGAAGACACCGACCGCGCGGCCGCCGACGATCGGGTCGACGTCCTTGGCGCGCTTGGTGTCCGCGGTCGTCATCAGCACGACCACGAGGCTCGCGAGGCCGGAGACCGCGCTACCCGCGTACAGGAACAGGTGCGGCAGCGTGAAGAACGTGTCCGGACCGACGTCGGAGTGCCACTGGATGTCCCACGTCAGGCCGACGAGCGAGAGCAAGGTGCCGCCGAGCACCAGACCCGCCGGGACCAGTCCTTTCGGGACGGTCCTCGTCGACGGTGCCACCGCCGTGATGTCCACTGGTGATCCTCCCCCTTCAGGTGAGCAGCAGCGGGATGACCACCCGCTCCGCGTTGAGTGACACGGTGATTTCCCATTGCCCGGCCATGAACAGGCCGACGTCGCCGACCCGGTAGTGACCTGGCTCCGACGGCCCCGCGGTGATCGGGGCGATCGCGTGACCCATCTGCGGCATCGCCGGTTCAACGACGACCTCGTCGCCCTGGGCGGGATTTCCCGCACGGTCGGTGATCCGCAGGTCGAACGAGTTGACGCCGCTCCTCGTGCTCGCCGGGGTGAGCACGAACCGGAGCTGCCCGCTCTCGGCGAGGTGCGGCTGCGCCTCGACGCCGCGTGGCCACAGCACGAACAGCGCGCCCGCGACCGCGATCACCGCGGCCAGGGCGACCAGTGCGGAACGCTTCACTTCTCGGAGACCCCCTTCGGCGCGGGAACGTCGACGACGGCGGGCACCGTCACGATCGAGTAGTCCCGTTCGGCCTGAACCCACACGAGGTACTTGCCGGGCAACGGGAACGAGTAGGTGAACGGCACGTCCGGCCCGTACGCGGCGACGCTCTCGTCGGGCTTGTCGGGCAGGCCCGGTGTCGGTGGGATCATCGAGTGCACGTGCGCCAAGATCGGTGCGTTCACCGCGTTGCCGGAGATCGGGCCGACGACGATCATGTGGCCGAGCATGCCGAGCCACGGCTGCAGATCCCGCTCGCCGAAGTCTGCCCTGATCGTGCTCGGCCTGCCCGCTTCCCGGATTTCCGTTGCCAGGGCGGCTCTTCCGTCGTTCGCCTGCGCCGTCGCGGTGCCGGAGACCTCCACGCTCGACCGCAGCAGCTGCACTCCCCCGCCGCGCCGTGCGATCTCCGCCGCGATGGCGTGCGTGCCCTGTTCCGCGTCGCGGAGACGGGCGCGGTACTCGCCCGGCGCCGTGCGGATCGGGTGCAGGTGGCGGAGATGTCCCGCCGGGGACACCACGACGAGGTGGACGAACGCGCTGTCGTGCACCAGCAGGTCGTCGACCGGGCGGCCCGACGACCCGTCGGTCAGGTTCAGCACGAGGTCACCGCCCTTCACCGCGGGCACGAGGTTCACCGGCGGCCTGGAGAAGTCCGTTGTGGACGTGCGCTGGTAGGGGTCGTTGACGTTGTCGTACGTCGGGTCGAGCTGGGTGCCAGGAGCCGCGACGGGCGGAATGCTCGGCGACAGCAACGCCGCCGTGACCCCGACGGCGATCGCGGCGATCATGCCCGCGCTGGGAACGATGGCGAGACCGGGTTTCCCGAACACGGCCAGCAGGAGTGCCACGAACAACAAGACGCCCGCCGCGATGAACCCGCCGTAGGTGGCGTTCTCCCACGGCGACGACACGAGCGCGGGCACGACGAACGGGATTGTCGCCTCGTCGACCGCGAGCTCCCAGGGACCGGGCCGGTCGACCCGCACGACACCGGAGTAGAAGCCGGGCGTGGCACCGAGAACCACCTTCGCGGTGCTCGTCCCGGCACCGGCGGCGCGCGCGGTCAGCGTGATCTCCCCCGGTGGCGAACCGGCGTGCGTCACCACGTCGACGTGCACGGGGCCCGGCACCTCCGCGACCCGCCGGATGATCACCGTCAGGTCGCGGTCGCCGAGCGTCTGCGCGACGTGGACGTCGCCGCCTGCCTGGACGCCGTCGGCCGGCGCGGGAGCCGTGATCCCCAGGATCGCCCCCAGCGTGAACAGCAAGATCGCAGCAGTTCGCTTCATCGCGGTCGAACGTAGCGATCATGACCGGTGGAAGGCGTCACTGCGGCGGCGGAAACCGGGTCCCCCGCGCGGGGGACCTCCGACCCCTGCGAAGCAGGACGAACTCAGGGTCGGGATGCGGCAGGATCCGGGGCGATGTATCCGATCAAGCTGTCACTGAAGAGCCAGTCGTGGCTGGTCGCGGCCACGTGCATGGTCGCGGACGGCGGATTTGTCCTGTTCTCGAACTGCCCGCCGTGGCAGACCGCCGTCGTGCTCGCGATGACGCTGGCCGTGAACGCGATGCTGGCCGGTCCCGCCAAGCTGTCCGGCTGGGTCGCGGTGGCCCAGGCGGCGGTCCCGCTGATCCTGCTCTTCGCCGTGGGCGGGCGGGTCCACGCCAACGAGGCGGGTCTGCTGATCGCGGGCTACCGCGCCGGCGCCTGGCTGCGCGGCGCACCCGCGTACGCCTCGCTCGGTGTGCTCGCGGCGAGCGGGTTCACCTGCTCGATCGTGCTGGGCGGCGACCCGGTGCGCGCGCTGCTCGTGGTGGCGAAGATCGCGGTGCTGCCGTGGCTCGTCGGCCGCTACACCACCGCTCGCCGCGCGTACCTCGCCGAGCTGGAGAAGCGCTCGGCGATGGAGCAGGCGGACGCGAAGGCCGCGGTCGCCAAGGCGGTCACCGAGGAACGCAGCGCGATCGCCCGCGACCTGCACGACGTGATCGTCCACCACGTGAGCGCCATCGGCCTGCACGCCGGCGCCGCCCGCCTCGGCCTGCCCGACGGCAACACCAGCCTCGCGACGTCGTTGCGTTCGGTCGAGACCTCCAGCCGAGCGGCCATGGTGGACCTGCGGCACCTGCTCGACCTCCTGCACGGCGACGGGTCCCCCGGCGCGCGGCAACCGGGCCTGGGCGATCTCGACGAGCTGCTCGACGGAGTGCGCGCGGCGGGCACACCGGCGCGCCTGGAGGTCCGCGGCCGGCAACGCGACCTGCCGGAGTCGTTGGACATCACGGTCTACCGGATCATCCAGGAAATGCTGACCAACGCCCTGCGGCACGGCGATTCGTCGGGTGTCACGGTGACGCTGGAGTACGCGCCGGACTCGCTCACGATCACCTCGTCGAACGCCACGGGATCCGGCAACGGCCACTCCGGTTCCGTGCGGCGCGGCCTGGTCGGCATCCGCAACCGCGCGGGCATGTTCGCCGGCACGACCCGCTCCGGTCTCGACCCGGACGGCCGCACCTGGCGCACGATCGTCACGTTCCCCCTGGAGGTTTCATGACCCTGACGGTGCTGCTCGCCGACGACCACGCGATGCTGCGGTCCGGCATGCGCGCGATCTTCGACACGCAGCCCGACCTGGAGTGCGTGGCCGAGGTCGCCGACGGCAGGGCGGCCGTCGCCGAGGTGGCCAGACTGCGCCCGGACGTCGCCGTGCTCGACATCCGCATGCCCAAGCTGGACGGCCTGGCCGCGACCGAGATGATCCTCGCCGACCCCGCCAACCGCACCAAGGTCCTGCTGCTCACGACCTACGACACCGACGAGTACGTCTACCGCGCCCTCAACGCCGGTGCGAGCGGCTTCCTGCTGAAGTCCCTGCCACCGGAGGAACTGATCTCCGCGCTCCGCGTGGCCGCGCGAGGCGACGCGCTGATCGACCCGTCCGTCACCCAGCGCCTCATCGCGCGGTTCGCCGTGAGCCTCGCCCCTCCCCCGACGCCACCGGAGCTCGACCTGCTGACCGTCCGCGAACGCGAGGTGCTGCAGCTGGTCGCGGCGGCCTACAGCAACGCGGAGATCGCCGCGCAGCTGCACGTGGGCGACGAGACGGTGAAGACCCACGTCTCGCGGGTGCTGGCCAAACTCGGGTTGCGGGATCGGGTGCACGCCGTCGCGTACGCGCACATCAACGGGCTGGTGCAGACGAGGCCACCGGGAGTGCGGTGACGGGTGCCTGCCGGGGGCGAGCCGGTCCGACCCCTCGACGGACCGGTTCGCCCCCGGCCGCATCAGGCGCAGCGGACCTGCTGCTTCACCGGGCCCGCGTAGTGGCGGGGGTTGCCGTCGTCGATCGCCGATCCCGGCAGCGCGGCGGTGCAGGCCGCGACACCGACCTCGGCGGCGGAGGTCGGCATGCCGACGAGCAGCCTCGCCGACGCCGCGCCGCTGGACATCACAAGTTTCCGCATTGCCAGGAATCCCCTCTCGCCGACTCGGGCGAACCAGCGTTCGCCCCAGCCATGTCTACGTGCGGAAGGGTTGTCCCGGAGCCTCCAAATCGTCCGGACAACCCCAGGGGCGGACAACGCGGGTCTTGGACAAACACCAGGTCAGGCAGGTGGACATGGTGGCGTGTAAGGGACATCGGGCAGGTAGGTGCGCCATTCGTGCTCGGTGATCGGGTCGCCGACGCCGGCGCAGATGGCGGCGATGCCCGCGTTCTCGTCGGTGCGCGACAAACGCAGTCTCCTGTCGCCTCCACCGGTGACGAGGACGTCGCCGGACGGGTGGAACGCGACGGTGTTGAGCGGTGAGGTGCCTGCCGACAGGACCGCGACGCGGACGGGGCGCGTCGGATCGGAGATGTTCCACAGCCACGTCGAACCGTCGATGACGCTGGCCGCCAGCAGGTTTCCGCGCGGGTGGAAGGCGAGCTCGAAGATCCGCCCGGCCGGGCCGCTGATCGGCTGCCCGATGCGCGCGGGGGCGGCCGGGTCCGTGACGTCCCAGAGGACCACGACGCTGTCGACGCCCGCGACGGCGAGCACGGTGCCGCCGGGGTTGAACTCGGCGCTGTAGACGTAGCTGTCCATGCCTTCGAGGTCTGCGAGCGTCTGTTCAGCCAGACTCGCTCTCATGCATCCACGCAGGTCAA